>NZ_BAUX01000014.1 GCF_002897035.1 Methylopila sp. Yamaguchi
GTCGCCGGCGGCCCGCCGCCCGAGCGCGCCGACCTCGGCCGCCCCCGGCGGCGTGCGTCGCCCGACGATGGCCGAGCCGGAGGAGCCCGCGCGCGCCGCGCCGCGGCGTCTCGGCGCCGCCCCGTCTCGCCCCGTCACGCCCGCGAAGCCGGAGCGCGCCAAGGCCGCCCCGACGAAGGAGCGCGGCCGCCTGACCATCGCGACGGCGACCGGCGCGACGGGCGAAGACCGAACGCGTTCGGTGGCGTCTTACCGCCGCCGCGTGCAGCGTCTCTCCGGCAAGGGCCATCAGGAGCCCAAGGAGAAGCTGGCCCGCGAGGTCGTGGTGCCTGAGACGATCACCGTTCAGGAACTCGCGAACCGCATGTCGGAGCGCGCGGTGGACGTGGTGCGCCTGCTGATGAAGCAGGGCGTCATGAAGAAGATCACCGACCTGATCGACGCGGACACCGCGCAGCTGGTCGCCGAGGATCTCGGCCACACGGTCCGCCGGGTCGCCGAGTCCGACGTCGAGGAAGGTCTTTTCGACGCGCCTGACGCCGAGGGGGCGCAGACCCAGCGCGCGCCGGTCGTCACGATCATGGGCCACGTCGATCACGGCAAGACGTCGCTGCTCGACGCCATTCGGCACACCAAGGTGGTGAAGGGCGAGGCCGGCGGCATCACCCAGCACATCGGCGCCTATCAGGTGCCGTCGCCGCTCGGCGGTCTGATCACTTTCATCGACACGCCGGGCCACGCCGCGTTCACGGCGATGCGTCAGCGCGGCGCGAAGTCGACCGATATCGTGGTGCTGGTGGTTGCGGCCGACGACGGCGTCATGCCGCAGACGGCTGAAGCCATCAATCATGCCCGCGCGGCCGGCGTTCCGCTCATCGTGGCGATCAACAAGATCGATAAGCCCGAGGCCAAGCCCGACAAGGTCCGCAGCGAGCTGTTGCAGTACGAGATCCAGGTCGAGTCGCTGGGCGGCGAGACGCTGGAGGTCGAGGTGTCGGCCAAGACCGGCGAAGGTCTCGACAAGCTGCTGGAGGTGATCCAGCTGCAGGCCGAGATCCTCGACCTGAAGGCGAACGCCGACCGCGCCGCGGAAGGCGTCGTGATCGAGGCCAAGCTCGACCGCGGCCGGGGTCCGGTCGCGACCGTGCTCGTCCAGCGCGGCACGCTTCATCAGGGCGACATCGTCGTCGCCGGCTCCGAATGGGGCCGCGTGCGTATGCTGGTCGACGACAAGGGCGCGTCCACCCCGAACGCCCTGCCGTCGACCCCCGTCGAGATCCTCGGCTTCAACGGCGCGCCCGAAGCGGGCGACCGCTTCGCCGTGGTCGAGAACGAGGCCCGCGCCCGCGAGATCGCCGATTACCGCCAGCGCCAGAAGCGCGAGCAGGCGGCCGCGCGCGCCACGGTGCGCGTGTCGGGTCTCGAGGAGATGATGTCGCAGATCAAGACGGCCGGTCGGAAAGAGCTTCCGCTGGTCATCAAGGGCGACGTCCAGGGCTCGGTCGAGGCGATCGTGCAGTCGCTCGAAAAGATCGGCAACGACGAGGTCGGTGTACGGGTGCTGCTCTCGGGCGTCGGCGGCGTGACCGAGAGCGACGTGATCCTGGCGGCGGCGTCGAAGGCAGCTGTGCTCGGCTTCAACGTCCGCGCGCTGAAAGAAGCCCGGGACGCGGCCGACCGCACCGGCACCGAGATCCGCTACTACAACATCATCTACGACCTGGTGGACGACATTAAGTCCACGATGTCCGGGATGCTGTCGCCGGAGCGGCGCGAGGACTTCCTCGGCAACGCCGAGATCCGCGAGATCTTCGCGGTGTCGAAGGTCGGCAAGATCGCCGGCTGTCTCGTCACCGACGGCGTGGTCCAGAAGGGCGCCAGCGTGCGCCTCATCCGCGACAACGTCGTCATCCACGAAGGCAAGCTCGCGACCCTCAAGCGCTTCAAGGACGATGTGCAGGAGGTTCGCGCCGGCACGGAGTGCGGCATGTCCTTCGAGAACTACCAGGACATGCGCGCGGGCGACGTCATCGAGTGCTACCGCGTGACGGAAGTGAAGCGCACCCTCTAAGCGCACTCGCCGTTCGAACCGTTTGCGACCCGCGGCTCACGCCGCGGGTCGTTCGTTTATCCGCTCACGGCCGGTCCGATCCCGGCCCTGACGGCGCAGCCGGTCGCCCGGCCGCCGCATAGGCGCTTGAGGAACAAGTCAAATGTCCCGCTCTTCCGGGGGCTCGAAAGCCCCGTCGCAACGCATGCTCCGCGTGGGCGAACTCGTGCGCCATGCGCTGGCCGACGTGCTTCAGCGGCGCGAAATCCCCGACCCCGTGCTGGAGAGGCACGTCGTCACCGTGCCTGAGGTGCGGATGACGCCGGATCTCAAGCTCGCGACCGCCTACGTCATGCCGCTGGGCGGCAAGGACGTGACGAAGGTGTTGGCGGCGCTCGACGCCAACCGCAAACAGATCCGCATGCTGGTGGTGAAGCGGCTCGAGCTGAAGTCGGCGCCCGACATCCGTTTCCGCGTCGACGAGAGCTTCGACCGCGGCGCGCAGATCGACGCCCTGCTGCGGTCGCCCGAGGTGAAACGCGACCTCGAGGCCTACGAGGACGACGGGTCGTCGGACGGTCCGGAGGACGCACGGTGAGCCGCCGCAAGAAGGGACTCGAGATTTCGGGCTGGCTGATCCTTGACAAGCCGGTCGGCGTCACCTCGACCCATGCGGTGTCGAAGGCGCGCTGGCTCTACCAAGCGAAGAAGGCGGGGCACGCCGGCACGCTCGATCCGCTCGCCTCCGGCATCCTGCCGATCGCCTTCGGCGAAGCGACCAAGACCGTGCCCTTCGTCATGGACAGCCGGAAGGTCTATCGTTTCGAGGTGCTGTGGGGCGTCGAGACCGACACCGACGACGCCGAGGGCGAGGCGATCGCAAGTTCGGACGTTCGGCCGACGGTTGAGCAGATCCGCGCGCTGCTGCCGTCGTTCCACGGCTCGATCGAGCAGACGCCCCCGAAGTTCTCGGCGATCAAGATCGACGGTCAGCGCGCCTATGATCTCGCGCGCGAGGGCGAGGAGGTCGAGCTTGTGGCGCGCACCATCGAGGTGCACCGGCTGGAGCTGGTCGAAACCTCGGCGCCGGACCGTTCGGTGTTCGAGGCCGAATGCGGCAAGGGCACCTATGTCCGCGCGCTCGCCCGTGACATGGGCCGGGCGCTCGGAACTCGCGGTCACGTAACCGCGCTGAGGCGCACCGTCGTCGGCGGGTTCACCGAGGACGACGCGATTTCACTGGACGAACTGGAGCAATTGCGACAGGGTGCCGCCGGCGAGCATGGTCTCGCTGACGCTCTCCTTCCGGTCGAGACGGCGCTGGACGACATCCCGGCGCTCGCCGTCAATCGGGCGGAGGCGGCTCGGCTGCTCAATGGGCAACCGGTGCTGCTGCGCGGACGGGATGCCCCGACCTTCCAAGGTACGGTCTCCGTGACGACCGACGGCGCGTTGATCGCGCTCGGCGAGATCGAACGCGGCGAACTTCATCCCCGACGCATCTTCCACATCGCGCGGCCTTGAGAGCCGGGCGACGACCAAAACCGATCGAACGAGAGAGACCGATGTCGATCACTCCAGAACGCAAGCAGGAGCTCGTCTCCGAGTACGCCACCAAGCAGGGCGACACCGGCTCGCCGGAAGTCCAGGTCGCGATTCTCACCGAGCGCATCTCCAACCTGACCGGCCACTTCAAGAGCCACGCGAAGGACAACCATTCGCGTCGGGGCCTGCTCAAGCTCGTCAGCCAGCGCCGTTCGCTGCTGGATTACGTGAAGGGCAAGGATCAGGCTCGGTACCAGAGCCTGATCGAGCGTCTCGGCATCCGCCGCTGACGCTACGCTGAGGGGCGGTCGCCGATCGACCGCCATCCGCCTGTCATGCGACGGTGAGACGAGCATGGCGGAGGCCGCAGACGGCGGTCTCCCGAGGCGACCAAGACGATAAGGGTGGTCGGCGCATGGGGCGCCGGCTCACGCCACGAACGAAGGGACCCGGGACGCCATCGGGCCCGAACGTCATGGGGCAGGATCGCAGGGCGCTTTCCCGGCCGACGTCGTGAGACGACGGCCTGAGTTTGCGGAGAAGCGCCGCGCCGTCTTGCCCATGGCCTTCACGACGCCCGACGGCCTCCTTGACGGTTCCAGACCGCAAGGAATGATTTTGCATGTTTGAGATCCATCGCGAAAAGATCGAGTGGGCCGGCCGCACGCTGACGCTCGAGACCGGACACGTCGCCCGCCAGGCCGACGGCGCCGTCCTCGTCACCTACGGCGACACCACCGTGCTCGCGACCGCCGTCTCGGCCAAGGCGCCGAAGGCCGGCGTCGACTTCTTCCCGCTGACCGTGAACTACACCGAGAAGTACTACGCCGCGGGCCGCATCCCGGGCGGCTACTTCAAGCGTGAGCGTGGTCCGACCGAGAAGGACACGCTGACCTCCCGCCTGATCGACCGCCCGATCCGGCCGCTGTTCGCCGAGGGCTACAAGAACGACACGCAGGTCGTCGTCACGGTCCTGTCCTACGACCTCGAGAACGACCCCGACATCGTCGGCATGATCGGCGCCTCGGCCGCGCTGACGCTTTCGGGCGTGCCCTTCATGGGCCCGATCGGCGGCGCCCGCGTCGGCTATATCGACGGCGAATACGTCCTGAACCCGGTCCAGGACCGCATGAGCTCCTCGGCGCTCGACCTCGTGGTCGCCGGCACTCAGGACGCGGTGCTGATGGTAGAGTCGGAGGCCAAGGAGCTCTCCGAGGAGGTCATGCTCGGCGCCGTGATGTTCGGCCACGCAGGCTTCCAGCCCGTGATCGACGCCATTATCCGTCTGGCCGAGAAGGCCGCCAAGGAGCCGCGTGACCACCAGGTCGCCGACGTCTCCGAGCTCGAGGCGAAGCTCCGCGAGCTGGTCGAGGCCGACCTCCGCGACGCTTACAAGATCAAGCGCAAGCAGGATCGCCAGGACGCCGTCGGCGCCGCCAAGAAGAAGGCGCTCGAGGCGCTTTCGGGCGAGGGCGCCGAGAACCCGGTCGATCCGCTGAAGCTTGGCGCGGTGTTCAAGGAGCTTGAGGCCAAGATCGTCCGCTGGGGCATCCTGGACGACAAGATCCGCATCGACGGCCGCGACCTCACGACTGTCCGCCCGATCCTTGCGGAAGTCGGCGTCCTGCCGCGCACGCACGGCTCGGCGATCTTCACCCGCGGCGAGACGCAGGCCCTCGTGGTCGCGACGCTCGGCACCGGCGAGGACGAGCAGTTCATCGACTCGCTCGGCGGCACCTACAAGGAGCGCTTCCTGCTCCACTACAACTTCCCGCCCTATTCGGTGGGCGAGACCGGCCGCATGGGCGCGCCCGGCCGTCGTGAGATCGGCCACGGCAAGCTGGCCTGGCGCGCGATCCACCCGATGCTGCCGGAAGTGACGGAGTTCCCGTACACGCTGCGCATCGTGTCGGAGATCACCGAGTCCAACGGCTCGTCCTCGATGGCGTCCGTCTGCGGCGCCTCGCTGTCCGCCATGGACGCCGGCGTGCCGCTGAAGCGCCCGGTCGCGGGCATCGCGATGGGCCTCATCCTCGAGGGCGAGAAGTTCGCCGTGCTCTCCGACATCCTCGGCGACGAGGATCACCTTGGCGACATGGACTTTAAGGTGGCCGGCACCGATCAGGGCGTCACCGCGCTCCAGATGGACATCAAGATCGCCGGCATCACCGAGGAGATCATGAAGGTCGCCCTCGCCCAGGCGAAGGACGGCCGTCTCGGCATCCTCACCGAGATGTCGAAGGCGATTGAGGCCGGCCGCACCGAGCTCGGCGAGTACGCGCCGCGCATCGAGGTCATCAAGATCCCGACCGACAAGATCCGGGAAGTGATCGGCACCGGCGGCAAGGTCATCCGCGAGATCGTGGAGAAGACCGGGGCCAAGGTAAACATCGAGGACGACGGCACCGTGAAGGTGGCCTCCAGCGACGGCAAGGCCATCAAGGCCGCGCTCAACTGGATCCGCTCGATCGCGTCCGATCCGGAAGTCGGCGTGGTCTACGACGGCACCGTCGTGAAGGTCGTGGAGTTCGGCGCCTTCGTGAACTTCTTCGGCGCCAAGGACGGCCTCGTCCATGTCAGCCAGATCAGCCGCGAGCGCGTCGCCAAGGTCTCGGACGTCCTCAAGGAGGGCGACAAGGTCAAGGTGAAGCTCATGGGCTTCGACGACCGCGGCAAGACCCGTCTGTCCATGAAGGTCGTCGACCAGGAGACCGGCGAGGACCTCGAGGGCAAGGGCGGCGCCGAGGGCGCCGAAGCCCCCGCGGCGGAGACCTCCGAGGGCGGCGAGGAGCGTTCGGGCGGTCGTCGCAGCGGCGGTCGTCGCCGTCGCGAAGAGGCGGCCGAGTAAGCCGGGCTTTCCGCCGACCAATGATTGACAGCCCGCCGGCGGAAACGTCGGCGGGCTTTTTCTTGCCGCCGCAAAGCCGCAGGCGCGGGGTGGAGGATCGCAGAC
Source organism: Methylopila sp. Yamaguchi (assembly GCF_002897035.1). Lineage (GTDB taxonomy): Bacteria > Pseudomonadota > Alphaproteobacteria > Rhizobiales > Methylopilaceae > Methylopila. The sequence continues at coordinate 6,549 of NZ_BAUX01000014.1, forward strand.
ATCCATGTTTATCCGGGAGTTGCCCCGATCTGGACGAGTGGGCGCCGCAGGCGCTAACTAGTCCGATGGGACGCGACGCGCGTCCCTAGGCGCTTGCGTTTCGGCGATCGAGCCTGCTGCGCCCCCGGCCCTTCGCGGGCCTCGTGAATGACGGACCACATGACCTCTATCGACGGACCTGTCGGTGCTGACTGGCCCCCCGCGGGAGGCGACGTCGGCCGCTTGTTGCGCGTCCCGGGTTTCGAGGCGATGGGCCTCGGCCCTGTCGGCGCCTGGCCCGCCGCTCTGCGAACCCATGTCGAGACGATGTTGGCGTCCCGCCAGTCCATGTACGTGGCCTGGGGGCCGGATCTGGCCTTTCTCTACAACGACGCCTACGTGCCGATCTTCCCGGAGCGACACCCCGGCGCCCTAGGGCGGCCGTTCTCGGAGGTGTGGTCCGACGTCTGGGCGCAGTTCGGGGGCACGGTCGCGAGCGTGCTGGCCGGCGAGCCGGTCCTGTTCGAGAACCTGCCGATACCGATGATGCGGGCGGGCCATCTCGTCGACACCTGGTTCACCTTCTCGTTCACTCCGCTGCGCGGAGATGGCGGCGCGATCGACGGCCTTCTGTGCATCACCACCGAGGTGACCGAAGGCGTGCTGGCGGCCCGACGCGAGCGGGAGGCGCTTTCGACCTTGAAAGCGCGCACCGACGCGCTGGCGACGGTCAACCGCGCGGGCGTCGCCATCACGTCAGAACTCGACGTGGGGCGCGTCGCCCAGACCACCGCGGACGCGGGGGTGGCTCTCACCGGAGCGGAGTTCGGCGCGTTCTTCTACAACACCAAGGACGAGCGCGCCGAGGGATGCAGGCTCTACGCGCTGTCCGGGGCGGACCCCGACACCTTCGCGCGCTTTCCTAAGCCTTGGAACACCGCGCTGTTCGCTCCGGCCTTCAGCGGCGAGACCGTCGTGCGGGCGGACGACGTCGCGCGGGATCCGCGCTCCGGCTTGAACGCTCCCGAGGCCGGCTTGCCGGACGGGGACTTCCCGATGCGCAGCTATCTCGCGGTGCCCGTGAAGTCCCGGTCCGGGGAGGGGATCGGCGCGCTGCTCTTTGGTCATAGCGAGCCTAGGTGGTTCGACGTGACGGCGGAGGCAAGCCTGCTCAGCCTCGCGGGTCAGGCCGCGGTCGCGATCGACAACGCGCGCCTGTTCGCGGAGCTCGAACGGCAGCTGCGGCACCGGGCGCGGGCTGAGGATCAGCTGCGGCAGCTCAACGAAACGCTCGAAGCGAAAGTCGCGTCCGAGATCGCCGACCGGAGGCTGGCCGAGCGGGCGCTTCAGCAGGCGCAAAAGATGGAGACGATCGGGAAGCTCACCGGAGGCGTCGCGCATGATTTCAACAATCTGCTCCAGGTGATCTCCGGCAATCTGCAGCTGCTGACGAAGGACCTGGAGGGCAACGAGCGCGCCGAGCGGCGGCTCGCGAACGCGCTCGCGGGCGTGTCGCGCGGCGCGAAGCTGGCGAGCCAACTCCTGGCCTTCGGCCGACGGCAGCCCCTGGCGCCGAAGGTGGTGAACGTCGGCCGTCTGATCGCAGGCATGGACGACATGCTGCGGCGCTCGATCGGCGAGTCCATCGAGATCGAGACCATCGCGAGCGCCGATCTCTGGAACACCTTGATCGACCCCACACAGATCGAGACCGCGATCCTGAACCTCGCCATCAACGCCCGCGACGCCATGGACGGCGCAGGCAAGCTGATGATCGAGGCTGGCAACGTGGTCCTCGACGCGGACTACGCCCGGCGCCACGACGAGGCGACGCCGGGCGAGTACGTGATGGTCGCCGTCAGCGACACCGGCTCCGGCATGACGCCGGAGGTGCTGGAGCAGGTGTTCGAGCCGTTCTTCTCGACAAAGCCGGAGGGCAAGGGAACCGGGCTCGGGCTGTCGATGGTCTATGGCTTCGTCAAGCAGTCGGGCGGCCACATCAAGCTCTACAGCGAGCCGGGCCTCGGGACCGCCGTGAAGCTGTATCTGCCGCGGGCGGACGAGGTCGAAGACGTGCGGGCCGTCCCGGACGCGACCCCGGCGCGGGGCGGAACCGAGACGATTCTCGTGGCGGAGGACGACGAGGAAGTCCGCGCCACGGTCGTCGAAACGCTCGCCGATCTCGGCTACCACGTGCTGACCGCCAAGGACGCGGCAAGCGCGCTGAGCGTCGTCGAGAGCGGCGTCCCGATCGACCTGCTGTTCACCGACGTCGTGATGCCGGGACCCTTGAAGAGCCCCGAACTCGCGCGAAGGGCGCGCCTGCGTCTGCCGAACCTCGCCGTGCTGTTCACCTCGGGCTACACCGAAAATTCGATCGTGCACGGCGGCCGGCTCGACGCCGGCGTCGAGCTGCTGTCGAAGCCCTACGCCCGCGAGGCGTTGGCGCGGAAGATCCGGCACGTGCTGGCGAACCAGGCCCAGCGGGCGCAGGCCGTGGAGTCCGTCACTGCGCCGGATACGACTGCGACTGAGCCCGCGGGCGCCGTCGCCGACGCCGCGCCCTTGACCGTCCTGCTGGTCGAGGACGACCCCGTGATCCGCGCGAACGCGGCGGAGATGCTCCAGGGCCTCGGCCACATCGTCGTTGAGGCCGGCAGCGCGGAAGAGGCGGACGCGGCGCTTCAAACCATGCCCGTCGATGTGCTGATGACGGATCTCGGGCTGCCCGGCGTCTCGGGCGGAGCCTTCGCGGCGCGCGCGCGCGAACTGCGGCCCGGCGTCGGCGTGATCTTCGCGACCGGCAGCGACGTCGCGCCCGAGGTCGACGGCGAAGCGCCGCTTCTGTTGCGGAAGCCGTACGACGCCGAAGCGCTGAAAGCGGCGCTCGCCGCCGCGCGCCCCGCCGTCGCGGGGCCGGCGCAGGCCGCCACCGCGCTTGTCCCGCAGAGCTGACCGCGTTTAGTCGTCGGAGCGGGGCGCCCCGCCGTCGCGCGGGGCCAGCCGCCTGATTGAGGACAGCGGCGAAGACACGCGGCCGCCCATCGCCCGCAGCAGCCCGACGACGTTGCCCTTGGCGCGCGGGGGCGCCGTTTCGACGAGCGTTTCCTCGATGAACTCGTCAACCCGGCCGGCGCACAGCGCGTCGCGCAGGCGCGAGGTGCAGGCGGCCGGCCGCTCCGGCTTCGGCGCCGTCGCGCCGCGGCGAAGGGCGATGACGTCACACCTCATTTGCGACGCCGCGCCAGATCGCCCGCGACCTCGACGAGGTCGCCGGCGTCCACGCCGGGATTCGCCACCAGGACATAGCCGACCTCGCTCTTGCGCCAGAAGGCGGCGGTCGCGCCGTCCGTCTGAGCTAGGGCGGCGGGCTCGGTGCGCCGGTCGCCCGGGCGGGAGGCGTAGAGCGAGACGACACCGAAGGGCTCGGTCGCGAGCGTCATCTGCACGCTCGGCCCGTAGGTGGATGGAAAAACCTGGACGTCGAGCGCCTTCCAGCCGGAGGGCAGCCGCGGCATGACGATCGCGGTGGCGGACCGCACTTCGTCCGGATCGTAGTCCGGCGCCTCGATCTGGGACCGCATCTCGCCCCGCAGCAGCGCGGTGCGGTGCGCCATCACCGCTTCGGTCACGAAGGTCGGGGGCTGCGTCGACGCCGAGACCTTGCTGACGAGCAGATTGTCCAGCTGCTCGTTCGCGACCCAGCCCGCGCCGACCAGAAACAGAACGGCCGCGGCGCGCCGGAAGCCCAAGAACCGCGTGTCCAGCCACGCTGCCCGCTGCAGGCGCCGCGCAGCGGCGAGAGACCTGTCGGTGGGGCCAGGGACGCTCGCGAAGGCGAGCCTCAGCTCGTCGCGCGCGCGGAGATCCGCCATTACTCGGCTGGCGAGGGCGGGGTGGCGCGCGAGATGGCCCTCCACCTCCACGCGCCGGCTGGCGGGCAATTGCTCGTCCACATAGGCGTCGAGATCGGCCTCGGACACCCGGTCGTCGTCAGTGTTGATCATCCGAACCTCCAACGAGCCGCAGGCGAGCGGGGCCCGGAGACGCGACGGCCTCCGGCGCCCGCAGCGCGGCGCGCGCGCGGCCAAGCCGCGACATCAATGTCCCAACGGGCGCCCCGATCGCGGTGGCGGCGTCCTGGTAGGAAAGGCCCTCTATCGCCACGAGGTGCAGCGCCGCGCGCTGATCCTCGGGAAGGGCGTCGAACCGCGCGCGCACCTCGGCGAGGCGCACGGCGTGTTCCTGCGGCGCGTCGAGCGCGGTCGCCACCGCCTCGCTCACTTCGAGCCGGGTCAACTCCGCACGGCGGCGGCGGACCCCGTCCACAAACACGTTGTGCAGAATCGCCAGCAGCCAGGGCCGCAAGGCCATGTCCGAGCGGAAGCTTGCGCGCCGTTCGAGGGCGCGCGCCAGCGCTTCCTGCACCAGATCGTCCGCGTCGCCATGGGACCCCGCCAAAGCCCGGGCGTAGCGACGCATGGGGCCAAGCTCCCCGGTCACGTCAAACCCGCGCTTCGATGTGGTCATGATGCGTTTACGGAGCCGGCCGAGGGTTTAATCCCGACGGGGCGCAAAAAAAGCGCCGGTCAGAAGCCTGCGTAGCGGCCGGGCTTGTGATTCAAGACCAGCACCACGCTCAGCGTCAGCGCGCTCAGCACCGAGAGCGCAAGATGCTCGAGGTCGAGCACCGTCGCGGCCGCGGCGAGCACCAGAAAGTCGGTCAGGGCCTGGACGTGGCCGGCCCGCAGCCAGCCGCGCTCCTGGGCGTAGAGCGCAAGCGCGCTCGTGCCGCCGACGCTCGCCTTGTGGCGGGCGAGGGCGAGTACGCCCATGCCCAGCAGAACGCCACCGGCGAGGGCCGCGAACACGCCGCTCTTGGACTGCAGGGCGAAGACGTGCGGGGCCAGCGCTCCGAACCCGGCGAGCATCGCGTTGACGATCAGGGTCTTTAGGGTGAACTCGGCCCCCATCGTCCGGTAGACGAGCGCGTAGAACGGGAGGTTGACCAGCAGGAACAGCACGCCCGTCGGCCATCCCAGGGCGAAGTGCAGGATCAGCGCGATGCCGGCGACGCCGCCGGTGGCGAGTCCCGCCGCCTGCAGCAGCGCCAAGCCGAGACCGATCAGCACCACCGCGATGCAGAAGGCGACGGCGTCCTCCAGCCGCGTGTGTTTGCGCGCGTCGCCCTGCGGCTTCAGCTTTTCGGCGAGGCGGGCGGCGGGCTTGCTGATGTCCATAAACGCCAGCAAGCCACGGCCCGCCGCCGGCGTCCACGCCGGCGGGGGCCTAGCTGATCTTCAGAAACTCGCGGCCGACCTTCACCAGATCGAAGCGGCGCCAGCCGCCGTCGGCTTCCGGCAGGTCGTAGCGCACGATGTCGGCGGTGGCGTAGGTGCGCGAGAGCTTGGACGGCAGGAAGGAGCCGGTGCCGACCACGTCGACCGGCGCCGAGAGATTGCCGAACACGCGGCACTTCAGCGTGTCGAAGCCGGAGGAGGCGACGATTTTTGGCTGCTTGAAGCCGGCGTCGTCGAGGGCCTTGCGGAAGAAGATCACGGCCGCGGCCGTCACCCCCGTTCCGAACAGGACCTTGTCGCGGATCTCGTCGGCGGAAAGGCCGTCGAGCTCGGCCAGATCGAAGCCCTGCAGCGCGAGCTTCGCCACCTCGCCCGGCGTGTGCCGGTGGGTCCATTTGAGCAGCGTTCGGACGCTCTCGTCCCAGTCCAGCCCTTCGAGGTGACGGCCGCCGTGGGTGTCGAGCCGGAAGCTCAGCGTCTTCCCGGCCTCAGCGGGGCCGCCGGGCGCGTAGAACCAGCGGCAGATGGCGAGCGCGTCGGTCACCTCGCGGCCGTCGTAGTCGACGAGCGCCGTGATGCCGGGCTCGTCCGGAAACTGCGCGACGTAGAGCTTGGCGGCCTCAAGCGTCGCGCTCTCCACCGTTGGGTCGCGGCCGTCTCTCAGCATCCGCGCCTTGGCGTAGCCGATCAGCGAGTGCGGCATGGTGCCAAGCCCTCGGGACGTTCCATAGAGCGGCGCGGCGAGGTCGGTGGAGGTGCCGACGAAGCCCTTCGCGCCCATCAGCTGCGCGGTGCGCGACCCGACGCTCGCGCCGTAGGAGCAGGCGAGGTGCATGTCATCGCCGGTGGTGTGGCGCGCCTCCATGGCGAGGAAGGCGCAGTCCGGCAGCGCGAGCGCCATGGAGAAGGCGTTGAACGCCGACACGCAGGCGAAGCCGATCCGCTGCAGCAGCAGCGTTTCGATCGGCGAGAGAGCGGCCAGCGACCCGGTCACGTAGAGCATCGGCTTGCCCGGCGCGAGCGCGGCGCCCTCCGGCGCCGTACGGTCGAGCGTCAGCGGGATCGCGGCGTCGGCGGGATAGACGTCCTCGAGGAAGGCGATCGCCCGATCGAGCGCCACCACGGCGTCGGCGCGCAGGAACACCGCATAGGTGACGCGCGCGTCGCCATGCGCCGCGACGATTTCGGACGTCTTCGCGAAATAGGCGTCCGTACGGGCGGCCACGAAGTCGGACGGGATGTCGCTCACGTGGATCGCTCCGAAACGCTCTCGCTCGGTCTCAAGGGCGGACGAGCCTTGAGCTTGTAGATGTCACCCGCCGGCCTTCTCCGCCGCGTCTTCCGCCGCGACGATCGTCTTCAGGCTGTCCGGCCGCGGCATCGAGATGACATTGTAGCCGGCGTCCACGAAGTGGATCTCACCCGTGACGCCGGACGCGAGATCGGAGAGCAGGTAGAGCGCCGCGCCGCCGACGTCCTCGATGGTGATCGGGCGGCGCAACGGCGCGTGGCGGCGCTGGTACTCGTACATCAGCCGCGCATCGGAAATGCCGGCGCCCGCGAGCGTCCGCACCGGCCCGGCGGAGATCGCGTTGACGCGGATTCCCTGCGGGCCGTAGTCGGCGGCGAGGTAGCGCACGCTCGCTTCCAGCGCCGCCTTGGCGACGCCCATGACGTTGTAGTTCGGCATGACGCGAGTCGCGCCGCCGTAGGTGAGCGTGATCATCGAACCGCCGTCGGTCATCAGCTCGGCGGCGCGCTTCGCGACCTCCGTGAAGGAGAAGGCCGAGATCACCATGGTGCGCGAGAAGTTCTCGCGGCTGGTGTCGGCGTAGCGGCCCTTCAGCTCGTTCTTGTTGGAGAAGCCGATGGCGTGGACCAGCAGGTCGAGCCCGCCCCACCGCTCCTTGAGCGCGGCGAAGACGGCGTCCACCGAGGCGATGTCCTCCACGTCGCAGGGCAGCACGAGATCTGAGCCGAGGGTCTCCGCCAGCGGTCGCACGCGCTTGCCAAGTGCGTCGCCTTGGTAGGTGAAGGCGATTTCCGCGCCGGCTTGCGCTAGCGCCTTGGCGCAGCCCCAGGCGATCGAGTGGTCGTTGGCGACGCCCATGACGAGGGCGCGCTTGCCTGAAAGAAGTCCGGCGACCATTCCGGTCTCCTCCGTTACGTTGGACGGACAGCGCCCGGTCGGACACCCTCGGCCTTCATCCCTCGGCTTGTCCGGGGGATCCAGAGCGCCGCTTCGCACCGCGATCGCAAGTTAAGCGCCCTATGCCCCGGCCGGATCCCCCGGACAAGCCGGGGCTGACGAGGCGTTTTAGGTTCGGCGTCGACGGATCCGATCCGCCGACGCAAGAAGGGTCACACCCGCTCGAACACCAGCGTGGCGTTGGTGCCGCCGAAGCCGAAGGAGTTCGACATCACGGCGTTCAGCGTCTTGTCGGTCCGCTCGCGCAGGATCGGCATGTCGGCGAAAGCCGGATCGAGCTCCTCGATGTGCGCGCTCTCGGCCATGAAGCCGCCCTGCATCATCAGCAGGGAGTAGATCGCCTCCTGCACGCCGGCCGCGCCGAGCGAATGGCCCGTGAGCGACTTGGTGCCGGAGATCGGCGGGCACTTGTCCCCGAACACCGCGCGCAAAGCCTCGATCTCCTTGGCGTCGCCGACAGGGGTCGAGGTCGCGTGCGGATTGACGTAGTCGATCGGATTGCGGGCGGTCTTCATCGCCTGGCGCATGCAGCGCACCGCGCCCTCGCCCGAGGGGGCGACCATGTCGTAGCCGTCCGACGTCGCGCCGTAGCCGGTGAGTTCGGCGTAGATCTTGGCGCCGCGCGCCTTGGCCCGCTCGTACTCCTCCAGCACCAGCACCCCGGCGCCGCCGGCGATGACGAAGCCGTCGCGGTTCTTGTCATAGGCCCGCGAGGCGGTCGCCGGCGTGTCGTTGAACTTGCTCGACATGGCGCCCATGGCGTCGAACATGTCGGAGAGCGTCCAGTCGAGCTCCTCGCAGCCGCCGGCGAACATCACGTCCTGCTTGCCGTACTGGATCATCTCGGCGGCGTTGCCGATGCAATGGCTCGACGTCGCGCAGGCGGAGGAGATCGAGTAGTTCACGCCCTTGATCTTGAACCAGGTCGCGAGCGTCGCAGACGCGGTCGAGGACATCGCCTTCGGCACCGCGAAGGGGCCGATGCGCTTCGGGCCGCCCTTCTCGCGGGTGATGTCCGCGGCCTCCACCACGACCTTGGTCGATGGGCCGCCGGAGCCCATGATGATGCCGGTCATCTCGTCGGAGATGTCGCTCTCCTCGAGCCCTGCGTCCCGGATCGCCTGGTCCATGGCGACGTGGTTCCAGCCGGAGCCGCCGCCATGGAAGCGCATGGCGCGACGGTCGACCACCTCGGCCGGATCGAGCGTCGGCGCGCCCTGAACCTGGCACTTGAAGCCATGGGCCGCGAACTGCTCAGCGCGGGTGATGCCGGATTTCGCCTCGCGCAGGGAGGCGACGACCTCCTGCGTGGAGTTTCCGATAGACGACACGATTCCCATGCCGGTGACGACGACGCGCCTCATGGGGAGCCTCCAATTCCGTAACGGCCGGGCGTCCGCAGCGCCTTGCGCAGGACGCGAGCCGGATCAGGTTGACGCGCCGCGTCGCGACGCCGGGGGTAAAGGCGACCTCCGAGGCTCAGGCCGCGGCGGCCTCGGCCTTGAACAGGCCGACCTTCAGGTCCTTCGCCTCATAGATGGTCTGCCCGTCGGCCTGAAGCCAGCCGTCGGCGATGCCGAGCACAAGGCGCCCGCGAACGACTCGCTTGAAGTCGACGCCGTAGACCACCTTCTTGACGCTCGGGAGCACCTGACCGGTGAACTTGATCTCGCCCGTGCCCAGCGCGCGGCCACGGCCCGAGGATCCGGTCCAGCCAAGGAAGAAGCCGGTCATCTGCCAGAGCGCGTCGAGGCCGAGACAACCCGGCATCACCGGATCGCCCTTGAAGTGGCAGTCGAAGAACCAGAGGTCGGGCGTCACGTCGAGCTCGGCGCGGACGAAGCCCTTGCCGTGCGGGCCGCCGGTCTCCGAGATCTCCGAGATGCGGTCGAACATCAGCATGGGCGGCAGGGGAAGCTGGGCGTTGCCCGCCCCGAACAGCTCCCCGCGGCCGCAGGCCAGAAGGTCTTCGTACTCGTAGCTGGCCTTGCGTTCGGTCATGTGACTGCGTCTGCGTCCTTATGGATCATTGCGTTCGCCAGAAGTCCGGCGCGCGAAGCGCGGCTTAGCTAGCACACATGTCGGACCGGCGAAAAGCGTTCCGAGCGAAGGAGGTTGCTCGCTGCGTTGCGACACGATACGATTACGCATGCTTTCGCTGCGCATTGCTGCGCGCGTGTCCTTGTCCGGCGCGACCGTCCTTCGGCCCCGCCTTCAACATGAGCGTACCCGAGACCGACGATGGCCGAACCGATCACGACCACCGCCGCCCCCGTCGCTTCCTCCGCCGCGGCCGATCGCACGGTCGACTGCGGCCTGCGGCCGTCCCTCTGCGTCGCGCGCGACGTCGGCGGTCTGCTGCGCGACTCCGGCCTCCGTCCAACCCGCCAGCGCATCGCGCTCGGCCGCCTGCTCTACGCCAAGGGCGACCGGCACGTGACGGCGGAAATCCTGCACGAGGAGGCGATGCGCGCCCGCGTGCCGGTGTCGCTCGCCACCGTCTACAACACGCTCCATCAGTTCACTGAAGTGGGCCTGCTGCGCGAGCTCGCGGTCGACGGCTCCAAGACCTGGTTCGACACCAACGTCACCGAGCACCACCACTTCCTGGTCGAAGACGACAACCGCCTGATGGACATCCCGGGCGCGCATGTCTCCGTCGACCGCCTTCCGGAAATCCCGGACGGCATGGAGATCGCACGCGTCGACGTCGTGGTCCGACTGCGCCGCAAGCGTGTGAGCTGATCTCCCAGCACGATCTCCATTGATGACACGAAAAAAGGCCGTCTCGCAGCGAGGCGGCCTTTTCTCGTTGGCGCTCGCGATGGCGAGCCTTGCCGCGACCGCCGCGGCGCCTGTCCGAGCGGCGGAAACGCGCACCGTCGAGGATCTGGTGCTGCAGGGGTTTCAACTGGTCGCCCAGGGACGGCTGCTCGAGGCGCACCCGGTCACCTGCTACACGCTGAAGGTCCTTGGGGATGCATGGGACGGATGCCGCGCGGGCGATCCGATCTATGGTCGGTTCCGCCGCCTGACGCGCGGCGACGAGGCGTTTGTCTGCGTCTCGTTCCGGAACTGGACCTGCTTTCGCAGCGACTCCGAGGCGCCCGCGCCCTGACGCCGTGCGGAAGCCGCTCTCTGGGGTCCGCCGTCGAGCGCCTCAGTCGAAGCGTTCGCCGGGATAGACGCCCCAGAGGCGATCCTGCGGGATGAAGCCGTCGAAGCCGTCGCCCTCGACCCTGCACCACGAGCCGTCGCAGCGGCGCACCTCGACCAGCACCTTCGGCTCCAGCCGCGCCGACAGGCGGGCGTCCGCCGTCGCCGAGGCGCGGATCGGGAGCGCGCTGTCCTTCGACCAGGGCGCGACCAGCGCCGTCCGGCGGCCGGACAGCAGGCTGTGCCACACCCATCCTTCCGAACCCTCGGAATCCCGGATGCGCCGCCAGTTGTCGTACTCGGCGACGATCTCGACCGGCTCTCCGGCGCGCCGATAGACGAACGCCACGGGATGGTCCTTGGTCGGGCCCTGACGGACGTAGACCTTCGCGCTCTTCAGGCTGACGTATCGCGGGACGGGAAGGCCCGACACCGGACCGATCATCACTCCGGCCTCTGTCTCCTTGGCGGCCTGAGCGCGCGCCGCGCCGCTCAAGCCGGCCACAACGCCGAGCGCGGCCGCCGCCGCCAGCGCCGCCCGTCCGAAGGCCTTCAGTCGATTCCCAGCCATGCGCGTCGCACGCTCCGTCTTTCGTCGCCGTCTTGCGTTCCGCCCGCCGTCTGCTAGAGACGCGAGGGGTCGCCGCGGGTCGCGTTCGCCGCATCCGCGCGGCCTCGAGCAAGCATCCGTCGTCCACGTTGACGATGGATTAACCGTACGCCCGAGCTCCTCCAGAAAGGTCGCCGGCCATGAAGAAGCGTCCGCTCGTCGTCGTGACCCGTCGGCTGCCCGACGTGGTCGAGACGCGCATGCGCGAGCTGTTCGACGCGCGGCTGAACCACGACGACAAGCCGATGACCTCGGACGAGCTGGCGGCCGCCGTGCGGGAGGCTGACGTGCTCGTGCCGACCGTCACCGATCGGATTGACGCCGGGCTGCTGGCCCAGGCCGGGTCGAACTTCAAGCTGATCGCGAACTTCGGCAACGGCGTCGACAACATCGACGTTCAGAGCGCGCTCGACCGCGGGATCACCGTCACTAACACGCCTGGCGTGCTGACGGAGGACACCGCCGACATGACCATGGGTCTGATCCTCACGGTGCCGCGCCGCATCGCGGAGGGCGCTCGTGTGGTGCCGGACGATCACGAGTGGAGCGGCTGGTCTCCGACCTGGATGCTCGGCCGCCGCATCTGGGGCAAACGCCTCGGCATCGTGGGGATGGGCCGCATTGGCCAGGCTGTGGCGCGGCGCGCCCGCGCCTTCGGCCTCTCGATCCACTACCACAACCGCCGGCGGGTGGCGCCCCACGTCGAGGAGCAGCTGGAGGCGACCTACTGGGAGAGCCTCGACCAAATGCTCGCCCGCATGGACATCGTCTCGGTCAACTGCCCGCACACGCCGGCGACCTACCACCTGCTTTCGGCGCGGCGGCTGAAGCTGCTGAAGAAAGAGGCTTTCATCGTCAACACCGCGCGCGGCGAGGTGATCGATGAAAACGCGCTCGCCCGGATGCTTGAGGCCGGCGATCTCGCGGGCGCCGCGCTCGACGTGTTCGAGAACGAACCCGCGGTGAACCCCAAGCTCGTCAAGCTGGCGCGGCAGAACAAAGTGGTGCTGCTGCCCCATCTCGGCTCGGCCACCCTCGAGGGCCGCGTCGACATGGGCGAAAAGGTCATCGTCAACATCAAGACCTTCATGGACGGCCACCGGCCGCCCGACCGCGTGCTGCCCTCGATGCTCTGAGCGGTCAGCGCTCAGGCTGGCCGACGCGAAGATCGGAGCTCCTGCAACCGCCTTGACTCGGTGCGGACCTCGTGCTGCATTTGTTCCGGGAACAAGACGCGAACGGGGGCGGCGACAGCGACATGCGCATTATCGGCATTCTGGCGGGCGCGGTCGCCCTGATGGCGGGCTTCGGGTCCCACTCCGCGGGCGCCGCCGAGCTGGTCGGCCCGCAGGACCTGAAGGCGAACTGGCTCGATGGCCGCACGGTTTCGACGACCGGGCCCCGCGGCGGGGCTTCGACCTTCGCGTTCGCGGCCGACGGCAAGGTGACCCGCGCGGGCGGCCGCCCGGGCTCCGCGACCGAGGGGACGTGGAGGGTCGACGACGAGGGCTTCTGCATGAAGCTCGGCCAGGCCCGCCGGGAGTCCTGCTATCTCGCCATCAAGGCCGACGACGGCTCGCTGAAGGTGGTTCGCCGTCAGGGCGCCGCTTTCGTCTGGCGCCGCTGACGGCTCCGTCGGGAGCCTAGGTCCTCCTCGCACCCGCGCCGTCATGGTCCGGCGTGGCCGGACCGTCCACGTGACGCGTGGAGCGGGCCGTCGAAGATGGAAGTCTCCAGTCAATGGAAGGAACGAGGGAACGGCGGTGCGGGTCCCGCGCGTCAGCCGGCGGACTTCTTGGCGTGGATCGACAGGTCGGTGATCGTCGGAGCGCGGCCGGTCACCGGGTTGTCCGGATCCCAGCCGTAGGCGACGGTCTCGAACCGCATGGCGCGGGCGTCGATCACCAGCAGGCGGCCGACGAGCCCCTGCCCAAAGCCGACGATCTCGCGCAGCGTCTCGATCGCCATCATCGAACCCATCAGACCGGCGAGCGCGCCCAGCACGCCGGCCTCGGCGCAGCTCGCCACGGCGCCAGGGGGCGGCGGCTCCGGGAACAGGCAGCGCCACGTCGGGTTGCGTTCGCCCTCGGCGTTGGTCTCGTGAGCGCGAATGGTGGTGATCGCGCCGTCGAAGGTCCCAAGCGAGGCGGTGACGAGCGGGCGTCCCGCGAGCGCGCAAGCGTCGGCGACGAGATAGCGGGTCGCGAAGCTGTCCGAGCCGTCGGCGACGATGTCGTAGGCCTCGACCAGCGCCATTGCGTTGTCGGCGGTCAGCCGCGTCGGGTGCGGCTCCACCGTCACGTGCGGGTTGACGCGGGCGAGAGCCTCGACGGCCGAGTCGGTCTTCAAACGGCCGACGTCGGGGGTGCCGTGCAGCACCTGCCGCTGCAGGTTCGAGAGCGAGACATGGTCGTCGTCGACGATCCCGATCGTCCCGACGCCCGCGGCGCCGAGATAGAGCGCGAGGGGGCTGCCCAGGCCGCCGGCCCCCACGACCAGCACGCGGGCCTTGGCGAGCTTCTGCTGGCCCGGCCCGCCCACGTCGTGCAGCACGATGTGACGGGCGTAGCGTTCGACTTCCGAGGGACTGAGCGACATGGCCGCACCATACGCCGCGGGCCCTGCCGGGCAAGAGCGACCACGCTGCGGCGGACGAACGGCCGCCGCGTATGAAGCCGCCGCAAGACCGAGGCGGAGGAGCGTCGGCGGTGGACGACGAGGCGGCCGCCTTCCGCAAACCTGGATCACAAGCGCAACGACCGCCTCTGCGACATCGCCCGTTAACGACGCGTCGAACTTTCCGCAGGCGTTAACCCGCCGCAAGCGCGGCCGGGCGAGGATTGGCGACCTCGCACGCCGGACCGCGCTCGCACCATGTTCTTCTGCCGCCTCGCCGCAGCCTTCGCCGCAGCACTCATCGTCTCGCCTGTCGCCGCGCAGGACTCGGCGCCGTCCTGCGAAGGGCGGGACCTCATCGCGAAGGCGAAGGCCGAGCATCCCAAGGCCTACGCCGCCTTCGAGGCGGAGGCGCGCGCCGTGCCGAACGCCGAAGGCCTGCTGTGGCGGATCACGCCGAAAGCCGCAAATGTCGCGCCATCCTACCTCTTCGGCACGATGCACACGACCGACGCCGATCTGGTGGCCCTCAGCGAGCCGGTGCGCGCCGCGCTGAAGGACGCCGGAACCGTCGCGGTCGAGATCGCCGACGCCAACGGCGCGGCGGCGCAGGCGGAGGTGGTAGCCTACGTCACCCGCAACGCCCTCGATTTCTCGGGCAAGGGGCTCGAGGGTCTCGACGAGGCGCAGCGGAAGGAGGTCGGACGTCGGATCGCGGAAAATGGTCTGCCCGCGTCGGTCGCGGGATCGCTGAAGCCGTGGTTCCTCGGGATCACCCTCCAGGTCTCGGCCTGCGAGACCAAGCGCATGGCGCAGGGGCGCCTCACGGTCGATGGGGCGGTCGAGCGGATCGGGCGTGACGGAGGCGCCAGGATCGTGGGTCTTGAGAGCATCACGGAACAGCTCGACGCCGTGTCGAAAATTCCGGATGAGACCGCCCGCCGCATGATCCGAGACACGGTCGCGACCCCCGAGGCTGGCGGCGACCTCCAGACCACGACGCTCGCGCTCTACCGCGCGCGGAAGGTCGGTTGGTATCTCGCCATGAAAGGCGGCCTGTTCGGCGCCGGCTTCGACGTCGAGGCCTATGCGGATTTCATGTCTGAGCTGGTCGACCGGCGCAACACCCTGATGGCCGAGCGTTCGAAGGCCCTTATCGATGAGGGCGGAGCCTTCGTTGCGGTCGGCGCGCTGCATCTGCCGGGTCCGAAAGGGCTGGTCGAGCTCTACCGCCAGGCGGGATACGCTGTCGAAAAGGCGTGGTGACCGCGCTAGTTTCTTCGTGAAGGCGGACGTCAGAGACGCCGAGAGGGAGGGCGACATGACGAGGGCGACAGGCGCGGCCTGGCCGCGGGTTGGCGGGGCGCCATGAGGATCGATCGTCCGGTCCATCCGCCGCGGGGCGAGCCTCCGGTCTGCCCTGGGCCGGCGCCAGCGCCCCATGCGGCGACGCGGTTCGATCCGCCGCCTGGGTCGGTCGATTGCCACGCCCATGTCATCGGCCTGCCTCCGGCCTATCCCTTCGTCGCGGAGCGTAGCTACACGCCGCCGGAGGCGACCCCCGCCGCCTATCTCAGGATGCTGGACGCCACCGGAATGACCTATGGCGTGCTGGTCCAGGTCAGCGCCCACGGGACCGACAACCGGCTGATGCTCCGCACGCTCGCCGCCAACCCGGACCGCCTGCGCGGCGTCGCGGTGATCCCGCCGAAGACTTCAGAACGCGACCTCGCGGCGCTCGCCGAGGCTGGCGTCGTGGGCTTGCGCCTCAACGTGCTGTTCGGCGGGGGCGTGGGCTTCGACAAGCTCGAGACCTACGGCGCGATCGCCCGCGAGATGGGATGGCACCTCCAGTTCCTGCTGGACGCCGCGGACTTGCCGATCCTGGCGCCCCGCCTGAAAGCCCTGCCCGTGCCCTTCGTGGTCGACCACATGGGCCATATGCCGACGAGCCGCGGACGGGACGACGCCGGCTTCCGCACGCTCGTCGGACTGGCGGCCGACGGCGCCTGGATTAAGCTGTCGGGAGCCTACCGCATCAGCATCGACGGACCGCCGTACCGCGACGTCGCGCCTTTCGCCCGCGCGCTGCTCCAGGCCGCTCCGGAGCGCTGCCTTTGGGGCTCGGACTGGCCGCACGTCGCACATTGGGCGCCGTCTCTCGACGTCGGGCACTTGCTGGACGTGTTCGCGGACTGGGCGCCCACGCCATTCGATCGCGCGCGCATCCTCGTGGAGAACCCCGCGCGCCTCTACGGCTTTCCCCCCGTAGCCGCCGCCCCCGCGCCGGGCGTCGCCCCCCGCGCCGAGCTTTGAGCCGTCTCGGTCAGGCGCTTTTCAGACGGGCCGGAAGCGTCTCGAGGATTTCCTTGAGGCCATCTTCGTTGACCGCGGCCGCGGCCTCCGCGGGCGAGAACCAGCGGCGCACGCGTTCCTCGCGCTCCGGCCAGTCCTCGAGCTCCTCGGTCACCTTCAGCGCGAACACACCCACCCGGCAGGGGCGGTCGCGGCCGAACTCCATGACCTTTACGTACTCGAAGACGCCGATTTCCGCTCCGCCGTCGCCCCGCACGCCGGCTTCCTCGAAGCCTTCGCGCAGGGCCGCCTTCAGCGGCGAGCCCTTTTTCATCGGCCAGCCCTTGGGAATGATCCAGCGGCCGGTGTCGCGCGAGGTGACGAGCAGCACCTCCAGCCCGCCGTCGGGGAGGCTGCGGTAGGGCGCGACGCCGAATTGCTGGCGCGGCTTGGTCTTCTTTTTTGCAGCTTTCGGCATGCCGCTCATTTATGACGCGCACGTCGCAGGGGAACACCAACGACGCCGCTTCGTTGAGCGATTGACGCGAAAGCTTTGGGGAACGTGCGATGCTTGGCTGGTTCCGGGCGCTGATGCCGAAAGAGGAGCGCTTCTTCGACCTGTTCGAAAGGCACTCGCAGACGCTCGTCAGCGGCGCGCGCGCCCTCGAAGGGCTGCTCGAGGGCGGCGAGGGCGTGGCCGCCCGCGCGCGAGAGGTCGCGGATTACGAGAATCAGGCCGATGAGGTGACGCGCGACGTGCTGCTCGCCGTGCGGCGCAGCTTCATTACGCCCTTCGATCGCGGCGACATCACTGATCTGATCCAGTCTATGGACGATGCGATCGACCAGATGCACCGGGTGGCTAAGACGGTGTTGCTGTACGAGCTGACCACCTTTGATCCGGTCATGCGGGAGATGGCGGCCTGCGTGGCCGAAGCGGCGCGGCTGACGGCTGAGGCGATCCCGCTGCTGAAGACGCCGAACGCGAACGCCGCCAGGTTGGGCGAGCTGACGGAACGGATCGTTGCGGTCGAAGGCCGCTCCGACGAGCTTCACGACCAGGGCCTGAAGGCGTTGTTCAAAGGCGAGGGCCAAGCGAATCCCATGGCTTACATCATCGGAAGCGAAATTTACGGGCAGCTCGAAGACGTCGTCGATCGATTCGAGGACGTCGCCAACGAAATAAACGGCATCGTCGTCGAGAACGTGTGACAGCGCGATGGCGGATGCGGCGCTCGCGTTTCCTCTTCTGGTCGGATTGATCGCCGTCGCGCTGCTGTTCGACTTCCTGAACGGCCTGCACGACGCCGCTAACTCGATCGCGACCATTGTCTCCACCCGCGTGCTCAGGCCGAGTTTCGCCGTGCTTTGGGCGGCGTTCTTCAACTTCATCGCCTTCCTGTTCTTCGGTCTGCACGTGGCGCAGACCATCGGCGTCGGGATCGTGGACGCCCAGATCATCGATCCCACCGTGATTTTCGCAGCGCTGATCGGCGCGATCGTCTGGAACGTCGCCACCTGGATCCTTGGCATCCCGTCCAGCAGCTCCCACGCCTTGATCGGTGGACTGGTCGGCGGCGCGACCGCCAAGGGCGGCTTCGGCGTCGTGGTGCTCGCCGGACTGGGCAAGACCGTCGCCGCGATCGTGCTGTCGCCGCTGGTCGGCTTCCTGCTCGCGCTCGTTCTCGTGCTCACGGTGTCGTGGGCCTTCGTGCGGTTCACCCCCTTCGCGGTCGACCGCACCTTCCGCATTGCGCAGTTCGTCTCCGCCTCGCTCTACTCGCTCGGCCACGGCGGTAACGACGCGCAGAAGACCATGGGCATCATCGCCGTGCTGCTCTACTCGCAGGGCATGCTCGGCGGCGCGTTCCACGTCCCGCTCTGGGTCGTGCTTTCGTGCCAGGCGGCCATGGCGCTGGGCACGCTCTGCGGCGGCTGGCGCATCGTCCACACGATGGGATCGAAGATCACCCGCCTGAACCCCATGCAGGGCTTCTGCGCGGAGACCGGCGGAGCCATCACGCTGTTCATGGCGACCTGGCTCGGGGTGCCGGTCTCGACCACGCACACCATCACCGGCGCGATCGTGGGCGTCGGCGCCGCGCGGCGCACGACCGCCGTTCGCTGGAATGTCGCGAGCGACATCGTGACCGCGTGGGTGCTCACGCTGCCGGCGGCCGCGGTGATCGGATTCGCGACCTACAAGATCATGGCTTGGCTTTTCGGCTGACGCCGCTTCTTAGCCGAAAACGGTCGGCGGCGAGAGGGTGATCGCCTCGAGTTCCGCAAGGCGGATCAGCCGGTCCACGGCGACTTCGCCGCCGTCGTTCGACATCACCACGATCTCGCTGAGGCCGGAGGCTTCCTTCTCGCGGGCAAGCGCCAACGCTTCGGTGGCGCTGCGCGCGAAAGCGATCGTCGATCGCCCGTCTTGAGTGACGAGTACGTTGTAGGGCATGGCGTCCTCCCGGACATTTTCCGCCATGCTACGCATCTTTACCTACGCCGTGCTGTGTCTTTTGACGTAGTCGCGAAGGATTGAAAGGGCGGCTCTCGCGCGCCCCATCGAGGCTTCGCGCGCCGTCTTCAGCCCCGGTAGAGGTCGCGCCGAGTGAGCGGAAGCTCGACCGCCCCGCTCTTTTGACGGGCGGAAGCCAGCGTCTGGCAGACGCCGATCGAGCCTCGCGCAAAGGCGAGCGAGACGCCGGCCAGATAGGCGATCCACATCCGGGTGCGCACCTCCCCGACCTCGGCGATGGCTGCGGCGCGGTTGCCCTGAAGCCGGCGGCACCAGAGCGCGGTGGTGCGGGCGTAGTGCCGGCGCAGCGCCTCCACGTCCTGCGGCTCCAGTCCGGCCCGCTCCATTCCCGCAAGCGTCGAACCGATGTGGTCGAGCTCCGCGCCGGGGAAGATGTGGCGCAGGATCGCCTTGGCCTCCGGCCGCAGCTTGCGGTCGTCGCCGGGCTTGGCGCGCCGCGTGATGGCGTGATGGAGGTAGAGCCCGCCCGGCCGCAGCAGCTTGCGAATGCCGCGGTAGTAGGCGTCGGCGTTCCTGAGGCCGACGTGCTCGAACATGCCGACCGAGGCGATCTTGTCGAACGCCCCCGCGACCATCGTCCAGTCCGCGAGCGCGACGGTGACCCGGCCCTGCAGGCCCCTCGCGCGGATCTCCTCCTGCGCGCCGGCCAGTTGCTCCTTGGACAGCGTCACGCCATGGGCCGTGACGCCGTAGACTTCCGCCGCGTGGCAGATCAACGCGCCCCAGCCGCAACCCACGTCCAGGAAGGTTTCGCCGGGTTGCAGCCGCAGCTTGCGGCACACCAGATCGATCTTCGCCTGCTGGGCCGCGTCCAGATCCTGCTCCCAGTCCTCGAAATAGGCGCAGGAGTAGATCAGCTTCTCGTCCAGAAACAGTCGGTAGAAGGCGTTCGAGACGTCGTAGTGGTGCGCGATATTCTTCTGGTTGTTGTCAGGGTCGCCGGACTTCCCCGGCGCGGCGCCGGGTTGGCCCTCCCAAGGCAGCTTCGTCTGGCCAGCCGGCACCTTGAGGAAGGCGGCCGCCCCGCGCGCGAGCTTCAGCGGACCTACGGCGCGCAGCAGGTCGCGGCCACGAACCGAGGGGCGACGTTCGGCGAGATCGAACAGGTCGCCGTTCTCGAGATCGATTCGGCCGAGCGCGTGCAGGCGCACCAGCGTGTCGAGCTTCGGCGACTTCGACAGCGCGGCGAGGGTGCCTTCGTCGCCGAACGTCACCACCAGCTGATCGGGGCCGGCGTTCGCAGGAACGGTCGAGCCGTCCCACAACCTGAGCGCCAGATGGGGTCCGAGCAGGGGCGCCACCGACGCGGCGATGTCGCGCGCGAGCGCCAAGCGTCGTTCAGCGGCGGTCATCGAGCCGGCTCTCCTCGCGATCCGCCGTGCGTCCCCGATCGCAAGGCGCGTCCCGCACGCCGTGTGCGACGGACGACGCGCCGGGTCAAGCGCAAGCGCGCTTCAGCGACAGACGTCATACGGGCCGAGGTCGAAGTGGAAATGGTCACGGTGGGCGGCGTTGTAGTCGGGCGACAGCACGCCCGCGAACAGGCCGCACGCGCCGTCGCGGACCTCACGCAGGAAGGCGCCGCGCGCGCCGCCGTCGCTCCAGTCTCCGAGCACGCTGATCGTGCGACCGTCGGCGAGGCGGAAGGCCGCGACGTCGAGCGCATTTGCGGTGGCGTGCTGCGAGCGGCGGCCGTTCGCCCGGCCGTAGACGTTGCGGCACGAATAGCTGCCGAAGTGGCGGATTTCGACGAGCTTCGATCCGAGGTGCTTGAGCGCCGCCGGCTCCACCACGCGCCGCTCCCAGGCCGCCACCGCAGCCGCGAGGGCGCAGCGCATCGCCGGCGGAGCGTCGAGGGCGATCGAGGCCGCTGCCGGAACCACGCCGTCGACATAGCCGCAGCCGCCGACGAGCGGCCGCGGAGAGGCCGCGCGGACCTCGATCTCGGAGCGCGCGAGCACGCGGCGGCACAGATCGGGCGAGGCGGCGAGCGCGCGGATGCGCCACTGGGTGAAGACGCCTGGGGGGTCGCGCAGGTCGAGCGGCCAATAGCGATCGAGATCGGACGCGACGATCGCCGCCGTCACGCCGACGACCACGGCGACCCCCAGAAGGCCGCGGGCGACGAGGCGACCGAGGATCGGCCGACGTCGCGGGCGAGGCGGCGGCTCGTTCGCCGCTTCGGGGGCCGGCGGGCGTTCAGAAATCGCTCGCCAATCCCTTGCTTTCCCAATCGCCGTAGCGCACGGGCTCCGGCCCCTTGCGGCCGTTCAGTTCCTTGGCCTTCGTAAGCTCCGCCGCCTGACGCTCGTAGTCGGCGCGGCGAGTTTCGGCCTCCGCCAGCGCGCGGGCGGCGGCCTCGCTCAAGTCTCTTCGCGGCTCCTCGGCCATGGCCTGCTTCCTCCGCTGATCCAATCGTGACCCCGCGACGCATTGGCGCAAAACGAGGACGCCCCCCACATATAAGCCGCTTCCGCGCCCGCGCGAGCATTCGCGACCCCTGGTGGAGACCCGACCCACATGAACTACTTCCGCACGGCCCTTCTGCTGGCAGGCATGACCGCGCTGTTCATGGGAGTGGGCTTCCTGATCGGCGGCAAAGGCGGCCTGATGATCGCCTTCGTCGTGGCGCTCGCCATGAACGCCTGGAGCTACTGGAACTCCGACAAGGCCGTTCTGCGCATGCACAACGCGCAGGAGGTGGACGCCCGTTCCGCCCCCGAATTCTACACGATGGTGCAGGAGCTCGCGGCCCGCGCACGACTGCCGATGCCCCGCGTCTACATCATCGACGAGCCTCAGCCGAACGCCTTCGCGACCGGCCGCAACCCCGAGAACGCGGCGGTGGCCGCCACCACGGGTCTGCTCCATTCCCTTAGCCGAGAGGAGGTGGCGGGGGTGATGGCGCACGAGCTGGCGCATGTGAAGAACCACGACACGCTGATCATGACGATCACGGCGACCATCGCCGGCGCGATCTCGATGCTGGCGAACTTCGGATTTCTGTTCTCCGGAAACCGCGAGAACAACGGTTCGCCCTTCGGCGTGATAGGCTCGATCGCGATGATGATTCTTGCCCCCATCGCCGCGATGATCGTTCAGATGGCGATCAGCCGCACCCGTGAGTATCAGGCTGACAAGCTCGGCGCCGAGATCTGTGGCCGTCCGGACTGGCTGGCCTCCGCCCTCGGCAAGATCGCCGGCGCCGCCGCCCACATCGAGAACGACACTGCCGAGCGCAACCCCGCGACCGCGCACATGTTCATCATCAACCCGCTCTCGGGGCACCGGATGGACAATCTGTTCTCGACCCACCCGGCGACGGAGAACCGGATCGCCGCCTTGATGGAGCTCGCCCGTGGCATGGGCGCCCGGCCCTCCGTCGCTCCGTCGGGTCCGGCTTCGGGCCCCTGGGGCGGATCGCAGCGTCGAAGCGGCCCCTGGGGTTGACCCGCCCCCCCGCGTTCCGAACCTCGACGCCTGGCCGCCGCTCGATGGGAGGCGGCCAGCGGCCGGCGCCTGAGCCGGTGGGCCTCGGGCCGCGCCGCGTGGCCGTTCGGCTGGTGGAAGGCGTGCTGTCCCGCTCGCGCCCGCTCGACGGCGCGCTCGAGGCGGAGCACGACCCCACCGGCTTCCGGGCGCTGGAGGAGCGCGACCGGGCGCTCGCCCGCGCCATCGCCGGGTCGACGCTGCGGCGGTTCGGCACCCTGCGGTCCTTGATCGCCGCGAAGCTCGAGAAGGGCTTGCCGAAGAAGGCAGGGCCGCTGGAGGCGATCCTCGCCACCGGCGCCGCGCAAGCTCTGTTCATGGACACGCCGGCGCACACCGCGGTGGACCTCGCCGTCGCCTGCGCGCGCGCCGATCCGGACGCGCGCCACTTCTCCGGCCTTGTCAACGCCGTGCTGCGCAAGATCGTCAGCGAAGGCGCCCCCGAGCCGACGCTAGGGGCCGACCTGCCGGCATGGCTCTACGCCCGCTGGACGCGCGCCTATGGCGCGGAGGCCGCCGCGGCGATCGCGCTCCGGCTGAGCGTCGAACCGGCGCTCGACCTCACCGTGAAATCGGATCCCGCTGGCTGGGCGGAAACGCTCGGCGGGGTCGCCTTGCCGACCGGCGGCGTGCGCTTGGCGCATGGCGGCCGCGTGGCGCAGCTCGCCGGGTTCGACGACGGCGCGTGGTGGGTGCAGGACGCCGCCGCGGCGCTGCCCGCCCGGCTGTTCGGCGACCTCCAGGGCAAGCGGGCCATCGATCTTTGCGCGGCGCCCGGCGGCAAGACGGCCCAGCTGGCCGCGGCCGGCGCCGAGGTCGTCGCGGTCGACAAGTCCGCCGAGCGGTTGCGCCGCCTGAGCGACAATCTTTCGCGGCTGAAGCTGTCAGCCGAAGCCCGGGTCGGCGACGCCGCCAGCGTGTCTTTGGAGCCTGCCGACGCCGTGCTGTTGGACGCGCCTTGCAGCGCCACCGGCACCATCCGCCGGCATCCCGACGTCGCCTGGATGAAGCGGGAAAGCGACATCGCGACGCTCGCGAAGCTGCAGGCGCGGCTGCTCGACGCGGCGCTTCGGCTGGTGAAGCCGGGCGGCCTGCTGGTGTACTGCACCTGTTCGCTGGAGCCGGAAGAAGGCGAGCGTCAGATTGAGGCCTTCCTCGCTCGTGCGGCCGGCCGCGTCGCGCTCGAGCCTGTGACCGAGGCCGAGTTGCCGGGCTACGGCGAGGCCGTGGGTTCGGACGGCTTCCTGCGCACTCTGCCGAGCCACCTTGCGGCGGACGACCCCCGGCTCGCCGGCCTCGACGGCTTCTTCGCCGCGCGGATGCGCGTGAGCTGACGCGTCCGCGAATCGCGACAAGCGCCTGCAGGTGTGCGACGACTCCTGAAATGAGGGGGAAACGGCGAAGGGCCCGCATGCCATGAGCATCGGGGCGCTCGAGGAGACCGCGCGGCTCATGCGCTTCGCCGTAGGCGAGGTCGCGCGCGGCGGCTGGCGGCGGATGGCGGGCCTGGCCGCAGCGCCGTTGCATGCGACGGGGCGCGCGCCGGACAAGCTCGTCATCGCCCCGCAGGACCTGCGCACCTCGGACCCGACCCGAGCCGGCGAGATCTACGCCGGGGTGTTCGCCTTCGCGGGAAAGAGCGTGCCGGTCGAAGGAGCCTCGCCGTTCCGTGTCGAGCCGCCGTCGCCGGAATGGGCGGAGGCGCTGCACGGCTTCGGATGGCTGCGCCACCTGCGCGCCGCCGACACGACGCTCGCCCGCGCCAACGCCCGGGCGCTGGTCGAAGAGTGGATCGCGCTTGGCGGCGGCGGAGACCCGATCGCCCGCGCCGCCCATGTCACGGCGCGGCGCGTGATCTCCTGGCTCTGCCAGTCGCCGCTGATCCTCGACGGCGCCGACCGCGCCTTCTACCGGCGCTTCCTGCGAAGCCTCGCGCGCCAGACGCGAAGGCTTGGCCGCGCGCGCCGCCTCGCGCCCGACGGCCTGCCGCGACTTAACGTCGTCTGCGCGTTGGCCTACGCCGGGCTCTGCTTCGCCGGCGACGGGCGGCTGCTGAAATCGGCCTCCGTCGCGCTTGGAGAGGAGCTCGACCGCCAGATCCTTCCGGACGGCGGGCATATCAGCCGGAACCCGAGCGCGCTGGTCGAGGCGATGCTAGATCTGCTGCCGCTGCGGCAGGCCTACGCCGCCCGCAACGCCCAACCGCCGCAGTCGCTCCTGAACGCCGTCGATCGCGCTATGCCGATGATCCGGTTCTTCCGGCACGGCGATGGGGCCTTCGCACAGTTCAACGGCGCCGGACCGACGCAGGCCGACTTGGTGGCGACGGTCCTCGCCTATGACGACGCCCGCGGCCCGCTGCCCGAAGAGGCGCCTCATTCCGGCTATGCGCGTCTGCAGGCCGGGCCAACGGCGGTGCTTGTGGACGTGGGCCCGCCGCCGCCTCCGGGAGCGTCGCGCGACGCGCATGCCGGCGCGTTGTCGTTCGAACTGTCCAGCGGCCCCGAGCAGATCGTGGTCAACTGCGGGGTCCCCCGCTTCGGCCGCGCGAGTTGGGGCCTCGCGCCGCGCGCGACGGCCGCCCATTCGACCCTCGTCGTCGCGGACACCTCGTCCTGCCGCTTCGCCGGCGTTCGCTGCGCCGGACTCTTGGGCCGGATCGTGGTCGCCGGCCCGCGCGCGGTCCTCGCCCGCCGCGAGCGGACGGGGGAGGGCATGCGCGTCTCCGCCACGCACGACGGCTACGCTCGCCGCTTCGGGGTGATCCACGCGCGCACGATGACGGTGGCGAGCGCGGGCGACCGTCTCGAAGGCGAAGACGCTCTGCGGCCCGTCCACGCCGGGCGCGGACCGGAGGATTCGCGCGTGGCGCTTCGATTCCATCTCCATCCCGGCGTGCGCGCGAGCGTCACGCAGGACGGCCAGGGCGCCATGCTCGCGCTGCCGAGCGGCCGAGGCTGGCTGTTCGCGGCGCCGGGTTTCGCCGTGGAGCTGGAGGAGAGCATCTACTTCGCGGGCGCCAACGGGCCGCGGCGAACCGAACAGATCGTCGTGCATGCGACGGTGCGAGGCGCGCCCCTGATCGGCTGGAGCTTCCGTCGCCTCGACGCCGAGCTTGGAACGGAGCGTCGCTCCCGGACGACGGGGCGCGACGACGGACCGACGCTGATCTAGGGCGAAGAGTCTGGGCTAGGCCGCCCGGCGAAGCGGCCGAGCGACGCGCCAAGCTTGGACAGCTCCGCGGCGCGGAGTTCGACACATAGGGTCGGTCTGGGAAGGCGTCGAGCCGCTCTGCGCCTCGGCCGCCCGGTCGCTCGGAGCGCCTTTCTATCCCCCGCGACCAACGATCATCTCACCAATCGGTTGCGATGCGGAACCTGTCGGCGCGCTTTGTCAGGCGACGCGCGCGGCGGGGAAGGGGATCACGACCGAGGCCGCGCTCACCGCGCCCGCCCGAAAGTCCCCGAGGTGACCGGATTCCACGACCTCGTCGATCGCGCGGCGCAGGTCGTCGGGCGAATTGACGTCATGGCCCAGATCGGAGGCGATCGTGGCGGCGCTGCCGATCAGCGCGGCGAACACGACGCGCGGGTCCTCCCCGCAACGCTGAAGAGTACGGGCGAGGCGAAGGACTACGGCGTTCACGTCATCGTTCGACATTGGATCAGCGCCTCCGCGCCGCTTCACGGCCCACTCCTAGCTAAAGAGCGAGCGCTACACTTGATCGACAGACAAACTCACGTCCGAATCATCGTTGCTGAACGTCAATACTGAGTTTGTATTGAAATGAGACTGGACTGTGGCTGGGTTGCGTCATTTCCTGCGATTCGTTCACGACATGCTGAATCCTTCCGGATCCACCGTCGCCTGCAAGCGGGCCGCGGCGAGCCGCGCGAACGCGAGCGAGACGGCCTTGCGGCGCGCGCCCGCCAGCGGAAAGCGCGGGGCTTCACGCAGAATGGCCGCGCCGTAGCCGTCGGCGGCGATCAAGCCGACGTCCTCGGGGATCAGGGCCTGCGGAAAGTCCGCGCCCACGGCGAAGTAGAGCGCGTCGCAGAACGGCCGGTACTCCGGCCATTTGCGGTCGGAGCGAAAATCCTGCGGCCCGGATTTGATCTCGACGATGACGATCTCGCCCGTGCGGCCAAGCGCCATCACGTCCGCGCGCCGGCCGGAGCGGAGCGGCGTCTCGCGGAGACAGCCGTAGCCGGCGGCGACGAAATGCCGGCACACGCCGCGCGCCAGCGTGGCGGCCACTCCCGACAACGACGACGGCCGGGCGGCTTCCGCCACGACCTCGTCAAGCAGCTCAGCCGAGGTCTCTGAAGGCGACATGTTCTCCATACGTTCGATAATGGCACGAACAGGGAACGGCGCAAGAGTGAAGTTGCTCCCATGCTCGTAGACCGGTCGACGTGGGGCGCGCGGGGGCTATGATGACCGTCCCTAACCCGGAACAGGACGCAAGATCATGGCGGTGGGACAGGCGGACGACCGGCGGCTCGCGCCGCTGCGGGAGCTCGAGCGCAAGGCGCTCTGGCTCGCGACGTGGACGATCCACAACGCCAACCATCTGCGCCCGTCGGACGGGCTGAAGGTCGGCGGCCATCAGGCGTCTTCGGCGTCGCTCGCGACGATCATGACGGCGCTCTACTTCGCGGCGCTGCGGCCCGAGGACCGGGTGGCGGTGAAGCCGCACGCGAGCCCAGTGTTCCACGCGATCCAGTACCTGTTCGGGAACCAGACCCGCGAGAAGCTGGAGGCGTTCCGCGCCTTCGGCGGCGCGCAGTCCTATCCCTCCCGGACGAAGGACGTGGACGACGTCGACTTCTCCACAGGGTCGGTCGGCCTCGGCGCCGCGGCCACGGTGTTCGCCTCGCTGACGCAGGACTACCTGCGCGCCAAGGGGTTGGGGACGGAGCGGCCGGAGGGGCGCATGATCGCGCTCGTGGGCGACGCGGAGCTCGACGAGGGCAACATCTTCGAGTGCCTGCTCGAGGGCTGGAAGCACGGGCTCCGAAACTGCTGGTGGATCATCGACTACAACCGCCAGAGCCTCGACGCGGTCGTGCGTGAGGGCCTGTACGAACGCATTTCGGCGCTGTTCGAAGGCCTTGGCTGGGACGTGGTCGTGCTGAAGTACGGGCGCCTGCTGGAGGAGGCCTTCGCGGAGCCCGGGGGCGGAAAGCTCCGCGATTGGATCGACCGCTGCCCGAACCAGCTGTTCTCGGCGCTGTCGTTCCAGGGCGGCGCGGCGTGGCGCAAGCGTCTGCTCGACGAGATCGGCGACCAAGGCGCGGTCACGGCCCTTATCGAGCGGCGCTCGGACGTCGAGCTCGCGGCGCTGATGACGAACCTCGCCGGCCACGACCTGCCGACGCTGCTCGAGGCCTTCGAGCGCATCGACCACGACCGGCCGGTCTGCTTCCTCGCCTACACCATCAAGGGCTACGGCCTGCCGCTCGCCGGCCACAAGGACAATCATTCCGGGCTGATGACGCCGGCCCAGATGGCGGCGTTTCGGCAGTCCATGGGCGTCCGCGAAGGCCGGGAGTGGGACCTGTTCGAGGGCCTGTCGATTCCGCCCGACGAGCTTCAGGCCTTTCTTGCGGGCGTTCCTTTCGTCGCGAAGGGCCGCCGCGGCTACGAGAGCGGCAAGCTTCCGGTCCCCGCGCGGCTCGAGGCCGACGTTCCCGTCGAGACCTCGACCCAGGCCGCCTTTGGTCGTCTGCTGGACAGGCTCGCGAAAGGCGACACCGCCCTCGCCGATCGTATCGTCACCACCTCGCCGGACGTGACCGTCTCCACCAACCTCGGACCCTGGGTGAACCGTCGCGGCCTGTTCGCCCGCGAGAGCATGGCGGATCTTTTCCGCGAGGAGCGCATCGCCTCGGCGCAGAAGTGGGAGTTCGGGCCGAAGGGCCAGCATCTCGAACTTGGCATCGCCGAGATGAACCTGTTTCTGGCGCTGGGCGCCCTGGGGCTGTCGCACTCCCTGTTCGGCGAGCGGCTGATCCCGGTCGGCACGCTCTACGACCCCTTCATCGCCCGCGGCCTCGATGCGCTGATCTACGCCTGCTACCAGGACGCCCGCTTCATTCTGGCCGCGACGCCCTCGGGCGTGACGCTCGCGCCGGAGGGCGGCGCGCACCAGTCGATCGCGACCCCGCTGATTGGCCTCGCCCAGGACGGGCTCGCGAGCTTCGAGCCGGCCTACGCCGACGAGCTGGCGGCGATCCTCGCCTTCGCCTTCGACTACGTGCAGCGCGACGGCAAGTCCGGCGTGGCGGATTGGGAGCGCGAGGAGACCGGCGGCTCAGTGTACCTCCGGCTCTCCACACGCATGCTGGAGCAGCCGCAGCGCGCGATGACGCCGGAGTTTGCGGGCGAGATCGTCGACGGCGCCTACTGGTGGCGCGAGCCCGGCCCGAACTGCGAGGTGGTGATCGCCTATCAGGGCGCGGTCGCGAAGGAGGCGATCGAGGCTGTGGGGCTGATCGCCGGCGATCGCCGCGACGTGGGTCTGCTGGCCGTCACCTCGGCCGACCGGCTGATGGCAGGCTGGACCGCGGCGCACCGGGCCCGCGAACGCGGCGTCGCCCATGCGACGTCGTTGGCCGAACGCCTGCTGGGGCGGCTACCCCGGCATTGCGCGATCGTCACCGTGATCGACGGCCATCCGGCGACGCTCGGCTGGCTGGGCTCGGTCTGCGGCCATCGCGTCCGCGCGCTCGGCGTCGAGCACTTCGGCCAGACCGGAACCATCGCCGACCTCTACCGGCACTTCGGCATCGACGCGCAGGGCCTCGTCCGGGCGGCGGAGGGTCTGGCGCCCGGACGGCCCCTGAGGCATCTGACAGCCTTGGGGTAGTTCAAGTTCAGCCGTCAGGGCACCACGACGACCTTGCCGCCCACGCGGACACGCTCGTAGAGGTCGACGATGTCCTCGTTGCGCATGCGGATGCAGCCATAGGACGCGTAGGTTCCGATCGACTTCGGGCGATTGGTGCCGTGGATCGCGTACTGGTCGCGGTCAAGCAGGAGCGCGCGCGGCCCCATGGGGTTCCTTGGGCTGCCCCCTGGGATCACGTCCGGTAGGTTCGGCTTGTCGCGGCGGACGTCCTCCGGGGGAGACCATGCCGGCTGCACGTACTTACCCTTGATCCATGCGGAGCCGAACCATTGCTTGCCGGGCTTGCCGACCGCGACCCGGTAGCGCATCGCCCGGCCGTCCCCGCCGACGAGGTAGAGCGCCCGCTCCGCGTTGCGAACGACGATGGTGCCCGCGCTGTAGGCGTCGCTGTCGAACGGCACGATTTCGCGCGCCGCCGCCTCCGGATGCGGGCCGGCGATCGCCAGCGCAAACGCCCCCAGAGCGAACCACCACCTCTTCCCCATGAAACGCACCTAAGCAACCCGATCAACTTGAAGACGACTGCACTCTTGTGCCGCGCGTCCGGTTCACGCCGGCCTAACAACGTGTAGCCGCTGTCGATGGTTGCACAGCGGCCGCACGCACGGTCGTTATAGTTGTCTAATGCTGAATAAGGACTTTGTTCCTTGATTTAGACATAAACAGACCCGTGACTGGGACCATGATCCGATTCTGGTCTTATGTCAGTCGTCGCCGTCTCACGGATGGGCTCGCTGGGGCGGTCGTTGGCGCGGCCGTGACGGCGGCGGCCTTGCTGCTCCTCCCAGAGGCCGCGCCGCCGCCCGCCGCGCCGCCGTCGCCGCAGACCGCATCACTTCCGGGGCTGCGCGCCACGGCGCTCGATGTGGTCGACGGAGACACCTTCGAGGCTCGGGTGCAGGCGTTTCCTGGCCAGGAGATCGTAGCGCGGGTGCGGATCGACGGCGTCGACACGCCCGAGCGGCGCGGCCGGTGCGCGGTCGAGATCGCCTCGGCGGAGGCGGCCCGGGAGGCGCTGGCGGACCTTCTCCGCGACCGTCCGCTGACGCTTACAGGCGTGCGCGGCGACAAGTATTTCGGGCGCGTGGTCGCGCGCGTAACGGCGTCCGGCGTCGGCGACGTGGCCGAGACCCTGATCAAAGCCGGCCACGGCCGCGCCTACGCCGGCGGCCGCCGCACGGGTTGGTGCTGAGCGCGCGTGGAGGGCTGGATCCAGAAGACGATCCCGGATCGGCCTCTGGCCGTCCGGGATGACGTCGCTCGTCGCAGGCCCGGCGCTTAGGCCGCCTGGCTCTTCGCCTTGTTCTGGCGGTGGTCGATCAGGTCGTCGACCACGCCGGGGTCGGCCAGCGTCGAGGTGTCGCCCAGCGCGCCGAAGTCGTCCTCGGCGATCTTGCGCAGGATGCGGCGCATGATCTTGCCGGAGCGGGTCTTCGGCAGGCCCGGCGCGAACTGGATCAGGTCCGGCGCCGCGATCGGGCCGATGTCCTTGCGCACCCAGGCGATCAGCTCCTTGCGGAGCGCGTCGTCGCCCTCGACGCCGCTGTTGAGCGTCACGTAGGCGTAGATGCCCTGGCCCTTGACGTCGTGCGGATAGCCGACGACCGCGGCCTCGGCCACCTTTTCGTGCGCAACCAGCGAGCTCTCGACCTCGGCGGTGCCCATGCGGTGGCCGGAGACGTTGATGACGTCGTCGACGCGGCCGGTGATCCAGTAGTAGCCGTCGGCGTCGCGCCGGCAGCCGTCGCCGGTGAAGTACTTGTTGGGGTAGGTCGAGAAGTAGGTGTCCTCGAAGCGCTTATGGTCGCCGTAGACCGTGCGCATCTGGCCGGGCCACGAGTCCGCGATCACCAGGTTGCCCTCGGCGGCGCCCTCCAGCACCTTGCCTTCGGCGTCGACCAGCTCCGGCTTCACGCCGAAGAAAGGCTTGGTGGCGGAGCCGGGCTTGAGATCCGTCGCGCCGGGCAGCGGCGTGATCAGAATGCCGCCGGTCTCGGTCTGCCACCAGGTGTCGACGATGGGGCAGCGGCTGTCGCCCACGACCCGGTAGTACCATTCCCAGGCTTCCGGGTTGATCGGTTCGCCCACGGAGCCGAGCAGACGCAGCGAGGCCCGCGAGGTCTTCTTCACCGGCTCCTCGCCGCCGCCCATCAGGGCGCGGATCGCGGTGGGCGCGGTATAGAAGATGTTGACCTTGTGCTTGTCGACCACCTCCCAGAAGCGGGAGGTGGAGGGATAGTTCGGCACGCCCTCGAACATCAGCGTGGTCGCGCCGTTCGCAAGCGGGCCATAGACGATGTAGGAGTGGCCCGTCACCCAGCCGACGTCCGCCGTGCACCAGTACACGTCGCCGTCGTGGTAGTCGAAGATCAGCTGGTGCGTGTAGGAGGCGTAGACAAGATAGCCGCCGGTGGTGTGCAGCACGCCCTTCGGCTGGCCGGTGGAGCCGGAGGTGTAGAGGATGAACAGCGGGTCCTCCGCGTTCATCGTCTCGGGCTCGTGCTCGGGCGAAGCCTCCGCGACCGCGTCCTCGTAGCGGACGTCGCGGCCTTCGGTCCAGGCCACGTCGGCGCCGATGCGGGTGACGACGAAGACGGTGTCGACGCCGCCGACCTTGGCGATCGCCGCGTCCGTGTTCGCCTTGAGCGGCACCTTGCGGCCGCCGCGCAAGCCCTCGTCCGCGGTGATGACGACCTTTGACGCGCAGCCCTCGATGCGGCTCGCCAGACTGTCCGGCGAGAAGCCGCCGAACACGATCGAGTGGATCGCGCCGATGCGGGCGCAGGCGAGCATGGCGTAGGCGGCTTCCGGGATCATCGGCAGGTAGATCGTGACCCGGTCGCCCTTCGCGACGCCCCGGTCCTTCAGCGCGTTGGCGAAGCGGCAGACCTGTTCGTGCAGCTGGCGATAGGTGATCGCCTTGGAGTCCTTCGGATCGTCGCCCTCCCACAGGATCGCGACCTGGTCGCCGCGGGTCTCCAGATGGCGGTCGACGCAGTTGGCGGCGACGTTGAGCGCGCCGTCCTCGTACCATTTGATTGAGACGTTCCCGGGCGCATAGGACACGTTCTTCACCTTGGTGAAGGGCGTGATCCAGTCGACTCGCTTGCCGACCTCGCCCCAGAAGCCGTCGGGATCCTGGATCGAGCGGGCGTAGTCCGCGTCGTACTTGGCGGCGTCCACATGGGCGCGCTTCGCCCACTCCTGAGGAACGGGGTGCAGTTTCTCGGACATCTCGCTCGCCTCCCGGGCGTCGGTTCCGCCCGCTCGTGACGGCGGCGGGCTTTTGGTCTCGCGCCAGCTTATGCTGCGGCGCCGCGCGGCCTCAAGCGGCTGCGAGCTTGTACTTTGCGCGCAGACGGTGGGCGTCTGACCATGAGCTAGGTCAAGGCTTCCACGCGGCAAAGCTCGCGCCGCCGCCGGGGGCGGGCCTTGACGGAGACTTGATGCAGGGACTCAGCCCCGCAGGGTCGCGCCCGTGGCCTTGGCGACTTGGGCGACGATGCGGGCGGAAATCTCCTCGATCTCGGCGTCGGTCAGCGTCTTCTCGCGCGGCTGCAGCGTGACGGCGAGGCCGAGCGAGACCTTGCCTTCGGGCACGCCCGGTCCTTCGTAGCGGTCGAACAGGTCGACGCGGGTCACGAGCTTCCGCTCCGCCGCCTGCGCCGCCCGGATCAGCTCGCCGGCGGGCACGTCGCGGTCCACCACGAAGGCGAAGTCGCGGGAGAGCGGCTGGAACGCCGAGCCGTCGAACGGCGGCTTCGCTCGCGTGGGCTTCGCCTTAGGCTGCGGCAGCGCGTCGAGGATCAACTCGAAGCCGACGAGCGGACCGGAGACCCCGAGCGCCGCAAGCGTGCGTGGGTGCAGCTCGCCGAAGGCGCCGAGCACGACCTTGGGACCAAGCTGCAGCACGCCCGAGCGTCCGGGATGGAACCACGCCGGCGCGGACCCTTGCGCAATCTGGACGGCCGAAGGCTGCAGCCCGAGGTTCGCGAGCACGGCGAGAGCGTCGCCCTTGGCGTCGAAGGCGTCGACCGGCGCGGCGGCTTCGCCCCAATGACGGCCGGCGCCGCGCGCCTTGGCCGTCCCCCGCCGGATGGCGGCTGCGGCGATCTTCTGGTCCTCGGGACGGTCGCCCCAGAACACCTGCCCGACCTCGAACAGCGCGACGTCGGACAGGCCGCGGTCGGCGTTGCGCTGGGCGGCGGCGATCAGGCCCGGCAGCAGGCTGGGGCGCATGTCGGAGAGGTCGGCGGCGATCGGATTGGCGAGCGCAAGCTCGGGCTTCGATCCGCCGAAGCTGTCGGCCTGCGCCTTGGAGACGAAGGACCAGGTCACGGCCTCCACCATGCCGCGGGCCGCGAGGGCCCGACGCGCGATGCGGGCGCGGCGCTGCACCGGGCTGAGCTTCGCGCCGCCGACGCTGGCGCCCGCCGGCAGAGGCGTCGCCTGCACCCGGTCGAGCCCGATGATGCGCACCACCTCCTCGACGATGTCGGCCTTGCCCGACACGTCCGGGCGCCAGCTCGGCACCGCGACCTTCAGCAGCTCGCCCTGGCCGGTGACCCAGAAACCCAGCCGGTGGAGCGGGACCTTGACCTCGGCCGGGGTGACGGCGAGGCCCGCGAGGCGCTTCACCTCCGAGACGGGGAAGTCGAGGATCAGGTCGCGCTCGACAATCTCGCCGGCGGTGACGATGTCGGACGCCTCGCCGCCGCAGATGTCGATGACAAGCTGGGTCGCGAGCTCGAGGCCCGGCAAGGTGAAGGCCGGGTCGACGCCGCGCTCGAAGCGGTGGCGGGCATCGGAGTGGACGTTCAGCGCGCGGCCGGTGCGGGCGATGTTAAGCGGGTCCCACAACGCGCTTTCGATCAGCACCTCGGTCGTGGTCGCGTCGCAACCCGTGGCGGCGCCGCCCATGACGCCCGCGATCGACTGAACGCCGTTGTCGTCGGCGATGACGCACATGGTCTCGTCGAGCGCGTAGGTCTTGCCGTCGAGCGCAAGGAGGCTCTCGCCCGCCCGCGCGCGGCGTACGACGAGGTCTCCCTTCACCTTGGCGGCGTCAAACACATGCAGCGGGCGGCCGCGGTCGAAGGTCAGGTAGTTGGTGACGTCGACGAGCGCGTTGATCGGCTTCTGGCCGATGCTCTTCAGCTTGCGCTGCAGCCACTCGGGCGAGGGCCCGTTCCTGACGCCGCGCACAAGGCGCAGCGCGAAGAACGGCGACAGCGGCTCGGCGTCGCCGAAGTCGAAGCGGACGGCCGTCGGGCAAGGGAAAGCGCCCCGGACCGTGCGGGCGGGCGGCTCGATCAGCTCGCCGATCTCCGCTGCGGCGAGATCGCGGGCGACGCCGTGGACGCCGAGGCAGTCCGGACGGTTGGGCGTGACGGCGATCTCGATGACCGGGTCGTCGAGGCCGACAAGCGGCGCGAAGGGGCGGCCGACGGGCGCGTCGGCGGGCAGCTCCAGGATGCCGTCGTGCTCGTCGCCCAAGCCCAGCTCGCGCGAGGAGCACAGCATGCCGCCGGAGGCGACGCCGCGGATCTCGGAGGCGCCGAGCTTGACGCCGGAGGACGGGATCACCGTGCCGGGCGCGGCGAACACCACCTTCAGGCCGGTCCGCGCGTTTGGCGCCCCGCAGACCACCTGCAGCGGCGCGCCCTTGCCGACGTCGACGGAACAGACCTGCAGCTTGTCCGCATTGGGGTGGCGCTGGGCGTCGAGGATGTGGCCAACCACGAAGGCCGAGAGGTCGCCCGCCCTGTCCTCCACGTGCTCGACCTCGAGGCCCACGCGGGTCAGCGTATCCGTCACCGTCGTGAGATCGGCGTCGCCGGCGAGGTGCTCTTTCAGCCAGGAGAGGGAGAATTTCATGTGGATTGGCCCTCAGGGCGTCTTCCCGGCCGAAGCGAAGCGCGGAGCCGGGATCGTCGTCAGAAAAAGGCGTCTTTCACGGCGAACGATCCCGGATCGGCCTTGCGGCCGCGCGGGATGACGCGCCTTACGAACTCAGCCCGCCCGCGAGCGTCGGGAAGTCGAGCGGGCGGAAGCCGTAGTGGCTGAGCCAGCGGGCGTCCGCGGAGAACAGGTCGCGCAGGTCGGGCATGCCGTACTTCAGCATCGCGATGCGGTCGATCCCCATGCCCCAGGCGAAGCCCTGGTAGACGTCCGGATCGACGCCGCAGTTGCGGAGCACGTTGGGGTGGACCATCCCGCAGCCGAGAATTTCGAGCCAGTCGTCGCCCTCGCCGATGCGCACCTCGTTGGGCAGCTTCCGACAGCGGACGTCGACCTCCATCGACGGTTCGGTGAAGGGGAAGAACGAGGGGCGGAACCGGAGCTCGACCGACGGCACCTCGAAGAAGGTCTTGAGGAATTCCTCGAGCACCCAGCGCAGGTGGCCGAGATGGGCCTCCTTGTCGATGACGAGGCCCTCGACCTGATGGAACATCGGCGTGTGCGTCTGGTCCATGTCGAAGCGGTAGGTGCGGCCGGGGCAGATCACCCGGATTGGCGGCTGCGTGCTCCTCATGGTGCGCACCTGCACGGGGCTGGTGTGCGTGCGCAGCAGCAGGCGCTCGCCGTTCGGCTTCTCGGGTAGGAAGAAGGTGTCGTGCATTTCGCGGGCCGGATGGCCGACGGGGAAGTTCAGCGCCGTGAAGTTGAGTTCGTCGGTCTCGATGTCCGGACCTTCGGCGACCGAGAAGCCCATGGCGGAGAAGATCGCCGTGAGCTCGTCCATCACCTGGCTCACGGGATGGATACGGCCAGTCTCGAGGCCGCTCTCGCGCACGGGGAGCGAGACGTCGAGCCGCTCGGAGGCGAGCCTGGCCTCCAGCGCCGCGTCGGCGAGCGCGGCCTTCCGTTCTCCGAGCGCCGCAGCGACCCGGTCGCGCAACGCGTTGAGCGCCGGACCGAAGGTCTTGCGGTCGTCCGGGCTCATGGAGCCCAGCGTCTTCAGCTTTTCGGAGACGGAGCCCTTCTTGCCAAGCGCCGCCACGCGCACGGCCTCGAGCGCGGCTTCGTCGGCGGCGCCGGCGACTTGCGCCAGCACGTCGGCTTCGAGGGCATTGAGGCTGTCGATGTCGGTCATGCGAGACGCCGCTTCCGCTCGGCCGGGTTTGTCCCCGGGCCTGAAACGCAACGTCATCCCCCGGCTTGTCCGGGGGATCCACCGGCGGCGTGGAGCTCTACGACTGCTGTGGATGCCCCGGACACGCCGGGGCATGACGACGAGCTTGGATCAGAAGGAGCGGCGCTGGACGGGCCGCTCCGAGGATCACGCCGAGGCGGCTTCCTTCGGAAGCGCGTCCTTGGCCTTCAGCGCGATCGCGGCGAAGGCGGCCGGCTCGTGGATCGCGAGATCCGAGAGCACCTTGCGGTCGACTTCGATGCCGGCCTTGGCGAGACCGTCGATGAAGCGCGAGTAGGTCAGGCCGTGCTCGCGAACCGCGGCGTTGATGCGCTGGATCCAGAGCGCGCGGAAGGTGCGCTTCTTGTTCTTGCGATCGCGGTAGGCGTACTGCATCGACCGATCGACGGCGGCCTTCGCCGCGCGGATCGTGTTCTTGCGACGGCCGTAGAAGCCCTTCGCGGCGTCGAGCGTCTTCTTGTGCTTGGCGTGGGACGTGACGCCCCGTTTAACGCGAGCCATGGTCGTAAATCTCTCGTCTCAGGTGTTCGGGATGAGCGCTTTGGAAGCGTCGACGCGTCAGCCGTAGGGCAGGAACGTCCGGACGATCCGCGCGTCTTGCGGGGTCAGGATGGTCGTGCCGCGCTGGTTGCGGATCTGCTTGTTGGTGCGCTTGATCATCCCGTGGCGCTTACCGGCCTGGGCGGAGATGACCTTGCCGGTCGCGGTGAAGCGGAAACGCTTCTTCGCCGCCGACTTGGACTTGATCTTGGGCATTTCGCTCTCCGAATGAGGAGAAGCCTCCGGCAATCGACCGCCGCCCGCGGAGGGGAGACCGGCCAAGCCCGAGGCTTCGAGCAGTTGAGGGGCGCGCCACGGCAGCCCATGTCAGGCCGGGCACGCGCGGAAGCCGGGCTTATACGCGGGCTCCCGTTCGTTTGCAACGGCTCACGCGCGCTTCAGCGTCGCCGCCACGGCGTGGGCGAGGGCGGCGTAATCGCCGTCGAAATGATGGCCGCCGGCGGTCTCGATCAAGCGCACGCGCGACGGGTCGAGCGATGGGCAGAGCGTGCGGCCCTCCGCCTGCTCCTCTTCGCCGTAGACGCAAACGATCGCCGCGCGCTCCGGGGCCTGCGCGACGCGCGCGACCTCGCTCGCGGTCGACTGCGGGTAGCCGTCGAACCGCGCCACGATCTTTGCCACGCCCATCGCGAGATCCGCCCTGCGGGACAAGCCGAGCATCGCGACGGCGCGCACGGCGGCGCGGTCGGCCGGCGGAAGCCGGTTGTAGGCGACTGGAACCGTGTCGGCGCCGAAGGAGTAGCCGACCAGCGCCACGTCCTCCACGCCCCAGACGCGGCGGGCGGCCTCGATCATGCGGCCGACGTCGGCTCCGACTTCGTCCGGCGACCGTGGCGCGAGGAAGTAGCGCAGGCTGTCGAGCCCGAGCGTCGCGATCCCTTCGGCGGCGAAGCCCGCGGCGAGCTTACGGTCGAGGTCGGCCCATCCGCCGCTCCCGGTGACAAGGATTACGGCGGCGCGAGGTGGGCCGGCGCGGGGCGCGACCGCCACGACAGGCAGGTCCGCGATCTCCGGCAGCGTTTCTCCGGGGGGCAGCGCCGCCGCGGCGAAGCCGGGAAACCAGTGATGAAAGGTCCGGGCGAGGACCGGCGTGGCCGCGAGGGCGGCGCCGGCGAAGGCGAGGCTGATCAGAGCGCGGCGCGGCGTCATAGGCAAGTTCCGCAGGCCATCCGGATGGCTCGACGTCGCGCGCGGATTGCGGCGCGGTCAGGGCCGCCATACGTCACTGCGGCAGGGCTGTCACCGCGATTCCGACGGTGCGCGACGGCGAGCCGCTGATCTGGACCGTCGCCGGTCCGTCCTGGAGCTCGAAGCGGACGGATTTGCGCGCCCCCTCGCAGTCGAGCACGCCGGAGAATCCCGCCTCGTCCAGGCGTTTGCCGGCCTGCACCACGTCGATCCAGACACGCTCCGTCATGGTGATCTGGTACGCGCCGGTTCTGGCTTCGAAGCGCAGCACGCCGGCTGGCGCCGCGGCCGCCGCCGGCTTGCCCGGCGGCAGCTCGAAGCCGGCCTTGGCGGCGTCCGTCAGCACCAGCCGCACGGCGGCGGGACGGGAGAGATCGAGCCGCGCGCCGCTCTCGGCCATGGGGGCGGCCGCCAGCAGCGCCTTGTCCGGCTCGATCGGCCAGGCGAAAGCGCCGCAGCCGCCGGTCTCGGCGGCGAGAGCGGAAGTGGCTGCGACCGCGGCCAGAAGGGCGAGGGCGAAGGTCGAGGCGCGCAACGGCGATCTTTCGCTATCGGACACGGTCAGAACGCCGATCTGACCATTGCGCCCACCGGGTGGCGGGATCGAACATCAGGCGCGCGGAGAGGGCAAGGGCCACCACGATGACGAGCGGGCGCACCAGGCCGACGCCGTGCTTCAGCGCGAGGCCGGCGCCGAGCCGGGCGCCGACCAACGTCCCCGCTGACATGGCGAGGCCGGCCGACCACACCACGTGTCCGGCCAAGATGAACACGATCAGTCCTGCGAGGTTGGACGAAAGGTTCAGGAGCTTGGTGCGCGCCACGGCCTTCACCGCGCCGAGGCCCGCCAGTCCCACGAGCCCGATCATGTAGAAGGCGCCGGCGCCGGGCCCAAACAGCCCATCGTAGGCGCCGATGGGAGCTGCGACGCCGAGCGCGAAGGCGACCGGCCCCAGCCGGGCTCGGCCGTCGACGTCGGACAGCCGTGGACCGAAGGTGAAATAGAGCGCGACCGCGATCAGAAGGAAGGGCAGCGCGGCCCGCATGAGCTCGACGGGCGCGAAGGCGACGAGGGCGGCGCCGGCGACCGCGCCGAGGAAGGCCGCGATCGACAGCCCCCATGTCGCAGGAGACCGGACGTCGAGCATGCCGGCCCGGGCGAAGCGGGCGGTGGCGGCGGCCGTGCCGATCGCGCCCTGCAGTTTGTTGGTGGCGATGGCCGACACCGGGTCGAGCCCACCAAGCAGCAGCGTCGGCACGGTCACCAGCCCGCCGCCGCCGGCGATGGCGTCCACCACGCCCGCGAGCAAACCCACCACGGCGAAGAGCGCGAGAATTTCGAGAGGAAGATCCAAGGGGCTGCGCCAGGCGAGAGGACGGGCGTCATCCCGGCCGAGCGAAGCGCGCGCCGGGATCGAGGAGCAATAAGGCGGGGGTCCGGCGGACGATCGGCCAGGCCTGCGGCCGTCCGAGATGACATGGAACTGGGGTCGGCGGGGTTTATCTGTTCTTGAACGTCGGCTTCCGCTTCTCAACGAAGGCCGCCATGCCCTCGGTCTGATCGTCGGTCGCGAACAGGGCCTGGAAGGCGCGGCGCTCGAAGCGGACGCCCTCGGCGAGGCTCGTTTCCTGCGCCACGTTCACCGCCTCCTTGGCGGCGAGCACCGCCACGCGCGAGAACGAAGCGATCTTCGCCGCGGCCTCCAACGCCTCGTCAACCAGCCGCTCCGGCGCGACGACCCGGGCGACCAAACCGGCGCGCTCGGCTTCGCCTGCGTCCATCATCCGGCCGGTCAGGATCAGGTCCATGGCTTTGGCCTTGCCGACGGCGCGCGTCAGCCGCTGGGTTCCGCCGAAGCCGGGGATGATGGCGAGGGTGATCTCGGGCTGGCCGAACTTCGCGGTGTCAGCGGCGAAGATCATGTCGCACATCATGGCGAGTTCGCAGCCGCCGCCGAGCGCATAGCCCGCCACCGCCGCGATCGAGGGCTTGCGGCAGGTGGTGATCCGCCGCCAGCCAGCGCCGAAGTCCTCGAGGAAGGCTTCGGCGTAGGTCTTCTGCGCCATCTCCTTGATGTCGGCGCCGGCCGCGAACGCCTTTTCGCTCCCCGTCACCACCACGGCGCCCACCGCGTCGTCCGCTTCGAAGGCTTCGAAGGCCTCCGCCAGCTCCGCGATCAGCCGCGCGTTCAGGGCGTTCAGCGCCTTCGGGCGGTTGAGCGTGATGAGGCCTACGGCGCCGCGGGTCTCGACGAGCAGGGTTTCGTAAACGGCGTCGGTCATGGGGCCTCTCAGAAGCGACGGCGGCGTTTGGCCGTGAAGGGAACATATCGTTTAGAGCGCGTCATGGTCCGGCTTGACCGGACCATCCATGTCCGGCGTGACGCTCGACGTCGACGACGGGTTCCTCCGGTCAAGCCGGCGGACGACGCCTGTGGGGGATTCGGCCGCTCATTTCTGGCACTGCGCGCAGAAGAACGTCGAGCGCCCCGTCTGCACGATGCGCTGGACCACGCCGCGGCAGCCCGGCGTCGGGCAGGGGTCGCCTTCGCGGTCGTAGACGCGGAACGCGTGCTGGAAATAGCCAAGCGCCCCGTCGGCGTGGGCGAAGTCGCGCAGCGTCGAGCCGCCGGCGGCGATGGCCTCCTCGAGCACCGCGCGGATCGCGTCAGCCAGCAGATTGGCCTTCCGGATCGTCAGCGTGCCCGCGGCGCGGGTCGGCGAAAGCTTCGCCCGGTGCAGCGCCTCGCAGACGTAGATGTTGCCAAGGCCCGCGATCAGCCGCTGGTCGAGCAGCGCGGCTTTCAGGCTTGTCTGCTTGGTCCCAAACAGGCGCAGCAGCAGGGCGCCGTCCAGCGCGTTGCCGAGCGGCTCGATCCCGACGTGGCGGAACAGCGGGTGCGTCTCGAGGGTCGCGCGCGGGCCGAGCGTCATGAAGCCGAAGCGGCGGGGGTCGTTGTAAGTCACCGTGGCGCCGCCCTCGAACGCGAACTCCACGTGGTCGTGGATCGCGGCCTTGGAGCGGGGGTGGTGGAACGATCCCGGCGCGACTTCCGCTTCGGGGAGAAGAATGCGGAACGAGCCCGACATGCCGAGGTGCATCACCAACACCTCGCCGTCGTCGAGGTCGGCGAGCAGGTACTTCGCTCGGCGTCCCAGCGACGTGACGGTGCGGTCCTTGAGCCTCGCCGCGAACCGTTCGGGAAAGGGAAAGCGCAGGTCCGGGCGGCGCGCGTCCACGCTCAGGATGCGGCGGCCCTCCATGACCGGCGCAAGCCCCCGGCGGACGGTCTCGACCTCGGGGAGCTCGGGCATCCCGCCTCGTCAGTCCTTCGCCGACGCGGCCGCTCGCCGGCCGAAGTCGGGAGCGGCGGTGTCCTGGCCCTGCTCTACGATCGAGCGGCGGATGGCGCGGGTGCGGGTGAACAGGTTGAACAACGTGTCGCCCTCGCCCCAGCGGATCGCCCGCTGCAGCGCCGTCAGGTCCTCCACAAAACGGCCGAGGATCTCCAGCACCGCCTCGCGGTTGTTGAGGAACACGTCGCGCCACATGGTCGGGTCGGAGGAGGCGATGCGCGTGAAGTCGCGGAAGCCGGAGGCCGAGTATTTGATGACCTCCTGCTGGGTCACCTCCTCGAGGTCCGCGGCGGTGCCCACGATATTGTAGGCGATCAGGTGCGGCACGTGGCTGACGATGGCGAAGACCAGGTCGTGGTGCTCCACCGACATGGTGTCGACCATCGCGCCCATACCTTCCCAGAACCCGCCGAGCCGCGCGACGTCGCCTTCATCGGCGGGCGACAGGGGCGTCAGGATCGCCCAGCGCCCCCGGAACAGCTCGGCGAAGCCGGCGTCGGGTCCAGAGTCCTCGGTGCCGGCGATGGGATGAGCGGGCACGAAGGTGGCGTAGGGCGGCACGTGCGGGGCCATGTCCCGCACGACCGCGCCCTTCACCGAGCCGACGTCGGAGAGGATCGCGCCTGGCTTCAGCCGCGACCCGACCTCGGCCGCGACCGCGCCGCAGGCGCCGACGGGCGTGCAGACGATGACGAGGTCGGCGGCCTCGGCCGCTTCCGCCGCGCTTTCGGCGACGACGTCGGCGATGCCGAGTTCGGCCACGCGCGCGCGCACTGCGGCGTCCCGGTCGGCGGCGACCAGCGTTCCCACGAGGCCGCCGGCCTTTGCGGCCCGGGCGATCGAAGAGCCGATAAGGCCGAGGCCGATGATGGCGACCCGGTCGAACAGAGGCGCGTCAGCCACGGGCGCCGCCCGCGAGGAAGGCTCTCAGCCCGTCGAGCACGGCGCGGTTCGCTTCCTCGGAGCCGATCGACAGCCGCAGCGCATGCGGCAGGCCGTAGGAGGCGACCGCGCGCAGGATCACGCCCCGGGCGGTCAGGAAGGCGTCGGCCTCCGCCGCGGTGCGGCCGGGCGCGTCGGGGAAATGCACCAGCACGAAGTTCGCCACGCTCGGCGTCACCGCAAGGCCGAGCGCGCGGATCTCGTCGGTGAGCGTCGTCAGCCAGC
Source organism: Methylopila sp. Yamaguchi (assembly GCF_002897035.1). Taxonomy (GTDB): domain Bacteria; phylum Pseudomonadota; class Alphaproteobacteria; order Rhizobiales; family Methylopilaceae; genus Methylopila. The sequence continues at coordinate 49,084 of NZ_BAUX01000014.1, forward strand.
GGGCGTTGTGGTCGACAGAGGCGTCCAGATGCGCGCGGTCGGCGATCGCCGCGGCGCCGGCTGCGATCGCCGGGGCCGACAGGTTGAACGGCCCGCGGATGCGGTTCAGCACGTCGACCACCGCCGCCGGTCCGTACATCCAGCCGATGCGCAGCGCCGCGAGGCCATGCACCTTCGAGAAGGTGCGCGTCATCACCACGTTCTCCGAGCCGCTCACGAGCTCGATGCCGGCGGCGTAATCATTGGCGCGGACGTACTCCGCGTAGGCCGCGTCGAGCACGAGCAGCACGTGGCCCGGCAGGTTGGCGTGCAGCCGCTTCACCTCGTCGAACGGCAGGTAGGTGCCGGTCGGGTTGTTGGGGTTCGCCAGATAGACGAGGCGCGTGCGATCGGTCACGCAGGCGAGAATGGCGTCGACGTCGGCCGTCAGGTTGGTCTCGGGCGCGACCACGGGGACGCCGCCGGCGGCGAGGATCGCGATCCGGTAGACGAGGAAGCCGTGCTCGGTGAAGACGCCCTCGTCGCCCGGGGCGAGGTAGCCATAGGCCAGCAGCGACAGGAGCTCGTCGGAACCCGCGCCGCAGACGATGCGCGCCGGATCGAGCCCGTAGGCCCGGCCGATCGCCTCGCGCAACGCGGTGGAGGAGCCGTCCGGGTAGATTTCCAGATGGCCCGCCGCGTCCCGGAAAGCCTCGATCGCGCGCGGGCTCGCGCCGAGCGGCGTCTCGTTCGACGAGAGCTTATGGAGCTTCACGCCGGCCGGCGCTTTGCTCTTGCCGGGCACATAGGCCTCGATCGCGAGCGCGCCCGCCCGGGGCGACGGGCGATCGGCAGGTGTGAGGGCGGCGGGGGACGCGGACGTCATCGAGATGGGCTTTCGTGAAACGGGATCAGCGCGCCGCGGCCGGCTGCGCATAGCCGCCGAGCGGCAGGGCGTTGGGCGCGGGAGGCTCCGCCCCGGGAGCGGCGACGAGCCGGTTGCGGACGCCGTTGCGCGTGACCGCAGCCAGGGTTTCGACATCCGGCGCCAGCGCGAGGTCGCCGTCGTCATGCACCGCCCAGACGGACACCTCGCTCGCGCTGCCGGGCCCAAGCGGCCGGGCGATGACGAGCGCAGGCGTCGGCGCGGGATGGCCTTCCGCTGGCAGGAAGGGAAGGCGAGCCATGACCTGCGGGCCCTCGCCGCCGAGCGCCTCCCACCAAGCGCCGGCTGGCTTCGGCTCAAGGCGGACGAGACCGAGGTCGCCGGTCGAGGCGCGCACCGCCTCCACCACGCGGCCGGGCAAGGCGTGACCTTCCAGCGGCACGTCGAAGCCCACGTGAAAACGGGCGAGGTCGTGCATCGCGAGCGCTTGGGGACCCTGCTCCACATGCAGCGTGAAGGGCGCCTGCACATGGGTGAAGGTCGCGATGATGGTGCGCCAGAGGTGCTCGGCGGTAGCAAGCGGCAGGCGGCCCTCATGCCGTCCTGCGATCCGCCGCATCATGTCGGCCTCGCGTCCCGGCCGGAACGCCGAGCCCGTCTGCGAGGTGCGCTTGATGGCGATCAGCCGGTCGATGACCGCGCCGCGCTCCATCAGCAGCCGATGCATGGCCTCGTCGATCCGATCGATCTCACGGCGGATGTCGGTCAGCGGATCAGGGGTCGCGTCGTTCATGGCGGCGTCTTCGGCTCGGCCGGCAGACCTCTCGCCCGCGGCGGCTCCTTCATAGACGAGCGAAGGCGAGAGGCAAACCGCGCGACCTCGCCGCGCAGGATCGGCGGAAAGATCCGGCGACGGAAGAAGGGCGGGGGCGGCGGCCTAGCGAAGCTGCTCTTCGATCGCGGCCTTATCGACGACCGACCAGACTTCCAGAATCCGTCGGTCGCGAAATTGATAGAAGACGTTCTCGCAGAACCGCACCCTCCGGCCGTGCACGGGCAGGTCGAGAAACTCGCCTTTGGGGGTGCAGTCGAAGTCCAGCCTGCTCGCCACCAGCGGTGGGTCTACGACCAGAAGCTCAACGCTGAAACGCAGATCAGGTATTCGCTCGCAATCGGCCTCCAGCATGGACCGATAGCCGGCGATCCCCAGAGGCCTGCCGTTGTGACGGACGTCGCCGTGGACGAACTGGTCGAGCATCGTCCAGTCCCGGCCATTGAGGCAGGCGATGTAGCCGCGGTACGCGGCCTCGAGATCGTCGTTGCTTGGCATGGGTGATCGAACCCGTGACATTGCGATCATGGCGCGTCGCCCGAGCAGTGGCCGGGCGAGGGAATCGACGCCGCGCCGTCAGCCCTCCGCAGGCAGCTGTTCGCCCGGCTCGATGTCCGGCTCGGCCGGCTCGATCGGTTGATGCGGAAAGCCCTCAATGGAGCCGACCGGCTTCGCGTCGCGCTTGATGTCGATCGGGCTTGTCACATAGGCGGTCATCAGTTCGGCCAGCGAGCGCAGGGCGTGCATGTGGATGCGCTCGTAGCCGTGGCTCGCGTCGATGCCGAAGGTGACCAGCGCGGTGCGCACGTCGACGCCCGCCTCGATGGCCGAGGCGCTGTCGGACCGGTAGTAGCGGAACACGTCGCGCTGGTGTCGGATGTCGTTGTCGCGCGCGAGCCGGATCAGCTCGTGGGTGAGATGGTAATCGAACGGTCCGGTCTGGTCGGCCATGGCGATCGTCACGCCGAACTCGTCCGACGCCTGCCCCGGCGCGGTGGTGCCGTTGTCGATCGTCACCATGGCGGCGACGTCGTGCGGGAGCACCGCGGAAGCGCCGACGCCGACCTCCTCGGCGATCGAGAAGATCCACCAGGTGTCGACCGCGGGCTTCTTTCCGGAGTCGATCACCGCCTTCAGCGTGGCCAGCAGGATCGCGACGCCGGCCTTGTCGTCCAGATGGCGCGAGACGATGAAGCCGTTCTCGAGGAACTCGGTCTCCGGATCGATCGCGACGACGTCGCCGACGTGGAAGCCGAGCCGGTTGAGGTCCGGTACGTCGCGCACCAGCGCGTCGACCCGCACCTCGACATAGGGCCAGCCGGTCGGCTGCGTGTCGATCTCGTCGGCGTAGGTGTGGCCGGAGGCCTTCAGCGGCAGGATGGAGCCGCGGTAGGCGCCCGCTTCGGTGAAGATCGTGCAGCGCGCGCCTTCCGCGAAGCGGGCGGACCAGCTCCCGATCGGCACCAGCTCCAGCCGTCCGTTCGGCTTGAGGTACTTCACCTGCGCGCCCAGCGTATCGAGATGGGCGATCAGCGCGCGGGAGGGATCTTTGGCCCGGCCCTTCAGCCGGGCGCGGATGGCGCCCCGGCGCGTGACCTCGGGCTCGACGCCGAGACGCTGCAGTTCGTCGACCACCGCGTGGGTAATGGTGTCGGTGAAGCCCGAGGGGCTCGGGATCCTAAGCAGCGCTTTGAGCTGGTCGCCAAGATAGTCGATGTCGACGTCGAGACGCGGCATGGGGTCTCCGCGGTTGGAGCGATTCGAGAGGCCTCAATACCACGAGCTGACGGCCGTCACCCCAGCCCCATCCGCCGCACGCTCGCCGGCATCGACAGCGGGAACAACAGGTCGATGAAGCGTTCGGCGGTCGGCTGCGGCTCGTGGTTGGCGAGGCCTGGCCGCTCGTTCGCCTCGATGAAGGCGTAGGTCGGCTCATGCGGCGCGCGCACCATGAGGTCGACGCCGACGACCGGGATATCGATGGCGCGCGCTACCTTCACAGCAGCCTCTACCAGCGCGGAGTGCACCACGCCGGTGACGTCGTGGATCGTGCCGCCGGTGTGCAGGTTCGCGGTCTTACGGACGGCGAGGGTCTGGTTCGGCGGCGCGACGTCGTCGAGCGCGAAGCCCGCCGCCCGCACGCAGCGCTCGGTCTCGGTATCGATCGGAATCTGGCTTTCGCCGCCGGTCGCTGCGGAGCGGCGCCGGCTCTGCGCCTCGATCAGCGCGCGGATGGTCGAGCGGCCGTCGGTGGTGATCTGGGCCGGACGGCGCACGGCGGCGGCGACCAGCTTGAAGTCGATGACGATCAGCCGGAGGTCTTCGCCTTCGGCCATCTGCTCGATCAACACGCGGTCGCAGAACGCTTTGGCGCGCTCCACCGCCGCTTCGACCTCGTCGATCGTTCGAAGCCCCACGGCGATTCCGCGCCCCTGCTCGCCGCGCGCGGGTTTCACCACCACCGCGCCGTGACGGGCGAGAAAGGTTTCGATTTCCTCCCGTTCACCGGCCTCGATCTGTTCGGGAACGGCGACGCCGGCGCGGGACACGGCCCGACGCGTCACCGCCTTGTCGTCGCAGATCGACATGGCGACGCCGGTGGTCAGCTCGCTCAGGCTCTCGCGGCAGAGAATGGAGCGGCCGCCGTGGGTCAGGCGGAAGAAGCCGCCCTCCGCGTCCGTCACGTCCACCCCGATGCCGCGGCGCCGCGCCTCGTCGACGATAAGCTTCGCATAGGGATTGAGGCCCTCTGCGCCCTGGTCGCCGATGAACAGCCGCTCGTTGATCGAGTTCTTGCGTTTGACCGAGAAGGTTGGAATGCGGGCGAAGCCGAGCTTCTCGTAGAGGCTGATCGCCTGCGCGTTGTCATGCATGACCGACAGGTCCATCCAGAGCGCGCCCTGGTCCCGCAGCGTCTCCGCAAGGCGGCGCACAAGCGTTTCGCCGACGCCGGGATGGGGGGCTTGGGGGTCGACCGCGAGGCACCACAGCGACGAGCCTTTCTCGCCGCAGCCGAAGGCATGGCCATGGTTGACGCCGGTGACGGTCCCGATCACGGCGTGGGTCCGCGCGTCCTCGGCGACGAGGTGAATCACGACGTCGTCCTCGCGGGCGCGATCGAAAAAGTCGGGCCGCACCGTCACCATGTGGCGCGCGGAGTAGATGCGGTTGATCTCCTCGGCGTCGCGGGCCTGCTCCACGCGGCGCACGACGAACGCGCGCTGTCCGCGCTTCGAGGGCTCGTAGGTCGTGAGGTCGAGCCGGAACATGTGGCTCGGGTCGAGGAAGAGCTCGAGCGGCGCCTGCGCGAGCAGGACGTGGGGATCGTCCACGTAGACGGCGATGTCGCGGGCGTCCGGGCCCTCCTCGCGCAAGGCCTCGGCGAGGGTCTTGGGATCGGCGAAGGTCTGGGCGAACAACAGTCGGCCCCAACCGCAGTCGACGATCGCGTCGGTGGTGTTGGCCATAGTCCCCTCTTGCGCTTCGCCCATAAGGCCCCGCCCGTTGCGATAGGCGAGGGCCGCGGCGTCTCCCGAAACGATCATGTTCGGCTCTTTCGTTCGTTGTCGGTCGGTCGACGGGCGCTCAGACGCCGTGGGTCTGGAGCCACACCTCCAGCAGCGCGCATTGCCAGAGTTCGGAGCCGCGCAGCGGCGTGATGTGCGCCGTCGGATCGTCGAACAGGGTTTCGAGATACTCGGGCCGGAACAGCCCCCGCTCGCGGGCGGCCTGGCTGCCGAGCGCGTCGCGCACCATCTCGAGCGTCTGACCTTCGAGATACTTGAGGCCGGGCACCGGGAAGTAGCCCTTCGGCCGGTCGACGATCTCCTTCGGTACGATGTGCCGGGCGAGATCCTTCAGCACGCCCTTTCCGCCGTCCGCGAGCTTGTGCTCGCCGGGGATGCGCGCCGCGAGCTCGACCAGTTCGTGGTCGAGGAACGGCACGCGGGCTTCAAGCGAATGCGCCATGGTCATGTTGTCGACGCGCTTCACCGGGTCGTCGACGAGCATCACGGTGCTATCAAGGCGCAGCGCCTTGTCGACGGCGTCGTCGGCGCCCGGCGTGTCGAAGTGCTCCTCGACGAAGGCCCGGGCGTGGTCGGCGGTCGCGTACTGTTCCGTGACGTGCGCGTTGTACCGCGCGTTGTCGCGGTCGAAGAACGCCCGGGCGTAGTCCGCGGCCGGCGCATTGGAGGCGGCCACCGGCGGGTACCAATGATAGCCGGCAAAAATTTCGTCCGCCCCCTGGCCGCTCTGCACGACGGTGACGTGTTTCCGCACCTCTTCCGAGAGGAGGTAGAACGCCACGCAGTCGTGGCTCACCATCGGCTCCGACATGGCGTCGATCGCGCCGGGAAGCGCGTCCAGCATCCGGCGCTCCTCGATCGTGATCTTGTGGTGCTTGGTGCCGAACTTTTGCGCGACGATGTCGGAATACTTGAACTCGTCGCCTTCCTCGCCGCCGCGGGCCTCGAAGCCGATCGAGAAGGTCTCGACGTTCTGGTGGCCGAGCTCCGCCAGCAGCGCCACCACCACGCTGGAGTCGACGCCGCCCGACAGCAGCACGCCGACTGGCACGTCCGCGACCATGCGGCGCTTCACCGCCGTGCGTAAGGACTGGTGCACCTGCTCGCGCCACTCGTCGAAGGAACGCGCGACGTCGGCGGCGGAGCGCTCGTAGGAGACGGCCCAGTAGACCTCCTCCTTGGTGCGGCCGTCCGGCTCATAGATGCGCAGGGTCGCCGGGGGCAGCTTGCGGACGCCTGCGAGAATGGTGCGCGGCGCCGGCACCACCGAGTGGAACGTCATGTAGGCGTTGAGCCCGACCGGATCGATCGTGGTGTCGACGCCGCCCGCCTTCAGCAGCGACGGGAGCGACGACGAGAACCGCACCCGGCCGGCGCCCTCGGAGACGTAGAGCGGCTTGATGCCGAGGCGGTCGCGGATGAGGATCACGCGGCCGGAGTCGCGCTCGTGGATCGCGATGGCGAACATGCCGAACAGCTTCTTCGGCAGCTCCGTCCCCCACTGTTTCCACCCCTTGACGATGATCTCCGTGTCGCCGTCCGAGAAGAAACGGTGGCCCTTCGCCTCGAGCTCCACGCGGAGCTCCTTGTGATTGTAGATGCAGCCATTGAAGACGATGGTCAGCCCGAGGTCGGGATCGACCATCGGCTGCTCAGCCTTCTCGCTGAGATCGATGATCTTCAGCCGACGGTGGCCGAAGGCGACGCGGCCGCGGGCGACGATTCCCTCGCCGTCCGGCCCGCGGGACACCATGCAGCCGGCCATCGCCGCCACGGCTTCGACCGATGCCGGCTGACCGAGGAACGTGAACTCGCCGCAGATTCCGCACATGTCGCCTGTCGCCTCAAGATGGAACGCCGGACGCGCCTCCGCGGCCCGTCGGGATGGACGGCGGACCTGGGCATGCGTCGGCTCTTGCGGGGAGGAGCTAAGGCGAACGCGCGGAAAGGCGAGTCTTTTGGACAGGATCGGCGCGCCGAGGAGGCGTCGAGACGCGCCCTTGGCCGTCGTAACGGCGCCGGTGGGGCGCCGGCGGTAAGGGCCGCCGGCGCGGAAAGCGGGCGAAAGCTTCAGCCCTTGCCGGTCGTCAGGATGATCTTGCCCATGTGCGAGCTGCCCTCCATCAAGCGGTGGGCCTCGGCGGCCTCCGCCAGCGGGAAGGTCGCATGGATCACCGGCTTCACCGCGCCGCTCTCGATCAGCGGCCAGACCTCGCGCTGCAACGCCTCGGCGATGGCGGCCTTCTGGGCGACCGGCCGGGCGCGGAGGGTCGAGCCGGTGAGGGTGAGGCGCTTCAGCATGATGGGCGTCAGGTCGATCTGCACCTTCGGCCTCTGCATGAAGGCGATCTGCACCAGGGTGCCACCGAAGGCGAGCGACTTCAGGTTCCGGGCGGTGTAGTCGCCGCCGACCATGTCCAGGATCACGTCGACGCCCTTGCCGCCGGTCTCGGCCTTCAGCACCTCAACGAAGTCTTCCGTGCGGTAGTCGATCGCTTTCGCCGCGCCGAGCTTTTCGCAGAAGGCGACCTTATCGGCCCCGCCGGCGGTGGCGTAGGGCGTCGCTCCGCGGGCCTTGGCGAGCTGGATCGCCGTCGTGCCGATCCCGCTCGTGCCGCCATGGACCAGGAAGCGCTGGCCGGATTTGAGCCCGGCCTGCTCGAACACGTTGGTCCAGACCGTGAAGAAGGTCTCGGGGACGGCGGCGGCCTCCACGAGCGACAGGCCCTTGGGGGCAGCGAGGCAGGTCGCCGCTTGGGCGACGGCGTATTCGGCGTAGCCGCCGCCTGCGATCAGGGCGCAGACGGCGTCGCCGACCGCCCAGTTGGTCACGCCAGCGCCGAGCTTGACGATCCGGCCGGCGATCTCGAGCCCCAGTGTCTCGGGCGCGCCGGGGGGAGGCGGATACATGCCCTTGCGCTGCATCACGTCCGGCCGGTTCACGCCCGCCGCGGCGACTTCGACCAGCACCTCGCCCTCGCCCGGCTCCGGCAGCGGGCCCCGCGCGAGGCGGAGCACGTCGGGCTCTCCGGCCCCGTCTGCCCGGACGTAGGCCATCTCGGTCGGAAGATCGGTCATCGGTTGAGCGCCTCGCTGGTATGCCTCGCTTGCGGAAAAAGGGTTTGGCGCGTCCGGCCGGCCGGGGCAAGGCTCGCGCGGCCGGTGGCGCCCTCGTCGTCCGAAATGTGCGATGACGTCGCCCGCGTTTGAACGATCCGTGTTTGGAGGTCCCCCATGCCGTCGATCTTCGTCCCAGCCGCCGACAGCGCCACGCCGATCTGGTTCGTTCCCGCAGGCGGCGTCCTCCCGGAGGCGGCGCGCGGATGGGCGAGAGCGACCGGCTTCGAGACCACGGCCGGAGCGACGCTCGCAGTCCCGGCCTCCGACGGCGGGCTGGCGGGCGTGGCGCTCATCACGGAAAGCGCGAGCGCGCGCGAGAAGAACCCCTTCCTCGCCGGCAAGCTCGCCAGCGTCCTGCCCGCCGGGACCTACCGCTTCGAGGACGCCGGTCAGAACGCGCGGCTGGGGGCGCTCGGCCTCGCCCTCGGCCTCTACCGCTTCACCCGCTATGGCAAGCCGGCCGCGAAGGACATCCGCCTCGTCGCCCCCGATGGCGTCGACGTCGCGGCGCTGGAGCGGACGGTCCGGGCGGTCGAGACCGCCCGCGACCTCATCAACACGCCGGCCAACGACCTCGGCCCCGTCGAACTCGAAGCCGCGATCAGGGCGCTTGGCGAGCGCCACGGCGCGACGGTGACCTCGATCGTCGGCGACGATCTGCTGGCCCAAAACTTTCCGCTCGTTCACGCGGTCGGCCGGGCCGCCGCCGCCCACCGCGCGCCCCGGATCGTCGACCTCGTGTGGGGCCCTGAGGACGCGCCGAAGGTGACCCTTGTCGGCAAGGGGGTGGTGTTCGACACCGGCGGCCTCAACATCAAGCCCGACGCCTCCATGCTGCTGATGAAGAAGGACATGGGCGGCTCGGCCGTCATGATCGCCGCCGCCGACATGGTCATGGGCGCCAAGATCCCCGTTCGGCTCAGGCTGATCGTCGGCGCGGTGGAGAATGCGATCTCCGGCGACGCTTTCCGGCCCGGCGACGTGATCCCGAGCCGCAAGGGACCGATGGTCGAGATCGGCAACACCGACGCGGAAGGCCGCCTCGTGCTGGCGGACGCGCTGGCGCTGGCCGACGAGGAGGCGCCGGAGCTGATCGTCGACGCCGCGACCCTCACCGGAGCCGCCCGCGTCGCGCTGGGGCCCGACCTGCCGCCGCTTTACAGCGACGACGACGCCTTCGCCGCCGACCTGCTGCGGCACGCGCAGGCCGAGCACGACCCGCTCTGGCGCATGCCGCTTTGGAACCCCTACGACGACCTGCTGGCCTCCAAGGTCGCCGACGTGAACCACATCTCCGGCGGCCCCTTCGCGGGCTCGATCACCGCCGCGCTGTTCCTGCGCCGCTTTGTCGGCCAGGCGAAGACCTGGGCCCATCTCGACGTGTTCGCCTGGACCCCCTCGGCGAAGCCCGGCCGTCCCGAAGGCGGCGAGGCGCAGGGCGCGCGGGCGCTCGCGGCGCTGATCGCGGAGCGCTACCGCCGCTGAGTTCACGAAGGCGTTGGAGCGGCGTTTCGGAGCGGACGGGCGCCGTCCGCATCGGCCATAACCCTCGCGCAATACAGGGCGCGGGGGACGATGCTCCAGAGGGTCTACGACTGGTCGCTGAGGATGGCCCGGCACCGGCACGCCGAGCGCGCGCTGGCGGGGCTGTGTTTCGTCGAAAGCTCGTTCGTTCCGGCCCTGCCGGAGGTGATGCTGCTGCCGATGATCCTGGCCGAGCGGGCCAAGGCGTTCCGCTACGCCCTCATCTGCACCGTCTCCTCCGTGCTCGGCGGAGTCCTCGGCTACGCCATCGGCTTCTTCCTGTTCGAGGCGATCGGCGAGCCGCTGCTGCGCTTCTACGGCATGTCCGGCGACTTCGAGGAGGTCGCGGGCACGTACAACGAGTACGGCTGGCTGATGGTGCTGATCGGCGGCGGCATCACGCCGATTCCCTACAAGGTCATCACCATCGCGAGCGGGCTGACCCAGCTCGACTTCGTCACCTTCGTGGCGGCCAGCGTCGTCGCCCGCGGCGTGCGCTTCGCGCTTCCCTGCGCGCTGCTCTACCGGTTCGGCCCGCAGGCGAAACGGCTGATGGACACCCGGCTGACCCAGGTGTTCTGGATCTCCCTCGTCCTCGTCGTGCTCGGATTCGTCGCGGCCCCCTACCTCTTCAATGGCTGACGGCTCCGCCGAAACGGCGACGTTTCGTTCGCGCTTTTTTAGATAGAGTGGCGGCGATGAAGACGCCCCTCGACCGCCGCCTGACCCCCGCCCGTCCCGACGTCGCCGCCGCCCATCTCAAGGGCCGCGTGGAGGCGCTCCGCTTCGTGGAGGGCGACCGCCGGCGCGTCGCCGTCGGCCATGCCGGCCTCCGCCGCGCGCCCAACCCGCTCGCGAGCCTCGAGACCGAGGCGCTGTTCGGCGAGGAGGTGGTGGTCTACGACGAGCTCGAGGGCTGGGCCTGGGTGCAGCTCGCGCTCGACGGGTATGTCGGCTACATGCCCGCCGCCGCGCTGTCGGCGGATCTCGGTCCTGGCGCCACCCACCGCGTGGCCGCCCTTCGGACGCTGTTGTTCCCCGAACCCTCGATCAAGACGCCGCCCGCCGATGCGCTCTCCATGGGCGCCAAGGTGAGCGTCGCCGACCTCGACGGCCGCTTCGCGGTGCTCGACACCGGCGCCTACGCCATCGCAGCCCATCTTGCGCCGGTCGACGTCTTCGAGAGCGATCCCGCCGCCGTTGCGGAGCGCTTCGTCGGCGCCCCCTACCTCTGGGGCGGCCGCACCAGCCTCGGGCTCGACTGCTCGGGCCTCGTGCAAATCTCGCTCGCCGCCTGCGGGATCGCGGCGCCGCGCGACGCCGACATGCAGGAGGGCGCGTTAGGCGAGGCGGTGGCGTTGAGCGACGTCCGCCGCAATGACCTCCTGTTCTGGAAAGGCCACGTCGCGTTGGTCCGGGACAAGGACACGATCGTGCACGCCAACGGCCACGCGATGGCGGTGACTCTGGAGCCGCTGCAGGCCGCCATCGCGCGCATTGCGGCGGGAGGCGATCCTGTCACCAGCATTAAGCGGATTTGATCGCTTTGACCGAACGTTCTGACGCAACCAATGCGTTGGATTGATTGAAAGCGGAGTGAGATCGTCCTGCGTCCGCGCAGGGAGATCGCTTTGGCCCACGTCAGTGTCGCTGTTCCACATGGGCGTTCGCCGGTTGCGACTCTCGCGCCGGGCTTGGCGCTCGCGGGGCTGGTCGCCGCCGCCGCCTATGGCGTGAGGCTCGCGCCGGGGCTCGGGTCGTTCAGCCCGATGATCCTCGCCCTCGGCCTCGGGGTCGTGGTCCGCGCCGCACTGGGGCCTTTGCCCGACCTCCGCCCTGGGGTCGTCTTTGCGATGCGTCGCGTGTTGCGCTTCGCGATCGTGCTGCTCGGCCTGCAGCTCACCGTCGGCCAGGTGGCCGAGGTCGGCGCCGGCGGCGTCGCGATCATCGCCGCCTCGCTCGGGGCGACCTTTCTCGCCACCATCGCGCTCGGCCGGATGCTCGGCGTCGACGCCCGGCTCACGCAACTGATCGCCGCGGGAACCTCGATCTGCGGAGCGTCGGCCATTCTGGCCGCAAACACGGCCGTGCGCGGACGTGACGAGGACGTCGCCTACGCTGTCGCCTGCGTGACGGTGTTCGGCTCGATCGCCATGTTCGCCTATCCCCATCTTGCGAGCCCCCTCGGCCTCGACGCCCATGCCTACGGACTGTGGTCCGGCACCTCGATCCATGAGATCGCGCAGGTCGTTGCCGCCGCCTTCCAGCAGGGCTCGGAAGCCGGCGAGTTCGGCGTGGTGGCGAAGCTCGCCCGCGTGATGATGCTGGCGCCCGTCGTGGCGGCGCTGGGGGTCTACATGGCGCGCAGCGGCGACCCCGGGGCGCGCGCGCCGTTCCCGTGGTTCGTGCTCGGCTTCGTCGCGCTGGTCGCGCTCAACAGCCTCGTCGCTCTTCCCGCCGTCCCCAAGACCTTCGCCATCGAAGCGACGCCGGCGCTGCTTGCGGTCGCGCTCGCCGCCATGGGGCTCGAGACCGACCTGGTCAAACTGCGCGAGCAGGGACTGCGGCCCTTGCTTTTGGGGCTCGCCTCGTTCCTCTTCATCGCGAGCTTCAGCCTGGCGTTGGTCAAGCTGACGACCTGAACCCCCCGGACGCGCATGACGCTGGAGCAGCTTCGGATCTTCGTCGCCGTCGCCGAACGCGAGCACGTCACGAAGGCCGCGGAGGCGCTCCACCTCACCCAGTCGGCGGCGAGCGCGGCGGTGTCGGCGCTCGAGACGCGGTACGGCGCCAAGCTGTTCGACCGGGTCGGCCGGCGCATCGCCCTCACCGAAGCCGGCCGCCTGTTCCTGGCGGAGGCGAGGGCGGTGCTCGCCCGGGCGGCGGCCGCCGAAACAGTGCTGGCCGATCTTGCGGGCCTCAAGCGCGGTCGGCTCGCGCTGGGGGCGAGCCAGACGGTGGCGAGTTACTGGCTGCCGCCCCTGATGCAACGCTTCCGGACCGCCTATCCCGGCGTCGCGCTGACGCTCGCCATCGGCAACACCGAGACGATCGCCGCCCTGGTGCGCGACGGCGCCGCCGACGTCGGCGTGGTCGAGGGAGCGGTTGACGACCGCACCCTGTCGATCGCGCCGGTGGCGAAGGACGACCTCGCCCTGGTGGTCGGCCGCGCGCATCCCTGGAGCGACGGAAGGCGCGTCGGCCGCGCCGATCTCGCCGCCGCGCGCTGGGTGCTGCGCGAACCGGGCTCCGGCACGCGCGCGATCCTCGAGCAGGCGCTCGCTTCCGCCGGACTTTCGCTTGGCGACCGGGAGATCGCGCTTGAGCTCCCCTCCAACGAGGCCTGCCGCGCCGCGGTCGAGGCCGGCGCAGGCGCGACCGTGCTGTCGACGTTGGTGGCCGCCCCGTCGCTGGCGTCCGGCGCGCTCGTCGCCGTGCCTTATCCGCTGCCCAGCCGCTCGTTCTTCGCGCTTCGCCGCGTCGAGCGTTATGAGACGCAGGCGGAGCGCGCCTTCCTGGCGTTGCTCGCCGGTCCCGGGGGCGCCGCGTCGTGAACAGCCTGCTGGCCTCGTGGATCTGGGCTGTGTTCGCGGCGGGGGGAAACTGATCGTGCCCCCGAACCGGGCAAGCAGATGGGCGCGCTCCGCGGTCTCCGCGCCGATCGCCGTCGCCGTGCTGACCTACCGCGCGCTCGACCGGCTGCTCGGCCCGCTGGTGCGGCCGGTCCTCCGCGGGCTTGGGCGGCTCGCGCTTCTCCAGCGCCTGGGGCGGGCGATCGCGGAAGCGCCGCCCTACGTCGTGCTGGCGCTACTCGCCGTGCCGTTCCTGCTGATCGAACCGCTGAAGGCGCTGTCGCTCTACTGGATGGCGGTCGGCCACCCCTGGGAGGGCGGCGCGGCCCTGGCGGCCTGTCACCTGCTCAGCATCCTCACCTCCGAGCGGGTCCTGCATCTCGGCAAGCCGAAGCTGATGACGATCCCATGGTTCGCAACCGGCTACATCTTCGTCGCCGACGTCCGCGACCGCGCGCTCGCCTGGCTGCATGGGAGCCGGGCGTGGCGCCTCGGCGTCGCGGCGGCGGACCGCGCCAGGGCGGTCGCGCGGCGCTGGTTCCGCGCGTAAGCCCTCAGCGCACCGCGATCAGCGACTTCGTCAGACCCGCGACCCGTTCCTTCACGATGGTCGAGTCCGGGAACAGCGCGGCCATGGACGGCGCGTTCAGCAGGATCGCGTCCTGCAGGATGGCGTTGGCTTCGTCGGCGTTCGCGGCCTTCGGGTAGAAGCCGCAGGCCTTGGCCTGCACGATCAGGGCGCGCCACGGCCGCGGCAGCCAGTGGATGAACGGCGTGCGGAAATGCGGCTCCAGCGGGAACCAGTAGTTCGGCGTCTGGATAAAATGCCGCGGCGCCACGCGTCGCGTCTCAGCCGCCATGCGCTTCTGGTTCGACCACTGCCCGACGTGCTCGATCACCGAATTCGAGTAGGCGAGATCGAAGCTGTTGTCCGCGTGCTCCTTCAGGTTGCAGGCGTCGCCCGCGAGGCTGGTGAAATGCGGGTCCGTCACGCTTTCCGCTTCCAGGTTCACCAGTGTTACATGGAGAGGTCTTCCTCCCCAAATATCCGACAAAGCGTTCCAATGATCAAATCGACCGCCGACGTCGATAATATTGCAGCGACCTTTTTGCTTTATTATCTCGTCGATTATCACTACAAGTTGCCCGAACCGCTTCATACGAAAACGGTTGCGGTATACGCTTTGGTCGTCGGTCCCTAGAAACATGTCGATTCGACGCCTTTTGGAGTGACGGTCGGCTGCAAGCCAGCGACGATGACACTGTACAGACACCCGCCCGCCGTTTCCGCACCGCACGCTCCGTATGGCAAAAAAAATCGATATCTTGGGGCTGAAAGTGCTGGCCGCGACGCGCGCCGAAGCGGTCGCGGCTATGGATCGCGCGGTCGCCGCTCCCGAGCCGGCGTTGATCTGCTTTCTCAACGCCCACATCTCGAACATCGCGTCGCGGAATCCGGGCCTGACGGCCGCGCTCGATCGCAGCCTGCTGCTCAACGACGGCGTCGGCGTCGACCTGGCGGCGAAATGGATCCACGGCGAACCGTTTCCTGAGAATCTCAACGGAACCGATATGACGCCGCGGTTCCTGGCGGAGACGGAGCACCGGCTGAAGGTGTTCCTGCTGGGCGCCCGTCCCGCGGTGGCGGAACTTGCGCAGATCGCATTCCGGAAGATCGCGCCGAGACACGACTACGTCGGCGCCCGCGGCGGTTACTTTCCGGACGAGCGGGGCGATGAGGTGGCGGCCGAGGTGCGCGCGTCCGGCGCGGACCTGGTCATCGTCTGCATGGGAGCGCCGCGGCAGGAGATCTGGACCGCCGCGCATCTCGAGGCGATGGGCTGCAAGGCCGCGATCTGCGCCGGGGCGCTGTTCGACTTCATGTCGCACGGCAAGCGCCGCGCGCCGGCCTTCGTTCGGAAGTACCGGTTCGAATGGCTGTGGCGGCTGATGCTCGAGCCCCGCCGGCTGTTCAAGCGCTACGTGCTCGGCAACCCGCTGTTCGTCATGCGGGTGATCCGCGCGCGGCTCGGCCGCGGGCGAGGCTGAAGAGGTCGAACCGCAGGGCGATCGCGCCGACCGCCGCGGCGAACAGCGCGGTCTTCGCGGCGAGCGCCGCGACCGGCTGCAGGCTCCAGCCGTCGATCGCGAGCGCCGCGAGCGTGACGCCAAGCGCCGCCGCCGGCATCACGGCGAGCGCGGTGAGGTCCACGGGCAGCTTCCGCAGGCGACGACCGAGGAGCGCCGCGGCGAGCGTCGCGACCCCATGCGCGATCATCAGGGCGATGGCGCCGCCGATCGCGCCCTGCGACGGCACGAGCGCCAGGGCGATCGCCGCCGAGGTCGCGACGAACACGGCGGCGATGATGAACTCGAGCAGGGCTGCTTTCGCGAAGAAGATGACCTGCGAGAAGTAGAAGTTCTTCAGCGTCATGAAGCAGAAGGCGACGGCGAAGTACGGGATGATCTCGTAGCCGCGTTGGGCGAAGGGCTCGCCGAGGGCGAGGCGCGCAAGGTCATGGCCGAAGACCACGAAGAAGGCGGCCCCAAAGGTCGCGGCGGCGAGGCAGGCCTGGAAGGCGCGGCGCATGACCGCGTCCGACTCGGCCTCATGGCCTTCGTCCGCGAGTTGTTTGCCGACGGTGATGAGCGCGAGCGCGATGGATTCGCCGACCACCATGAAACTCTGCCGCATGAGGTCGGCGATGACGCCGTAGGGGCCGAGCGTCGCGTCGCCGGCGAAATAGGAGATCATCAGCCGGTCGACGGTCTGGCCGACCGCCATCACGCCGAACGAGAGGATGAGCGGCCAGCCGTAGCGCGCGAGAGTCGCCGCGGCGTCCCGGGCGGCGGGCGCTCCGACGAAATGCTTGACCGCAAGGGCGCTCGGAACGGCGGCGATCAGGTGCGCGAACGCGATCGCGATCGAAAGCGAAATCGCGGTCGGCTCGAGCGTCAGCGCGACGGAGCCGAGCACGAGCGAGAACACAGCGCGGAAGATCATGGACAGAGCGACGGCCCGCGCCGCCAGCCGCGTGCGGGCGACTTCAACCAACGCCTCGTACACGGTCATGCCGAAGAACAGGCCGAACAGCGCGGCGGCGAACTCAGGCGTCATGCCGCCCAAGGCCGCCGCGAGGCCGAGACCGAGGGCGACGAGGAGGGTGGCCGCGCCCACAAGCCGGGCGTAGGAGGCCACGATCGTCTCCGCCTGCGCGGCGCGGTAGACGCCGAAATACGCGAACTTCATCCACTGCGTCGCGAAGCCGTAGACGATGATCGCCCAGGCGAACGTCAGCACGTAGACGCCGTACTCCGCCGGGCTGACGAGCCGGGTGAACAGCGCGACGGACACGAGGTTGCCGGCGGCGGAGACGACGCGCGAGCCGAAATAGAGGACGAGGTTCGAATCCTTCACGAAACGCCTTTCTGGCCGTCGCGGCAGGGCGACCTTAACGTGCGAACGTTAGGAAGAGGTTCGACGGTCCGCCGCCCGCCACGAGGTTCCGCCGCATGAGAGTTCTGCAGATCCTCCACACCGACGAGCTCGGCGGCGTGAAGACGCTGGCCGACATGATCGCGGAGGATCTCGGCCGGCGCGGCGTCACGGTCGACACTGTGCTGCTGTTCGACCGACCGGATCTTGGCAAGGCCGAAAAGATCAAGGCCGCAATCGCGATGGCGCGCCGGCTTGCCCGCGACGACCACGACGCCATCTTCACCTATCAGGCGACGGCATGCATCCTTGCGGGGCTGTTCGGTCGGAAGCTTCGCATCGTTCACCAGACCTGCACGCCCGGCGAGACACAAGCTCTGGTGCGTCTGGCGGACCGCTTGGTCGGGACGGCGGGCCGCTATTCGGTCAACGTGGCGAACACGGCGTTCACGCTGCAAGAGTTCAAAAGCTACCCCGCGGGATACCGCAGGGACATGCGGCTGATCGAGCACGGGCTCGACGCGCCGCGGGCTCTCTCCGGCCGCGAGGCGGCCCGCCGCCGCTTCGGCCTTCCCGAAGGAGCGCCGCTTATTCTGAACGTCGGACGGATGACCGCGCAAAAGAACCAATCGGTGCTGATCGAAGCGCTGCCGGCGGTTCCGGGCGCGACGCTTGCGATCGCCGGCCACGGCGGAGACGCTGAGATGCTGACGGCGCTCGCCCAACGCTATGGCGTCGCCGACCGCCTGCGCCTCCTCGGCGGAGTCGCCCCGGCGGATGTGGCCGATCTCTACGCGGCGACCGACCTCTTCGCCTTCCCCTCGGTCTGGGAGACCTTCGGGCTCGCGGCCGTCGAGGCGGCGATGTCGGGCGCGCCGATCGTCGCCTCCGACATTCCGGTGCTGCGCGAAGTCCTGGCCTCGAAGGAGCCCGCGCCGCCGGTGGCCTTTGCGCCGCCGCATGACGTCGCCGCCTGGCGTCTGGCGCTGGCCCGCGCCCTGGACGACTCGCCCTCGGCCGACCGCCGCGCCGCCTTCGCCGACGAAGTCTCTCGACGCTACGCCCGGGAGCGCATGAGCGCCCAGTACATGGAGCTTCTGGACGGGCGGGATCTCCCGGCGCCGCCATGGTGATCCGCGTCCTCGCACTCGTCGTCGCCGTGCTCGCGCTGGCGGCGGTCCCGGCGCGGGCCGAGCCCTTGTTCGCCAAGGGAGCCGGGCTTCCCGACATCTATCTGTTCCCGCGAGTGGTGGACGGGGCTTACGCCGCCGAGCCTTACCCGGACCCCGATGGCGGCGCGACCGCCTACCGGACCTCGACCTTCGCCGCGATGGGCTTCGACCACGTCCGGCTCACGATCGACCTTGGTCCTTTCCTCGACGATCCCGCCTCGGCCCGCTGGACGACCTTCCGCGATCCCTTCCTCGCGCTGGTCGATCGTTTCCGGCGGGAGAAGCTCGGCGTCATCGTCACGCTGACCGCGCCGGGCCTGAACGGCCAGATCCCGGAAGACCAGCTCGACGGGCTCGAAGGCCCGCGGTTCAAGCGCTACACGGAGATCGTCGGCCGCGTCGCCCGGATCCTCAGGAACCGGCGGGGGCAGATCGCGATCGAGGCGATGAACGAGCCGCAGCAGGCCTGCGCGGCCGAAGGCAAGGTCGACTGGACCGCCTACCAGGAGCGCCTCGTCGCGCGGATCCGGACGGAGGCCCCTGACCTGTTGCTGTTCGTCACCGGCGGATGCTGGTCCAAGATCGAGGGATTGGGCGGCGTGAGCGACGCGCTGCTCGCCGACCCCAAGACTCTCGTCAGCGTGCACTTCTACGAGCCGTTCCTGTTTACGCACCAGGGCAGCGGCTGGACTCTGCCGATCATGCCGCTGATCGCCGGGCTGCCGTTTCCGGCCGCTCCCGAGCGGCTCGACGTCCTGCTCGCCCGAGCGGTCGAACGCGGCGCCGGCCGGACCGCGCTTACCCTCGAGGCCCAGGCGGCGATCCGCTACTACTTCGTCGAGAAGTGGGACGCGACGAAGGTGCGCATGCAGTTCGACGCGTTGGAACGCTGGCGGCGAGCGCGCAACATTCCGGCCGAGCGCATCGTGTTGACGGAGTTCGGCGCCGCAAAAGCGGACGGCCTCCCCGACGATGTCGCGTCGCGGGCCGCCTGGCTCGAGGCCGTGACCCGCGCCGTCGAAACGCGGGGCTGGGGGTGGACGCTGTGGGTGCCGAGCCGCGGCCCCTACGGCCTAGACGACGGGCAGGGCGGTTACGACCCGCGCTTCCTCAATGCGCTACGGCTGACGGCCCCCTAGAGCGCTCCCTCGCCGAAGGCGGGCGTGACCTGCTACTCCGCAGCGCGCTTGGCGATCCGGAACTCGTGCGCGGGGTAGACGCCGAGGATCTTCAGCTCGGTCGAGAAGAAGGCGAGCTCCTCCAGAGCCCGGGCGAGCGCTGGATCGTCGGGATGGCCCTCGACGTCGGCGTAGAACTGGGTGGCCGTGAAGGCGCCGTCGAGCTGATAGCTCTCGAGCTTCGTCATGTTGACGCCGTTGGTCGCGAAGCCGCCGAGCGCCTTATAGAGCGCGGCCGGAATGTTGCGCACGCGGAACACGAAGGTCGTGACGGTGAGGTCGCCGCCCCGCGGCGCGGGCTGCGCCTCCGGCGCGAGCACGACGAAGCGCGTCGTGTTGTTGGCCTCGTCCTCCACGTCCTCGGCCAGCACGTCGAGATCGTAGATCTCGGCCGCAAGCCGCGAGGAGAGCGCCGCCCGAGTGGGATCCCCGGCCTCGGCGATCTCCCGGGCGGAGCCCGCCGTGTCCGCGCCGACCACCGCTTCGAGCTTCAGCGAGCGGATCAGTTTCCGGCACTGGCCGAGCGCCTGGACGTGGCTCTGGACGCTCTTCAGCGTGCCGAGCGTCGCGCCGCGCACGCCCACCAACTGGTGGTGGATCGGCATGAAAAACTCGCCGACGATGTGCAGACCCGCGTTCGGCATCAGGTGATGGATGTCGGTCACCCGACCGTTGGCGGAGTTCTCGATCGGGATCATGCCGAGCGCCGCCTCGCCCGAGGCGATCGCGGCGAGCGCGTCCTCGAAGGTGCGGCAGGGCAGAGCGTCCATCTCCGGATAAGCCTCGGCCGCCGCCATGTGCGAGTTGGCGCCCGGCTCGCCTTGGTAGGCGATGCGGCCTTCGCGGGCGATGACGGGATTGGGGGTCACGACGGAACGCCCTCCGCGGCGTGGATCAGCAGCGTGCGGGCGCGCTCGAGATCCTCCGACGTGTCGACGCCGAGCGGCACGGTGTCGACCTTGACCGCGTCGATGCGCATGCCGGCCTCGAGCGCGCGGAGCTGCTCCAGCTTCTCCCGCGTCTCCAGCGGCGAGGGGGGCAGCTTCACGAAGCGTTCCAGCGCCGTCCTGCGGTACGCGTAGAGGCCGATGTGGTGGTAGAGCGGCCCGGGACCGGTCGGCGCGGTGGCGCGGGTGAAGTAGAGGCAGCGGAAGCGACCGGGCGCGATCTCCGCGCCCACCATCTTCACCACGCTCGGCGCGTTCTTTTCCTCGTCGCGCACGATCTCCGCCACGAGGGTCGTAATGTCGACCTCGGGGTCCTGCAGCGGCAGCAGGCTGGCGCGCACGACCGCGGGATCGAGCGTCGGCAGGTCGCCCTGCACGTTCACGATTACGTCGAAATCCCGGTCCGGATCGACCACCCCCAAGGCCTCGTGAATACGGTCCGAACCGGAGGCGTGGTCGGCCCGGGTCATCGCCGCCTGGCCGCCCGCGGCCACGATCACGTCGCGCACCTCCTCGGAGTCGGTGGCCACCACGACGGGGCCGACGCCGGCCTCCACCGCGCGTCGCCACACGTGGAGAATCATGGGTTCGCCGTGGATGTCGGCGAGCGGCTTGTTGGGCAGGCGGGTGGCGGCGAGGCGGGCCGGGACGAGGACCAGCGGACGCGGGTGGTTTCGAAGGGTCGGCATCGGAAAATGTTCGGCGCTCGGACGGCGGAATGGCCGCTAAAGGCCCTTGCGGGCCGCGAATAATGATGGCGGCGGCGTGATAGCCGAGTTGCAGCGGTTCCGCAAAAGCGGGTAGCGTCCTCCCGCCTCGACATGCTGAACGGCGTGGTTTCTCCGCGCGTTGACGCAGGTTTCTGGAAATGGCCAAAAAACGGCGCGGAGCGAAGCCGCCGCCGATCGCGGAGGAAAGATGGACTCGTTCGAGCTGAACAAGATCGCCGGCGCCGTGCTCGGCGCCTTGACCGTGACGCTGACGCTCAACGCGGTGGCGGGCCTTGTCTTTGGCCAGCACGAACCCGAGAAGCCGGGCTACGAAGTGGCGGCGCTGGACGAATCCGGTGGCGGCGGCGGCGGGGCTGCGGCCGCGGCTCCGATTGAGGCCAGGCTCGCGAAGGCCGATCCGGCCAAGGGCGAAGCCGCCGCGAAGAAGTGCGGCGCCTGCCACTCGTTCGAGAAGGGCGGCCCGGCCAAGGCTGGTCCGAACCTTTACGGCATTGTGGGCTTGAAGCATGCCCACATGCAGGGCTTCGGCTACTCCGCGGCGATGAAGGCCACGACCGACAAGACCTGGGACTTTGCGAACCTCGACCACTGGGTCGAGAACCCGAAGGGCTACATTCCCGGCACCTCGATGGCCTTCGCGGGCATCAAGAGCCCAGAGGAACGGGCGAACCTGCTCGCCTACCTCAACAAGAATTCTGACAGCCCGCAGCCGCTTCCGGCGGCGCCCGCGGAAGGCGAAAAGCCCGCGGCCGCGGGCGGCGACAAGGGCGCGGCGGCGCCGGCCGGCGGCGGCGACTTCAAGGCGCTGGTCGCGGCGGCCGACGTGAAGAAGGGCGAGCAGGTCGCGAAGAAGTGCGGCGCCTGTCACTCCTTCGACAAGGGCGGCCCGGCCAAGGCCGGCCCGAACCTTTACGGCATCGTCGGGCTGAAGCACGCGCACATGGAGGGCTTCGGCTACTCCGCCGCGATGAAGGCGACGTCGGACAAGGTGTGGGACGTCGAAAACTTGAGCCACTGGCTCGAAAATCCGAAGGCCTACGTTCCGGGCACGTCGATGGCCTTTGCGGGCATCAAGAGCCCCGAGGAGCGCGCGGCTCTGATCGCCTACCTCAACAAGAATTCCGACGCGCCGGTCGATCTTGGCGCGGCGGGCGGGGGCGACGCCAAGCCCGCGGCTCCGGCCGAAGCCGCTCCGGCGCCGCAGGGAGGCCCCGCGCCCGGCCAGCCGGGCTCAACCCCTCCGGCTGAGCAGCCGAAGTGACCCTCTGGGGCTGACGCCTCTCGAAAAGGCCGGGCTCGCGCCCGGCCTTTTTCATGTCCGCGGGCCTCCGTCACGTCCTCATGATCGCGCGCGGCCTTGACGCTCGCCTTTAAGCCGCCTCCTCTCGCGACATAATCCGCGGGCGCGCGCCCCGCGACGCGTTGCAGAGGATCACGCCCGCCGATGACGTTCCGCCTGTCCGCCGTCCTTCTCGTCGCGAGCCTCGCGCTCGGCTCCGCCGCTCAGTCCCAGGACGCGACGCAGCCCCCGACGACGCCGGCGGCTCCCGCGGCGGACGTCTGGAAGCACGGGCTGTCGCTGTTCGGCGACGTGAAGTACCCGGCGGGCTTCCCACATTTCGACTACGTCAACCCGGACGCGCCCAAGGGCGGCGTCGCTCGGCTCGCCACGCAGGGCACGTTCGACAGCCTCAATCCCTTCATTCGCAAGGGGAATCCGGCGGCCGGCGCGGCGCTGCTCTACGACACGCTGATGACAGACGCGCTGGACGAGCCGGCGACGGAGTACGGGCTTATCGCCGAGAGCGTTCGGCATCCCGCGGACTGGTCGTCCGTCACCTTCCGGCTGCGGCCCGAGGCGAAGTTCCACGACGGCTCCCCCGTCACCGTCGAGGACGTGATCTGGTCGTTCGAGACGCTGAAGCGCATCAACCCAATGATGGGCTTCTATTATCAGGACGTGACGAAGGGAGAGAAAACGGGCGAACGCGAGGTCACCTTCACCTTCTCGGGTCCCGGCAACCGCGAGCTGCCGCAGATCATGGGCCAGCTGCAGGTGCTTCCGAAGGCCTGGTGGGAAGGAACCGACGCCCAAGGCCGGAAGCGGAACATCGAGGACGGCACGCTCGAAAAACCGGTCGGCTCCGGCCCTTACCGCGTGAAGGACTTCGCTCCGGGCCGCTGGATCTCGTACGAGCGCGTCGCCGACTACTGGGCGAAGGATCTCAACGTCCGCAAGGGCGTGAACAACTTCGACGAGCTGCGGTTCGATTATTTCCGCGACTCCACGGTGCTCGTGGAGGCGTTCAAGGGCGACCAGTACGACTGGCGCGAGGAGAACAGCGCCAAGAACTGGGCCACCGCCTATCAGTTTCCTGCCGTGGCTGAAAAGCGCGTGACCCTCGAGACCTTCAAGGACAGCCAGTCCGGGCGGATGCAGGGCTACGCCTTCAACATCCGCCGCGACAAGTTCAAGGACCCGCGGGTGCGCCGGGCGTTCAACCTCGCCTTCGACTTCGAAGAGATCAACAAGACGATCATGTTCGGACAGTATGTCCGGATCGACAGCTACTTCTACGGCACGGAGCTCGCCTCGAAAGGTCTGCCTGAGGGCAAGGAGCGCGCGATCCTGGAGAGCCTGAAGGACAAGGTGCCACCGGAGGTCTTCACCACGCCCTACGTCAATCCGGTCGGAGGATCGCCGGACGCGAGCCGCGCCAACCTGCGCGAGGCGCTGCGTCTGCTGCGGGAGGCGGGCTGGGAGGTGAAGGACCGCAAGCTCGTGAACGCCAAGACCGGCGAACGCATGACGGTCGAGTTCATCTATCGCGACCCGAGCTCGGAGCGGATCCTAAGCTTCTACGCGCCGGCGCTAGAGCGGCTGGGCGTGGAGGTGCGCCAGCGGCTGCTGGACGACAGCCAGTACATCAACCGCATCCGCGCCTTCGACTTCGATATGGTGACGGTCGGCTGGGGCCAGTCGCTGTCGCCGGGCAACGAGCAGCGCGACCAATGGGGCTCGGCGGCCGCCGACCGGCCGGGCTCGCAGAACTTCGTCGGGATCAAAGACGCCGGGATCGACGCGCTGATCGACAAGATCATCTTCGCCAAGGATCGGGAAGAGCTGACCGCCGCCGCCAAGGCTCTCGACCGCGTGCTGCTGGCGCACAACTACGTCGTGCCGCAGTTCACGAGCCTGGAGGACCGAACCGCCCGCTGGAACCGCTTCGCGCGGCCCGACAATCTGCCGCCGCGCGGCGCGCTGTTCCCCACCGTGTGGTGGTGGGACGCGGAGAAGGCGAAGGCCACGGGGGGCCGATCGTGAGCGACGGCCTTACCCGTCGCGCGACGCTCGCCTACGCCGGCGCGGCCGCGGCGTTCGGGCTGTTTCCGTGCGCCGCCCGCGCCGAAACGGAGGGGGCGCCTGCTGCCGCCGCGGCGGTCGAGGGCGATCCCAAGGCCTTCGGCCCGGAGCGTCATGGACTCTCCGCGTTCGGCGACCTGAAGTACGGACCCGGCTTCAAAGCCTTCGACTACGTGCGCGCGGACGCGCCCAAGGGCGGCTCGTTCTCGCAGACGCCCTCGACCACCGCGCTGAACCAGAGCTTCACCACCTTCAACACTCTGAACGCTTTCATCCTGAAGGGAGACGGCGCGCAGGGGATGCAGCTCACCTTCGACACGCTGATGGCGCGCGCCTTCGACGAACCGGACGCGCTCTACGGGCTCGTCGCGACGTCGGTCGCGGTCTCCGGGGACGGCCTCGCCTTCCGCTTCCGCCTGAACCCCGCGGCGCGCTTCCACGACGGCTCGCGCCTCACCGCCGAGGACGTGAAGTGGTCCTTCGAGACGCTGAAGGCCAAGGGCCACCCTCTGATCGCGCAGGCGATCCGCGACCTTGACGCCGTCGAGGTCGAGGCCGAGGACGCGGTGGTCCTGCGCCTTTCGCCGAGGCGCACCCGTGACTTGCCGCTGACGCTTGCTGGCCTGCCGATCTTCTCCAAGGCGTGGTACGCGACCCGCGATTTCGAGGCCGCCGGCATGGAGGCGCCGCTGGGCTCAGGCCCCTACAAGGTCGGTCGCGTCGAGCCCGGCCGCGCCATCACCTTCGAGCGCGTGACCGACTGGTGGGCGAAGGACCTCGCCGTCAACGCCGGCCAATGGAACTTCGACGCGCTGCGCTATGAGTTCTTCCGCGACCGCGCGGTCGCGTTCGAGGCGTTCAAAGGCAAGGCCTACCTGTTCCGCGAGGAGTTCACCTCCCGCGTCTGGGCGACCGGCTACGACTTCCCGGCCGTGCGCGAGGGCAAAGTGAAGCGCGAGACGCTGCCGGACCTGACGCCTTCCGGCGCGCAGGGCCTGTGGATGAACCTGCGCCGGACGAAGTTCCAGGACCCGCGCACCCGCGCCGCCATCGCGCTCGCCTTCGACTTCGAGTGGATGAACGCGAACCTGATGTTCGGGGCCTACAAGCGCACCGTCTCGGTCTTCCAGGGCGCGCCGGAGATGATGGCGACGGGGCCGGCGGAAGGGGCGGAGCTCGCGCTGCTCGAGCCGTTCCGGGGCAAGATCCCGGACGAGGCGTTCGGAGAGCCGATCGTCCCGCCGGTGTCCGACGGCTCGGGCCAGGACCGCACGCGGCTGCGCGAGGGGGCGCGGCTGCTGCGTGAGGCCGGGTGGGCCATCAAGGAGGGTCGCGCCGTCAACGCGAGCGGAGAGGCGCTGACCATCGAGTTCCTGGAGTTCGAACCCTCGTTCGAGCCGCACCTCAATTCCTTTATCAAGAACCTGAAGGTCCTTGGAATTGAAGGGACGATCCGGCAGGTGGACCCCGCGCAGTATCAACAGCGCACCAACAGCTTCGACTTCGACGTCGTCAGTCGCCGCATGAGCATGGACCCGACGCCGGGCGAGGGCCTGCGGCAGGTCTACGCCTCCGAGTCCGCCAACCTGCCAGGCTCCCAGAACCTTTCGGGCGTCGCGAACCCCGCCGTCGACGCGCTGATCGAGGCCATGATCGCGGCCAAGAGCCGGGACGAGCTTCATGTCGCCGCCCGCGCGCTCGACCGCGTGCTGCGCGCGCTGCGCCTGTGGGTTCCGGCCTGGTACAAGGACACACACACGCTCGCCTACTGGGACGCCTACGGCCGTCCGCCGGAGAAGCCGCGGTTCACGCGCGGGACGATGGAGACCTGGTGGTGGGACGCGGACAAGGCGGCCAAGGCTGGGGTGAAGGCGTGAGCGCTTGGACCCTTGAAGCGTCATGGCCCCTGGGACAGAGCCTGCACCACTTCGGACCGCGCCCGGCGCCGACGTCGCGGATGCGCGACCGACGTCGTGGGCCTGACCTTGTCTGTTCGTCTTCCGCGACGAGGGCCTGACGCCGCATGCTCGCCTACGTCGCACGCCGCCTGCTGCTCATCGTGCCCACGATCCTCGGGATCATGCTGGTCTCCTTCGTCATCATCCAGTTTGCGCCGGGCGGGCCGGTGGAGCGGGTGATCGCGGAGGTCACGGGGCAGGGGACCAACGCGACCGATCGATTCTCGGGCGGCTCAGGCAACGACCTCTCGCCGACCCAGCGCTCGGTCTCCAGCGACCCCGTGACGTCGAAGTACCGCGGCGCGCAGGGGCTCGATCCGGCCTTCATCAAGCAACTGGAGAAGCAGTTCGGCTTCGATCGGCCGGCGCACGAGCGCTTCCTGAAGATGGTCTGGGACTACGCCCGCTTCGATTTCGGCCGCAGCTATTTCCGCGACATCGACGTGGTCGACCTCATCCTCGAGAAAATGCCGGTGTCGATTTCGCTCGGCCTGTGGATGACGCTGATCTCTTACCTGATCTCGGTTCCGCTCGGGGTCGCCAAGGCGGTGCGCGACGGCTCGCGCTTTGACGTCTGGACCTCGACCGTGATCGTGATCGGCTACGCCATCCCAGGCTTCCTGTTCGCGATCCTGCTGGTGGTGCTGTTCGCCGGCGGAACCTTCCTGGACTGGTTCCCCTTGCGCGGCCTCACCTCCGACAACTGGGACCAGCTGTCGCTCTGGGGCAAGATCGTCGACTACTTCTGGCACCTGACGCTGCCGCTGATCGCGCTCGGCATCTCCGCCTTCGCCACCACCACGCTGCTGACCAAGAACTCGTTCCTGGACGAGATCCGCAAGCAGTACGTCCAGACCGCTCGGATGAAGGGCCTGAGCGAGAACCAGGTGCTTTACGGGCACGTGTTCCGAAACGCGATGCTGCTGCTGATCGCCGGCTTCCCCGGCGCCTTCATCGGGGCGTTCTTCACCGGCGCCCTCCTGATCGAGACCATCTTCTCGCTCGACGGCCTCGGGCTGCTCGGCTTCGAGTCGATCGTCAACCGCGACTACGCCGTGGTCTTCGCCAGCCTCTACATCTTCTCGCTGCTCGGCCTCGTGGTTTCGCTGATCTCCGACCTCAGCTACATGTGGGTCGACCCGCGCATCGACTTCGAGACGCGGGAGGCGTGAGGACATGACCGACGCCGCGATCGTCGCTCCCCCGCCGTCGCCCGGCGCGCCGCCGATGCCCGCCGTCGCCCGCGGGCGGCTGTCGCCGATCAACCGCCGCCGGCTCGCCAACTTCAAGGCGAACCGCCGGGGCTACTGGTCGCTCGTGCTGTTCCTGGCGCTGTTCATCGTCACGCTGTTCGCGGAGTTCATCGCGAACGACAAGCCGTTCCTGGTGAAGCACGACGGCGCGTTCTTCGTGCCGGCGCTCGTCACCTACGCCGAGACCGCCTATGGCGGCGAGTTCGAAACCGAGGCGGACTACCGCGACCCCTATCTGCAGAAGCTGATCAAGGACAGCGGCGGCTACATGATCTGGCCGCCGATCCGCTACTCCTACCGCACCATCAACCTCAACCTGCCGACGCCCGCGCCTTCGGCCCCGACATGGATGCTGACCGACGAGCAATGCTCCAAGGCTTCCGTCGGCCGGACCCCCGAGGGCGACGCGGCGCCGACGCAAGGCGGAAGCGCGCCCAAGGCCCGGACCTGCGCCGACCTTGAATGGAACTGGCTCGGCACCGACGACCAGGGCCGCGACGTGCTGGCACGGCTGATCTACGGCTTTCGCCTGTCGGTGCTGTTCGGCCTCGCCCTCGCCGTGCTCTCGTCAATCATCGGTGTGCTGGCGGGCGCGGTGCAGGGCTATTTCGGCGGCTGGATCGACCTGTTCTTCCAGCGCTTCATCGAGATCTGGACCTCGGTGCCGACGCTTTACCTGCTGATCATCCTGTCGTCGGTATTGGCCCCCAACGTCTGGGTGCTGCTCGGCATCCTGCTGCTGTTCTCGTGGACCGCGCTCGTCGGCGTGGTGCGGGCCGAGTTCCTGCGCGGCCGCAACTTCGAGTACGTCCGCGCGGCCCGGGCGCTCGGCGTCTCAAACCGCGCCATCATGTTCCGCCATCTGCTGCCGAACGCGATGGTGGCGACGCTGACCTTCATGCCCTTCATCCTGTCGGGCTCGATCACGACGCTCACCGCGCTGGACTTCCTCGGCTTCGGCCTGCCGCCCGGCTCGCCGTCGCTCGGCGAGCTGCTGGCGCAAGGCAAATCGAACCTGCAGGCCCCGTGGCTCGGCATCTCGGGCTTTGTGGTGATCGCGCTGATGCTGTCGCTGCTGATCTTCGTCGGCGAAGCCGTGCGCGACGCCTTCGACCCGCGGAAGACGTTCCGATGAGACGGGTGTAGGATCCGCGCCATGGACGAGCGCGAAAAGATCATCCGCGAGGACTATCCCGTCGACCGGCTGCCCGAGGACCTTCGGGCGGAGCTCGGCGACGCGACCCGCGTGCGGGTGACGGTGGAGCGGGCGATCGACAGCGACGAACGCAAAAGCTGGGCGGAGATCGAAGCGCTGATCGAGGAGCTCCATCGGTCTCCGGGGTTCAAACCCGTGACGACCGACGAGGCCGTCGCTCGCGTTCGCGAGCTGCGGGACGAGTGGGACCGCTGAGGCTTGGCGCTGCGGGCCTATCTCGATGCGAACGCGTTGATCAGGGCGGTGGAGGCCGATGACCCTGTCGCGATGGGCGTCAGAAGTCTGTTGGCGACACGTCACGCCGCGCCCGTGTCGAGCGAGCTGACTTTGGCGGAGGTTCTCGTCGTCCCCTTGCGGCGCGCCCAGGCGGACCCGTCCGATCCGATGGCGCGCGTGTGGCGGTCGACCTACGAGGCCCTCTTTCGAAAAGCCGGAACCATCGACGCCGTTCCCGTGTCGGCCGAACTGCTTCTGCGGGCTGCGGAACTGCGCGCCGAGCACAGGAGCCTCCGACTGCCGGACGCGATCCATCTCGCGACCTGCCTGTCGGCGCGCTGCGACGTCATCATAACTCAGGACGGCGGCCTGCTGCGGGCCGCGAGCGCTTACCTGCCCACATGCTCGCTTATCGAATCCGAGCTGACCGCCCTGTTCGAGAAGGCCGTGACGCGCCCATGACCGACGCTCCGTTGCTCTCCGTCCGCGACCTCGCCGTCGACTTCGCCCGAGAGGGCGGGCGGACGCTTGCAGTCGACGGGGTTTCGTTCGACCTTGCAAAGGGCGAGACGCTGGCGATCGTCGGCGAGAGCGGGTCGGGAAAATCGGTCACGGCGCTCTCCATCGTGCGGTTGCTGGCCTACCCCGCCGCGGGGCACCCCTCCGGGGAGGTCCTGTTCAAGGGCCGCGACCTGCTGAAGGCCTCCGAACGGGAGTTGCGCAAGGTGCGGGGCGCGGACATCACCATGGTGTTCCAGGAGCCGATGACCTCGCTCAACCCCCTGCACACCATCGAGCGGCAGGTGGGCGAGGTGCTGAAGGTCCACCGCGGCTGGTCGGCCGCGAAGTGCCGGGAGCGGACGCTCGAACTGCTCCGTCAGGTCGGCATCCCGAACGCGGCCGAGCGGCTGGACGCCTACCCTCACCAGCTCTCGGGCGGCCAGCGCCAGCGCGTGATGATCGCGATGGCGCTCGCGAACGAGCCGGACCTGCTGATCGCCGACGAGCCCACCACAGCGCTCGACGTTACGGTGCAGGCGCAGATCCTCGCGCTGCTCAAGGAGCTGCAGGGCCGCCTCGGGATGGCCATGCTGTTCATCACCCACGACCTCGGCATCGTTCGCCGCATCGCGGACCGGGTCTGCGTCATGACCGCGGGCAAGATCGTGGAGCAGGGCGGGACCGCCCAGGTGTTCGCCGCGCCCCGGCACGCCTACACCCGCGAGCTGCTGGCGGCTGAACCCAAGGGCGCGCCGCCGCCGCTCGACCCGGCGGCGCGCGCCATCGTCGAGGTCGCGGACCTGAAGGTCTGGTTCCCGATCAAGCGAGGGCTGCTGCGCAAGACGGTGGGCCATGTGAAGGCGGTCGACGGCGTCTCCGTCACCGTCCGGGAGGGCCAGACGCTGGGCGTCGTCGGCGAGAGCGGGTCGGGCAAGACGACGCTCGGCCTCGCGATCCTGAAGCTGATCGCGAGCGAAGGGCGCATCGCCTATCTCGGCCAGGCGATCGAGGGCTTCACCGCGGCGGCGATGCGGCCGCTCCGCGCCGACATGCAGATCGTGTTCCAGGACCCCTACGGCTCGCTCAGCCCGCGCATGACGGTGGTCGACATCGTCACCGAGGGCCTCGACGTGCAGGGGCCGCGGCTGAAGCCTGCGGCGCGTCGCGAGGCGGCCACCAAGGCGCTGGCGGACGTCGGGTTGGGAGCGGACGCGCTAGACCGCTACCCGCACGAGTTCTCCGGCGGCCAGCGCCAGCGCATCGCCATCGCCCGCGCGCTTGCGCTCGAGCCCGCCTTCATCGTGCTGGACGAGCCGACCTCCGCGCTCGACATGTCGGTGCAGGCGCAGATCGTCGACCTGCTGCGCGCGGTGCAAGCCAAGCGGAAACTCTCCTTCCTGTTCATCAGCCACGACCTGAAGGTGGTGCGCGCGCTCGCGAACGACCTCGTCGTCATGCGGAACGGCAAAGTGGTGGAGCATGGGCCGGCGGCGGAAGTTTTCGCACAGCCGAAGACCGACTACACCCGCGCTCTGCTGGCCGCCGCCTTCGACCTTGAGGCCCGCGAACCCGAAGCCGTGGCCCAATGAGCGACAACTTGACCGACGACGACATTCTGGCCGCCCGGATCGCCGACGTGGCGTTCGAAGGGCCGACGCTGCTGCACGACGGCTACCGAAAGCTGGAGCTGTGGCGCGCCACTCTGCCCGAAGCGCCCGGCCGCGGCGTCATCGTGCAGGAACGCGAGGTCTTGCGCGCAGGACCGTGCGTAGGCGTGATCGCGGTGGACCTCGTCCGCGACGAGATCGTGCTCATCCGCCAGTTCCGGGCGCCGGCGGCGCTCGCGACAGGCCGGGGCGACCTCGTGGAGATCGTCGCTGGCCGCATGGAGCCAGGCGAGGACGCCGCCTTCGCCGCGCGGCGCGAGCTCACGGAGGAGACTGGCCTCGCCGCGCTCGCGCTGTCGAAGCCGCTGCTGGCCTTCCTGCCGACGCCGGGCATCGTCGACGAGCACGCCACGCTGTTCCTCGCCTCGGTCGACGCAAGCGCGCTGCCAGAGCACGCCGGCGCCGCCGACGAGCGGGAGCTGACCCAGCCGTTCACGATCCCGATCGACGCCGCGATCAAGGCGATCGAAAGCCCGGTCGCGAGCAACGCCTATCTGCTGATCGCGCTGCAATGGCTGGCGATGAACCGTCCTCGGCTGCGGGCGGTGCTGGAGGCCGGCGAGGGCTGAGCGGCGATCGGGGCGCGAAGCTCGCTCTCCTCCCCCATGGCGCAACGCCCTCTCGCCCGTTATGTCTGGCGCTCCCCCTTCGGAGACCGCTTGATCCCCATGCTCGTCCTCGGCATCGAGACCACCTGCGACGAGACCGCCGCCGCCGTCGTGCGGCGGAGAGGCGAGGGGCCGGGCGAGGTGCTGTCCAACGTCGTGCGGGCGCAGTTCGATGCGCACGCGGCCTTCGGCGGCGTGGTTCCGGAGATCGCCGCGCGCGCCCACATCGACGCGCTCGACGGCGTGGTGGCCAAGGCGCTGAGCGACGCCGGCGTGACGCTCGACGAGCTCGACGGGCTCGCGGCGGCCGCGGGGCCTGGCCTCGTGGGCGGCGTCATCGTCGGCCTGACGGCGGGCAAGGCGCTGGCGCTCGCGGCGGACAAGCCGTTTTCGGCGGTGAACCATCTGGAGGCCCACGCGCTCACCGCGCGGCTTACCGACGGCGTCGCCTTTCCCTACCTTCTGCTGCTCGCCTCGGGCGGGCATACCCAACTGCTCGCGGTGCTCGGCGTCGGGCGCTACCTGCGGCTCGGGACGACGCTCGACGACGCCCTGGGAGAGGCTTTCGACAAGGTCGCGAAGATGCTGGGCCTCGGCTATCCCGGCGGCCCGCAGGTCGAGCGCCGGGCGGCGAACGGCGACCCCGCGCGCTTCGCGTTCCCGCGGCCCATGCACGGCCGGGTCGAGCCCAACTTCTCGCTCTCCGGCCTCAAGACCGCCGTTCGGCTCGAGGCGGAGCGCATCGCGCCCCTGAGCGAGACGGACGTCGACGATCTCTGCGCCGCCTTTCAGGCCGCGGTGGTGGACGTGGTCGCGAACCGTGCGCGGGCCGGCGCCCGGGCGTTCGCCGAGAGTTTCGGGGCGCCAAGCGCGTTGGTGGTCGCCGGCGGCGTCGCGGCCAACGGCCCGATCCGGCAGGCGCTGCAGGGTGTGGCGAGCGATCTGGGCGCGCCCATGGTCGCGCCGCCCCTCGCGCTCTGCGGCGACAACGGCGCCATGATCGCCTGGGCCGGCGCCGAGCGGCTGGCCTTGGGACTCGTCGACGGCCTCGACTTCGCGCCCCGTCCGCGCTGGCCGCTGGACGCCGCTTCGGCGGCGCCCGGAGCCAAGGCGTGAGCGTCGCCGTCGTCGGCGCCGGCGCCTGGGGCACGGCTCTCGCCAACGTCGCGGCCGAGGCCTGTGGCGGCCGCACCCCGTTGATCGGACGGGACGCGGCGGCGATGGCGGAGGTCGCGGCGGCCCGCGTCAACGCCCGCCGGCTGCCGGGCGTCGCCCTGCACCACGGCGTGGCGCCGACGGCCGACCTCGACGCGGTGAGCGGCGAGGACGTCATCCTGCTTGTCACGCCGATGCAGACCCTGCGGGAGGTCGCGCGGGATCTCGCGCCTCGGCTGAAGCCCGGCGCGGTGGTGGTCGCCTGCGCCAAAGGCGTGGAGCGCGGCGCGCACGCCCTGCCGCCGCAGGTGCTGTCGGAGACGCTTCCAGGTCTCGGGCATGCGCTGCTGTCGGGCCCGAGCTTCGCCGACGACGTCGCGCGCGGCCTGCCGACGGCGGTGACGCTCGCCGCGTCCGACGAGGGGCTCGCGGCGGCGTTGGCCGTCAAGCTCGCCACCCGCAGCTTTCGCCCCTACCACACCGCCGACATGACCGGGGTCGCGCTCGGCGGCGCGGCCAAGAACGTGCTCGCGATCGCAGCCGGAGCCGCAGAGGGCCGCGGCCTCGGCGCGAGCGCCGTCGCGGCGCTGATCGCCCGCGGCTTCGCGGAGCTGTCGCGTCTGGGCGCGGCGCTTGGCGCGCGGGCGGAAACGCTGGCGGGGCTCTCCGGCCTCGGCGATCTGGTGCTGACCGCGACATCGCCGAAGTCGCGCAACTTCGCGCTCGGTCAGGCGCTCGGCCGCGGCGAGGCGCCGCCGGACAAGCTGGCGGAGGGCGCCGCGACCGCCGAGGCGCTGGTCGCGCTCGCGGCGGCGCACGGCGTCGAGATGCCGATCTCGGCGGCCGTCGCCGAGGTCGTCGCTCGCCGTGTGAGCGTCGCCGCGGCGATTGAAGGCCTGCTCGCCCGGCCGCTCAGGGCCGAGGCTTGACGGCGGCGGCGCCGGCCTCGAAGACAGCGCCGAACCTTGTGACGATCGTCGAAATCGCGAAGAGGCGCGCAACCCATGGCCTACTGGCTGTTCAAGTCCGAGCCCGACGCCTGGTCGTGGGAGCAGCAGAAGGCGGCCGGACGCGACGGGACCGAGTGGACCGGCGTGCGCAACTACCTCGCCCGCAACAACATGCGCGCGATGAAGCTCGGCGACCTCGGTTTCTTCTACCACTCGAACGAGGGCAAGGAGGTGGTTGGGATCGTCGAGGTCGCGAAGCTAGCGCACCACGATTCCTCGACCGATGATCCGCGCTGGGAGTGCGTGGACATTCGCGCGGTCGAGGACATGCCGCAGCCGGTTACGCTGGCCGCCGTGAAGGCGAACGAAAAGCTTGCTAAGATGGCGCTCGTCACCTCCATGCGGCTCTCGGTGCAG
The DNA here is from genome assembly GCF_002897035.1 of Methylopila sp. Yamaguchi. Taxonomy (GTDB): domain Bacteria; phylum Pseudomonadota; class Alphaproteobacteria; order Rhizobiales; family Methylopilaceae; genus Methylopila. The sequence goes on from NZ_BAUX01000014.1 coordinate 83,293, forward strand.
CCGGTGACGGACGACGAGTGGGCCGAGGTGCGGCGCATGGGCGGACTGACCTCCTGAGCGACCTCGTCCGAGGCGACCCCGCCACCTTCGTCCGCGCCAACACGCGGCCCCGGCCCGTGCCGCACGCGCCCGAAATCATGCTTCGCGTCGCCGACGAAGCCGTGCCGCTTTGGACCAAGACGGAGGACGAGCTCTCCGCCATCGGCCTGCCGCCGCCGTTCTGGGCCTTCGCCTGGGCGGGCGGACAGGCGCTCGCGCGCTATCTGCTGGACACGCCGGAGACGGTGCGGGGCAAGCGCGTGCTGGACGTCGGCTGCGGCTCCGGGCTCGTGGCGATCGCGGCGATGAAGGCGGGAGCGATGCAGGTCACCGGCGCCGACGTCGACTCTTTCGCGCTGGCGGCCATCGCCCTCAACGCCGCGGCCAACGGTGTCGTGGTCTCCGTCACCGGCGACGACCTCATTGGCGGCCCACATCCCGCGGTCGATCTCGTCACCGTCGGCGATCTGTTCTACGAGCGCGATCTGAGCGAGCGCCTGCTTGCCTGGCTCGACGGCTTTCTTGCGCTCGGCGCGCCGGTGCTGATCGGTGATCCCGGCCGGAGCTATCTGCCGCGTTCGCGGCTGATAGCGCTCGCGGAATACACCGTGCCGGTGACCCGCGATCTCGAGGACGCCGACGTCAAGCGCAGCACGGTCTGGCGGCTCGTTCCCGGCTGAAGCGGCGGGTTAGTGCTCGCCGCCGTCCTTCAGGAACGCCGCGGCGTCCATCACGATGCGGCTGTCGGCGCCGCCGATCGCCTGCAGGTTCCGTCCCTTGTAGGGCACGTTCAGCAGCAGGTGGCGGATGCATTCCAGCCGCAGACGCCGCTTGTCGTTCGCCCGCACCACGGTCCAGGGAGCCGCGTCGGTGTGGGTCGCGGACAGCATGCGCTCCGCGGCGTGGGAGAAGCTGTCCCAGAGATTCAGCCCGGCGTAGTCGATCGGAGAGAGTTTCCAGCGCTTCAGCGGATCGTGCCGGCGGTCGTGCAGCCGCTTGATCTGCATCTCGCGGCCGATCGTCAGCCAGAATTTGAACAGTCGGACTCCGTCGTCCACCAGCAGGCGTTCGACGCGCGGCGCCTCGTCCAGAAAGCGGGCGGTCTCCTCCGCCGTGCAGAAGCCCATGACCGGCTCGACGCCGGCGCGGTTGTACCAGGAGCGGTCGAACAGGGCGATCTCGCCCGCGGTCGGCATCTCCGCCAGATAGCGCTGGAAGTACCACTGCCCGGCCTCGACCGGCGTCGGCTTGCTCAGCGCGACGATCTTGAGGCTGCGCGGATTGAGGTGCTGGGAGATGCGGTGGATGGTGCCGCCCTTTCCCGCGCTGTCGCGCCCCTCGAACACCACCACGATCCGCTCGTTCTCGGTCTTCGCCCAGGCCTGCAGCTTCAGCAGCTCGATTTGCAGAAGCCGCAGCGTCGCGCTGTAGGCCTTGTGCGAATAGGGCTCCTCGTAGGGGAAGCCGCCGCTGCCGAAGGCGCGGGTCTCGACCTCGGGGGGCAGGTCGACGGCGTCGAGATCCACCTCGACGCCGTCGAGCATGACTTTTGGCGCTTCGCCGGCGCCTTCGGGCACGACCTCGTCCAGCAGCGCCTCGGCGGCGGTCTTCGTTTTGGTCTCGCCCGCCTTTGGTTTCTTCGTCATAGGTCGCATCCTCATGTCTTGGCGCCGTCACGCAGGTGGCGTCCTATTGCGATTCATCCAGTACGCCGCACCGCAAGGCCACGATCGCCCTTCCATGCCGCAGCTTCCCGACGACGCTTCGTCCGCCCGGTCCGATCGCCCCGCCGCCCGGCTCGCGCGCGCGAGTTGGACCTTGGGCGCGACGGCGGCGATGCTTGTCGTCTTCGCGGCGCTTGGGCGGGTCCGGCCGCTGGAGGCGGCGCTGGCTTTCGTCCTTATCGGACTCGTGACGGTGGTCGCGCCCCGACGGCGAAGCTTCGCCGCTCCGGCGCGGCGGGTGGCGCCCGCGCCCGAGGCGGTCAGCCCCCAGTCGCTGACGCTGCTGTCCGGCCTCCCCGATCCGACGGTGGTGCTCGACCGGCGCGGGGTCACGCTGGCCTTCAACGCTCACGCCCAGGCCGCGCTGCCCGCGATTCGGGCGGGCGACCCGATCTCCTTCGCGGTGCGCGCGCCCGAGGTCCTGGAAGCCGTGAAGGCCGCCGCCAAGACCCGGCGCCCGCAGGTGGTCGCCTACGCCGAGCGCGTGCCGGTCGAGCGCTGGATCGAGGCGCATGTCGCGTCCGCCGGCGGCGAGGACGGGGCGCCCTCCGCGATCGTCGTCGCCTTCCGCGACCTGACCGAACAGCGCCGGTCCGAGCGCATGCGCGCGGACTTCGTGGCCAACGCCAGTCACGAGCTGCGCACGCCGCTGGCCTCGCTGCTCGGTTTTGTGGAGACGCTGCAGGGGCCGGCGAAGAACGACGCCGTCGCCCGCGAGAAGTTCCTCGCCATCATGCGCGCCCAGGCGAACCGCATGTCGCGGCTGATCGACGACCTGCTGTCGCTGTCGCGGATCGAGCTCAAGGCCCATGTGCGTCCGCGCGACGTCGTCGACGTCGTGGCCGTCGCCCGCAGCGTGGTCGACGCGCTGAGCCCGCTGGCCGAGGAGCGCGGCGTCGAGGTCGCGCTGCGTGCGGACGGTCCCGCGCTCGCCACGGGCGACCGCGACGAGCTTACGCGCGTGGTCGAGAACCTCGTCGAGAACGCCATCAAGTACGGCGACGAGGGGAAGCGCGTCGAGGTGACGATCGCGGTCGTGGGGGAGGGCGTACGGCTGGCGGTCCGGGACTACGGCCCGGGCATCGCGCCGGAGCACCTGCCGCGTCTCACCGAGCGCTTCTATCGGCCCGACGTGTCCCATAGCCGCGAGAAGGGCGGAACGGGTCTCGGTCTGGCGTTGGTCAAGCACGTGCTCCAGCGGCACGGCGGCCAGCTTGCCATCGAGAGCGAACTCGGTTCGGGCGCGACCTTCACCGTGACGATCCCCGCGGCCGCGCCTGCGCCCGCGCCGTCCGCTCTCGCCAAGGCCAGCTGAAAAGCTGGGCGCGACGGCTGTCATCCATCTGTCATCCGGCCGTCATAGAAGAGATATGCCGCGTCGCTAGGGTCCTGCTCGACCCCGCGATCGAACGCGGGGCGCGCGGTCTCGCCTCGGCGTCGGGGCCGCCTCCATGACACGGTTTCGGCGTCCGACAGGGCGTCTCACAGAGGAGAGGCAGCGTGAAGCTCTTCACGATGACCAGCGCGCTCGCGCTTGCGTTCGCGGGCGTTTTCGGGGCGGCTGGCGCCGCCCAGGCGCAGTCGCGCGACCAGATCCGCATCGTCGGCTCGTCGACGGTGTATCCCTTCACGACCGCAGCCGCCGAGCAGTTCGGCAAGGGCGGCCAGTTCAAGACCCCCGTGGTCGAGTCGACCGGCACCGGCGGTGGCCTGAAGCTGTTCTGCGCCGGCGTCGGCGCCGGCCATCCCGACGCGGCGAACGCCTCGCGGGCGATCAAGAAGTCCGAGTTCGAGGACTGCCAGAAGAACGGCGTCACCGAGATCGTCGAGCTTAAGATCGGCTTCGACGGCATCGTGCTCGCCAACTCGAAGAAGGGTCCCGACTTCAAGGTGACCCGCCAGCAGCTGTTCCTGGCGCTCGCCAAGGAAGTGCCCGGCCCGGACGGCAAGCCGGTCGCGAACCCCTACAAGACCTGGAACGACATCGACCCGTCGCTCCCGGCCGAGAAGATCGAAGTCCTCGGTCCCCCGCCGACCTCCGGCACGCGCGACGCGTTCCTGGAGCTCGTGATGGAGAAGGGCGCCGAGAAGGTCGAAAGCCTCGCGGCTCTCAAGAAGTCCGACGCCAAGGCGTTCGACCGCTCGTGGAAGACCATCCGTGAAGACGGCGCCTACATCGACGCCGGCGAGAACGACAACCTGATCGTCCAGAAGCTCGAGGCGAACCCGAAGGCCGTCGGCATCTTCGGCTACTCGTTCCTCGAAGAGAACGGCTCGCAGATCAAGGGCGCCGCGGTCGAGGGCAAGGCTCCGACCTTCGAGGCGATCGCCGACGGCACGTACAAGGTCTCGCGCCCGCTCTACGTCTACTTCAAGAAGCAGCACGTGGGCGTGATCCCAGGTCTCAAGGAGTTCATCGCCGAGTATGCCTCCGACAAGGCGATGGGCGAGGAAGGCTACCTGACCGAGAAGGGCCTCGTGCCGCTTCCCAAGGAGATGGCCACGACCGCCGAGGACGCCGCGAAGAAGCTCGCGACCATCGGCGCGCCGGCTTCCTGACGCTGCGCTTCGCGCGACGCCGGATCGGACGATCCGGCGTCGCGTCCGTTTGAGACCTGCCGTTTCCCCTCCGAGCCTACGGGCGGAGCCTTCGTCGGATGACCCTCATCTACCTCCTCGGCCTCGTCCTCGTGGCGGCCGGCGCCTATGTCGTCGGGCGGCAAAAGGGCGTCACCTTCGCCATGGCCGGCGGCGCGTCGCGCATGCACTCGCTGCCAAGCTACCACGGCGCCTACCTCGCGGTGTCTGCCATCGCGCCGATGCTGCTCTGGTTCATCCTGTGGCTCGTCTTGGCCCACCGCGTCGTGGAGTGGGCCGGCATGTCGGCGTTGCCGGCGGATCTCGCTCCCGCCGACGGGCTCGCCTACGCCTCGCGGCTCCGGGAGATCCTCCTGGTCGCGGACGGCGTGCAGACCAACGAAGTCGCGCCGGGCGTCCGCGCCGCGGGCGAGACCTACGCGCTGTGGCGCGGGCTGTCCGAGTGGGCGCTGCTGATCGTCGGTCTCGGCCTGGCGTTGATCGGTTTCGCGTGGGGCGCGCGTCAGCTCGAGCCGCAGTTCCGCGCCCGCAACGGCGTCGAGCGCTTCGTGAAGGTGTTGCTGATCGCCTGTTCGGCGGTCGCGGTGCTCACCACCGTCGGCATCGTGTTCTCGGTGCTGTTCGAGACGCTGCGCTTCTTCGCCAAGTACCCCTGGTACGACTTCCTGTTCGGCCTCCAGTGGTCGCCGCAGACCGCGATCCGCGCCGATCAGGTCGGCGCGTCCGGCACCTTCGGCGCCGTGCCCCTGTTCGCGGGCACCACCCTGATCATGCTGATCGCCATGTCGGTCGCCGGCCCCATCGGCCTGTTTTCCGCGATCTACATGGCTGAGTATGCGAGCCCCCGGGTCCGCGGCGTCGTGAAGCCGGTGCTCGAGGTGCTGGCGGGCGTGCCGACCGTGGTGTTCGGCTTCTTCGCCGCCCTGACCGTCGCGCCCTTCATCCGCTCCACCGGCGAGGCCTTGGGGCTCAACGTCGCCTCCGAGAGCGCGCTCGCGGCGGGCCTCGTCATGGGCGTCATGATCATCCCCTTCGTCTCGTCGCTGTCCGACGACGTGATCAACGCGGTGCCGCAGTCGCTGCGCGACGGCTCCTACGGCATGGGGGCGACCAAGTCGGAGACCATCAAGAAGGTGGTTCTCCCGGCCGCGCTTCCCGGCATCGTCTCCGCTTTCATGCTCGCGATCTCGCGCGCGGTCGGCGAGACCATGATCGTGGTGATGGCCGCCGGCCTCGCGGGCAACCTGACCTTCAATCCGCTCGAAGCGGTCACCACCGTCACGGTGCAGATCAAGACGCTGCTCGTCGGCGACCAGGAGTTCGACAGCGCCAAGACGCTCTCGGCCTTCGCGCTCGGCTTCGTGCTCTTCTTCTTCACGCTGGTGCTGAACTTCATCGCGCTCCGCATCGTCCAGAGATACCGAGAGCAGTATGACTGAGATGACCGCCGTCTCCGGTTTGGGCCAGCGCGTGGACGCGGACGAAGCCCGCGCCCGGGTCCGCAAGCGCTACCGCGCGGAAGCCCGCTTCAAGGCTTACGGCATCGGGGCGATCGCCTTCGCCGCCCTGTTCCTCGTGGTGCTGCTGGCCGACATTGTCACCAAGGCGCTGCCGGCCTTCACCGTCACCCACCTCGTGATCGAGGCGCCGGTCACGGCCGAGACCGTCGATCCCGACGGGTCCCGGCAAGCGGCCTCGCTGGCGCGCGGCGACTATCTGAAGCCGCTTCGCGAAGTCTACCAGGGCTTCTTCCCGGAAGTCTCCGGTCGGGCGCCCCGGCGCGAACTGAACGGGCTGCTCTCGAGCGGCGCCGCTGACGAGCTCCGCGCGCAGGTGATGGCCGACCCCTCGCTGATCGGGAAGACGGTCAAGACCCGCGCGCTCGTCTCCGACGACGCTGACCTCTATTACAAGGGCGTCGTGACCGACGTCGTCGAGGAGCCGGGCGAGGCCGTCGCGACTCCGTCCGCGACCTCCGGCGAGGTGGTGGTGACGACCTCGACGCCAGCCTTCGCGGACGATCTCGCGGAGATCAAGGCCGAGCTGTCGGAGACAGCGCGCAAGCGTCGGTTCGAGGTGGACCGGATCCGCACGTTGCGGGAGGGCATTCTCGCCGACAAGCCGTCGGCCGAGCTTGCGCTGCGCGAGGCCCAGGGCGGCGGCGACGCCACCCGGATCACGGTGGCCCAGAACGTGCTGGCGAAGATCGACAGCGACGCGCAGAGCCTTCAGGCGCAGATGGAGACGCTAGCCGGGGAGGCCGCAGATTTCGAGGCGCGCTTCAAGGACTCGGGCGGAGCCGAGAAGCTCGACGAGAAGCTTCCGAGCCGGCTGCTCGCGATCAACGGCGGCATCGTGAAGATCACGAGCCTCGCCGCGGATCGGGTGGAGGGCGTGACGCTGACGCCGCTCAAGAGCCAGGACGCGGCGCAGCCGAACGCCTGGAAGCTGCTGACCTATGAAACCCCGGAAACTCCCGCCGGGTCAGCGACCAGCAGATCGCCTGGCTCGAGACGTTGAGGGCCAAGGGGGTCGTCGAGACCGGCTTCAACTGGGGCTTCCTGACCTCGGGCGACAGCCGCGAGGCCGAGCAGGCCGGCATCCTGGGCGCCCTTGTCGGCTCCATCTTCACGATGGCGGTGACGCTCGTGATCTGCCTGCCGATCGGCGTGGGCGCCGCGATCTACCTCGAGGAGTTCGCCCCGAAAAACCGGTGGACGGACATCATCGAGATCAACATCAACAATCTCGCGGCCGTGCCTTCGATCGTCTACGGCCTCCTCGGCCTCGCCGTGTTTCTGAACTTCTTCGGGATGCCGCGGTCGTCAGCGGTCGTGGGCGGCTTCGTGCTCGCGCTGCTGGTGCTGCCGACGATCATCATCGCGAGCCGCGCGGCGCTGAAGGCTGTGCCGCCGTCGATCCGCGAGGCCGCGCTCGGCGTGGGCGCCTCGCACCAGCAGGCGGTGTTCCACCACACGCTGCCGCTCGCGATGCCGGGCATCATGACCGGCACCATCATCGGCATGGCCCACGCCCTGGGCGAGACCGCGCCGCTGCTCCTCATCGGCATGGTGGCCTTCATCGTCGACGTTCCGACGAGCTTCACCTCGGCGACGACGGCGCTGCCGGTCCAGATCTACCTCTGGTCCGACCTGCCGGAGGTGGCCTTCCAGGCCAAGACCTCCGCCGCGATCCTCGTGCTTCTGTTCTTCCTGTTCGTCATGAACGGGCTCGCCATCGTCCTCCGCAAGCGCTTCGAGCGCCGCTGGTGACCGGACCCAACGGAGTAAGACCCATGGACGCGACCGCGACCGCCGCCCGGCCGAAGCCGACGGCTTCCGCCACGCTCCCAGCTAACGATCCAAAGATCGTCGCCAAGGACGTCAACGTCTACTACGCGGAGAAGCACGCGCTGAAGGACGTCTCGCTCGACATCCCTGAGCGCGCCGTGATGGCCTTCATCGGCCCCTCGGGCTGCGGCAAGTCCACGTTCCTGCGATGCATCAACCGAATGAACGACACGATCGCCTCGTGCCGCGTCGTCGGCTCGATAAAGATCGACGACCAGGACATCTACGACCCGAGCCTGGACGTGGTGCAGCTCCGCGCCCGCGTCGGGATGGTGTTCCAGAAGCCGAACCCCTTCCCGAAGTCGATCTACGAGAACATCGCCTACGGCCCTCGGATCCACGGCCTCGCCCGCTCCAAGGCGGAGCTGGACGAAATCGTCGAACAGGCTCTGCGCAAAGCGAGCCTCTGGAACGAGGTCAAGGACCGCTTGCAGGACACCGGAACGGGCCTGTCCGGCGGCCAGCAGCAGCGTCTCTGCATCGCCCGTGCGATCGCGGTGAGCCCCGAGGTCATCCTGATGGACGAGCCCTGCTCGGCGCTCGACCCGATCGCGACGGCGAAGATTGAGGAGCTGATCGACGAGCTGCGGCAGAACTTCACGATCGTGATCGTGACGCACTCGATGCAGCAGGCGGCGCGCGTCTCCCAGCGCACCGCCTTCTTCCATCTCGGCGTGATCGTTGAGACCGGCCCGACCGAGCGCATCTTCACGAGCCCGAACGACAAGCGCACGCAGGACTACATCACCGGCCGCTTCGGCTGATCCGGCGGCGACAGGGGACATCGACATGGCAATGACCGACCACATCGTCAGCTCGTTCGACGCCGACCTGCAGGCGCTTGGCGACAAGCTCGCCGAGATGGGCGGCCTCTGCGAGAAGCTCGTGGGGGAGTCGATCGAGGCGCTTCTGCGTCGCGACATCCCGCTCGCCAAGCGCGTGATCGAGTGGGACCGCTCGATCGACCGGCTGCAGCATGAGATCGAGGAGAACGGCATTCTCACGATCGCCAAGCGCGCGCCGGTGGCGATCGACCTCCGCGAGGTCGTAGCGGCCCTGCGCATCGCCAACGACCTCGAGCGCATCGGCGATCTCGCCAAGAACATCGCGAAGCGCGTCGTCGCCCTCGAAGGCCAATTTCAGCCTCCGAAGCTCGCCGGCGGCGTCGCCCACATCGCCGACCTCACGCTCGCGCAGCTGAAGGAGGTGCTCGACGCCTACACCCAGCGCGACGAGCGGCGGGCTATGGAGGTTTGGAAGCGCGACGGCGACATCGACGCCCTCTACAACTCGCTGTTCCGCGAGTTGCTCACCTACATGATGGAAGATCCGCGCAACATCGGTTTCTGCGCGCATCTGCTGTTCTGCGCCAAGAACATCGAACGCATCGGCGACCACGCCACCAACGTGGCCGAAACGGTCTACTATCTCGTCCACGGCGAAGCCGTGACCGACGAACGACCGAAGGGCGACCTGGCCAGCGCCGCGATCAGCTTGGACTGAGGAAGGCGTGCATCGGATGACCCCCCGCGTGATGATCGTCGAGGACGAGGAGCCGCTGACGCTGCTCCTCACCTACAACCTCGAAGCCGAAGGCTATGCGGTCGAGTCGGTCGCCCGCGGCGACGAGGCCGAGACGCGGCTGCGCGAGCAGGCGCCGGACCTCGTGCTGCTGGACTGGATGCTGCCGGGCCTTTCGGGCATCGAGCTCTGCCGGCGGCTGCGATCGCGGCCTGAGACCGAGCGGCTGCCGATCATCATGCTGACCGCGCGGGGCGAGGAGGCTGAGCGCATCCGCGGCCTCGCGACCGGGGCGGACGACTACGTCACCAAGCCGTTCTCGGTGCCGGAGCTCGTCGCGCGGGTGCGGGCGCTGCTGCGGCGCGCCAAGCCGGAGCACGTCGCCGACGTGCTGAGGGCCGGCGACATCGAGCTCGACCGCGGCTCGCACCGCGTCCGCCGGCAGACCCGCGAAATCCACCTCGGGCCCACGGAGTTCCGGCTGCTCGAGTTCCTGATGCAGTCGGCAGGCCGCGTCTTCACGCGCGAGCAGCTGCTCGACGGCGTCTGGGGCCGCGACGTCTATATCGACGAGCGCACCGTCGATGTCCACGTCGGCCGGCTGCGCAAGGCCATCAACCGCGGCCGCCAGCAGGACCCGATCCGCACCGTGCGCGGAGCCGGCTACGCGTTCGACGAGAACTTCGCGCGCGCGGGCTGAGCCGCCGAAACCCGGGTTTTTCCGCATTAAGATTGATGAGTGGTTAATGTCGCGCGCCGATCCGCGGCATGGCATTCTCCCGGATGACGCGTCGCGCGGTGCGGACGCCGCCAGGCGAACAGGGTCGGCATGACGATCTCTTCCAGGACGCGGTGGAATGTCGAGGTCGTTCGCGACTTTGACTTCCAGTCGGAAGAATACGACCAGCTGTTCCGGCGCTCCGCCGCGTCCGGCTTCCAGTCGCCGGCCTGGCTTGGCGCAACCTACGCCGCCATCCGGCGCGCGCCGCTGGCCGATCCCTTCATCCTGACCGTACGGGACGCCGGGACGGGCGCTCTGGTCGCGCTGGCGCCGCTGGTTCTACGGTATCGGTTCGGGCTCAGGGTCATCGCCTATGCGGACATCGGCTCGCTCGATTACTGCTGCGTCGTCCAGGCGCCCGAGTTCGAAACCGGCCTCGACCCCGCGCTCCGCCGCGACGTCGACGAAGCGCTGAAGGCCGCGGACGCGCTGTTCATTCCGAAGGTGCCTGACGCCGCGCTGCGGAGCTTCGATCGGCTTTTGGCCGCCCGGCGGGTGAAGATGGCCTACTCCGCCCATCCCGTGCCGTTGTTCGGGCCGTTCTCGGAGTGGCGCAACGCGACAATGAACGGGACGACCCGGCGTTCGCTCGACAAGAAGCGCCGCAAGCTGTCCCGGATCGGCCGGCTGGAGACTGTCGGAGAGACCGAGCCCGGCTTTGTCGCGGCGACGATCGAGCAGATCCGCCTCCTGCGGGAGCCGCGGTTCGCGGAGACCGGCGTGTCCGACCCGCTCAAGAGCGAGGCGTTTCGCGCGTTCTACGCCTCGCTCAAGGACAGCGGCACCGTCCGCGCGTACCAGATGCGGCTCGACGGCGCGACCATCGCCTGCGGCTTCGCGATGGTGCACGGCGACGCCTGTCACCTGCTGCTGACGGGCTTCGACGTCGGAAATTGGCGGAACTACTCCGTCGGGCTGCTGATGATCGAGGACGCGATCGCCGACTGCGTCGCCCGCGGCGAACGGGTGTTCGACTTCACCATCGGCGATCATCCCTACAAAGCCGATTTCGGCGCGCAGTCCGCGCCGATCTGGCGGCTCACCCGCGGTCTCTCGTTCAAGGGACGGCTGATGCTCGCCGTGATGCAGCTGAAAGGCGGGGAGCGGCTCGCCAGGCGTCTCGCGCCGCGGGGCTACCGGGCACCGAGCCCGCCCGACATCGTCCGCGGGGCCGGCGTCGCGCCGTAGGCCGAACAGCCGAGCAGGAACCAGAGCAGGCCGCCGGTCTTGATGGTCACGGCGGAAGTGCTGATTGCCATTAGCAGCGTCAGATACAGGCAGACAAAGGCCTTGTAGCGCCAAGCGTCCATGCGCTCCGCCGGCGCGCCGAAGACGAGCACGGCCCAAAGGGCCGCCGCGCCGATCACGCCGACGCGCGAGAGGATGTAGGCGTAGCCGCTGTCGTCGAAGTTCTCGGTCGCCGGGCCCATCCCGAAGACGCCCGCAAGGTCGAGCCGGGACATCAGCTGCCCGCTCAGCAGGAAGCGGCCGCTGGTGGTGTTGTCCCACGGCACGCCGACCTTGATCGCGGCGTAGCTGAAGATCGCGATGATTGCGAGGAAGGGCGCGACGAACAGCGCGCCGGGCCGCAGCAGCGGCGCGACCAGATAGATCGCGAGCACCAGGCCGCAGAGGTAGACGCCGAAGCGGGCGTCGCCGAGCACCAGCGACACGAAGATCAGCGCGGTCTTCCAGATCAGGGCCCACGGTCGCCGGGCGTCCCGCAGCAGCACCCATCCGAAGACGATCGCTCCGAAGTTGCCGACGGAGACCGGCTCCAGGAACACCGACGAGACGCGGTGCTCGCCGAGGAACGGCAGCAGCGTGCGGCCCTCGAACCGCATGCCGGAGATGAACAGGCCGTGCTCGACGCCCTGGGCGGCGGCAGGGTCGACCGTGCCCTTGGCCACGAAGTAGCCCAGCACGTCGAAGATGCGGATGTAGACGTCGAGGAACGCCCATTCGAACAGGGCGCCGGCCGCGACGGCGACGATCGCCGCCGTGACGACCTTGTCGCCGGACTCGAGGGAGCCGCGCGTCGAACCGAGGAAGTAGAAGACGAGCGGGATCAAAAGGTCGCGGACGACCTTCGGGTCGTAGTTCGCCCGCAGGGTCATCAGGAAGATCAGGTAGCCGAGCAGCGCGGCCATGATGGCGTAGAACGCCTGCGTCCGGTCCCAGATCAGCGCGAGCGCGACCCCGATCAGCACCAGCTCGGCGCCGATGACCGCCCCGGCGCCCGTGCGCGCAAGGTTCGCGTTGACGAAAGCGAGCGCGAAGTTGAACAGCAGCGTGCCGAGCACGACCGCCCGGGCGATGCGGGCGCCCGCCTCCTCGGCGGGTGCGGCGGCCGGCGTCGCGGCGGCCGCGAGGCTCACCGCACGCGCGCCGGGAGCTCCGGCGCCGCGGAGCGCGCGCGGAACTGATCCCGCAGCCAGGCGAGCGTGCAGCCGACGCCGAGGCCGAGCAGCAGGCCGGCGATGACGACAAGCGGGGCCGGCGGGCCGCTCGGCTCCATCGGCCGCGCGGCGCGGCTGATGACGCGGGTGTTGGAGGCGTTCAGGCGGCGCTGCTCGTCGAGTTCGCGCGAGCGGGCGAGGGCGGCCTCGTAGATGCCCCGGCTCGCCTCGACGTCGCGCATCAGGTCGCGCAGCTCGAGCGAGGCGTCGTTGGTCTCCGAGACCTCGGCCTTCAGCGCGGTCATCCGCTGCGTCAGGCTGGTTCGAAAGCCCTTGGCGCGATCCAGCTCGCCGGTGGTCGCGCGGATGATCGTCGCGATCTCCTCCTCGAACAGGCGGCGGGCCTCGGCGACGCGGGCGCTCGCGGCGCGGCGGTCGGGATGCCGGGCGCCGAGCTGCTGGCCGAGATCGGCGTCCGCTTGGCGCTGTGCGGCGTAGCGCGTGCGCAGGGTTTCGATCGTGCCCGAGCGCATGGATTCCGGGATCGAGTCGATGTCGGCCTGGCCGCGCTGCACGCGGCGCATCTGCTCGAGCGCGGCCGTGAGTTCGTTGACCCGCGAGTCGGTCGTGGAGAGCTGCGTGGCGAGTTCCGTCAGCTGTTGCTCCACGAGCGGCTTGCCGTCGTTGGTGACGACGCCCTTCTCGCGGCGCACCGTCTCGTAGCGTTGCTCGGCGTCGCGGACGCGGGCCCGCAGCTCGCCGAGGCGGCCTTCGAGCTCCCCTCCTGCGCGGCGGGCGACGGCCACGCGGGCGTTGACGTCCTCTTCGACGTAGACGTCCATCACCGACTGCGCGATGCGCTCCGAAAGCGCAGGATCCTTCGTGGTGGCCGTTACCGTGATGATGAAGGAGCCCGGCGCGCGCGCGCCGGTGACCGAGCGCTCCAGCTCGCGCAGGGCGAGCTCACGCGGGTCCGATGCGCGCTTGACGCCTGCGAGCGACAGCAGCTTCTGGCCGAGGCCCGGGGGGCGTTTGCCGAACAGCGGGTTCTCGTCGAGCTTCTCGCGGGCGATGACCTCGTCGAGCACGTCGCGCGAGGTCAGCACGTAGGTCTGGCTCTCGGCTTCGATCGCGCTCGTGTCGGCGGCGCCCGACGGCGTGTTGTCCGCCCCTAGGATCTGGCGGCCGGTGGGATCGACGAGAATGCGGCCGACGGCGGTGTAGCGGGGCGAGGACAGCAGCACGAAGGCGAGCGCGAGCGCGACGCCGATCACGGCGCAGATCGCGATCAGGCCCACGCCGCGTCTCAGCGAAGCGAGCAGCGCTGCGGGCGCGGCGGCGGGGCGGTCCCCCTCCGTCGGTCGCGGCGTCGTCGGTCTCCAGTCCTGGATCGCTGCCACGGCGTCCTCGTGCGGCGTCGGAAACCGGGTCGCGGCTCCGTACGTCCCACACATGGCGCATCGGGGTTAAGAAAATGGGACCGAGCCCCGATTCCAGCTCCGCACGCCTTCGGTCGAGGCTCGAATTCTTCGTTCGCGCGTCACGTCTGCGCAAACAACCGCAGCAAATGATGGGCGATGGCCGCCGGCGGCGGGGCGAACCAGCCCGCGGGATGCCTGCCGGCCAGCATCTGCCGGACGTCGTCGCGCGTGAACCAGCGCGCGTCCTCCAACTCCTCGAGGTCGGGCGTGATCTCCTCGGTCAGCGCCTCCGCCGTGAGTCCCAGCATGAGCTGGGACGGGAACGGCCATGGCTGCGACAGCGCGTAGGCGACGCGGCCGACCGTGACGCCGGCCTCCTCCCGCGTCTCGCGGCGCACCGCCGCCTCGATGGTCTCGCCCGGCTCCACGAAGCCCGCGAGGCAGGACCACATGCCGGGCGCGAACCGCGGCTGTCGGCCGAGCAGGCAGCGGTCGCCACGCGTCACCAGCATGATGACGACCGGGTCGGTGCGGGGGAAATGCAGCGCGCCGCAGGCCGGGCACTCGCGCTTCCAGCCGCCGCCGCGCATCGCGGTCCGCGCGCCGCAGTTGGCGCAGAAGCCGTGACGTTCGTGCCAGAGCAGCATGCTCTTGGCGTAGCCCGCGAGCGCGAGCGCCGGCCCGGACAGCCGTCCATCGGTCGCGACGGCGCGCAGGTCTTCGAGCGCGAGATTGTCCGCGCGCCCGATCGCAGTCTCCACGCCGTCGTCGAGATGGGCGGCGAACACCGGCCCCGTAGCGTCGCGGCCGAGGAACACGCTGCGCTCCACGGGGCCGAGGGCCTCGGCCTGGGCGCGATCGAAGAGCGGGTCGAGCGCGCCGCCGCCCGCGGCCCGCAGCACGGCGCGGGCGCCGATGAACAGCGCGGTGCGGGCGGCGGGGTCCGCCTCCGCCGCCGCGAGAAAGCCGGCGTCCTCGCGCGCCTCGCCGCAGCGGTCAAGCGCGAGGCCGGCGTAGCCGAGGTCGGCGGGCGAGTCCGGGGCGTGTCGATCAGAGGGGCGGTCGGCCATGGCGGGCTCTCGAGCTTCGGTTCGCGCGCGGCGCCCTTGCAAGGCGCGGTCTCGGCGGGCATATAGCGCATGGGAGGTTGGCGATGGGCGTGTTCCTCGCCAACCGGGTCAGGTCCGAAAGGAAGCAGCCCCAACGAGACCGATACGGGTCGTCGTCCGACCTCCCACCCTCATCCTTTGAGAAGAGACGAGGCGCTTCGATGACGGCAGGCCGCGACTGTTCCGCCGCCCGCCGCGCCGAGGGCGGCGCATGAGCGCGACCCCTTACCGCGTCCTGGCCCGCAAGTACCGTCCCCAGCGCTTCGAGGACCTGATCGGCCAGGAGCCGATGGTCCGCACGCTCACCAACGCCTTCGCGTCCGGCCGCATCGCGCAGGCCTGGATCCTCACGGGCGTGCGCGGGGTCGGCAAGACCACGACCGCCCGCATCCTCGCCCGGGCGCTGAACTACGAGACCGCGGAAGGCGGCGGCGGGCCGACGGTCGACCTGTCGGTCCCCGGCGTGCACTGCGAAGCCATCATGGAGTCGCGCCACGTCGACGTGGTGGAGATGGACGCCGCGAGCCACACCGGCGTCGCCGACGTGCGGCAGATCCTGGAGACCGTGCACTACGCGCCGGTGATGGCGCGCTACAAGGTCTTCATCATCGACGAAGTGCACATGCTCTCGACGAGCGCCTTCAACGCCTTCCTGAAGACGCTGGAAGAACCGCCGCCGCACGTGAAATTCGTGTTCGCGACGACGGAGATCCGCAAGGTGCCGGTGACGGTGCTGTCGCGTTGCCAGTCGTTCTCGCTGCGTCGGGTGGCGGCGGACGAACTGTCGGCGCACCTCAAGCGCATCTGCGACAAGGAGGACGTCGCCGTCGAGGACGAGGCGCTGGCCGTCGTGTCGCGGGCGGCCGAGGGCTCGGTGCGCGACGCGCTCTCGCTGCTCGACCAAGCGATCGCCCACGGCCAGGGCGACGTGCGGGCTGAGGCCGTGCGCGGCATGCTGGGCCTGGCGGACCGGGCCGGGGTGCTCGACCTGTTCGACGCGGTCATGCGCGGCGACACAGCGGCGGCGCTCGACGGGTTTCGGGGGCAGTACGACGTCGGCGCCGATCCGGTCGCGGTGCTGACCGACCTCGCCGAAACGGTCCATCTCGTCACCCGCATCAAGCTCGCGCCCAAGGCCGCCGACGACCCTTCGCTCAGCGAGGCGGAGCGCCTGCGTGGCCGCGACTTCGCCGAGCGGCTCTCGATGCGCGTGCTGTCGCGCGCTTGGCAGATGCTGCTGAAGGGCATTTCCGAGGTGCAAGTCGCGCCGAAGCCGGCGCAGGCGGCCGACATGGTGCTGGTGCGCCTCGCCCATGTGGCCGACCTGCCGACGCCGGACGAGGCGATCCGCATGCTGGACGGCGCGGGGACGGCGCCGCCGCAGCCTCCGGCGCCGCCGCGCGGCGGGCCGCCGATGGGGCCGTCCGGCGGCTCCCGCGGCCCGGAAGCCATGGCCCCCGCGCGCATGATCTCAGGCGCTGCGGCGGCGCGCGAGATGGCGCCCGAGGCCGCGCAGGCCCCGCCGCGCGCGCAGCAGGCGCAGGTTCAGCCGACCATGCGGCTGTCGCGGTTCGAGGACCTCGTGGCGCTGGCGGCGCGCGAGCGCGAGATCCAGCTGCACGCGGCGCTGCTGCGGCAGGTGCGGGTGGTGCGGTTCGAGGACGGCGTGCTGGAGTTCCAGCCGACGCCGGACGCGACCGCGGACCTAGCCGGCGCGATTTCAAAGAAGCTGCAGGAATGGACCGGCCAGCGCTGGATGGTGGCGGTCGCCGCCGGGGAAGGCGCGCCGACTATTCATGAGCGCGAGCAGGCGGAGGCCGCCGCCCGGCTGGAGGGCGTTCAGGCCCACCCGCATGTCCGCGCCATCCTGGATCGTATGCCGGGCGCGGTGATCGTGGACGTGCGGGCTCGCAAGCCCGAGCCTGAGACGGCTGAACTTGACGCCGCGGCGGTCGACGCCCTACCTGCGGCGGACGACGACATCGACGATTTCTAAGCGGGAGACGAGCCGTTGCGCGACATCATGGGCATGATGGCCAAGGCCAAGGAACTCCAGCAGAAGATGCAGGACGCCCAGGCCGAGCTCGAACGAGTGACGGTCGAGGGAGCCGCCGGCGGCGGGCTGGTCCAACTGACCCTGACGGCCAAGGGCGACCTGCGCGGCCTGAAGATCGACCCCTCGCTGCTCAAGCCCGAGGACGTCGAGATCCTCGAGGACCTCATCGTCGCGGCCCACGCCGACGCCAAGTCGAAGGCCGAAGCCGCGATGCAGGAGAAGATGTCCGGCCTCACCGCCGGCCTGCCGATCCCTCCGGGCATGAAGCTGTTCTGAACCCCTGATGACGCTCGAACGCGTTGGCGCCGTAGCAGCGAACTGACGGTGCGGATCGTTGCGACAGATCTCGAACGTCGGCAGGTTTGTGCGGCTGGCGATCGTCAGTCTGGCGCTCGCGGCGTCCCTGTTGGTCGTTTCACTCGCCACGCTCGGATTTCTTTTCATCGCGGCCACGGCCAGCAGCGATCCTGACGAGAAGGATCTGCCGTTTTTTACGCTTCTTCTATTGGCGGCTCTGGCCAGTGGCTTGGTCGCGTTCTGGAGCGCGGCGTTGCCTCACCGTAAAAGGCCGTGGCGCATCGGTCTGACCGCTTCCGCGATACTGATCGCGGTGCTCTGCGCCGGAGGAATGGTGGCTATAAAAAGCAATCCTGACGGGCGGCTTGGATCGGCGGTCCAGCCGATCGCAAACTCAAGGGTTTGCTGAGCATGTCCCGCTCCGCCGCCGGCCCCGAGATCGAACGCCTGATCCAGCTGCTGGCGAAGCTGCCGGGCCTTGGGCCGCGCTCGGCGCGGCGGGCGGCGCTGCATCTGCTGACGCGTAAGGACAGGCTCCTGGAGCCGTTGTCGGACGCGATGCGGGTGGCCTGCGAGCGGGTCGCGACCTGTTCGGTCTGCGCCAACGTCGACACCCAGGACCCCTGCGCCATCTGCCGCGACGCGAAGCGCGACGCGTCGGTGATTGTAGTAGTGGAGGACGTGTCCGATCTCTGGGCGCTGGAGCGCTCGGGCGCCGTCTCCGCGCGCTACCACGTGCTCGGCGGCACGCTGTCGCCGCTCGATGGACGCGGACCTGAAGATCTCAACATCGGAACGCTCGTCGAGCGGGCGATGGCGGAGGAGGTCACGGAGGTGATCCTTGCGGTCAACGCCACCGTCGAGGGGCAGACCACGGCGCACTACGTCACCGACGCTCTGTCCGAGACCGGCGTGCGGGTGACGCGCCTCGCCCATGGCGTGCCAGTGGGCGGCGAGCTCGATTATCTCGACGACGGCACCCTTGCCGCCGCGATCCGCAGCCGCACGACGTTCTGACGCCCCGGAGCCTCCGCCTCAAGCGGGCTCGCCGTCCGTGGGTTCGTCCAGCAGACCATCCGGCGGATCGGCGACCAGGCGGCCGCCGGCGACGTCCACCACCGGGACGATCGCCTTCGTGAAAGGCACGTAGACCGTGCGCTTCTGGCCCTCGAGGCGGACCTCCAGCAGGTCGTCCGCGCCGAAGTTGGTGACGGCGACGACCTCGCCGATGGGCGCGCCGTCCGCCCGCTCCATCCGCAGGCCGATCAGGTCGGCCCAGTAGAACTCGTCCTCCTCCGCCGGAGGCAACTCGTCGCGGGGGACGTAGAGGCCGACGCCGTTCAGCTTCTCGGCCTGCTCGCGGCTGTCGATCCCCTTGAAGCGGACGACGAGCATGTCGTCCTTCAGCGGGCGCAGGGTCGAGACCGCGAACACGCGCGTCCCGGCGTCGTCGGTGATGGGCTTGTAGCGCTTGAGCGCGGTCAGCTCCGCCGTGAAGGCCTTGACGCGCACCTCTCCCCGGACACCATGGGCGGCGCCGATCACGCCGATTTGGACGATGCGGGACGATGGCATGGGATCACCTTTGCGCCCTGCCGAAGCATGAGCGGGGCGTGACGCGTCGCTTCCAAACGTGGCGTCATGGTCCGGCTCGACCGGACCATCCATGTCAGGCGCCGAGCTCGACGTCGAACATGGTTCCTCCGACCAAGCCGGAGGAGGACGGCGAGCGCGCGGGACGCGCTCGCTCCTCGCAGTGTCGCTTCGCCCGGCGCTTCCGGATCGAAGCCTCAGGCTTCGCCCGGCCTCACGCCCTGCGCGGCCGAAATCACTCGGCGGCTTCGGCGCCCGCCTTCGCGGCGGCGGCCTCGGCGCGCTCCTGGGCCTTCTTGCCCGGAACGCCCTTGGTCAGGTTGCTGCGCGCGTCGCGCTTCAGCAGGCCGGCCTGGTCGAGGAAGCGGTGCACGCGGTCGGTCGGGGTCGCGCCCTTAGCCAGCCACTCCTTCACCTTCTCGGCGTCGAGCACGACCCGCTCGGCGTCCTTGGCCAGCAGCGGGTTGTAGGTGCCGACGCGCTCGATGAAGCGGCCGTCGCGCGGGTAGCGCGAGTCGGCGATCACGATGCGGTAGAACGGACGCTTCTTGGCGCCGCCGCGGGCGAGACGGATCTTCAGGGCCATTTTCTGTTTTCCTTCCAGTCGTGTCGTCATCCCGGCCGGCCGTCAGGCCGAGCCGGGATCGTTCTCAGGGTCTGCGTTCCATCCGGTCGACGATCCCGGCTCGCCGCGGCTTCGCCGCTCCGGCCGGGATGACGCCTGAATTCACTTCTTCTTCCCCAGGCCGGGGAAGCCGCCGAGGCCCGGCAGCTTCGGGCCGCCGATCCCCGGAAAGCCGGGCGGCAACCCGCCGGGGCCGCCGGGAAAACCGCCGCCGGGGAAGCCCGGTGGCAGGCCCTCCGGCATCTTGCCCTTCTTGAGGTCCTCGAGCGCCTCCGGCGGAATCTGCGGCGCGCCACCGCCGAAGCCGAGAGCCGCGCCGAGGCCGGCGAGCGGCCCGCGGCCGGACTTCCCGGCCTTGCCCATCATCTTCATCATGTCCGCCATCTGGCGGTGCATCTTGAGGAGCTTGTTGATCTCCTCGACCTTGGTGCCGGAGCCCGCCGCCACACGCTTCTTGCGCGAGGCCTTCAGCAGGTCGGGGTTGCTCCGCTCGGCCTTGGTCATCGAGTCGATGATCGCGGCCTGGCGCTTAAACATGCCCTCGTCGAGGTTCGCGCCGGCCATCTGCTTCTTAAGATTGGCGACGCCCGGCATCAGCGACATCACGCCGGACATGCCGCCCATGCGCTGCATCTGCTGGAGCTGGTCCTTCAGGTCGTTCAGATCGAACTGACCCTTGCGCATCCGCTCGGCGGTCTTCGCCGCCTTTTCGGCGTCGATGTTCGCGGCGGCCTTCTCGACCAGCGCCACCACATCGCCCATCCCGAGGATGCGGTTCGCGATGCGCTGGGGGTCGAACTCGTCCACCGCGTCGAAGCGCTCGCCGACGCCGACGAGCTTGATCGGCTTGCCGGTGACCGCGCGCATGGAGAGCGCGGCGCCGCCGCGGCCGTCGCCGTCGATGCGGGTCAGCACGATGCCGGTGACGCCGACCGCCTGGTCGAAGGCGCGCGCCGTCGTGACCGCGTCCTGGCCGGTGAGGGCGTCGACGACGAGCAGGACCTCGTGCGGATTGGCGATCTTCTTGACCTCGACGACCTCGGCCATCAGGGCCTCGTCGAGGGTGGTGCGGCCGGCGGTGTCGAGCAGCACCACGTCGTAGCCGCCCAGACGGCCGGCCTCCATCGCGCGGCGGGCGATCTGCACCGCGGTCTGGCCGGCAACGATCGGGAGCGTCGCGACCTCGGTCTGCTTGCCGAGCGTCGCGAGCTGCTCCATCGCGGCCGGGCGGCGCGTGTCGAGCGAGGCCATCAGCACCTTGCGCTTGTCGCGCTGGGTCAGCCGGCGGGCGATCTTGGCGGTCGAGGTCGTCTTGCCCGAGCCCTGCAGGCCGACCATCAGGATCGGAACCGGCGCGGCGGCCGCGAGGCTGATGCCCTGCGCGTCCGAGCCGAGCATGGCGACCAGCTCGTCATGGACGATCTTGACGACCATCTGGCCGGGCGTGACCGACTTGACGACGTCGACGCCGACCGCGCGTTCCTTCACGCGGTCCACGAAGGAGCGCACGACCTCGAGCGCGACGTCGGCCTCGAGCAGCGCCCGGCGCACCTCGCGCATGGCCTCGGCCACGTCCGCCTCGGTCAAGGCGCCGCGTCGGGTCAGGCGGTCGAGAATGCCGCTCAGGCGGTCGGTCAGCGTGTCGAACATCAAGCTCTCGCTCGTGGCTTCGGCCCCGACCAGCGAAACGCCCAACGCAAATCGCGCCCGCGGGCGCATCGCGCTGGCGGACGTTGACCCCCGGAACTCATGGGACGAGGGGCTTTGCGGAGCGTCTCTCGGTCAAGACGAGGCGGTTCCATACGGTTTGGGGGGCGGCGCGTCAACCTTCGAGGGGCGCGCGAGGGGCCGCGGACGCCGGCGACCGCGGCGGAGCGTCGCGCGGCAGGCCGACGTCTGGCGTTTGGCGCGCGTTGGGAGTATTTCCCGATTTGTAGCGCACCGCATTCAGACCGCGCCCCATGGCCAATCTGTGGCCGGGCGTTCTGAATTCATCGATCCGAGGCGACGCAGGTCTCAGCGCTCACCCTGCGACGCACGGCTAAAAGCCCGTCGGAGTGACTGATGACCGCCATTACGACCCGAAATCCCGTCCGCCGTGTTTTCACGTGCTGGCCGTCCCGCATCGGCGCGATCGCGCTGCTGGCGCTTGGCGTCAGTTGGGGAGCGGACGTGTTCGCAGGCCCCACGTCCACGGCGCTCGCGCAGGCGACGGTCGCTGTCGTGGAATAGCCCTCTCGCGCCCCGGCGCATCGCAGGCCATATAGTGCGCGCCCGACGGTCTCCGCCGTCGAAGAGGGTCTATGCGCCATGACCATGCCGGACGCCACGACTGCAACCTCGCTGATCGGTCGCCCGTTCGCGAAGATGAACGGGCTCGGCAACAAGATCCTGGTGGTCGACCTGCGCGACGGCGGCTCCGTGACGCCTTCCGAGGCGCGGGCGCTCGCGCAGCGCTCCGAGACCCGGTTCGACCAGCTCATGGCGCTCCATCCCGGGCGAGACGGCGTCGCCGCCTTCATGCGCATCTACAACGCTGACGGCTCCGAGGTCTCGGCCTGCGGCAACGGCACGCGCTGCGTGGCATGGCTGCTCATGTGGGACGCTGGCGTCCGCGACCTCGTGCTCGAAACCGGCGCCGGGCTGTTGCTCTGCTCGGCCGGGGAGGAGCCCGACCAGGTCACCGTCGACATGGGCGCGCCGCGCTTCGGCTGGGCCGACATCCCGCTGGCCGAAGCGTTCGCCGACACCCGGGCGATCGAGCTTCAGCTCGGGCCGATCGACGCCCCGCTGCTGCATTCGCCCTCCGTCGCCAACGTCGGCAATCCGCACGCGATCTTCTGGGTCGACGATCTCTCCAAGGTCGATCTGCGCCGGTCCGGCCCGCTGCTCGAAAACCACCCGCTGTTCCCCGAGCGCGCCAACATCTCGCTCGCCAAGGTGACGTCGAAGAGCGCGATCACGCTGAAGGTCTGGGAGCGAGGCGCGGGGCTGACGCTGGCCTGCGGCACCGCGGCCTGCGCCGCCGCCGTCTCAGCCGCGCGCACCCGCCGCACCGGCCGGGACGTCGTCGTGACGCTTCCTGGCGGCCCGCTGCGGATCGTCTGGCGCGAGAGCGACGATCACATCCTGATGTCCGGCCCCGCGACCCTCGAGCACGAGGGCCGGATCACGGCCGAACTGCTGGATGCGGTCGCAGCCTGAGGATCAGGCGGACTCCATCGCCTTCCGCGCGGCGTAAGCCTGCATGTGGGCGTAGGCGATCGCGAGCGTGGGCACGGCGACGCCCGCCGCCCGGCCCCGGTCGCGCAGGTCGCCCAGAATGTGGTCGTGCTCCGTGCGCCCGCCGCTCTCGACGTCCCGCAACATAGAGGCGGTCGCGGGCGAGCCCGGCGCGGTCAGCATGCCGAGGCTCTGCGCCCGGAACGCCTCGCGCGGGTCGTAGCCGTTCGCTGCAGAGACCTTCGCGCATTCGTCGAACAGAGCCCGGACGAGCGTCTCGCCGTCGTCGGCCTGCATGATCGCGCCGATCGGGGCCCGCATCAGGCAGGTGACGCCGGCAAAGGTCGCGAGCATCGTGAACTTCTCCCACATTTGCTGCATCACGTCGGCGCTCAGCTCGGGCGCGAAGCCGCCCTTTTCGAGCTCCGCGTGCAGCGCCGCGGCGCGCTCCTGCTGTCCGGGAGAGCGGGCGCCGAGCACGAAGCCCTGCAGCTTGTTGAGGTGCTTGATCACGCCGTCGGCGGTCATTGTGACGCCGATCAGCGCCACGCCTCCCAGCACCCGATCTTTGCCGAACGCCGCGTCGAGCGCGTCGAGGTGGCGGACGCCGTTCAGCAGCGGCAGCACCAGCGTCTCCGGCCCGACCGCCGGCGTGATCGCCTCGATCGCGCTGTCGAGATCGTAGGCCTTGCAGGAGAGCAGCACGGCGTCGAAGGGCCCGGCGGCTGCGGTGACGGCGACGACGCTCTGGGTCACGTCGCCGTACGGGCTCGTCACCACGAGGCCGTCGCGCGCCAGCCGCTCGGCGCGGGCGGGGCGCACCAGAAAGGTCACGTCGACGCCGGCCGCCGCCAGCCGCGCGCCGAAGTAGCCGCCGATGCCGCCGGCCCCGAGAATCAGAATGCGCATGCCGAACACCCTCCGGTCGCCAGCCTCATCCGGCGGGCGGCCGCATTAGGCCGCAACGCGCCCCGCTGGAAAAGCCAAGGATCGTGCGTTCGGCCATTCACGACGGTGATGGGTCGGGGACCGGAAAAGCCCTTACGCCTTTCGTGCAAGACACTCGGAGGATCGTGCAAGCGGGCAGTCTGGAACCTCTCAAATCGGCAGCGTACCATCCGCTCACTTCGACGCCAGGTCCCGGAGAGGACGCGGCGATGCCCGCGGGCCGATGGGTCCGCCAGACGAGGTCCAACATGATCAAGCTCAACATCAACGGCGAGGCGCGGTCCGTCGACGTCGACGCCGACACCCCCCTGCTTTGGGTCCTCCGCGACGAGATCGGGTTGACCGGCACCAAGTTCGGCTGCGGCCAAGCGCTCTGCGGCGCCTGCACCGTGCACATGGATGGTCAGGCCGTCCGCTCCTGCCAGACCATGGCGGGGGACGTCGGCGACGCCAAGATCGTCACCATCGAGGGCCTCGTCGGGGCCGACGCCTCGAAGGAAGGCAAGGCCGTGCAGGCCGCTTGGCGCGCGCTGGACGTGGTCCAGTGCGGCTACTGTCAGTCCGGCCAGATGATGTCGGCTGCGGCGCTCCTCACCGAGAACAAGAAGCCGACCGACGACGACATCGACGCCGCCATGAGCGGCAACGTCTGCCGCTGCGCGACCTACCACCGCGTTCGCGCCGCGATCCACGACGCCGCCAAGCGGTTGGAGGCCTGACGTCATGACCGCTCACACCAAGATCCCCGCCGCCGCCAAGTCGGTCGACCTCAGCCGTCGCGGCTTCCTCGCGGTCGCCGGCGGCGCCGGCCTCGGCCTCATGGTCGGCCTCAAGGTCGATCCCGCCGCGGCCCAGGGCGCCGCGGGCGGCGTCGTCCAGTTCAACCCCTTCGTGAAGGTCGCGCCGGACGGCGCGATCACCGTCGTCGTCAAGCATCTCGACATGGGGCAGGGGCCGACCACGGGCCTCGCCACCCTCATCGCCGAGGAGATGGACGCCGACTGGAGCCAGATGCGCACCGAGTTCGCGCCGGCCGACGGCAACCTCTACGCCAACCTCGCCTTCAAGGCGCAGGGGACCGGCGGCTCCACCGCCATGGCGAACTCCTGGGAGCAGTACCGCACCGCGGGCGCGACCGCGCGCGCCGTGCTGGTGAAGGCCGCCGCCGACAAGTGGCAGGTCGCCCAGGGAGAGATCGTGGTCGACAAGGGCGTGCTCACCCATCCCTCCGGCAAGCGCGGCACCTACGGCGAGTTCGCCGAGGCCGCCTCCAAGATCCCGGCTCCGACCGGCATGGCGCAGGAGACGCCCTACAAGGACGTCGCCAAGTTCAAGCTGATCGGCAAAGAAGGCCTGCACCGGATCGACAACGACCCGAAGACCGACGGCACGGCGATCTACACCCAGGACGTCAAGCTGCCCGGCATGCTGGTGGCCGCCGTCGCGCATTCCCCGCGCTTCGGGGGAAAGGTGAAGAGCTTCGACGACGCCGAGGCCAAGAAGGTCAAGGGCGTCGAACGGGTCGTGCAGATCCCCTCGGGCGTCGCGGTGCTGGCGAAGTCCACTTGGGCGGCCTTTAAGGGCCGGGACGCGCTGAAGGTCGAATGGGACTTCTCGGCCGCCGAGAGCCGCGGCTCCGACGAGCTGCTGGCGATGGCCAAGGACGCGGTGTCGAAGCCTGGCGTCGCGACCGCGACCAACACCGGCGACGCGGAGGGCGCGCTGAAGGGCGCGGCCAAGGTGATCGAGGCGGACTACGCCTTCCCCTATCTGGCGCACGCCCCGATGGAGCCCTTGAACTGCGTCGTCGACCTCAAGAAGGACCGCGCGCATCTGATCTACGCCGCGCAGTTCCAGGCGATCGACCAGCCGACGGTGGCCGCTCTCACCGGCCTCAAGCCCGAGCAGGTGACGATCGAGACGGTGTGGGCCGGCGGCAGCTTCGGCCGCCGCGCGGTGCCGAGCGCGGACTACGTGACGGAGGCCGTCATGATCGCCAAGGCGATCGACGGCGCGGCTCCGGTCAAGCTCGTCTGGACCCGCGAGGACGACACCAAGGCCGGCTACTACCGGCCGTTCTACGCCCACAAGGTGCGCGCCGCGATCGGCGCGGACGGCATGCCGATCGCCTGGCATCACCGCGTCGCCGGGCAGTCGATCTTCTCCGGCACGGCGCTCGAGGCCATGGCGGTGAAGGACGGCGTCGACGAGACCTCGGTCGAGGGCGCGTCGAACCTCGCCTACGCCGTGCCGAACCTGAAGGTCGAGCTCACGACGCTGAAGGTCGGCGTGCCGGTGCTGTGGTGGCGGTCGGTCGGCCACACCCACACCGCGCACGTGGTCGAGACCATGATCGACGAGCTGGCCTACGCCGCCGGCAAGGATCCGGTCGAGTACCGGCTCGCGCTGCTCAAGGACAAGCCGCGCCACACCGCGGCTCTGAAGCTCGCGGCGGAGAAGTCGGGCTGGACGGCCGGCGCCAAGCTCGAAAAGGGCAAGGGCCGCGGCGTCTCGGTGCACGAGAGCTTCAACACCATGGTCGCCCAGGTGGTGGACGTCTCGATCCAGAAGGACGGCTCGATCAAGGTCGACCGGGTGGTGGCGGCCGTGGACTGCGGCGTGGTGATCAACCCCGACGTGGTGCGGGCGCAGATCGAGGGCGGCGTGGGCTTCGGCCTCGGCGCGGCGCTGCGCAACGCCATCACGCTGAAGGAGGGCGAGGTCGAGCAGGCCAACTTCGACACCTACGAGCCGCTGCGGATCGAGGACATGCCGAAGGTCGAGGTCCACATGGTGAAGTCCGAGCAGAAGCCGTCGGGCGTCGGCGAGCCCGGCGTGCCCCCGCTCGCCCCCGCGCTCGCCAACGCGATCTTCTCCGCCACCGGCGAGCGCGTCCGCGACCTGCCGCTAGGCGATCGCAAGTTCAAGAGCGCCTGAGCGCCTGACGCCGATCTCCGCGGGCCGGCCGTCCCTCCTGGCCGGCCCGCGGGCTTTTTTCCGACGCGGCGATTTAAGTCGCCGTCCTGCGCTTGCGCCGGTCCGACCCTTGTGGCAGGTTCCGCGCGCTTCAAGCCGGCCGCTTCGCCGGCCCTCGGCGCTGCGGTAGCTCAGTGGTAGAGCACTCCCTTGGTAAGGGAGAGGTCGAGAGTTCAATCCTCTCTCGCAGCACCAGATTTTCCCAAAGAGTGAGCAGTCACGCGGATCTGCCCCAGGGCGGCAGTCTTGCGTTTTAAGGTGCCAGGGCGCGGAACATCCGCGTCTAAGCGCTCGATCGCTGGCGCTTGTTCGTATCGGTCTTCTAGCCCGTCGATGGATCCGACCCTGCGGTCCCTTTGAAACTGCAAGCGCCATGTCGGCCGCCGCAGTGGATAGACGAACCTCGGGCATCACGCGCGTTGATTGGAGCCGGCCGGCCAATGGTCGACCACGCGCTGCGCCTTGCCTAAAGCACGGAATGGGCGCTCGCGCCCGAGCAACGAATGGAACGCAACCATCAGCCGGGCGCCGCTGGCGCCGGATAAAGACAAGCCGCGATCGTGAGGCGCGGCTGCGCCAGCCGCCCCAGCGTCAAAGCTCGGAGCGTTCGCGATCCAGGGTCTCGATGTCCGGGGAAGCGGCGTTGTCGTCTTTCGGCGTCGGCCCCGCTGCGATCTTGTGTCCGGTCTGCTCGGCCGCGATTCCCGCCGCCTCCCGCGAGGCATAGACTTCGCCGGACGGCACGTCGCCGAATCGGTAGGACCAACGGCCTCCTTCGACCTCGAAGAGTTCGTATTTCGGATCAGACATGGCGGTCTCCTTTTGAGGAGAACGGATGACGCGGCCTCATGTTCCTGGCTCACGTCCTTCGAACGAGCGCCCCGCGGCGCCGCGTCGTGAGAGCTGCTTCCTCCCTCGACCACGCAAGGCAGCCCTGAGGGAACCGTCGCGACGTGGCGCGCCTTCACCCGCGAGCCGTCAGACCAGAGGGAGCCGCCCGTGAGCCAGACCATCGCCGACCTGCTCGTCACAACGCTCGCCAACGCGGGCGTCAAGCGAATCTGGGGCGTGACGGGCGACAGCCTTAACGCCATGAACGACAGCCTGCGTGGGCTGAAGACCATCGAGTGGATGCACGTCCGCCACGAGGAGGTCGCGGCCTTCGCGGCCGGCGCGGAGGCGGCCGTCACCGGCGAACTCGCGGTCTGCGCCGGCAGCTGCGGCCCGGGCAACCTCCACCTGATCAATGGCCTCTACGACTGCCAGCGCAACCACGTGCCCGTGCTCGCGATCGCGGCGCACATCCCCTCAAGCGAGATCGGGCTGGAGTACTTCCAGGAGACGCGGCCGACCGAGCTGTTCCGCGAATGCAGCGTGTTCTGCGAGATGGTTCAGGACCCGCGTCAGATGCCGGAAATCCTGCATCGGGCGCTGCGCACGGCGATCGGCCGAAAAGGCGTCGCGGTGCTGGTGATCCCGGGCGACATCGCCCTGAAGCCGGCGCCGGACGGCGCGCGCGGGGACTGGCCGCCCCTATTGGAGCCCCGGTTGCTGCCGAACCCCGCGGACATCGACGCGCTGGCCGGGCTCCTCAACGGTTCGGCGAAGGTAACGCTGCTGTGCGGCGCGGGCTGCGCAGGCGCCCATGACGAGGTGGTCCGGCTCGCGGACGCCCTTGGCGCGCCGATCGTGCATGCGCTGCGGGGCAAGGAGCACGTCGAATGGGACAACCCGTTCGACGTCGGGATGACCGGCCTGATCGGCTTCTCGTCCGGCTTCCATGCCATGCTGGACTGCGACACGCTGCTGATGCTGGGCAGCGACTTCCCCTACCGCAATTTCTATCCGTCGAAGGCGAAGATCGTGCAGGTCGACCGCGACCCGGGCGCCCTCGGCCGGAGGGCGCAGCTCGCGCTCGGGATCGTGGGCGACGTGAAGGCCACGGTCGGCGAGCTGCTGCCGCGTCTGCGCAGCGGCCGCAGCCGCAAGTTTCTGGATCAGGCGCTCAAGCATTACGCCGAGGCGCGAAAGGGTCTGGACGACCTCGCCAAGCCCGCGGGCGGGGGCAAACCGCTGCATCCGCAGCATGTGGCGAAGGTCATCGACCGGCTCGCCGCGGACGACGCCGTCTTTACCGTGGACGTCGGCACGCCCACGGTCTGGGCGGCGCGCTATCTTACGATGAACGGCAGGCGGAGGATCGTCGGCTCGTTCCGCCATGGTTCGATGGCGAACGCCATGCCGCAGGCGCTCGGCGCGCAGGCTACGCGTTCCGGACGGCAAGTGATCTCGCTGTCGGGCGACGGCGGCTTCGCGATGCTGATGGGGGACGTGCTCTCGGCGCGGCAGCTCAAGCTGCCGATCAAGATCGTCGTGTTCAACAACGGCTCGCTTGGCTTCGTCGAGATGGAGATGAAGGCGGCGGGCTACCTCGGCACGAACGTCGCGCTGGAGAACCCGGACTTCGCCGCGCTGGCGGAGAGCGCCGGGCTGAAGGGATTCCGCGTGACGAGTTCCGAGGAGCTCGAAGACGCGCTGTCGGCGGCCTTCGCGCACGACGGGCCGGCGCTGGTCGACGTGGCCGTCGCGCGGCAGGAGCTGTCGATCCCGCCGAAGATCGAGCTGGAGCAGGCGAAGGGCTTCAGCCTCTATATGCTGAAGGCCATCATCAACGGCCGCGGCGACGAGGTCCTGGAACTCGCCTCCACCAACCTGTTCCGCTAGCCTGAAGTCCTCAGGCCGCGGAGGCCGCGCGCTTGCGCGTCTTCTTCACCACCGGCGCAGGCGCGGCGGCCTGTTCGGCGGCGTCCCGCTCCATCCGCGCCTGGCGCAAACGTTCGGTCTTGGCGTCCTGCTGAGCGCGATCGCGGTCGATGATCTCGCGCGCCGCGCGGGTGGTGGCGTCGCCCTTCATCTCGGCTTTAGACGCCTTGAACAGCGTCTCCTTGGTGACCTGCATTGGCCGCCTCCTCAAAACCTCTGAAAACAAAAAAGGCCGGGCGTGACGCCCGACCTTTCAACGCTTGGCCGCCCGGGCCGCGCCAGTACATCCGTGGTCGCGGACCGAAGCGACGGAGATCACGCGGCCTGAAGGTTCTCGGCCGCGCTCTTGCCCGAGCGGTTGTCGCGCACGACTTCGAAGCTGAGCTTCTGCCCCTCGACGATCGTGTGCAGACCAGCGCGCTCGACGGCCGAAATGTGAACGAACACATCCGTCGCGCCGTCGTCCGGCTGAATGAATCCGTAGCCCTTCTGGACGTTGAAAAACTTCACGGTGCCAGTCGCCATAACGATCTCCTTTTTCGTTGGCGTGAATCATCGCGTCTCGAAACGATCGAAACGCACGTACCATCGATTTTGAGAGGAAGATCGTGCAGGCGCAAAATGCGCAAAACAAAATTCAACGAACAAGATCGATAGCGAAAACATAGCCCTTCAGGCGGCCAAGCGCAAGGCGACGCGGATTTATTTGCCGGAAGGGCTGAAAACAGAGCGCCATGCGGGCAAGACGCGCGTTGTTCTGCGCCTCATCCCGCGTGCGACGCGACGTGCGACCGCCGCGGCGTCAGCGCGCCGCGACAGGCGCGACGAAGGCGGCCGCCGCGGGCTCCGGCGTCGAAGCGAACGCGGGCGGGGGATCGAACGCGGGGAAGGCCGGCGCCGCCGCGACCTCCGTGCGGGGAGCCGGCATCGTGCGGATCACACGGGTCTCGACGCGGACCGGCGCCTCGGCGCGGGCGACGGTCTCGATGCGGGCCGGGGTCTCCGCCGGCTCGTCCCGGGCGATCAACGCCGCGACCACGATCGGCTTCGCTTCGGCCGTCGGATCCGCCTTGGCGTAGGCGAGCGCGAGATTGCGCGACCGGGCGTTCTCGCGGGCCTGGGCGATGCTGTCGACGCTCCGCTTCTCGTAGAAGGCGTTGCCGCCGGCCACCAGCACGTAGCGCATGTTGGGGTAGGGGAACCTGAGGCCGGCAGTGTGGAAGAACATCGCGCCGCGGACGCCGGGATGGCGCTTGCCGGCGGCGATCTGCTCCGCCACGCGGCGGGCGCGTTCGGCGCCGCTGTCGTCCATGCTGCGGGTCATGACGCCGGGGGCGAACTGGCCCTTCTGACCCACGACGTCGCAATAGCTGGCGCCGTATTTTCCAGACTTCAGCCGGTTCTGGACCACCGTTCCGACGGCGAGCATGCCCTCGTCGCTGCCCCGGTGGGATTCGAAATACATGGCCCTCGCGAGGCAGTCCCGTTCGCCTGCGTCGAGGCTCACTTTCACGATCTGCGGCTTCGGGTGCTGCGCGCAGCCAACCGCGCCCATGGCGGCGGCGGCCACGACGCCAGCGCGGAATGCGCGCTTCGTCATGCCGGGTGGTCCCCCCTTGAATGCAGGCCCGCCAGAGGCGCCCCACGACCCTTGAAGACCGTTAAAGGACGCCGGGATGGTTATCAATCCGTTAACGGCCGGGTCATTGCGGAACGAGCTGGTGGTCCTCCCATTCCGAGCGCGGGATCTCCGGCCCGAGCCTGAAGCTCAGCCACAGCACGTCGAGGCCGTCGGGCGTGGCGCGGCAGACGTAGGACAGGCGGTACCAGGCGTTTCCGCTGCGCACCGCGGCGCCCGGCGCTCGCACCACGTCGTCCTTCAGCTCGCTGTCCTTGAACGCGTAGGCGACCAGCTCGTCGGGACGCATCGTGCGGTTGGCGCGGCTGATCTCGCCCATCGCGCGGGCGTTGCAGCGCTGCTCGATCCGCGTGTCGAGATCGAGCGCGAGCATCTGGTCGGCGACCGATTTCGCCGCTTGCGCGGCGCCGGGCAGGGCCAGCGCGCCGACTAGGACGGAGGCGAGGCGGAACGGACATGTCATGCGGCGACTCTCGGCGGCGGAAGGACACAAGCGCGCGGCCAGCGATCGAAGCTGTGCGGGGCGTCTAGCACACGGGCCGTTGACGGGACGATCCCCTATTCACGGGCGCCGGACTTGCGCTGCGGCCGCGTTCGGCCAATGAAAACCGGCGGCGGTCCTCTCCGCCGTCCACCTACCGAGATCCCGCGCGAAACATGAACGGCGTCCTGCTCCTGTCGCTTCAGGCCCTGGTGTACTTCGCGGTCATGGCCGCGCTGCTTCGGGCCCGGTTCGCCTACGGCGTCGGTCTGTTCGTCTGTGCGCTCGGCGTCATGCACTTCCTCGAGACCTATCTCGCGGCGGTGTTCTTCATCGAGCTGCCGTTCGGCCTGCTCTCGCCCGGCTCGACCGTGCTGTTCTCCGGCAAGCTGATGATGTTCCTGCTGCTCTACATCCGCGAGGACGCGGAGACGGCGCGGCAGCCGATTTACGGGCTGATGATCGGCAACCTGCTGCTGGTCGCGCTGGCCTTGATCCTGCGGCAGCACGAGACCCTGGCGCCGCTGCCCGGCTACCAGGCCGACCTGCGCTTCATCGACCAGATCGGCGTGCTCATGATCTGGGGCACCCTGCTGCTGTTCGTCGACATCATCGCGCTGATCCTGGTGTTCGAGCGGCTGATGCGGCTTTTCCGGCGCCAAGCCTTTCCCGCGCTTCTCGTCAGCTCGGCGCTGGTGCTCACCTTCGATCAGCTCGCGTTCTTCCCGGTGCTGCACTGGGTCACGGGCATACCCTTCAGCGCGCTCGGCGGCGGCTGGGCCGCGAAGATGGGAGCCGCCGCGCTCTACAGCGTCTTCATCGCGATTTACCTGCGCTACGTGGAGCCGACCGAGCGTCCGGCCTTCGCGCGCCGCCGGATCTGGGACGTGTTCGACGCCCTGACCTATCGCACGCGGTACGAGGACCTGCTCGCGCGCGCCGCGGTCGATCCGCTGACCGGCGCCGCCACCCGGAGCGCCTTCGAGGACCTGCGGCGCAAACGGCTGGAGCGCAGCCGCATCGACCCCTGGCCGGTGAGCCTCGCGATGGTGGACGTCGACCATTTCAAGCAGGCGAACGACCGGTTCGGCCATGAGGCCGGCGACGAGATCCTCGCCGCCGTGGGACGGGCGCTGATCGGCGCCGTGCGTGCGGGAGACCGCGTGTTCCGCTACGGCGGCGAGGAGTTCGTCGTCGTCGCCGAACGGCTCGACGCTGAGGACGCCGCGGCGCTAGGCGAGCGACTGCGCGCCGCGGTCGCCGACGCCTTCGTCGGCACGCCGGACCGCCGCGTCACGATCAGCGTGGGCGTCGCGACCTCGACGCCGGGCGTCGGGGACCTGATCGCGACGCTGCGGAAGGCGGACGCCCGGCTCTACGAAGCCAAGCGCGCGGGCCGCGACACCGTGGTCGCCGGAGCCTGAGCGGGCGCAACCGTTTCAGCCCTCGCCGCTTCAGCTCTTGCCGGCGGCAAGCGTGTAGTTCACCAGCGTGTCGTCGCTTGGCGCCCAGCTGTTCTTCAGCGGATTGAACTTGATGCCGCGCAGGTCCGTGGGCTCCAGCCCGGCCGCCCGGGCCGCCGCCGAGAGCTCGTCGGGCGTCACAAACTTCTCGTAGGAATGGGTGCCCCGCGGCAGCCAGCGCAGCACGTACTCGGCCGCGACGATCGCCAGGGCGTGGGCGAGAGGCGTGCGGTTCAGCGTCGAGAACAGGGCGAGGCCGCCGGGCCGGACAAGGCCCGCAAGCGTCGCGACGAAGGCGGGCACGTCGTTCACGTGCTCGACGACCTCGGACGCCACCACGATGTCGAAGCTCTCGCCGTCCGCGAGAAGCTCTTCGGCGGCCGCCGCCCGGTAGGCGATCGTGAGGCCCTGCTCCGCGGCGTGGGCGGCCGCCACGGGGATCAGTTCGGGCGCCGGGTCGACCCCGGTCACCTCGGCGCCGAGGCGCGCGAGCGGCTCCGCCAGCACGCCTGCGCCGCAGCCGACGTCGAGCAGCCGCAACCCTTCGAGTGGACGCACGGCGGAGGCGTCGCGGCCGAACCGCGCGCAGATCGCGTCCCGGAAGATCGCGACGCGGGCGGGATTGAACTTGTGCAGGGGCTTCATCGGCCCGTCGAGGTCCCACCAGCGCTGGGCCAGCGCGTCGAAGCGCGCCACCTCGTCGCGGTCGAGACTTGCGGCGTGGGGCGTCGTCATGGGGCGTCGTCTCCGGCGTTGTGTCGGCTCGGGGTCGCGGCTATCTATACGCGCCTTTTTCGTCGGCGGACCCAGCCGCCCGCCGCCTCCGACCGTTTTTCCGAGACTGATCAGTTCGATGGCCCGCATAGTGATGAAGTTCGGCGGCACGTCCGTCGCGACCGTCGAGCGCATCCGCAACGTCGGCGCTCACGTGAAGCGCGAGGTCGACGCCGGAAACGAGGTGGCGGTGGTCGTCTCGGCCATGGCGGGCGCGACCAACCAGCTTGTGGCCTGGACCCGGGAAGCCTCGGCGATCCACGACGCCCGCGAGTACGACGCGATCGTCGCGTCCGGCGAGCAGGTCACCTCGGGCCTGCTGGCCATCGTCCTGCAGGACATGGGCGTCCCGGCGCGCTCGTTTCAGGGCTGGCAGATCCCGCTTCGCACCGACGGGACCCATGGCTCCGCCCGCATCGAATCGATCGACGGCTCGGCGCTGATCTCGCGCATGACGGACGGCCAGGTGCCGGTGATCGCGGGCTTCCAGGGCATTGCGCCCGACAACCGGATCGCGACCCTCGGGCGCGGCGGGTCGGACACCAGCGCGGTCGCCGTGGCCGCCGCCGTGGGCGCGGACCGCTGCGACATCTACACCGACGTCGACGGCGTCTACACCACCGACCCCCGCATCGTGCCCAAGGCGCAGCGCATGGAGCGCATCGCCTTCGAGGAGATGTTGGAAATGGCCTCGCTCGGGGCCAAGGTTCTTCAGGTGCGCTCGGTCGAGATGGCCATGGTGCACAAGGTCCGGGTGTTCGTGCGCTCGAGCTTCGACGCGCCGGACGCGCCGCAGGTCGGCCCGAACGGCCTGCCCCCCGGAACGCTTATCTGCGACGAGGACGAGATCGTGGAACAACAGGTCGTCACCGGCATCGCCTACTCCAAGGACGAGGCCCAGATCACGCTCCGCCGCGTGGAGGACAAGCCGGGCGTCGCCGCGGGCGTGTTCGGTCCGCTCGCCGAGGCCGCGATCAACGTGGACATGATCGTCCAGAACATCTCCGAGGACGGACGCACCACCGACATCACCTTCACCCTGCCGACGGGGGACCAGGAGCGGACGCTTCAGATCCTCGAGTCCAAGAAGGCCGAGATCGGGTTCAGCGAGCTCAACACCAACGCCGATGTTTGCAAGGTGTCGGTCATCGGCATCGGCATGCGCAGCCACGCCGGCGTGGCGGCCCAGGCGTTCGAGGCGCTCGCGAAGCGCGGCGTCAACATCCGCGCGATAACGACCTCGGAGATCAAGATCTCCGTGCTGATCGACGCGGCCTACGCCGAGCTTGCCGTTCGAACGCTCCATTCGGTATACGGGCTCGACAAGGCCTGACGCGCCGGCGCCGTCGGGCCTCCAGCAACCACATGACTCAAGCTGCGCGGGGGCGTTGAAGGGCGCAAAGCCCCCCACCCGGAGAGCGGAAGATGCGAGGCGCGTATGGCGGCCCGCGCGTGCTTTTGCGCCGGCTGCGGGAGGTCATGGCGGAGCCGGTCACGGCGCAGGAGCGTCTTGACCGGATCGTGGTGCTGATCGCCGCCAACATGGTGGCCGAGGTCTGCTCGGTCTACGTGCTGCGGTCCGACAACGATCTCGAGCTGTTCGCCACCGAGGGCCTGAACCGGGACGCGGTCCACCGCACCACCATGCGCAAGGGCGAGGGCCTCGTCGGCCTCGTCGCGGACGAGGCCGAGTCGGTCAACCTGTCCGACGCCCAGGCCCATCCCTCGTTCTCCTACAAGCCGGAAACGGGCGAGGAGATCTACCACTCTTTCATGGGCGTCCCGATCCTGCGCTCGGGCAACACGCTCGGCGTGCTCGTCGTCCAGAACAAGGCCCACCGCACCTACTCCGACGAGGAGGTGGAGGCGCTCCAGACCACCGCGATGGTCATCGCCGAGATGGTGGCGAGCGGCGAGCTGTCCGGCCCGGGCGGGGCCGAGACGGTCGGCCGCAGGCCCGCGCATTCGGCGGGCGTGTCGCTGTCCGACGGCATCGGCCTCGGCCATGTGGTTCTGCACGAGCCGAAGATCGTGGTGAAGAACTTCATCGCGGAGGACGTGAACAAGGAGCTGAAGCGCCTCGACGAGGGCCTCGTGCGGCTGCGCGCGTCGATCGACGTGCTTTTGGACGACGGCGACGTCGCCCGCGCCGGCGAGCACCGCGACGTGCTCGAGACCTTCCGCATGTTCGCGCATGACCGCGGCTGGGGAAAGCGGCTGCACGAGGCGGTGATGACCGGCCTCACCGCCGAGGCCGCGGTCGAGCGGGTTCAGTCCGACACCCGCGCGCGCATGCAGCGCCAGACCGATCCCTACTTGCGCGAACGCCTGCACGACCTCGACGATCTGGCGCACCGCCTGCTGCGCGAGCTGGCGTCGCCAAACCACGCCTCCCAACCGCGTGAGGAACTGCCCGAGAACGCCATCGTCGTCGCTCGCTCCATGGGCCCGGCGGCGCTGCTCGAATATGACCGGACCCGTCTCCGCGGCCTCGTACTGGAGGAGGGCTCCGGCTCGAGCCATGTGGCGATCGTCGCCCGCGCGCTCGGGATCGCGGCCGTTGGCCAGCTCGAGAACGCGACTGGGATCGCCGAGGCCGGCGACCCGATCATCGTCGACGGCTTTTCCGGCGAGGTTCACGTTCGCCCGACGCCCGACGTCGAGCGCGCCTACGCCGACAAGGTCCGCTTCCGCGCCCGCAAGCAGGAGCAGTACCGCGCGCTGCGCGACCGTCCGTTCCGCACCCGGGACGGCGTCGAGGTGGCGCTGATGCTGAACGCGGGCCTGCTCGTCGACCTGCCGCACATCCCCGAGACCAACGCCGCGGGCGTCGGCCTTTTCCGCACCGAGCTGCAGTTCATGGTCGCGCCCTCGCTGCCGAAGACGGCAGCCCAGGAGGCGCTCTACCGCGCGGTTCTGGACGCGGCCGGCGACAAGCCCGTCACCTTCCGCACGCTCGACGTCGGCGGCGACAAGGTGCTCCCCTACATGCGGCTGGAGCCCGAGGAGAACCCGGCGCTCGGTTGGCGCGCGATCCGGCTCGGCCTCGACCGGCCGGCGCTGCTGCGCACCCAGATCCGCGCGCTGCTGCGTGCGGCCGGCGGGCGCGATCTGAGGATCATGTTCCCGATGGTGTCCTGCGTCTCGGAGTTCGACGAGGCCAAGGCGATCGTCGAGCGGGAGCAGGTTCGCCTCGCGGCGCACGGCTTCGAGGCGCCCGCGAAGGTGCGCCTCGGCGTCATGGTCGAAGTGCCCTCGCTGCTGTTCCAGCTGGAGGAGATTGTCCGCCGAGTCGATTTCCTCTCGGTCGGCTCCAACGACCTGATGCAGTTCCTGTTCGCGGTCGATCGCGGCAACGCCAAGGTCTCCGCCCGCTTCGATCCGCTCGACGTCGCGTTTCTCAGAGCGCTGGCGCGCGTGACCGCGGTGGCGGGCGCCGCCGGCAAGCCGGTGACCCTCTGCGGCGAAATCGCGGCGCGGCCGCTGGAAGCCATGGCGCTGGTCGCCATCGGCTACCGCTCGATGTCGGTCTCGCCGGCCGCGATCGGCCCGGTGAAGTCCATGCTGCTGGACCTCGACGCGGGCGACGTCGCGAATTTCGTGCGCCCGCGCCTCGAGCGCTTCGACGGCGGGCACTCGCTGCGGGCGGAGCTCGGCGACTATGCGCGGTCCAGGGGGCTTCAGATCGAGCCGTGAGCGTCGAACTTCCCCAAGACAAGCTGGAGGCTCTCGTCGAGCGCTTTGCGGCGGTCGATCACGCGCTCGGGCAGACGACCGAAGGCGCCGAGCTGGCGCGGCTCGGCCGCGAGCGCGCCGAGCTCGAACCCGTGGTCGAGGCCATCCGCGCCCTGCGCGCGACCGAGGACGAGATCCAGGACCTCGAACACATCGTCGCGGACGGCGGGACCGACGCGGAGATGCGGGACCTCGCCCGGGCCGAACTCGACGAGGCCCGCGGGCGCCGGGAGGAGGCGGCCGAAGCGCTGCAGATCGAACTGCTGCCGAAGGACGAGGCGGACGCGCGCGGCGTCATCCTCGAGGTCCGCGCCGGCACGGGCGGCGACGAGGCGGCGTTGTTCGCCGGCGACCTGTTCCGCATGTACCAGCGCTACGCCGACGGCTGCGGCTGGAAGGTCGAGGTGCTGTCGACCAGCGAAGGCGCCATGGGCGGCTATAAGGAGATCGTCGCCGAGATCGCCGGACGGGGCGTGTTCGGCCGCATGAAGTACGAATCCGGCGTCCACCGCGTGCAGCGCGTGCCGGCGACCGAGGGCTCCGGCCGCATCCACACCTCCGCCGCCACCGTCGCGGTGCTTCCGGAGGCGGAGGAGGTCGACGTCGCGCTCGACGACTCGGAGCTCCGGTTCGACGTGTTCCG
This sequence comes from Methylopila sp. Yamaguchi, assembly GCF_002897035.1. GTDB lineage: Bacteria > Pseudomonadota > Alphaproteobacteria > Rhizobiales > Methylopilaceae > Methylopila. The sequence goes on from NZ_BAUX01000014.1 coordinate 121,450, forward strand.
CGCGCAGGGCGCGGGCGGGCAGCACGTCAACAAGACCGAGTCCGCGGTGCGCGTGACGCATCTGCCGACCGGCATCGCGGTCGCCGTGCAGGACGAGCGCTCGCAGCACCGCAACCGCGCGCGCGCCATCGCGCTGCTACGCGCCAAGCTCTACGACATCGAGCGCGAGCGGGTGGACGGCGCCCGCGCCGACGCCCGCCGGCTGCAGGTCGGCTCCGGCGACCGGTCCGAACGCATCCGCACCTACAATTTCCCGCAGGGCCGCGTCACCGACCACCGCATCAACCTCACGCTCTACAAGCTCGACGCCGTGATGGAGGGAACCGCCCTCGGCGAGCTGATCGACGCCCTCTCGGCGGAGCAGCGCGCCCGGCTCCTGGCCTCTGAGGACGCGGCGGCGTGACCTTAGGCGAGGCCGCGCGCGCCGCTGCGTCGCGGTTCGCTCTAGCCGGGATCGACACGCCCGAGGCCGACGCCCGCGCACTCGTCCGCGAGGCTTTCGGCCTCGACGCCGCCCGACTGATCGCGCGCGCCGGCGATGCGGCGGACGTCCACGCTCTGGCGCGGCTGGAGCACCTTGTTCTGCGGCGTCTCGGCGGCGAGCCCGTCGACCGCATCCTGGGCCGCCGCGAGTTCTGGGGGCTCGACTTCATGCTCGCGCCTGAGACGCTCGCCCCGCGCGCTGACACCGAGACCGTGGTGCAGGCGGCGCTTGACGCCGTCGGCGGAGGCGATCGCCCGCTCGCGGTTCTCGACCTTGGCGTCGGCTCCGGCTGCATCCTGCTAGCCTTGCTGTCCGAGCTTCCGAGCGCCACAGGGCTGGGCGTCGACCGCTCGTTCGGGGCGGCGCGCGCGGCGCGCGCCAACGCCGAACGCCTTGGCCTGGGACCCCGCGCGCACTTCGTCGTCGGCGACTGGGCGGCGGCGCTCGGGAGACGGTTCGACCTCGTGGTCTCGAACCCGCCCTATATCGCGAGCGCCGACGTGGCCGGGCTCGACCGAGAGGTGCGGGAGCACGATCCCGTCCGCGCGCTCGACGGCGGCGCCGACGGCCTCGACGCTTACCGCGCCATCGTCGCGGACCTGCCTGCGCGTCTCAACCCGGGCGGAGCCGCCGTGCTCGAACTCGGCGCCGGCCAGGAGCCCGACGTCGCCCGCCTCGCGCGGCAGGCCGGCCTGCGGGTCGACGGCGCCGCTTGGGCCGATCTCGGCGGGGTGCCGAGGGCGCTGGTCGTCCGGGCGGCCACGTAAACGGTAAAAACCCCCTTGGAAAGCGAAGGTCGAGCCGCTATCTTCGCTATCGGAATCGTCTGACGCCCGCCCGGTTCGCGAGAATTGTGGCTGAGAGCGACGGACGGATAATTTCGAAACCGCGTGCGCACGGATCTGCCGGCGACCGGACTCGAAAGATCGACGCACCGCTTCGATCGCGCCTGATCGCCGCGCAGGGCTTTGGCTTTGCAGCGGACGCCGGGTCGCTTTGCGCGCCAGCTTAGGCCGGCGGCGCGGCGTGGCCGGGACGACGCCCGCTTCGGCGGGAAAGTCAGCGCGCGCCCGGATCCGGTCTCGGTCCCCGGCCCTGACGGGCCCTCAATCCAGAACGAGTGCTGATTTGAACGCCATGAGGCAAGGACAAGCGAAGCGCCTCCGCGGGCGCAACCGCGGCGGTGGCGGCGGTGGTGGGGGCGGCGGCGGCGGAGGCGGCAAGGGCCCGAACCCGCTGACCCGCAGCTACGAGTCGAACGGTCCCGATGTGAAGATCCGCGGCACCGCGGGCACCATCGCGGACAAGTACGTCCAGCTGTCGCGCGACGCGACGTCCTCGGGCGATCCGGTCGCGGCCGAGAACTACATGCAGCACGCCGAGCACTATTACCGGCTGCTCGCGGCGGCGCAGGCGCAGTATCAGCCTCACCAGACCTTCGTGCGCGCCGACGCCGACGATTTCGTCGATCCGGACGAGAGCGACGACGGCCTGGAGGGCGGCGAGCCGAACGGCTACGGCCCGTCCAACGGCCAGAGCAACAGCCAGCCGGCCTACGGCGCGGAGCGCCAGGGCGGCGGACAACGCCATCAGAACGGTCGTCCTCAGGGCGGCGGCCAGAACTATGGCGGCGGTCAGAATCCTTACGCCGGCGGCGGCCAGGGCGGGCAGAACTCTCAGAACGGCGGTCCGAACGCCGGCGGCCAGAATGCCGGCGGCCAGGGCGGCTTCGGCGACCAGCCGCGTCGGTTCGACCGCAACGACCGGCGCGACCGCAAAGACCAGCCGCGCGGGCCGCGCCCCGAGGCGACGGACGACGAGCCGGCGGCCAACGGGCTTCCGGCCTTCATCACCGGCGGCGCGGCGCAGCCGGCTCCCGCTCCGGCGCCCGTCGTCGCGGCTCCGGCGCCCGCTTCCACGGCTCCCGCCTTCGCCGGCGAACCGGAGGAGCCGAAGACGGCCGACGTCGCGGAAGCTCCGCTCGCCGCGGCGCCCGCCGACGAGGCGGTCTCGACTGACGAGCAGGCTGAAGGCCGGGCGCCGGCCCGGGGTCGTCGCCGTCGCTATGGGCGTTACGGCCGCGGCGCGGCCGGCGAGGAGGGCGCGCCGGCGATGGCCGGCGACGCCTCCCCGCCGTCGGACGTCGCCACCGACTAAGGGTCTCGGACTGACGCATGAAAAAGGCCGGAGCGGCGACGCTTCGGCCTTTTTTGTCGCAGGTGCATAGGTCGATCTTGGCGACCATACCGTGCGCTCCATTTCGGCGATCACGCGGCGTTGATGGGGGATCGACGAGGCGGTTTTTCCTCCGGAAGACGTCGCCATGAACACGGTCGCCGCGCTCACCACGCTCAACTTCCTCCTGGCCGACGTTCGGGACGGGCTCGGTCCCTATCTCGCGATCTTCCTTCAGGGCCAGGGCTGGTCTGCGATCGACATCGGATACGTCCTGACCATCGGCGGTCTCGCCGGCATGATCGCGACGACGCCGATGGGCGCCTTCGTCGACGCCACCCGGCGCAAGCGCGTGGTCACGCTGGTCGCCGCGATCGCGGTGACCGCCGCCTGCCTCGCGATTCTGTATTTTCCAAGCTTTCCCGTCGTCGCGATCAGCCAGGCGCTCACCGGGGTGGTCGGCGCCGTGATCCCTCCCGCCATCGCCGCGATGACGCTCGGGATCGTCGGGCCGAAGGAGTTTTCGCACCAGATCGGCCGAAACGAAGCGGCCAACCACAGCGGCAACGTCGTCGCGGCGGTCGCCTGCGCGGGTTTTTCCTACCTCGTCGGCATCCAGGCGGTGTTCTTCGTGATGATCGCGATGGCGGTCGGTTCGATCGCCGCGACGCTCGCCATCAGGGAGAGCGCGATCGACCACGACGTCGCCCGAGGCCTCGACAAGGGCGCCGGGGATAACGGCGCGTCCGGGTTCTCGGTCCTGCTGAAGACGCCGGCGCTGCTGATCTTCGGCCTTATCCTCATGCTCTTCCACTTCGGCAACGCGCCGATGCTGCCCTTGGTCGGGCAGCGCATCGAAGCGCTCGGACTCGGCAACGCCGTGTTCTGGACCAGCGTCGCCATCATCGTCGCCCAGGCGGTGATGGTGCCGATGGCGCTGTTCGCCGCGCGGATCGCCGAACGCTACGGCTACGCGCCTCTGCTGCTCGCCGCGCTCGTCGCTTTGCCGGTCCGCGGGATCGTGGCCGCCTCTGTGACCGACGCCTGGATCGCGATCCCCGTGCAGATGCTCGACGGCGTCGGCGCCGGCATCCTGAGCGTCGTGACGCCCGCGCTCGTCGCACGCATCCTGCGCGGCACCGGCCGATTCAACGTCGGCCTCGGCGCGGTGATGACCGTGCAGGGGATCGGCGCGAGCCTCAGCACCACCGCCGCGGGCTATCTCGTGCAGGACGGGCGGGCGTGGCTGTCGGCGCTCGGCGTCGAGACCGGCTTTACCGGCTACGGCGTCGCCTTCCTCGGCCACGGAGCCGTGGCGCTGGTCGCGCTAGCGGTCTTCCTCGCCACCATGCGGCTGATGCCGCTCGAGCCCGAGTCGGGGCACGTCCGCGGGGGCGCCGCAAGCGGCCCCGGCGCGCCCACGCCCGCGACGGCGTAAGGGCCCGGCGGTGATCTACGCCGTCGCGAGCGTGATCGGCGCGCCCACCTCGAGCCGGCCTGATGTCGTCACCTCCACATAGACCCCGCAGTCGGCGTGGCCGAGGCTCTTCATCAGCGTCGCGGGGATCTTGAGGTCGCGCTCGGCGGTCGTCGGGTTCACATTGGTCGCGGCGCAGCGCACCGTACGTTTGACCACCGTCATGCGGACCTCTCCGGAGACGAGCTCGCGGCCGGTCCAGTCCAGCTCCTCCCAGGCGTCGAAGCCCTGGATTTCCAGGTTGCCCCGGAAGCGCAGCGGATCGACGTCCGCGCTCACCATCGCGCCGACCGCGGCCACGCTCGCGTGGTTGATCAGCGAGAGAAAGCCCCTGGCGGTGTCGGAGAACGTGTGGCCGCCCGGCGCGGGAAGCACCGTCAGCGGACCGTTCAGCTCGCCGTCCATGAATTCGGTGAACCAGGCGGCCGTCGCGGCGCGGCCATCCCCGGACGAAAGGTCGGCCGTGAGCGCCGTGTCTTCGCCGCGTCGCACGGTGAGGGTCGACGAGGCGAGATCAAAGGCCGTCGTCAGGCCTGCGAGGCGTGCGTTCTTCATGAGGCAGAGGAAGCGCTGTTTCGGAATGAACGCCGGCGCCGCCGGGTCGAAGCCGGACGGGCCGTTCTCGATCGCGAAGCTCCGGTCGCCCGCGATCGGCCGGCCGGGCAGCACGTCGATCGCCTCGAGGTTCTCGGGCGACAGACCCTTCACGGGGTAGCGCCGCAGCGCCGCGATCCGGCCGACGGTCTGGGGCATTCGGGACAATCCTGATGCTTATCAAGGAAAAGCGCGCGGAGACCGCTACCATCCCCTTTTGTGGCCAAATGGCAACACCCATATCGGCCTTGGACGCAGCCGCGTGAGCGGGGCGCCCGTCCGCCGATCAGGCGGAAACGATCGAGGCGTCGGCGGAGACCGGAAAAGGTGTCCCGCCGCGGAGGCTTGGCGACAGGCAGCGGAGCGATCCGGCGCGCTCATCAGAGGAGGGATTGATGAATCCAGAAATCTACACCGAGCGGGTGCGCGGTTTCCTTCAGGCCGCGCAGGCCGCGGCTACCAGCGCGGGCCACCAGCAGCTTCTGCCGGAGCATGTCCTGAAGGTGCTGCTCGACGATCCGGAAGGCCTCGCCTCCGGCCTGATCGATCGCGCCGGCGGCCGATCGGCTGACGCGCGCGCCGCCGTCGAGGCAGCTTTGCGCAAGGTTCCGAAGGTCGGCGGCTCCGGAGCCGGCAACCTCTATCTCGCTCCAGCGACCGCGCGGATTTTCACCACCGCCGAAGAGATGGCGAAGAAGGCTGGCGACCAGTTCGTCACGGCCGAGCGGCTGCTCACGGCCTTCGCTGTCGAGAAGGACACCGAGGCCGGCAAGGCGCTCGCCGCCGCGGGCGTGACCGCGCAGGCGCTGAACGCGGCGATCGAGGAGCTGCGCAAGGGCCGTACCGCCGATTCGGCGACGGCGGAGAACGCCTACGACGCGCTCAAGAAGTACGCCCGCGATCTCACCCAGGCGGCGCGTGACGGAAAGCTCGACCCGGTCATCGGCCGCGACGAGGAGATCCGCCGCACCATCCAGGTGCTCTCCCGGCGCACGAAGAACAACCCCGTGCTGATCGGCGAGCCCGGCGTCGGCAAGACCGCGATCGTCGAGGGCCTCGCGCTCCGCATCGTCAACGGCGACGTGCCGGAATCGCTCAAGGACAAGAAGCTGCTGTCGCTCGACCTCGGTTCGCTGATCGCCGGCGCGAAGTACCGCGGCGAGTTCGAGGAGCGGCTGAAGGCCGTGCTGTCCGAGGTGCAGTCGGCCGCGGGCGGCGTCGTGCTGTTCATCGACGAGATGCACACGCTCATCGGCGCCGGCAAGGCGGACGGCGCGATGGACGCGTCGAACCTGCTGAAGCCCGCGCTAGCCCGTGGCGAGCTGCACTGCGTTGGCGCGACCACGCTCGACGAGTACCGCAAGCACGTCGAGAAGGACGCAGCTCTCGCCCGCCGGTTCCAGCCCGTGTTCGTCTCCCAGCCGACGGTCGAAGACACGATCTCGATCCTGCGCGGCATCAAGGAGAAGTACGAGCTGCACCACGGCGTGCGGATCGCGGATTCGGCGCTCGTCGCCGCGGCCACGCTCTCGGATCGCTACATTACCGACCGCTTCCTTCCCGACAAGGCGATCGATCTTGTCGACGAGGCCTCGGCGCGGCTCAGGATGCAGGTCGATTCGAAGCCCGAGGCGCTCGACGAGCTCGACCGCCGCATCATCCAGCTGAAGATCGAGCGCGAGGCGCTGAAGAAGGAGACCGACGAGGCCTCCCGGGACCGGCTCATCAGGCTCGAAGCCGAGCTCGCCGACCTGCAGGAGGAGGCCGACGCGCTGACCGCGCGCTGGCGGAACGAGAAGGACAAGCTCGGCCGCGCCCAGATGCTCAAGGAGAATCTGGACAAGGCGCGGACGGAGCTGGAGCAGGCGCAGCGGCAGGGCGATCTCGCCCGCGCCGGCGAGCTCGCCTATGGCGTCATCCCGAAACTCGAGCGAGAGCTGAAGGAGACCGAGGAGGCGGGCGCGGTCGCCGGCGACCTGGTCAAGGAGGTCGTGACGCCCGATGCGATCGCCCAGATCGTCTCGCGCTGGACCGGCGTGCCGGTCGACAAGATGCTCGAGGGCGAGCGCGCCAAGCTGCTGCGGATGGAGGACGAACTCGCCAAGCGCGTCGTCGGCCAGGCCGAGGCGGTGCAGGCGGTCTCGACTGCGGTTCGGCGCGCCCGCGCGGGCCTGCAGGACCCGAACCGGCCGATCGGCTCGTTCATGTTCCTCGGGCCCACGGGCGTCGGCAAGACCGAGCTGTCCAAGGCGCTGGCGTCGTTCCTGTTCGACGACGACAACGCGATGGTGCGCATCGACATGTCGGAATACATGGAGAAGCACGCCGTCAGCCGTCTGATCGGCGCGCCTCCCGGCTACGTCGGCTACGAGGAGGGCGGGGCGCTGACCGAGGCGGTGCGGCGCAGGCCCTACCAGGTGGTGCTGTTCGACGAGGTCGAGAAGGCGCATCCCGACGTGTTCAACGTCCTGCTTCAGGTGCTCGACGACGGCCGCCTGACCGATGGCCAGGGACGCACGGTCGATTTCCGCAACACGCTGTTGATCATGACCTCGAACCTTGGGTCCGAGTATCTGGTCAGCCAGCCCGAGGGCGAGGACACGGAAGCGGTCCGGGACGAGGTCATGGCGGTGGTGCGCGCGCACTTCCGGCCGGAGTTCCTGAACCGCATCGACGACATCGTGCTGTTCCACCGACTGAAGCGCGAGCAGATGGGCGCGATCGTCGACATCCAGCTGGTCCGGCTGCGCAAGCTGCTGGACGACCGGAAGATTACGCTCGACCTCGACCAGGCCGCGCGCGACTGGCTCGCGAACAAGGGATATGACCCCGCCTACGGGGCGCGGCCGCTGAAGCGGGTGATCCAGAAGTATCTGCAGGACCCGCTGGCCGAGCTCATCCTCGCCGGCGAGGTGCGCGACGGCGAACGCGTCACGGTGTCGGCGAGCGGCTCCGGCCTCATCGTCGGGCCCCGCGTGGTCGCCGCCGCGGCCTGATCATGCAAGAGCGCGGCTGGGAGAGATCCCCGGCCGCGCTCCCTGATTCCACCGGGGACGATCGGGAACGAACCCGCGCGGGGCTTCAGCCGCCTTCGAGGGCGCCGCCGGGCTTGCCGGCGGCGGCGGAGTTGCGGCCCATCATGCCGTCGACGCGCTCGCGTTCCCGTTCGAAGGCCGCGAGCAGCCGGCCGTCCAGTTCGCGGCCGCGCGGCAGCTTCACCTTCATCGGATTGACGAAGCGGCCGTTGACCAGCACCTCGTAATGCAGGTGCGCTCCCGTCGAGAGCCCGGACGATCCGACGTAGCCGATCACCTGGCCCTGCCGCACCGTGGCCCCCGGAGTCACTCCGCGGGCGATGCCGGACATGTGGTTGTAGGTGGTCTCGTAGCCGTTGGTGTGCACCAGCTTGACTTGGCGGCCGTAGCCGTTGGTCCAGCCCGCCTTCTCCACCGTGCCGTTGCCGGAGGCTACGATCGGCGTGCCGACCGGGGCGGACCAGTCCACACCCGTGTGCATCTTGGAGTAGCCGAGGACCGGGTGGCGGCGGAAGCCGAAGCCGGAGCGCATGACGCCGCCGTTCATCGGCTTGCGCATCAGGAACTTGCGGGCGGACTTGCCGCCCTCGTCGTAATAGTCGGCGAGGCCGTCGTCCTCGGTCTCGAACCGGTAGAACCGGCGCTGCTCGCCTGCCAGGCTGAGCGCCATGAAGGTGACCTCCGGCGCGCCCGCCTGCTCCTCGTCGGCGTCGTAGAACACCTCGAACGAGTCGCTCGGGCCGACCGGCCGGTTGAAGTCCACGTCGTAGGAAACGATGCGGACCATCTCGTCCACGATCTCCTTCGGCACCTCATTCTTGAGCGCCGCCTCGTAGAGACCGTTATAGAGCCGCATCCGGCCGGGGGTGCCGGGGCGCTCGACCTCGTCCGCGATCTCCTCCGCGGTGGGCTCGTCGGCGAGGTCGGACGCGTCGGCGACCGCGACGTAGTCGCCCTGGTCCGACAGCGCGACCGAGCCCAGATGCTCGCCGCTCGCGTCGAACAGGCTGACCCGCACGGGCTGAAGCCGGTTGAGGCCGGGGGCGGCGGACCGGCCCATCAGCACCTTGAGCTTCTGCCCGGTCTTCACCGATGCGACGCCGTAGCCGTCGCGGCCCGCGAATCGCTGCGCGATGGCGCGGGCGTCGTCGAGCGCGGCGCCGCCGTCGCGCACCAGCGCGGTCTCCAGCGAGCCGTCATCCGTGACCGGGACGGCTCGTTCGCCGGGGCCGGTCGCGACGTCGGCGTCGAGCGCCGGCGCGGATTTCGCGACCAGCGTCACATTGGCGGCGAGCGGACGGGGATCGAACGGGCTCGCGACCGCTGACACCGCCTCGGGGGCGTAGGCCAGTCGGCTCTGGGCGCCGGGCGTCAGCTCGAGCTGGGGCGCGAAGCGCGAGGCGAGCTCCAGCGCCGCGGCTTCGCGCACGCGGGCGCGGACCTCGATCGGCGGGACGGTCGGTCCCTCGTCGACCGCGATCGAGGTCGAGGCGAGGTCCTTCACCGTGAAGGACAGATCGCCCTCGGAATCGGCCGGCTGCGTCGCCCGGTCCTGGGGCGCTTCGGCCAGCACCTTGAGCGGGTCGAAGGTCGGAACCTTGGACGCGAACTCCGTCGGCTGCTGGGCGAGGCTGGCCGAGACCTTCACGAACTGGCGCATCTTCACGACCTCGCGGTCGCCGTGCCGGGTCGTGGTGCTGATCTTCATCACTTGGCGGGCCGCGACCGTCTCGGGTTCGGCCGTCAGTCGGTCGCCCTTGCGCGCCCCGGCGGACACGCGGTCCTCGTCGACGCGCGGCGCCTCCATAAGAAGACGCGGCGCGTCCCCGATGCGGGCCTCTCCCTTGAGCGTGGAGTAGATCGCGCCGCTCAGAAGCGCGGCTCCGGCCATGCCCGTCAGGATGGTGCCGCTCAGCCAGCGCAGGCTGACCGCGCGCGGGTCCGGCGGGCCCTCCTGCCGTCCGTCGACGCGCAGGGGCGGCTCGTTCCCGAGGTCGATCGCGAAGGCGCCTGACATATGGCTGCGCGAAGCGCGTCCGGGGGACAAGGCGGGCGGAACCCTCTTCATGACGGCGAGGCGACGAACGTGCAGGCGAACCTAGCCCGCGCGACGCCCTCTCGCCACGTCTATCAAGCGCGGCGCGCGAGGCGAAGCAGGGCGCGGGCAATATGGCGCCAGTGCGGCCCGCGGCCCAACCCTTATGCGTCAGAGGGTTGGCGCATCGCACGCCGCGTCGGCGCAAGTGGTCTTGTTGAAGCCGGATAGGCGGAAACCGACTCAAGATTCGGCCGCCGATCGTCCGGAGCCGACCGAAATCGCCCTCGAAACGCGCTGGGGCGCAAATCTTTTGCACAGGCGGCGCCTGTTCCTAAGGCCTCAGTCTTGAGGGCGAAGCGCCGGGTCGGTCCACATCCCGAACCGGGACGGGGTCATCCGGACGTCACTTTTCGCGAAACCGGTC
>NZ_BAUX01000015.1 GCF_002897035.1 Methylopila sp. Yamaguchi
CGGGCGGACGCGGCGGCTAGTGGTGCTTCGCCGCGACTTTCGCGAGGCGGGCGCGACCGAAGATTTCGATCAGCGCAAGCAGGACGCAGGCGTTCAGCACATGCCACAGCGGATGCGTCCCGACCGGCGAGTAGGCGCAGGCCGGGCCGTCCAACGTCCGGAACGCCAGCGACGCCGCAAACAGCGCGGCGGCCGCCAGCAGGCCCCTGCCGGCGCTTCGCCGCCAGGGCTCTTTGGCGAGCGAGAGAGCAGCTCCCATGCCGATCAGCGCAAGCAACGCTCCGGCGTAGCCGAGCGACCCGCGCAGCGCGCCGGCCGGCGCGAGAGTGGGCAAGGCGGCTGCGGCGGCGATGAAGGCGGATGTTCCGACGACCGCCCAGAACGCGCCGAGCCCTACGATGCGGCGGAGAACCAGGCAGAAGTAGACCGCGATGAAAAGCTGGATCGGCGCGACGTCGGCGAGCAGCGCCCATCGCGTCGCGAAGGTGTGGAACAGGAAGCTGCCGACGCCGATGACGGCGACGATCGCGGCCAGGACCAGCGCGGGGCGGTCGCCGCGATGCCGCCGTGCGGCGATCGCGGCGGCCATGATGAACGCGGCGTTGGTCGCGGCGTTTGCGGGCTCCGCCCAGAACGACGCGTCGAGCCGTTCGCAGTACACGCCGAGCACGGGATCGCTCCAGGCGGTCATCCCACGCCCCCCGCGAGCGGTCAGCGGACCGAGACGGCGCCCGCGGCGTTCAGTTCGCGCTCGATGGCGGCCACGACCTTCGGATCGGTTGGCTTTGTCGAGGGTCCGAAACTCGCGACCACCCCGCCGTCGGCTCCGATGAGGTACTTGTGAAAATTCCAGCGCGGCGCGCCGTCCGGCGACGAGCGGGCGGCCCAGCGGTAAAACGGATGCGCGTCCCCGCCCGTGACGTGTTGCTTGGCGGCGAATGGGAAGGTCGCGTTGTGGCTCTCGGCTGAGCGGCGGATCGTGGCCGCGTCGCCGGGCTCCTGGCGGAAGTCGTCGCTCGGCACCGCGATCACGGCGAGGCCCCGGTCGCGGTAGCGCGCCCAAAGCTCTCCCAGGTCGCCCAGCTGCCCCGCGAAGCCGCAGCGGGAGGCAGTGTTCACCACGAGAACGGGCTTCCCGACGTAAGCCGCGAGCCGGATCTTGCCGCCCTCCAGCCCGTCGAACGCGAAGGCCGCTGCGGTGGTCTCGCTGCGTTCGGCGGCGTGCGCCGCGGAGAGGCACACGACCAAGGCGACAAGCGCTCCGGCGAAACGCGCGATCATGGACGGCATCTGTCGATCCTCCGCGGGGGCGTGCTTTCGAGATTCGCGCCCGATGCGAAGCTGGATCAGTCGCGCACGGCGATCAACGCGCGTTCATCATCCGCAGCGGCCCGACTCCGAAGCTGCCCGGGGTCCTGGCCGGCGTCTTCATCGCCTCAGGGTTCATCGCCGCCACGAGCTGCAGGAACATGGCGCCCGGGAGCGGGGGCGCGAACACGTAGCCCTGCGCCATACGGACGCCCTTGGCCCGCAGATATTCGAGCTGCTCGAAGCTCTCCACGCCCTCCGCGATGAGCTCGAGGCTCATGTCGTTCGCAAGCTTCACCATGCTGTCGACGATGGCGATCGAGTAGCGGTCGGTGCCGACCGCGTCGACGAACATCTTGTCCATCTTCATGACGTCGACGCCGAGCTTCAGCAGGTAGGACAGCCCGCCGTGGCCGGTGCCGACGTCGTCCAACGCCACCCGGACGCCCAGGGCCTGCAGCTTGGCGATGACGAGCCGCGCGCGCGGGATGTCGTTCAGCGGCTGGCGCTCGGTCACCTCGAACATCAGCTGATTCATGCGAACCGGGGAGCCCTCGAAGATGCGCCGCACGTCGTCGACGATGTCCGAATCGTCGAAATGGCCCGCGAACAGGTTGAAGCCCACCTTGAGTTGCGGCAGGCGCGCGTAGGCGTCCGCGAGCTCGTCGCGCGCAGCCTCCATGAGGGCGAGCGTCATCGGGAAGATCTCGCCGCTCGCTTCCGCGAGCGCGATGAACCGGCCCGGGGGCACGATCGTCCCGTTCCGGCGGCGCCAGCGGACCAACACCTCGCAGCCCGCCAGCTTCCCCGTCGTGATGTCGATCACCGGCTGGTAGTAGGGCACGAACTCGCCGTCGCGGATTCCGTCGGCGATTTCGCGCACGGGACCGCCCATCCGTCGGCGGAAGAGGTAGACGCCGAACGCCACCACGATCGCGAACACGCCGCCGCCGATGTTGGCGTAGAAGAACAGGCCGGCGTTGGCCCGGAGCAGCGCGCTGCCCGGCACCTCGATGTCGACCTTGAAGGGGTAGCGCTGCGACGCCGCGGTGGAGATCAGCGACGGCAGACGCGACGGCCCCTCGTCGGCGACGTCCTCGACAAGCGAGCGCCGGGCGACCGGCGTGCCGTCGACGGTCGCGAGCTGCGCGATGAAGGCGGCGGTCAGCCGACTTTTGAGGAAGTGCGGAAAGAGACGCTCGCCTGGGATCAACACGCGGACGGACGTCTGACCTTCGCTCTCCCAGGTCAGCCGGATGAGCTGCGAGGCTCCCGTTTCTCCGATCGAGACGGTGGCGAGGGTGACGTTCGGGTTGAGCGTGTCGTGTTCCGGCGACGTGCGGCGCACCACGCGCGGCCGGCCGTCCGCCGCGCAGACCGCCGCGCCGGACTTGTCGAGCAGGGCGATCTCCGCGATGAAGCTCGCCCGCTGCTCGGCCTTCTGGAGCACGTCGGTGACGGACGGCGCGCATCCCGCGACGTTCTTGAGGCCGACGCCGATCAACGCAGTAGCGGCGTCGTCGAGCCGGGCCTCAGAGAGCGAGAGCACCTCGCCCGCGACGTAGTCCACTTCGCGCTGGGTTCCGGTGATCAGATTAGCCCCGAGCAGGACGTTGATGCCGATGATCGGGACGGCGGCGAGCGCAATCCCGATCAGCACCGTGTTCCGCCAGGAAGCCCCTCCGTTTCGCACCGACACCCCGCCTCAGAGCCTGCCTCTGCGTCCAGGAACGGCGAAGCGCGCAAGCTCGATGAAAATGCGCGTTCTAGCTTAATGCGAGGCTAACCCCCTGCGGTTTCGCCCACCTGCGCTTCGACGACCGCAAGCGCGGTCATGTTCACGACGCCGCGCGCCGTGACCGAGGGGGTAAGGATGTGCGCCGGGCGGTTGGCGCCGACCAAGATGGGGCCGACAGGGAGCGCGTCCGCCACCGCCTTGATCAGCTGGGCGCTGATGTTGGCGGCGTCGAGGTTCGGGAACACCAGGAGGTTGGCTTCGCCGGACAGGGTCGAGCTCGGCAGCAGCCGCTCCCGGAGCACGGGCGAGAGCGCGACGTCGGCCATCATCTCGCCGTCGACTTCCAGGTGAGGCGCCGCCTCCCGGATGATCGCGAGCGCGTCCCGCATCTTTCGGGCCGAGGGCGTGTCGTGGGAGCCGAAGCTTGCATGCGACAGCAAAGCGATCTTCGGCGTGATCCCGAAGCGCTCAACGCTCTTCGCGCCGTGGATCGCGCTCTCGGCGATGCTGCGTGCGTCCGGCTCCGGCGTCACGTAGGTGTCGGTGAGGAAATAGACGCCGCGGGCCGTGATGAGCAGCGAAAGGGTCGAGTAGTCCGGCGCGCCCGCCTTGCGCCCGATCACCTCGTCGATCAGGCCGAGATGATCGTGGAAGCGACCCTCCAGGCCGCAGATCATCGCGTCGGCGTCGCCGCGGATCACCGCGAGGGCCGCGATCGCGGTCGAGTTCGTCCGCACCACGGTGCGCGCGAGGTCCGGGGTCACGCCGCTGCGGCCGGCGCGCTCCAGATAGAGCGAGACGTAGTCCCGGTAGCGCGGATCGTCCTCGGGGTTGATCACCTCGACGTCGCCCGGCTTCAGGGTGAGGCCCCAGCGCTTGGCGCGGACCTCGATGACGTGGGGACGGCCGATCAATATCGGGGTCGCGATGCCCTCCTCCAGCGACACCTCGGCCGCGCGCAGCGCGCGCTCGTCCTCTCCGTCGGCGTAGATCACTCGCTTTGGCGCCGCCTTCGCCGCCGCGAACACCGGCTTCATTACAAAGCCGGAGCGGAACACAAACCGGTTGAGCTGGTCTTCATAGGCCCGGAAGTCGGCGATCGGCCGGCGCGCGACGCCGCTCTCCATCGCCGCGCGAGCGACAGCCGGCGCGATGCGCAGGATCAGGCGCGGATCGAACGGGCTCGGGATCAGGGACTCGGGGCCGAACAGGCGGGTCTCGCCGCCATAGGCCTTGGCGACCACGTCGGAGGACGGCTCGCGCGCGAGCGCCGCGATTGCGCGGACCGCGGCGGCCTTCATCTCCTCGTTGATCTCGGTCGCCGCGACGTCGAGCGCGCCGCGGAAGATGTAGGGGAAGCAGAGGACGTTGTTGACCTGATTCGGGAAGTCCGAGCGGCCGGTGCAGATCATCGCGCCGGGGCTCGCCTCGCGCGCGACGTCCGGCATGATCTCGGGATTGGGATTGGCGAGCGCGAGGATCATCGGCTTATCCGCCATCCGCGCGACCATCTCCGGCTTCAGCACCCCGCCGGCGGACAGGCCGAGGAAGACGTCCGCGCCGTCGATGACTTCGCCGAGCGTCCGCTTGTCGGTGTCCTGGGCGTAAACCGCCTTCCAGCGGTCCATCAGGGCCTCGCGACCGAGATAGGCCACGCCCTCGATGTCGGTCACCCAGATGTTCTCGCGCTTCGCGCCGAGGGTCACGAGGAGGTTGAGGCAGGCGAGCGCGGCGGCGCCCGCGCCGGAAGTGACGATCTTGACGTCCGCGATGCTCTTGCCCGCGAGCTCGAGGCCGTTGGTGATCGCGGCCGCGACGATGATGGCGGTGCCGTGCTGGTCGTCGTGGAAGACCGGGATGCCCATGCGCTTCTTGCAGGCTTCCTCGACCTCGAAGCACTCGGGGGCCTTTATGTCCTCGAGGTTGATGCCGCCGAAGGTGGGCTCGAGCGCGCAAATGACCTCGACCAGCCGGCCCGCGTCCTTCTCAGCCACTTCGATGTCGAACACGTCGATGCCGGCGAACTTCTTGAACAGGACGGCCTTGCCTTCCATCACCGGCTTGCTGGCGAGCGGGCCGATGTCGCCAAGGCCAAGCACCGCGGTTCCGTTGGACAGCACGGCGACGAGGTTCTGCCGAACGGTCAGCTCTGCGGCCTGGTCCGGATCTTCCGCGATGGCGTCGCATGCGGCCGCGACGCCCGGCGAATAGGCGAGCGCGAGGTCGCGCTGATTGCCAAGCGGTTTGGTGGCCTGGATCTCGATCTTGCCCGGTCGGGCGCCCGTGGCCGCGGAGCCGCGATGATAGACGAGCGCGCCGCTCCGCAGGTCGTCGGACATATTGCTGGACATTGATCGATCCCCTCCGCGGCCGCTCTCTAGGTCGGACGTCTAATGCGGCCTTTTCGCACAGTTTTTGAAATTGGCCACCCTCAACTGAGGGTGACTCGCCCCGCTCTGGTCTCCTCGAGGCCGCGGATCATCGGGCGCTCGCGTCCGCCGCCGCCAACGGCGCGCCCGAGATTTTCTAGTCCGCCGCTGGCATCCGGCGGCGACGGCAGTCGTTCAACCCTTGCAACAGCCTAGACCCCCATCTTCGGCGGCAGCACGGCCGAGAGCACGTCGGCGAGCCTGTCGAGCGGGTTTGTCTCCAATGTGCGCAATCCGTCCAGTCTGTTGATCCAGTCCAGGAGAGCGAGCGCGGAAACGCTGCTCTCGAGGGCCAGATTTGAACGGACGTGAGTCGCAATCTCCCGGGCGTCACGGGCGGGCGGGCGGTAGCCGTCCGGCCGCGCGACGACGGTTGGCCGCCGCGCGGCGATCGCCTCGGCGATCATCGACATCGAGTCGGCCGTCACGATGATGGCGTCGGTTGCGAAAACGTCGGCGTTCGACATCAAGCCGCCCCTGCGAAAATCGATGATCGTCACCTTGGCGCCCCGCGGCGCCAGCTCCGAGACGAAGGCGTCGAACGCGTCCGGGGGCGTGCGGCGCGAATTCGACACGACGACTTCAAGACCTGCCGCCGTCAGGGTCCGAACGATCGCGGCGAAACCCTGGAAGTCTTGGTCCGTAAAGGTGTGAAACTTCGTGACCCCTCCGAGCATGAGGGCGACCCGCTTCCGCTCGGCGCCCCGGCGGGGCGGCGGGAGCAGGTCGGGGTCGATCTCACTCGGGCGGAGCACGACCTCGCCGGGGCCAAAGCCAAGGCGGGGTTGGTCCGGCCGCAGGAGAAGATCGAACTCACGGATCAGCGGAAGCTTTGGAAAGCCGAAGTAGATGGATCGGGCGCCGGTCGCGCGCGCGAGCGCGATGTTCGCCGCGCCGGTCGAAGGGCCGGCGGACACCACGATATCGAACGGCTCGCGCGCAAGAGCCACAGGGGACGGCGCGTCCGCGTGCGCCGCCTCGTACCGCGCCGACCAAAACCTCTCGAACGGCGCCAGCCGCGCGTGAAGGCGGTCCAGCCGGCGGGAGCCCGCGCCGCGTTCGCGAACCCCGAGGGACCGCGTGTGCACCGCTCGCCGGCGCGCTACCGCGGTCAGCACGCCGAGCGTGATGCGGTCATGGCCTGCGACGCCGTCCGACAGCGCGATCGCGCGCAGAGGACGTCCGGTCAGTCCGCTCACGTCATTCCCGCCAGTTGGCCGCGATCCACGGCGTCGGCCGGACGTGCTTGTAGATCCGCTTCACCGGCGGCGCGGGCCAGCGGCCGTCGCGGGCTTCGTCGGGATTGGGCCGACCCGTGAAGCAAATGACCTTGGCGTCCGCGGGCAGCTCGGGCGTCTTGATGAAGTTCAGAGGCCAGCGCGGCATCAGGCTGTGCTTGAAGCTGACGCACCACGGCGCGGGCCAGTACCGCTTTCGCTCCCCGATCGTGCGCGAGATGTAGGTTTGGCTGTTCTGATGACTCGCGATCGTGCCCGCCGGATCCTTCATGAAGGCCTCGTAGATCTCCGGAAAGGCGCCGACTTCGAACCGGTAGACTGAGGTGTTGCCGATCCCTTTTCCCATCTGCGTCCAGTTCTCGGCGACCACGAAGTCCGCCTCGGGCGCGTAGTCGAAAAAGGGGTCGAGGTCGCCGGTGATCACGACGTCCAGGTCGAGGAACAGCACCCGGCCGGATATGCCCTCCAGCGTGCGCGCCCAGAGCGAGACCTTGCGCCACGACTTCCACATGTGGCTCGGCGGCATGTCGATCGGCGGCAGCGGATGAATCTCGACCTCCGGCCGGACGCCCGCGCCGTCATTGGTGTAGCAAACCAGTCGAAACGGACGGCGCGTGTTGCGCGCGATCATCGCGTAGAGCTTGTTGACGTAATCCGCACCGTACAGGCTCCCCCAGCGGATGCAGATGAACGTTTGCGTCATGGAAGGCGGCCTCGGAGTTGCGCAGCGGCGGAGCGGCCGCACCATGCCTGCGAACGGCGCACGCTTTCAAGCCGACCGGTCGTCAAGCGCAGGGCGGAACCGGATCATGCGTGCGAACGCTAAGCGTCGGGCGCGCCGAGCGCCGCGTCGGAGGGAGATCATCCTCGAGCATGAAGAAGCGGCATGGAATTATCGGGGTCGCGCTTGCGCTCGGCCTGACCTTCGTCGGTCTCGCTTTGGCGCCTGCGGTCGCGAACCGCTTCGCCGCCTCGGAAGTGGACAGCGCTCTTGAGCGGATCCGGCGGCTGAACACGGCCGTCGCGAGCCGCGGGGAAGTCGAGTACGACCTGTTCCGGCAGTCGCTCGTCGTCACGAACATCGCGGTGGACTCTCCGGGCGCCGACGGCGCCAAGATCCAGATCGGCCGGCTCACGGTCCAGCGGCCGGGAGGCCGAGAGAATCGCATGGTGGCGGACTCGATCCGCCTCGAGAACGTATCCGTCGCCCTCGCGAACGAAACGCTCGCCATCCCGACCATCGAGATCGCCGGCTACGAGGGCCCGGCCCAGGGTCTCGTCAGTCCGCCCCGGGTCGGGCGAGCGGCGCGCACGCAGGCGGACATGATCGCGCAGGTGTCGATCCGCAGCGGGCGCGTGCCCGAGATGACGAGCGTCAACGCCGACCTGAAGTCCACTCGCACCATCCGCAATCTGGTCCTCGACGCCGCGACCAACGGGGTCGTCAGCCGAGCGACGATCGAGAGCGTCGAGTTCTCGATGAGTCCGCGGCCCGGCGCCGGCGCGGACGCAACCAACACGCTCCGCCTCGGCGCGGCTACGCTTGAGGGCGTCAGCCTGCCGACGCTGATGCGCTTCGAGGCGGGCGACGGACAGGGCGAGCGCGAGATCGCCGTGGCGCGGGCCGAGGTTCAGGGCGCCTCCCTGCGGGCGCCGACCGCATCCTATGGCGTGATGAACGCGACCGTCGGACGGCTGTCGCTCGAGGGCCTGGCGCTGCGCCCCCTCGCCTTCCCGACCCAGGCCATCGATCAGCTGGCCGACAGGACGCGCTCAAGCGACCCGCTGACGCCGGCCGAGGTTCGCCAGCTGATGCTGATGGCCGTCGACGGGGTGCGGGCCGTGGCGATCGACCGGTTCGCCGCCGCCGACGCGGCGCTGTCGTTCGACGACGAGGGGCCCCGCAGCGCGTCCTTCGGACTGCTTGAGGTCGCCGCGGTCGCGGACGGCCGCGTCGGGGGGCTTCGGTTCGAAGCCTTTCGCGCCGGGACGACGGAAACCTCGGCGGCGGCCGGAAGCGGCGCCATCACGGACTTCGACGCCACCGGGCTGCTCGCCTACGCCCAGGAGGTCGGCGACGACAAGATCCTGCTCACGAGCACGCCGCCGGCTGAGAAGATGATGGGCCTGACGCCGCGCGCCGCCTCCGCCGAACTTACGGACGTCGAGATCGTCCGAGCTGGAAACGTGGTTCGCGCAGCCAAGCTGCGCACCGGTCAACGGGGCGCCGTCGCGGCGGCGTTGCCGAACCACATCAGCGTCGCCGTCGAGCGCCTGCGGGCGCCCCTGCCGCCGCGGTGGCGGATCGGCCGCTATCTGCAGGACGCGGGAGTCGAGGAGATCGATCTGAGCTTCGCCGCCGGCGTCTCGCTCGACGCCACCACCCAGATCCTGAAGCTCGAGCAGCTCGCCTACGACGCTCCGGGCGTCGCCGAGGTAAGCCTTACCGGCGCGCTCGCCCACGTCGACCCCAAGGTCGTTGTGGAACGGGGCGGCGAACTGATCCAGAAGCTGTCCGAGGTGACGGTCGAGCCCTTCGCGCTGAAGGTCGTGGACCACGGCGGCCTCGCCGCCGCGCTCGCCTACGCCGCGGACCGGGTTGGCCGTCCGCCCGACGTCTACCGGGAGGAGCTGGCGCAACAGGTCGAGCAGACGGTGGTCGAGATCCTCGGCCCTTCGGCCGACGCGTCGGGGCGCGCGCTCGGGCTGTTCATCCGCAAGGGCGGCGCGCTCGACGTGGCGATCACGCCCAAGGGCGCCGACACGCGCCTGCTTCGCGTGCTCGGCCTGATCGGACTGGGCCCCGTTGGGCTTGCCCAAGCGCTCGACCTGACGATCGTCACCCGGGACGGGTGACCGGAGAGGGTCACGCCTTCGGCAGCGCCGTCCGGAGGTGCAGCTCCTTGAGCTGCTGCGGGGTCGCCGGCGTCGGCGCGCCCATCAGCAGGTCCTCGGCGCGCTGGTTCATCGGGAAGATGGAGATCTCGCGCAGGTTGGTCGAGCCTGTGAGCAGCATCACGATGCGGTCCACGCCCGCCGCCATGCCGCCGTGGGGCGGCGCGCCGTACTGGAACGCGCGGTACATGCCGCCGAACCGGTCGATCACCGTCTGCTCGTCATAGCCGGCGAGCTCGAAGGCCTTCACCATCGTCTCCGGACGGTGGTTGCGGATGCCGCCGGAGGCGATCTCATAGCCGTTGCAGGCGATGTCGTACTGGAACGCCTTGATGGTGAGCGGGTCCTGGTTCTTCAGCGCGTCGAGCCCGCCCTGCGGCATCGAGAACGGGTTGTGGCTGAAGTCGACCTTCTTCTCCTCCTCGTTCCACTCGTAGAACGGAAAGTCGACGATCCAGGCGAGTTCGAACCGGTCGTGGTCCACGAGCTTCAGTTCCTCGCCCACGCGAGTGCGCGCCGCGCCTGCGAACTTGACGAAGGTCGCGGGGTCGCCCGCGACGAAGAAGGCGGCGTCGCCTTCCTTGAGGCCGAGCTGCTCGCGGATCGCGGCGGTGCGCTCGGGACCGATGTTGTTCGCGATCGGCCCCGCGCCCTCGCCGCCCTCGCGCCACATCACATAGCCGAGGCCCGGCTGGCCCTCGCCCTGCGCCCAGGAGTTCATGCGGTCGCAGAAGGCGCGGCTGCCGCCGGTCGGCCCCGGGATCGCCCAGACCTGATTGCCTTCGGTCTCAAGAATGCGCGCGAACACCTTGAAGCTCGAGCCGCGGAAGTGCTCCGAGACGTCCTGCATCACCAGCGGGTTGCGCAGGTCCGGCTTGTCGGAGCCGTACTTCCGCATGGCCTCCGCGTAGGGGATACGCGGCCAGCTCTTCGTGACCGGCTTGCCGCCCGCGAACTGCTCGAACACGCCGGTGATCACCGGCTCGACGGCCGCGAACACGTCCTCCTGCTCCACGAAGCTCATTTCCAGGTCGAGCTGGTAGAACTCCCCGGGCAGCCGGTCGGCCCGCGGGTCCTCGTCGCGGAAGCAGGGCGCGATCTGGAAGTAGCGGTCGAAGCCGCTCATCATGATGAGCTGCTTGTACTGCTGGGGCGCCTGCGGCAGCGCGTAGAACTTGCCGGGATGGATGCGGCTCGGCACCAGGAAGTCGCGCGCGCCCTCGGGGCTGGAGGCCGTCAGGATCGGGGTCTGGAACTCAAAGAAGCCTTGCCCCTTCATCTTGGCGCGCATGGCGTCGATGATCGCGCCGCGGGTCATGATGTTCCTGTGCAGCTTCTCGCGGCGCAGATCGAGGAAGCGGTAGCGGAGACGCGTCTCTTCCGGATAGTCCTGGTCGCCGAACACCGGGAGCGGCAGCTCGGCCGCCGGGCCAAGCACCTCGATCTCCCGCGCGTAAATCTCGACCTGACCGGTCGGCAGCTCGGCGTTCTCTGTGCCGGCGGGGCGGGTGCGGACGGCGCCGTCGATGCGGATCACCCATTCCGAGCGCACCGTCTCACCGAGCTTGAACGCCGGGCTGTCGGGATCGACGACCACTTGCGTCAGGCCGTAGTGGTCGCGCAGGTCGATGAACAGCACGCCGCCGTGGTCGCGGACGCGATGGACCCAGCCAGACAGGCGAACGGTCTCGCCGACATGGTCGGAGCGGAGTTCGCCGCAGGTGTGGGTGCGGTAGCGGTGCATCTTGGTGTCGTCCCAGGTCGTTCGGCGCGCAGCCGGAAAAGCCGCGGGACCACGGCATGGGCGCGGTCCGCTTGTCAAGACGACCCCAACGACACCACCGGAAGGCGCTTGCAATGCGCGCATAACGCGCATTTAATCCGCAACACACTCTAGTCAACGGCGTGAGGGGCGCCACACAATGGAGCGGTTCCGACTCTTGCTCGTGACGAGCAATGAGGCCCTAAAGCTCACGCTGTCGCTCGTCGCGGTCATTTTAGTCGCGATCCTGATCTTCGTTCCAGCGGAGAGGCTCACGGGAACGCCGGTCGGCGACGTGATCTTCAAGATCGCGCGGTCGATCCGAATTGATCCAGAGACGCTTCAGGCGAAACGGGACCTGAAGGTGGCGGAAGCAACGGCTGTAGGCGATCAGGCGGCGGAGACGGCGGTCGAAGCCCGAGGGGCAATTCCGACTGCAGTTCAGGACCGAGTGCAACGCGCAACCGACGCGGCGCTTCGGGCCTCGATAGAAGCGCAACGCGCCGGCGCGCCGGCTGCCTTCACGGGAAATGCTGTGGTTTTTGGCGCTGACCGCCTGCTGCGGGACGCTATCAACGAGGTGACGCCGTTCACGGGGGCGCGGATCTTCCGACGACAGGGCTTCTACCGGAGCGTGCTGCCCGTCGCCACGTCCGACGCCGCACAGATGGCGTTGTCGCAGATGCGCGCGAAGATTCCAGATCGAGCGCCCTATCTGGTTGATCTGGCGAAGTGGTGCCCATCCCCGCGGCAGGAGACCGAAAACGGCGTGCCCATCACAGATTGCCCCTGACATTCGCGCAACGGCGAGACATGACGGTGGCGATCGACTCCGCTATATGCGGAGACGACATGATGATCACTGCAACCGCCGACCTCGCCGCCGCCTGCGCCCGCCTCGCCCGCTCCCCTTACGTGACGGTCGACACCGAGTTTCTGCGCGAAACCACCTTCTGGCCAAAACTCTGCGTCGTGCAGCTCGCCGACGACGAGGGCCCAGTCGTGGTCGACGCGCTCGCGCCGGACATCGACCTCCAGCCGCTGTTTGACCTGATGGCGAATGAGAGCGTGCTGAAGGTGTTCCACGCCGGGCGGCAGGACATCGAGATCTTCCATCATCTCGCGGGACTCGTGCCGCATCCGGTGTTCGACACCCAGATCGCCGCCATGGTGTTGGGCTTCGGCGACAGCGTGTCCTACGACCAGCTGGTGCAGCGGACGACGGGCGTGACGCTCGACAAGTCCTCGCGCTTCACCGATTGGAGCCGGCGCCCGCTGTCGGACGACCAGATCACCTACGCCATCGCCGACGTCACGCACCTCCGGACGGTCTACGCGAAGCTCTCCGCCGACCTCGTAAAGCGGGGCCGCGCCGAGTGGCTGGTGGAGGAAATGGAGGTGCTCACCTCCCCCGCGACCTACCGCGCCGAGCCGGATGACGCGTGGCAGCGGTTTCGGTCGCGGGTAAAGAAGCCGCGCGACCTCGCCGTGCTGATGGAGGTCGCCGCCTGGCGCGAGCGCGAGGCGCAGGGCCGCGACGTGCCGCGCTCACGGGTTCTGAAGGACGACGCCCTGCTCGAGGTCGCGACCCGCGCGCCGAAGACCGCCGACGCGCTCGGCGGCCTGCGCACCTTTCCGCGCGGCTACGAACGCTCGCGGGCGGGGCAGGAGATTCTGGAGGCGGTCGCCCGTGGGCTCGCGCTCGATCCCGCGAGCCTGCCGGAGATCGATCGCGACCGCGGCGGGGCGGGCGCGAACCCGGCGACCGTCGAATTGCTGAAGGTTCTGCTTCGCATGATCGCCGAGCAGAACGCGGTCGCAGCCAAGATCATCGCGAACAGCGACGACCTCGAGCGGATCGCCGCCGACGACGCGGCCGAGGTTCCGGCCCTGCACGGCTGGCGTCGCGAGCTGTTCGGCGACAAGGCGCTCAAGCTGAAGGCGGGCGAGCTCGCGCTCGCGGTCGAGCGCGGACGCGTGGTGACGCTCGCCCGCGATCCGGCGGAGGACGGCCCCCTGCCCGCCCCACAGCCCCGTCGCCGTCGCGGAGGCCGAGGCGAACGCGCCGCCGACCCGGCGAGCGCGCCAGTCGCCGGCGACTGACCCGCTTCTTATCCGGACTGCAAGGCCGAGCGCCGACGAGTTGGCGTCTCAGACCTCGATGATCGCCGTCGGCCGTCCAAGCATCTTGCCGAGCTTGGCCAAGCGGTTGCGCAGGCGGTCACTGGTTAGATCGCCGAGTTCGGCGGGCAGCCGCAGCGTGAGCACGCCTTTGCGCATGGTGAGCGGGGCGCGGGGCAGCACGTCCGGCACCGAGGCCGAGACGAGGTAGCCCACCCGCATCGCGCCGCCGAGGATGCGCGCCCGGTCGAGGATGCGGGTGGAGGCGATCTCGCGTATGCGCGGGCTCGACTCGTCGTCGAGCAGGCCCATGTGGCGGTAGTAGACCGCGAGCGCGATGAAGGCGCGGCCGGGATGGTCGAGCCCTGTCAGCGCGGCGTGAGCGATGGTTTCGAGACTCTGCTGGCCGCGGTAATCGGGATGCGCGCGCCAGGCGATGTCGGCCAGATGGCAGGCTGCGTGCCGCCAGCGCTTCTCTTCGGCCTCCTCGTCGAGATCCACGCTGCGGAACAGCCGGTCGGTCCAGTCCACGAGGTCGAAGCCGTGCCGGGGGGCGCGCGACCGGAGATAGCCGAGATCGATCGCGGTGCTGATCAGAGGATCCTGACGCCGGCCATCGTCGTCCAGCAGCTCGAACAGCAGCCCTTCGCGGACGCCGAGCGCGGACATGACGACTTCGCTCGGCTTGCCGATCCGGATGATGTGCTCGAGCACCAGCGCGCCATAGGCGAGCAGCGGGCGACGTTCGGCGGACACGGTCGAGACGCCCGGCAGCGTCTCGGGATCGACGCGGCGAACGAGGCGGCAGAACTCCAGCGCTTCCTTGGCCGGGATGGTGTAGCCGTGGAGGACGTGGAGCGGGTAGTTCTTCTGCACCATGTGCATGTGAGCGAGCGCCCGCCAGGTGCCGCCGACGGCGTAGAACGTTCGATCTTTCAGCTTGCCGAGCGCCGTAACGCCGTCGAGCGCGTCGCGGACAAGCCGGTCTGCTTTCTTGATGGAGCGCTCGGAGGCGTCCTGAAGGCGCAGGCCCCCGAGGGGGTGCGTCGAGCCCTCGCCGACCTTCGTCTTCGAGATGTTGACGAGCTCCAGGCTGCCGCCGCCGAGGTCGCCCACCACGCCATTCGGCCGGTAGACGCCGGAGACGACGCCGAGCGCCGAGAGCTCCGCCTCGCGCTTGCCCGACAGCAAGCCGACCTTCACGCCGCAGATGCTTTCGGCTTCGGCGATGAAGGCGGCGCCGTTCTCGGCGTCGCGCGCGGCGGCGGTCGCCAGCACGTAGAGCCGCTCGACGCCCATGCCGTCGCTCAGCGCACGAAACCGCCGCAGCGCCGCGAGCGCCTTCGCCATGCTGGCGTCCGACAGCTTGCCGGTGACCGCGACCGAGCGGCCAAGCGCGCATAGCTCCTTCTCGTTGAACAGCGCCGTCGGCGCGCGGGTGAGGCCCTCGTAGACCACAAGCCGGACCGAGTTCGATCCGATGTCGATGATCGCCACAGGCGCGCCGCACGGCAGACGACCCGGCGGCAGGGCGCGCTTGGAGACCAGAGCCTTCCGCCCGGCCTCCACGGCGTCCGCGGACGCGAGAGAGGCCTCAGCCACGCTTGGCCAACCGTCGAGGTGAGCTTGTCTTCACGGATTTCCCTCGTCCCGAGAGGCTCGGATTGGTCATGAAGTACTGGTGCGCGTTGAAGGGCTCTTCGCCCTCCACGGGCACGATGCGGCGCGAGGTCCCGTCCGGCAACAGCGCCCAGCTCTGCTGGTTGTCCTTGAGGTTCGCCACCATGATCTGGTCGAGCACCTGCTCGTGCACGGTCGGATTGAGGATCGGCAGCATGGCTTCGACGCGGCGGTCGAGGTTGCGCTGCATCAGATCGGCCGAGGAGATGTAGACGTGGGCCTGCGGCGACGGCAAGCCGGAGCCGGCGCCGAAGGCGTAGATGCGGCTGTGTTCCAAGAACCGGCCGACGATCGACTTCACCCGGATGTTCTCCGACAGTCCCGCGACGCCGGGCCTCAGCGAACACATGCCGCGGACCACGCAGTCGACCTGCACGCCGGCGCGGCTGGCGTCATAGAGCGAGTCGATGATCTCGGGATCCACGAGGCTGTTGCACTTCACCCAGATCGCGGCTGGACGGCCCGCCTTCGCGTGGGCGATCTCCTCCTTGACGTGGCCGAGGAAGCGCTTGCGCAGGGTGTGCGGCGAGGCCGCCATGCGCTCGAGCTCGGCCGGCTCGGCGTAGCCCGTGATGAAGTTGAACAACCGTCCGACGTCGCGTCCGATCACGGGATCGGCGGTGAAGAACGACAGGTCCGTGTAAATCCGAGCCGTGATCGGATGGTAGTTGCCCGTGCCGACGTGGCAGTAAGTCGTGAGCCCGCCGCCCTCGCGGCGCACCACCAGCGACAGCTTGGAGTGCGTCTTCAGCTCGATGAAGCCGAACACCACCTGCACGCCAGCGCGCTCCAGATCGCGCGACCAGCGGATGTTCGCCTCTTCGTCGAAGCGGGCCTTCAGCTCCACCAGCGCCGTGACGACCTTCCCGGCTTCGGCCGCCTCCGCGAGGGCCTTCACGATCGGGCTGTCGGACGAGGTGCGGTAGAGCGTCTGCTTGATCGCGACCACGTTCGGGTCGCGCGCCGCCTGATTCAGGAACTGCACCACCACGTCGAAACTCTCGTAGGGGTGGTGGACGACGATGTCCTTCTCGCGGATCGCGGCGAAGCAATCGCCGCCCGCGTCTCGGACGCGCTCGGGGAAGCGCGGGTTGTAGGCCTTGAACTTCAGGTCGGGCCGATCAATCGAGACGATCTGGTTGAGATCGCCCAGCGCGAGCACGCCGTCGACGACGAACACCTCGTCGTCGGACACGCCGAGCGCCGCCACCACAAAGGCCCGCAGCTCCGGCGGCATGGTGTTCTCGATCTCAAGGCGGATCACCGAGCCACGGCGCCGCTGCTTCAGCGCGCTCTCGAACAGGCGGACGAGATCCTCCGCCTCCTCCTCCACTTCGAGGTCGCTGTCGCGGATGACGCGGAAGCCGGCCTGCGCCTTGACCTCGTAGCCGGGGAACAGACGCCCGATGAAGAGGCCGATCACCTGCTCGAGCCCAATGAACCGGGTGACGCCGGGTTCGCTCTCCGGGAGGCGAATGGCGCGGTCGATCCGGGCGGGGATGCGGATCAGGGCGTTCAGCGGCCGGGCGTCACGCTGGCGGGCGAGCTGCAGCGCGATGGTGAGCCCGAGGTTGGGGATGAACGGGAAGGGATGCGCCGGATCGACCGCGAGCGGCGTCAGCACCGGGAAGACATAGTTGAGGAAGTAGTCCTCAATCCAGACCCGCTCCGTCCGCGTCAGCGCCGAGGCCTCGACCAGGGAAATGCCGGCCGCCTCCAGCTGGGTGCGAAGCTCCAGCCAGCGGATCTGCTGGTCGCGGGCGAGCGAGGAGACGACCTCGCCGATCTTCGCCAGCTGCTCGGCAGGCGTCAGGCCGTCGGGGCTCCGCTCGACGAGGCCCGAGCGGAGCTGGCCGCGCAGGCCCGCGACCCGGACCATGAAGAACTCGTCGAGGTTGTTCGCGGAGATCGAGAGAAACCGGAGCTGCTCGAGCAGCGGGTGCGAGGCGTTCGAGGCCTCTTCCAGCACGCGCCGGTTGAACCAGATCCAGGAAATCTCGCGGTTCACGAAGCGGGAGGGGTCGCCCTGGCGGTCCGCGGCGACAGGCTCGGGCGCCGACTCCAGCTTGGCTTCGGCGATTGCGGCCCGGGGCGGCACGCTTGCGATCTCGGCCATCGGCTCGGTCTCCGTCGGTGTCGGCGCCGCCGGCGGAGGCGCAGGCTTCCGGACGCGGCGCGGTTGCATACGACGAACGGATGACGGTTTGGCGACGTCCATCTTCAGTCTTCCTGGTCCCTCATGCGGGCGAGGACGTCCGCGGCGAGGCCCCGGCCGACCGGCCTGCTCCGCGCAAGCGATTCCCGATCGAGAGCGTCGACGAGATCGCTCAGCGCGCCAAGCGACCGCTCGGCGTGGCGCGCGACGTATTCGACGACATCCGCCTCGACCACAAGCTGACGATCGTCGATCAGCTTCACAAGCACCGCCTTCATGGTGGCGTCGTCCGGCGCCTCCAGCCGCGCGACGGGGAGAGCGCGCAGGCGGGAGGCTAGGTCCGGCAGCGTGGGCCAGAGCGCGGTCGGCACGCTTCGCGCCGTGACGAGCAGATGCGCCCGGCGCTCCCGCGCGAGGTTGAGCACATGGAACAACGCGTTTTCGTCTGCGCCTTCGGCGCCGTCGAGCAGCACGCGCGGCTCGTCTCCAGCCGCCCGCAGCGCGGCGATCGCCTGGTCCGGCGTCAGCGTAACCGCGGCGCCGCTCGCCCGCGCCCAGATGGCGCCGAGATGACTCTTGCCGGCGCCCGGGCCGCCGACGAGCAGCAGCAGCCGGTCCGGCCAGCGCGGCCATCCCGTCACCAGCGCATGCGCCTCCGCGTTCGGCGGGGCCACGAGGAAGTCCTCGTCGCCGAACCGCGCCACGTGGGGCAGCGACAGCGGAATCTGACGCGGCGCGTCGCGGACCATGCGGCGGCTCAGACGGCGTCCGGGGAGGGCGCGGGCGGCGGCACCGCGACCGGCGGAGCCGCGACCGCCTCGGCGGGCTTCGTCGGGGTGAACTTCGGGCCGAACAGGCTCGCGCCTGTGGGCCCGCCCGGAAGCACCGCGGGACCCTCTTCGCCTGTGAAGAACGGGCTTTCCAGGTAGCGGTGGAGGGCGAACCGGACGAGCACCCCGACGGCGGCGGCCAGCGGCACCGCGACCAGCAGGCCGACGAATCCGAAGAGGTACCCGAAGGCGACGAGGGCGAACATCAGCCACACCGGGTGGAGCCCAACGGAGCGGCCGACGAGACGGGGCTGAAGGATGTTGCCTTCCACGAACTGGCCGAAGACGAAAATGCCGAGCACGAGCGCCACCATGGTCCAGTCCGGCCAGAACTGGACGATCGCGACCGAGACCGAAACAATCAGCCCGGTGATCGACCCGATGTACGGGATGAAGCCGATCAACCCCGCGCCGAGACCGATGAGCAGGCCGAAGTTGAGCCCGACCATGCTCAGCGCGATCGCATAGAACGTCCCGAGCAGCAGGCACACCAGCGCTTGGCCGCGCACAAAGCCGGCCACGCCGCCGTCGATCTCCCGCGCAAGCCTCCGGATGGTCTCGCGGTGCCGCAGCGGCGTCCAGCTGTCGACCGTCTCAACCATGCGGTCCCAGTCGATCAGCATGTAGAAGGCGACGACGGGGGTGACCACGAGCAGGCTCAGAATCGACATCAGCGCCTGGCCGCCGGTCCAGAGCGAGGCGAGGAACGAAGTCGCCCAGTTGACGCCTTGGCTGACGAACGATCCGAACGAAGAGCGCAGCTGCCCCATCCCCTGCCCCACCATGCGCTCCACCCAGGGCTGGCTCGACACCAGCTCCTGAAGCTTCTGCACGGTCTGCGGCAGGCGCTCGATGAAGCTCGCGAGCTGCGACCCCAGCAGCGGCGCGACGAGCATGATGATAGCGACGAACAGCACGAGCACCGAGGCGAGGATCACCACAGTCGCGGCGATGCGCGGAAGGCCGAGCCGCTCCAGCCGGTCGGCGATCGGATCGAGCAGATAGGCCAGCGCAAGGCCGGCTACGAAGGGCAGCAGGATGCCGGAGAACAGGAGCAGGAAGATCGCCAGAACGGCGAGCGCTCCCAGCCAGAACAAAAGCTGCCGTTGCAACGCCATTGGTCGACTTTCGCTGACGGCCCCGGGGCCCGGGCCAAGCCGGCCCGGCTGTGCGGTTGCGCGTCCGCTGAAACGCCTTCGCAGCCGCGAGTTATGCTCCCGCCGCGTCGGGGGTCAAGACGGCTATCGGCGGCGTTCCCCTCGGCCCTGCTGTTGCGCGCATTCCGGCGTCGGTCTAAGGGGTCGGCCCAGAGCGACGCGGAGCTGAGATCCATGGCCGAGAGCACCAAAACCGGCGGCGGCCTGACCTATGCCGACGCGGGCGTCGACATCGACGCCGGCAACGCGCTGGTGGAGCGGCTGAAGGCGCTCGTGCGCGCGACGCGGCGGTCCGGAGCGGACGCGGAGATCGGCGGCTTCGGCGGCCTCTTCGACCTGAAGGCGTCGGGCTATGTCGACCCGATCCTGGTCGCGGCCAACGACGGCGTCGGGACCAAGCTCAAGATCGCGATCGAGACCGGTCTGCACGACACCATCGGGATCGACCTGGTCGCCATGTCGGTCAACGACGTTGTGGTCCAGGGCGCCGAGCCGCTGTTCTTCCTGGACTACTTCGCCTGCGGCAAGCTCTCGGGCGACACGGCCTACGAGGTGGTGAAGGGCATCGCCACCGGCTGCATCGAGGCGGGCTGCGCGCTCGTCGGCGGCGAAACGGCCGAGATGCCGGGCATGTACGCCGACGGCGACTACGACCTCGCGGGCTTCGCCGTGGGCGCGGCGGAGCGCGGCAAGCTGCTGCCGCGCCGGGACGTGGCGGCGGGCGACGTGCTGCTCGGCCTCGGCTCTTCCGGCGTCCACTCCAACGGCTACTCGCTGGTCCGTCGCATTGTGGCGCGCTCGGGGCTCGGCCTCGACGCGCCGGCGCCGTTCGCGCCGGAGACGACGCTCGGCCGCGCCCTGCTCGCGCCCACCAAGCTCTATGTCCGCCCGCTGATCGCCGCGCTGAAGGCTGGCCACGCCATCAAGGCGCTGGCGCACATCACCGGCGGCGGCTTGCCCGACAACCTGCCGCGCGTGCTCCCGGACGGGCTCGGCGCGCAGATCGATCTCTCCGCGATCGTCGTCCCGCCAGTCTTCGGCTGGCTCGCCAGCGCGGGCGGCGTGGCCGAGCCCGAGATGCTGCGGACGTTCAACTGCGGCCTCGGCATGGTCGTGGTGGTCGGCGCCGACGAGGCGGCTTCGGTCGAGGCCGCGCTGAAGGCCGAAGGCGAAGCGCCGGTCCGCATCGGCGAGATCGTGACCATTTCGCGCGCGGACGATCCCGTGCGCTTCACCGGCGCGCTCGCGCTCCACGCGCCCACGCCATGAGCCGCCTGCGCGTCGCGGTCCTGGTCTCCGGCCGCGGCTCCAACATGGCCGCCCTGATCGACGCCGCGGCGGAGCCGGCGTTCCCCGCCGAGATCGTCGCGGTGATCTCCAACCGGCCGAACGCCGGCGCGTTGGCGGTCGCCACGCGCGCCGGGATCGCGACCAGGGTCGTCGATCACAAGGCCTACGCCGACCGGGCGACCTTCGACGCCGCCCTCGACGCCGCCCTGCGCGACGTCGCGCCGGACCTCGTCTGCCTCGCCGGCTTCATGCGAATTCTGACCGACGGCTTCATCGCGGGCTGGGCGGGTCGGCTGATCAACATCCACCCGGCCCTGCTGCCGAGCTTCAAGGGCCTCGACACCCACGCCCGCGCGCTCGCGGCGGGGGTCAGGCTCCACGGCTGCACGGTGCACGTGGTTACGCCGGAGATGGACTCCGGCCCGATCATCGCCCAGGCGGCGGTGCCCGTGCTCGACGGCGACGACGAGGAGTCGCTTGCGGCCCGCGTTCTCGCGGCGGAGCATCTGCTCTACGTCCGGGCGCTGAAGCTTTGGGCCCAGGGCCGCGTTCGGCTGGAGGGCGATCGCGTGCGCGTGGACGCCGGCGACGACGCCCACGCCACGGCCCTGATCTGGCCCTGACGGCCTTCGGACGATCTCCCTCGTCGCAAGCGGCGCTGCCTACGAGGCGTCCAACGCAAAGCAAAACGGCCGGCGCATGAGCGCCGGCCGTTCTCGTTTGAGCTAAACCCGTGTCGATAGGACGAGGAGCCCGAAGGCTCCTCGCGCCGGCCTTACGAGGCGTCCTTGATCGTGCCTTCCACCGTCGCATGGCGCCGGCGCTTGATCACGAAGGCGACGCCGAGCACGAGGATCGCGCCGGCCGCGGCCGCGGCGTAGTGCAGCCACTTCACAGCCGTGACGCCGATGTCATGTTCGGGATCGGGCATCAGCAGCGAAGGATCGAAGCCCTTCAGCCAGTTGATGACGACGACGTCGCCCAGGATCATCTCGCCGGCGATCCAGCCCAGCAGGCCCGCGCCGATCCACACCAGGATCGGGAACTTCTGCAGGATGGCGCTGAGCAGGGTCGAGCCCGCGATGATCAGCGGAATCGTCAGCAGCAGCCCGAAGATGAAGAGCTCGGGATGTCCCTTCGCCGCCGCGGCGATCGCGACCACGTTGTCGAGGCTCATCACGGCGTCGGCGATTGCGATGGTGCGCACCGCGCCCCAAAGGTTGGCGCTCGCCTCCACGTCCGCATGGTCCTCCTGCTCGTCGGTCGCGAGCTTGATCGCGATCCAGAACAGCAGCAGGCCGCCCGCGACCTTCAGGAAGGGCACGCCCAGCAGGAAGGTGATGAAGAAGGCGAAGATGATGCGCAGCCCAACCGCGGCGCCGGCGCCGAGCAGGATGCCGAGCTTGCGCTGATCGGGAGGGAGCTTGCGACAGGCGAGCGCGATGACGACCGCGTTGTCGCCCGACAGCAGCAGGTCGATCCAGATGATCTGCAGCAGAGAGATCCAGAACGTCGGCTGATCGAACGCGAAATTGAATTCCATGCGCATCCCCTAAAGCCGCGCGTTCGCGGCGCATGTTGACGTTCAAGGCGAGCCTGAAGCGCAGCCCCGTGGGGTCACGTCCCGGTCGCAGCGTTCTTCAGGACGTCGCGCTCTGACGGCCGTTGCGGGTCTTCGCCCGCCGGACGAGCCATCCGACCGCCACGACAACAACCGCCAAGGTGACGGCGGCCGTCGTCTCCCAGCTGTGGACGTACTCGCCGCCGAAGCGATCGACCAAGGCGACGTCGTCCACGAGCATCTCGCCGGCGACGAACCCGAGGAGCGCGGCGCCGGCCCACACGATGAGCGGGAACCGGTCCATGACTGCGAGGATGACGGCGCTCCCGGCGACGATCATCGGAACCGAGATACCAAGACCTGCGATGAGAAGCCCGAAGTGATCGCCGGCCACGCCTGCGATCGCGATCACATTATCGAGACTCATAACCACATCTGCGACAGCGATCGTTCCGACCGCGCGCAGCAGGCTCTCCGACGTCTTGACGTCGCCCTCGCCCTCGTCGTTGGGCGTCAGCAGGTCCACCGCAATGTAAAGCAGCGCGAGCGCGCCCACGATCTTGAGGTATGGCACCCCGAGCAGCGCCACGATGATGACCGTGAACAGGATGCGGAGCGCGATCGCGACGCCGGCGCCGAGGATCATCCCCATCCGGCGCTGACCGCCCGGCAGCCCGCGGCAGGCCATCGCGATGACGACCGCGTTGTCTCCCGACAAGAGGGCGTTGATCCAGATGATCTCGCCCAGCGCGAGCCAATCCACCGAGCCGAGTGTCATCGCCTGCCCCCACAAAATAAAACGACCGGCGCGTTTTGTCGCACGCCGGTCGCCGGGCCGCCAGAGGTTGGCATTCCGTATGTCAGTAGACTAAGGGCGGCGTCAGCCGACGATCTCTTCGTCCTTGAAGAAGTAGGCGATCTCCTCCTTCGCGGTCTCAGGCGCGTCGGAGCCGTGCACCGAGTTCGCCTCGATCGACTCGGCGAGGTCCTTGCGGATCGTGCCTTCGGCGGCGTTCGCGGGGTTGGTCGCGCCCATGACGTCGCGGTACGTCGCGACGGCGTTCTCGCCCTCGAGGACCTGAACCACCACCGGGCCGGAGATCATGAAGCTGACGAGGTCGTTGAAGAACGGCCGCTCCTTGTGGACCGCGTAGAAGCCTTCGGCCTGCTCCTTGGTGAGCTGCAGGCGCTTCTGGGCGACGACGCGCAGGCCCGCGGCCTCGATGTAGGACAGCACCTTGCCGGTGATGTTGCGACGGGTCGCATCGGGCTTGATGATGGAGAAGGTGCGCTCGAGAGCCATTGGATCGCCTCGTGGTCTGGAAGGATGCGCGCGAGCCCGGCCCGAAACCGGCCGCCCGCCGCGCGAGAAACTGCGGAAAACGCGCGGGCTTATAACGTGGCGAGGGCCGTGGCGGAAGGGTCTGCGGCTCGCAAGCGGCTCCGCTACCGGGCGTTTTCAAGGCCGAAACGACTGCGGCGGACCGCCGGTCCGCCGCTTTTCGTCCCGCTGATCGCGTCTCCGCGTCTTTCGGCGGCGCTACTTGCGCGCGATGGTCTGCGTGGGAGCCCCGCTTGAGATGACGTTGCCGCCGAACGAGACGGCCGTCGCGCCGCTCTTCACGACGAGGTCGGTCCCGTTGCGCAGGATGTTGTCGGCGAGCGTCACCTCGTTTCCGTTGCCGACCGCGGTGACGCCCCGGACGTTGCCTTCGATCAGGCTGCGGGACACGGCGACCTGATTTGTCCCCGCCGCCGCAGCGACCCGGACGCCGTCCGCGCTCCCCGTCAGGTACGACTCGTCGATCACCACGCGCGCTCCGTCGAGGCCCGACGCGAAGACGGCGTTGTCGCTGAAGTTCCGGATTGCGCATTTGCGGATCGTGAGCTTGCCGCTCCCGATCATCCGCACGCCGTTCAGGCCCGGCGAGAACGGCGTGTTCGCCAGTCCTTCGATCTCCAGCCCCTCCAGCAGGACTTCCGATCCGGCGGGGACGTTGACCGTGATCCCGTTCGAGGCGCTCAGGAGCACCCCGGCGTTGTGAGCCGAGATGATGCTGATCGACTTGGTGATGGTCACCGCGCCGAAGCCGCCGGGATCGAGCGTGTTGATCTCGCCGCCGACGGCGGTCTTCGAGATCGCGCCCGCGAAGGTCTTGCACGGCGCCGTGCGGCTGCACGGATTGACGTCGTCGCCGACGCCGGAAACCCAGGTACGCGTCGCCTGGGCGAAGGCCGACGGCGCCTGGAAGACCGCAGCGGCCGCCACGATCGCGAACAGGATTCCCCGAATGCACATTTTACGTCCCCCGACATGTAATGCGGAGGGCACTATGACCGAATTTCAGCCAAGAGCAGCAGCGGCGCGCTTAGACTTTAGAGCGACCTTACTTTCTCGTGGCAGCACAGCGGAACGCGCTGTCTGTTCGCTGTCAAACGGCCGCGAGGTCCTTCACAAGCTGCGCCGCCTCGTCCATTAGCCGCGGCTGCCGGACGCGGCGGATGCGTTCCGCCTGCAGGATGGCGCGCACCTTGTTGAGGCAGTCCTCGAAATCGGCGTTCACAACCACGTAGTCGTACTCGCCGACATGGTTGATCTCGACGGCGGCGTTGCGCAGCCGGCGGTCGATCACCTCGGCGGAGTCCTCGGCGCGCCGCTCGAGCCGCGAACGGAGCTCCTTGGCCGAGGGCGGCAGCACGAACACGGTCGCCACGTCGCTGCGCATCGCGCCGCAGATCTGCTGCGCTCCCTGCCAGTCGATGTCGAACAGCACGTCGCGCCCCTCGGCCAGCGCGGCCTCCACCGGCGCGCGCGGCGTGCCGTAGTAGTTGCCGTGGACCTCAGCCCACTCCAGCAGCTCGCCCTCGTCGCGCATCGCCTCGAACTCTCGCTGGCGGATGAAATGGTAGTGCACCCCGTCGGCCTCGCTCGCGCGCTTCGGCCGCGTCGTGGCGGAGATCGAAAGCGTGATCTCCTTGTCGGTGTCGAGCAGCGCGCGGGTAAGCGTCGATTTGCCGGCCCCCGAAGGTGACGACAAGATCAGCAGCACCCCTCGACGCGCGGGGCCGGTCTCCGAAGGCGCCATCTCGGTCACTCCACGTTCTGGACCTGCTCGCGGAACTGCTCCACGACGGCCTTGAGCTCGAGACCGATCGCCGTCAGGCTGCGGTCGTTGGACTTGGCCGACAGAGTGTTCGACTCGCGGCCGAACTCCTGGGCCAGGAAATCGAGCCGCCGACCGACTGCGACGCCCTCGCCGAGGAGCTGGCGAGCGGCCGCGACATGGGCGACGAGCCGGTCGATCTCCTCCCGCACGTCGGCGCGGGTCGCGATCAGCGCGGCCTCCTGGTGGAGCCGATCGGGATCGAGCGAGACGCCGGTCCCGAGCAACGCCTTGACCTGATCGGCGAGCTTCTTCGCCACCGCCTCAGGCCGCCGCGCAGGGCAGGCGTCGGCGCTCGCGGTCAGCGTTTCGATGGTCGCGAGACGCTCGGTAAGGATCGCCTCCAGCGCGGCGCCCTCCCCCGCGCGCGCCGCGACCAGGGCGTCGAGCGCGACGGAGAAATCAGCGAGCACAGCCGCCTCCAGCGCGGCGCGCTCCTCGACGTCGTCTTCGGGTTCGACGAACTCCACCACGCCCCGCTGGGCGAGCAGTCCGTCGATAGACACGGGAGCCGCGTCGGGCAGTCGCTCCGCGATCGCCCGCGCCGCCGCGACGACGGCCGCCAGCGCCTCCTCGTTCACGCGCGCGACGCCCGTCCGCGGGGGGCGGTCGACGGTGAGGGTCGCATGCACCGTCCCGCGATGCAGACGCGCGCCTGCCGCCTGCCGCGCGGCCGGCTCGATCGCGTCGAAGCCCGGCGGGGTCCGCAGCCGCAGGTCGAGGCCCTTGGCGTTGACGCTGCGGATCTCCCACGTCCAGCGCAGATCCCCGCGGCTTCCGGCGAGGCGCGCGAAGCCTGTCATGCTGGCGAGGGGCATGGATGGGTCCTCAAGGCTCGCGGCGCACGGCCGAAACGGTTCAGCGCCGCAGGTGTCGAAGGCGGGACGGCGGTCGGCCGACCTCAGCCGCCGCGCCGCCGCTCGGGACGGGCGGGGGGCGTCGAAGAGGCCGGCGCGGCGCTCGAAGGCGGGGTCTCGGCCGCCGCGTCGTCCGGCTCCGGCGCCGCCTCGTCCGGCGCCACGCGGTCGGCGGGAGCCCCGCGCGTCCGCTCGATCTGGCGCCACTTCTGGACGTTGCGGTTGTGCTCGACGAGCGTCCGGCCGAAGGCGTGCCCGCCGGCCCCGTCGGCGACGAAGTAGAGATCGCCGGTCTTGGCAGGCTGCGCCGCCGCCTCCAGCGCCTGGCGTCCGGGGTTCGCGATCGGACCTGCGGGCAGCCCCTTGACCACATAGGTGTTGTACGGCGTGCGCGACTGGATGTCGGTGCGCGTAAGGCTGCGCCCGAGGGTCGCCCGTCCGCCGACCAGGCCATAGACGATCGTGGGATCGGACTGGAGGCGCATGCCCTTGTTCAGCCGGTTGACGAACACAGCCGCAACCCGGGCGCGCTCTTCGGCGACGCCGGTCTCGCGCTCCACCAGAGAGGCGAGGGTGACGAGGTCCGCCGGCGTCTTGACAGGCACGGCTGGGTCGCGCTCGCGCCACACGCGCTCTAGCAACTCCTTCTGCTCCTGCTGCATCCTCGAGACGAGCTGCGCGCGGGACATGCCCCGCGTGTAGCGGTAGGTCTCCGGCAGGAGCGAGCCCTCCGGCGGAATCTCGCGGACGTCGCCCGTCAAAAGGGGCGCCTCTCGCAAGCGTTCGACGATCTGCAGGCTGGTGAGGCCTTCCGGGATCGTTAGCGCGTGCTCGATCGCCTTGCCGGAGACGAGGATCTCCATCGCCTCGCGCATCGAGACGCCGGCGGGGAAGCCGTACTCGCCGTACCGCAGCTTGTCGTTGTTACGATAAAGCCGGACGCCGATCTCGAACACCTTGGGGTGGTCAATGACCCCGGCGCGCGCGAGCTGGTCGGAGATCTCGGAGACGCCCTGGTTGCGCGGGATCAGGACCGACGTTTCCTGCGCGAGCGGCCCCGGCTGATCGAACATCACCTTGCCGTAGTAAAACGCGCCGCCCGCCGCGAGCGCGAGGAGGCTCAGGAAGGTGAATATACCGCTGAGATAGCCGACCACGGCGCTGTGCCGCCGGCGCGCGCGCTTCTTCGCAGGCGGCGGAGGCGGCGGGGTCTCGGGCCCTTTGGACGCCACGCGACGGTCCGCGGGGGTCGCCTCGGACTGCGCCGCCAGGGCCGGCGCGGCCGGTCTGGGCTGCGACGTCGGGGTCACGGGCGTAACCGGAACGGGACGCTTGTTTTCGGGAGCCGTGCCCTCGTCCGTCAACGCGGCCCTCCAGGCCTTGCGGGCGGCTCGCGCGCCGCCGTGGATCGTCCGTTCGACGCCACTCTAGGCGCGAATGTGGCGAATCTCGCCCCGTTGTTCAGGCGTGATGGCGGCGGAACACCAGCGACGCGTTGGTGCCGCCGAACCCGAACGAGTTCGAGAGCGCCACCTCGATCGGCAACGGCTTCGCCGTCCTGGGAACGAGATCGATCGCGGTTTCGACGGAGGGGTCTTCGAGATTGAGCGTCGGCGGCGCGATCTGGTCGCGGATCGCCAGCAGCGAGAAGATCGCCTCGACCGAGCCTGCGGCGCCGAGCAAATGCCCGATCGCGGATTTGGTCGAGGACATCGTCATCTCGGACGCGGCGTTGCCGACGAGGCGGGTGACGGCGCCGAGCTCGATCTCGTCGCCGAGCGGCGTCGAGGTTCCGTGGGCGTTGATGTAGTCGACCTCTCCCGGCGAAACGCCGGCGCGCTTCAGCGCGGCCTTCATGCAGCGATAGGCGCCGTCGCCGTCGAGCGAGGGCGAGGTGATGTGATAGGCGTCGCCCGACAGGCCGTAGCCGATCACTTCGCCGTAGATCTTGGCCCCGCGCGCCTTGGCGTGCTCGTACTCCTCGAGCACGACCACGCCGGCGCCTTCGCCCATGACGAAGCCGTCGCGGGCGCGGTCGTAGGGCCGCGAGCCGCGCTCCGGCTCGTCGTTAAACGAGGTCGACAGCGCGCGGCACGCCGAGAAGCCGGCGACCGCGAGGCGGCAGACCGGCGACTCCGTGCCGCCCGCGACCATCACGTCCGCGTCGCCCAGCGCGATGAGCCTGGCGGCGTCGCCAATGGCGTGCGCGCCGGTGGAGCACGCCGTGACGACTGCGTGGTTCGGACCTTTCAGCCCATGCTTGATCGACACATGGCCGGAGGCCAGGTTGATCAGGCGGCCGGGGATGAAGAACGGAGACAGACGGCGCGGGCCCTTGTCGCGAAGGACGTGGGACGCCTCCTCGATGCCCTGGAGGCCGCCGATGCCGGAGCCGATCAGAACGCCGGTCGCATAACGCTCGTCGTCCGTCTCCGGCTTCCAGCCGCTGTCGGCGAGAGCCTGATCGGCGGCGGCGACGGCGAAGACGATGAAATCGTCGACCTTGCGCTGCTCCTTGGGCTCCATCCAGTCGTCGGCGTTGAACGTCCCGTCGGACCCGTCGCCCCGCGGAATGATGCCGGCAATCCGCGCGGGGAGGTCGTCCACCTGGAACTGGTCGATCTTCCGGACGCCGCTTTCGCCCGCCAGAAGACGCTTCCAGACCGTTTCGACGCCCGACCCGAGCGGGGTCACAAGACCCATGCCCGTGACGACGACGCGCCTCATGCCGTCGCTCACAGGAACTGCTTTCCGTTCACCATGCCACCCGCCGGTCGCCGATCATCGAGCAGGATCAAGCCTGCGCGGCGTTCTTCTCAAGGAACTTGGTAGCGTCGCCGACCGTCAGGATGGTCTCGGCGGCGTCGTCCGGAATCTCGCAGCCGAACTCTTCCTCGAAGGCCATCACCAGCTCGACGGTGTCGAGGCTGTCAGCGCCGAGGTCGTCGATGAAGCTCGCGTTCTCGGTGACCTTGTCGGCGTCGACGCCGAGATGCTCGATCACGATCTTCTTCACGCGTTCGGCAATGTCGCTCATCTACGTAATCCTTCGATGGTTCTCGTTCGGAAGATCGTCTCGCCGGAACATTGCGCCCGACGATCTCGTCTTGAGGCGCGAATCTTCCGAGAGGGCTTTTTGAAGGCGGAAGGCGGTTCCGGCAATCCCTTTTCGTCGTGGCTCGAACGGTGTTGGGGATCCCGCAGTTCCGTGTCGTTCCAGACGCCCCCACAAAGGACCGGCGTCTGGTATCATGTCGCATGGCCGCACGCCAGTCGCGGGGCGGGCCGCGTCCCCGGAAGGGACGGCTCAGACCATGGCGATGCCGCCGTTGACCTGCAGCGTGTGGCCGGTGACGTAGGAGGCCTCGTCGCTCGCGAGATAGACCGCGGCCGCCGCGATCTCCGCGCCCTGGCCGAAACGGCCGAGCGGAATGTGGGCGAGCGAAGCTTCCTTCTGCTTGTCGTTCAGCGCGTCGGTCATCGGGCTCTCGATGAAGCCCGGGGCGATGCAGTTCACGGTAATGCCACGGCTTGCGACCTCGGCCGCCAGCGACTTGGTCATGCCGATCAGGCCGGCCTTCGAGGCCGCGTAGTTGCCCTGCCCCGGATTGCCGGTGACGCCGACGACCGAAGTGATGCCGATCAACCGGCCGCGGCGGCGCTTCATCATGCCCTTGACGGCCGCACGGTACAGCCGGAAGCCCGCGGTGAGATTCACCGCGATCACGTCCGCCCACTCGTCGTCCTTCATCCGGAGGAACAGGTTGTCGCGCGTGATGCCCGCGTTGTGGACGACGACGTCGAGACCGCCGAGCGCGGCCTCGGCCTGGCCTGGAAGCGCGTCGACGGCAGCGCCGTCCTTCAGGTCAGCGGGCAGCACGTGGGCGCGCTCGCCCAGCTCGGCGGCCAGAGCCTCCAGCGCCTCCCGGCGGGTGCCCGACAGCGCGACGGCCGCGCCCTGGGCGTGCAGCGCCCTGGCGATGGCGCCGCCGATGCCGCCGGTCGCGCCCGTGACGAGCGCCGTGCGCCCGGTGAGATCGAACATGAGCCTTATCCTCTGCCGTTCGACGGACGAGTTGAAATCACGCGAACGCGCCGTCGCTCTTGAGACGCGCCACGTCCTCGGGGGCCCCGACGGATTCGCCCGTCGCGCCCTCCGCGTTGCGCTTGACGAGACCGGCCAGCACCTTGCCGGCGCCGATCTCGATGAAACGGGTAACGCCGGCGCTTCCCATAAAGCCGACCGACTCGCGCCAACGGACGGCGCCGGTGACCTGTTCGATCAGGCGCTTGCGGATGTCTTCCGGGTCGTTCAGCGGGCTCGCGGTGACGTTCGCGACCAGGGGCGCCTTGGGAGCGGAGATCTTCACGCCCGCCAGCGCCTCAGCCATGACGTCGGCGGCGGGCTGCATCAAGGCGCAGTGGAACGGCGCCGAGACCGGGAGCAGCACTGCGCGCTTGGCGCCGCGCGTCTTGGCGATGGCGATGGCGCGCTCCACCGCGGCCTTCGCGCCGGAGACGACCACCTGTCCCGGCGCGTTGTCGTTCGCGGCCTGGCAGACCTCGCCCTCCGCCGCCTCGGCCGCGACGGCGCGC
Source organism: Methylopila sp. Yamaguchi (assembly GCF_002897035.1). Taxonomy (GTDB): domain Bacteria; phylum Pseudomonadota; class Alphaproteobacteria; order Rhizobiales; family Methylopilaceae; genus Methylopila. The sequence continues at coordinate 30,782 of NZ_BAUX01000015.1, forward strand.
GCCGCCTCGAGGTCGAGGCCCAGGAGCGCCGCCATGGCGCCGGCGCCGACAGGAACGGCCTTCTGCATGGCGTCGCCGCGCGTCCGCAGCAGCCGGGCCGCGTCCGCGATCGTCAGGCTGCCGGCCGCCGCAAGCGCGGAATACTCGCCGAGCGAATGGCCCGCCACGAAAGCTGCGTGGCGCGACACGTCGAGGCCCGCCTCGGCTTCCAGCACGCGCATAGCCGCGAGGCTCACCGCCATCAGCGCGGGCTGAGCGTTGGACGTCAGCATGAGCGCGTCGTCCGGCCCGTCGAAGATCACGGTCGAAAGCGACTCGCCCAGCGCTGCGTCAACCTCCTCGAACACCGCGCGGGCCGGCGCGAAGCTGTCGGCCAGCGCGCGGCCCATGCCGACCTGCTGGCTTCCCTGCCCGGGGAAGATCAACGCTATGCTCACGGGGGCGATCCTTGTCGTGTTTTTCTTGGTCGCGGCGTGCAAAGCAGGCCTTGGGCGGAAGTGTCAAGGCGGCGGGGGCGCCCCGATCGTCAAGGTTGACGGCTCAATTCCAAGGAGAAGGTCCCGCCGCGGCGCCTGGCATGGCCGGCGCGCCCGCTGATCCTTGCGTCCGCGCGGCCAATCCACTATAGGGCGCGCTTCGCGTCGTTCGGCTGGGGGCTGAACGGAGAGGTTTTGGGCGTGCCCGTCGTTTAGGCCCGCCCGACCAGGATCGCAGGATCCGATCTCCCGTGTCTCCGCCTTCGAGAATTCGTTCGGGCCTTCGCGGGCTCGGAGGGCTTCGCGCCGGACGGCAGTCGTTCACTGGAAGAAGGTTCGTACCCTCATGCCGCTTTACGAACACGTTTTCCTGGCGCGCCAGGACGTGACGTCGCAGCAGGTCGAGGCTCTCATCGAACAGTACAAGGCCGTGCTCGAAGGGCTCGGCGGTCAGGTCAAGAAGACCGAGTACTGGGGCGTGAAGCCGCTCGCCTACCGCATCAAGAAGAACCGCAAGGCCCACTACACGCTGCTCAACATCGACGCGCCCGCCGCGGCAGTGGCCGAGCTTGAGCGCCAGCAGGGCATCAGCGAAGACATCCTCCGCATCCTGACCCTAAAGGTCGAAGAGCTCGAGGAAGGCCCGTCGGCCATGCTGCAGCGTCGCGACCGCGACGACCGCGACGACCGCCCCCGCGGCGGCGGCCGTGACGGCGAGCGCGGCGGCTTCCGTCGCGACCGTGAAGGCGGCGGCGAGCGTCCGGGCGGCGGCGGTTTCCGCCGCGATCGTGAAGAGCGCGCTCCGCGCAGCGAAGGGGCTGAGTGATGGCGACCACCGTTCCGTCGGCCGGCGGCCAGCAGCGCCGCCCGTTCTTCCGCCGTCGCAAGACCTGCCCGTTCTCCGGCGCCGGCGCGCCGAAGATCGACCACAAGGACGTGCGTCTGCTGCAGCGCTACATCTCCGAGCGCGGCAAGATCGTGCCCTCGCGCATCACGGCGGTCTCCGCCAAGAAGCAGCGTGAGCTCGCCCGCGCCATCAAGCGCGCGCGCTTCCTCGGCCTGCTGCCCTACGTCATCAAGTGAGATCCGGCGGGCGGCGCTGAGCCGCCCGCCTCTTACGTCATCCCGGACGCCACTGTGCGGCGGTCCGGGACGACGACGCATTCCCAAGGCGCGCGTCTCCGGACGGCGCCGTTGGGCGGGGGTTAAGACCTCGCCCTAACCGCTCCGAACGCCGGGGCGGGACAGCAGGACGACCGATGACCAACGCGCCGCTTTTCCTGATAGGCCTCGGAGCCGGACTCGCGTCCGCGCTGCTCTACGCGTCGGCCGCGTCGGGATCGCCGCTGGCGGTCTTCCTGTTCTATGTCGCCCCGCTTCCGATCCTCCTCGCAGGCCTTGGCTGGCGTCACCACGCCGGGCTGATCGGCGCGGCCGTCGCCGCAATCGCCCTGTTTCTCGGGGCCAGCGCATCGGCCGCCGCGCTCCACGCCGTCGGCGTCGGGCTGCCCGCCTGGTGGCTCGCCTATCTCTCCTTGCTCGCCCGTCCGGGCGCCGACGGCGCCGCGACCGAATGGTATCCAATCGGCCGCCTCGTGCTCTGGTGCGCCGTCCTCGGCGCCGCCCTGGTCGCGCTGTCGGTTCCGCTGGTCGCCTCCTCTCTCGAGGAGTACCGCGCGGCGCTGAGGGCGCTGTTCGAGGAGCTGTTCCGCGAGCGGCCTGGAGCGCCTCCGCTTCCCGCGCCGGAGAACCGAGAGGCTCTGATCGCCCTCCTGACGGCGGCGCTCCCGATCATGGCGGCTGCGCTCTGGACGGTGTCCTCGGTCTTCAACCTGTGGCTCGCCGGGCGGATCACCCGCGCGTCGGGCCGACTCGTGCGGCCCTGGCCGCAGATCTCGGCGATGACCTATCCCCGCACGGCGGATCTCGCCTTTCTCGGGGCCTCGGCCGCTTCGCTTCTGCCGGGCCTCGTCGGCTTGGTCGCGGAGCTCTTCGCCGCAACCTTCCTCGTCGCTTTCGCCATGCTCGGCCTAGCGGTGGTCCACGTGACCACCCGCGCCGTGCCGACGCGTGGCCTCATCCTCTTCGGCGTCTACGCGCTGCTGCTGATCCAGCCCTGGGTCGGCGTCTTCCTCGCCGTGCTCGGCGTGGCGGAGCAGACGATCGGCGTCCGCAAGCGCTTCGGCCCGCCGCCGGGGTCCCCGCCCACGGCGACCGCCCCCCTGCCCTGACCGATCCAACCCCTCACTCGTCTTAGGAGACCACCATGCAAGTCATTCTGCTCGAGCGCATCGCCCGTCTGGGCCAGATGGGCGATGAAGTCCGCGTCAAGGACGGCTACGCCCGCAACTTCCTGCTGCCGAACCACAAAGCGCTCCGCGCCAACGAGGCCAACCGTAAGAAGTTCGAAGGCCAGCGCGCCCAGCTCGAGGCCCGCAATCTCGAGCTCAAGCAGGAGGCCGAATCGGTCGGCGAGAAGCTCGACGGCGCGTCGGTCGTGCTCGTCCGCCAGGCCGGCGAGACCGGCCAGCTCTACGGGTCGGTGTCGGCCCGCGACGTCGCCGAAGCGCTGACCAAGGCGAGCTTCAGCGTCGCGCGCAACCAGGTCGTGCTCAACACCCCAATCAAGACGATCGGCATCCACACCGTACCGGTGCGCCTGCACCCCGAGGTCGAGGTGTCCGTCTCGGTCAACGTCGCCCGCTCCGAGGCCGAGGCCGAGCGCCAGGTCCAGGGCGAGGATCTGACGGTCCGCGAGGAAGGCCCGGCGTTCGAGACCTTCTCCGAGGATGACGACGACGACCGTCGCGGCCGCCGCAATCGCGACGACGAGGACGGTGAGCGCGACGGCGACGACGAGGCGCGCTGAGCGCTCTTCGCTTCCGACCTGATCTGCGGACGCCCGGCCTCAGCGCCGGGCGTTTTCGTTGGGGCCGGACGAAAGCACGCCGCCGAGTCAACCGACTCGGGCGCCTCAATAATTCCGCTTGTGTGAATCGGGCACGACGGCAGGTTTCCGGACGCGACGATCCCGCTTCGTTCTCGTCGTGTTAAGGTCTGTGAAACCAGCCGCAGCCGAAGACACCTCCGCATGGCCCAATCCGATTCTCTCGCCCGTCGCCTGATGGACCCGGAGCCCGCCTACCGGCAGGCGCCGTCGAACGTCGAGGCGGAGCAGGCGCTGCTGGGCGCTCTGCTCGTGAACAACGACGCCTTCTGGCGCGTATCCGACTTTCTGGAGCCTGGCCATTTCCACGAGGGCCTGCACCAGCGCATCTACGAGATCGTCACCAGCCTCGTCCGCGCCGGCAAGTCCGCGACTCCGGTCACCATCAAGACCTTCCTGCCGCAGGACCTCGACCTCGGCGGCATGACGACGCCGCAGTACCTCGCGCGGCTGGCGGCGGAGGCGACGACCGTCATCAACGCCGAGGACTACGGGCGCTCGATCTACGATCTCGCCATCCGCCGCTCGCTGATCGGCATCGGAGAGGAGCTCGTGAACGAGGCCTTCGACGCCGGCGTCGACGCCACCCCGCGCGACCAGATCGAGCAGGCCGAGCGCAGGCTGTTCGCGCTCGCCGAAACCGGCCGCTACGACGGCGGCTTCCAGCCGTTCGCCCAGGCGCTCGCGACCGCGGTCGACATGGCGGCGGCCGCCTACAAGCGCGACGGCGGCCTTTCGGGCGTCGCGACCGGGCTGACCGACCTCGACCGGCTGATGGGCGGCCTGCAGGCCTCCGACCTCATCATCCTCGCCGGCCGCCCCGCGATGGGCAAAACCTCGCTCGTCACCAACATCGCCTACAACGTGGCGAGCGCCTACCAGGGCGAACTGCAGCCCGACGGGCGCATGAAGACGGTCAACGGCGGCGTCGTCGGCTTCTTCTCGCTGGAGATGTCGGCCGAGCAGCTCGCGACCCGCATCATCGCCGAGCAGGCCTCGATCTCGTCGTCCAAGATCCGCCGCGGCGACATCCTGGAGAGCGACTTCTTCAAGCTGACCGAAGCCGTCGCCGAGATGCAGCGGGTGCCGCTGTTCATCGACGAGACCGGCGGCCTGTCGATCGCCCAGCTCGCGGCCCGCGCGCGTCGGCTCAAGCGCTCGAAGGGCCTGGACCTGATGGTCGTCGACTACCTCCAGCTGCTGTCCGGCTCGGCCAAGAAAGGCGACAACCGGGTGCAGGAGATGACGGAGATCACGACCGGCATGAAGGCGCTCGCCAAGGAGCTGAACGTGCCGATCATCGCGCTGTCGCAGCTCTCCCGCCAGGTCGAGACCCGCGAAGACAAGCGCCCGCAGCTGTCGGACCTGCGCGAATCCGGCTCGATCGAGCAGGACGCCGACGTCGTGCTGTTCGTCTTCCGCGAGGAGTATTACGTCAAGAACAAGAAGCCTCGCGAAGGCACGCCCGAGTTCGACCAGTGGATGTCGGAGATGGAGAACGTGGCCGGCAAAGCCGAGGTCATCATCGGCAAGCAGCGCCACGGCCCGACCGGCTCGGTGCTCCTGCAGTTCGAGGCGGAGTTCACGCGCTTCGGCAACCTGGCCCAGCTCGATCATCTGCCGGACCAGATGTGAACCGTTCAGGCGACGCGTGATGAGCGACTCCTTCGCAGGCGGCCGGCTGACCATCGATCTCGGCGCGCTCGCCGCCAACTGGAGTTATCTCGCCCGGCTCGACCCCACCTCCGAATGCGCCGCCGTGGTGAAGGCCGACGCCTATGGCCTCGGCATCGCGAAAGCCGCGCCGGCGCTGGCGCGTGCGGGCGCCAAGACCTTCTTCGTCGCGCACCTGTCCGAGGCGCGGGCGGTGCGCGACGCCGTTCCGAACGCCACGATCTACGTCCTGAACGGCCTGCCGCCCGGCGCCTCCGACGCCTTCGCCGCCATCGACGCGCGGCCCGTGCTGGGCTGCGTGGACGAGATCCTTGAGTGGGCGGCCTTCCGGGCCGCGAGTGGAGCGCGAGGCCAGGCCGCGGTCCACGTGGACACCGGGATGACGCGGCTCGGCCTCGACCCGGATCAGGCGCGCGACCTGCTGCCCCGCCTGCCCTTCACGCCGGCTCTGCTGATGAGCCACCTCGCCTGCGCCGACGAGCCGCTGCGGCCCGAGACCGAGCGCCAGCGCGCCTTGTTCGCCGCGCTCCGCGCGCAAGCGCCGGGCGTTCCGGCCAGCCTCGCGAATTCTGCGGGGACGCTTCTGAAGGAGACGGACGGCGGGGGGCTTGGCTTTGATCTCAGACGGCCGGGCGTCGCGCTCTATGGAGCCAATCCGATCGACGGGCGGCCCGCGGCGCTTCGGTCCGTGGTGCGGCTCGAGGCGCGCGTGGCCCAGGTGCGGGAGGCGCCCGCCGGCGCCGTGGTCGGCTACGGCGGGGCGGAGCGCCTTCGTCGCCGCACCAAGCTGGCGATCGTGTCGGTCGGCTACGCTGACGGCGTTCTTCGCGCCGGCGGCTCGGAGGACGGTTCCCCCGGCGCCGCGGCGGCCGTCGGCGGCGTGCCCTGCCCCTATGTGGGCCGGATCTCGATGGACCTCATCGCGATCGACGTCACCGACGCGCCGGAAACGGTCGCCCGCGGCGGGTGGGTCGAGATCCTCGGGGACACGATCGGCGTCGACGCTCTCGCCCGCGCCTGCGGCACGATCGGCTACGAGGTGCTGACGGGACTCGGGCGGCGGCACGACCGCCGGTTCATGGGCTGAGCTCTAAGATTGAACGCGACGAGGCCTGCGTTTATTATCAACAGGTGATAATGAGGGATTAGGTCATGCCACCCAGCTACGCGCTCGGCGACCACTTCGAGGCCCTCGTTCGGAGCCTGGTCGCCTCCGGACGCTACAACAACGCCAGCGAAGTGGTGCGCGCGGGGCTCCGGTTTCTCGAAGACCATGAAGCGACGCTCCGCGCCCGTCAGGCGGCGCTGGAAGCGTCCTTCGAGGACGCTCTGGCGGACGTCGAGGCGGGGCATACTCTCACCGAGCAAGAGGTCCGCGCGAACATCGATCGGCGCCATGAGGCGATGGCTCGGGTCCATGCACGTAGATGAACGTCAGGTTTTCGCGTCAGGCGAACCGGGACCTCGAGGACGCCTATCTCTTTCACGCCGAACGCGATCCTGACCTTGCGCGGAGCCTCCTCGACAACGTGATCTCCGCTGCTCTTTCCGTCCCGACCTTTCCCGATCGCGGCTCGCCCCAGCCCAACGCGGCGGGGCGGCCGCTCCGGCGGCTAATCGAAAAAGGCCACGTGATCGTCTACGTCGTCGACGACAACGGGGTGATTGTTCTTCGGGTCGCTCATGGCGCTCGTGACCTCGACGCCCTGCTTGCGGAGTTCAACTGACCTCATGGCCCGCCCAAAACCCTCCTTCGTCTGCCAGGCCTGCGGCGCGGTGTCATCGCGTTGGCAGGGGAAGTGCGAGGCCTGCGGGGCCTGGAACGCAATCGTCGAGGAGGCCGCCGCCGCGCCGCTGCCCGGCGGCGGGTCGTCAACCGCCGCGCGCGCGCTCGGCAAAGGCCGGGTCATCGTGCTCGAGGGCCTGTCCGGCGCGACCGACGAAGCGCCGCGCCTCGTGTCGGGCCTCGGCGAACTGGACCGCGTCACCGGCGGCGGCTTCGTGCACGGCTCGGTACTGCTGCTCGGCGGCGAGCCCGGCATCGGCAAGTCTACGCTGCTGCTCCAGGCGAGCGCGGCGCTCTCGAACGCGGGACATCGCGTCGTCTACGTCTCCGGCGAAGAGGCGCCGGCGCAGGTGCGGATGCGCGCCCAGAGGCTCGGCCTGCACGGGGCGCCCGTCGCGCTCGCGGCCGAAACCAACGTCGAGGACATACTCGCGACCCTGAAGAACGGCGAGACGCCGAAGCTCGTCATCATCGACTCGATCCAGACGCTCTGGACCGGCCAGGTCGAATCCGCGCCGGGCACGGTCACCCAGGTGCGGGCGGCGGCGCAGGCGATGATCCGCTACGCCAAGACCACGGGCGCCTGCGTCATCCTCGTCGGCCACGTCACTAAGGACGGTCAGATCGCCGGCCCTCGCGTCGTCGAGCACATGGTCGACGCCGTGCTCTCGTTCGAAGGGGATTCCGGCCGCGACTTCCGCATTCTCCGCGCTCAGAAGAACCGCTTCGGCCCGACGGACGAGATCGGCGTCTTCGCCATGACCGGCGACGGGCTGGAGGAGGTGACGAATCCCTCCGCCCTGTTCCTCGGAGATCGGGAGCCCGACGCGCCCGGCACCGCGGTCCTTGCGGGGCTCGAAGGCTCCCGCCCCATCCTCGTAGAGATCCAGGCCCTAGTCGTGCCGACCAGCCTCGGCACGCCGCGGCGGGCGGTCGTCGGTTGGGACGGGCCGCGCCTCGCCATGGTGCTCGCCGTGCTGGAGGCCCGCTGCGGCGTCCGGCTCGGCAGCCATGACGTGCACCTTGCGGTCGCGGGCGGGATGCGGGTGCAGGAGCCGGCCGCCGACCTCGCCGTCGCGGCCGCTCTCGTGTCCTCGTTGATGGGGACCGCGCTGCCGGTCGACGCGGTGTTCTTCGGCGAGATCGGGCTCACCGGCGCGGTGCGGCCGGTGTCTCACTCCGGACCGCGGCTGCGGGAGGCGGCGCGCTTGGGCTTCACCCGCGCCGTCCTGCCGGCCGCCGCCGCCGAAGCCGCGACCGACGCGGGCGTCTCGCCGATCGCCGTTCCCGCGCTCGACGCGCTCGTGGCCCGCTTGGCCGCACGGGCTGATGCGCAGCAAGGTCGCATCAAAGGCGCGTGACGCGGCAAGGTGCGCGCTGTATAGAGAGCGCGCGCCCCGCCCGAAGGTGGTATCCCGCACATGATTCCGAGTCAGGCTCGATCGCGTAGATGACAATCACCCTGCTCGACGTCGTGCTGATCGCCGTGATGCTGATCTCGGCGGGTCTGGCCATGGTGCGCGGCGTCACGCGCGAAGTGCTGGCGATCGCCTCTTGGGTCGCAGCCACCGCCGCTACGATCTACTTCTTCGAGCCGGCTCGGACGCTCGCTCGCGAGCACATCAAATTCAATCCGCCGCAGATCGCCGACGTCGTCGCCGCCGGCGGGATTTTCGTCGTCACTCTCCTCGTCGTGTCCTTCATCACAATGAAGATCTCCGACGCGATCCTCGACAGCCGTATCGGTCCGCTCGACCGGACGCTTGGCTTCGTCTTCGGCGCGGCCCGCGGGCTGCTGCTGGTGGTGATCGCATTCCTGTTCTTCACTTGGCTCGTGCCCGAGAAGGGTCAGCCGGAGTGGTTCCGCACCGCGGGATCGAAGCCCATCCTGCAGAGCGCGGGAGACCAGCTTCTCGCGCTGTTGCCGGACGATCCCGAGAGCACCATCTTGCAGAAACTGAAGCGGCGCGACGGCGAAGGCGGCGACGCGGCGAATCCCGCCGCGCCCGCCACACCGGATTCGGCGCCGCCGGCGGACGACGGCCCGGGAGGGCCGAGCACTCAGGATCGGCAGGGGTTGCAGAACCTGCTCGACAGGAACGGCCGCCCGAGCCAGTGACGCTCGCGCGCGGTTCGCGCGGCCGGATGCGAGAGGCGACAGTACCGCCTCAGGGAGACGAACGTCATGACCGTTTCTGAGCCTTCTCAGGCGCCGAACGTCGTGGAAGACTGGTTCGACCTCGAGTCCGACCGTCTCCATGAAGAGTGCGGCGTCTTCGGCGTCTTCGGGCATCCCGAAGCCGCCGCCCTTACGGCGCTCGGCCTGCACGCGCTGCAGCACCGGGGCCAGGAGGCCGCGGGCATCGTCTCCTACGACAACAAGCGCTTCCATGCGGAAAAGCGCCTTGGTCTGGTGGGCGACCACTTTTCCGACGCCGAGGTTATCCGCCGCCTCCCCGGCCGCGCCGCCATCGGCCACAACCGCTATTCAACGACCGGCGAGACCATCCTCCGGAACGTCCAGCCGCTGTTCGCGGAGTTGGACGCGGGCGGGCTCGCGGTCGCTCACAACGGCAACCTGACGAACGCGCTGACGCTGCGCCGGGAACTGGTGAAGGCCGGCGCCATCTGCCAGTCGACCTCGGACACCGAGGTGATCCTCCATCTAATCGCGCAGAGCCGGCGGCCGCGGATCATGGACCGCTTCGTCAACGCGCTGCGCGAGATCGAAGGCGCCTATGCGCTCGTCGCGCTCTCGACCAAGAAGATGATCGGCGCGCGCGACCCTCTCGGCATCCGCCCGCTGATCCTGGGCGAGCTTGACGGCTGCTACATCCTGACGTCCGAGACCTGCGCGCTCGACATCATCGGCGCGAAGTACATCCGCGACGTCGAGAACGGCGAAGTGGTGGTCATCACCGACGAGGGCGTGCAGTCTCTGCGCCCCTTCCCGCCGCAACGGATGCAGCCCTGCATCTTCGAGTTCGTGTACTTCGCCCGGCCGGACTCGATCGTGCAGGGCCAGTCGGTCTACGAGGTGCGGAAGCGCATGGGCATCGAGCTCGCGCGCGAATCGGCGCCGGACGCCGACGTCATCGTGCCGATCCCGGATTCCGGCGTGCCTTCGGCGCTTGGCTTCAGCCGTGAATGCGGCGTTCCGTTCGAGCTCGGCATCATCCGCAACCACTACGTCGGCCGGACCTTCATCCAGCCGACCCAGGGCGTGCGCGAGCTCGGCGTCCGCATGAAGCACAGCGCGAACCGCAGCCAGATCGAGGGCAAGCGCATCGTGCTCGTGGACGACAGCCTCGTGCGCGGCACGACCTCGAAGAAGATCGTCAAGATGATGCGCGACGCGGGCGCGAAGGAGGTGCACTTCCGTCTTGCCTGCCCGCCGATCCTCTACTCCGACTACTATGGCATCGACACGCCGGAGCGTGAGAAGCTGCTGGCCGCGACCCACAGCCTCGAACAGATGCGCGAGCTGATCGGCGCCGACTCCCTCGCCTTCCTGTCGGTCGAGGGCCTCTACCGCGCGATGGGCTACGACGGCCGCGACGACCTGCGCCCGCAGTTCGCCGACCACTGCTTCACCGGCGACTACCCGACGCCGCTGACCGACCGCACCGGCGAGCACCCCCGCCAGCTGTCTCTGATCGCCGAAGCGAGCTGAGACGGGGTCTCCGCCTCACCCGACCGCGCTGTCGTCCTCCGGCTTGACCGGAGGACCCACTTCGGACGTGAAGATCGACGTCGATGGCGGATGGTGCGGTCAAGCCGGACCGTCGGCTGGGGGTGACGCGTCGTCCGCGGGAGGGCCGCGCGGGTTCTCTTCACGGTCGACCTGCGGTAAGTGACCCACCCTAAGTCCGGACGCGAACTCGCGGCTCGGGCTCGCCCGCTCCCGATCGGACCGACAGCTCATGAGTGAAAAGCCCCTCGCCGGCCGCGTCGCGGTGGTCACCGGAGCGTCCCGCGGCATCGGCTACGCGACGGCGCTCGCGCTGGCGGAGGCCGGCGCCCACGTCGTGGCTACGGCGCGCACGCAGGGCGGTCTCGAGGAGCTTGACGACGCGATCAAGGCCGTCGGCGGCCAGACGACGCTGGCCCCCTTCCCGATCGACGATTTCGACGCCATCGACCGGCTTGGCGGCGCGCTGTACCAGCGCTTTGGGAAGCTCGACGCGCTGGTGGCGAACGCGGGACAGCTCGGTCCGCTCACTCCGCTCGGTCATGTCGAGCCGAAGGACTGGGACAAGATCATCGCGGTGAACCTGACCGCGAACTGGCGGCTGATCCGCTCGCTGGATCCGCTTCTGCGGGCCTCGGACGCCGGCCGCGCCGTGTTCCTGAGCTCGGGCGTCGTGCACAAGGACCGCGCCTATTGGGGTCCCTACGCCGTCACAAAGGCCGGCGTCGAGGCGCTGGCCCGGTCCTACGCCGCCGAGACCCGCACCAATACGCCAGTGAAGGTGACGCTCGTGAACCCCGGGCCGCTGCGCACCAAGATGCGCGCGAGCGCCATGCCGAGCGAAGACCCCGCGACCCTGCGCACGCCGGCGGAACTCGCGCCCAAGATCGTCGCGCTTTGCCTGCCGAGCTTCGCCGAGACCGGAAAACTGTATGATTTTCCGACCGACACCCTGCAGAGTTTTCACGCGCCGGCGTGACCTCCGCCTCCCGCTGAAAACCCCTGAGGCTGAAGCCGTCTACCGCGCACCCGCCGGGGGCGTGTCGAGCCGGTAAGGCGTGGCCGGCTCGAGCGGCAGCTCCGCGGCTTCCCAGCCGTCGGTTCCCTCGGGATACCAACCGACGCGCTGATAACCCCACTCCATCGCCCGCTTGGCGGCGTTCCATGACATCCAGCAGGCGGCCCGGCAGTAGAAGGCGATCGGCTTCGCCTTGTCGCCGCCGGTGAGGGCCGTCAGGCTGTCCGCGAAGAACCGGCTCATGTCGGGAGAAAGCTTGCCGTAGCCCACGTTCACCAGCCAGGGCGTGCCTGGGATGTGGTCGCGGGCGTGGTCGCGCCAGATCGTGCCCGCCGGCAGGTTCGCGGGCTTCTCCGGACGGGGCATGACGTCGATCAACAGCACGGATTTGTCCCGCCAGGCCGCCTCGGCCGCCGCCGTGTCGAGCACGCGCGCGCCCGCCAGAGTCGCGGGCGTCGGGCTGCGGTAGCCGTCCATCTTGTAGTCCGGCGGCTCAGGCGGCGTCGGACCGGCGACCGCATCCTCAGCAGGCGCTGCGACGGCGGGCGACGTCCACCCCAGCCCCGCTAGACACCACAGGGCGAAGCCCGCGATGGCGAGGCGGAGCCCAACGCGCCTGACTCGCCCCGCCGCCGCGGCGTTGCGCGACGCCTGAACCACGCCGCGCACGCCGGCCCGCCTCACCGCGCCACTGTGATCGGCTTGTCCTGCTCGTCGAGCAGCGGCACGCCGTAATCGAGCAAGATCTTGTTGATCTCGTTCTGGTTCTTGGCGATGAACTCGTTCAATCGGTGCTTCCAGTTCAGCTCGTTCGGCCGGATGCCCATCGTGATGCGATAGGTCATCGGCGGCTGCCCGGGCTCCTTCACCAGCGGCACGACGTTGTACTTGCCCTCGCCTTTCACGGTCGCGAAGTAGCCCCCGATCGGACCCCAGAGTATCCCGCCGTCGATTTCGCCGGCGTCGATGTCGCGCAGCATCTGCTCGGCAGGCGAGTCGAAACGCCGATCCACCATCAGAGAATAAGGACGGGCGCGGAGGATGAGACCGTCGCGGACCATGTGGCTCGCGGGAGCCGTGCCGGCGATGACGCCAAGGCGGGTGTCCTTCACCTTGGGATCGGTCAGCGTGTCGACGCCGTCGAGCGCCCCGCCCTTCTTGGAGATCAGCACCCACGCCGATTTGAAATAGGGGTTCGTGTTGAGCACGGGATCGCCGGCGGCGACGTAGCCCATCACGACGTCGCAGCGCTTGCTGCCAAGCGTCATGCGGTAGAAGCCGGTAGCCTGCGGGAACCACGTGTAGTCGACCGGCACGCCAAGATCCTTCGCGAGCAGTTCGGCCAGCTTGTTCTCAAAGCCCTCGCCCTTTTCGTTCGACAGCGGCATGTCCGCCGGATCGGCGCAGACGCGGAGCGTCGCGCGGTTGACGAGGTCGGAGGTCTGGGCCGCGGCGGGCCCGCTCAGGCCGGCCGCGAGGGCTGCGGCGGCGAGGCTTAAGCTGAGAAACGACATCGCGACACGACGTCGACCGAAAGACTCCATGAGGCGCATCCTTCCGCTGCGCGCCGTATTCGGCGCCAGTCTTTATGATCTTCTTAAGCTCAGCTCCAAATACGGAAGAGCCCGGCCACTGGATCAACCAATGGCCGGGCCCCCGATTTTTAGTACGACGTGAAGTCGTCCGTCAGCTTACGAGTTCGGCAGCTTGAACACCGTCAGCTGGCCGCCGAGGGCGGTGTACTGGGCGAGAGCGGCGTAACCGCCGACCGCGCCGAGGCCGTCCGTCGAGTTGGTCAGACCAGCCGCGAGGCCGATGCCGGCCCAGCCGCCGACGCCCGAGAGCACCGCAACGTACTGCTGGCCCTTGTGCTCGTAGGTCATGACGTTGCCGATGATGCCGGACGGGGTCTTGAACTTATACAGTTCCTTGCCCGACTTGGCGTCGACAGCCTTCAGGTAGCCTTCGAGCGTGCCGTAGAACACCACGCCGCCAGCGGTGGCGAGAGCGCCGGACCACACGGAGAACTGCTCCTTGTTGGACCAAACGATCTTACCCTTCTTGCCGTCCCAGGCGATGAAGTTGCCCATGCCGCCATGGCTGTTCGGGGCAGCGTACATCGAGAGGGTCGCGCCGACGTAGGGCTGGCCGGCGGTGTACGAGACCTGGAAGGGCTCGTAGTCCATGCAGACGTGGTTGGTCGGGACGTAGAACAGCTCGGTCTCCGGCGAGTACGCCGCAGGCTGCTGGTCCTTGGTGCCGAGAGCCGCCGGGCAGATGCCCTGCGAGTTCACGTCTTCGCCGTTCTGCTCGGTCGAGTACTTGGCGACGACGAGCGGACGGCCGTAGGTCTTGGACGACTTGTCCATGTCGACCTTCGTCGCCCAGTTCACGACCGGGTCGTACTTCTCGGCGACCAGCAGCTCGCCCGTGGCGCGGTCCAGCGTGTAGCCGAAGCCGTTACGGTCGAAGTGCGTCAGGAGCGGGCGCTCCTTGCCGTCGATCTTCTGATCCGTGAGGATCATCTCGTTGATGCCGTCGAAGTCCCACTCGTCGTGGGGCGTCATCTGGTAGACCCACTTCGCCACGCCGGTGTCGGCGTCACGAGCGAACACGGTCATCGACCACTTGTTGTCGCCGGGGCGCTGCTTCGGGTTCCAGGTCGAGGGGTTGCCCGTACCGTAGTACACGAGGTTCAGCTTCGGATCGTAGGAGTACCAGCCCCAGGTGGAGCCGCCGCCGATCTTCCACTGGTCGCCCTGCCAAGTCTTCAGCGAGCTGTCCTTGCCGACAGGCTTGCCGTGCTCGGTGGTCTTCTCCGGGTCGATGAGCATCTCCGAGTCCGGGCCCATCGAGTAGCCGCGCCAAACGAGCTTGCCGTCGGCGATGTTGTAGGCCGTGACGGAGCCGCGCACGCCGAACTCGCCGCCGGAGATGCCGACGATGACCTTGTCCTTGACCGGGAGAACGGTCGCGGTGTTGGTCTCGCCCTTCTTCGGGTCGCCGTTGACGACCGACCACACCTTCTTGCCCGACTTGGCGTCGAGCGCCACGAGCGTGGTGTCAGCCTGGTGCAGCAGGATCTTGCCGTCGGCGTAGGCCAGGCCACGGTTCACCGTGTCGCAGCACATCACCGGAATGACGTTCGGATCCTGCTTCGGCTCGTACTTCCAGATGATGCGGCCGTTGTCGTTCAGGTCGAGCGCGAACACGTTGTTCGGGAACGGCGTGTGGACATACATGATGTCGCCGATCACGAGCGGACCACCTTCGTGGCCGCGGAGCACGCCGGTCGAGAAGGTCCAGGCCACCTGGAGCTTATCGACGTTCTTCGCGTTGATCTGATCGAGCTTGGAATAGCGGGTGTTGGCGTAGTCGCCCGTCTGGATGCCCCACTGCTTGGGATCCTTGAGGATCGTTGAGACGCTGTCGTTGGCCAGCGCCGGCAGTGCCATAGCGACGGTGCCCAGCAGGCCCGCCGCGATCGCGACATTGCGCATTCGTATTCTCCCTCTTTAACGCAGTCCTTAGGCAGCCGCAGTTTTTACTGCAGCGTAATCTTTATTATTGGACTTGCGCCTTCCTCATCGTGTCACGGCCCGTCGGGATTTTATCCTCGACATTGTCGCCTCGAGGGTCACCCCCGGACTAGACCTACGAACCGCCTTCGCCCCTAGAGGCTCTAGCGTTGAAGCTGAAGACTGCGGGGACCCTAGAACGCTTCCCTAGGGCGCGCAACAGGACTTTAAGATATAAGAGCATTATTATGATTTTGCTGCGCATGCGAACTTATTATAGTGCGTCGCAGTAACGCCAGCTCGTCCTAAATCGCGAAAGCTTCTAAGATTGCGGGCCGGCAGTCCGCGGTCGTTGACGCTAAGACTTTAGTCGCGAAGAACGGACGAACTCAGCCGCTGTGTCTCGTTTCGGGACTTAAAAGTCACCGCCACTCCTGCTCGCGATAGGCTTCGATCGCGTTGCGGCTGTTGAACTCGTCGAACAGCGCCCAGGCGTCGCGCTCGGCGAGCCCGGCCTTCTCGGACGCCTGGCGGAGGGTCGCGCCGTCCGCCATCAGCGCCTCGACGTCCGCGCGCAGCCGATCAAAGTAGCGTCGTTGAGGGCCGAGCGCCTCCGGCCACGACGCCGAGGCCGGACCGTGGCCGGGGACGATTCGCGCCGCCGGGCGGCTCGCGAGCGCGCCCATCACTTTGACCCAGCCTTCGAGCGAGCCGTCGACGCTCGGCAGATGGCCGAGGAAGACGAGGTCGCCGAGGAACCAGGTGCCGGTCGCCTCGTCGAGCACGGTGAGGTCGTTGTCGGTGTGGGCGGTCGGCCAGGGCTCGAGCTTCAGCGCGCGTCCGCCGAGGTCCAGCGTCGTCGGCTCCGCGATCGACGTCGTGGGCAGGACGACCTCCGTCCCGTCAAAGCTCGCGCCGAGCAGCCGCTTGCCGGCGTCGAGGTAGGTCTGCGCCCGGCTCTGGAGCGCCCGAGCCAGCTTGGCGTGGCCGACCACGGTCGTCCCCTCTCCCCGAAAGGCCGCGTCGCCGAGCACGTGATCCGGGTGCATGTGCGTGTTGATGACGTAGCGGATCGGCAGCGCGGTCCGGGCGCGCACCGCGGCGAGCAGCCGCTCGCCGGCGATCCGCGAGTTGCCGGTGTCGATGACGGCCACCGCGTCGCGGCCCACCACGAAGCCGACGTTGGCGATCGCGCCCTTGTTCGACGGCGCGATCAGTTGGATCGGCGCCTCGTAGACGAACACGCCCGGCGCGACCTCCTTGGTCGGGAGCGGCTCCGCGGCTGCGGCGGGAGCGATGGCGACGAGGGCAAGGGCGGCCCAGAACGCAAAAAGCCGCCCGAGGATACGGGCGGCTTCGCGAGCGGCCGACGGCCCCGTGCGCGACGGGAGGCGGTCGTTCATGGCGTGAGCTTTCGTTGGAGCGGGAGCCGGCGGGGCCGCCGTCACGAACCTCCGATTACTTCTTCTTGCCGGTCTCGTCGAACTGGGCGAGGTAGGCGATCACGTTCTTGCGGTCGTCTTCTTTCTTGAGGCCGGCGAAAGCCATCTTGTTCCCAGGAACGAGGGCCTTCGGGTTCTCCAGCCACTTGTCGAGGGTGGCCTCGTCCCAGGTCTTGCCCTCGCCGAAGGTCTTCAGCGCGTCGTCATAGGCGAAGCTGGTGGAGGCGATCTTGCGGCCGACGATGCCGTTCAGCTCCGGGCCGGCCTTGTCGGCGGCGCCTTCGCCGACCGCGTGACAGGAGCCGCACCGCTTGAACACGGCTTCGCCCTTGGCCGCGTCCTGCGCGAAGGCGCCGGTGGCGAGCGTGGAGAGAGCGAGGGCCGCGGCGGCGAGAGTCACATGGCGGATCATTGGTGGGCGTCCTCCGGGGTGTTTGTCGTGACGGCGGCGTGCGCCGCCGATTGGAATTAGAAGCGTTACATGTGGCAGGGCAACCGCTGTGGGAAGGCCGAAATGTCGCAGTCTTTGGTATGGGTTCGCGGCCGCGAATCCCTTCGCGGAGGTCCTGCGCGGCCCGCTCCTTGGAATGTGCGGCGCACGGGGGTAGGAGAGCGTCGAGCCATCCCGCGCCTCCCGAGGAGCCGAGACTTTCATGCTTGAGCGCGCCTCCGCGCCCTCCCCGATCGTGAAGCTCGGCGGCAGCCTGCTGGGCGCCCCGACGCTCCGCGCGGCCCTCGACGCCTGCGCCGCGGCGCGCGCCTTCGTCGTGCCCGGCGGCGGGCCGTTCGCGGACGCTGTGCGCCGCGCGCAATTGGAGCTCGGTTTCGACGACCGCGCCGCCCACGGGATGGCGATCCTCGCCATGGAGCAGACGGCGCTCGCGCTCGCGAGCCTTTGCCCGGCCCTCCCTCTCCGCCGCGAAGCCGACGAAGTCGCGGCCGCGGTGCGGGACGGGTTGGGCGGCCTGTGGGCGCCCGCTCGGATGGCGCTCGCGGCCGAGGTTCCGGCGAGCTGGGACGTGACCTCCGACAGCCTTGCGCTGTGGCTTGCGTTGACGCTCGGCGCCGAACGCCTGGTGCTGGTGAAGTCAGCGCCGGCCCCCGCCGGGGCCGGCCCCAAGGGCTGGGCCGAGGCCGGGCTCGTCGACCCTTTCGTCCCCACGCTCGCCGCGGGCTTCTCGGGCGCGATCGATTGCGTCGAGGCGGCCGATCTCGCCGCCGCGCTCCGCCCCGCGCAGGTTGCGGCATGAGCGGCGAGAAGGTCGCCCTCGTCACCGGCTCGCTGGCGGAGGCGCGCCTCGTCAAGCTCGCGGAGCAGCTCGCGAGCGAGGCGTTGCAGCCGCAGGTCGTCAACGTCGGCGTCAAGGTCGCGGCGCTGATGACCGCCGAGATCATCGAGCGCCGCCTCAAGCTGCCGGAGAACGTCGACCGCGCAGTGATGCCCGGCCGCTTCCGCGGCGATCTCGAGCGCCTCTCCAGCCACTTCGGCGTGCCCTTCGTGCGCGGCCCGGAGGAGCTCGCGGACCTGCCGGCCTTCTTCGGCCGCGGCGGCGTGGAGCCGGACCTGTCGCGCCACGACTGCGCGATCTTCGCCGAGATCGTCGACGCCACCACGCTCGACGTCCACGAGATCGTGGAGCGGGCGCGCGCGCTGCGAGCGGAGGGCGCGGACGTGGTCGACCTCGGCTGCATGCCGGACACGGCGTTTCCGCACCTCGAAGACTCCATCGCCGCGCTGATCGCCGACGGGTGCCAGGTCAGCGTCGATTCGGCGAACCCGGACGAACTCGCCCGCGCGAACCGCGCCGGCGCGCATCATCTGCTGAGCCTCAACGAGCACACGCTCGCCATCGCCGACGAGGGCGCGGCCGTTCCCGTTTTGGTGCCGGCGAACCCCGGCGATCTCGAGTCGCTGCTGCGCGCCATGGACGCGATGGACGCGAAGGGACGGCCCTATCTCGCCGACCCGATCCTTGACCCGATCCACTTCGGCTTCACGGCTTCCGTGGTGCGCTACGCCGAGCTGCGGCGGCTGAGGCCGGAGGCGCCGATCCTGATGGGAATCGGCAACGTCACCGAGCTGACCGACGCCGACACCACGGGAATCAACGCGATTCTCATGGGCATGATCTCGGAGCTTCGGATCCAGGCTGTGCTCGCGGTCCAGGTCAGCCCGCACTGCCGCACGGCGGTCCGCGAGTTCGACCGGGCCCGCCGCGAGTATTTCGCCGCGCGCGAGGCCGGTTCGCTGCCGCAGGGCTTTGGCTCCGGACTGATGGCCTTGCGGGACCGCAAGCCCGTCGCGTCGACCGCGGTCGAGATCGCCGATCTCGCCAAGGAGATTCGCGACCGGAACTATCGGATCGAGGTCAGCGAGGAGGGCGTGCACGTCTTCAACCGCGACGGCCACCGCATCGCGGTCGATCCGTTCGACCATTTCCCGCATCTCGCGGTCGAGGGCGACGCCGGCCACGCGTTCTACCTCGGCGTCGAGACCGCCCGCGCCGAGATCGCCTTCCGGCTCGGCAAACGCTACGCCCAGGACGAGGCGCTAAAGTTCGGCGTTGCGGGCGAAACCGCGCAGAGCCTTGAAGAGGCCCACAAGCTGAGCTTCAAGAACGCTGGCGCGACCTTCGCCGACAAGCGCGCGGAGCGGGCGAAGCGCGCGCCCGACGCCGACGCGACGCAGGGCGAACCCGAGGACCAGGCCTGACGTGATCCGCGAGACCATCGTCACGACGCTCTCGCCCGAGGGCGTCCCCCATGTGGCCCCGATGGGGGCGACCCCGATCGACGGCGGCTGGCTGCTGCAGCCGTTCCGTCCTTCGCGCACGCTCGAGAACTTCCTCGCAACCCGTTGCGGCGTCGTGAACTTCACGGACGACGCGCGGGTCTTTGCGGGCTGCGTCACCAAGCGCCGACCGGAGTGGCCGACCGTTCCGGCCGAGGCGCTCCCCTCCGTCCGGCTCATGGCCGCTCTGGCCTGTGACGAGGTCGAAGTAACCGCGGTCGACGACGAGCACGGTCAGCGGCCGAAGCTGACCTGTCGCACCGTCCGCCAAGTCGCGCTGCGCCCGTTCCCCGGGCTGAACCGGGCGATCGCAGCCGTGCTCGAGGGCGCGGTGCTTGTGAGTCGCCTGCACATGCTGCCCGCCGAGAAGATCGACGCGGAGATCGCCTACCTCCAGATCGCGATCGACAAGACCGCGGGCGAAGCGGAGCGCGAAGCCTGGGGCTGGCTGCTCGACGCCGTGAGCGCGCACAGAGCGAAGGCGGCGTCGTGACCGGCTTCCTGGCGAGCGTCGCGACTCTCGACGAGATGGACGCCGTGCGCATCGGCGGCGCCGACATCGTCGACTTGAAGGACCCGGCCAAGGGCGCTCTGGGCGCCTGGGACTCCTCCGCGCTGGAGGCCGCCGTCGCGCGTTGGCGCGGCTGGGGGTCGGAAGCGCCTCAGCTCAGCGCCACCATCGGCGACCAGCCGATGCGGCCCGGGATCGTGCTGGCGGCGGCGGAGCGGGTCGCGGCCACCGGCGTGCCGCTGGTGAAGCTCGGCGTTCTCGCCGACGGCGCCGCCGCCTGCCTCGCGGCGCTTCGCCCTCTGGCGCTGCGGACCCGGCTAATCGCCGTGTTCTTCGCCGACCTCGGCGTGGACCTCGCCCTGGTGGACGCGGCCGCCGACGGGGGCTTCGCCGGCGTCATGGTGGACACCGCCGACAAGGCCGCCGGCGGCCTGCGGCGCCATATGGACGACGCGGCGCTCGCCCATTTCGTCGCCGCCGCCCGCAAACGAAACCTGCTGACGGGGCTCGCGGGCTCTCTCGCGCTGGCGGACATCGCCCCGCTCGCGACGCTCGCCCCCGACTACCTAGGCTTCCGCGGCGCATTGTGCGCCGGCGGACGAACCGGCCGGTTCGACGCCGAAGCCGTCGCCCGCGTCCGCGACGCTCTGAAAAGCCGCCGCGCCGCGGCTTGACTGCGGCAAGCCCGGCGGCGCGTTCGGGCCTCCGCGACCGTCCTTTGAAGGCCGCCGGCCGCGGAAACGTCTCTCAGTTTTCGCTTGCGGCGCCCTCCAGCGCGTCTCCCGAGAGCCGGTAGACCGTCCACTCGTCCATCGGCTTGGCGCCGAGGCTCTCGTAGAAGGCGATCGACGGGGCGTTCCAGTTCAGCACCCACCATTCGAGCCGCGCCAGCCCTTCGTCGCGGCAGCGGGCGGCGAGCGCCCGGATCAGCGCCTTTCCGATCCCCGCGCCGCGGAACGCGGGCCGCACGAACAGGTCCTCGAGATAGATCCCGTGCCGGCCGCGAAAGGTCGAGTAGTTGTAGAACCACAGCGCAAAACCGGCGGGCTCGCCGTTCCAGCGGGCGATGTCGCAGAACACGCGGGGCGTCGCCCCGAACAGCGCTTCGGCGAGTCCTTCCTCCGTCGCCTCCACCTCGTGCAGCAGCTTTTCGTACTCGGCGAGTTCACGCACGAAGGCGAACACCAGCGCGGCGTCCGCGGGCTTGGCCGGGGCGATGACGAGGCTCAAACGACAGGCTCCACGACGAGTGACGAACGGGTCAGACCGCCACCGGGGCCTTGATGGCGGGATGCGGCTCATAGCCCTCGAAGGCCACGTCGTCGTAGGCCATGTCGAAGATCGAACGCACCGCCGGATTGAGGCGCAGCTTCGGCAAGGCGCGGGGCTGGCGCGCCAGTTGCTCGCGCGCCTGCTCCCGGTGGTTGAGGTAGAGGTGGGCGTCGCCGAGCGTGTGCACGAAGTCGCCGACCCCGAGGCCAGCCTCGTGGGCCACGAGGTGCGTCAGCAGCGCGTAGGAGGCGATGTTGAACGGCACGCCAAGGAAGACGTCCGCCGAACGCTGGTAGAGCTGGCAGGAAAGCCGCCCCTCCGCCACGTGGAACTGGAAGAGGCAGTGGCAGGGCGCGAGCGCCATGGCGTCGAGGTCGGCGGGGTTCCAGGCCGAGACGACGAGCCGGCGGGACGACGGATTGCGCTTCAGCTCGTCGAGCACCCAGGCGATCTGGTCGATCGTCCGCCCGTCGGGCGCGGCCCAGGACCGCCACTGCTTGCCGTAGACCGGGCCGAGGTCGCCATGCTCGTCGGCCCACTCGTCCCAGATGCTGACGCCATTGTCCTGGAGGTAGCGGACGTTGGTGTCGCCGGCCAGGAACCAGAGCAGTTCGTGCACGATCGACTTCAGGTGCAGCTTCTTGGTGGTGACGAGCGGGAAGCCCTGCGTCAGGTCGAAGCGCATCTGCGCGCCGAACAGCGACAGCGTGCCGGTGCCGGTGCGGTCGTCCTTGGCGACGCCCTCGTCGAGGATGTGGCGCAGAAGGCTGAGATAGGCGTGCATGGCGGCGCTCGTCGTTCGTGCTGGGCCGCAGCTTAACATGCGAAGGGCCCCGCGACGGCGTCGCGAGGCCCTTCTTCACAGCTTCGACTTCGGCCTTACGCGGCGCGGACGCCCGAGAGGAAGCCGTCGACCTCCTTGCCGAGGCGCGTCGACTGCACCGCGAGCTCGCCGGCGGCGGAGCGCACCTGCGAGGCGCCGTGTCCGGCCTCGTTGGCCGCGACCTGCATCTCGGCGACGTCCTCGCTGACGCGCAGCGTGCCGCGCGCCGCTTCCGAAATGTTGCGCGCGATCTCCTGCGTCGCGGCCTGCTGCTCCTCGACGGCGGCGGAGACGCCGCTCGCGATGTGGTGCACCTCGGCGATGATGCCGGCGATCTCCTCGATCGCCTTGACCGTCTCCTCGGTCGCGCCCTGGATGGAGCTGATCTGGGCGGTGATCTCGTCCGTCGCCCGCGCGGTCTGACCGGCGAGCTCCTTGACCTCGGCGGCCACCACGGCGAAGCCGCGGCCCGCCTCGCCTGCGCGCGCCGCCTCAATCGTTGCGTTGAGCGCGAGAAGGTTGGTCTGGCCTGCGATGTCCTGGATCAGCTTCACGAACTCGCCGATCTTCTGCGCGCCGCGGGCGAGCAGATCCACCCGCTCGTGCGCGTGACGGACGTTCTCGACCGCGTTGGCGGCGGCCTGGGAGGTCAGCTCGACCTGAGAGCCGATCTCGCGGGCGGAGGCCGCAAGCTCCTCGGTCGCAGCCGCGACGGCCTGGACGTTGTTCGACGCGTCGCTGGCGATCGTGAGCACGGAGCTGGACTGCCGGGTGGTCTGCTCGGCGTTGGCCGCGAGGCTGCGCGAGGTCGCCTCCATCTCCTGGGCCGCGGCGGCGAGGTGCTGGACCAGTTCGCCCACGCTGCCCTCGAAGCGGCCGGCGAGACCGGTCATCTCCGTTCGGCGCTCGACGGTACGGCGCTTGTCGGCCTCCGCCTGAGCTTCGCGAAGGCTGGTCGCCTCCTGCATGGCGCCAGCGAACACCTGCATGCTCCGCCAGATGTCGCCAACCTCGTCCTTGCCCGGCTTGACGTCGGGCAGCCGGTGGTCGCCCGCGGCGAGCCGCTGGATGGCGCCGGTGACGCCCGCAAGCGGCCGCGCGATCTGGCGCTGAACGATCAGGCCGCCCACGACGACCGCGGCGAGCGTGCCGCCCAGCGAAAGGATCAGCAGAAGGGCGAGCCGTTCCGTGTAGAGGGACTCGACCCGCTCGTCGACCGCAGCCACGTCGGCGCGGCCGCGCTCGGTCATCGCGTCGATGCTGGCCTGGAACGCCCGACGATTGGCCCGGTTGCCGTCGTTGTTGCCCTGGGCGTTCGCCGCGGCCGGCGTTTCCTGCGTGCCCAAGCGCACCGTCTCGGTGCGGAACGAGCGGAACGTGGCCGCGTCCCGCGACACCGCGTCGAACAGGGCCTTGTCCTGCGCAGGAACGATCGGCGCCCACTCCTTCAGAAGCACGTCGATCTGGTCCAGCGACGCCATGACGCCATCGCCGAACTTCTTGGCGGCGGCGGCGTCCGGCGCGGCGTAGATGCCGCGGGCGTCCATCACGACCGTCGTCACCAGCCGGTTGAGGCGTTCGCTGTAGAGCGCGCGCGTCGACGCGGACCTCACGTCGTCCACCGCCTGATCGTAGGCTTCAAGCGTCGAATAGCTGACGCCCGCGACGCCAATCGCCACCGCTCCAAGAGCGGCGATCAGCGCAAAGATCTTCGTCCCGATACGCACGCTTCCATCCCCGAATCGCATCAACTTCTAAGCTTCGGATTGTGCGGGGGGATTGATTACACCTTTGCTAAAATGCCGCAGGTCCGGGGCGTTCGGTAATTTCCTTCGACCGGAGGCCGCAGCCCGAAAGAGCGACGCCCCTCTTCCGATCCCGCGCGACAGGGACTATATCAATCGGGCCGGAGCGATCCGGCTATGGTGATAAACGGTCGCCGCAATAAACCCTTCGGACCCGGGGGCAGCACCCGGCGCCTCCACCAAAGCCCATTGGAAGATGGGTTTTGGCGGGGGCGAAACAGGATCGACGGGGGCGTAAAGGGCGAGCTTTCACCCGGCATGGCACCGCCGTTATCGGGCTCAATCTATAGTTGCCAACGACAACTATGCTCCGGTTGCTCAGGCCGCGTGAGCGGTTTGAAACACCGATCTAAAGTCCTAAGGGGTTAGCTCTTTTAGGCGGGGTTCGGAGGTACCTGGCAACAGAAACCTCCACTTCTCCTTGTCGCATCTGTATCGTTTGATCGGCCGCCGCGCTCCGCTCCGCCAGCGCCGGCTGTTTACCCCTGCACGAATCCGCCTAAGTAGCGAACATGACGAACGAGACGCCGCCGATCGCCCAGGACTTCATCCGCTACGACCTGCTCACCCAGCGCGCCTTGCGCGGCGTGGTGCGCGAGGTGCTGGCGAACGTCGCGCGCGACGGCGCGCCCGGCGATCATCATTTCTACATCTCGTTTCGGACGCAGGCGCCGGACGTGAAGCTGTCGGCCCGGCTGCGGGAGCGGTATCCCGCCGAGATGACGGTCATCCTGCAGCACCAGTTCTGGGACCTGATCGTCACGGACCAGGGCTTCGAGGTCGGACTGTCGTTCGGCGGCGTGCCGGAGAAGCTCGGCGTGCCGTTCGATTCCATCGTGGGATTTTATGACCCGTCGGTGCAGTTCGGGCTGAAGTTCGACAATCCGGACGCCGTAGAGAACGCCGGCTCCGACGAGGCCGAGCCGGCCGCGGATCCGGCGCAGAGCGCAGAAGAGAGCCAGCCCGCAGCGACGCCCGAAGGCGGCGCTCAGGTCGTCAGCCTGGACAAGTTCCGAAAGAAATGACTGCGCCTCTTCGTCGCGCTCGGGCGTGACGGGGCGGGAAGCTGCGTGGTAAGGACGCCGCTGCGGCGCAGCATTCGCGTCGCGTCCTTACCCTCCTGATCCGAGAGCGCAGCCGATGACCGCGACCCGCACCGAAACCGACAGCTTCGGGCCGCTCGAGGTTCCCGCCGACAAGTACTGGGGCGCGCAGACCCAGCGCTCGCTGCAGAACTTCAAGATCGGCGGCGAGACCATGCCGAAGCCGCTGGTCCGCGCGCTCGGCGTGGTGAAGCGCGCCGCCGCTCTCGCGAACAAGGACCTCGGCGTGCTCAAGCCCGAGCTTGCGGATCCGATCGCCGCGGCGGCCCAGGAGGTGATCGACGGCAAGTTCGACGAGCACTTCCCCCTGGTGGTCTGGCAGACCGGCTCCGGCACGCAGTCCAACATGAACGCGAACGAGGTCATCTCGAACCGCGCGATCGAGATGCTCGGCGGCGAGCTCGGCTCGAAGAAGCCGGTGCATCCGAACGACCACGTCAACATGAGCCAGTCGTCGAACGACACCTTTCCGACGGCGATGCACATCGCGGCGGCCGAGGAGATCGAGAACCGGCTGATTCCGTCTCTGAAGCACCTCGAAGACGCGCTAGACGCGAAGGCGAAGGCGTTCGAGCACATCATCAAGATCGGCCGCACGCACACCCAGGACGCGACGCCGCTGACCCTGGGGCAGGAGTTCTCCGGTTACGTCGCGCAGGTGCGGCTTGGCATCGTCCGGGCGAAGGAAGGTCTTCAGCACTTGCTGCCCCTCGCCCAGGGCGGCACCGCGGTCGGCACCGGCATCAACGCGAAGATCGGTTTCGCCGAAAAGTTCGCGGAGAAGGCGGCCGAGATCACCGGTCTTCCGTTCGTCACGGCGCCCAACAAGTTCGAAGCGCTCGCCGCTCACGACGCCTACGTCTACGCCCATGGGGCGCTGAACTCGATCGCTGCCGGCCTGTTCAAGATCGCAAACGACATCCGCTTCCTGGGGTCGGGACCACGCTCCGGCCTCGGCGAACTGATTCTGCCCGAGAACGAGCCCGGCTCGTCCATCATGCCGGGCAAGGTGAACCCGACTCAGTGCGAGGCCCTGACGATGGTCTGCGCGCAGGTGTTCGGGAACAACGCGGCGGTGACCTTCGCCGGCAGCCAAGGCCATTTCGAACTCAACGTGTTCAAGCCGGTGATGGCCTACAACATGCTCCAGTCGATCCGCCTGATCGCGGACGCGAGCGTGAGCTTCGCCGACAACTGCGTCGTCGGCATCGAAGCGGACGAGACGCGCATCGCGGAGCTGATGGGCCGTTCGCTCATGCTTGTCACCGCCCTCGCGCCGACGATCGGCTACGACAACGCCACCAAAGTCGCGAAGACGGCGCACAAGAACGGCACCACGCTTCGCGAAGAGGCGGTGAAGCTGGGCTTCGTCACGGCCGAGGAGTTCGACGCCGTGGTGCGTCCGGAGACGATGATCCGGCCGAGTTGAGACCCTCAGGTCTCGATTTCCTGTCCGCAGGCGTGTAAACACCTCCTCCGGAATGGCTGAGATCGTAAATCTGCGCCAGGCGCGCAAGCGGCGGGAACGCGAGGACAGGTCGGCGCAAGCCGCCGAGAATCGCGTCCGCTTCGGCCGGCGGAAGGACGAGAAGGTCGCCGAGGAGGTTCGCCGCGCTCAGGCGGAACGCCTCCTCGATGGCCATCGTCGCGACAACGGGGGCGACGCGGAGCAATGAGCCGCATTGAGAACTTGACCATCGGCATCCCGACCTCGGACGGCATCGTCGTGAACGAGATCGTCCGCGAGATGCCCGAAGCGATCGCGAACGTCATCAACCCTGACATCGTCAAGCGATCGATCGTGGTCGCAGGACACAAGACGAGCGTGAGCCTTGAAGACGCCTTCTGGCACGCGCTGAAGGACATCGCGCGGGAGCGCGGACAGTCGCTGCGCAGCTTGGTCGCTGAGATCGACGCCAGCCGCACGGGCGGCAACCTGTCCTCCGCCGTCCGGCTCCACGTGCTCGACCATTACCGCCGGCGCGCAGGCGCCCTGGGCGCGATCAAGAGCTAACTCGCGTCAGCGACCGCCCTGCGCTTCGCCTTCGGTCGGCGGAGCCAGGTCGAGCGTCGGCGGCAGCGCCGGCTGAGACGGCGCGAGCGGTTGCAGCGCCTTCAAACGCTCCTCGTCCGCCTTCCGCTTTTCGTCCGCGACCCGCCTTTCTTCGGCCCGGCGACGCTCCTCCGCGGCGGCGCGTTCACGCGCGAGCCGGGCGCGTTGCTGGATTTCGGCTTCCATCGCTTCGATCCGCTTCGTCTCGCGCTCCACGGCGCGAACCGAAAGCCAGCTCGTCAGGGCGGTTGCGTCCAGCCTGCGGCGCGGCGCGGCGAGCGGCCCTTGGAACGCGACGCCAAGCTGCGGAGCGTCCGCCCGCCTAGGGCCCAAGGTCAGCGCGGCGTCCAGAGTGAGCCGCGACAGATCGATCGAGATGGCCCCGCCCAGCCGCGCCGCCGCGCCTTCGTCGACGATCGCGCCTGAACGCAGCACGCCGCCCGAGATGGTAAAGGGCGCTCCGAGGCGCGGCGCCGTGAAGTCCGCCCGTCCGATCAGCGGCTCCAGAGCCCCAGCGATCTTGGGCGCTTCGAGCGGCAGCCCCTGCTCGATCATTGGCTCAACAGCGTCGAGCGCGGCGGCGTCAAGGCTTCGGATCGCCGCCGAGCGCAGCGTCGCGGATCCGGCGCCGGCCATGCTCGCCATGATCGCCGAGAGGCTGCGGCCGGAGCCTTGCGCCTCGACCGTGCCCTCAATAGCGCCGATCAGCTTCGACGCGACGCCCTGGCCCGTGAGCCTCTCCAGCCGCACGTCCTTCGCCGCGGCCTTCACCGCAAGCGTCGCCTCGAGCCCCGGCCGGGAAAGATCCAGCGAGCCGGTAACGCCGCCGCCGGCGAGATTGGCGGAGAACCGCTCCACGGAGGTCGCGTTCGGACGCAGCGCCAGCGTGAAACGCACGTCCGTCGCAGGCTCCGCCAGCCCCAGCGACATCCGCCGCGCCGACACCGCAATCCGCCCGTTCAATCCCCGCGCCGGCGAAGGTCCGAATGCGGTGGACGGCCAGACCGACCGGCCGCTCGTTGTCGGGGCGGTCAAGCCCTCCGGCGAGAGGCCGAGAGCCAAAAGGGCGGCGGACGGCGCTTCGTCCACCGTGGCCTCGCCCTCGAAGGCGGCCTTGGAGTCGAAGGGGACGACAAGCCGACCGGACACCGCGCGACCGGCGATCGATCCCTCAAGGCTCTCGAGCGCGGCCTGATCGGCGGTCACCGAGATGCGGGCGGCGACATCGACCGGAACTGCGGGCGTCGCGCCGGGCGTAAGACGCCCCAGAGCTTCGGCGAAGGCGGTAATGTCCGCCGATCTGAAGGTCACGTCGCCGGCCGCGGACAGTCCGGCGACAGGCGCGAGCGCAACGTCACCCCTCGCGGCGAGGTCGAAGCCGAGCGCTGCGAGGCGTCCGTCGCCCGTCATGCCGCGGGCCGGCGCTCCCTTGAACGCCAGCGTCAGGCGTCCCCCTTCCGCGGGCGCCAGCGGACTGGTCGCCAGACCCACCAGTGCGGCGAGTCGCCTCCCGTCCGGCGAGCTAAACTCGAGCGCCACGTCCATGTCGGCGTCGAGCCCGAAGCGCGGCGTCGAAAGCCGCGCGTCGAAGGCTCCGCCGGCGGCGTTTCCCTGCGCTGTGACGCGGTGGCCGGACGCGCCGGTAACGAGCTCGACGGCCGCCTTCGCCGGCTGCAGCGCCGCAGCGCGGCGGGCCAGCGCGTCCGCCGCCGCGCCGGCGCCGTCGATCGCGCGGGCGAGGGCGATGAGCCCGTCGAGCCGCTGCGCGTCGACGTCGAAGGCGAGCCGTCCCTCAGGCCCCTGAGCGCCCGCGCCGATGCGCCCCTGTCCGGAAAGTTTCGCGCCGCCGGCGTCGGCCACCGCAAGCCGTCGGATTTCGAGGCCGTCCGCGTCCAGCGCCGCGTCCAGCGCGACATCTTTCAGCGAGACGCCAAGCAGCGTCAGGGCCTTCGCATCGAGCGTCACGGCAACATCTGTGTCGGCGCCGCGGATCAGTCCGGCGAGGAGCCGATCCGCACCGAGCGCGTCGAGATCGAGCTTGTCTGCCGTGAGCCCCGCTTCCAGGGCCGCGCGCTGGCCATCTTCCGCCGCGCGCCACGCGAGACGCCCCGACGTCACGGCGCCGTCGCCTTCGATCCGCGCGTTGTCGACCGCCAATCCGCCCATCCGCGCGCTGACGTCGCCCTTAACCGAGAGGCGGCGAACTGCGGTCCGCGCGCCCTCGCCGACGCCGCCTTGCAACCAGCGGCGAAGGCTCGCGAGGTCGGCCGCCGCGAAATCGACCTTGCCGGCGAACCCCGGCTCCCCGTCCACGAACACAAGCGCACCGGACGCGGCGAGACGCGCGTCGCCGGGGAGGCCGACTGACGCGCGAGCGACGCGCCAGACATCGTCGTTGGCCACAAGCTCGGCGGAGAGATTGCGGGCGACGTCGCCGGCGAGGACCACCCCGCCGACGTCGAAGGTCACGCGTCCGGGCAGCGGCGGCCGAGCGGCTCCGGCGAATTGAGCCGCGATCTTTTCGATCACGCCGAGGGGCGTCTTGGGACGGTCGGCGCCCGCGAAGCGGTCGAGGTCGAGCTGGCGGGCCCCGAGCGCCAGGTCCACGCGGGGCGCTGCGCCGAGACTTACGACGCCCTTCCCGGCCAGCCGAAGGCCGCGCTCGTCCGGACCGTAGGCCGCGTCAATGGAATCGAAGGCGAGGCGCGCGGCGTCGCCCGCGACCCTCGCCGTGAGCCGCCACGACGCCGCATCGCCCGTCGTCGTGCCGCCCTTCGGACCCGACTTCGTCTCCGGTCGGGCGGCGGACGCTTGGCCTTCGAAACGCGGCTTCGCGGCGATGGTCAGCGCGCCGTCGAGGTCGAAGGTCTCGGGACGTCCGTCCAAGGACGCCGCAAGCTTCAGCCGAAGCACGCCCAGATCGTCCGCCTTCGCGGTCGAAAGCCGAAGCGCGGCGCGGCCCGACGGGGTCGTCGCTCCGCCCTCGAAGCGGAACGGCCCGCGCAGCGAGCCGGCCTCCGCCACGCCGTCGATATCCGTCAGCGCCAGCCGTCCGGAGGGCGTCGCGAGGCGGAGGGCGCCGTCGACGATCTCCGCTCGGTCGAAGGAGATGCGGTCCGCATCGCGCGCGCCCCTCGCGCCGGCTCCAAAGGGCGTCGTCACAACGCCGTCCGCGTCGGACGAGAGGTTCACCACGGGGCGGACGAGCTTCAGGCGCTCGGCCTTCGCTTCGCCCCTCAGGAGCGGGCCAATGGCGAGGGTGATCTCGATCTCGGAGGCCTCGAGCCTTGCGTCGCCCGTGCCCGCCGCGACGCCGCGAAACCGGACGTAGGGACTGGGCAGCAGCCGCGCGTCGACGTCGCCAGAGACGGTCACCGGCGCGCCCACCAGAGAGCTTGCCTGGGCCGCGAAGTCGTCGCGATAGGCGTTCCAGTCGATGAACCACGGACCGATCAGCGCCGCGACAAGCGCAAGCACGAGCGCGAGGCCGAGACCCGTCAGCGCATTGTTCACCAGAGACCGCCGTTTCTTCGCCCATCCCCCGTCGGGGCCGGACCCCGGCCCCGGGCGCGCCGGCCGGGCGGAAAGCCGACGCGCCGCACCGCACTCTATAGGCCCGCGAAGGGCTTACACAGTCACGATCTTTCCAGGGTTCATGATGTTTTGCGGGTCGAGCGCGAGCTTGATGGCGCGCATCGCCGCCAAGGCCACGGCGCCGTGCTCGGCCTCGAGGTACTTCATCTTGGCCTGGCCTACGCCGTGTTCGCCGGAGCAGGTGCCGCCCATGGCGATCGCGCGCTCCACCAGGCGGGCGAGGAACGCCTTGCAGGTCGCGACGTCTGCGGGATCGTCCATGTCGACCAGCGGCTGGCAATGGAAATTGCCGTCGCCGACGTGGCCGACGATCGGCGAAACGATGCCGCTTTCGGCCAGATCGCGCTTGGTCTCGGCCACGCATTCGGCCAGCCGCGAGATCGGGACGCAGACGTCGGTCGGCACGCTCTTCGCCCCGGGCCGCAGCGCCAGCGCGGCCCAGAACGAGTCATGCCGCGCCTGCCACAGCTTGTTGCGCTCCTCCGCCTTGGTCGCCCAGTCGAACGGGCCGCCACCGAACTCCTCGGCGATCTCCCCAAAGCGCTCCGCCTGCTCCTTCACGCTGGCGTCGGTGCCATGGAACTCCACGAAGAGCGTCGGCGTCTCGGCGAGGGAAAGCTTGGAATAGGCGTTCGCCGCGCGCACCTGCACCTCGTCGAGCAGTTCGATGCGCGCCACCGGCAGGCCGGACTGGATCGTCATGATGGTGGCGTCGCATGCCGCCTCCACGCTCGGGAAAGGGCAGACGCCGGCCGAGATCGCCTCGGGAATGCCCTGCAGGCGCAGGGTCAACTCGGTGATGACGCCGAGAGTGCCTTCGGCGCCTACAAGCAGGCGCGTGAGGTCGTAGCCGGAGGAGGATTTCTTCGCGCGGCCCCCGGTGCGGATAATTTCGCCGGAGGGCAGCACCGCGGTCAGCGCCAGAACATTGTCCTTCATGGTGCCGTAGCGCACAGCGTTCGTGCCCGAGGCGCGGGTGGAGGCCATGCCGCCGAGGCTCGCGTCCGCGCCGGGATCGATCGGGAAGAAGAGGCCCTGGTCGCGCAGCGCCTCGTTCAACTGCTTGCGCGTCACGCCGGGCTGAACCACGACGTCCAGGTCTTCGGAATGCACGGCGACAACCGCGTTCATCCGCGCGGTCGAGATCGAAATTCCGCCGAGCGGGGCGTTCACGTGGCCCTCGAAGGAGGAGCCGATCCCGAACGGCACCACCGGGACGCCATGCGCGGCGCAGAGCCGCACGATGCCGGCGACCTCCTCGGTGCTCTCCGGAAACACCACCCCGTCCGGCGGCTGGTTCTCGATCCACGTCAGGGTGTTGGCGTGCTGCTCTCGCACCGAGCGCGAGGTCGAGAAGCGATCGCCGAACCGATCCGAAAGCGTCTCGAGCACGGTCTGGAGAGCGAAACTTTCTGGCCGCAGGGCGCCGGAGGTTGCAGTAGCGGGCATGTTCGGCGATGTCCTTCCCGGTCGCTGGTCCGGCTCGGAGTCGCCGGATTCATATTTGCCCAAAGTCTAGCAGATTTCCCCCGCAACCGCCCCCCGCGGCGCCCCTGGAGCGTCCTTGCGTGCCCCACATTGTCTACTACGCCGCCACCAGCCTCGACGGCCGGCTCGCAGGCCCGGGCGACGCGCTCGCTTTTCTGGAGTCGCTCGCCGACCCGGAGAGCTATGGCGCCGACGCGTTCGAGCCGTTCTTCGAGACGGTGGACGCGATCGTGATGGGCGCGAAGACCTTCGCCGTGCTGCAGGCTGCGATCCTGGCGGGCGACGCCGACGGCTGGCCCTACGGCGACCGACGCACCATCGTGATGACACGCAAGGACCGCATCGCTCCGATGAACGGGGCTGAGGTCGAGGCCTTCGCCGGCAGCCCACGTGAGCTCGCGGAAGCGTTGGACGCCGCGGGAAGCGGCCGCGTCTGGCTCGCTGGCGGCGGCCGGCTGGCGGGAGGGTTCTTCGCCGACGATCTGGTGGACGAAATCGTCCTGACGCTGGTCCCGACCATCCTTGGCGAAGGCCCGGCGCTGGCGGAAGGAAGCGGCATTCCGCTGCGCGACTTCGGGCTTAAGGGCGCCACCCAGGGCGCGAACAGCGTGGCGCTGCGCTATGTGCGGCTCCGCTGAACCCATGACCGACGCCGCCTTCGTCACCGATCCCCTGCCGGTCGAGCGCTCCTACCTCGACCACAACGGCCACGTGAACATGGCCTACCATCTGGTGCTGGTCGATCAGGCGCTCGACCTCGCCTTCGCGGCGTTCGGGGTGGATGGGGCCTACGTCGAAGACCTCGGCCTCTCGACCTTCGCGGGCGAGATGCACGTGCGCTATCTCAACGAAATCAACTTCGGCGACGTGATACGCGGGCGGGTGGTGTTTCTCGAGGCCGACGCGAAGCGGGTGCGATGGGCGGTGGAGTTGGCCCGCGAAGCCGACGGGGCCGTCACCACGACCGTCGAAGGCGTGACGCTGTCCGTGTCGCTCGCGACCCGTCGCGTGACGCCTTTTCCCGACACGGTTCAGCTCGCGATCGCCGCTTTGATCGAGAGCCATGAAACCGCCGCCGCAAAGCTCGACTGGCTCGGCCGCCGCGTCGGCATGCGGCGCTGAGGCTCGCCAGGCCGTCCCAGAATTGAAAAAAGCTCCGCAGCAGGGCTGCGAAGCTTTTTTCCATTCCCCAGAGGGAACGCGAGGTTCAGTCGACGACCTGAACGACCTTGCGGTCGCTGTCGACGATGTAACGCTTCTGGTTGATGACCGTGTAGCTGTAGTCGCTGTCCGGCACGCGATAGACCTCGACGGTCTGGGGCACCGGCTTGCCCACCACCACGTCGCCTTCGTAGACGACCGAGGGGCGCTGCTCCTGCACCACATAAGACCGGACCCGCTCGGGCGGGGACGCGAGAGTGCCGATCACGCCGCCAGCCACGCCGCCGGCCACTGCGCCGACCGGACCGCCGAGGACCGCGCCCGTCGCCGCACCGCCGGCGATGCCCGCCGCCGTGCCTTCAGCCGCGAACGCCGCAGCAGGAGCCGTGGCGAGCGCGACGGCCAGAGCCAAAGTGCTGATCCGCATAATGTCTTTCCTCCTCTTGTCCGCCCGCTCAATAACGCGGATCTTCAAAAGCGGTTCCGCCGGATTTAAACTTATCGGCTGATCAAATTACGGGATGGTTTCTTCGTACCTCTTCGGCCCGCTTGGCCCGCAGCGTCCAGCGGGGTCTCACCCGTTGTGGACAGCGGTGACGCTCTCGCAATCCGGACCCGACGGCGCCATTTTGTTCTCTTATGGCGATTGAGTCGTCGTGGCTCGCGCGCCGCGGCGCGCCTCGCCTCCAGGAGCTGCAAACCCCTTGCCTGATCAGAACGCCCGCCATCCGGACGACGACCTGACGCTGTCTGCGCCCCGCGCCGGAGGCATCGCCGCGCGCGCGGCCGCCGCGCTGCGTCCCGCCTCCGCGCCCGATTACCTTCAGGGGCTCAACCCGGAGCAACGCGAAGCGGTCGAGACGCTTGACGGACCGCTGCTGGTGCTTGCGGGCGCCGGCACCGGCAAGACCCGCGTGCTGACCACGCGCATTGCGCACATCCTGGCGCTGGGCAAGGCGCGTCCGTTCGAAATCCTCTCGGTCACCTTCACCAACAAGGCCGCGCGCGAGATGCGCGAGCGCGTTGGCAAGCTGCTGGGCGAGGCCGCCGAGGGCATGCAGTGGCTCGGCACCTTCCACTCCATCGGCACCCGCATCCTGCGCCGCCACGCGGAGCTCGCCGGCCTGTCGTCAAGCTTCACGATCCTCGACACCGACGACCAGATCCGCCTGCTGAAGCAGGTCCTGACGGCTGAGAACATCGACGACAAGCGCTGGCCCGCGCGCCAGCTCGCCTTCGCCATCGACGGCTGGAAGAACCGCGCGCTCGCTCCAAAGGACGTGCCGGCCGGCGAAGCCCAGAGCTTCGCGGCCGGCCGCGGCGCCGAACTCTACGCCATCTACCAGGCCCGGTTGCGCCAGCTGAACGCGGTCGACTTCGGCGACCTGCTTCTGGAGCCGATCCGGTTGTTCCGCGAGCACCCGGACGTGCTGGAGCAGTACCACCGGCGGTTCAAATACATGCTGGTGGACGAGTATCAGGACACCAACGTCGCGCAGTACCTCTGGCTTCGCCTGCTGGCGAAGGGCTCGTCCAACCTCGCCTGCGTTGGCGACGACGACCAGTCGATCTACGGCTGGCGCGGGGCCGAGGTCGAAAATATCCTGCGGTTCGAGAAGGATTTCCCGGGCGCGAAGGTGGTGCGCCTTGAGCGCAACTACCGCTCGACGGGCCACATCCTCAACGCCGCCTCCCATCTCATCGCCCACAACCAGGGCCGCCTCGGCAAGACGCTGCGCCCGCAGACCGACCTCGGCGAGAAGGTCACGGTCGCCGGCGCGTGGGATTCCGGCGAGGAGGCCCGCCAGATCGGCGACGAGATCGAGGCTCTGCAGACCAAGGGGCACAAGCTCGACGATATCGCGATCCTCGTGCGCGCGTCGTTCCAGATGCGCGAGTTCGAGGAACGCTTCATCACCCTCGGCCTGCCCTACCGCGTCATCGGCGGCCCGCGCTTCTACGAGCGCGCCGAGATCCGCGACGCCCTCGCCTATCTCCGCGTGGTCGCGAGCCCGGCCGACGGCCTCGCCTTCGAGCGCATCTACAACACGCCGAAGCGGGGCCTTGGCGACGCCGCGCTGAAGCAGATGGTCGACCTCTCCCGCGCCGAGGAGGTGCCGCTGCTGGAGGCTGCGCGCCGGCTGCTCGACGGGCCCGACCTGAAGCCGAAGCCGCGCTCCACGTTGAAGGAGCTCGTGCAGTCCTTCGACCGCTGGTCCGGGCTGATCGACAAGATCCCCCACACCGAGCTCGCGGAGCAGGTGCTGGAGGAGAGCGGGTACACCGACATGTGGACCAAGGACCGTTCGGCGGAAGCGCAGGGGCGGCTGGAGAATCTGAAGGAGCTGGTGCGCTCCATGGAGCCGTTCGAGAACCTGCGCGGCTTCCTGGAGCACATCTCGCTCGTGATGGACGCCGACCGCGGCCCGAGCGGGGACGCCGTCACCATCATGACGCTTCACGCCGCCAAGGGGCTGGAGTTCGACACGGTGTTCCTGCCCGGCTGGGAGGAAGGCCTCTTCCCCCACCAGCGCTCGCTCGACGAGAGCGGCCGCGCCGGGCTCGAGGAGGAGCGTCGCCTCGCTTATGTCGGCGTCACCCGCGCGCGCAAACGCGCGAAGGTGTGGTTCGCCTCCAACCGGCGCATCCACGGCATGTGGCAGTCGTCGATCCCGTCGCGCTTCCTCGACGAGCTGCCCGAGGCCGCCGTCGATGTGCTAGAGGCTCCGGCGACCTACGGCGGCGGAGGCGGCGGGATGGGCGGGTCCTACGGCGCAAGCCGGTTCGACCGCGCCGAGCCGTTCAAATCCACCTACGACACGCCGGGCTGGCGGCGCGCGCAGGAGAATCGCGGTCCCGCCTCCCCCGGCCCCGGCGCGCGCCGCAGCGGGCCGATGACGATCGAGGGCGAACTCGTCGCCTCCTCCACCGCGAAGTCCGCCGGCTTCGGAAAGGGCGCGCGCGTGTTCCACCAGAAGTTCGGGAACGGCACCGTGGTCGAGGTCGACGGCAACAAGCTCACCGTCGCGTTCGACAAGGCCGGCCACAAGCGCGTGGTGGACAGCTTCGTGAAGGCTGCCTAACTCAACTCGACGATCGCCGTTCGCCGCGGCGCTCCCGATCGATCGCATCAAAGGAAACCGATCATGCAGACGTCGCCGACCGACGAAGGAAGCCGCGTGATCTCGGAGATCGCGCAGCGTCACGGCTTCAGCCTCGAGGCGGGGCGGGCCATGGTCGCGGCGCTCGAATCCGGCGCCGGGGCAATGGCGCAGTTCAGCCATCACGAACTCGGCGGCATGGGCCAGTGGTCGCGCGGCGGCATGCTGATGATCGGCGACATGTTCAACAACGGGCTGAAGGCGCGGGTCGGCGCTCTCGCCGACGACCTTGCGGTCGCGATGGGCGGCGGCGCGATCCCCGCCCCTCGCCCCGCCCCCGGCCAGTCCTCAGCCGGCTTCGCCAACTGGTGGCCTGAGGCGCTCGGCGACCCATCCGCCACGGGCGCCCAGAACGGGCGGCGCTACGCCGTGTTTCCGGGTACGCGTCGGCTGGCGATCGAGCGAGACGGTCAAGTCCGGACCTACGACACCGGAGACCACAACATCGGCGGCGCCGGCCAGCAGCAGGGCAGCGTCGACAGCCTGAGCTTCTCGACCGACCGCGGCTCGATCGGCGTGCACGATCTTCGGGAGGTGGACGCCTCGGCGACCTCCGCGCCCGAACACGCGCCTCAGTCGCCCGAGGACGGACAGCAGCAGCCAGCGGCCTCGCAGACGTTCACGACGCAGCCTTCTTCGGCGCCGGTGGCGCCCACGCAAGCGGAGGCGGCTCGCGCGCCGGCTCCGATGAAGGAGCGCGAGGGCGGCGACCCGATCGAGCTCATCCGAAAGCTCGCGGCGCTCAAGGACGCCGGCGCGCTGACCGAAGACGAGTTCCAGGCGAAGAAGGTCGAGCTGCTCGCCCGCATCTAAGGCGCCCGACGAAACGCGGCGCTTTAGGGCAGCTCAAGTCGAGCATCCGATGACCGTCCCTGCGTCGCCGCGGATCAGACAGGTTTCCCTGCGCGGATGGACCCGCTATGCCTCCCCGCACAAGGCCGGGACCCGCCGTCGCGGTTCCGCGCAACGCCTCTGAAGGTCTCGTCTCCATGTCCACGCCTCTCGTCCGCCTCCGTCTCGACGAAGCGACCGCCAAGCGCGTCGCGGACGTGCTGGAGGAGGCCTTCCCGTTCGGCGAGGCCTCCATCGCCGCCTTCGAGGTGACCAAGGACGACTGGACGGTCGAGGTCTACGGCGGCCCGGAGGCGACGGCGGACGAGCTCGCCGCCGCCCTCCGCGAGGCGCTTGGACCGGAGAGCGCCGGCCTGCGCATCGAGGCCGACGCCGTCGAAGAGGCCGACTGGGTGGCGAAGAGCCTCGCCGGCCTCGCGCCCGTGCCGGCCGGCCGCTTCATGGTCCACGGGTCCCACGACCGAGACAAGATCCCCGCGGACGTGATCGGCATCGAGATCGAGGCGGCGCTCGCCTTCGGCACCGGCCACCATGGCACCACCCGCGGCTGCCTGCTCGCGATCGACGAGCTGCTGACGGAGCGCCGCTTCGAGCGCGTGCTCGACCTCGGCTCCGGCACCGGCGTGCTGGCGATCGCCATCGGTCTCGCCCAGCAGGCGCCTGTGCTCGCGACCGACATCGATGAGACCTCCGCGCGCATCGCCGGCGAGAACGCCGAGGCGAACGGGGCCGGCGCCTTCGTGGAGTCCATCCACGCCACCAGCTTCGACCATCCCGTCTTTGCGGAGCGCGGCCCGTTCGACCTCATCGTCGCCAACATCCTTGCCGGCCCGTTGGTCGAGCTCGCCCCCGAGGTGAAGCGTCACCTGGCCACCGATGGCCGCGTGGTGCTGTCGGGTCTGATGAACCACGAGGAGGACCGCGTCCTCGCCGCCTATGCGTCGGAGGGTCTCCGCCTGATCTCCTCACGCCAGCTCGAAGGCTGGTCGACGCTGGTGCTGAAGGCGTGAGGCGCCCTCCCGCCCGCGATGTCCTACGCCTGAAGCGCGGGATCTGAGATGAGCGCCAAGCCGAAGCGCGGTCCCGAACGCCGCGTGATGTACGTCGAGAGCAAGAGCGGAACCATCGAGGGCGCAGCCGCCCGGATCGGCTGGGTCGAGTTCTCGAAGACGGGCCAGACGATCTACTACCGCGGGCTGATGCTCCAGAAGGGCGTCGTGCCCCGCGGCAACTGCTTCGACGTGATTACGGGCGACGTGTACTGGGTCTCGGACGTCAAGAAGAGAGGCTCGAACACCCACCCTGACAATCTCGACCTGGAAGTCCAGATCGATCCGGACGCCCTGGACGAGTACCGGCGGATAAGGTCGACTTGATCGTCGGCGACCCTGCCTTCGGCGGTCACGCGCGTGAAACGTTACGGGACAGATTCGATGTTCGAGGCGAAGTTCCAGACCTTCGACGAGACCTCCGACCCGTCCCAGGGCGCGCCGAGGCTCGCGGCGCTTCGGGCGCGGCTCGCGACGCTGAAGCTCGACGGCTTCCTGCTGCCGCGGGCGGATGAGCATCAGAACGAATACCTGCCCCCCTCCGCCGAGCGCGTGGCGTGGCTCACGGGCTTCACCGGTTCCTACGGTTTCGTCGCAGTGCTCGCCGACCGCGCCGCGCTGTTCGTGGACGGCCGCTACACCGTGCAGGCGCGGACGCAGGTCGACGCGTCCGTCTTCGCCACAGTGAACGTCGGCGACACGCCGCCCACCGAGTGGCTGAAGCGCAATCTCACGTCGGGCATGCGCGTGGGCTACGACCCGATGCTCCACACGATCGAGGGGATCGAGCGGCTGGAGAAGGCGGCCGACCACGCCGGCGCGACGCTGGTCGCGGTCGAGGAGAACCCGGTCGACGCGATCTGGACCGATCGGCCCGCCCCGCCCCTGGCGCCCGTGGCGCTCCATGACCCGGCCTTCGCAGGCGAAACGGTCGACAGCAAACTCGGACGGATCGCAGACGAACTCGCTACGGCGCGCGCCGACGCGCTGCTGGTGACCGACGCCCACGCCCTCGCCTGGACGTTCAACATCCGCGGCTCGGACGTCGCGCACACGCCGCTGCCGCTCGGCTTCGCGCTCGTTCCGGCCGAGGGGCGGGCGACGGTGTTCCTCGACGGCCGCAAGCTTTCCAACGTTGTACGCGCGGACCTTGAAGCGAAAGCTGAGGTCGCGGAGCCGACCGCGCTCGATCAGGCCCTCGGTCGCCTCGCGGGCAAGACCGTGCGGATCGACGCATCCGGCGTCGCCGCCGCCTTTGTGCGGAGGCTCGAAGCCGCGGGCGCCCGGGTGCAGCGGGGGGCGGACCCGATCGCCAAGCTGAAGGCGGTGAAGAATCAGATCGAGATTGAGGGCGCGCGGGCGGCGCAGCTCCGGGACGGCGCGGCGCTCTGCCGCTTCCTCGCCTGGCTCGACGCGGAGGCGCCCAAGGGTACGCTGGACGAGATCGGCGCGGCTGAGGCGCTGGAAAGCTTCCGGCGCGAGACCGGCCTGCTGCGCGACGTGTCGTTTCCGTCGATCTCGGCCGCAGGCCCCAACGCCGCCCTGCCGCATTACCGCGTGACGCGCGCGAGCAACGCGCGGTTAACTCCGGGTTTCTTCCTGATCGACAGCGGCGCGCAATACGAGGACGGCACCACCGACGTCACGCGCACCGTGGTGATCGGCCAGGCCACCGACGAGATGAAGGACCGCTTCACGCGGGTGCTCAAGGGGCACATCGCGATCTCGACCGCCGTCTTTCCCAAGGGCGCCTCCGGTGCCCAGATCGACGCCTTCGCCCGCCGCCCGCTCTGGGAGGCCGGCCTCGACTTCGACCACGGCGTCGGCCATGGGGTCGGATCCTACCTGTCGGTTCACGAAGGCCCGCAGCGCATCTCCAAACTCGGGACCACGCCGCTTGAGCCCGGCATGATCCTCTCCAACGAACCGGGCTACTACAAGGAAGGCCATTACGGCATCCGCACCGAGACGCTGGTGCTGGTCGAGCGCCGGACGATTCCCGGCGCCGAGCGCGAGATGTACGGCTTCGAAACCCTGACGCTGGCTCCGATCGACCGCCGGGCCATCGCGCCCGCCCTGCTGAGGGCGGAGGAGCGCGCCTGGCTCGATGCTTATCACGCGCGGGTGCTGGCCGAGATCGGCCGCTTCGTCGACCCGGCGACGGCTGCGTGGCTCGAGGCCGCCTGCGCGCCGCTGTGAGGCGGCCAATGATGTGCGCGAAGTGACCGCCTAAACGCAGGCGCTTCAGCCGCGCGGCGCCAGCCGCTGAGCGGCGCGCGCCCCTCCGATGAAGGGCAGCAGCTTCGCGAGTTCGGGCCCATGGGGCCAGCCCGTCAACGCCAGGCGAAGCGGCGCGAACAGCGCCCGCCCCTTCCGGCCGGTCGCGGCGCCGAGCGCCGCGGTCCAACTCTTCCAGGTCGTCTCGTCCCACGGCTCCGGCGGAAGCCGTTCAAGCGCCTCCGCCAGGAAATCGGCGTCCTCGTCGGAGGGACGCTCCGCGGTCTCGGGCAGCGGCTCGGTCGCGATCCGCCACCAGTCCAGCGCCTCGTCGAGTCGGGCGAGATTGCCGCGAACCGCCTCCCAGAACGCCGCGCCGCCGCCCACGCCAAGGGCCAGAAGGCGGGAGGCGACCGCGGCGTGGTCGAGGCCATGCAGGGTTTTAGCCGAGAGCGCCTGCAGGTCGTCCTCGTCGATCCGCGCCGGCGCCCGCGAGAGCCGTTTCAGATCAACCAGCGTCGCCAGTTCGTCGAGATCGGCGACCGGCCGCACCGCTTCGGCGGAGCCGATGAGCGCGACATAGGCCGCGACCGCCAGGGCCTCGACGTCGCGCTCGCGTAGCGCGCCGAGCGACAGGCTGCCCTCGCGCTTCGACAGGCCGGCGCCGTCGGCGGTCGTCAGCAGATTGTGGTGCGCGAAGGCGGGAGGCGCGGCGCCGAGCGCGGCGAACATGTCGATCTGCACCGCGGTGTTCGCGACATGGTCCTCGCCGCGCACCACCTCCGTCACAGCGAGATCGACGTCGTCGACCACGCTGGTGAAGACATAGAGGAAGGAGCCGTCGTCGCGCCTGACGACGGGGTCGGACAAACTGCCGAGATCGATCTCCTGACGGCCACGAACGCCGTCATCCCAGCCGATGCGGCCGTCGGACAGCCGGAACCGCCAATGCGGCGTCCGACCCTCGGCGAGGTAAGCCTCGCGCCGCGCATCCGTCATCCGGAGGGCGCCGCGATCGTAGACCGGCGGCCTTCCCGAGGCGCGGGCGAGCCGACGCGCGCGGTCGAGCTCCTCCTCGGTCTCGTAGGCGGGATAAACGCGCCCCGCGGCCAGCAGGCGCGCGAAGGCGTCCCGGTAGAGCGCCTCCCGGTCGGACTGGCGCACCTCCACGTCCGGGACGAGGCCGAGCCAGGCGAGATCCTCGCGGATCGCCTCGGCGTATTCCTCGCGCACCCTGGCGCGGTCGGTGTCGTCGAGGCGGAGGACGAAGCGTCCGCCCCGCTTGCGCGCGGTCAGGGCGTTGAGCAGCAGCGTGCGGGCGTTGCCGAGATGAAGGCGGCCCGTCGGCGAAGGCGCGAAGCGGAGCACGTCCGGAGCGCGGGTTACGGTCACGGGAAGGGATCTCCGGGCTTCAACGGTCTGTCGGCGCCGCGCCAAGTCGAGCGGGGATCGCCTGAAAGCCGGAAACTGGTGGGCGGTGACGGGCTCGAACCGCCGACCCTCTCGGTGTAAACGAGATGCTCTACCAACTGAGCTAACCGCCCTCCGGCCGGATATAGAAACGCCGCTCCCTTATGGGAAGCGGCTGGTTCGGCCGGGCAGTGCGACGGGCGCCGGCGGGACGTCTCTTTCCGGACGGAGCCGGAAAGATCGTCCGCGCCGGCGGTCCGCGTCAGGCGTTGACGGCGTCCTTCAGGGCCTGGCCGGCCTTGAACTTCGGCGTCTTGGACTCCGGAATCTTGATGGTTTCGCCGGTGCGGAGATTGCGGCCGACGCCGGCGGCGCGCTTCACCACCGCGAAGGTGCCGAAGCCCACGAGACGGACCTCTTCGCCCTTCTTGAGAGCAGCGATCACCGCGTCAAACGTCGCGTCGACAGCCTTCGCGGCGTCGAGCTTGGTCAGGCCGGACGTCTCCGCAACTTCGGCGATCAGATCGGATTTGTTCATCGTTCCCTCCATGAACACGTCGGGAA
The DNA here is from genome assembly GCF_002897035.1 of Methylopila sp. Yamaguchi. Lineage (GTDB taxonomy): Bacteria > Pseudomonadota > Alphaproteobacteria > Rhizobiales > Methylopilaceae > Methylopila. The sequence continues at coordinate 73,188 of NZ_BAUX01000015.1, forward strand.
TCGCGCCAAGGGCGCGTTCCGTTGAACGAGCCCGCGCACACTTTCCGAAAACGGGAGTGGCCGCAAGGACGGACGCGGCGTTTTCCGTCATTTTCTACGCGTTTTGACCGATACCACCCCCTTGAAGAGGTAGCTCAATCCGGAGGCGCTGGAAAAATCTGCGCCGGCCGTCCCGGGTCGGGACGGCCGGCGCAGATGGCGTCAATGGGCCCGCATGCCCGCCGAATCGTCCTCGACGGCGTGCGCCGGCAGGGGGGTCACCGGCTCGTCCCACTCGATCGGCTCCGGCTTGCGCACCAGAGCGCGACTGAGCGCCTCATCGACGAACCGGACCGGGACGATCTCCAGCCGGCTCTTCACGCTGTCGGGGATGTCCGCCAGATCCTTGGCGTTCTCCTCGGGGATCAGCACCGTCTTGATGCCGCCGCGCAGCGCCGCGAGCAGCTTCTCCTTGAGGCCGCCGATCGGCAGCACGCGACCGCGCAGCGTGATCTCGCCGGTCATCGCGATGTCCTTGCGGACCGGGATGCCCGTCATGATCGACACGATGGCGGTCGCCATCGCGACGCCGGCCGAAGGACCGTCCTTCGGGGTCGCGCCCTCGGGGACGTGCACGTGGATGTCCCGCTTGTCGAACGTCGGGGGCTCCACGCCGAAGTCGACGGCGCGGCTGCGGACGTAGGACGCCGCGGCCGAGATCGACTCCTTCATCACGTCCTTCAGATTGCCCGTCACCGTCATGCGGCCCTTGCCGGGCATCATGACGCCTTCGATCGTCAGCAGCTCGCCGCCGACCTCCGTCCAGGCAAGGCCGGTGACCACGCCGACCTGATCCTCGGTCTCCGCCTCGCCGTAGCGATAGCGTTGCACGCCGAGGTAGTCCGCGAGGTTCGCATCCGTCACCTTGACCGACGTCTTCTTCTTGGAGAGCACCAGTTCCTTCACCGCCTTGCGGGCGAGGTTGGACAGTTCACGCTCCAGATTGCGGACGCCAGCTTCCCGCGTGTAGTGGCGGATGACCGCGAGCAACGCCGCCTCGTCGACGGAGAACTCCTTCTCGCCGAGGCCGTGCTTGGCGAAGATCTCAGGCAGCAGATGCCGCCGGGCGATCTCGACCTTCTCCTCCTCGGTGTAGCCGGCGATGCGGATCACCTCCATCCGGTCCATCAGGGCCGGCGGGATGTTCAGCGTGTTCGCCGTCGTCACGAACATCACGCTCGACAGATCATAGTCGACCTCGAGGTAATGGTCGTTGAAGGAGCTGTTCTGCTCGGGGTCCAGAACCTCGAGCAGGGCCGAGGCGGGGTCGCCGCGGAAGTCCATGCCCATCTTGTCGATCTCGTCGAGCAGGAAGAGCGGGTTCGCCTTCTTCGCCTTCTTCATCGACTGGATGACCTTGCCGGGCATCGAGCCGATGTAGGTGCGGCGATGACCGCGGATCTCCGCCTCGTCCCGCACGCCGCCGAGCGACATCCGCACGTATTCGCGTCCTGTCGCCTTGGCGATCGACTTGGCAAGCGAGGTCTTGCCGACGCCGGGAGGCCCGACGAGGCACAGGATCGGGCCGGTGAGCTTGTTGGCGCGGCTCTGCACCGCGAGGTACTCGACGATACGCTCCTTGACCTTCTCGAGTCCGAAGTGCTCCGACTCCAGCAGCTTCTCGGCCGCGGGCAGATCTTTCTTGACGCGGCTCTTGACCCCCCACGGGATCGACAGCAGCCAGTCGAGGTAGTTGCGCACGACGGTGGCTTCCGCCGACATCGGGCTCATCTGCCGCAGCTTCTTGAACTCGGCGTCGGCCTTCTCGCGCGCCTCCTTGGAGAGCTTCGTCTTGGCGATGCGCTCTTCGAGCTCGCCCAGATCGTCCCGGCCGTCGTCGTCGCCGAGCTCCTTCTGGATCGCCTTCATCTGCTCGTTCAGGTAGTACTCGCGCTGAGTCTTCTCCATCTGGCGCTTGACGCGCGTGCGGATGCGCTTCTCGACCTGCAGCACCGAGACTTCGCTCTCCATGAGCGACAGCACCTTCTCAAGCCGCTGGAAGACGTCGACCAGCTCCAGCACCGCCTGCTTCTCGGGGATCTTGACCGCGAGGTGCGAGGCGACGGTGTCGGCGAGCTTCGACGCGTCCTCGATCTGCGTGACGGCCCCGACGACCTCCGGAGAGACCTTCTTGTTGAGCTTCACGTAGTTGTCGAAGTCCGCCGTGACGGAGCGCGCCAGCGCTTCGACCTCGACCGGATCCCCGATTTCGTCTTCGACCGGCTGAACGCGCGCCTCGAAGTAGTCCGTGCGGTCGGTGTAGCCGACCACGCGGGCGCGCGACTGGCCCTCGACCAGCACCTTGACGGTGCCGTCCGGAAGCTTGAGCAGCTGCAGCACGGAGGCGAGCGTGCCGACCTCGTAGATGCCGTCCGAGGCCGGATCGTCGTCCGTCGCGTTCTTCTGGGTCGCGAGCAGGATGGGGCGATCCGCCTTCATGACCTCTTCGAGGGCGCGGATCGATTTCTCGCGGCCCACGAACAGGGGCACGATCATGTGGGGGAAGACCACGATGTCGCGAAGCGGCAGCACCGGATGGACGTCGGCGCCGCCGGCTTCGGCAGGCGCGCGCGATTTGGCAGTGGTCATCGTATGGTCCTTGTCACCGGCCCGCGCCCGACGCCTTGGGAGAGCGTTACGGCGGAGCCACGATTCGGCGCGGTCGTCGGTGCGAGCCTAAGGCCTCGCGGGGCGACCGCCCAAGGGGAAGCGCGCAGCGGAGAAGGGTCTGTGCACGCCTAGTTGAAGGATTAGGTGGCCCTCGCCCCGGGGGGTGTCAAGAACGCGACATGTGACGGACGAGGCAACGCTGCGCCGCACCAACATCTGGTGAGGGCGCTCCCGCGACGGCGCGCCCCGTTCGTCGATCAACCGCGGCGGCAAGAAGGCGGCGTACATATTTGCCCTAATGTTGACACGATCCCGCCACTCGCGAAACTACCCGCGCGGGAACTGAACCACTCACTCACCAAAGGTGCCATCGATGCCCCACATCGCGTCTGCGTTGACGCGCCGCCGTGCGCTGATGGCCCTCGGGGGCGGACTCCTGTCCCCGCTGATCCCGCGCCCGCTTGCGGCGGCCCAGCCGCATTACGACGTGCTCGTCTACGGTGGGACGCCATCGGGCGTCATGGCGGCCTACGCGGCGGCGCGGGAAAACCTGCGGGTGGCTCTCGTGCTCGGCCCAAACCCGCTCGGGGGAATGTGCACGAACGGACTGGGTTGGTCGGACGGGAAGAACCCGCAATGGATCGGCGGTCTCGCGAGAGAATTCTTCCAGCGGGTCGGCAAGCTGTATGGAATGAAGGTCGCGGAATCGCAGTTCGAACCAAGCGTGGCGTTCAGGGCGTTCCGCAGCTTTCTGACGGAAGCCGGTTTCGACGCCTACGCGAACGCGCTTGCCCTCGGCGTCCGGAAGGAGGGCGCCGAGCTTAAATCCGTGACGCTCACCACTGGCGCCACGCTCACCGCGAGCACCTTCATCGACGCCACGTACGAAGGGGACCTGATGGCCCTCGCGGGCGTGACCTATAGCTTCGGGCGCGAGCCGGAGACGACGTTCGCGGAGCCGGCGGCGGGCTACAATCAGTATCCGAGCGTTCGGAGCTACAAGACCCGTGACAGCGCCGGCCGGCTGCTTCCCGGGATCAATCCTTACCGATATCAAGCGGTAGGAACCGCCGACAGGGGCGTGCAGGCGTACACCTTCCGCCTTTGCCTCACCGACGACCCGAAGAATAAGGCTCCGTGGAGGGAAGCATTCCCCGCCCCTACAGCGAGGTAACCTCCTATCAGATCCCTTATCGGTGTCTTTGTCCGCATGGCTGGCAGGCGACCAATTTGCTCGTTTCAGTGTGCGTCGCTTCGACACATGTCGCCATATCCAGTCTCCGCATGGAGCCGCAGTACATGATTATGGGGGAAGCCGCTGGAGTCGCCGCCGCCCTCGCCGTGAAGTCCAAAGCGGCCGTTTATCAGGTCAGCGTATCGGAACTGCAGAAGACGCTGCGGAAATATGGCGCCATTCTCTCGACGGAAGAGGTCGCAAGCAATCGGGGCGCTTCGCTGAGCTTCACGCCGCGTCCGGAGAGCGAAGACGCTCTCTAGGAGGAAATGATTTTCGGCTGCGACTGGAGGCGTCAGCCCACCACTGCTCCGCGTCTCCCGAGACATGACGTCCCGAAGAACGACGCTATCGGTCGAGCGCTAGCGCTCGGCCCCTCCGCCCAAGAATCAATTTCGGCCAAGCGGATCGCCAAAGGACGTCGCCGCTCGCCAGCAGCTGACGTCAGTCTGCGTGGCCGGCCTCTGCCCCGAGAGACGACGCAAACAAAGACGCCCGCGGCGCAGGCCGCGGGCGTCTTTTCGTTCGAAGCGGCTTTGCGCCGACAGGCGTCAGGCGCTGACGCCGGCCTCGCTGGCGCGGTCGGCGTAGATGTAGAGCGGGCGGCCCTTGCCGTCGGCGACGTCGCCCGAGATCACCACCTGCTCGACGCCCTCGAGGCCGGGCAGGTCGAACATCGTGTCGAGCAGGATCTGCTCCATGATCGAACGGAGGCCGCGGGCGCCGGTCTTGCGCTCGATGGCTTTCTTGGCGATCGCGGTCAGGGCTTCCTCGTTAAAGGCGAGCTCGACGTTCTCCATCTCGAACAGCCGCTGGTACTGCTTCACCAGCGCGTTCTTGGGCTCGGTCAAGATCGTCTTCAGCGCGGCCTCGTCGAGGTCCTCGAGCGTCGCCAGCACCGGAAGGCGGCCGACGAACTCGGGGATGAGCCCGAACTTCAGCAGGTCCTCAGGCTCCACGTGGCGGAAGATCTCGCCGGTCTTGCGGTCGTCGACCGACTTCACCTTGGCGCCGAAACCGATCGAGGTGCCCTGCCCCTTGGCCGAGATGATCTTGTCGAGGCCCGCGAAGGCGCCGCCGCAGATGAACAGGATGTTCGTCGTGTCGACCTGCAGGAACTCCTGCTGCGGGTGCTTGCGGCCGCCCTGGGGCGGAACGCTCGCCACGGTGCCTTCCATGATCTTCAGCAGCGCCTGCTGGACGCCCTCGCCCGACACGTCGCGGGTGATCGAGGGGTTGTCCGACTTGCGGCTGATCTTGTCGATCTCGTCGATGTAGACGATGCCGCGCTGGGCGCGCTCGACGTTGTAGTCGGCGGACTGCAGCAGCTTCAGGATGATGTTCTCGACGTCCTCGCCGACGTAGCCGGCTTCGGTGAGGGTCGTCGCGTCCGCCATCGTGAACGGCACGTCGAGGATGCGCGCGAGCGTCTGGGCGAGCAGCGTCTTGCCGCAGCCCGTCGGGCCGATCAGCAGGATGTTGGACTTCGCCAGCTCGACGTCGTTGTGCTTCGTCGCGTGGTTCAGGCGCTTGTAGTGGTTGTGAACCGCGACCGAGAGCACCTTCTTCGCGTGGTCCTGCCCGATGACGTAGTCATCAAGGACCTTGCGAATCTCCTTCGGCGTCGGAATGCCGTCGCGCGACTTCACCAGCGAGGACTTGTTCTCCTCGCGGATGATGTCCATGCACAGCTCGACGCACTCGTCGCAGATGAACACCGTCGGGCCTGCGATGAGCTTGCGCACCTCGTGCTGGCTCTTGCCGCAGAAGGAGCAGTAGAGGGTGTTTTTGGCGTCGCCGCCGCCGACCTTGCTCATCATCTTACCCCTTTCGGGTCCCAAGCAGCGTCCCGTCGCCGCGCTGCTTCATCGGAATGTCATACGCCGATCGAGCTTAATCAATCGGCGCCGTCACGTAGGCACGGTCACGCCGCGACGCAACGCAGATCGTTATGATAGCTTCATGCGGCGGCGCCGCAACCGCGCACGCGCCCGGCGTGTCGGTTGCGGCCCGCTGCGCCTTCAGGGTCACGCCGGCTTCGAATCCGACTCGCCCTCGACCTGGCGCTTCTCGAACACCTGATCGATCAGACCGAAGTCGCGCGCCTGCTCCGCCGACAGCATGGTGTCTCGGTCGAGCGTGCGCTCGATCTCCTCGTAGGAGCGGCCGGTGTGCTTCACGTAGATCTCGTTCAGCCGGCGCTTGATCTTCACGATGTCCTCGGCGTGGCGCTCGATGTCCGAGGCCTGGCCCTGGAAGCCGCCGGACGGCTGATGCACGAGGATGCGGGCGTTCGGCAGCGCCGCGCGCATGCCCTGCTCGCCGGCCATCAGGATGAACGAGCCCATCGAGGCGGCCTGGCCCATGCAGAGCGTCGCGACGGCCGGACGGATGTACTGCATTGTGTCGTAGATCGCGAGGCCGGAGGTGACGACGCCTCCTGGCGAATTGATGTAGAGCGCGATTTCCTTCTTCGGGTTCTCGGCCTCGAGGAACAGCAGCTGGGCGCAGATCACCGCCGCCATGTCGTCGTTGAAGGGGCCGGACAGGAAGATGATGCGCTCTTTGAGCAGGCGGGAGTAGATGTCGAACGACCGCTCGCCACGGTTGGTCTGCTCGATCACCATCGGGATGAGGAAGTTCGTCGTCAGATCCTGAAAATCGCGCATCTCTGAAGTCTCTTCCTCACTGGAGCCGGTCGCCGGCCGCGCAAATCAGCGCGGCCGAGCGCCCTATCGACGCCGCTTGCGGCGCCTGCGTCAAGCCGACCGCGCGTCGGTCTTCGTCTCGTCCGCGTCCGGCTCGGCGAGGAGTTCGTCCTTGCCGACCTTGCGCTCGGAAACCGACGCCTTCTCGAGCACGAGGTCGACGACCTTGTCCTCGAAGATCGGGGCGCGCAGCTCGGCCAGAGCCTCGGGACGCTGACGGTAGAAGTCCCACACCTGCTGCTCCTGGCCCGGGAACTGCCGGGCCCGCTCAACAAGCGCGCGGGTGACCTCGTCGTCGGTGACCTTCACTTCGTGCGTCTCGCCGATTTCCGCAAGGACCAGGCCGAGGCGCACGCGGCGCTCGGCGATCTTGCGGTACTCGGCCTTTGCGTCGTCCTCGGTGGTCTCCTCGTCCGCGAAGGTGCGGCCGGAGCGGGCGAGATCCTGCTCCACCTGACGCCACACGTTCTCGAACTCCTGCTCCACCAGCGTGGGCGGCAGCGCGAAGTCGTACTGGCCGTCGAGCGCGTCGAGCAACTCGCGCTTCACGCGCTGGCGCGACACGCGGGCGTATTCGGTCGAGATCTGGTTGCGGACGGCGTCCTTGAGGCCGGCGACGTCCTCGAAGCCCATGCCCTTGGCGAGCTCGTCGTCGATCGACAGCGCGCCGGGCGCTTCGATTCCCTTAACCGTAACGGCGAATTCCGCCGCCTTGCCGGCGAGGTGGGCCGCGCCGTAGCTCTCGGGGAAAGTCACCTTTACGACCGTCTCGTCGCCGACCTTCACGCCGACGAGCTGCTCTTCGAAGCCCGGGATGAAGGTGTTCGAGCCCAGCGTCAGCGGCTGGTCGGTCGCCGAGCCGCCCTCGAAGGCCTCGCCGTCGATCGTGCCGACGAAGTCGATGGTGACGCGGTCGCCGTCAGCGGCGGCCCCGCCCTCGGCCTTGGGCGTGAAGGACTGATTCTGCTTCGCGATGCGCTCGACCGCCTCGTCGACCTCGGCGTCGTCGACGTCGGCCACCAGCTTCTCGAGCTTGATCTCCGAGACGTCCTTGACCTCAAAGGTCGGCAGAACCTCGAGCTCGACGCCGAGGGAGAGGTCGGACTTGCCCGAGAGCACGCCCTCGACCTCGTCCTTGTCCTCGGGGAAGTTGACCTTCGGCTGCATCGCGAGCTTCAGGCCATTGTCGTCGACAATCTTGCGGTTGGCGTCCGCGACCGCCTGCTCGACGACCTCCGCCATCACCGACTTGCCGTAGAGCTTCTTGAGGTGCGCGAGCGGCACCTTGCCCTTGCGGAAGCCGTTGATGTTGACACGGTCCTTGAGGCTCGTAAGCCGCTCGTTCAGGCGGGCGTCGAGATCCTGGGCCGGCACGACGATCTTGAACTCGCGCTTCAGGCCCTCGTCGAGGGTTTGCGTCACCTGCATGAGAGTGGTCTCTTCGGATCCTCCGCGGGCGGCGCGCTTTTCGAGCTGCGCGCGACCGCGGTCCTTGTGTCTCGGATGGCGGCGGGCTTGAGGTCACGGGCTTGGTGCGGGCGGAGGGGCTCGAACCCCCACGGCTTGCGCCACGGGAACCTAAATCCCGCGTGTCTACCAGTTCCACCACGCCCGCGCCGGGCGCATTGCTCCTCGCGCCGGAACCGGCGCGGAAGCGGACGCTCTATATCATGGCCGAAGCCGCGCGCAGCAAAAAACTGACATGCGCGTCAGTCCAGCGCCGCGAGGACTTCCGGCAGCGCGCCCGGCAGATCATCGGCGATCAGGCCGCGCCCGACGCGCGTCGCGGCCTCGCCGTGAATCCAGACCGCAGCGGCTGCGGCCTCGAAGACGGGCGCGCCTTGCGCCAGCAGGCCGGCGGTAATCCCTGCCAGCACGTCGCCCGCTCCGGCCGTGGCGAGATAGGCCGGCGCGTTGTCGGCGATCGCAGCCCGCCCGTCGGGCGAAGCCACCACCGTGTCCGGCCCCTTCAGCACCACCACGGCGCCCAGCCGGGCCGCAGCCTCGCGCGCCCGCTCGAGCTTCGATCCCGAGGGAGCCGCGTCGCCGAAGAGGCGGCCGAACTCGCCTTCGTGCGGGGTGAGCGCCACAGGGCGGTCGGCCCGCGTCGCGATCGCCTCCGCAAGGTCTCCGGGCCGTCCCGCGAACGCGGTGAATGCGTCGGCGTCCAACACGACGGAGCCTGCAAGGTCGAGCGCCCGGCGGACGATCTGCTCCACGCCCTCGCCCGCCCCGGGGCCGACGACCGCCGCGTCGGTCCGGCGCAGGCCAGCCGCGGCCGCGAATCCCGCGGCGTCGTCCGCCGGTCGCAACATGACGGCGGTGACGTGCGCGGCGTGGATGCGGAGCGCCGCGGGCGGCCCGATCAGCGTCACGGCGCCGGCCCCCGCCCTCAGCGCCGAAACCGCGGACAGACGCGCCGCGCCGGTCGCGAACTCGGGCCCGGTCCACACCACGCAGTGCCCGCGGCCATATTTGTGGCCCTCGGGCTTGGGACGCGGCAAAGCGGCCCGCCATAGCGCCGGGCGGTTGAGGAAAGCGGTCGCGCCGAGACTTTCGACCACGCGTTGCGGCATCCCGATGTCCGCGAGGACGAGGCGGCCGCAGAGCCCACGGCCGGGATAGAGCACATGGCCCGGCTTGAGGCGGACGAAGGTGACGGTGGCGTCCGCCCGGACGATGGGACCCTGCCCGGCGGGCTGGCCGGTGTTCCCGTCGAGGCCGCTCGGGACGTCGACGGCGAGCGTCGGGACCGCGATCGCGCGGAGCCGTTCGGCCGCCTCCGCGGCGGCGCCTTCAAGCGCGCGGGATAGGCCGGCGCCGAACAGCGCGTCGACCACGATGTCGGCGTCCGAAAACTCCGCCTCGTCGAGTGGGACCACGGGTCCCTGCCAGCGGGCGGCGGCGGCCGCCGCATCGCCCGTCAGCCGCCCGCGCGGGACGAACGCGGCGATCGCGACCTCGAGGCCTCGCGCCGCGAGCAGACGGGCCGCAACGTAGCCGTCGCCGCCGTTGTTCCCCGGCCCGGCCATAACGATGACGCGGCGGGCGAGCGGCCAAAGGTCGAGCGCGGCGTCGGCGACGGCGCGTCCGGCGGCCTCCATCAGCTCCGCGCCGCTTGCGCCTGCGGCCGGCGCGCGGCGGTCCGCTTCGGCCATCTCGAACGTCGACAGAAGCTCCAGGGTCAACGGCTCCGCTCCACCCAAAAGCGCTTTCTGCCCAATTCTCGCGCTGACACCGGACCCCGCCTCCGATTTAACCGCTTCTTTATTGTGCATATCGCCATCTAATTCATCAGGAAGGCGGCGGCTGCCCTTTCCCTCGGATGACCTATCTTTCAAACGAGCCGAAGACGCAGCGGTTTCGCAGAGCGTGGAAGATTGGCACGCTAGCTGCTTAAGTGCGCGAGGTCCCGCCACGCGGTTTCACGACCCATCGGCGCGCGGCGACCGACGCCAAGGAGGCCTGGAAACGTGAAGAAAATCGAAGCGATCATTAAGCCGTTCAAGCTTGACGAGGTGAAGGAAGCGCTTCAAGAGGTCGGCGTCCAGGGCATCACGGTCACGGAAGCCAAGGGCTTCGGCCGGCAGAAGGGCCACACCGAGCTGTACCGTGGCGCGGAGTACGTGGTGGATTTTCTCCCGAAGGTGAAGATCGAGGTCGTCATCGGCGACGACCTGCTCGACCGCGCCGTGGAAGCCATCCGAAAGGCTGCCGCGACAGGCCGCATCGGCGACGGCAAGATCTTCGTGTCGGCCGTCGAAGAAGCCATCCGCATCCGTACGGGGGAAGTCGGCGTCGACGCGATCTGAGCCTTGGATACGGCCGCCGATGAGCGGCCGAAGCCCCACTCCTGAACAAGGATAAGGATAATCAAAATGGCAATGACCACGGCCAAGGACGTTCTCGCCTTCATCCAAGAGAACGACGTCAAGTACGTCGATCTCCGCTTCACCGACCCCCAGGGCAAGTGGCAGCACGTCACCTTCGACATCACGATGGTGGACGACGAGTTTTTCGCGGAAGGCCAGATGTTCGACGGCTCGTCGATCGCCGGCTGGAAGGCGATCAACGAGTCCGACATGCTGCTGATGCCGGACGTCGCCACCGCCTGTCTGGACCCGTTCTTCGCCGCCACCACCCTGTCGGTGGTCTGCGACGTGCTCGAGCCCACGACCGGCGAGCCCTACGAGCGCGACCCGCGGGGCACGGTGAAGAAGGCCGAGGTCTACATGCAGTCGCTGGGGATCGGCGACACCGTCTATTTCGGGCCCGAAGCCGAGTTCTTCGTGTTCGACGACGTCAAGTTCGCGGCGACCCCCTACAACACCGGCTTCAAGCTCGACTCGATCGAGCTGCCGACGAACTCCGACACCGACTACGACACCGGCAACATGGGCCACCGTGTCCGCACCAAGGGCGGCTACTTCCCCGTGCCGCCGGTGGACAGCGAGCAGGACATGCGCGGCGAGATGCTGGCCGCGATGGCCGCCATGGGCGCGGTCGTCGAGAAACACCACCACGAGGTGGCCTCCGCCCAGCACGAGCTCGGCCTGAAGTTCGAAAAGATCGTCCGCATCGCCGACCACCTGCAGGTCTACAAGTACTGCATCCACCAGGTCGCGCATTCCTACGGCAAGACGGCGACCTTCATGCCGAAGCCGGTCTACGGCGACAACGGCTCGGGCATGCACGTCCACCAGTCGATCTGGAAGGACGGCAAGCCGCAGTTCGCCGGCGACAAGTACGCCGGCCTCAGCCAGGAGTGCCTCTGGTACATTGGCGGCATCATCAAGCACGCCAAGGCGCTGAACGCCTTCACCAACCCGTCGACGAACAGCTACAAGCGGCTTGTCCCGGGCTTCGAGGCCCCGGTGCTGCTGGCCTACTCCGCGCGCAACCGCTCGGCCTCCTGCCGCATCCCGTGGACGAACTCGCCGAAGGCGAAGCGCGTCGAGGTGCGGTTCCCCGACCCGACCGCGAACCCCTACCTCGCCTTCGCGGCGCTGCTGATGGCCGGCCTCGACGGCATCACCAACAAGATCGATCCGGGCCCGGCGATGGACAAGGATCTCTATGATCTGCCGCCGCGTGAGCTGAAGAAGATCCCGACCGTTTCGGGGTCCCTGCGCGAGGCGCTGCAGAACCTCGATAAGGACCGCGAGTTCCTCAAGAAGGGGGGCGTGTTCACCGACGACCAGATCGACAGCTTCATCGAGCTGAAGATGAAGGAGGTGATCCGGTTCGAGCACACGCCGCACCCGGTCGAGTTCGACATGTACTACTCGGCCTGAGGCCGATCGATCGCGACGGCGGCCTCGCCGCCGAGCTCTCAAGGGCGCCTTCGGGCGCCCTTTTTCGTTGCGCGCAGTCGAACATGGCGATTACGGCCACTTTGACTTTGGTCGCAAGCGCAATCCCGCCCCACCAAGATGATCAGGGCGATCACGAGGCCCTGACGGCAATGTGAGGCCGGCCCTGATCGCAATATCAGCGGTGTCATTTATGTGTCGCGACCACAAGCGGAGAAAATTATACGAACTCATACTTATAATATGAGTTTTATAATTGGCAACTCTTCGATTTTTGAGAAACGAGCGGGAGGAATGACATGGCGAGAGCTTGGATGAAGGGCGCAGCTGCCGCGGCGCTGACGGCGGCGATCGGCGCGGCGGGCGTCATGGGCGCGAAGGCGGCGCTCACCTTCAACAACGCGGTGACGGGCGAGGTGCTGAACCTCGACGACGCTCCGCCTGAGGGCAAGGACACGGAGGCGTTCAAGGCTTTCGTCGAGACGGGCAAGAACGCCTACCTCGGGAACCCGAGCTGCCTCGCCAAAGGAGAGCAGCTGTTCCTCGCCATGTGCTCGGGCTGCCATGGCCAGAAGGGCGAGGGCAAGCTTGGGCCGGGCCTCAACGACAGCTACTGGACCTACCCGCAGGGCGCGACCGACAAGGGCCTGTTCGAGCTCATCTTCGGCGGCGCAAGCGGGCAGATGGGGCCGATGTACGGCTCGATGAACGTCGACGAGATGCTGCTGACGATGGCCTGGGTGCGCCACCTCTACAAGGACAAGCCCGAGGACGCCGGCGAGTGGATGACCGCCGAGCTCAAGGCGTCCTACAAGCCGTTCGACGGCAAAACGCCGCCCCCGAAGCCCGCCGCCGACGCTCCCGAGAGCTGCAAGACCGACGAGTGAGAGACGCAGAGCGTCCGGCCCCGCCCGGGCGCTCCCGCGGCCGTCAGATCAGCGACGGCCGCAGCAGTTTCGCGGCGCAGAGGCTTGCTTCCGTCTCCGACAGCACCCAGCCGTCGATCACGACGCAGCGGCCTTCGGCGAAGTCCGCTGCGCACTGGTCCTGGACCAGCTGCCGACGGGTCGTCGGGCAATCCGTCGCGACCGCCTCGGCGATCAGCGGGCGGAGCTTCATCGCCGCCGCGAGTCCGTCGAAATCCGAAGAGAGGCTCGCCTCGGCCAGCGCGCCCTCCCCGATCCGGCGCGCGACGGCGCCGTCCGGCGGGATGTCCAGCAGCGAGAAGAAGTCCGGGTGGTTGCGCGGCACGAAGCTGCAGGCCACGCGACCGCCGCCATAGGCCGCGAGGCCGAAGGCGCCGACGGCTGCGGTCCCGAGCAGCGCCCGGCGGGTGAGCTTGCCCATGTCGCCCTCCTCAGGCGCTGACCGCGAGGTGCTCGGCGAGGCGGATCGCGAGCGCGGTGATTGTGAGGGTCGGGTTGGCGCAGCCGCCGGTCGTGAACACGGAACTGCCGGCCATGTAGAGGTTCTTCGTCGAATGCACCCGGCAGTCGGCGTCCACGACGCCCTGCCGCGGATCTGCGTGCATGCGGGTGGTGCCCATGTGGTGGTAGCCGGAATAGGCGATGTCGGGGTCCGGCGGGTCGCTCACGCCGAGCTGCAGCCGGCCGAGACCCGCCGCGCCCACCTGCTCGCCGATGAACTGGTGGGTCCGGCGCAGACGCAGCAGGTCCTCGTTCGTCACCCGCCAGTCGAGCGCGATGCGCTGCAGCCCGAACGGGTCGGTGTCCGCGGTCAGCGTCACGCGGCTGTCGGGGTTCGGCGCCTGCTCGGCGTCCTGCCGCAGGCGGAACGCCTGGGCGGGCTTTTCGGGCAGCACGCGCCGCAGGGCGTGGCGGTAGACGCCGGTCGCGACCGAGCCCAGGTCGTCGACCACGTCGCAGGTGCGTTCCGCGAACCGGTCCGGCACATGCCCCCGGCTGAAGGTCTTCAGCATGGTGGAGAACGCCACCCAGCCGTAGTTCCGGAAGTCGTCGCTGTAGACCGCGTCGCCGTAGTCCGCGACGAGGAAGGCCGAGTTGTTGTTGAGGTTTCTGGCCTTCACAACGTCGGGATGGACCTTGAGACCCATCAGGATCTCGGCGCCGTCGTACTTCAGCGAGGTCGGGTAGAGCCGGGTGTCGACGTCGTCCCGGAACAGCAGCATCGAGGTCTCGATCGTCATGTGGTCGGTGTAGAACCGGCCGACGAGATCGTGCTCGTTGCCCAGGCCCGCGGGGCGCTGCTTGCGGGCGTTGAGCAGGATGCGGGCGTTCTCGATGCCGCCGCAGGCGATGACGTAGGTCTTGGCCTTCACGGTCGTCGCCCGGCCGTCGAGCGTGCGAACGGCGACCGATGTGACGACGTCGCCGCCGTCGGCCAGCGTCACGTCGACGAGGTTCGCGTGCGTCCAGCAGGCGATCTTCGGATCGGCCCGCACCGTCTCCATGAACTTCTCGGCGAACCGGGTCGGAGGGCTCTGCTGGTAGACGTCGGTGAGAATTTTCGTCGGGTCGAGCGGCAGCGCGGGAAAGGGCACGATCGAGCGCCAATCCTCCCAATCGTAGCGGTAGGGCCCGAGGTCGAGATAGGGGTGCGCGCGGGCGTAGAAGGGGTCGAGGTCGGCGCGGGTGATCGGCCAGCCGTGGTGGGGAATGTCGGCTCGGGTCTCGAAGTCGAGCGCGTCGAGCGGCGCGCAGAGCCCGGTCCAGTGGCCGGACGTGCCGCCGAACTGCCGGAGGCGCGACGCCGCCACGTCGATGTGGCCGTGCCCGATCACGGCGCCCTCGTAGAGCGCCTGGCTCGACTCCTCGTAAGCCTCGCCGCCCCCTTCGAGCAGGACCACGCTGCGTCCCTTGCGGGCGAGTTCGAGCGCCAGCGTGACGCCCGCGGGGCCCGTGCCGACGACGCAGACGTCGCCCGTGATCTCCTTCGGCGTCTCGCCGCTCTGCAGATCGAAGATCATCAGCTCATTCCGCTCCGGCGGGCCGCAAAGCTTTGCGTTCGCCGCGCTCGGCGATGCGCATGACCAGCTTGCGGCCAGGTTTCTCGACCCATGCGTAGGTGATCTGCGATGCGACCAGGGTCGCGAAGGGTACGCTCAAGCCCAGCGCCGCGCGTTCGGCCAGCCTGTCGCCGAAGCCGAGAATCTCGGCGCTGTTGAACAGCACCGTGAGCACGATCGCATGCGTGAGGTAGATCGAATAGGAGATGTCGCCGAGCCAGTTCAGGACGCGGCCCCGCAGCAGCCCCGGCTCGACCCAGGTGGCGCGCGAGGCGAGCGCAGCGACCAGCACGATCATCGGCGGCCAGAGGGCGTCGTAGGGGGCGTTGAGCGCCACCAGAACCGCGCAGACGCCGAACACCCCGGCCACGGACGCGGCATAGATCCGCGGCGTCATCGCGACCAGCGCCGGCTCGTCGTCGAAGATGCGGCGCAGGAGGATGCCGGCGAAGAACGACGGCGCGATGCGCAGCGCCCCGCCGTCGGCGGTGAGCGAGGTCAGGTCGAGGCCGAAGGCCCAGTGCGAGAACAGCGAGCAGGCAAGGAACAGGACTAGCATCGCGACGACGCGCTGGGGCGTGCCGCGAACGCGATCCGCCGCCGCCAGGAACAGCGGGATCGCGAGATAGGCGCACCATTCCGCGCTTATCGACCATGACGGCCAGTTCCAGGCGAGGTCCGGCGCAAGCCAGGTCGAGTGCAGCATCGCGGCGTTGACGAGGAAGGTGTAGGCCGTGTGCGGGTTGTCCGGCTCGGCGCCCATCAGGCGTCCCGCCGTCACGATCGCTCCCATCACGCACAGCGTGAACATGTGAAGCGGCCAGAGCCGCGCCAGCCGGCGGACCAGAAAGGCGCCGTGCCGGAACCGCCCCTCGCTCCACGGCGGATCGTACATGTGGGCCAGCACGAAGCCGCTCAGCACGAAGAAGAAGTCCACGACGAGCCGCGTGTACTCCACCGGGGCCGGCAGTTCGCCCTGGCCTTTGAGGACAGTCGCGAGCGTGTGCGCGAGCACGACCCAGACGGCCGCGATCCCCCGGGTCGAGACGAGCTCGGGCAACAGCATGCCGGACCTGAAGCTTCGCGGCGGTTCATGCATCGTCACTCGCTGTCCCCCCGGACGTCGACGGGACGAGACTTACTTGAAACTCCTTTACGGACCGCTGCCGCAGTCGTGATGTCACCGCCACGACATGGAAAGTTTTTAGAAACCTTCTTGTCGGCGCCGCCGCAGGGCGTGACGACTCCTTCCAGAACAGCCGGACGGACCCCGCCATGACCGACGACCTTCGCACCACCCGCGCCGTCGCCTGCGAGGACGCCGAGAACGTCGGGCGCAACAGCAGCGCGAATCCGACCCTGGGCGAGATCATCGCCGCGCGCTTCTCGCGACGGGACCTGATGCGCGGCGCGCTTGCGGCGACGGCGATCGCGGCCACGATCTCGCCGCGGGCGCTCGACGCCGCAGGCGCCGCCTCGGCCGCCGAGCCGGCGTCCCGGTTCGACTTCAAGGAGATCGAAGCGGGCATCGACGAGACCCACCACGTCGCGGACGGCTACGACGCCGACGTGCTGCTGCGGTGGGGCGATCCGCTGTTTCCAGACGCGCCCGCTTTCGATCCCCTCGCCCAGACGGCCGAGAAGCAACGCCTGCAGTTCGGCTACAACAACGACTTCGTGGGCTTCGTGCCGCTGGACGGCTCGGCCGACCGCGGCCTCCTGGTCGTGAACCATGAGTACACCAACGAAGAGCTGATGTTTCCGGGGCTCGGGGTGCAGGATTCCAAGTCCGCCGCCCTCGCCGGCATGACGCGCGAGCTGGTGGACATCGAGATGGCCGCCCACGGCGGCTCGGTCGTCGAGATCGCCCGCGCCGGCGGCAAGTGGTCGGTGGTCCCCAACTCCCGCTACACGCGCCGCATCACCGCCGAGACCGAAATCGCGATCCACGGCCCCGCCGCGGGCCACGAGCGGCTCCGGACATCCTACGATCCGGAGGGTCGGCGGGTGCGAGGCATGATCAACAATTGCGCGGGCGGCGTAACCCCGTGGGGCACGTGGCTCACCTGCGAAGAGAACACCAACAACTACTTCTGGGGCAAGGTCGCCGACGACCACCGGGAAGCGACGAACTACAAGCGCATTGGCATCACCGGCAGTCCCTGGCAGGCCTGGGGCCGGTTCCACGACCGCTTCGACGTGGCCAAGGAGCCGAACGAACCGAACCGCTTCGGCTGGGTGGTCGAGATCGACCCGACGGATCCGGCCTCGACCCCGAAGAAGCGGACCGCCATGGGGCGCTTTAAGCACGAGGGCGCCGCGAACGCCCTGTCGGCCGACGGCCGGTTCGTCGTCTACCAGGGCGACGACGAGCGCTTCGACTACGTCTACCGCTTCGTGACGGCCGCGAAGGTCGACATGGCGGACCGCGCGCACAACGCGGACATTCTCGACGACGGCGTTCTGCATGTCGCGCGCTTCGACGCCGACGGCCGCGGTCGCTGGATGCGCCTCGTCCAGGGCGAAGGGCCCCTCACCCCGGTCAACGGCTTCGCGAGCCAGGCCGACGTGGTGATCGAAGCGCGCCGCGCGGCGGACCTGCTGGGCGCCACCAAGATGGACCGCCCGGAAGACGTCGAGGCCAACCCGAAGACGGGCAAGGTCTACGTGATGCTGACCAACAACTCGAAGCGGAAGGCCGACCAGGTCGACGCCGCTAACCCGCGGCCCGAGAACGCCTTCGGCCACATCGTCGAAATCACTCCGGACGGCGGCGATCATGCGGCGGAAGGATTCGCCTGGGAGATCCTGGTGAAGTGCGGCGACCCGTCGATCGCAGCGGTTGGCGCGACCTTTTCCAGCGCGACCAGCGTGAACGGCTGGTTCGGGATGCCCGACAACTGCGCGGTCGACGCGCAGGGGCGGCTCTGGATCGCGACGGACGGCAACGGGGCGAAGAGCACAGGCCGAGCCGACGGACTGTGGGCGCTCGAGACCGAAGGGACCGCCCGGGGCGCTTCAAAACACTTCTTCCGCGTGCCGGCCGGCGCAGAGATGTGCGGCCCCTACTTCACCGCGGACGACACGACGCTGTTCCTCGCCGTCCAGCACCCCGGCGAGAGCGACGACGACAAGGCCCCGGGGACTTTCGAGGTCCCCGCCACCCGCTGGCCGGACTTCGCGACGGGCATGCCGCCGCGGCCGTCCGTGGTGGTGGTGACGAAGCGCGGCGGCGGCGCGATCGCCTGAACCCGCGAGCCGGACGGATCGCCGGGCCGCAGGTCCGCCCTGGGCGGTCCTCGGCCGGCGCCTTTTGCGCGCTTTCGAACATCCCGACGGGGCCGCTTGACGACCGCGAAAACCGGGCGCATGCTTTGATCGTCAACACAGATACGGGAGGTCTAAGACAATGACTCCACCGAAGCGTGTAACGACACCGCGTTGACGCGCACCCTGAGCGCGAAGATTACGCGGCGAAAACATCATTAGGATTTTGAACGGCTGCTGTAGTTTGCGACGTCTTGACATGATCTGTCGGAGATCGGAACGACAGGTACCCTGACGTTTAAGGACTGCGGCCGCCGTAAGAGAGCAGATCGAGAGCTCGCCGGTCCATCAGAAGCCGAGCGCCTCCCAGGAGGCCGGCCCACACCCGAACGGACCCGCGTCATCGACGACACGAAACGCCTCGCCGGCTCAGCCTGCGGGGCGTTTCTGTATGGCATGCCACTCCAATCATTCGCGCGCCCGAGAGCCTGACGCGTCGCCCGACCTGGAGGGCCGCGGGCGGCCTCAATCCTCCCGCGGAGCGCCGCCTTCGACCTTTGCGAAGCGTCGGCGGATGCCCTCGACGCGTCCCGGCTCGACGCGGATCGTGACCTCGACCGCGCCGTCGTCCTGGGGATGTCGCGCCAGCACGTCGGCATGGCCGAACAGCCAGTTCACGCCGGCGCCGTCGTCCGGGGCGACGGTGACCAGCAGCGTCTCCCGCCCGGCCGACAGCCGCTCCTCGATCGCCCCGAGCAGGACGTCTTCGCCCTCCCCCGTGAGCGCGGAGACCAGCACCGGCCGCTCCGCCGCCTCGCGGCGGGAAATGGTTGCAGCGAGGTTCTCGCGCGCGCCCTCGTCGAGCTTATCGACCTTGTTCCAGACCTCCACGACGCGCTTCGTGTCGCCGAGGTCGATCCCGAGGTCCTTCAGCACGCCGGCGACGTCCGCGGCCTGAGCTTCGGTGTCCTCATGCGCGACGTCGCGCACGTGAAGGATCACGTCGGCCTCGATGACCTCCTCCAGCGTCGCCCGGAAGGCGGCGATCAGCTGCGTCGGCAGTTCGGAGATGAAGCCCACCGTGTCGGAGAGGATGGCGTGCGCGCCATGCGGCATCGTGATCGACCTCAGGGTCGGGTCGAGCGTCGCGAACAGCATGTCGGCCGCCACCACCTCGGCGCGCGTCAGCCGGTTGAACAGCGTGGACTTGCCCGCGTTGGTGTAGCCGACGAGCGCGACCACCGGATAGGGCACGCGCTTTCGGCCCGCGCGATGCAGGCCGCGCGTGCGCTTCACCTGCTCGAGCTCGCGCTCGATCTTCAGGATCCGCTCGGTGATCATCCGGCGGTCGGCCTCGATCTGGGTCTCGCCCGGGCCGCCGAGGAAGCCGAAACCGCCGCGCTGGCGCTCCAGATGGGTCCAGGAGCGGACGAGCCGGCTTTTCTGCCAAGTGAGATGGGCGTGCTCGACCTGCAGCACGCCTTCCTTTGTGCGCGCGCGACGACCGAAGATCTCCAGGATCAGGCCGGTGCGGTCGAGCACCTTGGCGCCAAGCGCCTTTTCGAGGTTGCGCTGCTGCACCGGCGTCAGCGCCGTGTCCGCGACGACGAGTTCGATCTCGGACGCCTTGATGATGTCCGCGAACTCCTCGACCTTGCCCTTGCCGATAAAGGTCGAAGGCCGGATCTGCTGGAGCGGGACCAGCTTGCTGTCGAGCACGTCGAGGTCGATCGCCTGGGCGAGGCCGACCGCCTCCTCAAGGCGCGCGGCCGGGCTGCGCTCGGCGGGGTCACCCGGCCGTCGGCCCACCACGGGCGTCATGACAAAGGCGCGGGTCCGGTCGGCCCGCGCGGTCAGATGCCCGCCGCCGGCGTCGCTCACGCCGTCGTCGTCATGGCTGTCGATGTCGTCCTGTCGCATGCGTCTCCGTCACGGCGCCGATGCGCGCGCCGTCAGCGGGCGGCCCGCGCCGGCGCCTCGTCGGCCTCCTCCGGCTCGAAGAGCTGGATCGGATGGCCGGGCATCACCGTCGATATGGCGTGCTTGTAGACGAGTTGCGAGTGCCCGTCGCGACGCAGCAGCACGCAGAAATTATCGAACCAGGTGACGACGCCCTGCAGCTTGACGCCGTTCACGAGGAAGATGGTGAGCGGCACCTTGTTCTTGCGAACGTTGTTGAGAAACGTGTCTTGGAGATTCTGGGAGCGTTCGGCCGCCATGTTCTTCTTCTTCCGTTAGAGGCTCAGGCCAGTTGGGCGCTTCCGCAGCGCCGGCTGGGAACCGACGCTCCGACGCTGAAGGATTTTTTTGGCCGCCCCGCTTTTTTCGCGACGGCGCCGCATGTGGCGGCGCCGCCCTTATTAACGCCACCACGTCCGGATTTCGCAAGAGCGAGATGAGGCCGAGAGCCGGCCGCGGCGCCGCGCGTCCACGGCTTTCGCCGCGGCGCGGCCTCAGCTCTCCGACCGATGGGCGAACTCGTGGAAGCGACGGCGCAAGCCGAGCGCGACGGGCCCCGGCTTGCCGTCGCCGACCGGCGCGCCGTCGATCGCGATCACCGGCGTCACGATCGCGGTCGCCGCGGTGTTGAAGGCTTCCTTCGCCCGCCGCGCCTCCTCGACCGTGAACGGCCGCTCCTCAATCCGCATCTGGAGCTGCTCGGCCATGTCGATCACCGCCGCGCGGGTGACGCCGCGAAGAATGCCGTCGTCCGCCGGCCGCGTCACGATCACGCCTTCGGCGGTGACGATCCAGGCGTTGGTGGAGCCGCCCTCGGTCACGCGGCCCTCTCGGTCGACGAACCAGGCCTCCCGCGCGCCGGCCTCCTTCGCCTGCTGCTTGGCGAGGACGTTGGGGAGGAGGCCGATCGACTTGATGTCCACCCGCGGCCAGCGGTTCTCGGGCACGGTGATCACCTTTACGCCGGCTTCCGCCATGGCGTCGGCCTTGGCCCTGTCGGCCGAACGCGACGTCACCACCAGCGCCGGCGCGGCGTTGGATGGGAAGTAATGGTCCCGGCGCGCGACCCCGCGGGTGACCTGGAGGTAGACGATCCCGTCCCTCACGCGGTTACGACGCACGGTCTCGCGCAGCACGATCTTCAGCGCCGCCTCCCCGAGCGGCGGAGCGATCTTCAGCTCCGCGAGCGAGCGCCACAGCCGCGCGAGGTGGCGCGGCTCGTCGATCAGCCGCCCGTCCCGCACCTCGCAGACCTCGTAGACGCCGTCGCCGAACTGGTAGCCGCGGTCCTCGATGTGGACGCCGGCGTCGGCGTGGCGGACATACTGGCCGTTGACGTAGGCGATGCGGGACATTGAATCGGTTCCGAGAGGTTCAAACTGGAGCGTCATGGTCCGGCTTGACCAAACCATCCATCGTCGACGTCGAGCTCCACGTCGAGGATGGGTCCTCCGGTCGCGCCGGAGGACGACGGCGCATTTTACGTCGATGGGGCGTCAGCCGATCCCGAGCGCCTTGAGCTTGCGGTGGAGCGCCGAGCGCTCCATGCCGATGAACTCGGCGGTGCGGGAGATGTTGCCGCCGAAACGGCTGATCTGCGCGAGGAGGTACTGCCGCTCGAAGATCTCGCGCGCGTCGCGCAGCGCCAGCCCCATCAGCTGCTCGCCGCCCGCGCCGTGCGGCGTCGGCGGGACCATGGTGCCGATCTCGGAGGGCAGCATGCTGGCGGTCACCACCGCCTCCGGATCGCCGCCCGCGAGGATCATCAGACGCTCCACGTTGTTGCGGAGCTGGCGGACGTTGCCCGGCCAGTCGTGGCTCTGCAGCACCGCCATGGCGTCCTCGCCGATGGTGCGCTTGGGCAGGCCCGTCGCGGACGAGATCTGCTCGAGGAAGAAGTCGATCAGCTCCGGGATGTCCTCGCGCCGCTCGGCGAGGCCGGGCACGCGCACCGGGACCACCGCGAGGCGGTGGAACAGATCCTCCCGGAACCGTCCCTCGGCGATCTCGTCCTCGAGGTTGCGCGCGGAGGAGGAGATGATGCGCACGTCGACCGACACGCGGGTGGAGCCGCTCACGCGGGTGAAGGTCTGTTCGACGAGCACGCGCAGGATGCGATTCTGCGTCTCCCGCGGCATGTCCGCGATCTCGTCGATGAACAGCGTGCCGCCATGCGCCTCCTCGAGCGCGCCGATCTTTCGGCTGCCGTTGACGCCTTCGACGCCGAACAGCTCCTCCTCCATCCGCTCAGGCGTGATCGTGGCGGCGTTGATCATCACAAACGGGCCGCCGGCGCGCGCCGAGGCGTTGTGGATCGAGCGCGCCGCAAGCTCCTTGCCGGCGCCTGAAGGGCCGGTGATGAGAATGCGGCTGTTGGTCGGCGCCACGCGGTCCAGCGCGTTGCGAAGCTGGTTCATCACCGTCGAGCGGCCCACGAAGCGGGTGGGATGGGCCGATCCGCGCTTGAGATCGCGCAGCTCCCGCTTCAGCCGGTAGGACTCGAGCGCACGCTGGGCGATCAGCACGAGCCGGTCGGCCTTGAACGGCTTCTCGATGAAGTCGTAGGCCCCGCTTTTGATCGCCGCGACGGCGGTCTCGATGTTGCCGTGGCCGGAGATCATCACGATCGGAAGATCGGGATGCTGGCTGTGGATCTGGTCCAGGATCTCGAGCCCGTCGAGCTTCGAGCCCTGCAGCCAGATGTCGAGGAAGACGAGCTGCGGCCGGCGCTTCTCGATCTCCGCGAAGGCTTCGTCGGAGTTCCGAGCCGTCCGCGCGCCGTGGCCTTCGTCCTGAAGAATGCCGGCGACGAGCTCGCGGATGTCAGCTTCGTCGTCGACGATGAGGATGTCGGTCGCCATGAGAGGACTTGCACACTCCGAGTGGGATTTTCAGGCGGCGGAACGATCGGCCGTATCAGGCCGCCGGAGCCGCGCGGGACGGGACGGTCGAGGACGAGGCCGGCGCCCGGGCTTGGAACCAGAGCCGCACGAGAGCCCCACGTCCGCCGGAGGAGACGTCAGGGGCGTCGAGAAGCTCCACGCCTCCGCCATGCTCCTCCATGATCTTGCCCACGATCGCGAGACCGAGGCCGGTGCCCTTCTCGCGCGTCGTCATATAGGGCTCGAGCAGGCGCTGTCTGTTCTCGGTCGGCAATCCGGCGCCGTTGTCGATCACATCGATGACCGCCAACTCGCCCTCGCGCCGCACGGACACGTTGATCCGGCCGGCGCCGCCGGCGTTCTCGGGAACCGCCTGCACGGCTTCGGTCGCGTTCTTCACGATGTTGGTGACGGCCTGCGAGATCAGCCGCCGGTCGAACATCGCGGGCGCCGGGACGTCGGCGCCTTCGAGTTCGATCCGGATGTCGGGGTAGCCGACGCGCATCATGAAGACGCCCTGCTTGACCACCTTGGCGAGGTCGTCCTCCTCCATCTTCGGCTTGGGCATGCGCGCGAAGGAGGAGAACTCGTCGACCATCCGCTTGATGTCGTCGACCTGGCGGATGATCGTGTCGGTGCACTGGTCGAAGACCTCGCGCTCCTCGACGATGACCTTGCCGTACTTGCGGCGGATGCGCTCCGCCGAGAGCTGAATTGGGGTGAGCGGGTTCTTGATCTCGTGCGCGATGCGGCGCGCGACGTCGGCCCAGGCCGAGGTGCGCTGCGCCGCGACCAGCTCCGTGATGTCGTCGAGCGTCACGACGTAGCCGTGTTCCTGGGCGGTCGAGGTCTCGGTGGTGAAGCGAACGTTGACGGTGCGCTCCCGGCCGGCCCGGAGCAGCGTCACCTGCCCCTGGACCAGCCGCTGGGCCCGGCCGAGCGCGGCGTCCACCAGCGGGCCGAGTTCGGGCGCGGCCTCCTTGAGCGAGAGGCCGAGCAGCTGGGTCTCCTGCGCGCCGAGCAGCTTCTCCGCCGTCCGGTTGATCAGCGTCACACGGCCCGCAGGATCGATGCCGATGACGCCCGCGCTGACGCCGGCGAGCATCGCCTCGGTGAAGCGGCGACGGCTGTCGATCTGGTCCGAGGCCTCCAGCAGCTCGTTGCGCTGGCTGCGAAGCTCGGAGGTCATCTTGTTGAAGGTTTCAGCGAGACCTCCGAGGTCGCCCTGCTTCCGGGTGATCGGAACCTGAACATAGAGGTTGCCCTGGCTGACTTGGTCGGCCGCCGTGATCAGGCGGCGTATCGGGGACACGAGCCGGTTCGCGAAGGCGAGGCCGAGCCAGATGGCGGCGAGCAGGAGAGACAGCGCCACCACGAGATAGAGCAGCGCGAACGTCGCCTGGATGCGCGGTCGGCGGAGGGTGAGCGAAGAGTATTCCTCCGACCCCTGCTCCACCAGCCGCATGTAGCTGTTCGCGCGGGGGTCCACCGGGCGGGCCACGAACAGCACGAGATCGTCGTAGTTCGCGAGCTTGAGCACCGCGCCGATCGCGTTCTGCTTGCCCGGCGCGAGCAGCGTCGGCTCGTCGGTCGGCGCGCCCTGGACGTCGACCAGCGGCGGACGCGGAAACTCGCGGCCAATTTGGATGTTGGCCCGCTCCACCACCGTCATGTCCGGCTTCAGCAGCTGCGCGACCGGCAGGCCGCGAATCTGAGCCTGGGCGGTGAAGAACTCGGCGAAGCGCTGACGGTCGTTGTCAAACAGCGGGCGGGCGCGGTTCACGTCGCTCGCCATGGCGAGGATTTCGCCGCGGATCGAGCGGGCGTGCTCGTTCAGGTAGGCGCGGGCGACGACGAGGGAGTTGTCGACGATCTCCCGGACACGCGTGGAGAACCAGCTGTCGAATCCGCGGTCGATCGTGACCACCGCGAAGATCGCGAGCAGGGCCGCAGGCGTGACCGCGAGCAGCGAGAACAAGCCGACGAGGCGCGCGTGGATCTGGGAGCCGGCCTGCCCGCGACGTCGCGCGATGAGGAACGCCCGCCCCTCCCAGAGGATGATGAGGATCAACAGTCCCGCGAAGGCCGCGTTGACGTAGACGGCGATCTGAGAGGCCCGCTCAGTGGGCTCTATGTCGAACCGTCCCGTGAGAACGACGAAGGTTACGAGCGCCGAGATCAGCGCCGCGGCGACGCAGACCGGACCGAGCAGGCCCGGCCCGCGCCTTTCGGGCGCGGCGGCTGGCAGCTCAGGCGCGGCGGACGCATCGCTCGGCATGAAACCTCTAAACAGGGGCGATTCCCGCATCGTTGCGCCGCACCCGACGTCGCTCCCCCCGAACCCGAGTCGCCGCCGCTTGATGATGCATCATGGGCACAGTGTTGTTCAAATGCGACAACTTCTGGGCGCTATGAACCGGATATCAACGATCACCTCGCCTCGCTCGGGACACAGAGGCTGAAACTCCGTTTGCGCGCGACGTGATAAAGATATAAAGACATCTTTATGTCTAGCTCACCCTCTCCAGCGCTTCGGCTCGGCCTCGACGTCGCCCTGTCCGCTTTGAAAGCCGCGGCGGAGCCGACACGTCTGCGGCTGCTCGCGCTTCTGGCGGAGGGAGAACTCACCGTGTCGGACATGACCGACATCCTTGGCCAGAGCCAGCCGCGGATTTCCCGCCACCTCAAGCTGCTGGTCGAGGCCGGGCTGGTCGAACGGCATCGCGAAGGCGCCTGGGCGTTCTTCCGGCTCTCCGACGGCGCGGGCCACGACGCATCGCTACGCGCCGCCCTGGCGCGACTCGACCCGGCCGATCCCGCGCTGCGTCGGGACCGCGACCGTCTGGCGGAGGTCCGCGCCGCGCACCAGCAGGCCGCTGCGCGCTACTTCAGCGCCAACGCCGAGCGCTGGGACGGCGTGCGGGGGCTTCACGTCTCGGAAGCCGCGGTCGAACGCGCCATTCTGGCCGCCGTTGGCGACGCGCGGATCGAAACCGCCCTGGACCTCGGCACCGGCACCGGCCGTATGCTGGAGTTGCTCAGCCCGCGGGTCGGCCGCGCGATCGGCGTGGACGCCAATCGCGACATGCTGGCGCTGGCCCGCGCCAATCTGGCGCGCGCCGGCGTGACCAATACGCAGGTCCGCCAAGGGGACATTTTCGCGCCGCCGGTCGAGACCGGCGCGTTCGATCTCGTCGTTGTGCATCAGGTGCTGCACTTCCTCGACGATCCGGCGCGCGCCGTGCGGGAGGCCGCGCGCGCGCTGCGGCCGGGCGGCCGGCTGCTGATCGTCGACTTCGCGCCCCATGGCATCGAGGAGTTGCGGGAGCGTCACGCCCACCGCCGTCTCGGCTTCTCGAGCGAGGCGATGGCCGGCTGGCTCGCGGCTTCCGGGCTCGACCTTGTCGCCCATTCCAATCTGCCGCCGCCCGACGGCGACGGCGACAAGCTCACCGTTTCGCTCTGGCTCGCCCGCGATCCGCGGATCGTGTCGGACGCGCTCCCCTCTTCCTCGAACCTCGAGGTCGCCTGATGCCCAACCACCGTCTCTCCCGCGCCGCGCGCCGCCCGGTCCGTGTGTCGTTCGAGTTCTTCCCGCCGAAGACCCCGGAGATGGAGGCCACCCTGTGGCGCTCGATCGAGCGCCTCGCGCCGCTCGACCCCACCTTCATGTCGGTAACCTACGGGGCGGGCGGCTCCACCCGCGAGCGCACGCACGCGACCGTCGCGCGGATGGTGACGGACACCGTCGTACCGCCGGCCGCGCACCTCACCTGCGTCTCCGCCACCAAGGCTGAGGTCGACGCCGTCGTCGACGCCTACCGCGAGGCCGGCGTGCGCCACATCGTGGCGCTGCGCGGCGATCCCGCGAACGGCGTGGGGGGCACGTTCGAGCCGCACCCCGGCGGCTACGCCTCGACCGCCGAGCTCGTGGCCGGCATCCGCCGCCGGGCGCCGGAAATCGAGCTCTCCGTCTCGGCCTACCCGGAGAAGCACCCCGAGAGCCCGAGCCTCGAGGCGGACTTCGACGTCCTGAAAGCGAAGGTCGACGCGGGCGCGAACCGGGCGATCACCCAGTTCTTCTTCGACAACGACCACTACCTTCGCTACGTCGACCAGGCGCGGGCGCGCGGCATCCACATCCCGATCGTGCCGGGCATCGTGCCGGTGTCGAACTTCAAGCAGACCGCGAGCTTCGCCGCCCGCGCCGGCGCAACTGTGCCGGAGTGGTTCGCCGCCCGTTTCGAGGGCCTCGACAACGACGTCCAGACCCGGCAGTTGATCGCCGCGGCCGTCGCCGCCGAGCAGGTGCTCGACCTGGTCGACCATGGCGTGAAGGACTTCCATTTCTACACGATGAACAAGGCGGACCTGGTCTACGCCGTGTGCCACCTGCTGGGCCTACGCCCGACCGCGGCGACGGCGAAGGCCGCGGCGGCCTGAGGCCGTGAATTTGAACGGAACGGCGCCATCTTAGAAGGTGGCGATCACGTAGCTTCCAAGATGGCCGAGCCGGACGACCTCGTGCTGACTCTGCTTCGGGAGTTTCGATGCGATAGACGCCAAATTCGATCCGCGCTTCGACGGGGTCGACGCGCGGATCGCCGAAAAGGACAAGAAGCTCGACGCGATCTGTGAAGCGCTCAGGAGCGAGACGATCCTCTCGGGCGCTACGTCGTGATCGGCGTTGATGATCGGCTGGAGGCGATCGAGAAACGTCTCGATGCGCTGGAAGTGTTGAAGTGAAGGAGTTGAGATCATGAGCGACGTCGAAACCACGCTGCGGAAGCTCGCCTCCGAGCGGATCCTCGTGCTCGACGGCGCGATGGGCACCATGATCCAGCAGCGCAAGTTCTCGGAGGCCGACTTCCGCGCCGAGCGCTTCAAGGACTGGGGCCGTGACCTCAAGGGCAACAACGACCTGCTGATCCTGACGCAGCCGGACGCCATCCGCGAGATCCACCTCGAATACTTCCGGGCGGGCGCCGACATCGTCGAGACCAACACCTTCTCCTCGACCACGATCGCGCAGGCCGACTACGGCATGGAGGCGCTCGCCTACGAGCTGAACGTCGAGGGCGCTCGGCTCGCCCGGCAAGCGGCGGACATCGCTCAGAAGGAGGACGGCCGACCCCGCTTTGTCGCCGGCGCGATCGGCCCGACCAACCGCACCGCCTCGATCTCGCCCGACGTCAACAACCCCGGCTTCCGCGCCGTGACCTTCGACGAGCTGGCGACGGCCTACGGCGAGGCCGCGCGCGGCCTGATCGAGGGCGGCGCCGACGCGCTGCTGATCGAGACCATTTTCGACACGCTGAACGCCAAGGCCGCCGTGTTCGCCATCGAGGAGATCTTCGCCGAGCGCGGCGCTCGCCTGCCGGTGATGATCTCGGGAACGATCACCGACCTGTCCGGCCGCACGCTCTCCGGCCAGACGCCGACGGCGTTCTGGAACGCGCTCAGCCATGCGCAGCCGTTGTCGGTCGGGCTGAACTGCGCGCTCGGCGCCAAGGAGATGCGCGCCCATGTGGCCGAGCTGTCGCGCGTCGCGGACACGCTGATCTGCGCCTACCCCAACGCTGGCCTTCCCAACGAGTTCGGACTCTACGACGAGAGCCCTGAGGCGATGGCCGTCTTCGTCGGCGAATTCGCGAGCGCGGGTCTGGTCAACATCGTCGGCGGCTGCTGCGGCACCACGCCCGCCCACATCGGCGCGATCGCCGAGGCGGTTAAGGGCAAGGCGCCGCGGAAGATCCCGGAGGTCGCGACCAAGATGCGGCTGTCCGGCCTTGAGCCGTTCGAGCTGGTGGCGTGAGACTTCGCTCGTTTCCACGGTCTGCGTGCTGCGAGGTTCCCGCTGCGCGAGCTCCTCAGCTTGAGGATCGTGAAGGATCGCTAGCGCGAACCTCCCTCACGCTGAGGAGCCGTCTGCAGGACGGCGTCTCGAAGCACGCAGCACGCCGATCCAATCGCCTTTCAATGACGGAAGCCCCATGACGACCTCCGCCGCCTCCCGCTTCGTCAACGTCGGCGAGCGCACCAACGTCACCGGCTCCGCGAAATTCCGGAAGCTGATCACGGCCGGCGACTACGCCGCGGCCCTAGACGTCGCGCGCGAGCAGGTCGAGAACGGCGCGCAGATCCTCGACGTAAACATGGACGAGGGCCTTCTCGACAGCGAGAAGGCGATGGTCGAGTTCCTCAACCTGATCGCCGCCGAGCCCGACATCGCCCGCGTGCCCGTGATGATCGACTCGTCCAAATGGTCGGTGATCGAGGCGGGCCTCAAGTGCGTCCAGGGAAAGCCGATCGTGAACTCGATCTCGCTGAAGGAAGGCGAGGAGAGCTTCATCCATTACGCCCGCAAGGTGCGCGCCTACGGCGCGGCCGTGGTCGTGATGGCCTTCGACGAGCAGGGCCAGGCCGACACCTTCGCCCGCAAGACCGAGATCTGCGCCCGCGCCTACAAGATCCTGACCGAGACGGTCGGGTTCCCGCCGCAGGACATCGTGTTCGACCCCAACGTGTTCGCCGTCGCGACCGGGATCGAAGAGCATGCGAACTACGGCGTCGACTTTATCGAAGCCACGAAGTGGATCCGCGAGAACCTGCCCCACGCGCATGTTTCGGGCGGCGTCTCGAACCTGAGCTTCGCCTTCCGCGGCAACGAGCCGGTGCGCGCCGCCATGCACTCCGTGTTCCTGTACCATGCGATCGCGGTCGGCATGGACATGGGCATCGTCAATGCGGGCGCCCTGCCCGTCTATGACGACATCGACCCCGAGCTGCGCGAGCTCGCCGAGGATGTCGTCCTGAACCGCCATCCGGACTCGACGGACCGTCTGCTGGCCGCCGCCGACAAGTTCAAGGGCGGCAAGCAGGAAGCGCGGGTCGTCGACACCAAATGGCGCGACCAGCCTGTGGCGAAGCGGCTGGAGCATGCGCTCGTCCACGGCGTGACGGAGTTCATCGAAGCCGACACCGAGGAGGCGCGCGCGCAGGCCGAGCGCCCCCTGCACGTGATCGAAGGCCCGCTGATGGCCGGCATGAACGTGGTCGGCGACCTGTTCGGCTCCGGCAAGATGTTCCTGCCGCAGGTGGTGAAGTCAGCCCGCGTGATGAAGCAGGCGGTCGCCTACCTCATGCCGTTCATGGAGGAGGAGAAGCGGCTGTCCGGCGCCGACCAGCGGCAGGCCGCGGGCAAGATCCTGATGGCGACGGTGAAGGGCGACGTCCACGACATCGGCAAGAACATCGTCGGCGTCGTGCTCCAGTGCAACAACTACGAGGTCATCGACCTCGGCGTGATGGTCCCGGTGCAGAAGATTCTCGCCGCAGCGAAGGAACACGAGGTCGACGTCATCGGTCTCTCCGGCCTTATTACGCCGTCGCTCGACGAGATGGTGACGGTCGCCTCGGAGCTTGAGCGCGAGGGTTTCGACATCCCTCTCCTGATCGGCGGCGCGACCACCTCGCGCATCCACACCGCGGTCAAGATCCACCCGGCTTACGAGCGGGGGCAGGCCGTTCACGTGCTCGACGCCAGCCGCGCGGTGGGCGTGGTCTCGCAGCTTCTGTCGGCCGAGAACAAGCCGGGCTACGTCGCCGGCGTTCGGGCCGATTATCTCCGGCTCGCGGAGCAGCACGCCCGCGCGCAGGAGGACAAGGTGCGCGCGCCGATCGCCGCCGCCCGCGCCAACCGGCACGTCCTTGACCTCGCCAAGGTGCAGCGGAAGCCCACGTTCCTCGGAACGAAGGTGTTCCACAACATCCCGCTCGAGACGCTGATCCCCTACATCGACTGGACCCCATTCTTCTCGACGTGGGAGCTGCACGGCCGCTACCCTGAGATTCTGACGAGCGAGAAGTACGGCGAGGCCGCGAAGAACCTGTTCGACGATGCGACCGCGATGCTGCGCCAGATGGCCGATGAAAAGTGGTTGGAGGCGCGCGCGGTGATCGGCTTCTGGCCGGCCGCGGCCCGCGGCGACGACATCGTCCTGTTCAAGGACGAGAACCGCTCCGAGGAGCTCGCCGTCCTCCACACGCTGCGCCAGCAGATGGCGCGCTCGAAGGACAAGCCGAACCTCGCGCTCTCCGATTTCGTGGCGAACGAGGCGAGCGGCGTCGCGGACTATGTCGGCGGCTTCGCCGTGACGGCGGGCATCGGCGAGGAGGCGATCGCGCAGCGCTTCGCCCGCGCCAACGACGATTACAACGGCATCCTCGCCAAGGCGCTCGCCGACCGCCTCGCGGAGGCCGCGGCCGAGTACATGCACGCCCAGGTGCGCCGCGAGCATTGGGCCTACGCTCCGGATGAGGCGCTCTCGAACGAGGAGCTGATCGCCGAGACCTACGACGGCATCCGCCCGGCTCCCGGCTACCCCGCGCAACCCGACCACACGGAAAAGGGCCTGCTGTTCGATCTGCTGAACGCCCCGGAAGCAATCGGCCTCACCCTGACCGAGAGCTACGCGATGTGGCCGGGCTCGGCGGTCTCGGGGCTTTACTTCAGCCATCCCGACAGCCGCTACTTCGGCCTCGGCAAGATCGACCGCGACCAGGTGATCGACTACGCCGCCCGCAAGGGCTACGCGCTGGCCGAGATGGAGAGATGGCTTGCGCCGGTGCTGAACTACGATCCCAACCGCATCGCGAAGATCGCCGCGGCGTAAGGGGCGTCGAACTCAACGCCTGTCATGGAGATGATCCGGTCACGCGGGACCATGACGAGCGCTGCCTAAGAACGCTCCCGAATCGGCGTTCGGCCGCCCGGATGACGCGGGGCTTACGCCGCCGCGTGCATGGCCGCCGTCCGGCGGTAGAGCACATGCGGCAGGGCGGCGTGCTGGAAAGGCTTGGCGTAGGCGAAGCCGAGGCGCTCCATCACCGCGAGCGAATGCGTGTTGGTCTCGGTCGTGAAGGCGACGATCTCAGGCAGACCGAGGTTCTCGAAGCCGAGCTGGAGCGCTGCGGCGCCGATGCGGGTCGCGTGGCCCTTGCAGCGAAGCTTCGGCATCAGCGCATAGGCGAGCTCGACCGTCTTCTCGCCGTCGGCCTCGCAGCGACGGATGCCGGCCCAGCCGGCGAAAGCCCCGTCCCGCATGTCGCGCAGGAACCACAAGCCGAAGCCGGCGTCGCGCCAGTGGGCGCGGGCGCGGGTGATGAAGCCGCGCGCCGCTTCGGGCGGGCGGACGCCGCCGAGCGTGACCATGACCGCGGGATCGGCGAAGGCCGCGGTGACCGCGTCCACGTAGCCGTCGTGCGGCACGTCGGCGAGAATGCCCTCGATCTCGAGGATCGTCGGATAGCGAGCGCTGAGCACTGCGGCGCGTCCTGTTTTTCCGCCTGTCGCGGCCGTCTGCGGTTGGATCCGCAGATCAGATGTCAAATGACATAAGACGATCGTGGCATCCTGAAGACAGGATGCACAAGATCGTCTTCAGTCGAGTGGAGAAACGCCGGCTTCGATCGCAGTGAGGCCGCGCGCGGCGAGCGCGCAGACTAGGGGCGACGGCGCCGTCCGGTTCGAGGTGAAAAGCGCGCGGCGTTCGGCCAGCGGTCCCGCGGGCATGGGCGAGGCGCTCAGCAGCGCGGCGACGCGGCGAGCGACCGCCGGCGCCGGGTCGATCCAGGCGACCTCCCAAGGGCTGAGCCCGCGGAAGCGCCGGGTGAGCAGCGGAAAATGGGTGCAGGCGAGGGCGACCGCGTCGGTGCGGCGTCCGTCCTCCTCCACGAAACAGGGCGCGATCTCGGCGGCGAGCGCGGCGTCGTCGATCGGCGCGCCGCGAAGCTCGGCCTCCGCAAAAGCGGCCAGGTTCGGCGCGCCCACGAGCGTGACCTTCACCGATCCCGCGAAGGCGTCGATCATGGCGTGCGTGTGCTCGCTGCGGGCGGCGCCGGGGGTCGCCAGCACGGTGACGAGGCCCGACCGCGTCGCGGCCACGGCGGGTTTCACCGCAGGCACAGTGCCGACGAAGGGCAGAGCGAAGCGGGCGCGCAGCGCCGGCAGCGCGAGCGTGGAGGCGGTGTTGCAGGCGATGACCACGAGGTCGGGAGCCTCGCGGGCGATCAGCTGCTCCATCACCGTCACCACCCGCGTGACGAGACGTTCGGGCGTGAGCGCGCCGTAGGGGAAGGCGGCGTCGTCGGCGGCGTAGACATAGGCCGCGTAGGGAAGCGTCGTAACCAGCTCGGCCAGCACAGTGAGCCCGCCGAGGCCCGAATCGAACACAAGAATGCGCGGCGTCCGGTCGAGCGGCGGAAGCGCCGCATTGGTGAGCCCCGCGAACAGATCCACGCCCATGCCTTCCGCCATGCCCTTCGCAACCGCACCCTGCGACGCTCATTCAACGCCGGGATGGTTACCGAAACGTGGCGAACCGCAAAGGTTTACTGAGCGTTGCAACGCGGCGACAGTCCGCTCCGTGCTTGCGGCGCAGAGACGGCGCCCCCTAGCATGACGCCGCCGCTTCGCCGATCGAGACCCTGCGTGACCCTTCTCCGCCGCCTCGCGCTCGCCTGCCTTGCGCTGCTGTTCGCGTTCGCGGCCTCGGCCGAGGTCGTTTACGACCGCGGCAACTCGGGCGAACCGGAGACGCTCGACCCACATCTCGTCTCCACGGTGCAGGAGGCCAACCTGATGCGGGACCTGTTCGAGGGCCTCACCGCCCACGACGGCCGCGCGAACGTCGTGCCCGGCATGGCGGAACGGTGGGAGGTCTCGGACGACGGCCGGACTTGGGCGTTCACCCTACGGCCCGACGCGCGCTGGTCGAACGGCGACCCGGTGACGGCGGAGGATTTCGTGTTCTCGCTCCGCCGCATTCTCGATCCGGCCTTCGCGGCGAAGTACGCCAACCTGCTCTACCCGATCCTGAACGCCGAGAAGGTCAACAAGAACGGGGCGCCGAAGGAGGCGCTGGGGGTCGTGGCGCGCGACGCCCGCACGCTGGAGATCCGGCTCGAACGGCCGACGCCCTACTTCCTCGAATTGCTGACCCACCAGACGACCTACCCCGTGCACCGCGCAAGCGTCGAGCGCTTCGGCCGCGACTGGGTGAAGCCCGGCCGCATGGTGACGAACGGCGCCTTCCGGCTCGCGGAGAACCTGCCGAACGACCACATCCGGCTGGAGAAGAACCCGTTCTTCCACGCCGCCTCCGAGATCGCGATCGACGTGGTCAACTACGTGCCGCTGGAGGACCGCGGCGCGGCGCTCCGGCGCTTCCAGACCGGCGAGATCCAGTCCTACGACGACGTGCCGGCGGAGCAGATCCCCTTCATCCGCCGCACCCTCGGGGATCAGCTTCGGATCGCGCCCTATGTCGGCGTCTACTACTACGCCGTGAACGTGCGGAAGGCGCCCTTCGCTGATCCCCGCGTCCGTCGCGCGCTCTCCATGGCCCTCGACCGAGAATTCATCGCCGAGAAGGTCTGGGCCGGCACCATGCTGCCGGCTTACGGCTGGGTTCCGCCGGGCTTCGACGGCTACGCTCCGGTCGAGGCCTCGTGGCGGTCGATGTCCCAGCTCGAGCGCGAGGACGCCGCGCTCGCGCTGCTGAAAGAGGCCGGCTTCGATCCCGCAGGAAAGCGGCTCGAGGTCGAGATCCGCTACAATTCGGGCGAGAACCATCAGAACACCGCGACCGCGATCGCGGACATGTGGAAGGCGATCGGGGTGGATGCGCGGCTGATCAACGCCGACGGCAAGACCCACTACGCCCATCTCCAGAACCGCGGCGACTTCGACGTGGCCCGCGCCGCCTGGATCGCCGACTACCGCGACCCGCAGAACTTCCTGTTCCTCGGCCTCAGCGACAACGTCGGCTTCAACTATCCCGGCTGGAGGAGCGCGCCCTACGACGCGCTGGTGAAGGCCTCCGACGACATCGCCGACCCGGCGGAGCGCCTCGACACGCTTCGGAAGGCGGAGGCGATCCTCGTCGACGAGCAGCCCATGATCCCGATTCTGTTCTACGCCTCCAAGGCGCTGGTCTCGCACCGCGTGAAGGGATGGGAGGACAACGTGATGGACATCCATCCCACGCGCTATCTGAGGCTGGACCCGTGAGGGTCCCGCCGTCTCCGAAACGTCGTTTCCGTCCGCGGCGCGCGCAATGATCGCCTTCGTCCTCCGGCGCCTGCTCTGGGCCATCCCCACGTTGTTCGCGGTGGTGACCCTCTCCTTCGTCCTCATGCGCTTCACGCCCGGCGGGCCGTTCAACGCGGATCAGGCGCTTGCGCCTGCGGTGCTCGAAAACCTCAAGCGCGCCTATCGGCTCGACCAGCCGCTCATCGTCCAGTACGGCGACTACCTCGCGCGGCTGCTCCAGGGCGATCTCGGCCCGAGCTACAGCTATCGGGACTTTACCGTCACCGAGCTGTTCGCCCGCGCTCTGCCCTACTCGCTGCAGATCGGCGGCGCGGCGCTCGTTCTGGCGCTCACCGTGGGCGTCGGGCTGGGCGCCCTCGCGGCGAAACGGCAGGGCTCCGCGCTGGACGCGGCCGTTACCACGCTCGCCGGCCTCGGCGTCACCGTGCCGAGCTTCGTCATCGCGCCGCTGCTCTCGCTGGTCTTCGCGGTCTGGCTCGGCTGGCTGCCGGCGGCAGGCTGGGGCCAGGGCGCGTTCGCATACAAGATCCTGCCGGTGGTCGCGCTCGCCCTGCCGCAGATCGCGGCCTTCGCGCGGCTGACGCGGGCCGCGACCATCGAGGCGCTGAAGGCCGACCACATCCGCACCGCTCGCGCCTACGGCCTCCCCGAATGGCGGGTGACGGCGCAGGCGCTGCGCGCGGCGGGCGGCCCGGCGCTGTCCTATCTCGGCCCGGCGGCGGCGGCGCTGCTCACGGGCTCGGTCGTGGTGGAGACCATTTTCGGCATTCCTGGGGTCGGGCGCTACTTCGTGCTCGGCGCGCTCAACCGCGACTACGCGCTGGTGATGGGGACGGTGGTGCTGGTCGCCGTCTTCATCGTCGCCTTCAACGTGGTGGTCGATCTCGCCTACGCCCTGCTCGATCCCCGGATCCGCCATGACTGACGCGACGCTCGCGGCTCCCGCGCGCCGGGGCGGCTTGGGCTGGCGGGCCCTGGGACGTCTCCGGCGGGACCCCGTCGGCCTTGCGGCGCTCGGGCTCCTGCTTGCGGTCGCCGCCCTCTGTCTCGTCGGGCCGTGGCTCTCGCCGCACCCCTACGACCGCGTTTACCGGTCCTATGTGCTCGTTCCTCCAAGCCTCCAGCCCTATCCGCAGGAAGCGACGCTGGAGGACGCTCTGCGGTCGGCGCTGGCGCGCGGCCGCGTGGAGCTCAAAAGCCTTTCAGTCTACGGGGACCGCTTTCGCGCCGAGATCGCGGGCGCCGAGCCGATCGACCCACGGGTGCTGCGCTACGTCGAGCGCGCCGACGAGTTCCGGAACGCAAGGCTCGCGGAGACGCGCGACGGCGGGCGAAGCGCGTCGCTTGAGGGCGAGGTGAACCGCGTGCGCTTCCTGATGGGCACCGACGCCAACGGGCGCGACCTGCTGGCGCGCATCCTCGCCGGGGGGCGCGTCTCGCTCGCGGTCGGGCTGCTCGCGACGCTGACGAGCCTCGTGATCGGCGTCGCTTGGGGCGCGGTCGCGGGCTTCGTCGGCGGCCGGACCGACGACGTGATGATGCGGATCGTGGACGTGCTCTACGCCCTGCCCTTCGTGTTCCTCGTCATCCTGCTTGTGGTGACCTTCGGCCGGAACTTCGCGCTGCTGTTCCTCGCGATCGGCGCGATCGAGTGGCTCGACATGGCGCGCATCGTGCGTGGCGAGACGCTGCGGCTGAAGCGGCGGGAGTTCGTGCAGGCCGCCCGCGCGCTCGGCGTCTCGGAAAGCCGCATCCTGCTGCGCCACATTCTGCCGAACATGGTCGGGACGGTCGTGGTGTTCGCCACGCTGACCGCGCCCAAGGTGATCCTGCTCGAAAGCTTCCTGTCGTTTCTTGGACTCGGCGTCCAGGCCCCGCTGACGAGCTGGGGCGCGCTGATCGCGCAGGGCGCCGGCAGCTTGCAGGGCGCGCCGCACCTGTTGCTGTTTCCCGCCGCTTTCTTCGTGGCGACGCTCGCCGCCCTGAACGTGCTCGGCGACCGACTGCGCGACGCGTTCGATCCAAAGGGTCGGTGAAGCGTCGGGATGAGGCGCGCTTCACGCTTCGGGAAACGCCCCTCCCCTTGCCGCCCCTCGGAGCGGCGCGCTAGAAGACGCCCGACCCACGACATCCGAGCGCCGGCCGCTTCCGCCGCGCGCGCATCCATGCGAGCCCGGGATCCTATGGCGCAGCGCGAATTCATCTATCACATGGCCGGCGTCTCGAAGGCCTTCGGCCCGAAGAAGACGCTCGACAACATCCACCTCTCCTTCTACCCCGACGCCAAGATCGGCATCCTCGGCCCGAACGGCGCCGGCAAGTCGACCCTGCTGAAGATCATGGCGGGGATCGACAAGGAGTTCACCGGCGAGGCCTGGGCCGCGAAGGGCGCGAGGATCGGCTACCTCGAGCAGGAGCCGCAGCTCGATCCGAACAAGACGGTCCGCGAGAACGTCATGGAGGGCGTCGCCTCGAAGACGGCGATCCTTGAGCGCTACAACGAGCTCGCCATGAACTACTCCGACGAGACCGCCGACGAGATGACGGAGCTTCAGGACCGCATCGAGGCGCTTGGGCTGTGGGATCTCGACAGCAAGGTCGAGCAGGCGATGGACGCGCTCGGCTGCCCGCCGGATGACTGGGACGTCACCAAGCTCTCCGGCGGCGAGAAGCGCCGCGTGGCCCTGTGCAAGCTCCTGCTGGAGGAGCCCGACCTCCTGCTGCTCGACGAGCCGACCAACCATCTCGACGCCGAGACGGTGAACTGGCTGGAGAACCATCTCAAGAACTATCCCGGCGCGATCCTGATCATCACCCATGACCGCTACTTCCTCGACAACGTGACCGGCTGGATCCTCGAGATCGACCGCGGCCGCGGCATCCCCTACGAGGGCAACTACTCCTCGTGGCTGGTTCAGAAGCAGAAGCGCATGATCCAAGAGAACCGGATCGAGGAGTCCCTGCAGCGCACGCTGAAGCGCGAGCAGGAGTGGATGGGCAACAGCCCGAAGGCGCGTCAGGCCAAGAACAAGGCCCGCATCCAGCGCTACGACGACCTCGTGGCCAAGGCCTCCGAGGCGGGGCCGACCAGCGCGCAGATCGTCATCCCGATCGCGGAGCGCCTCGGCGCCAACGTCGTCGAATTCGAAAGCATGTCGAAGGGCTTCGGCGACAAGCTGCTGATCGAGGACCTTACCTTCAAGCTGCCGCCGGGCGGCATCGTCGGCGTCATCGGTCCGAACGGCGCCGGCAAGACGACGCTGTTCCGTATGATCACCGGCCAGGACAAGCCCGACAAGGGCGTGATCAAGGTCGGCGAGACGGTGCAGCTCGGCTACGTCGACCAGTCCCGCGACGCGCTCGATCCCAACAAGAACGTTTGGGAAGAGATCTCGGGCGGCACCGACGTGATCTACCTCGGTAAGCGCGAGGTGAACTCCCGCGCCTATGTCGGCGCCTTCAACTTCAAGGGCGCGGCCCAGCAGAAGAAGGTCGGCGACCTCTCGGGCGGCGAGCGCAACCGAGTCCATCTCGCCAAGATGCTGAAGTCTGGCGCCAACGTCCTCCTGCTCGACGAGCCCACCAACGACCTCGACATGGACACGCTGCGCGCGCTCGAGGAGGCGCTCGAGGACTACGCCGGCTGCGCCGTCATCATCAGCCATGACCGCATGTTCCTCGACCGCATCGCGACCCACATGCTGGCCTTCGAGGGCGAAAGCCACGTCGAGTGGTTCGAGGGCAACTTTCAGGACTACGAGGAAGACAAGAAGCGCCGCCTCGGCCCGGACGCGGTCGAGCCCAAGCGCATCAAGTACCGCCAGTTCGCACGATGAGATGACGATCGGCGCGCTTCGTGCTAGCTAGCTTAGCTAGCCACGGAGCGCGCCCATGAGCGTCACCAACATCCATCAGGCGAAGACCAACCTCTCGAAGCTGATCGAGGCGGCGGAGCGCGGCGAGGAGGTGATCATCGCCCGCAACGGCAAGCCGGTGGCCGCGATCGTGCCGATTTCGCCGCCGAACCTCAATGAAAAGGATACGCCGGGCAAGCGGATCGAAGGCATCTGGGCGGGAAAGCTCGCTGTAAGCGATCCTGACTGGTGGAAGAACGACGACGAATTTATCGACCTCTTCTACGACGTCAGTAAATTCGCGAAAGATCCTGATGCTGCTTGATAGCAACGTGCTGATCTTTCTGACCACTCGATCCCCCATTCTCCCGCCGGGCGCGCTGTCGGCGATACGGGAGGCGTCGTATCTCGCCGTGAGCATGGCGACCGTGTGGGAATTGGAGATCAAGAAGGGCATCGGAAAGCTGAACGACATCCTGAAGTGGGACGAGCTCCAAGCTGACGGCCTTCAACTCCTCCCCATCGAGGTCGAAGACGCCGTCCTCGCCGGCTCCCTCCCCCTCCACCATCGCGATCCCTTCGACCGCATGATCATCGCGCAGGCCAAGCGCCGGGGGCTCCCGATCGTCACGCGCGACCGCGCCTTCGAAGACTACGGCGTACCGGTGATCTGGGCATGACGCTGAAGGAAGACTGGTCCGCCACGACCTACCTGCGGTTCGAAGACGAGCGCACCCGTCCCTCGGCGGACCTTCTCGCGCGCATTCCGGTCGCGACCGCGGGCCTCGTCGTCGATCTCGGCTGCGGGCCGGGCAACTCGACGGAGCTGCTCGGCCGCCGCTTTCCACAAGCGGAGGCCATCGGCGTGGACGCCTCTCCGGACATGCTCGCCGCGGCGCGCAAGCGCCTGCCCGCGGCCAGCTTCATCGAAGCTGACGTCGCGACCTGGGCCCCGGAGCGCCCGGCGGACGTGATCTTCGCCAACGCCGTGCTGCAGTGGCTGCCGAACCACGCCGTCCTGCTGCCGCGGCTCATCAGCCTGCTCGCCCCGGGCGGTGCGATCGCCATCCAGATGCCGGACAATCTCGACGAACCGTCGCACCGGGCGATGCGCGAAGTCGCGCTTGATCCCCGCTGGCGCGAGCGTCTAGCGGGAGCCTCCGCCGCACGGACGACGCTGCCGTCGCTGGAGGCCTATTACGACATGCTGCGGCCGCATGCGGCCCAGGTCGACGTCTGGCGCACCACCTACGCCCACCCGCTCGACGGCGCCGAGGGGATCGCGGACTGGCTGAAGGCGACAGGTCTCCGTCCGTTCCTCGACCCGCTGGACGGCGGCGAGCGGGAAGCCTTCGTCGCGGCCTATGTGGAGCGCGCGCGCCGTCTCTATCCCGCGCTCTCTGATGGCAAGGTTCTGTTGCGCTTTCCCCGGCTGTTCATCGTCGCGACGCGGGCATGAGCCGCGACCTGCTGGGCGGGGTCGTCGTCCATCCCGGCCGCCGTCTGACGGCGCGGCTCGCCCAGACTCTCGCGGTCGCCGACGCCGGAAGCTTCGAGACCGCGCCGGCCGCCGGGCTGACGCTGACCCTCGAGGGCGTGCCCGGCGATCCGCACGCCGGCTTCACGCGCCGCGCCGGCCCGCGAGAGCCTTGGCATCCCCGCGGAACCGAGATCCGCTCCGGCCGGCAGCTCTCCATCGTTTCCGTCGAGGAGCTTGCGGAGATCGCGGCCGCCTTGGGACGTTCCGCCGTCGAGGCGGGCTGGATCGGCGCCGACCTCGTCCTGGAGGGCCTCCCGAGCCTGTCCTTTCTCCCGGCGGGAACGCGACTGTTCTTCGAGAGCGGCGCCTGCGTTGTGGTCGAAGCGCAGAACGCGCCGTGCCGCCACGCCGGTCGGGCCATCGCCCGACGGACGGGACAACCGGGCGACGAGCTCAGCTTCCCGAAGATCGCCAAGCGCCTGCGAGGCGTGGTGGCGAGCGTCGAGCGCGCCGGCGAAGTCACGGCCGGCTCCGGCGTCGTCGTCCGCGTGCCCGAGCAATGGCTCTATTAGAACGAAACTCGGCCTTGCGGCCGCCGCGCCCCAGCTCGGCGATGTTCAAATCGCTCGCGACCCCTATGTTCCGCAAGGCGCGCGAGCCCGACGTCCCGCGCGCGCCTTTCGGAGATTCGCACGCATGACCGATGTCGCCGTCCTGTTCGATCGCCTCGCCGAGCTTCGCCGCGAGACCGAGGGCCTGACGCTCCGAAAACTCTTCGCCGACGACGCTGAGCGGTTCGCCCGCTACTCGGTGAAGCTCGACGATCTGCTCTTCGACTACTCGAAGACCCACATGACGCCCGAAGCGCTGGAGTTGCTGCTCGCGCTGGCGCGCGCCGCCGACGTCGAGGGACGCCGCGACGCAATGTTCGCGGGCGAGAAGATCAACGTCACGGAGAAGCGCGCGGTGCTGCACACGGCGCTGCGCGCGCCCGAGGGCGCCTCGATCCTGGTCGACGGGGTCGACGTGATGCCGGAGGTGCTGACCGAGCGCCGCAAGGCCGCCGACTTTGCTGAGGCCGTTCGCGCCGGCGTCCTCGAAGGCGCGACGGGCGAGCGCTTCACCGACGTCGTCAACATCGGCATCGGCGGCTCCGACCTTGGCCCGGCCATGGCGGCCCTCGCGCTCAGCCCCTATGCCCAACAGGGATTACGCGGGCATTTCGTCTCGAACGTCGACGGCTCGCACATCACCGACGTGCTCCGCCATCTCGACCCGACACGCACGCTGATCCTCGTCGCCTCAAAGACCTTCACCACCATGGAGACCATGGCGAACGCGCATGAGGCGCGCCGCTGGCTCGTGGGCGCGCTGGGGGAAGCGGCGGTGGGGGCGCACTTCGCGGCGATCTCTACCAACGTAAAAGCGGTCGAGGCCTTCGGCATCAGTGCGGACCGCATGTTCCGCTTCTGGGACTGGGTCGGCGGGCGCTACTCGCTGTGGTCGGTGATCGGCCTGTCTCTGATCATCCTGATCGGCGGCAAGAACTTCGACGCCTTCCTGGCCGGCGGCCACGAGGTCGACGAGCACTTCCGCACCGCGCCGCTCGAACGCAATATCCCGGCGCTGATGGGGCTGATCGGGATCTGGCACCGCAACGTTTGCGGCTACGACACCCACGCCGTTCTGCCCTACGACCAGCGGCTCGCGCGCTTCCCCGCCTACCTGCAGCAGCTCGACATGGAGTCGAACGGCAAGTCGGTGACGCTCGACGGGGCGCCTGTCGCCACCAAGACCGGGCCGATCGTGTGGGGCGAGCCCGGCACCAACGGCCAGCACGCGTTCTACCAGCTGCTGCACCAGGGCACGAACGTCGTTCCCGCCGACATTCTGCTCGGCGCCGTTCCGCACGAGCATGTCGCGGACCAGCACGCCATGCTGCTCGCGAACGGGCTGGCGCAGGGCGAGGCCTTCATGAAGGGCCGCACGACGGAGGAGGCGGCGGCGGAGTTGCAAGCCTCCGGTGTCGACCCGGCGGAGGCCGCCCGGCTCGCGCCGCACAAGACCTTCCCCGGCGACCGCCCGACCTCGACCATCGCATATCGCACCCTGGACCCGCGGACCCTCGGCCGCCTGATCGCGCTCTACGAGCACAAGGTCTTCACGCAAGGGACGATCTGGGGGATCAACTCCTTCGACCAGTGGGGGGTCGAGCTCGGAAAGGAGCTCGCGAGCCGGCTGATCCCGGTGGTGAAGGGCGAGGCTGGAACGGAGGAGCTGGACAGCTCAACGAAGGGGCTCGTCGAGCATCTGGCGAAGCTGCGGGAGGCGTGATGAGCGGCTCGTCGCGCGCGTCCCGCCGCGCGCCCTTTGCTCAGCCTTGACTTTTCCTCTTCGCACGTGCGAATAGACCGCATCGCACACGATGCGAGCCCTCGCGTCCAGGCCGCGTGAGTCGGGCCCTCGCCCGAACCTGCCGGACGCCCACGAACCTCCTCGACAGCCCAGATCACGCGGGGCGCGTCTCAACGCACCCGCCGTCGCCGCGCGCGCCTTTTTGAGGCCTGACGCGCGAGCGCGGCTGCATTCGAAAGCTATAGAACCTTGACCAAATTCACCGACCTCGGCCTGTCGCAGCCCATTCTCCAGGCGCTCTCGGCCGACGGCTACGAAACCCCGACCCCGATTCAGGCGCAGGCCATCCCGGCGCTGCTCTCGGGCCGCGACCTCATGGGCATCGCGCAGACGGGCACCGGCAAGACCGCCGCCTTCGCGCTCCCGATCATCGAGAAGCTCGTCGCGAACCCGCGCATGGCCCCGCGCCGGGGCTGCCGCGCGCTGATCCTGTCGCCGACCCGCGAGCTCGCCAGCCAGATCGCGGACTCGTTCCGCTCCTATTCCAAGAACCTGAAGCTTTCGATCGCTGTCGTGTTCGGCGGCGTCGCCGCCGGCCCGCAGGTCCGTAAGCTTTCGAACGGCGTCGACATCCTCGTCGCGACGCCGGGCCGCCTGCTCGACCATATCGACGGCAAGATGCTGCGCCTGGACCAGGTCGAATTCTTCGTCCTCGACGAAGCCGACCAGATGCTGGACCTCGGCTTCATCCATTCGATCCGCCGCATCCTGCCGATGCTGCCGCACCGCCGTCAGACGATGTTCTTCTCGGCCACCATGCCGAAGACCATCAAGGACCTGGCCGACGCCATGCTCACCGATCCGGCCATGGTCCAGGTGACGCCCGTCGCCAAGACCGCGGACCGCGTCGAGCAGAGCGTGGTTTTCGTCGAACAGTCGGGCAAGAAGGCTGTCCTGGTCGACGTGCTGCGCTCTCCCGACATCGGCCGCGCGCTGATCTTCACCCGCACCAAGCACGGCGCCGACAAGGTCGTGCGGCAGCTTGAAGAAGCCGGCATCGCCGCCGCGGCGATCCACGGCAACAAAAGCCAGGCCCAGCGCGAGCGTGCGCTCGGGTCCTTCAAGACGGGGCACATCAAGACGCTGGTCGCCACCGACATCGCCGCCCGCGGCATCGACGTCGACGGCGTCAGCCATGTGGTGAACTACGACGTGCCGAACGTCCCGGAGTCCTACGTCCACCGCATCGGGCGCACCGCACGCGCCGGGGCCGCCGGCCTCGCCGTTACCTTGGTGGCGAACGACGAGCGCATGTACCTCCGCGACATCGAGCGCCTCATCAAGCAGTCGATCCCCTCGACCGATCGCCGGTCCGAAGCCGGTAAGGCCGAGCCGGAGGGCGCGGGCGCCGCGTCAAAGACGGGACAGAATCGCGGGGGCGGCCGGCCGCAGGGCCAGGGTCGCCCGGCCGGCGGCGGCCAGCGCAACCAGCAGCCGCGCCGCGACGGCGGCCGG
>NZ_BAUX01000016.1 GCF_002897035.1 Methylopila sp. Yamaguchi
TTCTTCCCGGCGCCCGGCGCCGCCGATCGACCGGCGGCTGCGAGGTGCGCGTCGACGTCCAACCCTTCGCTCATCTCGTCCTCCCGTGGCCCGTCGTCGCCTTGGCGGCGCTCGTATGTTCGGGATGCGAACTTTCGTTCGTTATCTTCATAAGATTGTCGCGCGGATTGCGCGCTGTCAAACCATTTTGCGCAAATTGCGCATAGAGATTGACAATCTGCGCATTTCGAGCGATCTGGCAGAGCGATGCAAGGCTGGATCTGCGCACTCAGCTCCACCACTGGATGAGTTCTGCGCAAACCGCGCAGTCCGGAGAGCATGAGATGCAGGAGTCGATTAAT
This sequence comes from Methylopila sp. Yamaguchi, assembly GCF_002897035.1. Taxonomy (GTDB): domain Bacteria; phylum Pseudomonadota; class Alphaproteobacteria; order Rhizobiales; family Methylopilaceae; genus Methylopila. Next base: position 342 of record NZ_BAUX01000016.1, read on the forward strand.
CGGGCGGCAGGAAATGCGCCCGGCGAAGGACTGGCGCTGCGGCTCCGCGGCGCATCGATGTCGACTTTCCTTAGGAATGACAGCGCGCCGTCCGGGACAAAGGTAGGCGGTGCGGCGCTGCTCGGCATGGCGCTTGGCGAGCTCCTCGTCCGCGCGCCAGTCAGGGCCGCTCGGAGCGGCGCCGGCGTCGCGGCGTCCAGGCCTGCTCCCGAAACTTCAGGGTCCGGTCGCTGACATGGAGGAGCGCTGGCTCATCCTCGCCGACGACCTGACCGGCGCCGCCGACTGCGCCATCGCCTTTGCGAAGCGCGGACGGGCGTCGGCCGTCGGCTGGGGCGCCGCGCCGGCAGCCGACGAGCGCCCGGAGGCCTTTTCCTACGACGCCGACAGCCGCAACCTGACGGCCGAGGCCGCCTCCGCCCGCCACGCCGAAGCGCTCGACGCCCTGCTCGAACCCGGCCGCACGCTCTTCAAGAAGATCGATTCAACGCTGCGCGGCCAGCCGGCCGCCGAGACCGCGGCCGCGATCGCGCATCTGCGGAAGGCGGGCGTACAACCCTTCGGAGTGTTCGCGCCGGCCTTCCCGGGCGTGGGCCGCACGACGATCGAGGGTCGCGTGCGGGTCGCAGGCGAGGCGCTGGAGGCAACCGAGCTCTGGCGGCGCGACCACACCTATGAGAGCGCCGATCTCGTCCGGGTGCTGGCGAGCGCGGGGGTGACCTCCAAGACGGTCGGACTCGCCGAAATCCGCGGCCCGCTCGACGAGCTGAGGGCCGCTTTCGCACACGTCGCGGAGACAAGCGCCGTTGTGGTCTGCGACGCCGGGACCGACGAGGACCTCGCACGGATCGCCGAGGCGAGCCTGCCGGCCGCGCCCGGAACCTTCTTCATCGGCTCGGCCGGCCTCGCGCATGCGCTCGCCGCCGTCCAGGCGAAGCCCGCCGCCCAACCGCCGGCTGTCGCCGGCTCGCAGGCCGGCGCGCTCATCGTCGTCGGCTCGCTCGCCACGACCTCGCGCAGAGGCGCGGCGGCGCTCCGCGACGAAGGGCTCGCGGCCCACATTCCAGCTCACCCGGGACTGCTTCTCGAGGACGCCGCAGGCCGCGCGGCGCTCGGCCGCGCCGTCTCCGATGAGCTGCGAGCAGGCGAGGACGTGCTCGTCGAGATCACGGTCGGCGACGCGTTCGACATGAGGCTCGGGTCTCAGCTCGCCTCCGGTCTCGCCGAGGCGCTCCAGCCGGCCGCCGCCGTCATGAGCGGCTTTGCGGCGACCGGCGGCGAGACCGCCGCCGCGCTGCTCTCGCGCTTCGGCGTTCATGGCATCCGGCTCGTCGACGAGATCGAACCGGGCGTCTCCCTCGGGCTCTCCCTGGGCGCGCTGTCCGTGCCGGTCGCCACCAAAGCCGGGGCCTTCGGCGACGATCAAAGCCTCATCCGCATCGTGCGCGCGCTTCGCGCCATCCGTCAGAAGGGATCCTTCGCATGAGCCGTCCCACGATCGCGATCACCATGGGCGATCCATCCGGCATCGGACCGGAGGTCATCATGAAGGCGCTGGCGCATCCGGGGGTGCAGGCCATGTGCGCGCCGCTTGTCGTCGGCGACGCCGAACGGCTCCGCCAGGCGGGCGAGATCGTGGGCTCGTCGCTGGAGGTGGAGGCCGTAGAGGACGCGCGCGACGCGCGTTTCGGACCCGGAGCCGTCCAGTGTGTCGACCTGAAGCTCGTACCGAAGAACCATCCCTTCGGCGAGGTGTCGCCGGTCTCGGGAGAAGCGGCCTACCGCTACATCGAGAAGGCTGTCCGGGTGGTCGAGGCGGGCGGCGCGCAGGCGATCTGCACGGCGCCGCTGTCCAAGGAGGCGCTGCACGCCGCCGGCCACAAATATCCCGGCCACACTGAGTTGCTCGCGCATCTCACGGGCACGCCGGAGGTCTCCATGATGCTGGTGTCGCCAAAGCTCCGCGTCATCCACGTGACGACCCATATCGGCCTGCTGGACGCGATCGCGAAGATCGAGCCTGGCCTGGTGGAGCGCGTCATCGCGCGCGGTCACGACGTGCTGGTCAAGGCCGGGATCCGCAACCCGAAGATCGGCGTCTGCGCCATAAACCCGCACGCCGGCGAGAACGGCCTGTTCGGCCGCGGCGAAGAGGCGGAGAAGATCACGCCGGCGGTCGAAGCGTGCAAGGCCAAGGGCTGGGACGTTCGCGGGCCGCTGCCGGCCGACACGCTGTTCTTCCTCGCGGGCCGAGGCGACTACGACATGGTGGTGGCTATGTACCACGACCAAGGCCACGGGCCGATCAAGGTGTTGGGGCTCGAGGCCGGGGTGAACATCACCGTCGGGTTGCCCGTGATCCGCACGTCCGTCGACCACGGCACCGCGTTCGACATCGCGGGCAAGGGGATTGCGGACGAGGGCTCGATGGTCGAGGCGCTTCGCCAGGCGGTCGAGCTCGCGCCGAAGCGCGCGGCCTGACGGGCCGCGACGTTCGAGGCGATAGCCAAGAGGGCGTGGAGCGGGCAATTTCTCCGGCCCACGCAATCCGGAGGCGCCGAGGTGATCCGCAGCCGAGAACGCCGCGAGCAGCTGCTGGAGGCGCTGCGCGCCGGCGAGGCCGACGTTGAGGAGCTCGCGGCGCGCTTCGGCGTCTCGGCCTCGACAGTGCGCCGAGACCTGCAGCGGCTGTCGCGGGACAACGCGGTGCGCCGCACCTATGGCGGCGCGATCCTCGCGAACCATCATCCCGAGACGACGCTCGGCGAGCGCTTCTCGGTCAACAACGCCGCCAAGCGCGCCATAGCGAAGGCCGCAGCGGCTCTTGTCGCGGACGGCGACACTCTAATTCTCGACGCGGGCTCGACCGTCGTCGCCTTCGCGGAGCGCCTGCGCGGCCGCAAGCTGACGATCGTCACCAACAACCTCGCGGTGCTGCCGCTCCTCGCCGACGAGGCCAGCATCGAGATCATCGCGCTCGGCGGCGCGCTGCGGGCGACCAGTATGGGAACCGTCGGTCCGCTTGCGGTCGAGGCGATGCGCCGGCTGACGGCCGACCGCGTGTTCATGAGCGCCGACGGGGTGGTGGCGGGACGAGGCCTCTGCGAGGCGAGCCTCGAACAGGTGGCGCTCAAATCGTTGATGATGGCGCAGGCGCGCGAGACCGTGGTGCTCGCCGACGCCACCAAAATCGGTCGCGCCAACTGCTCCGCCTGGGCGCCTTTACCTGCCCAATGGACGCTCGTGACCGACGCCGACGAGCAATGGGACAAGATCTCGGAGCTTGAACGCTACGGAGCGCGCGTCGTCACCGCGGGCGGAAACCGCTAAGACGCGTTTGAGCTGATCGCTAGCCGCGCAAAAGCGGGCCTGTCGGGTTGAGCCGGTTGCCGTAACGCGGAGGCGAACGAGATACTCACGAATGACGCCGAGGAGCCCTAAACGCGCTGTTGGCCCGTTGCGCTCTGTCGTCAGCCGACTGATCGACGCCGCGAGATCTGAGCCAGCGCCCAAGTAGCGAGCCGCGAGGTTCAAAGCAGGATACGGGCAACACCCTAGGGGTCCACCGTATAGTTCGACCGGGGGTCGTCCGACACCCTCCCACCTGTCCAGAAACCTCAGGGCGGGAGAGCGAGATGAGAGCAGTCGTATACAATGGGCCACGCGATGTCGCCGTGCAAAACGTATCCGACGCACGGATTGAGCGGCCGACCGACGTTCTGGTGCGGATCACGAGCACAAACATCTGCGGCTCCGACCTGCACATGTATGAGGGTCGGACCGACTTCCCGCGCGGCGGCGTGTTCGGGCACGAGAACCTCGGTCAGGTGGCCGAAGTGGGCGACGCCGTCGATCGGGTGAAGGTCGGAGATTGGGTCGCCATCCCCTTCAACATAGGCTGCGGGTTCTGCAAGAACTGCGAGCGCGGCTTGAGCGCCTACTGCCTCACGACGGCGGATCGGAGCATCTTCCCGAACATGGCCGGCGCGGCCTACGGCTTCGCCGACATGGGCCCGTACCGGGGCGGCCAAGCGGACTTTCTCCGCGTCCCCTACGGAGACTACAACTGCCTGAAGCTGCCGCCCGACGCGGAAGAGCGGCAGAACGACTATGTGATGCTGGCCGACATCTTTCCAACGGGCTGGCACGCGACTGAGCTCGCCGGACTTCGTCCCGGCGAGTCGGTGGTCATCTACGGGGCCGGGCCCGTCGGCCTCATGGCCGCACACTCCGCGATGATCAAGGGGGCCGCCATGGTCATGGTCGTCGACCGTCATCCCGATCGACTGCGGCTTGCCGAGTCCATTGGCGCCCTGGCCATCGACGACTCCAAGGGCTCGCCGGTCGACCAAGTCCTTGAACTGACGAACGGCGTCGGCGCGGATCGCGGCTGCGAGTGCGTCGGCTACCAGGCTCATGATCCGGAGGGCGAGGAACACCCGGACATGACGATGAATAACCTGGTGAAGTCGGTGAAGTTCACCGGCGGCATCGGCGTGGTCGGCGTCTATGTGCCACAGGACCCGGCGGCTCCGGACGCGCTCGCCAAGAAGGGCCAGATCGTCTTCGACCAAGGCCTCTTCTGGTTCAAGGGCCAGAAGATCGGCACCGGCCAGTGCAACGTGAAAGCCTACAACCGGCAGCTGCGGGACCTGATTTCGAAGGGCCGCGCCAAGCCGTCCTTCATCGTCTCCCACGAGCTGACGCTGGGTGAGGCGTCGGACGCCTACCGGCACTTCGACGCGCGTGACGAGGGCTGGACCAAGGTGATCCTCAAGCCCGCCGCATGACTGGCCGGACGGGCGGCCGCTCGCCCGGCTCCTCGACGCGTCGCTGGACGAGTTCAAGCCATGCCGACTTATGACTACGAGTGCGACGCTTGCGGCCCGTTCACAGCGGTGCGGCCCATGGCCCGGTTCCAGGACCCATGCGCCTGCCCAAGATGCACGGAAGAAGCCCCACGAAGCATTCTGAGCGCGCCGGCCATCGCCAGCGGAAGCCCGGAGGCCCGCGTGGCGGGCGCCCGCTCCGAGTCGAGGGCGGCCGCCTATGCGCCCGCGGCGTCGGCTGGCCATCCTGCCGGCTGCGGCTGCTGCGTGCGCCGCTTGCCGCTACCGAGCGCGCTGTCCGCGGGCGGACGGATCTTTAGGTCGCACGGGCCGGCCCACCGCAGCGGGCAGTAATCAGGGAAAGGTTGAACCAATGGCAGGCAGCGCCACAGCCGGGGGACGAAGTGAATCGTCCCGCCGCGTCCCCGCTTACTTGCACGCCCACGCGGGCGGGCCGTTGCAAGAGCTAGCCTGGATCCCCGTCGCGCTCGGCGCCGCCGCCGTCGTGGCCGGCCTCGGAAGCCGTAGGAGCGGCGGCCTCGCCATCGCGCTCACGGCCGTCGCGGGCGTCGCCGCCGCCGTAGCGCTGCGCGACAGGCGATCGGGACGAGAGACAGCAGGCGCCGCTTTTGGCGAGCCGGAGGTCGAACGCTCGATCACGATCGGCAAGACGCCAGAAGAACTCTACGAGCGCTGGAGCGACCCAAAGACGCTGCCGCAGATCATGGCGGGCTTCGCCACCGTGCGAGCGGCTGGCGACGGCCGCCTGCAGTGGAAGGTCGAGGGGCCGCTCGGCCGAACGTACGAATGGGCCTCCGAGACCGTCGACGACCGGCCCGGCGAGGGCGCGGGTTGGCGCTCGCTCCCCGACGCCGCCATCGCCAACGAAGGGTCGGTCCGCTTTCGCCCCGCCCCGGCCGAGCGCGGCGCGGTGGCCACCCTGCGTTTCCGGTTCGACCCGCCCGGCGGGACGCTCGGCGACGCCGTCGTCGCGCTGCTCGGAACAACGCCGCTGGACTTGGCTGCTGATCGGGCGCTGCGGCGCTTCAAGAGCCTCGTCGAAACCGGGGAGATCCCGACCACCGAGCGCCAGCCCGCTGCGCGCGCGGACACGCGATGAGGAGACCAGGACATGCGAGCGCTCTACTGGAACGGCGTGAACGACCTGCGCGTCGGCACGGTCAAAGACCCTGAGATCGTGAACCCGCACGACGCCATCCTGCGCGTCACCCTGTCCACGACCTGCGGCTCGGACCTGCACTTCATCGACGGATACATCCCCACCATGAAAGCCGGCGACGTGATCGGCCACGAATTCATGGGCGTGATCGAGGAGGTCGGCCCCGAGGTGAAGCGCGTCAAGAAGGGCGACCGTGTCGTCGTTCCGTCCTTCATCGTCTGCGGCCAATGCTGGTACTGCGAGCACAACCTCTATTCGCTGTGCGACAACACCCACCCCAAGCCCGAGCTGCAGGCCCCGATGTTCGGGGGACATCACACGGCCGGCATCTATGGCTACACCCATGCCTTCGGCGGCTACGCCGGTTCGCACGCTGAGTACATCCGCGTACCCTTCGCGGACAACGACTGTTTCCACGTGCCTGACGGAGTTGCTGACGAGACGGCGCTGTTCCTCTCCGATGCCGCGCCGACGGGCTACATGGGCGCCGACTTCTGCAACATCCAGCCGGGCGACACGGTCGCGGTCTGGGGCTGCGGCGGCGTTGGTCTGATGGCCCAGCAGAGCGCCCGGCTGATGGGGGCCGAGCGGGTCATCGCGATCGACCGCTACCCCGAGCGGTTGCGGATGGCGCGCGAGCATGCCGGCTCCGAGACGATCGACTACACCGAGGTCCACAGCGTCCTGGAGGCGCTGAAGGAGATGACGGGCGGGCGCGGCCCCGACTCCTGCATCGACGCGGTCGGCATGGAGGCGCACGGCACGGGGCCTCAATACGCCTACGACCGCGTGAAGCAGGCGCTGCGGCTGGAGACGGATCGCGGCCAGGCGTTGCGCGAGGCCATCATGGCCTGCCGCAAGGGCGGCACGCTGTCGGTGCTCGGCGTCTACGGGGCGATCGACAAGTTCCCGATGGGCGTCATCATGAACAAGGGCCTGACGATGCGCACCGCCCAGCAGCACGGGCAGGCCTATATGGACCGGCTGCTCGCGCATGCCCAGAAGGGCGAGCTGAACCCAGCCTATCTCGCAACGCACCGCTTCCCGCTCGAGGACGGCCCGCGCGGCTACGACATGTTCAAACACAAGACGGACGGCTGCGTGCGCGCGGTGTTCGCGCCGTAGAACGCCGCCCTCCGCCACAAGGCGCCAATCAGACGAGGCGATCATGATCAGACTCACGGCTGCGGCTGCGGCTGCGGCGATCGCGCTGGGCTCGCTTCCCCTTGCCGCCTCCGCGCAGCAGCAAGCTGCTTCATCGCCGGGCGGAGCGGCCCGGCTGCAACTGGTCGCGAGCTTCGAACACCAGGTGACCGGAGTCACGGTGTCGGCGGACGGCCGCATCTTCGTCAACTTCCCGCGGTGGACGGAGGATGCGCCGATTTCGGTCGCCGAGGTGGCGCGCGACGGCGGGCTCAAGCCCTACCCTGACGATAGGTGGAACTCCTGGCGCAACGCCAAGAAGAACCAGATGTCGGCCGGAGATCACTTCGTGTGCGTCCAGAGCGTCGTCGCCGACGCGCGGGGCAACCTCTGGGTCGTCGATCCAGCCGCGCCAGCCACCGCTCCCGTCGTCCAGGGCGGCCCCAAGCTCGTCAGGATCGACCTGAAGACGAACCAGGTTGCGCAGGTCATCCGCTTCGACGAGACGGTCGCCCCGCAGGGCAGCTACCTCAACGACGTGCGGTTTTCGCCGGACGGGCGCCACGCCTACCTGACCGACGCGGGAGCCAAAGGCGCCATCGTCGTCGTGGATCTCCAAGATGGGCGGGCTCGACGCGTGCTCGACGGCCATCCGAGCACGCAGCCGGAAAAGGATGTGGTGGTGAAGACCGATGGACGCGAGCTCCGCCGGCCCGATGGGCGGGGCGTCGAATTCGCGGCCGACAGCATCGCGCTCTCTCTCGACGGGCGCGTCCTCTATTGGAAGGCGCTGACGGGGCGGACGCTCTATCGCATCGCGACGGACGTTCTGGCGGACCCGAACATGTCCGGAAAGGAACTTGAATCCCGTGTGGAGCGCGTCGCCGAAACCGAACCGACGGACGGCCTCTGGATCGACCGACGCGGGCGGCATTATCTGAGCGCGATTGAGCAGGACGCCGTGAAGGTTCTCGACGGCGGTCGGGTCACGACGCTCGTGGAAGACAAGCGGTTGCGCTGGCCCGACACGTTCTCGGAGGGGCCCGACGGCGCCGTCTATGTCACCAGTTCCCGCATCCAGGATATGAGCTGGTTCAGGCCCGAGGCCGGCCCCCGCCTCCAGACGCAACTGTGGCGCATCGAGTCGAACGCCGCGCGACAGTGACGGCGACATAAGGCCGACTCTTCCCGACCCTCGGACGCCACTCATGGACACGGCCTACGGCGAGCCGACAAGCGGCCTCCGGCTCGGAGCCGCGGTCCGCACGTTAGCGCGGAGCGGCGCGAACCGGGCGAAGAACCGTCACGCGCAGCGCGGTTGCGGAACGGAAGTGGCGCCCGCGAAGGCGGCGGCGAGCATCTCGCTCACCGCGGTGAACTTTTCCCGGGGCTTCCCTTGCGCGGCTCCGGCCTCGACCTCGGCCGCGTCGATCCTCGACCAGGAGGTGAAGTCGACGGGCCGCACGCCGCGCGCTGCGAGCGACGTCCGCAACGCTGCGCGACCGGGCGCTTTCGACGGCCGATCGGCAAAGTCCGCCAGCATCGTCGCGACCGTTTCGAGGCTGCACGCGCGGTTGACGCCGATCACGCCAGAAGGGCCGCGCTTGATCCATCCGGCGACGTAGAGCCCCGGAGCCGGCTCTCCGCGATCCATGACGCGCCCCCGCTCGTGCGGAATGGCGCCGGAACGGTTGTCGAACGGCACGCCGTCGGTCGCGACGCCCTTGTAGCCCACGCTCCTGAACACGGCGCCCGTTTCGAGCGCCACGGTCTCCCCCGTCGGTTGGGCGACTTGCGCGAAGGCGCCGCCCGAAAGGCGGCATCGATCGAACAGCGCGCGCTCCACGCAGTGGTCTCCCTGGAGGGCGCGCGGGCTGAGATTGAAATGAAGATGGACCGCCCTGGCGCGCTCGCGCGGGCGTCCCTGGAAGGTGCGCAGGATCTTTACGCTCTGCGCCGCGGCGACGCCGCGCGGGTCGCGGAGTTCGGCTTCGCAGGTCTCGCCGAGGGCGAGATCGGAGTCGTCGAGCACCACGTCGGCATTGGCCAGCATGCCGATCTCGCGCAGCTCTTTCACCGTCCATTTCGCCTGCGCCGGGCCGCGCCGGCCGACGAGGTGAACGTCGCGGATCCTGCTCTCTGCAAGCGCTTCCAGGGCGTGCGCGCAGATGTCGGTTCGGCGGAGCTCGTCGACGGATTTCAAAAGGATGCGGCAGACGTCGATCGCCACGTTGCCGTGCCCGACGATCACCGCGGCCTCGCATGAAAGGTCGAAGCTCCGGTCCCGGAAGTCGGGATGCCCATTGTACCAGGACACGAACTCCGTGGCCGACCAGCTGCCGGGAAGGTCTTCGCCGGGCACTCCAAGCTTGCGGTCGGTTGACGCCCCGCTGGCGATCACCACCGCGTCGTAGAAGCTCCGAAGCTCGTCGATCGTCACGTCTCTGCCGAGCGCCACGTTGCCGAAGAAGGCGAAGCGCTCGTGGCCGGCGATCTGCGTGAAGTTCTGGCAGACAGATTTGAGCTTCGGGTGGTCGGGCGCGACGCCGAACCGAACCAGACCGAACGGCGTCGGCAAGCGCTCGAGCATGTCGACCTCGGCGCCGGCTTCGAGCAGCGCCTCGGCGGCGTAGAAGCCGCTGGGCCCGCTGCCGACGACGGCGACTTTGCGCGCGGCGCTCCCCGCCATGTCAGGCCCTCAATTTAGGCCAAGCTCGCTGCGGCGAGCTTCCGCCGTCGGCAGCGGGGGCTGTTTCGCTCGGACGACAGGCAAGATCGGGGCGCGCGCGGCGTTGATCCTGATCCATTGCTCCTCGTCGTCCGAGAGGTCGAACTCGTCCTTGATGGCGCCCACAGGACAGGCCGGAATGCAGGCGCTGCAGTCCACGCAGACCTCGGGGTCGATGTAGAGGCGCTCGTCGTCGCCATGGAAACAGGCGACGGGACACACCGTGACGCAATCGGTGAAGCGACACGCTTGGCAGTTTTTTGTGACGACGTGGGTCATCTCGAACTCCTCGAACGCAGCCAGCGATGCTGGGGAAAAGCGGCGCGGCGCCCTCAGGGACGCCGCGCCGGGGCTGCGGTCACGCAGCGACGTGCGCGACCTCGACGAGGTTGTCGGAATAGCTGCCGGCCATGCCCATCCCGCAGTGGGCGTCGGAGCTGATCGAGTTCACGGCCGTGCCGGAGCTTGTGAAGCTCGGCCAGTGGCCGAGATTGGCCATCACGAGGCCGGGCATGAGCGCGTCGACGATCTCGGCGCGGCCGTCGAAATGGCCGCGGTCGTTGAAGACGCGGACCATCGCGCCCGTCTCGATCCGACGCGCGGCCGCGTCGTGAGGGTGCATGAAGACCGTCTGTTCGCCCTGTCGCTTCTGCTTCGGCTTTTCATTGGCGTACTGCGAGTTCAGGAAGGCGTGAGCCTTCGGCGAGACGATTGAAAGCGGGTAGCGCTTGGCGAGCTCCGGATTGGTCTCCCGGGACTCGTAGCCCGGCACGTAATCCGGGAGGGGGTCGATCGGCTCGCCGGGCTGCATGCCTTCGTACATCGAGCGCCAGACCGGCACGACGAAGTTCTCGGTTACGCTCGACTTGAACTCGCACTTGCCGGACGGCGTCTTGAAATTGCCTTCCGCGTGCGGCGCCCGCTCATGCGGCAGGCCGACATTGATGCGCGCCCAGCCGGTCTCCTTCAGCGTCTCGAGCGTGATGCCTTGCAGCGCCGGCGAGTCCCAGTCGTAGAAGTCCTGGAGCATCTCCCAGTCGGAGCGGTCCCAATAGTCGTCGTTGAAGCCCATGACCTTGGCGAGGCGTCGGAACATCTCGACGTTGGGCACGCAGTCCGGCGGCGGCGAAATCGCCGGCTGGTTCAGGCTGATGTAGAGGTGACCCCAGGTCACCATGATGTCGAGCTGCTCCCCTTGCATCGCCGACGGCAGGATGATGTCGGCGTATTTCGCCGTGTCGGTGATGAAGAGCTCGCTGACGACCGTGAACAGGTCCTCGCGCTCCAAGCCCCTGGCGATCTTCGCCTGCGCGGGCGCCTGGCTCATCGGGTTCGAGTTGTAGACGAACAACGACTTGATGGGGGGATCGAGCGGCAGTTCGCCGGTGAGCGCGGCGCCCAGGTCGAGCTCGTTGATCACGCGCGTGCCAGGGCGGATCCAGTCGGGACGGCAGATCCGGTCGAAGTTCGTCGGGAATTCCCAGATCGGCATCTCCATGGCCCCGCCGCCGACATGTCGCCAAGCCCCGATGAGGGCAGGAAGACAGGTGATGGCGCGGATGGCCTGGCCGCCGCCGCGGCTGCGCTCGATCGCGACGCCCTCGCGGATCGCGGCCGGCGGAGTCGTGGCGTATTCACGGGCGAGCGTGATGATGTCGGCCGCCGGGATGCCGGTGATCTCGTAGACGCGCTCCGGGGAATAGAGCGCCGCGCGCTCCTTCAGCTCCTCGTAGCCGAGCGTGTACTTCTCGACATAGTCATGGTCGACGAGATCCTCGGCGATGATGACGTTCATCATGCCGAGCGCGAGCGCGCCGTCGGTGCCAGGCCTGATCTGGACGTGCCAGTCAGCGGCCTTCGCCGTGCGGGTTTGAACCGGATCGATCACCACGACCTTCGCGCCGGCCTCCTGCGCCTTCACGATGAAGGGCCAGCCGTGGATGTTCGTCGAGGTCATGTTCATGCCCCAGACGATGATGTACTTCGCGTGGACAAAGCTTTCGATGTCGAGCCCGCCGGACGGACCAACCGTCATGACCCAGGCGGTCGACGAGCCGCTTTCGCAGTAGGTCTTCTCGGCGACCGTCGAGCCGAGCCGGTTGAAGAAGGCGTCGCCCGCGGTGAGGCCGTTGAGCGTGCCCTGATGCCCGAGATAGGCGTGGGGCATGATCGCCTGCGCACCGTATTCGGCGATGATGGCGTTCCACCTGTCCCGGATCGTGTCGAGCGCCTCGGTCCAGCTGATCGGCTCGAACTGCCGCGACCCCTTCGGACCGACGCGCTTCAGCGGCGTCAGTATTCGGTCGGGATTGTAGTGGTGGCCGGCGAAGTCCTTGAGCTTCACGCAGAGGCGGCCCTGCGTCATCGGGTGGTTCTTGTCGCCGGTCACCTCGACAAGCTTTCCGCCCTTGACGTGATACTCGAACGCGCAGGTGTCAGGGCAGTCGTGGGGGCACGCGCCGCGTACGATTCTCGTATCGATCTCAGCGTTCATGGCTGGCTCCGTCGTTCCGGACGTTGCGAACGCCGCCGCCCAGCGGCGGCGGGACGATTGCTTGGAACGATACCAAGGAGCGGGCCGCGGTAAATAGTACGGCCGTCCTAAAGTGATTATAATATGTGCGTTTTAGTACGGCCGTCCGCAAAAATGATGGGCGGAGCTGGACGATCCGATGTCGGCTGAAGAGGCGAAGCTCTTTGAAGCTATGCAATCAGTGCGCCAAGACTGGTTCTTCCGGGAGAACATCACCGCCCCCGCTCAGTATTCAGCAATCGATCTCGCGATCGTGGAAGGCTCGCTGTGCGGGAACACGCGCCAACTGGCAAGATTGCCCTCGTGGGGCGCCGCTTTCCGCGTCATCTCCCGCGCCAGCGACGGATGACAGCGGGCGAAGCGGCGCGGCGACCGACCCCAATGTGCCTAAGAAGGACGGCGCAGCGCACCTGATGCCGCCTCGGGCCGACGACGCGACGATCGATTCAGTATTTTGAAGCGGAGGGGTGCCTCGCGGTCGCCGAACGGCAGGCGGCCTTTGGCCCGGCTCGCGAGGAACACGCGCTTGAGCGGCTTCCTTGAAGCGCACGTCGCACCGCGTCGCTTTGGGCCCGCGGCCGACATTCGGACGATCGTACGAGATATGACGTCCGCCTCTTGCCAGTCCTTGGATGGGATGTTTCTTGGACGATCGTACGATATGCGCGTGACCGGCCGAGCAGCCCGGTCACCGTCTTAGCGAGAACGCCAGATGACCCAAGTGGACCACGCCGCGCGCGCGTCGACGACCAAGGGCAATGATCGCGTGGCCACTATTCTGGCCGCGGCGAAAGACATCCTGGTGACGCAGGGGTTCGCGAACCTGTCTTACCGCAACATCGCCAAGGGGGCCGGCATCGCGGTCGGGAACGTCAATTACTACTACCCGTCGAAAGACGACCTCATGATCCACCTCGCCCACTATATCTTCGACCAGTGGGACCACCGTTTCCGCAAGCGGGTTCCCGCGAAACTGAAGGATGGACGCGAGATCTTCCGATTCTCAGTGGAGTTCATGATCTCCGAGAACAAGCGCGACAGGACGGTCAATCTGCTCATGGAGATGTGGGCCATGGCCAACCATTCGCCCTCGGTGTCGAAAATGCTCGGCGCCTTCTATGAGAAGATGCGGACTTGGATCGGCGAGATGATCGAGCGTGTCCGGCCAGATTTGTCCAAGGACAGTCGCGACCTGAGGGCAGCCCTCATTACGGCTCAGATCGAAGGTTTAATGATCCTGATCGGTCCTAAACGCGTTCGCTACGGCGAACTCACCGGTCTTGAGCGCGCCGCGGCTTTGCATATCGAACGTCTGGCCTTCTCCGACTGAGCTTGGGGCTTTGGGCGCTGCGCCGGCGTGCTCTAGCGCTGCGGCCCCAAGACCGCGGAACGCATGGCTCAGGACTTCGGAAGCGCGAACGCGATCGTGGCGTCGCCGTAGCGGGTGCCGATCGCGCCGTGGCCGCCCGCGGTGATCACCACGTACTGTCGACCGTCATTGCCGCGATAGGCCATGGGCGTCGCCTGCGGGCCGGCCGGCAGCCGCGCCTTCCAGAGCTCCTCGCCGGTCCTCTGGTCGAAGGCCCGCAGATACTGGTCGGTGGTCGCGCCGATGAACACCACGCCGCCCGAGGTCACGATCGGTCCACCGAGGTTGGGCGTGCCCGTCGGCAGCGGCAGGTTGTCCTTGAGTCCGAACAGATTGGTGTCGCGCGAGGTGCCGAGCGTCGTGCGCCACACGACCTTGCGGGTGGTGAGGTCGACGGTTGCGAGCTCGCCCCAGGGCGGCGGAGCGCAGGGCGCGCCGAACGGCCCCAGCCAGGCCTGCACGGCGGCGATGTAGGGCGTGCCCTCCTGCGGATAGTGCTGCTCGGACGAGGCGTCCTCGCCGACCGCCTCCGGCGAGGACGGCTGCTCGCCAGACTGCACCGGCTTGGCCTTTGGCGCGTCCGGCGACGTGCGGTCGATCAGTCGGATGCGGAAGGGCATATTCATCAGATTGACGGTGATGAGCTGGCGCTCGGGGTCGATCGCCGCGCCGCCCCAGTCGGTCACGCCGTCGAAAGCCGGGTTGCCGATCATCGGCGTGAGGCCCGGCGGGGTGAAAATACCCTCGTGCCGCGATTGCCGGAACTGGATGCGGCAGATCAGCTGGTCGATCGGCGTCGCGCCCCAGGCGTCCTTTTCCTGGAGCGGCGGCGGCGTGAAGGACGGCATGCCGACCGAGAACGGCTGCGTGGGCGACAGCCGTTCTCCCGGGGCGGCGCCGTTCTGGGGAACAGGCCGCTCCTCTACACGGGCGATCGGCTCGCCCGTCGCCCGATTGAGCATGAACACCTGACCGGTTTTGGTGGTCTGGATCAGCGCCGGCACGGTCCCTGAGCCCGACGGCCCCGGCAGATCGACCAGGCTCGGGCCGATCGGCAGATCGAAGTCCCAGACGTCGTGGTGCACCGTCTGGAACGTCCAACGCAGCTTGCCGGTCTCGATGTCGAGCGCCGTGATGGAGGAGCCGAAGCGCTCGTCGAAGGGCCGCCGCTGACCTCCGAAGTAGTCTGGGGTCGGGTTGCCGAGCGGAAGGTAGACAATGCCCAGCGTCTGGTCGGCCGTCATCGCGCCCCAGACGTTCGGAGTGCCGCGGGTGTACACCTCGCCGGGCGGCAGCGGCGCGATCGCGTCCTCGCCGCGGCCCATGTCCCAGGCCCAGACGCCCGCGCCCGAGACGGGATCGTAGGCGCGGATCACGCCCGAGGGCTCGTCGACCGCGCGGTTGTCGCGGATGCGGCTGCCGACGATCAGGCGGTTATTGGCGACGAGCGGCGGCGAGGTGGTGATCTGCATGCCGGGGCTCGACGGCCCGGCGTTGGCGCGCAGATTGATGTAGCCGCCCTCGCCAAATCCCTCGCATTCCTTGCCTGTCTTGACGTCGAGGGCCACCACGCGGGCGTCGAACGTCGGCGCGAAGATGCGCTCGCGGCAGGGGGCGCCCTCGGGCGCCTGAAAGTAGGAGACGCCGCGGCAGACGAGGTAGGGGTTGCCCTCGCGTTGGGCCTGCAGCTTCCAGGTCCACTTGATTTCGCCTGTGGTGGCGTTGATCGCCAGCACCCAGCTGTGCGGGGTGCAGGTGTAGAGCGTGTCGCCGATCTTGATCGGCGTCGCCTCGCTGTGGAACTCGCGCAGGTGGTTGCGCTCGGCCTCGTCGGCGGTGTCCCCGGTGTTCGCGGTCCACGCGACTTCGAGCTGTGACACGTTCTGGGGCGTGATGTCTGGGAGCGCGGCGTAGCGTTGGCCGCCGAGCCCCGCGCCGTACTCCGGCCATTCGCTCGCGCCAGCAGGTGGGGTCGCCTCCGCCGGCCCGCCGGTTTGGGCGCTTGTGTATCCGATCGAGGCGGCCCCGAGAGCGACGGCCGCGACAGCGAGGCTCCCCGCCGCGACGCGATTCCGCGACGGTCCCCCGCCGCGCCGCCCGTCAAGCGAGCGGCCGATCCAAGGCATGTAGACATAGACGAGCAGCACGGTCGGAGCGACGAGCCGCGCCACGAGGCCGAAGACGTTCGGCCCGATCTCCCAGAACGCCCAGACCACCGTGCCGACCCAGACCACCAGATAGACGGTCCTCCCAAATCGGCGGCCGGCTGCAAGCAGCAAGCCGCTCGCTAGGATGCCGAGCCCCGCGACCACGTAGTAGAGCGAACCGCCGAGCCAGGCGAGCCAGCCCCCGAGAACGACGAAATAGACGCCGAGCAGCGCGATCAACGCGCCTGAAATGATCGGCCGGCTGCGAAGAGTGGTCCACATCGCGGAAGCTCCTGTGCGGAAACGGGCGTGGAGGCGGCGGCTTGCTCCGCGGCCTCGAGCTTGACCTTGATCCAGCCGACCTCGATCGCGCGGCCAGAGTTCATCAGCGTCGTCGAAGCGATTGCGAACCGCCGGAGCGGTCCGCGGCCGACTGCCTCAACCATGTCGCTGTCCTCGCTAACGGCCCGCGCCCAGCGGGTCGGAAGGACCTCAGCGATCGCGGCCGTCACCAAGGCGACTCCGGCGGGCAGATGACGCGCAAAATCGCCTCCGCCGGCTCCCGCAGCTCGAATTATGGGACGTCGTCGATCCCGATGTCCTCAGCGGCGTGGAGTGCAAACGGCCTTCAAGGGCAGCCCCCTCGGCGCCGGACCGGACTGAAAGTCCACGGACGACACTATGTTCCCCGTCGCAGGGAGCCTCGCGTAGCGCCCGCTTTGGCCAGGAGGCTACCGCCGTTGAGAGGAACCCATCGTCATCGTTGCGAGGCTTTCCCTGATCGCCAACTCCCGCAGCGCGGCGCGGCTCGCCTTTCCTGTCGCCCCAAGCGGAACGGCGTCCCGGATCACGAGGACATCCGGAACCTTGTAGCGTTCGAGGCACCCGCCCAGCCAGTCGCAAAGCCCGCTGGGCGTGGCCGCAGCTCCGTCCCTTAGGACGACGGCCGCGTGAATGCGCTCGCCGATCCGCTCGTCCGGAACGCCCGTGCAGAGCGCGGCCGCAACGTCCGGGTGGCGCAGCAGGGTGGCCTCGATCTCGGCGGGATAGATCTTGTTGCCCGCGCGCGAGATGACCTCTTTGATCCGTCCGACAAGGCGCACCTCGCCGTCCGGATCTTCGACCGCGAGATCGCCGGTCCGAAACCAGCCGTCCGCGAAAGCCGCCGCCGTCAGCTCCGGCTCGCCGAGATAGGCGGCCATAATATGCTCGGTCCGGATCTGGAGTTCGCCGGACCGGCCCGCAGGTAGGGAGCCGCCATCCTCGGCCCGTATCCTGTAGAGGACGCCGCCCGTTGGCCGACCGATCCATGCGCCGCGCGGTTCGCTCTCGGTCGAGATCGCGCAGAAGTCGGCCGCGCCCGTCTCCGTCAGGCCATAGCAGTCGAAGATCGCGGCGCCGGGCCATCGCGCCACCGTCGTCTCCGCCAGTACGGCGCCAAGCGGCTCGCCGCCGCTGACGATCGTCCTCAGCCGATCGAGCGGGCGCGGTCTCCGTTCCAGCGCACGCAGCATGGAGGGCACGACGCAGAGCGCGGTGGCATTCCGAAGGTACAGGGCGTCGAAGACCTGCGGCGAGAACTTCCGGACGAGCGAGACGCTCGCCCCTGCGCAGAGCGCCAGAAACGCCGTCCACTGGCCGAAAATGAAAGTGAGTTGAAGCGGGATCGCGACGACGTCGCCAGAACCGAAGGGGATTATCGGCTCGAGCGCCGCGAGCTTGCCGGCGAAACCGCGGTGGCGGATCACCACGCCCTTCGGAGCGCCGGTCGTGCCGGAGGTGAAGACCACCACCGCCGCATCATCGAGCTCGCGCCGCGCCGACGGCGCCGGGGCGTCCCGCGCGAAGAGCGCCTCGCCACTCTCGACAACCACGCGCGCGCCAAGCGATGCGCGCACAGCCGCCCACGTGGTTTCGGACGCCGAGACATGGACCGGCGCGACGACGCCGCCCGCCATCCAGACGCCGAGGAACGCCGCGAGATCAAGACTGCGGTTACCGACCACGACGAAGACCGGCTCGTTCTCGCCAAGCCCACCGCGCCGGAGCGCCGCGGCGATCTCACTGCCGGCCTCGAGAAGTTCGGTCGCCCGAAGCGGCGCCGCGTTCCCGTCCTCGACCACGCCGGCGCCGCTCGCGAGCCTCGTCTCCAGAAGGCGGAGCAGCGCCCGCGCCATCAGGCTTCGAACCTCGCGTCGCGCCAGGCGATCGCGGCCCTCATGCCCTTCTCGCGGGCGACCGCCATGAAGTCCTGCTTGTCCGCCGAGCCTTGGCCCTCGATCGTGAGGTCGATCTCGAGCGCGGCCTCCAGGGCGTCGAGCATGCCGCGCGCCTCAAGTTGGCGATTGAGGGCCCGCTTGGTCTCGCGGACGACCATCGGATCAACCACAGCGATGCGGCGGCCGAGCGCCAGAGCAGCCTCGTCCAGCTCGGCGTCCGCCACGACGCGGTTGACCATGCCGATCTCGCGGGCGCGTTCGGCGGAGATCCGATCCTCGCCCGTCAGGATGATCTCTTTCGCGAGTTTCGGCCCGACGATCCAGGGGAGCAGCATCACGACGATGCCGGCGCCGAACTTCAGCTCCGGCTCGCCGAAGTAGGCGGTTTCCGACGCGATCGTCATGTCGCAGGCGAGCGCCAGCTCGCAGGCCCCCGCCATGCAGGCGCCGCGCACGGAAGCGATCGTCGGTTTCGCCGAGCGCCAAAACCGCATCGGCACGTCGAAATCCTTGCGCAGGATCGGGCGCCAGTCGGCCACGCCGGTCGGTCGGCGCTCCATCTGGTCCTTGAGGTCGAAGCCGGACGAGAAGTTTCCGCCTTCCCCCGTCACCACAACAGCGCGGACGGTATCGTCAGCCTCGGCCGCGTCCATCGCGGCTGAGATCTCGTCGAGCATCTCCGCGCTGATCGCATTGGCGCGCTCGGGCCTGTTCAGCGTCAGCCGCGCGACCGGTCCCAGAACCTCGTAGCGGATCGTCCGGTAGCTCATCGAGCGGCCTCGCGCAGGAGAGGAAACGGACGCAACCTGCGGGAGGGATCGCGGATGGCGCCTTCGCCGGGCGAAGATCGGGTTCGATCGCCGCCCGACGGGTCTCAGTTCATGGCGCGGATCGCGTCGAACTTGTCCTGGCCGAAGCGCTTGGCGAAGATCTCGTTCGCGGGCGCGAGCTTCTCGACGAAGGCCGCCGTATCGACGGTTTCGACGATCTGCATGCCGCCTTCCTTCAGCTTGGCGAGGCCGCTGGTCTCGTATTCGTCGACCGCCGCGCGCTGGGTCGCGACCGCCTTGGCCACGGCCGCCTGCACGATCGCCTTGTCGGCGTCGGAGAGCTTGCCCCAGGTCGCCGACGACATGGTGATCACGGTCGGGGCGAAGACGTGGCGCAGCAGCGTGCCGTACTTCTGCACCTGGAAGAACTTGGCCGAGAGCACGTTGGAGATCGGGTTGTCTTGGCCGTCGACGACGCCCTGCTGGAGGGCCGCGTAGAGTTCGGGCCAGGCGATGGGCGTCGGGCGGGCGCCGAGCTGCTTGAAGGCCGCGATGTGGATCTCGTTCTCCTGCACGCGGATCGTCATGCCGACGAGATCCTCGGGCTTCAGCACAGGCCTCTTGTTGTTGGTCAGCATCTTGAAGCCGTTCTCGCCGTAGCCGAGGCCGACCAGATCCTTGTCTTCGAACTTCGCGAGCACGTCCTTGCCGATCTGGCCGTCGAGCACGGCGCGGGCTTGGCGGGTGTCCTTGAACAGGAACGGCACGTCATAGAGCAGCACCTCGGGCACGAAGTTGCCCATGATCGAGGTTCCGGTCATGGCCATGTCGACCGTGCCAAGCTGCATGCTCTCGACGATCTCGCGCTCGCCGCCGAGCGCGCCGCCGGGGAAGATGTCGACCTTGATCCTGCCCGCGCTTTCCTTCTCGACGGACTCCTTGAAGGTCGTTGCGGCCGCGCCGAAGTGGCTGCTCATCGGGTTGACGAAGGCGTATTTCAGGGTGGTGGTCTGGGCCGCCGACGGAGCCGCGAAGCCCATCAGCATGGCCGCGGCGACAACAAGGGCTTTCATCTGCGCTTCTCCGATTGTGGGAGGTGTGGACTTCAGTGCGCTTCCCGTTCGGCCGCCGGCTTGTCCCCGCGAGCCATGGTTCTTGAAGGGTCAGGCGACGCGGAACCTCTCGACGACGCCCATGTCGGGATCGAAGCCGAGGCCGGGCCCGGTCGGAACGGCGAGCCTGCCGGCCTTCGGCAGCATCGCGTCGCCGTAGAGTTCGGCTTCAAAATCGAAGTAGAGGCGCTCGAGCAGCGGCGTCGCGCGCTGCGCGGCGTTGATGTGGACGGTCGCGATCTGGCCGGGGCCGAAGATCGCGCAATGCGGAATGAACTCGATCGCGCTCGCGTCGCAGAAGGCCGCGATCTTGAGCAGCTCCGTCACGCCGCCGGTCTTGGCGACGTCGGGCTGGGCGATGTCGATCGCTTGGGCGTCGGCCATCGCGACAAAGTCGCGGAGGGAGCCGGCGTTCTCGCCAAGCGCGATGCGATGCCGGCCGGTGGCGCGGATCTTCGCGAGGCCGCGATAGTCATCCGGCGGGAAGATCGGTTCCTCCAGCCAGAGCAGGTTCAGCTTCGAAAGCCGCGCGTCCATGGCGAGAGCTTCCGAAACCGTCCACGGGCAGTTGACGTCGAGCATCACGGCGGCTTCGTCGCCCGCTTCCTCGACGGCTGCCGCGACCTCCTCGAACCGGATGTCGTGCAGCTTGACGTAGCGGTAGCCCTCCCCGATCGCCTTGCGGGTGGCCTTGGCGACGCCCTCGGCCGAGCCGTAGCGCAGCAGGCTGGCGTAGACCTCCACCTCCTTCGCGAACGGCCCGCCGATCAGGTCGACGAGCGGCAGCTGCGCGGCCTTGCCCGCGATGTCCCAGAGCGCGATGTCGACCGCCGAGATCGCGTACATGGTCGGGCCGACGCGGCCGAAGTTCTGCAGGCCGAATTCGAGCTTGTGCTTGATCTTCGAGATGGCGTTCGCCTCCTCCCCGAGGATCACGGGGAAGATGCGGGTCTCGATCAGCATGCGCAGAGCCACGTCCTCGGCGCGCGAAAACGCCTCGCCCCAGCCGACGAGGCCGGTGTCGGTCTCGATCCGCACCAGCAACACGTCGAACGTGTTCTTCGGATTGCTGGTGAAGCTCCAGACGGGCAGGCCTCCGCTGTCGAACGGGATGGTGACAAGGATGCACTCGGCCTTGGCGATCCGGCCGGCGGCCGAAGTCGCGCGCAAGTCCGCGCCGCTGCGCTGGGCGATGTTCACGTCGATGCTCCGAGAGGTCATGCGAAGAGCGCTCATTTGGCGCCCATCAGGTCAGGCAGCCCGGTGCTGAGCACGGGCACGAAGGTGAGCAGCAGCAGCACCAGAATCTGGATCGCGAGCATCGGGTAGATCTCGCGATTGAGATCGGCCATCCGCACCTTGGCGATCATGCCGGTGACCGCGAGCAGGCTCGCGACCGGGGGCGTGATCATCCCGAGGTTGAGGTTCACGATGACCACGATGGCGAAATGCGTCGGGTCAATGCCGAGCGCGGCCGCCATCGGGGCGAGGATCGGGGCGACCACCAGCACGCCGGGCAGCGGCTCGATGAAGATGCCGAACAGCAGCAGGAAGACGTTGACCGCCAGCAGGAACATGATCGGCGACAGGCCGAGCCCTTGAATCCAGGCGGTGAGGACCTGCGGCGTCTGGGTGTAGGTCAGCATCCAGGCGAAGGCCGAAGAGGCGGCGATGATCAGCAGGATCGCAGCGCTCATGAAGGCGGTGCGCGCGATGAGCTGCGGCAGCATCGACCAGCTGATCGTGCGATAGATCACCATGCCGCAGAACAGCGCGTAGAACACCGCGATCACGGAGGCTTCGGTCGGCGTGAACGCCCCGGAATGAACTCCGACCACGATCAGCGTCGGCAGCAGCAGCGCGGGAATCGCGCGCCAGCTTGTGCGCAGGATCTCGTCGGGGCCGGGCGCCTCGCCTTCGCCACGGAAGTCACGGCGATGGCTGGCCCAGGCGTTGTAGCCGATCATCGCCGCCGAGATCATGAGGCCCGGCACGACGCCCGCCATGAAGAGGCGCAGCACCGAGACGGCCTCGTCGGCGAGCGCATAGAGGATCATGACGATCGACGGCGGGATGATCGGCCCGACGATCGAGGCGGCCGCGGTGAGCGCAGCCGCATAGGCCGGCGGATAGCCGGACTTGCGCATCATCCGGATCAGCAGCGAGCCGGGACCGGCGGCGTCCGCGAGCGCGGAGCCCGATATGCCGGAGAAGAACGTGATGGTCAGGATGTTGGTGTGCCCGAGCCCGCCGCGCTTGTGCCCGACGAACATCGACGCGAAGCGCAGCAGCACTTCGGCCAAAGCCCCGCTCGTCATCAGTTCGGCGGCCAGCAGGAAGAACGGGATCGCCATCAGCGGAAAGCTGTCGAGCCCCGAGATCAGCTTCTGCGTGACGGCGATCGGATTGAGGCCGGCGCCGAGCACCGCGGTCAGGGTCGCCGCGCCCAACGCGAAGGCGATCGGCACGCCGAGCGCCAGGAACAGGACCAGCCCGCCGAACAGAACGCCAGCCGTCATGCCGCGGACGCCTCTTCCGGATTGAGGTCGTCGGACGTCTCGAAGGAGCCGTCTCGCACATACGGCGCGAGGATCATGAGGAGGTGCCAGACGCTGAGGCTGAAGCCGATCGGCACGGCCATCGCGACATAGGCGAAGGGGATGTGCAGGACGGGGGTCGTCTGCCGCCAGGAACGCGCAACATAACCGAGGCCGGCCCAGGCCATGTAAAGCGCGAAGCCCGCCATGATCGCCACCACCACGACCCGCAGGACGCGCGCGGCCAAGGGCGGGACCGCGACATGCAGATTGTCGACCGCCACATGGCCGCCGAGCCGCAACACCGGCCCGACGCCGATCAGGCAGAGCCAGATCATCAGGTAGCGGCTGAGTTCCTCGGCCCAGAGGATCGCGTCGTCGGTGAGGTAGCGCAGCGAGACGCTCACAAAGACCATCACGGCCATGGCGGCGAGCGCCGCGATCATGAAGGCGCGGTTGACGCCGAGCACGGCCCGGTCGATCGCGCGCACCGCCGAAAGCGCTGAGCCCGCCGCGCCGCTGCCGACCGCCGCGGTCACGTGGGGCGCCCGGCGCCACCGGGGCGCAGGGAAAAACTGAAATCCGTCATGAGAAGGTCCGACGCCAGATTGTCGACAATCAGACAATTGGCTGCGGGCCGTTGGGTCAAGCCTAAAAGGCGGGCGGCGCTGGCTACGGAAGCGCCAAAGCGTCTGATCTTTCGTGGTTTGCATGGCGAGCTCGGGGCGTGCGCCGCTCGCGCAAAGGCGGCGCCAAATCATCTTGATTGTCGACAATCT
This sequence comes from Methylopila sp. Yamaguchi, assembly GCF_002897035.1. Lineage (GTDB taxonomy): Bacteria > Pseudomonadota > Alphaproteobacteria > Rhizobiales > Methylopilaceae > Methylopila. Next base: position 23,688 of record NZ_BAUX01000016.1, read on the forward strand.
CAAAGATGATGTTGTACCCATTGCGGCGGGTGCAGGCGGCTTCGACGTAAGGACGGCGGCATGACGGGACTGAGCGCTCTTAAGGCGTCGAAAAAGGTGAGCCTCGATCGCGCAGCGGCCGAAAGCCTGCGCAGCGCGATTGTGAGCGGCGCTCTCGAGCAGGGCTCGCGCTTGACCGAGGTGAAGCTCGCCGAGCAGTTCGGCCTCTCCCGCGGAACGGTGCGCGCCGCGCTCCAGCGCCTCGTGACCGAAGGGCTCGTGGTGCAGCGACCCTATAGCGGCTGGGACGTCGCCGCGCTGAGCGCTGAGGACGCCGAGGAGCTGTCGGCGCTGCGTTCAAGTCTCGAAGCGCTCGCGGCGCGGCTCGGCGCGCAACGGATTGACGCCGACGGCCGACGCGCCGTCGAGGCGGCGTTCGAGGCGCTGCGGGTCGCGGCAGACAACGGGCGCGTCGACGAACTGGTCGACGCCGATATGCGGCTTCACCGCACGCTGGTGGCGCTCTCGGGCAATCGCCGGCTCGGCGACCATTACGACATGATCGCTAATCAGGTCCGGCTCTACATCGCCTCTTCGACGGTCGTGGTGAAGAACGCCCCGACCGTGGTCGAGCGCCACTTCGACCTGATCGATCCGGTGCTTAGAGGCGACGTTGCAGGCGCCGAGATTGCGGCCAAGGCCCACAGCATGCGGAGCGGCGCCGAGATCGTGGCCTATTTGCGCGAGAAAGGCCGGGAAAAAACAGAACGCCTCCTGGAAATCCGCACGCCGCTGTGAGGTTTGCCGTTCCTGCTGCGTCTTTCAATTGCGGCCACGGCCGCGGGTAGCGCTTTCGCGCGGGGAAGCAGGGCATGGCGCACCTCTGTCCCTGCTCAGACGGTCGGGACAGTTCCGCCGTCGATGACAAACTCCGCCCCGTGGATCGAGGCGGCGCGATCCGAGGCTAGGTAGGCGATCAGGTCGGCGACCTCATGAGGTTCAGCCGCCCGGCCGATCGAGATCCCGCCCAGGCTATCGAGGACGGCTTGCCGCGCCTCTTCCATCGTGCCGCCGTTTGCGGCCTGCAGACGCTTCAGAAAATCGACGGACGATTCAGTCATGATCCAGCCGGGGGAGACGACGTTCACCCGCACGCCCTTTGGTCCCAGTTCCTTGGAAATCGACTTGCTGTAGGTCCTGAGCGCGGCCTTGGCGGCGGCGTAGGCCGTGGTCGCTTCTGGAAGCGGCAGGACCGACTGGATGGAGGTGACGTGCACAACCGCGCCGACGCCCCGCTCGATCATCTGCGGGATCAGGAGCCGGTCCAAACGGACGGTGGCCAACAGGTTCAGGTTCAGTTCGGAGAGCCAGTGCTCGTCGGTCAGCGCGAGGAAACCTCCGCCCGGCGTGGACGAGCCGCCGATCACATGGGCCAGGATGTCGACCCCGCCCAGACGCTCAAGCGCGGCCAAGGCCAAGGCTTCCGCGCCGCCGGCGGTCGTCAGGTCCGCTTGGATAAACTCCACGCCGTCAATGGCCTCCAGCGTTCCGCGAGCGGACGTAATCACCCGGGCGTCGCCGGCCAGGAAGCGATCGACGGTGGCGCGCCCCAGCCCCTTGGTCCCGCCGCTGATAAGCACGCGCTTTCCCGCAAATTCGGTCGGATCAGCTTTGATGGTCACGCCGTGATCTCCAAAGCCTTGATGGAGTCGTCCTCCAGCGTGAAGCGGTAGGTGAAGCGGATCGGGCTGCCCTTGAAGTCTCCATGTGCGGGACCCTCGACGACGACTTGGGCGTTCTCGCGCCGCACGGCGTCCGGCGTGAAGATCGCCTTCACCGCGACCACGCCGTCCTCGAAGAGACGCCTAAGCTCGCCATGCCCTCGAAAAGCGACGCCATTGTCGCGAAGGACGGCGTCGGCGGAGAACGGCTTGAGCATGCCGTCAACGTCCAGGAGGGCGTTGGCCGCCACATAGGCGGCGATGGGGAGTGGAAGGTCGAGCGACATCAGTTTTGGTCCTTTGGGGCGGCCGCGTGCGACAGCGGGTTTGTCAGGGCCAAGCTAGCGATGGACAAACCAAGTGATAATCGGGACAATCCGGAACGTTTCATCGCGAAATTCAGGACAATGGCTCAGAGCAGCCTGACCGAGCTTGACGCCGTTCTGATGGTCGCGCGTCGGGGCAAGTTCCGGACGGCGGCGGTTGAGCTCGGCGTGTCGACGACCGCGCTCAGCAATGCGGTCGGAAAGCTCGAGCGCACGCTGGGCGTGCGGCTCTTCAACCGGACGACGCGAAGCGTTTCCTTGACGGAGGCGGGCCAGCAGTTCGTCGCGCAAGTCGCTCCCGCCGTGCGGGACATTCATGAGGCGATGGACGTCGCGCGCTCTCGCCAGGCCACGCCTTCGGGCACGCTGCGCATCAACGCATTTCCGACGGCGGCGCGGGAGATTTTCTCGTGGCTTGTCCTGCCGTTTCTCCGACTGCACCCCCAGGTCCACATCGATATCGTCACGGAGGGCCGTCTGGTGGACATCGTCGCCGGCGGCTTCGACCTCGGCGTCCGCAGCGCCAACCTTGTGCCGGTCGACATGATCGCGCTTCCGTTGGGCGGCGCCAGGCGCAACGTTGTGGTGGGCTCACCGAGCTACCTGAAGGAGCGCGGCGCGCCCGCCGTCCCTCAGGACCTCGCCGCGCATTCCTGTCTCCGCGTCCGGCTCCCCGGTGGCGCGATCCACCGCTGGCCGTTCGAAAAGGACGGACAATCAGTCCATATCGACGTCGAGGGCGCCATCACCCTCGACGAAGCGAGCCTCGCGCGCGCCGCAGCGCTCGCCTCCGTCGGCCTGGCGCTCGCGATGGAATCCGACGTGCGCGACGACATCGAGGCCGGCCGCCTTGTGCGCGTGCTCGATGACTGGACCCCCACTCTGCCTCCCTTGAGCCTCTACTACCCAAGCCGGCGCAACCCGACCGCCGCGTTCAAGGCGTTCGTCGACTTTGCGCGACGCCATAGCGGAGACGGAGACGCTCTGAGCCCCAGAGGTTGAGATGGGTCAGTTTTGGACCTTGATGTCCGCGCAAACGGCAGACCCCGCCGTCGCCTGGAAGCCGTAGCAGAAGGCCTTTCCGCGGCGACGCCGGGCGGCGCAGTCTGAGCGCGCCCTCAGCCGCGCTCGTCTTCGATCATGATCGGCCGCCGGCGAGCGCCCCATCCTGATCCTGCGCCGGACCCGCTGAGCAGTCTTCCGAATTTGAGCTCATCCATAGGCGCGGCGAACAGGTAGCCTTGACCTATCGAGCAACCCATCGCCTGCATGATCGCGCGTTCTTCCTCCGTCTCGATTCCTTCCGCAACGACGCGGATGTCCAGCGCGGAGCCCAGCTTGACGACGCTTTCCACGATGATGCGCTTCGCCACGCTGTGGGACGCGTCATGCACGAAGCTTCGATCGATCTTGATCTCGCTCAGCGGAAAGCGCTCCAAATAGCGCAGGTTGGAGTAACCCGTGCCAAAGTCGTCGATGGAGATCCCCACCCCCAGCCGCCTCAGGTCCCCGAACGCTTGGCGGATGTCGTCCGGCTCAGGAATCATAAGGTTCTCGGTGAGCTCGAGCGTCAGCCACTCGGCGTGGCAGCCTGTCTCGTCGAGCACGCGACGGACGAAGGCGACCATGTCCCGCCGCAGGAACTCAAGCGCCGACACGTTGAACGCGAAACGAAGCGGCGTTCGGCGCTCTCGATTGACCCGCGCCGCTTGCGCCGCGACCGTGCGCAAGCCCCAAGCGCCGATCTCCAGCATGGCGCCGGTTTCTTCGGCGACGCCGATGAAAAGGCCCGGAGACTGGAGGCCGAAAACCCCGTGGCTCCATCGCAAGAGCGATTCCGCGCCAACCAGATCGCCGGATTCAAGATCAATCTGGGGCTGGTAGTGGAGTATGAACTCCTGATTGGCGACGGCGGTTTGGAGTTCGTTCGCGAGCCGAATGCGGTTCCGCGCGTTCCGTTCATCCTCGGCCGCGAAGGCAAGGGGCGGATGGTCCGGTTTGACCTTCGATCGGTGGAGCGCGGCGCCCGCCTGCCGGACGAGGTGGAGCGGGTTCGAACCGGCGGGGCCGACAGCGAAGCCGATTGCGAACCGAACCGCCAGCGAGGCGCCGGGCAGCAGAAAGCGCGGTCCCAGCAAGTCTACGACGCTGGCGACGAGATCTGAGGCGCGGCCGACATCTTCCAGCTCGAAGGCCAGCGCGAAGCTGTTGGTGCCCACTCTCGCTATCGCGACCGCAGGCAGCGTCGACAGTCGTCCAGCTGCCACACGACGCAACGCGTCTCCCACTTCATAGCCGAAACCATTATTCACGTCGTGGAATTTAATTATATCCGTCTTGACGAGCAGCAAGCTGCATTCTCTTGTCGTGCTCGTCGCCGCCAATCGATCCATGAGACCGTATCGATCGAGAAGGCCAGTCAAGCGATCGATGTTCGAGGCGTATGTGACATCGCGGATGATGCCGACGAAGTGCGTCAGATGACTGGCGTCGTCATATAAGGGCTCCATCCGCAACGCGTTGCGGAACATCGCTCCGTCACGCCGGTAATTCCGCAGTATCACGGAACAGGCGCGGCCTTCCTGCAGAGCGGCCCTAACCTCCGCAATCTCGGGCTGCAGGCGGTCGCTACCCTGAAGATAGCGACAGTTCTTTCCAAGGGCCTCGTCAGGGGGAATAGCCGGTGATCGCCTCGAACGCGCTGTTGACCTGGACGATCGGGTGTCCCCGCATCCGCATATCGGCGATCAGCACGCCGTCGCTGATATGGTCGAGCGCCATCGCCGACGCGGCCGGGAACGTTGGATCGCTCGACCGCTTTATCAGGCTTCGCCACCGAATTGCTTTGGACGTCCAGTCCGGCCGCGCCGGAACGGCAAGCGCATTTGCCTCGAACGTCATTGCGCCATCGAGTTTCGAACGCCGGCGAAGCCTCCGAATACGCTCCGAATTCCCGCCGTGCCCTGCGTGTCGGTATCCTGGTCCATGTCAGGCCCTCCGGGCGCGACGATGGCGGCCGAACCCAAGCGCTTCAACATTGATCGAGCGACCATTCAGGACAAATCGGCGTCGCAGCGGTCGTCCGGCTCTTCAGCCGTAGTGCGGAATCGGGAGCGATATTCCAGCGGAGACACGCCCATACGGCGTTGGAACGCTCGCCTGAGCGTCGTCGTCGATCGAAAGCCGGCTGCGTGGGCGATCACCTTGATTGGGGATGGCAGGTCCTCCAGCATGCGCCGGGCGACATCAAGCCGCGTCAGCTCGACGTAAGCCGCCAAGCTCATGCCCGTCTCTGCGCGGAAGAGCCGCGAAAGATGTCGCGCACTCACGCTGGCCACCTCGGCGAGAGCCCGCAGACTCATGTCCCCGCGCGGGTTTTCGACGACGTGCAGCCTTATCTTGTCGACCGGACCGGTGGCTTCGCTCTGCGCGGTCAAGGCCGCGCTGAATTGCGATTGGCCGCCGGGCCGCTTCAGAAAGACGACCAGCCGACGCGCCACCCACAGCGCCAGCGCGCGGCCGTGATCCTCCTCAATAAGCGAAAACGCAAGATCGATCGCCGCCGTAACCCCAGCCGAGGTGAACACCTTCCCGTCTCGAACGAAAATGCGGTCGGCCTCGACTCTTACGTCGGGATTTTCAGCGGCGAAGCGTTCGGCGTACTGCCAGTGGGTCGTCGCGCGGCGTCCCGCAAGAAGGCCCGCCTGCGCCAGCAGGAAGGCGCCCGTGCACGTTGAGCCGTAACGCCGCGAGCGCATGGCTTGCTGGCGCATCCACAGCGTGACGTCTGCGCTGGAGCGGGCGGGCGGGCCGAAGGGTCCCGCGACGATCAAGGTGTCGGAAGGATCAGTCGCCTCCCTGATGCTTGCGTCGGGGGCATATCTTAGACCCGAGGCGCTTTCCTGGACGACGCCCCGCTCGGCGACGATCCGCACGCGATAATGCTGACCGACTTCGATCTTGCCGTTGGCCTCGAACAGCGCGTCGAGAACACCAGCGACTTCAAGTAGATGAACTTTCTCCGGCGCGAATATCGTAATCAGCACGACAAGACCCCGCCCCCGCTCGCAACTAATCATGTCTCCGTGGCGACAGCATTGGCTGGGTTATTTTCAACGTGCGCCGTCGGCCTTTCTTTGCATTCCTCGTGCGTCCGTCATTTCGATCCGCCTCGGGCCATCCAGGTGGATCAGTCCCGCTCGCCGAAGTTCGGTGATCGCGCGGCTTACGGTTTCGACGGCGATGCCAAGATGGTCCGCGATATCATACCGCGACACCGGCAGGACGACCGCGCCATCTTGCGCGCCGGAAAGTCGGGTGGACATTAGAAGGAGATAGGCCGCGATCTTCTCAGCGGCGGTCGTGCGCCCCTGAACCAAAAGTTGTTCCTCGAGCCGAGCGATTACGTTACAGGCCAGGCGATAAAACATGCAGTAAACGCCCGGATTTTCTGTGATGAACCTGTTCAGGTTTCGTTGCGTGAGCCGCGCCGTGACGGTGCCTTCGGTCACAGCCTGAAACGAAAAGGTTCGCGCGTCGGCTGGCCCGAGCGCAAAAAAATCGCCGGGCATGATCAGATCCACGATCCGGCGCTGGCCGCTTTCATGGACCGCGCATTTGCGGATGATCCCCGAAACAACCCAGCAGAGTCCCCCGTCAGTCAACAGCGCGGCGCAGTCCTCCTCTCGCCTCCAGCGTGTGAACGTCATCGCGGCGTCGAGTTCGGGCGGGACGTCCATCAGTTCGGGGTCGGCGCTAGACCTTATATGCGGGCGAAGATCGGGGTTCGCGGATCGAGTTTGAGCGGCGCTGACAGCGTACATCTCGTATCTCCCGTATAAGCGGCGCGGTCGCCCCGGTCTTTCCGGCCTAACGGTTCGGCGGTAAAATCCGTGGTGTTTCAATGAGAACCGCGCGCTACCCCGCACGCCATGCGTCGAACTCCTAGGTAGAACCCGCAGCTTTCGAGTGGTGCCCAAGTCAACTTCGGCGACCGGGCGAAGGACCGCGGGCCGGCCGCCGGCGCGCGTCGGGGACGCCTGCGAGGGACCGAAGCCGATGATCGGCTTGTAGATGTTCTATGGGGCGCGGGCCTCCGAAGCGTCGCCGGGCTGGGGGGTCAGAAGGCCATTTTGCCCCGTGAGCTACCCTGGAGACGCCGGAGAATGAGAACCCTCAGATCGGCGAACATGGAGCAGAGACGCTCTCACCTTCGCGCCCGAAACGGCTCGAGTGGGCAGCATGCAGTGCTTGGCCCTGTTGCGCCGTCTGCAGATGCAATCTGCACGGATCGTCGGCCTGGGCGAAGCTGCTCGCGAGGCTCCGGCGCGACGGACCGGCCCTCGACGCTAGGTTCCTCGCAAACGGTTATCGCGTCGTCGCCAGGAGGAGCCGATCGATGGCCTCTTCAAGGCCAAACGCCCCGTTTGGGCTGTCGAAGCGCGCGCCGTTGATGAAGAAGGTGGGCGTGCCGTTGACGCCGCTGCGCACGCCGCCGATGAAGTCGGCCTGGACCTTTTCGGCGTAGCGCCCCGTGGCGAGGGCGTCGCGCAGCGCGACGGTCGAAAGGTTCAGGCTAGAGGCCAGCGCCATCATCAACGGCACGCTCAGCCGGCGCTGATTGGCAAACAGCGCGTCGTGCATCGACCAGAACTTGCCGTTGGCGCCGGCGAACTCGGCCGTCTCCGCCGCGGGACCCGCATGCGGATGCACCTCCGTTAGAGGGAAGTGGCGGAAGACCAGGCGAAGGTCCGGGCTGAAGCGTTGCTGGACCCGTTCGACGATGGGCTGGGCCGCTCCGCAATACGGGCATTCATAGTCGCCGTACTCCACCAGCGTAACGACCGCGTCTTGGCTGCCTCTGATGTGGTCACGCGACGTTACGGGAACCTTGAGCGTCACCATTTTTGTTCTCCGTTGCTGGAAGTCCCTCAAGCGCATCTAGAATGCCGTCGGCGCCCGGATTGACCGCGATGGGGGAGCGATAGCTCCAGGCGATCACGCCCTTCTCGTCGATGACGAACAGCGCGCGCTCCGTGACCCCTTCGGCCTCTCGATAAGCGCCGTAACTTCTCGCGACGGCGCCCTTCGGCTCGAAGTCCGACAGCAGCGCGAAGTGCAACTTGCGGTCGCGGGCGAAAGCCTGATGGCACCAGACTCCGTCGACCGAGATGCCCAGCAACTCCGCGCCATACCGTCGGAACTCCGGGAGGATATGGTTGTAGAGGGACATCTGGTCGCCGCAGACCGGGCTCCAGTCCGCCGGATAGAAGGCCAGCACGACCCGGCGGCCCGCGAATTCGCTGAGCGAGAGCGTCTGGTCGGGGGTGACGTGAAGGGTGAAGTCGGGAGCCTGAGCGCCCTTCGCAAGAAGTTCCGTCATGGTTGCCTCGTGGGGTTCAGGCGGACGCCGCGACCTGTTCTGGCGCGCGTTCGCCGCGATGCTTTCGAAGGCGGAAGGCCCAGCCGATCAGGATCACTCCCATGACCAGCGCATAGGCCGCCAACCACCAGGTGAGCACGAGCGCACCGATCAGCGGCGCCGCGAACAGCAGCACGCCGTAGATCAGCGACACGACGCCGCCGACCGCTAAGATCCAACGTCCGTGGCTGATCTTGAGGGTAAACGCGGCCCCGAGCATGAGGCCGCCGGAGATCAGCGCCCATGCTCCCACCATCAGGACGAAGGCGATCACGGTGATGCCCGGCCAGATCGCCGCCAGGACGCCCACGAGCACACCGAACAGGCCGTTGAGGAGAAGCAGCCCCCAGCGCTCGCCCTTTCGGGCGCCGCGGACCGCAAGCACGATGTTGAGCACGCCATCCGCCACGCTGTAGGCGGCGAAGACGAGCACGAGCGCCAACATCGCCGCGCCTGGGACGGCGAAGGCGGCGACCCCCAACAGCACGGCGAGCACGCCGCGCAACCCGACCGCCCACCAATTGTCCGCGAGCATCGCGTTCATGGCGTCCCCGCGGGAACTGATCGATCCGATCTTGATCATGGGGCGCCTCCGCGTTCCGCTTGCATCGCACCTCTCGATTGGCTGCGAGCCGGGACGACTGGAAGCCTGCGGAAGGCGGATCTCGACGTCGTTGACGACCGTCAATTCGCCCGTCGGCGGGACAAATTATTGTTGCCTGACCAACGAACGGGGAGAGCAGATGCGATGGCCGCGACCGATCCCTACGAGGTGCTGGGCGTATCGAAAGACGCCTCGCAGAAGGATATCCAGTCGGCCTTTCGCAAGCTCGCCAAGCAATTCCACCCGGATCTCAATCCCGGAGACCCGCAGGCGCATCTCAAGTTCCAGGACGTGTCGGCGGCTTATGACCTCCTCGGCGACGAGGAGAAGCGAGGGCGCTTCGATCGCGGCGAGATCGACGCCTCCGGAGCCGAGCGGCCCCAACGTCGTTACTATCGCGACTTCGCCGAAGCCGGCGGGGCCTCTGACGGATACAGCCAGACATCCGGCTTCCACGATTTCGACGACGCCGACGACATCCTCTCCTCATTCTTCTCACGCAGCGGTCGGCGCGGCTTCCGCATGCGGGGCGTCGATCGGCGCTATCGCCTCGAGGTCGACTTCCTGGACGCGGTGAACGGCGCCACGCGGCGCATCGTCCTGCCGGACGGCGCCTCGCTCGACGTGGTCATTCCGCCCGGCGCTCGTGACGGTCAGACGCTTCGGCTCGCCGGCAAGGGGGATGCCGGAGCGGAGGGCGGCGAAGCGGGCGACGCGTTGATCGAGATCGCCGTCCGGCCTCATCCGGTCTTCCGCCGCGATGGGCTGAACATCTCGCTCGATCTGCCGATCTCTCTGTCCGAGGCGGTGCTCGGGGCAAAGGTCGTCGCGCCGACGCCGTCAGGGCCCGTCACGGTGTCCATCCCCAAAGGGTCCAGCACCGGAAAAGTGCTGCGGCTGAAAGGCAAGGGCGCGCCGGGGCGCGGCGACAAGCGCGGCGACGAGTACCTGACGTTGAAGATCGTGCTTCCGCCTACGATCGACTCTGAGCTCGAAGCTTTCGCCAAGCGCTGGAAGGCCGGCAAGACCTACGATCCGCGCGAAGGGCTGCAAGCATGACGATCGACCGCGCCGAGATGTGCCGCAGGGTCAGCGTGCCGAGCCTGTCGCTGCAGGGCTGGATCGAAGCAGGCTGGATTCATGCGTCCGGCGGCGACGGCGTCACCGCATTCTCCGAGATGGACGTGGCGAGGGCGCTGCTGATCCGCGATCTCACCGGCCCGATGGGCGTCAACGCGGACGGCGTCGCCGTCATCCTCGACCTGGTCGATCAGATCCATGGCCTGCGCCAAGCGCTGCGAGGTTTGACCTTGGCCGTCGCCGCGCAGGATCTCCCGGTGCGCCAGCGCATCTGGGCGGGCGGCGCGCGGTTTGCTGGCGGTCGCGGCGGCGCTGCCCGCATGCCGGCGCCGGGCCGCCGAGCTCATCCGGCCGAATAGAAGACATCGAGCACGCGGGCGGGAGGTCATGGTGGCGATCAAGGACGAAATCAGAGCCGTTCGAGCAGCATTTGTCCCGCTCACGATCTACGAGCGGTTCGAGTATGTCGTCATCCTCGTGCTCACCGCCCTGATCTCCATCGTCGTCATCGCGGCGGTATGGACCTTGAGCTTGAAGATCCTGTTCGGGCTCGTCCTCTCTGGGGGCGTGGACCCCGCGGACTACTCCGTTTTTCAAGCCGTGTTCGGCATGATCTTCACCGTCATCATCGCGCTCGAATTCAAGAAGTCGCTGCTGGTGGCGACGCAGCCCGGCGGCGGCGTGGTGCAGATTGGCGCGGTGGTGCTGATCGCACTGCTCGCGATCTGCCGAAAGTTCATCATTCTCGACCTCTCGAAGACCGATGCGCCGCAGATTTTCGCCCTGGCCGCGGCGGCTCTCACGCTGGGAGTGGTCTATTGGATGGTACGCGCTCGTGACGAAAGCGTGCCCAAGAACGGCTGACGCCTTAAGCCTCGCGGGGCGCGCCGGCCGGCGCGGCGTCCTTGCTGACGCCGACCAGCGCCGGCCGCAGCAGACGCTCGTGATGCATGTATCCGGGCTGGATCACCTGGGCCACCACGCCAGGCTGGTACCGCGCGTCCGCCACCTCGAAGCTTGCCTGGTGCCGGTGCGGGTCGAACGTCTCGCCGATCGGATCAAGCCGCTGAAGGCCGTGTTTGGTGAAAGCGTCGAGCAGACCGCGCCGCGTCGCCTCGACGCCGGCGATCAACGCCGCGACGGCGGGTTCCGATCGCAGGTCGGTCGGCGCGCTGGCGATGGCGCGCTCAAGATTGTCCGCGGTCGCCAAGAGATCGCGCGCGAAGGCTGACGCCGCATAGCGGACCGCATCCTCGCGCTGCCGTCGCGCCAGCTCGCGCCCATTCTCCTGCTCGGCGAGCGAGCGGAGCAGGCGATCCTTCGTCGTCGCCAGTTCGTCGGCAAGTTCGGCGACAGATTTGTTCGGCGCCGCCTCGCCCTTCAGGCGCTCGCGATCGGCGCCGGCCTCGCCGGTGGAGTTCGTGGTCTCATTCATTCAGCCATCTCCGCATTCTCGGTCGGCCCGATCGTCGCCGTCACCGCTGCGCCCGCTTCTGCTCGTCGACCTCCTCGAACTCGGCGTCGACCACATCGTCGTCGGCGGCGTCGGGACCCTCCGCTGATCCGGGACCGCCGTCGCCTTGCGCGCCGGCGGCACTGTTCGCGGCCTGATCAATCTTCGTCGCGGCCTGCGACAGGGCTTGGGCTCTGCTTTCGATCAGAGACACGTCCTCGCCGGCCACCGCCGCCTTGAGCTCGGCGAGCGCGGTCTCGATCGTGGTCTTGTCCGCCGGCTGGAGCTGGCCGCCATGTTCGGCCAGCGCCTTTTCGGTGGAGTGAACGAGACTTTCCGCGTGGTTGCGGGCCTCCGCCAGGGCGCGACGCCTCTTGTCCGCTTCGGCGTTAGCCTCGGCGTCCTTCACCATCTTCTCGATGTCGGCCTCTGACAGGCCGCCCGAAGCCTGGATGCGGATCTGCTGCTCCTTGCCGGTGCCCTTGTCCCTGGCCGAGACGTTGACGATGCCGTTGGCGTCGATGTCGAAGGTCACCTCGATCTGCGGCACACCGCGTGGCGCGGGCGGGATCCCGACGAGATCAAACTGGCCGAGCAGCTTGTTGTCGGCGGCCATTTCGCGCTCGCCCTGAAAAACGCGGATGGTCACGGCCTGCTGATTGTCTTCGGCCGTGGAGAAGGTCTGGCTCTTTTTGGCGGGAATGGTGGTGTTGCGGTCGATCAGGCGCGTGAACACGCCGCCGAGCGTCTCGATGCCGAGCGACAGCGGGGTCACGTCGAGCAGCAGGACGTCCTTGACGTCGCCCTGCAGCACGCCGGCCTGGATCGCGGCGCCGATGGCGACGACCTCGTCCGGGTTGACGCCCTTATGCGGTTCTTTGCCGAAGAACTGTTTCACCACCTCCTGCACCTTCGGCATGCGCGTCATGCCGCCGACCAGGACGACCTCGCCGACCTTGCTGGCGTCGAGCGCCGCATCCTTGAGGGCCGCCATGCAGGGGGCGACGGTCCGCTGCACCAGATCTTCCACGAGCACTTCAAGCTTCGATCGGGTCAGCCTGATGTCGAGATGCTTGGGGCCGGCCTGATCCGCGCTGATGAAGGGCAGGTTGATGCTGGTTTCGTGGCTTGAGGACAGCTCGATCTTCGCTCTTTCAGCCGCTTCGCGCAGGCGTTGCAGGGCCAGACGGTCGTTGCGCAGGTCGATGCCTTGCTGCTTGCGGAACTCGTCCGCAAGAAAATCGATGATCCGCTTGTCGAAATCTTCGCCGCCGAGGAAGGTGTCGCCGTTGGTCGATTTCACCTCGAACACGCCGTCGCCGATATCGAGGATCGAGATGTCGAAGGTGCCGCCGCCGAGATCGTAGACGGCGATCGTGCCCTGCCCCTTCTTCTCGAGCCCGTAAGCGAGCGCGGCCGCGGTCGGCTCGTTGATGATGCGCAGCACCTCGAGGCCGGCGATGCGGCCGGCGTCCTTGGTCGCCTGCCGCTGGGAGTCGTTGAAATAGGCGGGAACTGTGATGACGGCCTGCGTGACGGTCTCCCCGAGATACTGCTCGGCCGTCTCCTTCATCTTCTGCAGGATGTAGGCGGAGATCTGCGAGGGCGAATACTTCTTGCCGTTCGCCTCGACCCATGCGTCTCCATTGTCGCCCGGCACGATCCTGTAGGATACAAGCCCCTTGTCCTTTTCGACGATCGGGTCGTCGAACCGGCGTCCGATCAGCCGTTTGATGGCGAAGATGGTGTTTTCCGGATTGGTGACGGCCTGCCGCTTGGCCGGCTGGCCGACCAGGACCTCGCCATCCTTGCCGAAGGCGACCATGGACGGCGTCGTCCGCGACCCCTCCGCGTTCTCGATCACTTTCGCCTGCTTGCCTTCCATTACGGCGACGCAGGAATTGGTCGTTCCGAGATCGATGCCGATCAGCTTGGTGGCCATGCTCGCCTCCGCCCGAATGACGCTGCGCACCCGCTCCGCCAAACCAAGTCCAGCGGCGAGCGGCGTCTAAGCGCGATCAAACGTCTGGCGCGATCCGGATGCCTTGACGATCGTCAAAAGACGCAAAGGAGGCCGCAGGCCGATATCCGTCTAGCGCGACCGCCAAAACGCGCGCGTTCTTCGACGAGCCCGCGGACGATCTGGCCTCGTGTGGGCGCCCCCGGCCTGAATCGCCCGGGCACGAGCGCCGCGGCGACGAGGCCGGCGTGAAGGAGCGGTTCAGTTCCGGACATAGGCCGCGAGTTCGTCGGGCGTCCCCTTGGGGAAGGCGTCTTTCAGGTGGTCGAGAAACGCCGACACGCGGGCGCTGAGCAGCCGGCGCGTGGGGTAGAGCGCCCAAAGAGCTGTCCCCGCTCCCTCCACGTCGCCCCAATGCACGAGCCGGCCGGCGGCCAGGTCGGAGCTTGCGAGCGACAGCGGCAGGCGGGCGGCGCCGACGCCCATCCGGACGGCGTCGCGCACCATCACAAGGGACGACAGGCCGAGCATGGGCTCGACCGCGACGCCGGATCTGCCGGACGGCGTGACGACCTTCCAGGTTTCCGCCCCGCCGATCGCGCCGCGTACGACCGCCGGCGCGGGATCGGCGGACGTTGGGCGCGCGAGGTCGGGGCTCGCCACGACCACAAGCCGGTCGTGAAGGAAGACCCGGCCGACGAGGGACGCGTCGGGCTTGGGATCGACCCGGATGACGAGGTCGTAGCCCTCCTCGATCATGTCGACGGCGCGGTCCTCCGCCGTGACCTCGAGCCGGACCTCCGGGTGTTTCAGCGCGAAGCCCGCCGCGAGCTTGCCCATGGCAGTTTGGGAGAACAGCAGCGGAGCGCTGATCCGCAGCCGCCCACGGGGCCTGCTGCCGCGCGAGGCGATCTCCGCCGCCGTCTCGTCGATCTCCGTCAGAAGAAGGCCTGTCCGCTCGAACAGCGCCCGCCCCTCCTCGGTCAGCTTGAGCGCGCGAGCGCCGCGCTCGAACAGCCGCAGGCCGAGGCTCGCCTCCAGTTCCGCCACGCGCCGGGAGAGCGTCGCCTTCGGCCGCCTCGCGGCGCGCGCCGCCTTCCCGAACCCGCCATGGCGGGCGACGAGGGTGAAGTCGGCCAGTGCCAGCAGATCCATCTGTTCCACCTGTGAGACGGCGCGTCCAGATATAGCGGCTATCGGCACGCCTGTGGATCGATGATTTTCGGGTTGTCTCACATCCCGAACAGGAGCTGCCCCAATGACCATTCTCGTCACCGGCGCCACCGGCCGCATCGGCCGCCAGGTCATCGCTCAACTCGTCACCCGCGGCGCCGAGGTGCGCGCGCTTACCCGGGACCCGTCCAAGGCCAGCTTCCCGGCCGGCGTGGAGGTCGCGCAGGGCGATCTGCTCGACATCGGATCGCTGCGGAAGGCGTTCGACGGCGTCACGACGCTGTTCCTGCTGAACGCCGTCGCGGGCGACGAATTCACCCAGGCCAACGTCACGTTGAACGTCGCGCGCGAGGCGGGCGTCGAGCGGGTCGTCTATCTGTCGGTGTTCCACGCCGACCGCTTCGCGAACGTGCCCCACTTCGCGGTGAAGTCGGGCGCGGAACGCATGCTGGCGCAGATGGGCTTCAGCGCGACGATCCTGCGCGCGTCCTACTTCATAGACAACGAGGTGATGGTCAAAGACGTCATCGCGAACCACGGCGTCTATCCCATGCCGATCGGAACCAAGGGCGTCGCCATGGTCGACGGTCGCGACATCGCGGAAGTCGCCGCGATCGAGCTGATCCGTCGCGACCGGGCGCCGGGCAAGCTGCCGGTGGAGACCATCAATCTCGTCGGCCCGGACACCCTGACCGGTCCGGACGTCGCCGCGATCTGGTCCGAGGCGCTCGGCCGTCCGGTCGTCTACGGCGGCGACGATCCCAGCGGTTTCGAGCAGACCATGGCGAGCTTCATGCCGGGGTGGATGGCCTACGAGATGCGCCTCATGGCCGAGCGCTACGTCAGCGACGGCATGATCCCGGACGCCGGCGACGTCGAACGACTGACCGAGATCCTCGGACGGCCGCTGCGCTCCTATCGAGACTTCGCCGCCCAGTTCGCAACCGCCGCCTGAAATGCGGCCGCGGAGCCGGCGACATGGCCGGTCTCCCCTCTGAGGCGGCGGGCTCGGACGCTCGCCGCCTCAGAGGGGCGCTGCCCCGGCCTCACCGGACTGGACCGGGTTGATCCCCGCGTCCGCGGGGCCCGGTCGTCGAGTGCTCTTCCAGCAGTCGACGCAATCGTTGGTTTTCCTCCCGCAGACTCCCGATTTCGTCCCGTACGGGCGCGAGCGCATGCTCCAGTTCTCCTAGCGTAAAGCGCGGGGTGATGTGCTGCGGGCAGTTCCAGTCGAAGGCCTCGACCCGAATGATCGCCGCGCGCTCGATCACGGCCTCGTAGTCCGGCATCGCGACCGCGTCGAGAAGCGACGGATCGGCGTCCGCGTCCAGCATCTCCAGACGGCCGAAGATCTTCAGCCGCCGCCGGTGCCCGTAGTCCATGAGAAAGAGCGAAACCCGGTCGTCGGCTGAGACGTTGCCCGTCGTGACGTACTGCATGTTGCCCCGGAAGTCCGCGAAAGCCAGCGTCCGCTCGTCGAGGACCCGCAAGAAGCCCTTTGGCCCGCCGCGGTGCTGCACATAGGGCCAGCCGGTTTCGGAGACGCTCGCGAGATAGAACCCGTCGCGGTCCGCTATGAAGGCCTTTTCCGGTTCGTCGAGCCGGTCGTTGCGGACCGGCCCGTCCGGATTCAGCGTCCCGTCCAGCCGCGCGTACTGCGCCGCGCCGCCATAGCGCGCGCGGGCCGCCATGACCGAAGGCGTGGACGCAAGCTGCAGCCACTTGTGAACCATGTCCGCCTCCTGACACGCGGGCTCGTTCCGGATCAGTCCTGGTAGGCCCAATCCGCCGGCGCCCAGCTCAACCGGCCCCGGTCGGAGACGAGTCTGCCCAGCCCGGGGAACGGCATGTGCGTCGCCGCGATCAGCGCGCCTTCCTCCGCCGCGCGCGGGAAGAACCGGTCCCGCATTGCCTGCGCGGCCGGACGGTCCTGCTCGAACAGGAAGGCCACGTCCGTGCCCATTCGGGGGTGGACCACCGGGAAGATCATGTCCGAGACCATGATTAGGCTCTGGGAGCCGTCTTCGATCCGCACGCCGATATGGCCGGGCGTGTGGCCCGTCAGGTCGACGAGCCAGACGCCGCGCATGATCTGGTGGTCGCCCTCGGTCGTCTGAAGCTTGGGATAGAGCCGCACGAGGTCGGACGCGAACCGGAAGCTGGTCTGGAGGTAGTCGGGCGCGCGCGCTTGCTTCGCCGGGTCGGTCCAGTGGGCGACGTCGCGGCGGTCCACATAGACCTCCGCCTTCGGAAAACGGCGCTCGCCGCCCGCGATCAGCCCGCCCATGTGGTCCTGATGCAGGTGGGTCACGACCACGGCGTCGATCTGGTCGGGGCGCAGGCCGCGGGCTGAGAGCGCCTCTGGTAGGCGGCCGGTCTGGCCGATCGAGCCGGCGGGTCCGGCGTCGATCAGGATGCGGCTCGCGCCGTCTTCGACCAGGTACTGGTTGAACAGGAACCGGACGCCGCTCGGTCGCGCGGAAAACTGCGCTTTGGCCTCGGCTTCGACCTGCGCCGGCGTCCGTCCCGGAAAGTAGCTGAAGGGCATGTCGGCGTAGCCGTCCGACAGAGCCGTCACCGTGAAGCGGCCGATCTTGATCTGCGCGAGCGGCGTCACTGCGGGGGACGAAGGCGGGGTCGCTGCGAGGGCGACAGGGGCCTGCGTGGCCACGCCAAAGGCGGCGCCGGCGAGGCCAAGGCCCAGAGTCCGACGGGAGAGGGAGACAACCATGAGACAAGCTCCAAAAGGGGTGACCGGCGAACGCGCTCGTCCTGCTCGGCGCCCCAGAGTTCGTGGCTGGACCAAAGTAGACCCTCCCTCCAAAGCGCAGTATCTGTCGAAGTCGGGAAGCTTCCTCTCATTCCATGGAAGGCGCGATGGACCGTCTCGAGAGCATGTCGGTGCTGCTCGCCGTGGTGGAGGAAGGGAGCCTGTCGGGCGCGTCGCGGCGCCTGCGCGCGCCTCTTGCGACGGTGAGCCGGAGGGTGGCGGAGCTGGAGACGCACTTGGGGACGCAGCTTCTCGTGCGCACGAGCCGCCGCATACAGCTCACGGACGCCGGCCGGGTCTATGTCGAGGCGGCGAAGCGCATCCTCGAGCAGGTCGAGGAGGCGGAGCGGGACGCGGCGGGCGAGCACAGCGCGCCCCGAGGCGAGCTCAGCATGACGGCCCCAATCGTGTTCGGCCGGACGCACGTGCTGCCAATCGCACTCGGTTTCCTTAAGGAGCATCCGGAGATCGACCTAAAGCTTCTCCTCGACGACCGTCAGGTGAGCCTGGCCGAGGAGCACGTCGATCTCGCCGTCCGCATCGGCCATCTGGTCGACAGCGATCTCCGGGCGACGAAAGTCGGCGAGGTGCGGCTGGTCTGCTGCGCGAGCCCCGCGTACCTCGCCAATCGCGGCGCCCCAGCGGCGCCTAGGGACCTTTCGGCGCACGACGGGGTCACGTTCAGGGGCTTCAAGACCGCGCCGGAGTGGCGCTACCGCGGCGATACGGGCGTATGGGCCGCCGAACCCCGCCAGCGGCTTGCGGTGAACTCGACGGAAGCCGCCGTCGCCGCCGCGGCGGCGGGGCTCGGCGTTGCACGCCTTCTATCCTACCAGATCGAGCAGGAGCTGCGGTCCGGCGCGCTCGTCCCGATCCTCGAAGACTTCGCCCCCGAGCCCTTGCCGGTGAACCTCGTGTGCCCCGAAACGAGTTTGCGGCTGCGCAAGGTCCGCGTCTTTCTTGATTGGACGGCCCCGCGGCTCCGGGCTCGTCTCTGACGGCTCGGCGCTCCGTCCCACCCCATTCGCTCCTCTGACAAGGCTGCCGCCCTCGTCTCGCCAGAGGATGGCAGGCGGCGTCTTCGCCCGCGTTCAAACGTTCCGGTCAGGTGGACGAGTTCGGCCGTCGCTCAGGGCGTGTCCCAAATGAGGGACATTCCCCGCTTCAAAGAGACCCACACCGCCCTAGCGCGGCGGCGATGCGGTAGCGTTGAGTTTGGATCATCGGCCCTTGCCACCATCCGCCGCCGTCCGCTATGTAACATTATAACGTTACACGCGAGGTGCGCCATGGCCAACGATCGCCTGCCCGTCACTGTCCTTTCGGGCTTTCTGGGCGCAGGGAAGACGACGCTGCTGAACCACATTCTGAGAAACCGCGACGGCTTGAAGGTCGCGGTGATCGTCAACGACATGTCGGAGGTCAACATCGACGCCGATCTCGTGCGCGACGGAGGCGCGGAGCTGTCGCGCAGCGACGAGAAGCTCGTGGAGATGACCAACGGATGCATCTGCTGCACCCTGCGCGACGACCTTCTGACGGAGGTTCGGCGGCTCGCCGCGGAGCGCCGGTTCGATCATCTCGTGATCGAGTCAACGGGCGTGTCGGAACCGCTTCCCGTCGCAGCCACCTTCGATTTCCGCGACGAAGACGGCCTCTCGCTGTCGGACGTCGCCCGGCTCGACACCATGGTGACCGTCGTCGACGGCGCGAACCTGCTGCGTGATTTTTCAAGCCGCGACTTCCTGAAGGACCGCGGCGAGACCGCCGGCGCTGACGACGTCCGGACGCTTGTCGACCTTCTTACCGAGCAGATCGAGTTCGCGGACGTCGTCGTTCTGAACAAGGCGGCCGAGGTCGACGCCGCCATGAGGGCGACGGTGCGGGGCGTGATCCGCTCGCTCAACGGCGACGCGAAAATCATCGACGCCGATTTCGGCCGCGTGCCTCTCCGCGAGGTTCTCGGAACCGGGCGCTTCGATTTCGATCGGGCGCGCCGAAACCCGCTCTGGATCAAGGAGCTTTTCGGGTTCAGGGACCACGTCCCCGAGACCGAAGAGTACGGCGTCTCGAGCTTCGTCTTCCGCGCACGCCGTCCGTTCGAGCCGCAACGGTTCGCGGAGTTCCTGGCGCGGGACTGGCCCGGCCTCGTGCGCGCAAAGGGGCATTTCTGGCTCGCGACCCGGCCGGACTGGGCGGGCGACATGTCGCTCGCCGGCTCGATCTGCCGGACGGAAGCCGGTGGGGCCTGGTGGGCCGCCACCCCGCGCGAACGCTGGCCGGCGTCCGAGGAGTGGCGCGCATGGCTCAACGCCCGCTGGGACGAGACCTGGGGCGATCGCCGGCAGGAGCTCGTGTTCATCGGGGTGGGGCTGCAGGAGGCGCCGATCCGCGAAGCGCTCGAAGCCGCGCTCGTCGGACCGGACAAGCCGACCGAGCGGGACTGGAAGGCCTTCGCCCGGCTGCCTGACCCGTTTCCGGCCTGGACCAGGGACGCGGCCTGACCAGTCCCGGTGGAGACGCTCGTCCCCACCGGGACGATCCAAGAGACGATCCAAGACTTCATCGGGGACATCATGAACATCTCTCAACGGACGAGGAGCGGGCTCCTCGCGACGGCGGCGTGCGTCTGCCTGTCGGCAGGCGAAGGACGCGCGCAGGAAGCGACGGAGCTCGAGGAGATCTTCGTCACGGCGCCCAGCCCGATCCGGTCCCGCGACCGGCCCGCGGGCGGGTCGGACCTCGAAGGCGTGCTGCCGGTCGCAACCGACGCGTTCGCGCCCGTGACCGTCGTGCCGAGGGACGAGATCGTGCGGCGCCAGCCGTTCTCGCTGGGCGACGCGCTGCGCGACAAGCCGGGGCTGAGCGGGTCCACCTTCGCGCCGGGCGCCGCCGACCGGCCGATCATCCGCGGGCTCGATGGTCCGCGCGTCCGCATCCTAGAGAACGGCCTCGGCGTGCACGACGTCTCGGCGCTCGGCGAGGATCACGCCGTTCCGGTGAACCCGCTCGTCGCCGACCAGATCGAGGTGGTCCGAGGCCCGGCGACGCTGCGCTACGGCTCGTCCGCGATCGGCGGCGTGGTGAGCGTCGAGAACGGGCGGATACCGCAGGCCGAACCCGCTGGGGGCCACTCCGCGGAGGCCACCGCTGGTCTGTCATCCGTCGATCGGGGGCGTTCGGTCGCCGCGCGCATCGACGCGGGGCACGACGGCTTCGCGCTGCACGCCGACGGCTTCGCCACGAAATCCGGAAACTACGACACGCCGGACGGCCGGCAGGCCAACTCCGCGACGCAGTCGACGGGCGGCGCAATCGGCCTCTCGAAGGTCTTCGACCGGGGCTATGTCGGGCTGTCCTACAGCCATTACGACTCGTTCTACCACGTGCCCGGCGGCGAATCCGCGGAGCTGAACACCCGCCTCGATCCCCGGCAGGACAAGCTTCAGGCGCAGGGCGAATACCGCTTCGAGGGCGGCCCCATCGAGGCGCTGCGGTTCTGGATCAACGCGTCGCGCTACAAACACCGCGAGTTCGGCCTCGAGGAGCACGACCACGAGCACGAGCACAGCGGCGATCATGATCACGACCACGAGAATCATGAGGAGGTCGCGGAAGACGGCGTCCATGGCGTTTTCCGCAACCGCGAGGCCGAGGCGCGCGTCGAGCTGCAGCACGCGCCCGTCGCCCTGTCCCTTGGCGGCTTAACCGGCGCGTTCGGGGTTCAGGCCGGCCGCGGCAAGTTGAAGACTTCCGGCGAAGCCGAGGGGCTGATCGCGCCGACGGACACCAAGACGGTCGCGGCCTACGTCTTCGAACAGCTCGACTTCGGCGGCGGGTTCAAGGTCCAGGGCGCAGCCCGCATCGAACACGCCGACATCGACGGAACCGCGACCACATTCCCCGGCCTCCTCCCGGACGGAAGCGATCCGGTGAACAGGGGCCGCGACCGGCGCTTCACCCCCGTTAGCGGCAGCATCGGCCTGCTGCAGGAGCTGCCGCACGGCTTCGTCGCAAGCCTGACGGGGCAGTATGTCGAGCGCGCTCCGAGCGGGCTCGAGCTGTTCTCGCGCGGCTCACACCACGCCGCCGGCCTGTTCGAGATCGGAGATCCGAACCTGAAGCTCGAGAAGGCGAAGTCGGTGGAGCTCGGTCTTCGCCGAGCGGAAGGGTCGCTGCGGCTCGACGCCAGCGCCTATTACACGCGCTACAGCGGCTTCATTTACCGCCGGCTGACCGGCGTCGAATGCGGCCACGACTTCGACAGCTGCGGTGAGGAGCACGAGTTCGACCAGAGCGTCTATTCGCAGAAGAGCGCCAAATTCTACGGCGCTGAGATCTCCGCGCAGTTCGACGCGGTGACCATGGGCCGCCACGTCTTCGGCGTCGACGGCCAGTACGACTTCGTCCGCGCCACGTTCACGGACGGCGCTAACGTTCCGAGGGTTCCGCCGCATAGGCTCGGGGGCGGCGTGTTCTGGCGCAGCGAGGACGGTTTTTACGCCCGCGTCGGCTTGCTGCACGCCTTCGCGCAGACGAGGAGCGGCGAGTTGGAGAGCCGGACGCCCGGCTACGACAACCTCAAGGCGGAGTTTAGCTACACACGCGCTTTCGATCGCCAGGCGACGCGCGTCAACTCGATCACCGTGGGTCTCGTCGGCGACAACCTGCTGAACGACCGGATCCGGAACGCGGCGTCGTTTAAGAAGGACGAAATTCTGCTGCCCGGCGCGGGCGTGCGCGCCTTCGTGCGCGCACGGTTCTGAACGCGAAGGAAGAGGATGAAATCTCACGGGCGACGGGGCTCTCCTCCGTCGACTCCGGGCTCGATCGGCTCGCAGGGGAGACGGCCCCGGAGGCGCCGCCCGCGCGAGCGCACATTGCTTTTTGCGATTGCGCCGGCGCCGCCCGAGCGCTCATTTCATCGCCTTCGGCTGCCTCGCTGGGTCTCCCGGAGACGGGATGACGCCAGCCGACAGGGCGATCGTCAGGAGCTCGGACAGCGTCCTCGCATTGAGCCGGTTCATGACCTGCGCGCGATGCAGCTCGACGGTGCGCGGGCTGATGCCCAGCGTTTGGCCGATGATCTTGTTCGTCCCCCCGTTCACCAGTCCGCCCAACACCTCCCGCTCGCGCGGCGTCAATCGGGCGAGGCGGGCGCCGGCGGTCTCGTCAGGCGTGGTCTGCCGCGACGAGCCGTGACACTCGGCCAAGGCGCTCGCGAGCTTTGTTAGCAGAGACGCCTCGTCCTCAACGGTGACATAGTCGACGGCGCCCGCCTTCATGGCGGCGACCGCCGCCGCAGCGTCCCCGCCGGGCGCGTCGAGCACGATCGTCGGCAGTGGCGACGACAGCGCCTTGAGCTCGCGCGGGATGGAAAGCCCTTCGGCCTTCGACTTGCGGAGGTCAATCAACACGCAGCCTGGCGCGAGCACGGCGGCGACGGAGAGAAAGGCTGACGCGGTCTCGAAGCTGCGCGCGCGGTAGCCGAGCGTCCGGACGACGCGTTGCAGTAGGCGTGCTTCGCGCGCGCTCGAACTCACGACGTAGACCTGGCGGACGTCCTCTGCGCTGACATCCTCCGTGATCCCGCCGATCCGGGTGATTACGCCGTCCTCGTTCGGGATGGGAAAACTCGTGTCGCGCAGCCAGCGGACGGCCCCGTCGCTGGGCCGGATGATCCGGTACTCGTACGTCGTCACCTCTCCGCTCCGGACGGAGCCGAGAGCGTGCGCGACTTGCAAGCGGTCGTCGGGATGGACGGCCTTCATCCACTCAGCGAGGTCGGTCGCTCCCTCGTCGCAGGGCAGGCCCCAGATCCGCTCGTAGGCGGCGCTCCGGTAAAGGATTGTCTCCGCGACAGGGTCGCCAATCCAGATCAGGTTCCGGCTGTGGTTGGCGAAGCTACGAAACTGCGCTTCGCTCGCGCGGATGGCGGCTTCGGCGGCCCGCTGGGCCGTCACGTCGATCGCGGCTCCGATGAAGCCGACCGGGCGGGCCTGTTCGAAGGTCGTTCGTCCCGCGGTCGCGATGCGCCGCGTGACGCCGTCGTCGCGGCCTCTCACGCGATATTCGATATTATAGCGCCCGTCCCCAGTCGGAGAAGCGCAGGTCGCGATGGCCTTCCTAACGTCCTCGATGTCGTCAGGATGGATCCCCGCCTCGAAGACGTCCATGTCCACCTCAGCGCCGGAGGCGAGCCCCCACATTGCGCGCAGTCGCTCGTCCCAGTCCAGCGCGCCGGTGATCGGATCCCAGGAGTAGACGCCGAGGCCCACAAGTTCGCTCGCGGCGCGCAAGCGGGCCTCGCTTTTCTGCAAGGCCTCCTCGAACATGCGGCGTTCGCTGGTGTCGCGGGACACGCCGACGACCATCTCGACGGATCCGTCCTTGCCCCGGATCGGACCCCACAGATAAGCGAAATAGGACGCCCGTCCGGTCGGGCTGCGGAAGAAGAACTCGTCTTCGACCGTTACGCCCTCCGCCAAAATTCGATCGATGTGCCCCTCGAGCAGGCCGGCGAGTTCTGACGGATAGTTCAGATCGGCGAAGGTCTTGCCGAGCATGTCGTCCGCCGACAGCCCGAACAGCGCCAGCATCGCAGGGTTCGCGTAGGCGAAACGTCGCTCCCGATCAAACGCGTAGACGAAATCCGGGATCGCCGAGAGCATCGCTTCGAGAAAGCGCGTCTGCCGCGCGTGCGCCATTTCCGCCGCGCCGAGTTCGTCACCTTCCCCCAGCGCCGCCGCCATCAGTCTTTTCCGACACGGCGTCGACTCCTCAGGTCATCTGGCGAAAGCTAAGCGCCTTCCCCTCGGAATGTTCCCTAGGGATCGTCCGGGGCTCCGGAAGCCGTCGCGGGGTGTTTAGCACGCATCACCACCGAGGAGACCCCATAATGAAAGCCCTCGTCTGGCACGGCAAGGAGGACATCCGATGCGACCGAGTGTCGGATCCCGCGATCGAGCACCCGCGAGACGCAATCATCAAGGTTACAAGCTGCGCGATCTGCGGCTCTGATCTTCATCTCTTCCATAACCTCGTGCCGGCGATGCTGCCCGGCGACATCATGGGTCATGAGACCATGGGCGAGGTGGTCGAAGTCGGCAGCGCCGCCAAGGGGAAGCTCAAGAAGGGCGACCGCGTCGTCATCCCCTTCACGATCCAATGCGGAGAGTGCGAGCAATGTCGGCGCGGCAACTTCTCGCTCTGTCGGCAGAGCAACCGAAAGGGCGAGTTGGGCGACAAGGTTTTCGGGCATCGCACCGGCGGACTGTTTGGCTACACGCACCTGACAGGCGGCTACCCGGGCGGACAGGCTGAGTATCTCCGCGTTCCTTTCTCGGATACGACGCACATCAAGGTGCCGGACGGCATCGAGGACGAGAAGCTGCTCTTCCTCTCGGACATCTTCCCGACGGGATGGCAGGCGGCGGTTCAGTGCGACATCCAGCCTGGCGACACCGTCGCGGTCTGGGGCTGCGGCCCCGTCGGCCAGATGGCGATCCGATCAGCGATCCTGCTGGGCGCCGAACAGGTGGTGGCGATCGATCATCTTCCCGAGCGGCTGTCCATGGCGGCCGCCGCCGGGGCGATCACCATCAACTTCGAAGAGGAAAGCGTCGTCGAACGGCTGAACGAGCTGACCGGCGGCGAGGGTCCGCACAAATGCATCGACGCGGTCGGCTCGGAAAGCCACGTCTCGCTCGGGCAGCCGGACACGCTTCTCGATCGCGCCAAGCAGATGCTCATGGCGGAGAACGACCGGCCGCATGTGCTGCGCGAGGCGATCTACGTGTGCCGCCCGGCGGGCGTGATCTCGATCATCGGCGTCTACCTCGGCCTGTCGGACAAGGTTCCAATGGGCCAGGCGATGAACAAGGGGCTCACGTTCCGGATGGCGCAGGCGCATGTCCCGCGCTGGACCGGCGATCTCCTCCGGCGGATCGAGCAAGGCGAGATCGATCCATCGTTCGTGATCACCCACAAAGCCGACCTCGCGGACGGCCCCGCGATGTACGCCAAGTTCCGCGACAAGGCGGACGGCTGCATCAAGGTCATGCTCCAGCCCTGAAGGAGGCGCTCCCATGCCGCTCACCAACCTCACTGGGATCGCTCGTTCCGAGGGCGACCCGCGCATCCAAAGCAAGGGACCGAGTTCGCTGACCGACGCCGACCGTCTGGCGCGGGCGCTCGGCTGGTTCTCCATCGGTCTCGGCGTCGTCGAACTGGTGGCGCCCGGACGCATCGCCCGCGGCCTCGGGCTCGAGCACAAGGAGGGTCTGATCCGAGCCTTTGGCGCACGCGAACTGGCGAGCGCCGTGCCCACCTTGTCGGTGGACAAGTCCGCGGGGCTCGCGGCCCGGATCGGCGGCGACGTGCTCGACCTGCTCACGCTTTCGACGGCGCTGCATCCCGGCAATCCGAAGAGGGGAAACGCCGCGGTCGCGACCGCCCTCGTGCTGGGCGTGACCTTGCTTGATCTCGTCGCCTACGCCGGCGTGACGGCCGCGCACCGTCGCGGGCCGGACGCCGGCGGCCGCAACTACTCGGACCGCAGCGGGCTTCCGAAGGGAATCCAGGAGTCCCGAGGACTGGCCCGCAAGGACTTCAAGACACCCCCGGACTACCGGGCGGAAGGCACGGTCGCAGCGGCGCTTCCCGCGCCTCCGTCATCCTGAGGCTCCAGATCAAGGCGGGGCAGCGCCGATGACGCTCGAACAACTTGCTGGGGCGGCGCTGACCCTGGTCTTCCTGGCCGACATCTTCCTGACGGTGCTCTACGCGCGGGCGGGCACCGGGCTCCTCGCTCCATACTGGATCCGGGCCATCTGGGCGGCGATCCGCGGCGTGGCCCGCCTGTTCGGCCGCCGCCGCCGCGGAGCCGTTTTATCGCTCGCTGGCCCCCTGATCGTCGTGTCGCTGATCGGGTTCTGGGCGATCGGGCTGACGATCGGCGCGGCCCTCGTCATCCAGCCCGCGCTTGGCGTCGCCATCCGTCCCAGCAGCGGCGGCACGCCGACGGACTTCGTCACCGCGCTCTTCGTCGCCGGCAACAGCCTGTCGATCGTCGGCGGCGGCGGCTACTCGCCGCAGACCGCCGGGACCCGCATTCTCTTCCTGATCAACGCATTGATCGGAACGTCCGCGCTCTCGCTCGTGCTGAGCTATCTCGTCCAAGTCTACTCCGCCTTGCGCGAGCGCAACACGCTGGCTCTGACCATCCATCTCATGACGGACAGCACGGGAGACGCCGCCGTCCTGCTGGCGCGGCTCATGCCTGGAGGCGAGATCGGCAACGCGCCAAGCGAACTCAGCAACCTCGCCCGGTCGCTCGCGTCGACCAAGGAGGCGCACCACTTCTATCCCCTGCTGTTCTACTTCCGCTTCGAGCAGCCGTTCTATTCCGTGTCCCGGATGAGTTTCGTCATTCTGGACCTGACAACGCTCATCGACACCGCGCTCGACCGTGAGCGGTATGGATCTCTGATCAACTCCGCCCCGGTCACGTCGCTGCGCCGGGCTGCGTTGCAGCTTCTCCACACGCTTCACGAGAGCTTTCCGACGACGGAGCCGCGGGCCGAAGAGCTCGCCGCCGGGACCCGCCGCAGCACGGAGAGCTATCTTACGGCGGTCGATACCCTGAGGCGCTCAGGCGTCGCCTCGCAGCTCGACGGCCGCGAGTTCTACGTCGCCGCGCGGCGCGACTGGGAACCGCTGGCCGGACGCCTTGCGCCGACTCTTGGCCACGACGTCGGCGAGATCGATCGCCGTCGGCCTGATCTTAGGGGCGCCGGTTCCGTAGTTGATCCGGACAGGCTGGATTGAGTCCTAGAACATTCCGGCAAGACCGGCTTCAGCGTGTGAAGCAATCGACCGCCACTCAGCGGTCGGGACGAGGCCCTCGGCGCTTCCAACGGAAAGACCGAGCCCGCCCCTGGGCGGCGCGGGCTGAGCCGCATGTCGCAGCCCGCGTGGCCCAAAACAACGGATCCGGCGGCCCGACTAGCGCGCCACTGGACTCGTAATTTCCGGCGTGGGCGCGAGGGTCAGACCCGCAAGAACGAAATACCCTACGGCTATAAGCAAAAGCGCCCCCGCAAGGCATAGAATAGCAACTGTCTTTGCGGTCATGACTTTTTTACTTGATATGGCTTCGGCGCGATGGAGAAGGGCTTTCCTCGCCAATGCTGAGGCGTTCGGCTTGCAGAACGGGCTGCCTGCGGCGCCTCAGCTGTTGAGATACGGCATCCTCAAGCCGTCCTCACCCACGTGATCACAGCATCGGACGCCCGCCGGTGACCGGGATGATTGCGCCGGTGATGTAGCTCGCGTCGTTCGACGCCAGCATCACATAGGCCGCGGCGAGTTCCGCCGGCTGACCTGCCCGACCAATGGGCGTGTTCTCGCCGAAGGTCTTCACGGCTTCGTCGGGCATCGTCGAAGGAATGAGCGGCGTCCATATTGGACCGGGCGCCACCGCGTTAACCCGGATGCCCTTCTCGATGAGCAGTCCGGCGAGTCCCGCGGTGAAATTGGCGATAGCGCCTTTCGTGGCGGCGTAGGCCAGCAGGTGGGGGCTCGGACTCTTCGCGTTGATCGACGTCGTGTTGATGATGGACGATCCGGGGTTCATCACCTTGGACGCCGCTTTGGACAGATAGAACTGGCTATAGATGTTGGTCCGAAACGTGATGTCCCATTCTTCGGCCGAGATATCGTCGATCGAGCTGAAGCTCTTCTGATGCGCGGCGCTGTTGACGAGCACGTCCAGGCGCCCGAAAGCTTCGAGGGTTTTAGCCACGAGCTCCTTGCAATGGTTTTCGTCCTTGATGTCGCCTGACACGCAGAGGGCTTGCCGGCCGGAGGCTTTGACAAGGCGTTCCGTCTCACGGGCGTCCTCATGCTCGGTAAAGTAGGAGATCAGGACATCGGCGCCTTCCCGCGCGTAGGCGATGGCGACGGCGCGGCCGATCCCCGAGTCCGCGCCGGTGACGATCGCAGCCAGGCAGGCGAGCTTGCCCGACCCCTTGTAGGTTTCCTCGCCGTGATCGGCTTTTGGATCAAGCCGACGCTCCTCGCCTGGCACGGCTTGCGCCTGCTGAGGATGCGGAGGCCGCGGATACTTGGTTCTCGGGTCGTCGAGCATAGGTCTCTCTTCTGTCGAGACTGGCGGGATAGCCTCCGACGGGTCGTCGCCTCGCGCAGAAAGTCAGCGGCGACCCGAGCCGGGCTCCGACATACGGCGATGCACCTCAGCGGTGACGCCAGCCGGTACGATGTTCGCGATGGCGGACTGCAGCTTGTTCATCCAGCCGCTGACGACGTCGCCGTCGCCTCGCATCATCGCCTTAAACCCGATCTCCGCCACCTCGCGGGGATCCTGCTTCTTTTGCGTCCCGACCTTCGTGTCGAGCATGTCGGCGCGTCCGAAGAAGTCCGTCTCGGTCGCTCCGGGCATCAGGCAGGTGACGGTCACCCCGCTGTCCTTCAACTCGTTGCGGAGCGCGAACGAGAAGTTGTCGAGGAAAGCCTTGGTGCCGTTGTAGACCGCCTGAAAGGCGCCAGGGAGAAAACCCGCGATGGATCCGACGATGAGGATCCGACCCTCTCCAGCGGACCGCATATCGCGGCCAACCCGCTGGAGGAGATACAGCGTGCCTGTGACGTTCGTGTCCACGACCGCGCGGACGCGAGCAAAATCCTGGTCCAGGAAGGCGCCGCCGAGCCCTTGCCCCGCATTGGCCAGCACGGCCGCCACGGGGCGGCCCCCAGTCGCGGCCAGCAGCTTGTCGACCCCCTCAGTGGTCGCAAGGTCGGCTTCGACGGCCGCGACCTCCGCGCCGAGCGCGCGAAGGCTATCCGCCGCCCGGTGAATTCGCGGCTCGTTCGCGGCGATCGCCAGATCGTAGCCGTTCTCGGCGCAGACGCACGCGAGTTCGTAGCCGATGCCGGTCGAGGCGCCTGTGACCACAGCGAGGGGGCGAGCGGATGTCATGGTCGTCCCTTCCTGACTGCCTCGGACCCTCACGACGCTCTTCGGCGAGGCACCCCGGCGGAGCGGCGTCCGGCTCAGGAAGACCTCGGACGTTCGAATGTTCCCGGCCCTCCAGCGGGCCGACATGCGACGAGCTCGGACGGCGCCAGCAGAAC
Source organism: Methylopila sp. Yamaguchi (assembly GCF_002897035.1). Lineage (GTDB taxonomy): Bacteria > Pseudomonadota > Alphaproteobacteria > Rhizobiales > Methylopilaceae > Methylopila. Next base: position 53,328 of record NZ_BAUX01000016.1, read on the forward strand.
GAACGGCAGCGTCAGTCGAAAACGACCCCCGCCGAGGCCGCGAGCACGAAGGCCGCTGCGGACGCGGCCATCGCGATGAAGACGCGTGGAGGGGGCCACGCGGGGGTGCGATCGGACCGCAGCGGATCGCGCCGCGTCTCGTCGCTCATGCCCGGCGCAATGGTCCGTCGAGGCTCGACTTCGTTCCGCATTGCGAGATCGACCGCGCTTCGTGACGGCGGGACGCCCGCCGCTTCGTCATCGGCGCCGAGCGGCGCGGCCGCTGGATCGCTGAAGGGAACCTTGTCCCTCGTTTCGCCCCGGTCGATCGCGTTGCGAAGTCGTTCGATCCCGTTGCTCATTGGGACGCCCAGATAACAAGCGCCCAAACCGCCGCCGTCGCCGCGACTGAACACGCGAGACTTCCCCGCGCGAGATACTCGCGCTCGTGATGGTCGAATCCGGCGCCCGTGTCCCAGATCAGGTGGCGGACGCCTCCCATCGCGTGGTGGATCAGCGCCCAGGTGTAGAGAAAAGTGAGACATCGCCCAGGCCACGATCCGTAGACCGCCTGCACGTGGGCAAAGGCGGCCGGACCGCTCGCCGCCGCCAGCAGCCAGACCGTGACGAGCAGCGATCCGACGTAGAGCGTGGCGCCGGTGAGGCGGTGAACGATCGACATCACCATCGAGAAGGTGGGACGATAGATTTGAAGATGCGGCGAGAGCGGTCGCTGCGCAGGTCGGCGGTCCATGGCTCTTCCTGCCTGGGACGAACAGACTTGAAAGAGTCGCTGCCGCGCATTGTTCCGCCAGGACTGCCGCCTGCCCGCCATACGGCTTCGCGCTTGCCGGTCGGCGATCCGAGGTCTCCAGCGCCGCATCGCGCGTCTGGTCGGCCCGACGCTGGTCCATCAGCGCGGTTCATCGGATGGAACATCATCCGAACCGCGCGCTTTAGCCCTCGCAACCAGGAGGGCCGCGAGATGGCGACGACAAAGAAGTTCCAGGACCTCTTGCTGGCGGAGCTCAGTGACGTCTACAGCGCCGAGACGCAGATCGCCGAAGCGCTCCCGAAACTGGCTCAGAAGGTTTCCGCCTCTGAGCTCAGACGTTTGCTCGAGGAGCACCTGCAGGAAACAAAGGGCCAGATCGCCCGGCTCGACAAGGCTTTTGCGGCGCTCGGCGCAAAGCCGGAAGCGAAGACCTGCAAGGCGATGCAGGGGCTGGTGGCCGAGGCCGACGAGCTCCTGAGCGCAGGACTGGCCCCGGAGGTGCTTGACGCGGCCCTGATCGCCGCAGCGCAGAAGGTCGAACACTACGAGATCGCAAGCTACGGCTCGCTCAAGGCTTATGCGGACGCTTGCGGGCTCGACGCCGTGGCCGATCTGATGGACGAGACGCTTCGAGAAGAGAAGGCGACGGATGAAAAACTGACCGCGGTCGCAACGTCGACCCTGAACGCGAGCGCTGTCCAAGCATCGGTCGGCTAACGACCGGCTTGCCGGGCGCGCAACCGCACTTCAGGAGAACGAGTTGGCGAAGCGGGATATTCCTGGCGTTGGAGTTTACGGGGGCCCGGCGGGCGGCTGGGGAGCGCTACAGGCCGTCGCCGCCGCGCTCCGAGCGCAGATGGCCTTCCGGCGCGAGACCAGCGCCCTCCGTTCCACGAACCAACCTCAGGGCTTCGATTGCCCGGGCTGCGCGTGGCCCGATCCGCGTCAGGCCTCGTCGTTCGAATTCTGCGAAAACGGCGCCAAGGCGGTCGCTTGGGAGGCGACGCGCAAGCTGGCGGACCCCGCCTTCTTTGAAGCCCACCCGGTTTCGGAGCTGTGGGATTGGTCCGATCACGCCCTCGAAGACGCCGGACGCCTCGCCCATCCCATGCGCTACGACGCTGAGCGGGACCGGTACGCCGCGGTTTCGTGGGGCGAGGCTTTCGCGGACATCGGCGCGAAGCTCCGCTCGTTGCCCGACCCGAATATGGGAGAGTTCTACACGTCTGGGCGCGCCTCGAACGAGGCCGCGTTCCTGTTCCAGCTGTTCGTGCGGGAGTTCGGGACTAATAATTTTCCCGACTGCTCCAACATGTGCCATGAGGCGACCAGCATCGGCCTTCCGGAATCGATCGGTGTCGGGAAGGGAACGGTGACGCTCGAGGACTTCGACTACGCCGACGCGGTGTTCTGCTTCGGACACAATCCCGGGACCAACCACCCGCGCATGCTTGCGACCTTGCGGGACGTGGCGAAACGCGGCGGCAAGATCCTGGTGTTCAACCCGCTGCGGGAGCGCGGCCTCGAGCGCTTCACCTCGCCGCAGAACCCGATCGAAATGCTCACCCTCCGCTCCACCCCGATTGCGACCAGCTACCACCAGCCCAAGGTCGGCGGCGACGCGGCCCTGATCAAGGGCATGATGAAGGCGCTGTTCGAGTGGGAGGCGGCGGGACGCGCCAGCGCTATCGACCGCACTTTTGCGGCCGTCCATACCGATGGGCTGGAGGATCTCGCGCGCGACATCTCCGCGACGGAGTGGGGACAGATCGAGCGCTGCTCAGGTCTGTCCCGGACGGAAATCGAGAGCGCCGCGGAGGTCTACGTCAATTCCGACCGGGTGATCTTCTGCTACGGCATGGGGCTGACGCAGCATCGCGACGGGACCGCCATCGTCCAACAGCTGGCCAACCTGCTGCTGCTGCGCGGAAACATCGGAAAGCCCGGGGCGGGCATTTGTCCCCTCCGCGGCCATTCCAACGTGCAAGGCGACCGGACTGTCGGCGTCACGGAAATCCCGGCGAAGGCCTTTCTCGATCGGCTTGAGGAGGTCTTCGGCTTTTCGCCTCCGCGCGAGAGCGGCCACGGCGCGGTCGAGGCGATCGAGGCCATGCTGGCCGGCCGCGCGAAGGCGCTCGTCGCGCTGGGCGGCAATCTTCCGGTCGCCATGCCCGATCCCGCGGCGACCTTCCCGGCGGTGCGGCGGCTCGACCTTGCGGTCCATATCGCGACAAAGCTGAACCGCTCTCATCTGCTCCTCGCGAAGACGAACTACATCCTGCCCTGTCTCGGCCGCACGGAGCTCGACCGCCAGGAAACCGGGCCCCAAGCCGTGACGGTCGAAGATTCAATGTCCGTGGTGCACGCCTCGCTCGGCAAGTTGAAGCCGGCCTCGGAGCACCTCATGTCGGAGCCCGCGATCGTGGCCGCCATCGCAAAGGCGACGCTTCCCGCCAGCAAAACCCGCTGGGACTGGCTGGCGGCCGATTACGACCGCGTCCGGGACGCGATCGAACAGGTGTTTCCGGACTTCCGCGACTACAACAACCGCGTTCGCGAGCCCGGCGGCTTCCGGTTGCCGGTCCCAGCCGGCGAGAGAGAGTGGAAGACGCCCAACGGCAAGGCGAACTTCATCGTGTTCCAGGGGCTCGACGGCGATCCCCGGGACCGCGCGCCCGGCGCGCTGAAGCTCGCGACGATCCGAAGCCACGACCAGTACAACACCACGATCTACGGCTTCAACGACCGCTACCGCGGCATACGGGGTCGACGGGACATCGTGTTCCTGAACGAGGACGATCTTGCCGCACGCGGGATGTCCCACGGCGACTTGATCGACGTCGAAGCGATCCCGCTTCCGGATGATCCCGAAAGCCCGCGCATCTTGCGTGGATTGACCGCCGTCGTGTTCGCGATCTCCCGCGGCTCCGCGGCCGCGTACTATCCTGAGGCCAATCCGCTTGTAGCGCTCGGCCACCACGACATCCGCAGCGGTACCCCCGCTTACAAGTCGATACCCGTGCTTATCCGGCGCGCCGAGCAGCCCGAGGGCGATCTTGCTCGCCGCTCCGACCTAACGTCAGGGGGACCTGAGGGACGGCCTTATCTGAAAAGCTGATCCCTCAACGAGTGGGGATTTTAGCGAGCAGTCGCAGGCCAAGTCGCGCCAGCCGCTCTAGGCACGGCTAAACCTGCCTCCCGGAGCCACTACCAGCGCGCCTCCGCCCCTGACGCATCATCCCAAAACCGGCGAAGGCCATCGCCGCGCCCCAGATCAAGAAGCCTATGTCCCAGTACGGCCAGTGCGCCGGCGGCGCGGTTTCATTGACGTGGTGCAGGCCGAGAATGTGATGGTTGATGGTCCCCTCGACCAGGTTGAAGGCACCGAACCCGCACAGCAGGCATCCGACGAACCGTCTCAACGACCAAGGGCGCCTGCCTCTCGCCGCGTCCCGCCAAAGCAAGACGACGCCCACAACGATGAAGATATAGGTCGCCGCATGAAACGCGCCGTCCAGCGTCGTGTTGAATTCAAGGCTTTGGACGTCGTTCACCGGACGCCAACTGCTCGCCATATGGTGCCACTGCAACAGTTGGTGCAGCACGATCCCATCAAAAAAGCCGCCGAGGCCCAGTCCCAGAAGAACGCCGGCCGACGTTCGCGGCCCAGTTGAGTCTTGATCCATTGGGGTCGGCGCCTTCGGGCTGGCTCGTCCGTCTCTCTTCATCACCTTCCAGCGCAAGAGGCGGCGCTTGTTCCACCCGGCCGTCGATCGCCTTAACGGCAACGGGGGTGCGCACAGAAGGCGCCCCATCATCATCGGCCGTAGAAACATGGGCTGCTCGCGGCTCATAACGATCGGGCGTCTAGACGGAAGTCCAGTCGCGCCGCGCGCGTCAGAAGGATTGCGGCTTCAACGTTCGTCCTCCGGACTGCTCAGTGTTGAGTATACCCTCCGTTTTACTTGGCCGCAAGAAATCGCCCCATGCCAAGATCGCGATCATTGCTGCGGCAAAGACAAGCAACGCGACGATCAGGAAGGGGCGGCCGCGCATCTTCCGGTGTGGGCGGGCATCGTCTGGCATCTGATCCTCGAACCTTAACAGGGCAATGGACGGAGAGGACGAGGGAGCGAGCGGATGCGGGGCGCAGGGCGCCCCGCATCGGTTCGTCAGCCGATCTGCTCGAGCTGCGCTCCGCTGTCCGGCCGCGCCGGACCGAGGATCGGCTCCTCGCCCATGGGCTTGTTCTGGAACACGGAGAATTCGCCCTTGCCGTCGACGGAAGGACCCGAGGTCCACCGCCCTTGGGGAGGGGGTGAGCCATCCACAGCGGTCGCGTAGAAATTATAGGCGTTCGCGCGATCCTCGAGTTCCTGCGGGAAGCTGTTCGGGATGGGCAGCACGCCCTCCTTGCCGCCGAGTTCCTCGATCGCGGCGAGCCATTGCTGCTGGTGCATCGTGTCGCGGGCGATCATGAAATGCAGCATCTTCTTCATGCCCTCGTCGTGCGCCGCATTGTAGAGCCTGCAGGCGAGCACCCGCCCAGTGCTTTCGGCGGCCACGTTGCAATACATGTCGGCCGCTATATTGCCGCTGGCGTAGATGTGGGACATGTCGAAGGGCACGCCCTCCGAATTGGCTGGGAACGCCGCCATGCCGGTGGAGAGCAGATGCCGGTGCAGCATGCCCTCGATCTCGTGCCGCGGATTGCCTCCGCCCATCACAGTCCGGACCACGCTGTCCGTGGCGCCCTCCTCCTGAAGGGAGGACGGCGCGGTCTCGAGATTGAGCGCGACCGCGGTCGCGAGCATCTCGATGTGCCCGATCTCCTCCGTCGCGGTGTGCAGCAGCATGTCGCGGTACTTCGTATTCGGCGCGCGCGCGCCCCACGCCTGGAAGAAGTACTGCATACAAACGCGGATTTCGCCTTCCACACCGCCGATCGCCTGCTGAAGCATACGGGCAAACAACGGGTCGGGCGTTGATACTTCCACCGGGTACTGCAGCCGTTTGTCGTGATAGTACATGAACCTAATCCGCCTCTGATTTGAGTTGGACCATAAAGTGAGGCGGTCAGGCATTGTTCCTTTGGGAACGGCTTTTTCTGCGCCGGTGAACACCTCCTTCCGCACGATGGCCGCGCCGACGACGCCGGTGGAACAACGCGCCTCGGAGGCGGTTCCTGCCCTATCGCGCAGGGCGGAGACGGACCCAATGACGAACGAAATGGCGAATGGCGCCACGTACCTCTTCTGGGCTGCGGGCATCTTTCTGATAGGCGTCGCTTTGGCTTTCGGAGCGCTCAGCCGGGCCCGCCGCTCCAAGGCGCGAAACTCGGGGTCGGTGACGCGGCGGCTCTACGAGGCTGAAAGCCGGGACCCCTTGAACCGATGACGGCGCGGAGTGCGCCGCCGCGATGGACAAGTTTTTCTCTCCGCATCGAAGAATTTAGGGGGCGTCATGAACCGCGAACGTCGTTCCTTCCAAAAGTCCTTTGCCCGCTTCTGACCGTCTCAACAAAAGCGCTGTGAAGGCGGTTGCGCGAATGGGCACGAAGACGGGTCTTGCGGTGACTGCGACGGTCGTAACGGTCGGGCTCGCGGCGTTTTGGGCGTTCAGCGCGCCCCTGCCGCGGTTTGCGCCCCAGGACGCGGCGCGCCTTGAGGGCGGAGACGCCGGGCGGGGAGGCATCGTGTTCGCCGCCAGCGATTGCGCGTCATGCCACATGACGCCGGGGCAGCCGGACCGCCGGCTCCTGGGCGGCGGCATGTCGCTGCCTTCGCCGTTCGGAACGCTCCGGCCGCCGAACATCTCGCCGGATCCCGAGAGTGGCATCGGCCGCTGGCGGGCGATCGATCTCGCCAACGCGATCATGAGCGGGGTCTCGCCTAATGGCGCGCACTACTACCCAGCGCTGCCCTATACGTCCTATGCCGGCATGAGCGAGACCGACCTTCGCGACCTCATGGCCTTCCTGCGCACGCTGCCGCCCACCGACCACGTCGCGCCGCCGCACGAGCTTTCCTTTCCATTCACGGTCCGCCGCTTCATCGGGCTGTGGAAGCTGCTCTATTTCAAGCCGGGAAGCGCGGACGGTCCAACTGCGGAGGAGCCCGGTCTCGCGCGTGGGCGCTACCTCGTGGAGACGCTCAGCCACTGCGCTGAGTGCCACTCTTCGCGGGACGTCTTCGGCGGAGTCATCGAGGAGACCCGTTTCGCCGGGGGGCGGAACCCGGAAGGCGTCGGGTTCGCCCCGAACATCACGCCGGCGCGCCTTAGCGGCTGGACGCAGGAGGAGCTTGCGCGCTTTCTCGAGACCGGACGTTCGCCCTCGGGGCGCGAGGTCGGCGGCACGATGAAAGACGTCATTGCGAACCTGGCCCAGTTGCAGCCCGAGGACCGGGACGCGATCGCGGCTTACGTGAAGTCGCTGCCGCCGCGCCCAACCCCATCGCCGTGAGCGTCAGTTGGCATAGAGATAGGCCGCGACGTCCCTCGCCTCCGACTCGCTGATGCCGGTCGCGGGCATCGCCGTGCCGGGCGACAGGCTCTGCGGCGCCACGATCCAGCGGATGAGGTTTTCGGCCGTGTTCGGCGCGACGCCCCCCACATAGACGCGGGCTGCAAGGCCGGCGAGAGGGGCCGCCGCCTGCCCGTCGGCGCCCGGGACGCCAGGGATCGTGTGGCATCCGCCGCAGCCGTAACGCCGGAGCAACGCCGGCGCCCGCGCAGGATCGCCTCCCGTCACAGCCACCGCCACCCGCTCCCGCTTGGCGGCGTCCGACGCCTTCATTACAGCGAATCCTGCGGCCGCCGCCAACGCCGCGGCGATCGCAAGCGCCGCCGCGGCGCCGCCCAGCCGATCAGCCGCGAAGAACCGCACGACCGTCCCTCCCCGCCCTGCCGATCCAAAGGCCCACGAAGGCCAGGGCGGCTCCCGCATAGATCGCGCCGGCCGGAACCCACATCACGAAGCCTGCGAGCTGCTGATCCTCGAGCGGCGTCAGCCCCCACTCCGCGGCGCGGGCCGTTTGGGCGTCGTAGAGAACGCGCGGGGCGAGAGCGATGAGCGCGCCGAGCGCGCTCGTGTGCAGCATCGTGATCAGGAGCCGCCACGCCGCCGCCCCGGCCGACGCGCGGCGCAGGAGCGACCACCAGAACAACAGCGCGGTCGCGAGAAAGCTGAGATGCTGCAGCCGGTGCGCCGCGAGGTTCGTTACCGAGAGGTCGAACAGCGTCGGCGCATGCCAGGCCCAAAGCGCGACGCCGTGCAGGATCGTGGCGTTTCGGTGATCGACGATCAGGTCCCAGAGCCGCCGTGCCGGGCCCCGCCTGAGGGCGCCGCCGAACCGTCTGCGCATCGCCGGAGGAAGCGCCCACAGGAACGCGCCGACCGGACGGGACACGGCGATAAGCGGAGCCGCGACCGCCACGACGATCTCATGCTCGATCATGTGGAAGACGAAGACGCGCTCGCCCGCCCAGTGCAGCGGCGAGCAGAGCGCGAGGGCGAGCGCGAGCCAGCCGGCGCCGTAGCAGCCCGCCTGCCAGCCGCGCAGCCCTCGCCCAACGCCTGCGCGGCGCCACAGGCGCCATAGGCCCGTCGTGTAAAGCGCGGCCGACAGAACAAGCGGAACCACAACCAAGGGGTCGAAGGTCCAGGACAGCGGGGCTTCGGCGTCGACTGCGGTCCCGTGGGCGAAGACGGGCGGCGTCGCGAGCAGGGACAGTGGGAGGACGACCGCTAGCGCGCGCATGCCGGCGTCAACAACGAGGCTGCGCCCTGCAGCGTAAGAGCGAAGGCGAAGATCAGTCCGGCAAGAGCGCTGATGCGGGCGGCGAAAAGGGAGGCCTGATCGCCCCGCCCCGCGCGCCAGGACGCTACGGCGCCTCCCGCCGCTGCGGCGACGGCCGCGCAGATGACCGCCCCGGCGCGCGCGCCGTTGTCGGCGCAGTCAAGATACGGCAGCACCTGGGCGGCCTGCGTCGCGCACGCCCAGGCCGTGGCGCCCACGATCAGGCCGCTCCAGGTCCTCAGTGTTGCGCTAAACCCGCTCATACCCGCGCCAGCCAATAGATGCAGACGTAGATCGGAAGCCAGGTGACCACCACGAAGTTCCAGTAGAGCGCGTTGTCCTGGACATCTCCGAAGCGCCGCGACGTCCGCGCGTGACGCGTGAACATCAGGACCGCGAGGACGACGGTGTCGACGAGGTCCGTCAGCAGATGCGTGGTGTGGAGGCCCAGGAGGAGCCACACCACGGAACCATACGCATTCGTGTCCCAGCTGACGTTCAGGGCCGCAAACTCGAAGGCGCGGACGATCAGCGGCGCCGAGGACAGGATCGTCATCAGCACCACTCCGAAACGGACCTTCCGAAGATCCCCGGCCGCCGCCCAGCGCGACAGCAGCAGGTTGGGAACGACGCTCGCGAGCAGCAAGGCGGTGACCATCGTTCCCGCGGCGAGATCGGGCGGCGGCGCTTCCGGAGGCCAGGCCGGGGCGAGGCTCATGAGGTAGAGGTAGACAGCGATGACGAGCGCGAAGCCGGTGCCTTCGATCAGCATGAAGGCAAGCGTGCCCCACCACGTAGGGCTTGCGCTGCCGAGGCCGTGGAGCGGCAGGCCCCCGACGTCGAGAGCCGGGCGTTGCTTCATGCCTCGTCCTCCGGCGCGCCCTTCGGCCAGAACCAGCCAACGAGGGCGACGGCGATGGGGAGGGAGCCCCAGACCACGGCCCAGGGCGAGAAAATCGAGCCAATCAGCATGACGGTCGTGGCGACCGCGGCGAGAAACGGCCAGATCGACGCGCCAGCCGATGACTCCCGCGCCTCCGGCTCCGCTCGCTGGACGCTCGTCACCAGAAGCTCCCGGCGGTCGACCCTGAGGCCAGTCGCAACCGGCAGCGTCTCGGGATCGTCCCACAGCGGGTTTGCGCTCGTGACCACGGGGATCCCGTCGAAGTTGTAGGAGGGAGGCGGCGAGGTCGTCGCCCATTCCAGCGTCGGCGCGTTCCACGGGTTGTCTCCGGCCGGCGCTCCGCGTACCGCGCTGCGGACCACGTCCACGAAGAACAACAGGAAGCCTGCGAACAGGATGATTGAGGCCAAGCTGACGAACAGGTTCAGACCGCCCCACGGCAACTCGGGCTGATAGGCGTAGATCCGCCGCGGCATGCCCTGCAGGCCAAGCACGTGCATCGGGAAGAAGGTCAGATTGAACCCGACGAAGACGAGGGCCGCGACCCAGGCGCCGAGGCGGTCGCTCATCATTCGGCCGGTCATCTTCGGGAACCAGTAGTAGATGGCCCCCATCAGCGGGAACACCGCGCCGCCGACCAGTACATAATGGAAATGCGCGACGACGAAGTAGGTGTCGTGAACTTGGGAATCGAGCGGCACGGACGCCACCATGACGCCCGTGAGCCCGCCGATCGTGAAGGTTACGACGAACGCCGCCACGAACAGCAGCGGCGGCCGCCAGACCGGCCGCCCAAGCCAGAGCGTGGCGATGAAGCAGAAGATCTGGACGCCGGCCGGCACGGCGATCGCCATGCTCGACGCGGTGAAGAAGCTTTCGCCGACGCGCGGCAGCCCGGTCGTGAACATGTGGTGCGCCCACAGCCCGAACGACAGCACGCCGATCGTGATCAGCGACATGACAAGCGGCAGATAGCCGAACACAGGACGGCGCGCGAAGGTCGACAGCATCGTCGAGACCATGCCGACTGCCGGCAGGAAGATGATGTAGACCTCCGGATGCCCGAAGAACCAGAACAAGTGCTGGAACAACAGGACGTCGCCGCCTTCCGCCGGGTTGAAGAAATGGGTTCCGACCAAGCGGTCGAGGATCAGCGCGGAGCTTGCGATCATGATCGCCGGCATCGCCACGATCACGAGGAATGACGTGACCAGCATCGCCCAGACGAACAGCGGAATGCGGTCGAGCGTCATGCCCGGCGCGCGCTGCTTGAACACGGTCACCACGATCTCGACCGCGACCGCCAGCGCGGCGAGCTCGGTGAAGGTGATCATCTGCGCCCAGATGTCGGCGCGCTTGCCGTAGCCGTATTGCGGGCCCGACAGGGGAACATAGCCGAACCAGCCCACGTCCGGGCCGAAGTCGAGCAGGAAGGCGATCCAGAGCAGCGCGCCGCCGGCGACATAGATCCAGTAGGAGAAGGCGTTGAGGCGAGGGAAGGCGATGTTGCGCGTGCCGATCATCAGCGGCACGAGGTAGACGCCCATCGCTTCCATCACCGGCACGGCGAACAGGAACATCATGTTCGCGCCATGGACGGTGAAGACCTGATTGTAGACGTCCGGGCCAAGCAGCCGGCCTTCCGGGGTCGCCAGCTGGATGCGGATCAAGGCCGCCAATACGCCGCCCAGCGCGAGGAACACGAAGGCGGTGGCGATGTAGCGCCGCCCGATGATCTTGTGATCGACGACCGAGAGCGCTCCCAGGATCCCGCGCGGGGGGTCCCAGATCCGCCTCAGCCGGCGCTCCCGCTCCTCGGGCGGGAGATCGCGGCCTCTGGGATGGCGAACGCCCTCCGTCCCGTTCATTTCAACGCCGTCATATAGGCTGACAGCGCGCGCAGCTCCGCGGGCTCGAGAGCTATGGCCGGCATATTGGCGCCCGGCTTAATGGTCTGGGGATCCACGATCCAGGCGGCGAAGGCGCCGCGGGTGGCGGGCAACACGTCGGCGGCGATGCTGCGCCGGCTGGCGACATGAGTGAGGTCGGGACCCACCTTCGCAGACGCCGCCGTGCCGCGGATGGCGTGGCACGAGCTGCAGGCCTTGGCCTGGAACAGCGCGGCGCCGGCCTGCGCCTCAGGCTCCGTCGGCGCCGCCGCGACCGCGGCCTGCGCGCGGGCCCAGGCGTCGAACGCCGCGGGCGGCTCGGCGACCACGATCAAGCCCATGTGGGCGTGCTGCAGCCCGCAGAACTCGGCGCACTGGCCGCGGTAGACGCCTTCCTTGGTCACGGTGATCGTGACGGCGTTGTCGCGGCCGGGAATGAGGTCGAGCTTGCCCTGAAGTTGCGGGACCCAGAACGAGTGGATGACGTCGGCGGCCGACAGCTCCATTCGCACTGGCCGCCCGACCGGCAGGTGGATTTCGTTGGCGGTCACGACTCCTTCCGCCGGATAGGTCGCCTCCCACCACCACTGATAGCCCCTCAGCTTGATCACCAACCCGCCTCCGTCTGTCGCGAGCGAGCGCGTTGCGAGAAAGCTCGCGATCGTTAGGCCGGCGACGATCAGCACCGTCGCAACAACCGCCGCGCCGACCGCCAGCGCCGGCGTGCGAGAGCCGGCGGCGGTCGCCTCCGACGCCGTCGAGCGATTCCGAAGCAGGGCTAAGGTCAGCGACGCCATCACCGCCAGCCACACGACCGAGCAGACGACGACGAACAGCCAAAACAGCTCGTGTAGGCTCTCGGCCTGCGGACTCTGCGGATCGAGCGCCGACTGGATGGGCGAACAGGCCGCACAGCTCGCGGCCGCAAGGACGAGCGAGACGAGACGGCGCGCGCTCATCGCGCCGGCGGCTCAAGAGGCGCTTGGGTCGCGGGCGCACGGTTCTCGGCAGGCCGCGTCTGCGGGGCGTCGTCACGGCCTGGCGCCGCCGTCTTCGCGGAATAGGAGGCGAGCGTCTGCACGTAGCCCGCGAGTTGCCAGATCGAGTCGGGCGGGAGCTTCTGGCGGTACGGCGGCATGCCACGGGGCCGGCCGTCGCGGATGGTGGCGTAGAGGCTGGGAAGGTCGGCCCCATAGGCCCACCAGCCGTCGATGAGCGAGGGTCCGACGCCCCCGGATCCGTCGCCATGGCAGCCGGCGCAGTTCATCGCCGCGTACAGCCGCTTGCCCTGCGCGATCTCGTAGGCGTTGGTCTCATACGGCTTGCCGAGGGCCACATGGGCCAAGGGCTCGGCGCCGCCGACGCCGCCCGGTAGTAGCGCAGCCTCGTCCAGCGCCGCCACGACCGGTGGATCGCGCCGCATGACGCGCTCCTCGCGCTCGCAGGCGGACAGGGCCAGCCCAGCCAGCGCCGCCGCCAAGACACGCCCGCTTCGGTCCAGCCTTTGCTCCTCCATCGATCCGATCCGAGGCCCCCTTCGTCGCTCGGTCGGAACACTGGGGACGCCAGGATGTTCCTCTTGAAACCAAAGTGTTGTGGAGCGCCGCGTGACGAAGCCTAAGATTGATCCCTACGAAGGCCCCGCTGGAGGCTGGGGCTCCGCTGGAGCGCTGGCCGAGATCATCACGCGCGAGAAGCGCGGAGCGACCGGACCCGCGATCCTCGCGAAACAGAACAAGCCGGACGGCTTCATGTGCGTGTCCTGCGCCTGGGCGAAGCCGGCGGAGCCGCTGCCGTTCGAGTATTGCGAGAACGGAGCCAAGGCGACGGCTTGGGAGCTCACGCGTCGACGGGTCGCCCGCGAATTCTTCGAGACGCACACGGTCACGGAGTTGCTGGGCTGGTCCGACTACGCCCTGGAGGAGCAGGGTCGGCTGACGGAGCCGATGCGCTACGATCCCCAGACGGACAAGTACGAGCCCGTGTCCTGGGACGATGCGATCCGCGACATCGGCGCCGATCTAGCGTCCTTCGCCCCCGCCTCGGTGGTCTTCTACGCTTCCGGACGGGCGGCGCTGGAGACGTCCTACATGTACGCCCTGCTCGCGCGGCTTTACGGCACCAACAATCTGCCGGACAGTTCGAACATGTGCCACGAGTCGACCTCCGTGGCCCTCCCGCAGTCGATCGGAGTGCCGGTCGGCACGACGACGCTCGCGGACTTCGAGCATGTCGATCTGATCATGTTCTTTGGCCAGAACGTCGGTTCGAACTCCCCGCGCATGCTGCACCAGTTGCAGGAAGCGCGGCGCCGCGGAGCGGAGATCATCACGTTCAACCCGCTGCGCGAACGGGGATTGGAGCGTTTCACGAACCCGCAGAGTCCGGTCGAGATGCTGACGGGCGCCGAGACGACGATCTCGACGCAGTACCACCAGGTGAAGGCGGGGGGCGATCTCGCGGCGCTCGCCGGGATCTGCAAGGCGTTGCTCGAACAGGACGATGCGGCCGTTTCCGCCGGCCGCGGCAGCATGCTCGACCTCGCCTTCATCGCCGAGCACACCCACGGGTTCGAGTCGTTCGTGACGTTCTGCCGTCACCAGACTTGGGACGCGATCGAGCGCCGCTCCGGACTCAAGCGCGATCATCTGCAGGCCGTCGCCGAAGTCTATGCGCGGTCGCGCGCGACGATGGGCGTCTACGGCATGGGCCTCACCCAGCACCGGCTCGGGGTCGAAACCATCCAGATGCTGGTGAACCTGCTCCTTCTCAAGGGCAACATCGGGAAGCCGGGCGCCGGCGTATGTCCGGTGCGGGGCCACTCCAACGTGCAGGGTCAACGCACGGTCGGAATCACTGAGAAACCCGAGCTGGCGCCGCTCGACAAGCTCGCCGAGCAGTACGGCTTCACCCCGCCGCGCGACAAGGGCATGACCACGGTTGAAGTCTGCGAGGCCTTGGTGGCGGAGAAGCTCGACGCCTTCATCGGCCTCGGCGGCAACTTCGCGCGGGCGGCGCCGGACAGCGGTCGCACCGAGCCCGCCTGGGGACGGGTGAAGCTTACCGTCCAGATCGCCACGAAGCTGAACCGCGGCCATCTGCTGCACGGCCAGAAGGCCTACATCCTGCCGTGCCTCGGCCGGATCGAGATCGACGAACAGGAGACGGGCCCGCAGGCGGTCTCCATGGAGGACTCGACCTCGTTCTTCCATGGCTCCCGCGGAATGGTGAAACCGGCGTCGCCGCATCTCCGCTCGGAGCCCTGGATCGTCGCGCAGCTCGCCAAGGCGACGCTGCCGCCCAACCCGCGGGTGCCCTGGGACCGGTGGACCGCCGACTACGCGACGGTCCGCGAGGCGATGGCCGAGACCTATCCGGCGCTGTTCACCGGCTTCAACGAGACGATGTTCACTCCGGGCGGCGTCGAGAAGCCGCTCGCCGCGCGTGAGCGGCGCTGGGAGACCGACACCGGCAAGGCGAACTTCGCGACCCCGCCCGGCCTCGAGGCCGACCCCGACATCGCCCATGGCGACGACGTGCTCACGCTCATCACCATTCGCTCGAACGACCAGTTCAACACGACGGTCTATGGCTACAACGACCGCTTCCGAGGCGTCAGCGGCACCCGGCGCGTGCTCTTCATGAACCCGGCGGACATCGCGCGGCTCGGGTTCTCCGACGGCGACTTCGTCGAGGCGACCACCTGCGCCGACGATGGTCCCGCGCGTACGGCGGAGGGCCTGCGGGTGGTCGCCTACAGCGTGCCCGAGGGATGTTGCGCCGGCTACTATCCGGAGCTGAACGTGCTGCTGCCGATCTGGCACCACGACGCCCAGGCCAAGACCCCCGCGGCCAAGGCGATCCCTGTCCGGCTCGCGCCGTCGCAGCCCTGCGAAGGCGACCCCGCCGCAGAAGGGGAGCTCTGACCGGCTCGCCCGCACGCGAACCCCCAGCCGGAACATATGCGTTGGCCCCGGCTTCTATCGGGGTCAACACGCAGGAGAGCTTCATGGCCACGACCGTAGGGACCGAATCTTCGATCAACGACCTGGTGACCGATCTGATCTATCTCGAGCACGACGCGATCGCGGCCTACGACGCCACCGTCGAGCGGCTGGAGGACGCCGAGGCCAAGAGGCAGATCTCCGCCTTTCGGGCCGACCATCAGCAGCATCTCTCCGTCCTGTATGAGATGGCGCGCGAACTGGGCGCCGACGCTCCGCAGGGGGGCGACATGAAGAAAATGCTCACGACCGGCAAGGTCGCGATCGCCGACATGCTGGGCGGCGACTCCGCCATCTTGAAGGCGATGACGACCAATGAGGACGACACCGTCACGGCGTACGAGCGCGCAAGCCAGCACGAGGACGCCATCAGCCGCTCCAAGGCGTTCTTCGCCAAGGCGCTGGAAGACGAGCGCCGCCACCGGTCTTGGATGGAATCGAGGGCCCATTCGAACGCCGCCTGACGGCTTAGGGAGATCGCAGTGAGCACCCTCGAACGGGCGCTCGAGATCGCGCTCGACGCTCATGCCGGGCAGATCGATGAGGGCGGCGCGCCCTATGTGACGCACCCGATCCGGATGATGGCGTCGATTCCCGACGGCGCGGCCCAGATCGTCGCTCTTCTCCATGACGTCGTGGAGAAGAGCGATTGGACCCTCGCACGGCTGGAGGACGAAGGCTTCTCGGATGTCGTTCTGTCCGGCGTGGAGGCGCTTACCCGCCGCGCCGGCGAAAGCGAGGGCGATTTCGTCGAGCGCGCCAAGTCCGACGCGCTTGCGCGCATCGTCAAGCGTGCTGACCTGCAGGATAAGATCGCCCGCGTAGAGGGTTTCGCGGCTTCTGACGCCGGGGAGAAGCTGTCGCGCTATCGCTGGTCGTTGGCGGAACTTGAGCGCGAAGACGTCCTCGGGGGCTAGTCTCCGTCCCGACCTACCGTTGATCCGTGTGCAACTGGTTCAGGATGCGCGCTGCAGGCCCTCGGTGGACGCCGGTCGACGGCCATAGATTTGATCGATTGCGGCCGCGACGGGAATGAGGCTTTCGACCTCCGGGTCGAAGCCGCCCCCCGCAGCCAGCGTCCGGGCGAAGGCCTGCGCCGCGCCGACGTTCCAAGCGTCCGGAGGCGTCGCGAGCGTGGTCCGGGCCGTGCCGTCAAACCGTTCGGCGGCGAAGTCGTAGAACGAGCCGGCGACGTTCCGCAGCTCCGCGCCGCCGCGGTCGCCGAAGAACGAGGCCGAGATCACCGCGTCCTGGCCGGCGTGCAGACGCCACGAGCAGGTCAGCCGGACCACTGCGCCGGACGCGAGCGTCAGCACGGCCGACGCGTAGTCCTCTGTCCGATCAAGGGGCGGATGCATCGCCGCGCCGCCGGCGAACAGATGGGCTTCGACGCTCGCGACTTTGTCCTCGCCTAACGTCCATAGCGCCAGGTCAATCAGGTGGACGCCAAGGTCCGCCACGCAGCCGCCGCCCGACAGCGCGCGATCGTAGAACCATGGCTTGTCCGGGCCGTAGGCGTTGTGGAACACGAGATCGGCCGCGAAGACCCGGCCAAGGCCGCCCTCCTGGATCAAGCTGCGGATACGGCGGGCGCCGTCCGCGTGACGATAGGAGAGGTCGACGCCTAGCAGGCGGTCCGCTCTGCGAGCAGCGGCAACCACCGCTCGCACCTCCTCCTCGTTTCGTCCCAGCGGCTTCTGGCAGAACACGGCGACGCCAGCCCTCAGCGCGCGGATCGATTCTTCGGCATGAGCGGCGCTCGGGGTGGCGATCACGACCGCGTCGAGCTCGCGCTCGAGAAGGTCCTTGAGAGACCGCGCCCGCGCCGCTTCCGGCGCCGCCTCCGCCGCCGCCGCAGCGGCGTCGTCGGACGGGTCGACGAACGCCGCGACCTCAACGGCGCCGGTGGCAGCCATCGCCTCCATCCGGTGGCGGCCGATCCAGCCGACGCCGAGGAAGCCGACCCGGGGCCGGCCGCCGCTCATCCGCATGTGACGAACGCCTTCATGAACCCCTCGGGCCGGTCTCGTGTGGCGGCCAACGCCGCGTCAAGACGGTCGAGCGGATAGGCGTCGGTCAGCAGCGTCGTCGGATCCAGCCGCCCGGACACCACCGCCTCGATCGCCGCGCGCACTCCTTCCGCATAGACCGCGGGATCGCGCTCATGGGCGTTGATCACGTCGATGCCACGCCAGTTCCAAAGCTGCATGTTGATTTGCCGCGGACCGTCCTGGTGATAGCCCGCGATGATCAGCCGGCCCCGCTCCCGGGTCAGTTCCGCCGCGAGGTCCAGCGGCCAAGCCTTGCCCGTCGCCTCCACCACCCGGTCACAGAACGCGCCCCCGGTGAGGTCGCTGACGGTCCGAATGATCTCGTAATGGTCGTCGAGGACCAGCGTGTTCGCTGCGCCCATGCGCCGGGCGACGTCGAGCGCGTAGCCGCGGCGCGACAGCGCGATCACGCGCGCGCCCGCCGCGCTCGCGAGCCGCGTCAGGATCGCGCCAAGAAAGCCGATCCCGACAATGGCGACCGTCTGGCCCGCCCCGATATCGCTGCGGCGGAAAATGTTCATGGCGCAGCCGAGCGGCTCGGCTGGAAACGGCTTGCCGTCAAGCTCCGGAGGCAAGGGGATAACCTCGTTCCGGGCGGCGATGTCGTATTCGGCGTAGGCGTTCTGCGACAATGTCGCGACCCGCTGGTTAAGCTCAAGGTCGTCCACGCCTGGACCGATGGCGTCGATCCGGCCCCAGCCCTCGTGGCCGAGTCCGCCGGGCCGAGTGGGGAACGCCATCCAGTCCGGCCCGGACCAGGGAGTGACGTTGGAGGCGCATACCCCACATCCCTCAAGCCGGATGCGCACTTGGTCCCGGCCGGGCTCGGGCCGCGGCGCACGCTGCACCTCCGACCGGCCCGGCCCGACGACGACGGCCGCCTTCATCGTCACTTCCACGGCGATGGCCTCGGCCATGGCGCTCTCCTTCCGCGTCTGGACGGCGCGGTTCACGCGACGGCCGCCTCTGCGCGCCGGACGTCCGCGCGGATCGCGCCGGTCTGTTCAAACCAGGCGATCGTCGCGCGAAGGCCGTCCTCAAGCGAAGTGGTCGGCCGCCACCCCAGCACGGAGGCCGCTTTCGCGATGTCCGGCCGGCGCCGCTTGGGATCGTCCACTGGAAGCGGCTTCACCTTGAGGCGGGAGTTCGAACCCGTCAGCCGCAGCACAAGCGCCGCCAACTGGTTGATCGTGAGCTCGGTCGGATTGCCGAGATTGATCGGGCCGGGTTCCGGGCCGTCATGCTCCATCAACGCGATGAGCCCGTCGATCAGGTCGTCGACGTAGCAGAACGAGCGCGTCTGGGCGCCGTCGCCGAAGACGGTGATGTCGTCCCCGGCGAGCGCTTGGCTGATGAGGTTCGACACCACGCGGCCGTCGGCGGCGGAGAGGCGCGGTCCATAGGTGTTGAAGATGCGGGCGACGCGCACCTCGCCGCGGCCGGCGCGTGCGAAGTCGTAGGTCAGCGTCTCCGCGCAACGCTTGCCTTCGTCGTAGCAGGCGCGCGGCCCGATCGAGTTGACGTGGCCCCAGTAGGTTTCCGGCTGGGGGTGAACATGGGGATCGCCGTAGATTTCGCTGGTCGAACTCAGAAGGAAACGAGCCCCTGTGCGTTCCGCCAGCGCCAGAAGGTGGCGTGTGCCGAGGACGCTGGTCAGCAGAGTGTGCTCCGGATCCGCCTGGTAGAGCGGCGGCGAAGCGGCGCAGGCCAGATTGTAGATCCGGTCGAAGGGACGGCCGTCGAGAACGCCATCCAGGGAATCGACGATGTCGGCGTCGACGTAGGTGAAGGACGGATGGCGCAGGGCGCTTTCCAGGTTGGCCATGCTGCCGGTGCGGAGATTGTCGACGCAGACCACGCTAGCCCCCTCACCCAGCAGGCGGTCGCACAGGTGGGAGCCCAGGAAGCCTGCGCCGCCTGCGACGAGAACGCGCTTGGTGGTCTTCGGCGCCATGTTGGACTCCTTTGCAGCTGCATGCGATGCGATCGCGCGGGTTCGGCCTCGCCGGAGCGACGCCTGATGAAGCTCGCGCTCGACGGTCTCGGCGCGGTGCTCGGCGGTGTGGTTCTTCAGGACGCGGGCCCGGCCCGCGGCGCCGATCGCTCGCCGCCGCGTCTCGTCCATGGACAGGGCGGCGAGCACGTCGGCGGCGGTCTCGGCCAGCAGGATCTCCGAGCCCGGCGAGAACAGGGCGTCGAGCCCCTCCC
This sequence comes from Methylopila sp. Yamaguchi, assembly GCF_002897035.1. Lineage (GTDB taxonomy): Bacteria > Pseudomonadota > Alphaproteobacteria > Rhizobiales > Methylopilaceae > Methylopila. The sequence goes on from NZ_BAUX01000016.1 coordinate 72,937, forward strand.
AGAGGTCCGAGATGATGGGCGTGCCGCAGGCGGCGGCTTCGAACAGCCGAACGCTCGGACTGTGCCCGGCGGCCACCATGTCGGCGCGGGTGACGTTCAGCGTGAAGCGGCTGGACGCGTAGAAGGCGGCGTGATCCGCGGGCGCAACATGCTCCACTCGCTCGACGTTCGGCGGCCACGCGATGCCAGCCGGATATTGAGGGCCGGCGACGACGCAGCGCAGCGCCGGCGCTCGGCGGGCCGCCTCCAGCAGCAGGCGCTCGAGCGTGGGCTGCCGGTCCTCGCTGAAGGTGCCGAGGTACGAAAGATCCCAGCGACGTGGAGCCGCCGTCGGTCGGTAGATCTGCGGGTCCGCCGAACAGTACAAGGCCCGCGCCGCCGGTGAGCCGAAGCTGCGCTCGATCCGGTCGAGCGTCGGGCCGCCCGTGAACGAAAAGTAGACGTCGTAGGCCGCGATCTGCCGCGCCGCGAGATAGGGTTCCTCGCCGCGCCCAAGCTTTGCCAGGGTGACCGGCGTGTCGATATCGTAGAACGCTACGGGGCCGGACGCCGTGTGCAACGCCCAGTCGCCCACGTCGACGCCGTTCGCAACGTAGGACCCGACGATGACGGCGTCGGCGGCGGCGACCTCCGCCGCCCAGCGGCCGAGGTCCTCCAGGCCGTCGTAAAACGCCAGCCGACAGAAATCTGGATCCGCCAGGTCTCGGTTGGCGGCGTACCAGGGCGCCGACGCCTCCAGAAACAGCACGTCGTGGCCACGGCGTGCCAGGGCCTGGATGAGCCCTCGGAATGTCGTGGCGTGTCCGTTGCCCCAGGACGACGACAGGCTGAGGCCGAGGATGACGAGCTTGAGCGGCGCGGTCATGCGGCGGTCCTCGCGCGGCGGTCGGCGATCGTCTCCCGCAGGAGCCGGTCGACCTCCGTGGCGCGTCGACTGTAGGTGTGTTCACCAAGCACGCGCCGTCGGGCGGCCGCGCCGATGTCGGCTGCCCGTGCGGGGGTCAGCCGCGCCAAGTGGTCCGCCACGTCGCGCCCGTCGCGGGCGACCAAGACTTCCGCGTCGGGCTCCAGAAACAGCTCGACGCCTTTCCATGAGTCGGTGATGAGGCAGGCCCCGGCTCCAGCAGCCTCGAACACGCGTGTCGCCGGAGAGAAGCCGACTTCGGCCATGCTGTCGCGCGCCACGTTCAGCACCGCCAGCGGCGTCACGTTGAACGCGTTGTGGTCGCGCGTGCCGACGTGGCCGATCGCGCGCACGTTCGACGGCAGCTGCTTGTCGCGCCAGCCGCTGCCGCCGAGCAGGAACGTGCGATCGGGCGTCCCCGCCGCCGGCTCAAGGAAGAAGCGCTCGATCCGGGTCTCCCGGTCGGGCAGACGGTTTGCGAGCAGCGCGAGGTCCGCGGAGAACCGCGCGTCCTGCGGGACGGGATGGTGGCTGCCGGGATCCAATGCGTTGTAGATCGGTCGGCAGTCGGCTGCGCCCATCTCGCGGTAGGCCGCGACCACCGGCGGACCGCCGCCATAGGTGAAGACGAAGTCGAGATCGGGGAGCGTCCGCTGCAGAGGGCTGTCACCGAGCGCGCGCATGTCCGCCAGGGTCGCGGGGGCGTCGACATCCCAGAAGATCTTCAGCGCTTCGGGCCGCGCCGCGCCGAACACACCGAGCAGCTCGACGTCGAACACGCCGACGCCGCTAGCCTTGACGACGACGTCCGCCTTCGCGGCCTCCGACACCACCCGACGGCAGGCGTCGGGGGTGGCCTCGTAGACCACCACATCCGCCCAGTCCGGGGGCTCGATGTCCCGGTGCGCCTGCCGGTCGAAGGCGTCGGGTTCGTAGAACGTCACCCGCCACCCGCGCTGCGCCAGCTCGCTCAGCATTCCGCGGTAATAGGTCGCCGCGCCGTTCCAGTAGGACGACAGCAGGCTCGAGCCGTAGAACGCAATCTTCATTGTGCGGCCTCCAGGGCGGGAGCGGCGTGCGACGGGTTGAGCCGCCCGGCGATCGCCAACAGCTCGTCGGCGCGGTGGCCGCAGGTGTGACGCTCGCGGATTGTCTTCAGCCCGCGCTGGGCGAGCGCGCGACGAAGGTCGGTGTCGTCGCGCACCGCCCTGAGGCGGGCCGCCATGGCCGCCCCGTCGGCCGCGACCAGGAAGTCCTCGCCCGGGAGGAACAGATCTTCGCTGTCGCGCCAGGGAGCGGAGATCAGAGGCAGGCCGCAGGCCAGCGCCTCGAACACCCGGATCGTTGGGATGCCCGGCAGCAGCCTCACATAGAACCGACGCGGCACATGGACCGTCGCGATATGCCGGGCGAAGACTTCCGGCGCCCGCGCGTTCGGGAGCCAGCCGCGGTAGCGCGCCCGGTGCCGCTTCAGCAGCTTGAGTGCCACGCGCGGGTAGCGAACGCCGTAGACGTCGGGCGCCATCCCCACGGCGCGGGCGGGCTTCAGGAGGAAGGTCTCCAACTCGCGCGTCCGCTCTCCGTCGCCCCAGTTGCCGATCCAGACCAGCCCGGACCGCTCGCGCTCCTCCGCGGGCGGATGGAACAGCCTGACGTCGGCCGCCTCGTGCCAGACGAAGGCGCGCTCGCCCCATCCCCGACGCCGGTAGACCTCGGCCAGCGTCTCGCCGAAGGCGAGCACGCCGTCGTAGTTCTCCAGATCGAACTGGTCGATCGCGCCGGGATCGCTGACCGCGCGGTGGTGCGTGTCATGGAACAGCAGCGTGAAGCGTCCGCGGCGCCGCGCGTCGCCGAGAGCCCTGACAAGCGCCGGGTCGTTCCACTCGTGGACGATGACGAGATCGGCGCCGGCGCAGGCCTCCTCGACGTCGAAGCCCGCCCCGTAGACGCGGGAGGACAGCTCGGGATAGGCCTCACGCCACGCCAGGAGGCCGCGCTCTCCGTGGTCCTTCAGAAGGTTCGCGAGGCTCCACGCGCCCTCCGGCTCGTAGGCCGTCACGTCGTGGCCGCGGACCACCAGCTCGCGCAGCACGCCGCGCACGAAGTGGGCGTTGCCGTGGTTCCAGCAGGAGGCGAGCGAATGCGTGAAGTAGACGATCTTCATGCGGCCGCCTCCTCCAGCGTAGGCGCGAGCGCTTGCCGGTAGATCGCGAGGGTTCCTTCGACCATGGCGTCGAGGCCGTAGCGCTTCGCGCGCCGCGCGGCGCGTCCCCCTGCGGGGGCCCAAGCGGCGGGATCGTCCAGGAAGCGATCGAGCTGGAAGGCGACCGCATCGGGGTCGTCCGGATCCACGAAGGTCGCTGCGCCGTCCCACAGCTCCCGGAAGGTCGGGATGTCGGCGAGCGCCAGCGCGCAGCCGGCCTGGGCCGCCTCCAGCACGCCGAGGCCGAACGGCTCGTAACGGGACAGCGAGACGAAGACGGCGGCGCCGGCGAGCCGCTCCGCGAGCTCCGCCTGGTCGAGCGGCCCTAAGGTATGGACGGAGCGCGCCTGCGCCACGGCGCCGTTCGGCCCCTCAAGCGGCCCGGCCGCTTCGACCCGCCCGCGCATGCGGCCGGCTGCGGCGTCGAGCGCGGCGAACCCCTTGGCCTCGTCCCACAGACGGCCAGCGGCGAACGCGACCGGACGCTTCCGAGCGGGTCCAGCTCCCGGCCGGGCCGCCCGCCCGTTCGGCACGACGGAGGGGCGGACGCCATAGACGACCTCCGTCGCGGCGGCGAAGGCGGCGCTCGGCGCGATGAGCCGCCGGCAGGCCGCGTAGCCTTGCGCCAGCCGTGCGGTCCGGGCGCGGAAGACAGCCGGCGGCTCGCCGCCGCGCACCGCGGCCCACCAGGTCGCGACGCAGGAATGGCAGGTCCCGACCACCGGCGCCCCGAAACCCGTGGCCGCGAAGGCCGGGCTGTTGAGGTGGATGAGATCGACGCCGGCCTCCTCGGCGATCGCCCCGAGCCGTCGCCCGGCCCGGTCGAGCGCGCGCGGATCGTCCTCGATCCAGTCGAGCGTGGGCCCGGCGTCGACCACGGCGAGGCCCGGGACGTCGGCCGCCTGCCGCCTCTGCGCGGCGGACGGGGGCGGCCCGAGCGTCGCAAGCGTGACCTGCACGCCGCGCGCGGCCAGACCGGCGGAAAGATCGAGCGCGTAGGTCCAGACCCCGCCAACCGCGTCGGTCGTCAGAAGCACACGCCCGGGCGCTGCGGCGCGGCTCACGAGGCCGCCCCGGCAAGGGCGACGCTGGGCGCGTCCGCGCTCGCGCCGAGGCAGTCCGCGAGCCGCGCCACGCCGGTCCGCCACCCCAACGGCGACGCAAGACCCAGCGCCGTGCGGGCGGCGGCCGTGTCGGCCACGAAGTATTTCTGATCGCCGGCCCTCCAGTCGTGGAAGGCGAGTTCGACGCGGCTACCGAGAAGCTCCTCGATGCGGGCGACGAGACCGCGCAGGCTGACGGCGTTGGCGGGTCCGCCCCCCAGATTGAAGGCGCGGCCGGACACCGTTTCGATGTTCCTCCAGGCCGCCAGGTAGGCGTCGACCGCGTCGCCGACCCACAGCACGTCGCGCACCTGTCGACCGTCGCCGAAGATGCTGATCGGTTGACCTGCGAGCGCCCGGATCAGGAAATGGGCGACCCAGCCCTGGTCTTCGGTGCCAAGCTGGCGCGGCCCGTAGATGCAGCTCATGCGGAAGGCGCAGGCTGGAAGCCCGAAGCTCCGGGCGTAGTCGAGCACGTACTGGTCCGCGGCGCCCTTGGAGCAGCCATAGGGCGTGTGGAAGTCGAGCGGCCGGGCCTCGTCGACGCCGCGGCGGCGCAGGTCGGGGTCGCTCGGCAGATAGGCGCCGTCGACAAGATCGAGGGGGATGTCGGCGAGGTCGCCGTAGACCTTGTTGGTGCTGGCGAAGAGCACCGGCGCGCGGCGGCGCCGCGCCGCTTCCAGCACGTTCAGCGTGCCGCGCAGGTTCACTTCGAAGTCGGCGAGCGGGTCGTCGAGGCTGCGCGTGACGGCCACCTGGGCCGCCAGATGAAAGACCACGCCCGCTTCGCCGGCCGCTTGAGCGACCAGCGCCTCGTCGCGGACGTCGCCTATGCGCGGCTCGATCAGCCGGCCATGGCGGCCTTCCAGCCAATCGAGGTTGCGCTCGACGCCGGGTCGCGCGAGCGAGTCGAGGATGATCACGCGACGCCCCTCGGAAGCGAGGCGGTCCGCCAGATTGCTGCCGATGAAGCCCGCGCCGCCCGTGACGAGCGCCGCCTCGCGCGCCGCGCCGCTCACGCCACCAGTCCCCTGAGCTCGAGCTCGCGCCGCGCCTCGGCCACCCGGTCCTTGGACTCCTGCCGGGCGACCCATGCGGCGAGCTCCTCGAGACCGCGCGTGAAATCCTGTTTCGGCTCGTAGCCGAGCAGCGTGCGGGCCTTGGTGAGATCGGGGATGTTGTGGCGGATGTCGCCCGCCCGCGCTTGTTTGGTGATGTTCGGCTCGATGTCGCCGCGGCCCATGGAGGCCGCCTGCAGGCGCGCGACGTCCTCCACCGAGCGATCTTCGCCGGAGCCGATGTTGAACGTCTCGCCGACCGCTTCCGGTCGCTCCAGCGCCAGCCGGAACGCGCTGACGACGTCGGACACATGGACGAAGTCGCGCCGCTGGCGGCCGTCCTCGAACACCATCGGCGCCTGGCCGTGCATGATGCGGGAGGCGAAGATGGCGAGCACGCCGGTGTAGGGGTTCGAGAGCGCCTGACCGGGGCCGTAGATGTTCCAGAGCCGGAGAGCCGCGCCCTCCATGCCGTACTGGGCGGTCAACGTCAGCGTCAGCCGCTCCTGCACGAACTTGTTGATGGCGTAGACGCTCTTGAGCGCCGGACGCTTGGTCTCGGGCGTCGGGACCGGCGTCATCGCCCGTCCCTCCCCGTCGAGCGGATCCCAGGAGCCGTCGGGGTTACGCGGGCCGCGGACCACGTCCTCCATCAGCACGCCGTCGGCGGTGCGATACAGGCCTTCGCCGTAGACGCTCATCGAGGACGCGACGACCACGCGGCGCGCCGGCTTGTCGATGAGCTTCTGGAACAGCACGGCGGTGCCAAGGTCATTGACCGAGGTGTAGCGGTCGACGGCGTACATGCTCTGCCCGACGCCGACTTCCGCCGCGAGATGGATCACCGCGTCGACGCCCGTGAGCGCGCGGCCAAGGGCGTCGCCGTCGCGGATGTCGCCGACGACCAACTCGACCTCGGGGTCGAGTTCGACGGGGCGCGCGCGCGCCGGGTGCACCTGCTCGATCAGGCTGTCGAAAGCCCGCACGCGGTGGCCGTCCTCCAGAAGCGACTTGGCCACATGGCGGCCGACGAAGCCGGCGCCGCCCGTGATCAGTATGGTCTCGGCCATCTCGCCTCTCATGTTCGGAAGGCGCGTCCGGCGGTCGCCGGTCGCTCGACAGGAGGCGCAAAGTCGACTGCGGCCGATATGTTCCGGAAGAAGATGATCCTTTCGGGCTGGCCTCGCATTCCGCCGCGTTTGTTCCCGACGTCCTGCGCGCTGTCGGGAACAAAACCGCGAGCATCTACTTACCTCGCGTGTCCCGGTCGGTCCTCGGCCGGCGGAACCAGGAGGCATCATGCCGAGGAAACGTCTTCGCGTCGGCCTCGTGGGCGTTGGAAACTGCGCCTCTTCCTTCGTCCAGGGGCTCAGCCACTACGCGCAGGCGCCCGCGAACGAACCACCGCCCGGATTGATGAACGTGGAGCTCGGCGGCTACCACATCGGAGACATCGACGTGGCCTGCGCCTTCGACGTGCACGCCGGCAAGGTCGGGCGCGACGTGACGGAGGCGATCTTCGTCGAGCCGAACAACACGATCCGGTTCGCCCTGCCCGCGCGCTCCGGCGCGCGCGTGGCGCGCGGGCCGACTTTCGACGGGCTCGGCAAGTATATGGTGGGCGCGATCGCAGAGTCGGACGAGCCGCCGGCCGACGTGGCCGAAACTCTCCGCGCGACCGGCACCGACGTCCTGATCTCCTATCTGCCCGTGGGCTCTCAGCGGGCGACGGAGCACTACGCCGAGCAGGCGCTGGAGGCCGGCTGCGCCTTCGTCAACTGCATCCCCGCCTTCATCGCCTCCGATCCCGGATGGGCGAGGCGCTTCGAGGAGCGCGGCGTGCCGGTGGTCGGCGACGACATCAAGAGCCAGGTCGGCGCCACCATCGTCCACCGGGTGCTGGCCAATCTCATGCGCGAACGCGGCGTGCGGATCGATCGGACGTACCAGCTGAACTTCGGCGGCAACGCCGACTTCAAGAACATGCTGGAGCGCGAGCGGCTGGACTCCAAGAAGCTCTCCAAGACCCGCGCCGTCACCAGCCAGTTCGACACGCCGCTCGATCCCGACAACGTCCATGTCGGGCCGAGCGACTTCGTACCCTGGCTGACCGATCGGAAGTGGGCGCACATCCGGCTGGAGGGCACGACGTTTGGCGACGTCCCGCTGAACATCGAGCTCAAGCTCGAGGTCTGGGACAGTCCGAACAGCGCGGGCGTGGTGATCGACGCCGTCCGCTGCGCGAAGCTTGCGCTCGACCGCGGCCTGGGCGGGCCGCTCATCGGCCCGTCGAGCTACTTCATGAAGTCCCCGCCGCAGCAGTTCACAGACGTCGAGGCGCGAGAGCGGACGCTCAGCTTCATCGCCGGGCCCGATCGCGCGGCGTCAAGGCCGTCGTGACGGGTGCGCGGGTCCACCTTGTCCGGCACGGCGCCCACGCCGTCGTCGGCGAGCGGCTCTGCGGCCGCATGCCGGGGTTTTCTCTGAGCGACGCCGGTCGGCGTCAGGCGAAGGCCGTCGCCGCGCGCCTTCGGGGCGAGGCGCCGGTGGCGCTCTACGCGAGCCCCACGACCCGGGCGTTGGAGACCGGCGCGATCATCGCCATGGACCTCGGTCTCGATGCGGTCGCCACCCCCGCGATCGACGAAATCGATTTCGGCGCCTGGGCGGGGAGGACCTTCGCAGAGCTGAACCCCGACCCGGCGTGGCGGCTCTGGAACGCCGACCGCGGACGGCGCCGCGCGCCGGGCGGCGAGAGCATGGCGGAGGCGCAGGTGCGCGTGGCCAATTGGCTGGACCTCGTCCGCGAGGGACAGGCGGCGGGCGCGGTCATTGCGGTCAGCCACGCCGACGTCATCAAGGCGGCCGTCGGCTACGCGCTCGGCCTGTCGCTCCACTTTTATGACCGCTTCGACATCGCGCCGGGCTCGCTGACGACGCTCGTCTATGGCGACGCCGGCTGGAAAGTCTCTTCGCTCAACGAGGCGCCGCATGGTTGCTCTTAGCCAGGACGAAATCAGAGCCCGGGTGGAGGCGCTCGGCGACTGGTTTCACAACATGGACCTGAACGGCGTGGCCACCGCGCCCGACCACTTCCTGCACGACTACCCGCGCAACAAGTTCAACCGCTTCGCCCACGCCCTTCCACAGGACCTATCGGGCATGAGCGTGCTCGACGTCGGGTGCAACGCCGGCTTCTACGCCCTCGAGATGAAGCGCCGTGGGGCCGCCCGCGTGCTGGGTGTCGATTCCGACGAGCGCTATCTCGCCCAAGCCCGACTGGCGGCGGAGGTGCAGCGCGCCGACGTCGAGTTCCGGAACCTCAGCGTCTACGACCTCGGCGCTCTCGGCGAACGGTTCGACATCGTGCTGTTCATGGGCGTCCTCTACCACCTCCGCCACCCGCTGCTGGCGCTCGACATCATCCACGACGCCGTGGCCGACGATCTTCTGGTGTTCCAGAGCATGCAGCGCGGGTCGGACGCGATTCACCCGACGCAGGCCGACTACGACTTCTTCGACCAGGAGCACTTCGACGCGCCGGGCTATCCCAAGCTTCACTTCATCGAGCACGAGTACGCCGGCGACTGGACGAACTGGTGGGTTCCCAACGCGGCCTGCTCGCAGGCGATGCTGCGCAGCGCGGGCTTCGAGATCGTCGAGCGCCCCGAGGCCGAGGTCTACGTCTGCCGCCGCACCGAGCGGCCGAAGCCCGCCGGCGCCGTCTACCCCGCAGCCCCCAAGCCGGAAGGATCCCGCCGATGATCGAGGCCGCGAAGATCTGGAACGAGCCGAACAACAAGTCGCACTGGGACCCGCTGGTCGATCCGGAGTGGGATCGCTTCGCCGAGATGGCGCGGCTGGCGGGGCAGGCCATACGGGCCGAGGCGCCGGGGTTGACCCGCGTGCTCGGCGGGCTGTCGCCCATCGACCCGCTTTTCATCCAGCGCCTCGAAGGCAAGGGCGCGCTCGACGAGGTCGACGTGATCGCGGTCCACGGCTTTCCGCTCGACTGGAACCTGTGGTCGATCGACGAGTGGCCGGCGAAGGTCGCCGAGATCCGCGCGATCACGCCGAAGCCCGTTTGGATCACGGAGGCCGGCGTCTCGTCCTTCGGATCCGAGGAGGTGCAGGCCTGGGGCGTGCGCAAGACCGCGGAGCTTCTGATCGGCCAGGCGCCCCGCATCCACTGGTACAGCCTCTACGACCTGCCGATGGCCTGGGGCGCGACCACGCGGCACAAGGAGGCGGAAGGCTCATCCTACTACCGGCACTTCCACATGGGGCTGCTGCGCGCGGACGGCTCGCCCAAGCCCGCGCTCGACGCCTACGCGCCCTACGCCGCGGAGATGGGGCTGTGCCAGTGGTTCCACTTCGAGGACCACCGGCTGGACGAGGCGGTCCGCTGGATGCGCCGGCTGGGCGTTCGCCATGTCCGCACCGGGCTGTCCTGGGCCGACAGCTTCCGGCCGAACGCCCTCGACTGGTTCGACCGCCAGATGGAGGCGCTGGCGGAGTTCGAAACCACGGTGACGTTCTGCTTCACGCCGGAGCACCGCGGGATCGAGCCGCACCACACCAGCGCGCCGCTGGTCGCGAAGGAGTTCGCGGAGTTCTGCGCGGCCATGGTCCGTCGCTACGCGGCGTCCGCCCCGCGCCGCCGGAGCCTCGAGCCCGCGCTCGCCGCCGTGTCCCGCTGACCTCCTAAGATCCGCCCTCCCGCGTCCCGAAGCGCCGTCGTCAGCGGCGTGCGGTCGGCGCGCGCCGTTTTTGCGGGCCGCAAAGATCGGTTAGAATGAGATGGTCCGACGCCCTGTCGCGCGATCGGGCCTCTCGGGCGTAGCCGCCGCCACCACAGTCCGATACGAGAGCGTGCGCGTCCGATTTTGGCGAAGGAGTTTTGCGGGCGACGCGGACTTTGCGAAAGGGAACGTCCAGCGACCGACGGACTGGGAGGGGCGGATGACGTTGGAGTTTGTGGTGTCGGACACCGGCCGGCTGTGCTGCGACAACGTTGAGATCGCGGATGTCGAGATTACGATCACAGTTCGCCGGGGCGCTGAAGGTCAAGGGCGCGCCTCAGGATCTCTCCGCGGGGGCGCGGACGCCGTCGATGCGTGCCGGAACGCGGCCGCCGTCGAGCTGCTCACCCGGCATTTCGGCCGGGTGCTGATCCAGATTCACCGCATCGATGATCTGCACGCCCATTTCGACCTCGCGGAATCGGTCGAGGTCCTCGGGATCGACGCTCCCGTCTCGCCGGCCCTCGCGCCCGCGGACGACAATCATCTCCCAGACGGACGACGCCCGCGCACCTGACCCGCTATTCCGGACGGGCCTGAGGCTCCTTCAAAGCTTCAGAGCGTCGGCCTTCCCTCTCGCCGGGAGCAAGGTAACAAGGGGACACGTATGAGGCGATCGGACGCGCACCATCTCGGGAACAAAATGCTGCGGCTCGTATTATCAAGGCTGGCTTAGCACATGAGCGGTTTGGCTTGAGATTCTAGACTGCCCGGCCCCCGAGTCGCCCGTGATTTGGCGGAATAGCCGGTACAATGGTACGGTGGACTTAGGCTTAGGGCGGTGAGCGGCGAGATGGACGACTTCGACGAGAAGGCGGACACCGAGGAAAGGTTGGCGCGCCAGCAATCGATCGGCGCCGAATTGCGGCAGGTGTTCGACGACGTGCAGGCCGAACCGGTTCCGGAGAATCTTTTAGAGCTCGCGAGGCTGATCGACCGAAGGCTTGGAGGCGAGCGTGAGCCGGCGCGACTGACGCTGGTAGCCTCCAACGGAGTGCGTAAGGACCGATAGGCAGGGCCCGCGCGTAAGCGAGGCCGAGAGAACGCGTCAGGTCATGTCGTCGACCGTCGCGGCGTCGAGGATCGACGCCAGACGCGCCCGCGCCCGGTTCAGCCGGCTTTTGACCGTCCCCATCGCGCAGCCGCAGACCTCCATGCATTCTTCGTAGCTGAAACCCAGTCCGCCGATCAGAATGACCACCTCGCGTTGGTCGGCGGGCAACTGATCGAGCGCCTCTTTCATCGCGCTTGTCGCCGCAAGCCACTTCTGCGGCGGCGCCGCACCGATGTCCTCAGCCGTGACGCCCGCGGCCATCTTGCGCTCGCGGGTGCGTTTCTTCGCGGTCCCGATATGGGTGTGGCGCAGGATGGTGAAGAGCCACGCCTTCAGATTCGTCCCCGGCGTGAATTGGTGAAGGTTCGCCAGCGCCCGGAGCAGGGTCTCCTGCAAAAGGTCGTCGGCCTCGCCCGCGTCCCGGGTGATCGATCTCGCGAACCCGCGCAGAGCAGGGATGAGCGCAATAACCGATCGCTGAACCTGGGCGACGTCGTTTGCTGGCGTTGGCAGCGGGACCTGGGCATCGACCCCGCGACGCGCAGCAGTCGATGGCATCGCTACGGGCATAAGACGTCTCCTGATCACTTCGGGACATCACCTGCAAGGATCGAGCGTCAGTTTTGTTCCAGAGGCCGTCGGAGAGTTCGGAGGCGTTCGAGCGATCTGGCCGCCCACGGATGGGCCTCCCGGCGCGTCAGCCGCTGAACTCGCTTCGAACCGAAACGTGGAACAAAACCGCGCACCAAAGCTTATCGCGCCGAAACGGCTATGGAGTCGAGGCATGGACCGGAGAGACGACCTCATTCGCGACCGCGCCTATCAGATCTGGATCGCAGAGGGACAGCCGAGCGATCGTCATGCCGAGCACTGGGCTCAGGCGGAGGCGGAGATCGACGCCGAATTGGCCGCGGGCGCTGCGGCTGGGACTCCTAACGGTGAGCTGACGGCCGGGGCGCCGCTCGCTTCCTCAGGCGACGCCGTCTCGGCGGGCGGGGCGGGCCAGCTTCCGTGACAGGGCCACAGAACAGCGAGAGATACCCGGCGACGGTTCCCGCCGCGCGGCTCGCCGTCGTGGGCCTGCTCGCAGTGGTGACGTTGCGCTTGGCGTCGAGGCTCGGGCCCGCGAGCGTCGTGCTGGGCGTTCTCGCCCTCGCCGCGATCCGAACGCGTCGCCGCGACGCCGAGCCGGCCAGGCGCTACGCCACCTCCCAGGCGCCGAGCTCACCAAGCGCCGAGATGGAGCCGACGGCATGAGCGAGTGGCCCGCGGACGGGACACGCTCGCCCGCTGGCTCCAGGAAGGACCGGCCATGAACCGCGACGAGCTTTTCAGCAAATTGCCCTTTGTTCGCCGGCACGCCCGCATGCTGCTCGGCCGCCAGGACGACGGCGATCGCTTGGTCGCCCACGCTCTGCAGCGTCTCATCGGCGCAATATCGCCGCGTGACCGGTTTGATCCCTGGGACGTTCTGCTTTTCCAAGCCCTCTACGAAAGCCTTGAGCGGCAGGGAGCGCCGCCGCGCTGGACGCCCGAAGAAACTTCCACGCGGGAACGGATCGCGGACCAGCGGCTGCAGGCGATCCCGCTCGCGGCGCGAGCCGTGCTGCTGCTGACCGCCGTCGAGGGGTTCAGCGAGGCGGCGACCGCGGTTATCCTCGGAATGTCGCACCTTGAGGTCCGCCATCTCGCCGACGACGCGCAGCGCGTCATCGAGCGCGATTTACAAACCACCGTCCTCATCATCGAAGACGAGTGGCCGATCGCGCGTCATCTTCGCCAGATCGTCAACACCCTTGGCCACGACGTGGTCGCGATCGCGGGGACGCAACGCGACGCCGTCGACCTTGCGGCCCGTCACCACCCCGGTCTTGTGATTGCGGACATAAAGCTCGCAGACGGATCCTCGGGCGCGGATGCGGCCTCGTCGATCCTGCTGGACAGGGCGACTCCGGTTGTGTTCGTCACCGCCCATCCCGGCGATCTGCTGCGCAGTCGCCGGAACGACACGACCTACCTCATCACCAAGCCGTTCTCCCCGGCGATGATCAAAACGACCATCAGTCAGGCGCTGTTCTTCTCCTGAAGTCCCACGACACGGCTCGAGGCGCCGAAGTCGCCCTCGATGACGCAGACGAGCCCGTCACTGGTGAACGCATAGTCGACGGCGGCGTCGGTCTTGAACGCGACTGCTTGCTGGATCAGCTCTCGGCCGAACCCCGCGGGACCGGGAGGAGCCCTATGCGTGACCCCCGTCTCCTTCCAGGCCAACCGCATCCGCGCCGGCGCATCGGGCAGACGCATCCATTGCAGGCTGAGTCGGCCGTTCGGTTGCGACAGCGCGCCGTGCTCGCATGCGTTCGCGACCAGCTCGTGCAGCGCGAGAGTGAGCGTCTGCACGACAGAAGGACGAAGCACGAAGTCGACCGGTCCATCGAGGGTGACCCTGCCGGGCTCGTGGGTGACGTGGCCCGTCGCCTCGAGGCTCAGTTCGCCTTGGATCAGCGACTCGAGCGTGATCGGAGCGTCCTCCACCTCGAGGGACAGCAACGTCTGCGCGCGTGCGAGCGCCGCGAGCCGCCGTCCGAACCGCCGTTGGTAGTCGGCGCCGGACGCGCCGTGCTCGGCGGAGGCCGCTCCAATCGCTTGGACGACCGTTATGAGGTTGAACGCGCGGTGCTGCATCTCGGTCAGCAGCGCGCTTTGTCGCTCCAGACGACTGTGCAGGAGGTGGACGCCGGTGGATGCGCCGATCCACCCCGAAATTGTCTCCCCGCCCTCGGTCAAAGGGGCGGCGGAAGATTGAAACCACCGCCAGCCGCCTGCCTGGATGTCCCAAAGGCGATGTTCGACATGAAAACTCCCGCTGGCGGACGCGTCCAACCATGCGGCGCGCGTGAGTTCGTGATCGTCAGCAAAGACCGCGGCCAGCCAGCCGTCCCCCAGACTGGCCGCCGTTGTCTGCCCGGTCGCTACACTCCATTCCCGGCTCGACCAGATCCACCCTCCGCCTGCGTCCGCCCGCCAGAAGGATTGTGGTAGCCGCTTGCCCATCATCCCCACGCCCGCCTGCCTTGATGGCCTTGAGCCCCTGCAATCCGCGTGACGCCGCTGAAATCGGCGCCTCCCGCCCATCGTTAATCGATTATCGCTCGCGGGACAGCACGGCGGCCAGCCATGTCTTGGTCTGGACGGGGCGCGTAGAGAGCCTGTGACAAGCAAATCCGCGCTGCGCAACTCCGGATGTCACCGCTGAACATGACGGGGCGCGCGACAGGTGGCGCACGGCGATCTCGGGATCGCGTCAGCGCGGACGTGGCCGGCAATGGCTCAGACGCCGTGCGCCGCACGGATCATCCGGGCCGCCCGCTCGCCGATGATCGCGCAGGGCGCCTGGGTGTTCCCGGTCGTAACGCGCGGCATGATCGAGGCGTCCGCCACCCGCAGACCTTGTACGCCGTAGACTTCGAGAGAGCCGTTCACGACCGACATGGAGTCCCGTCCCATCTTGGCCGTGCAGCTCTGGTGCCAGTAGGTGACGGCGGACTCGCGCACGAACTGCTTCATGGCCTCGCCCCCCAGCCGGCCGGGCAGCGCTTCACCCTTCACGAAGGGCTTGAAGGCTTGGGCCGCGCCGAGTTCGCGGCAGAGATCGACGCACCGCAGCGCCGTGTCCAGGTCGGCGGGATCGGACAACGCGTTCGGGTCGATCGTGATCGGCGTCCCCGGGTCGGCGGCCGTAAGACGCACCCTGCCGCGACTGCCGGGACGGGCGAGGCCCGCGAACATTGTCCAGCCGTGCGCCGGCGCGCCCCGCGCCGCCGTCCGCTCGCTCGGAACCGGAAATTCCACCTGGCAGAACAGCAGGTCGGGGCTGTCGAGCTCAGGACGGCTCTTCCAGTAGAGCGTCGCCTCGCTGCCGCTGTTTCGCGGCGCGATCGGCTCCCGATACTCCCAGATGCATCCGAACGACAAATGGTCCTGCAGATTCTGGCCGACGCCGGGCAGGTGCTGCGTGACGGGAATGTCGAAGCGGCCGAGTTCGGCCTCGTCGCCCACGCCCGAATGCATCAGCACCTTCGGCGTGTGCATCGCGCCGAGCGACAGGACGACTTCCAGCCCCGCACGGATCGTCAGGACCGCGCCGTCGCGCAGGATCTCGACGCCCATGGCGCGGCCGCCCTCGATCACGACGCGGCGGACCGTGGCGCGGGTCAGCACGGTGAGATTCGGACGGTCTCTCAAGGGGTGGAGATAGGCCCGGAACAGCGAATGGCGCCGCCCGTCACGCATCAGCACATCGGAGATGGCCGCCCCTCCGGGCCCTTCCATCATCGCGCCATTCGGGTGGTCGAATGTCGGAACGCCGATCTCCGCGGCGGCGGCGAGCATCGCCCCGGCGATTGGGCTCGGATCGGGCGCGGGCTGCACCCAGACCGGACCCGACGTTCCGCGGTAGCGCGGGTCCGGCGCGCCCCGCCAGTTCTCGATATCGCGGTAGATATTGAGGACGGGCTCGTACCCCCAGTCCGGGTCGCCCGACTCGGCCGCAAAGGCGTCCCAGTCGTTGCGGTGCCCGCGCGCCCACACCATGACGTTGATGCTGGAGCCGCCGCCGAGCCCCTTGCCCATCGACATGGAAAGCGACCGGCCGTCGAGGTGCGGATTGGGCTCCGCCTGGAACCCCCAGTCGCGTTCGCTTCCCAGATTGGCGGGCCAGCGGGAGGGGTCGAGCACCTCTTCCGCTTCGTCGTCGCCGCCGGCCTCGATCAACAGAACCTGCGCATCCGGATTCTCAGCCAGGCGGCGGGCGACCACGGAGCCTGACGAGCCCGCGCCGCAGACGATGAAATCGTAGTCGGGTCGCAGCGCGTCAGACCGGTCCAGAACCGTCACTTCGAAAGAGCCTTGGCCGCGGTCTCGATCAGCTCGGCGACCGCGGCCGGCTGCGACATGAACAGAGCGTGGCTGCCCTTGACCTCCTTCACCGTGCTGCCGGCTCGCTTCGCCATCGTCCGCATCAGGTCGGGATGGATCGCCCGGTCTTCGGTCGCGATGAGCGCCCAGCTCTTCTTGGTCTTCCAGGCCGGCTGGCTGATCTTCGCCTCGAAGCTCGCCTTGGAGGGGAAGACCTGCGAGGCGGCCATGAACTCGGCCTCGGCCTTCGGCACGTCGCCGGCGAAGTCCGCCGCGTAGACCTCTGGGTCGAGGTAGAGATAGCCGTCCGCCGTGGCCTTGATGCCCGTCGTCGCGGGCGGCGTCTTACCGGCGAGATCGAGCAGGTTCTCGCCCTCGTCCGGCTGGAACGCCGCGACGTAGACCAGGCCGGCGACGTTCTCCGCCGAGCCCGCCTGGGTCACGACCATGCCGCCGTAGCTGTGGCCCACCAGCACGGACGGCCCGTCCTGGAGGTCCAGGATGCGTCGCGCCGCGGCCACGTCGTCCGGCAAGGAGGTCATCGGCGGCTGCACCACCGTCACCTTGTACCCCTTGGCTTTCAGCAGGTCATGGACCTTGCGCCAGCCCGAGCCGTCGGCCAGGGCGCCGTGAACGATGACCACGTTCTTGATCGGGGCCGCCGCGAAGGCCGGGGCCACGGCTGCCATCGCCAGCAGCGCGCCGCCGGCGAGCGAGAGCGTGAGGTGCGTCAATCCCATGTCCTGGGCTCTTTCATCTCGTGTGTCGAAGGGGGTGGTCGGCAGGCCGCCGGCGTCAGCGGGCCTTGCTGGGGTCGTCGGCCGGATTGACGTAGTTCAGACCGAAGGGGCCCGTTCCGTTCACCTGGATGACGGCCGCCTGCTCCTTGGTCCAGAGCGAGTGCGGCATCAGGGCCGGCAGGTAGAGGAAGCCGCCCTCCCGGAACGGCGCGCCGCGGCTCTCGACCCGCGTTTCGCCCATGTCGTGAACGAGGGCGCCGGCCAGAAGCGTGACGGTCTCGTCGGTCGCATGGGTGTGCGGGGCGATCACGGTCCCAGGCGGAATACGCAGCCGCAGCGCGAACGGCCCGGGCTTGTCCGGATCGCCCATGACGACGCTGATCTCGACGCCCTTGGGCAGCGCGGCGGGGGCGGCCGTCCACTGGACGGCGGCCGCGTCCGAGATGGCGATCATCTGCTTGTGGCTGGCGGTGTCCGCCCCGGCGGCGGTCGACAGAGAGCCGGCCACGGCGAAGGCAGCCAATCTAAGTGCTTGCCTCACGAACGAATTCCTTCCCCTGCGATGCATTATGTTGACGACGACGCGCGAGATCCCATCGTAGACTTGATCTACGTGCGGCATGACTTGTTTTGTGACCGATTTTTGCTGCACATCCTGGTTCAGCAGCTTAAGGTCGGGCGGCCGTAGTATGAGCGTCGTGGGCCAGGCCGAAATGGCGATCCGCATATGAACCCTTGGGCAATTTTCCTGGCCGCGCCTCGCGTCGGTCTCGCGGCCGAGGCCGGCGCGGGGCCCCGATCCCCCATCGCCGCATCTCCGTACGCCGAGAAACTGCAGGGACGGCGAAGCCTCGACCTCAAATGGACGCTGGTTCGGCGCATCGTGGTGGTCGCATTGCTCTGCCTGACCGGCGGCGCGATCCTCGCCATGCACCATGTGGCGGCGGACGCGGGCCGTCAGAACGAGGCCGCGGCGGAGGCGGTCGAGAAACAGCTTCTGGTCCAGGTCATCCGCATCACGCGCGGGCTGGATCATCTCGACCGCTTCCCTGACTGGGATTCGGTGCTGAAGTTCGCGCTCGAGCCCGGTCAATGCCTGGAGCTGCTCGGGCCCCTCGGAGAGGTCCGCAACGCGCGCTGCGTCGGCAGCGACGAGCGCGCTCCGAACCCGCCCGGCTGGTTCGTCGACGCCTACCGGGCGCTGTTCTTCGATCGCTCGCTCGCGGAGAGAGGCCTCGTCCACCGGGCCGAAACATGGGGCGTTATCCGCGCCACGATCGATCCGACCACCGTCGCGCGCCGGGCCTGGACGGAGCTGACGCGAACGCTCGGGCTGTGGGTGATGATGATCGGCGCGCTGTGCCTGCTCGTTTATGTTGTCGTCGATCACGCGTTGCGGCCGGCGGCCGAGATCCTCGCCGGGATCAACCGGCTCGCGGACGGCGACCTGTCGAGCCGTCTGCCGGCGTTCCGCCTCTACGAACTGCAGCGCATCGCGGAGGTGTTCAACGAACTCGCACGGACGCTGCAGGCGACGACATCGGACCGCGCCGAATTCGCCCGGAAGCTGGTGGACGCACAGGAACGCGAACGGCGGCTGATCGCCCTCGAGCTTCACGACGACATCGCCCAGAGGCTGACGGCCATGAGCTGCATGGCGGCGTCGATCGGCAAGACCGTCCGCGCGACGGCGCCTGAAGCGGCGAGAGAGAGCGAGGATCTCGTCACCCTCGCCTCCGGCACGATGAGGTCGCTCCGCGAGACGCTGGCCACTCTCAGGCCGCCCGAGATCGACGACCTTGGCCTCGTCGTGAGCCTTCAGGAACTGGTCGCCAGCCACGAGCGACAGGCGCGGGGCCGCACCCGCTTCACGTTCCGGCCGCAGGGGCGCTTCGAGGACGTGCCGGCGGAGGCGGCCGGCCACATTTACCGGATCGTGCAGGAGAGCCTGAACAACGCCGCCCGCCACGCGGCCGCGAGCCAGGTCGAGGTCGCGTTGCGCGAGGGGCCCCCAGCCTCATCGAAAGCGGGCGAACGATCGCGGCTCATCGACCTCAGTGTGAGGGACGACGGCGTCGGCATGCATCCCGCGACGTCGTCGGATCCTCTGTCAGGCGCGGGGCTCGTGGGCATGCGCGAGCGGGTCTTCGCGCTTGGCGGCGCGCTCTGCGTGGAGCAACGCGCGGAGGGAGGCGTCGAACTGCGGGCCAGTTTCCCTGTCCGGCTCGCGGAACGGGAGGCAAGGTGATGGACGACTCGATCCGGGTGATGCTGGTCGACGACCACGCGATCGTGCGCGAAGGCTACCGACGCCTGCTGGAGAAAGAGGGCGGCATCGACGTCGTCGCTGAGGCCGGCGACGGGGTCGCCGCCTACCGGCTCTACAAGGAGACCTCGCCCGACGTCGCGATCATGGACATCAGCATGCCCGGCCGCGGCGGCATCGACGTGATCCGGCAGATACGACAGTGGGACCCGCACGCGCGCATCCTCGTGTTCAGCATGCACGCCAACTCGAGCTACGCCCTTCAGGCGTTCCGCGCGGGGGCGAAGGGCTACATGACGAAAAGCAGCGCGCCGGAGTTGCTCGCCGGCGCCGTCCGGAACGTCGCCCGAAACCGCTCTGCGCTGTGCCCGGAGATCTCGGCGGCGCTGGCCGCGACCCGGCTGGAGGAGGAAGCGTCCGCGCTCGAGAGCCTGTCGCCGCGAGAGTTCGAGGTGCTGCGGATGCTGCTGGACGCCAAGTCGACCGAGGAGGTCGCCAGCGCTCTCAACCTCACGGCCAAGACCGTCGCGAACTACCACTACGCGGTGAAGTCGAAGCTCGGCGTCTCCTCCGACATCGACCTCGTTTACTACTGCATGCGCTACGGCGTCGTGTCTCCTCTGGCCGAAATCAATCCGGCCTGAGCTTTTATCTCCTGAGCCTCCATCACCGGAGCGAACGGAAAGCGCTCAGGTCGCGGCCAGGCTGTTCTTCCGCGCCTTGGGCCGCCCCGCGAAGGTGACGTGGGCTCAGGCGGGCGGCCAGTCCGCGGCGACGCTCCGCTGCGGCACATTTAGCTTCGAATTGTAGCCGCCAGCCGAGCGGCGGAGTGGCCGCGGGGCACGTAAGCGGGAGCCCATTTCGGGCGACGGGGGGCAGCTCTTGAACAGCGAAGGAGCGTCACCAAATCGTCTGCGCCGGCCAAGGAGGGGCCGGCGAGACGGGCGGCTGCCGCTGCGTCGCGCAGCCTTTGCCCTTACAGGGTGGAGTTTGGAGATGAGCTTCAAACGCTTGGACATAAATCGCTTTTCGCAAGCCAAACCGGCGCTCGACGGGGATCGGGCGATCTTCGTGCATCCTGACGAAGTGGTCGCCGATCCGAAGCTTTCACTGGGCGAAAAACGCGCCTTGCTGGCGTCCTGGGCGTCCGATCGACATGCCCTCGAAGAGGCGCCCAACCTCCGTCAATTGGAGAGCGGCGCGATCGTGCCCCTGGATCGGATCCTGGCGGCGTTGAACGAGCTCGACGGACCGGACGCCGCTCGGCCAGCTTCGCCTCGTCCGTTGCGGCGGCGCCTCGATCTTCGCCGGCTCCGACCCCAAACTTTGGTCCGCGCCCGGCGCGAGCCCGAGGACGACCCGCCTCCCCCGCCAAAGCCTGCCTTCGCGCGTTTGATGGCGGCGTAAAGGGGAGCGGGGCAAATGTCCTACACTGTTTTTGACACCTCTTCCCCGAACGCGTCCGCCACCGTCGTGCCGAACGTTCTCGACGCTCTCGCCTTAGTGAGGAAGCTCTGTCGGGACGGCCAGGACGAGCCAATTGTCGCCGCCAGCGATGGCTGGATACTCTCGGCGGACGAACTCGAGGACCTCGTCAGATCTTAGGGACACTTGTCCCTGCCCCGCCTTGCGGCGGTGAATGTGGCGGGCGCGACGTGGGTGGCGCCCGCCCAGCGGCTCTAGCGCGAGGCAAGCGCCAGCGTGGCGATCCTCAAGCTGCGGTCCAGCGGCTCAGAAGATGCTCAGCGTCGGTGAGGATCACCTGTTTGGCGAAACGCTTCGCGTAGAGGGTCAGGAGCGCATCGTGCGTTTCATCGGCGGAGCTGCACAACGCATCCTTGGGCAGCACCACCAGGAAGCCGTGATCAACGGCCGATAGGACGGTCGCCAGAACGCACACGTCGGTCTCCGCGCCGGTCACAACGACCGTATCGACCCTCCGCGCGAGCAGAAAGCTGTAAAGGTCCGTCCGCTCGAAGGCGGACAGCCCGGGCTTGTCGCAGAGGGTCGCCGGCGGGACCAGGTCGCGCAGCGGGCCGACAAGCTCAAGAAGCTCCGGATCGATTTCCGAGCGCGTAAAGCGACGCCATCGCTCAAAATAGCCGCGCCATGCGCCTGGAGCGTCTTCCGGCCGCTCCGGAGGTATGAAGCGCGTGAAGATCGTCCGCGCGGCGTGTCTTCCTGCGATCTCGGTCACCACTGGGAGGACGCTCGCCATCCAGGGCGTATGCCATTCCGTCTGTTCGGCGAACATCCTTTGCATGTCGATGCAGAGGTGAGCCGCCCGCCGGTTGGAAAAATCTACGTTCACGAGGCTCGTTCCTTGCCATGGCGCGTCAGGCGACGGTCATGGTCCGAACTACCCGCGACCAACGATGTTCCACGAGCGGCGTCTCCCTCGCCTCGCGCGCGGCTGCGGACGCTCGCCGCGTTGCGGCCGTGGCGCGGCACAGAAGCAGGCATGGACCTCGGGTCCTGTGCAGCCGACAAACGACTCGCCGGCGCGCCGAAAACGCGCGCCGGCGAGTCTCGTCTTCAGATGTCCAGAATGAAGTCGTTGACGGTCAGGACAGGCGCGCCCGCCAGCTTGTAGAGAGCGATCGCCGCCTCGGAGCCCTTGCCGTCTGGATCGTAGGACAACAGACCGCTCGTCGTGTTGTAGAGAAACTGTCCGCCTGTCGAATTGGCCTTCGGCGCCGCGCCGAAGACGAACGGATTGGTCAGGTCCAGCGTCTCGAACGACGGACCAAATCCCGTATAGATCTCGTCGGTGACGAGAATGTAATCGTCTGCGTCGAAGTCGCGGATCGTGTCGATGGCCTGCTTGGGGCCGCCGGGATAGGTGAACTCCAGAACGGCGTGAAACAGGTCGCTGCCCGCGCCGCCGAAGAGCACGTCAGCTCCCGCGCCGCCGTCGATGATGTCCTCGCCGGCGTCGCCGTAGATCACGTCGTTCAGGGACGAACCGGTCAGTTCGTCGTTTCCGGCGCCTCCTCGGATGGTGACGCCCGACGTTTGACCTTCCGCCACGCTCACCGCGATGACGTCGTGACCCTTGCTGCCCGTGATTGTCGAGCGCGCCGCGGCGTCGGCGATGACGACGTTCGCCTGCTCGAAGTTCATGGCCTTGACGGCCGCGAACCCCGTCGACGCAAAGGCGGGGCCGTCGATCCCGGAAAGGTCGATCCGGTAGAGCGTCGCGTCGCCGCCGATGTCGGCGAAATCCGTGGTCAGAATCAACGTGTCGACGTCGCCCGCGCCGCCGTCCGCCACGTCATTCGCGCGCGCCTGCACGATGTCGTCGCCAGCGCCGCCGTACAGCTTGTCGCGGACGCTGTCCTGTCCGCCGTCGAGGTAGTCGTCGCCGTCGCCCCCGAAGAGGACGTCCGCGCCGTCCCCGCCATCCAGTTGATCGCGGCCGACCCCGCCGTCGAGACTGTCGTCGCCCCGCCCGCCCGAGAGGTAGTCGTCCCCCGCCGCTCCCTTCAGAGTGTCGTTGCCCAGCAAGCCGTAGAGCCGGTCGTTGAGCGAAGTCCCGGTGCGGTTATCCGCGCCATCCGTCCCACGATAGACAGCCATCATTTCCCCCTGCTGGCGAACGCCCTGGATCGTCCCCCATGGACGCGCCGACACTGTCGGGCGATCACCATCGTCAGCGCGGGAATGTGTGCCTCTCGCCATCTCGATCTGCAAGCGCCACTTGCGCTCACGCACGAAAGATCTCCGCGCCTCATTTTTAGGCGTCGGCCTGAATGGGGCCCGCCGGCCCCATTCTCGTCACCGGAACCATCTCCGTTCTGGACGAATTGAACGATGACCCGTCCATCTCGCGAAAGAGCGTCGTGACAACAGCCTACCTGAACCGGATCGCCACGGCGGTGCCGGCCAACGACGTGCACGCCGCCTTCGTCGCGTTTGCGAGGAGCTTGCTGCGCGACCCGCGGGCGAACCGTGTGTTCCAGCGAATGGCGGGACGCAGCCAGATCGAACACCGCTGGTCGTCGCTGACGCCGGCCTACGACGCGCCGGATGGCGCGATCGATCAGGAGGGATTCTATGCCTACGGGCGGTTTCCCTCCACAGCCGCGCGGATGACGCGGTATGAGAAGGCGGCGCCGGACCTCGCCGCCCTGGCGGTCGAGCGATTGAACCTTGGACCGGAGGCCTCCCGGATCACGCACCTGATCGTCGTGTCCTGCACGGGCGTCTCAGCGCCCGGCCTCGACTTCGATCTGGTGGCGCGGTTCGGGCTCAAGACCTCGGTCGAGCGGACGGTCGTCGCCTTCATGGGGTGCTACGCCGCGATCAACGGGCTGAAGCTCGCCCGGCACATCGTGCGCTCGGAGCCGGACGCCAGGGTGCTGCTGGTGTGCCTCGAGCTCTGCACGCTTCATCTGAAAGAGACCCAGGATCTCGAGCAGATCTTGACCTTCTCGGTGTTCGGCGACGGGTGCGCAGCGGCGCTGGTCTCGTCCGAGGCGACGGGTCTCGCGCTTGAGAGCTTCCATGCCGCGCTCGCGCCCGGAACCGCGGACCAGATCAGCTGGAAGATCCGCGACCATGGCTTCGACATGGTGCTGTCGGGCGCGGCGCCGGGCGAAATCGGCAGGACGCTGCGGGGCGGACTTGTCGACGTCCTCGCCGGGCGGCGGTCCGAGGACGTCGACCTGTGGGCGGTGCACCCCGGCGGCCGGTCCGTGCTCGACGCCGTGGAGACGGCGCTCGAGCTGCCGTCGGAGGCTCTGGCCGCGTCGCGAAACGTGTTGCGCGCGAACGGGAACATGTCGTCGGCGACCATCCTGTTCGTGTTGCAGGAGATGATGCGGGACGCCGAGCCCGGGCTCACCGGATGCGCAATGGCTTTCGGGCCTGGGCTGGTCGCGGAGACGATGATGTTCCGGACCGCCGACGGATGACAGGTTTCGACGCAACCCGCCGCTCCGCCGAGCGCGAACTGATGGATGACGACGCGGTCGACTTCGAAACCTTCCGCGGCTGCCTGGTGGATCTCGCCCGTGTGAACCGTCTGTCGCTGGGGTACCGACCGACCCTTGGATTTCTCGAGCGCTTGCGCCGCACGCGCCAGTGGCCGCGGGATCGCGCGGTGAAGATCATGGACGTCGGCTGCGGCTACGGCGACACGCTCCGCGAGATCGCCCGCTGGGCCAAGGCCCGCGACCTCCGGGTCGAGCTGATCGGCGTCGACCGCAACCCCTGGGCCGCCCGGGCGGCCGCAGCGGCGACCCCGGACAAGATGCCGATCGCGTGGCGCACGGCCGACGTGTTCGACGTCTCCCCGGACGCCGACGTGGTCATCAGCGCGCTGTTCACGCATCACCTCGGCGACGAGGACGTCGTGCGTTTCGTCAGATGGATGGAAGCCGGAGCCGCCCTCGGCTGGTTCGTCAACGACCTGCGCCGCAGCCGGGTTGCCTACGATGGGTTCAAGGTCCTGTCGGGCGCGCTGCGCATGCACCGTTTTGTCCGGCACGACGGACCGGTCTCGTTCGCCCGCAGCTTTCGAGCGGACGACTGGCGCCGATACACGCAGCTCGCCGGCCTTGCGGCCGGCGCCGCCGAGGTCCAGTCGTGGACGCCGTTCCGACTCTGCGTGGCGCGGCTTCGGGAGCGATGACCTTGGTCCATGACATTGTCGTCGTCGGCGGCGGAGTCGCCGGTGCGGCCTTCGCGGCGATGACCGCCCGCGAGCGCGACGTCGTGCTGGTGGAACGCGAGGCCGCCCCTCGCGACAAGGTGTGCGGGGAATTCCTCAGCGGAGAAGCCATCCACTATCTCGCAGCGCTCGGCGTTGATCTTCCGGCGCTTGGCGCGGTCCCGATCTCGACCGTCACCTTGTCCCGCGGCTGGACGTCGTCGTCCCGTCCGCTCCCGTTTCCGGCGATGAGCCTGTCCCGCCGCCGCCTGGACGAGGAATTGCTGCGCCGGGCGCGAGACGCGGGCGCGACGGTTCATCGGGGAGCGTCCGTTCGCGCGCTGGCCCGCGAGGTCGGACGGTGGCGCGTGGATCTGGACGATGGGCGGACGCTCTTCGCTCGCGTCGCGGTGCTGGCGTCCGGCAAGCACGACCTCCGCGGCTGGGCGCGGCCAATCGGCCGTCAGAACGACCTGATCGGATTGAAGCGGCACTTCGAACCCGCGCCCCACATCGCGGAGCGTCTCTCAGGGACGGTGGAGCTCGGGCTCTTCCCCGGCGGCTACGCAGGCCTGGAGCCGATCGAAGGCGGCCGAGCCAATCTCTGTCTGCTGATACGGGAGCGGGCCTTCGCGGCGCTCGGCCGCGACTGGCGGCGTCTTTTGGAAGCTATTTCCGCGGCCACGCCGCCTCTCGGAGCATTGCTCGACGGCTCCGACGATCTCGTCGGCCGCCCCTTAGCGATCGCTCGCCTCCCCTACGGCTTAGTACGGAAACGGTCGCAAGATGGCCTTTGGCGGCTCGGCGATCAGGCGGCGGTGATCCCATCTCTCTCTGGCGAAGGGATCTCGATCGCGCTCCACAGCGCGTCGCTCGCCGCAGCGGTCATGAGGTCAGGAGGAACGGCGGACCTGTTCCAGCAGCGACTGGCTGCGGACGTGCGACGCCAGATCCGCGTCGCCACCCTCTTGTCTCAGGCGCTCGTGCTGCCCGCCACGCAGGCCTGCGCAACTGCCACGGCCCGTCTGTTCCCGAGCTTGTTGTCCATGCTGGCTACAACGACCCGCCTCACGCCAAGGGCGATAACGGCGGCTGGGATACGGTTTGGCCCGGCCGGTCGTCCGGAGATATTCAACGCGTAATCGCAGAGCGTGCGGAAACAACTTTTCCCTCAATCAGATCCGAGCTCCACCATCTTGTCCCGGTCCTGCTGGCAGGGCGGCGAAATCCGTCCGGCAGGCGATTTCGCGCGCTGAAGGAAAACTCCAACCCGCCCCGGCTCGTCGCGAATGGGCCGGGGCGGGTTGTCGACATCGTCCTACGCGCCAGTTGTCTGCGCAGAGGTAGGGCTATCCGACCGGCGAGCTTCCTCGAGGCCCGCCCGCACGGCGCGCTCCCCGCGCTCGATTTGCTCATCGGCCTTGGCTTTGAGCGTGGATTTCAGCTCGTCCGCCTCGGCGCCCATCAGCCGGTTCTCCGTTTCGGTGTTCGGGAGCGCAGCTCCAAGCACCGCTCCGATGGCGAGACCGATCGCGCCGACAACGAGGGGGTTTTCCGCGCACAGGCGCTGCAGCTCGCTGGCTGCGTTCCCGAGTTGCTCTCCGCCGCTGCGGACGGCGCTCCCCGCGGAATCCGCGAGGGAGCCGGCCTTTGAGCCTGCGGCGCCGACTCCTGAAGCTCCGGCGGCGAAGGCTCCCTTAAGGCTTGCGGACGCCGACGACACAGCGTCGCTCACTGTTGACGCCGCGCCCGCGGCCATGTCCCGGGCGTCGTGGGTCTTCCGAACGCCGGCGCTTTGGAGGCCGCCGACCGAGAGGCCGGAGGCGGGCTTGCGTCCGCTCATCAGCCAGGCCAAGCCGGCGCCGATGAGAAGGATGGGCAACGGGTTGTCCCGCGCCTGAGCCGCGGCGTTCCGCGCGAAATCCGCGCCGCCGTTACTGCGCGCATAGCTGAACGCCTGATCGACGAGACGTCCCGGCTCCATCCGCGTGCGGATGTCGTTGAGGGTCGCCGCGAGATCCGCGCGCGTGCGTTCCGCGTCACGTTCCAGTTCGCTGGTGCTCTTGGTCATCGTGCCTGCTCCTTCGCAACGGCGACGTCCTGCTGCATCTGTCCGATCGTTCGGCGAGGCGCCAAGTCGGTCTTCTTCAACGCCGCGATGGCTGAGGAGAGGATCAGCGCCCCGATGATCAGAACGGCGCCCCCTACGATGATCACCGACCAGATCGGCGTCACCCCATAGAGCTGGAGGCCCAGCACGGCGGCCTGCAGCAGCACCACGAGGCCGGCGATCAGCAGCGCGGCCGCGATGACCAGCGACATTGCGCTTGCCGCGATGCGAGCGACGGCGTCCCGGACCTCAGCCTTCGCCAGGCGGGCTTCTTGTTGCGCAAGAGTCGTCACCTGGTCGACGAGCGTCGAGAGGAGGTATGGAAAGGAACGCTTTCCCGTTTCCGGTTGATTCAGGTCGCTCATACCGAAGGCCCTCCCGTCTGGGACGCTCGATTGTCCGGCGCCCGGTCATTGAGGGCGGAGGGGGTCGACGCGGAGCCGCCGCCTACGGAGGAGGTCCGCGAGGCCGCGGGGCTCAGGCCGCCAACCGAGGTCGCGACTGGCGCTGGCGCGGCGCGAGGGGCCAACGGCGGAGGAGTTGGAGACGTCGCGCCGACAGGCGTGATCGACGACGCCGGAGCGCTCGACGTGCTCTTCAGCAGGCGCGAAAGGGCGAAACCGGCCACCGCCGACGCCGCTATGAACGCCGCGGGTTCCCGGCGCGCAAAGTCCTGGCCCATCGTGAGCAAATCGCCGATGCTTTTGTCCTTGAGCCTCCGCGAGACGCTCTCGAGCTCGCCGGCGGCCTTGCGGACCCAGTCCGCCATCGCGGGCGACTGCTCTTCGACCTGGTCGGCGACCCGATCCACCGTGTCCGCGACGCTTTTGAGCCGTTCGGCTCCCTGGACTTTTCCCTCTTCGGCGAAAGTCTGAGCTTCTTCTTTCACATCGTCGGCGAATTGGCGCGCTTGATCGCGAACATGGGAAGCAGATGAGCTGCTTCCGGCGCCGGAAGGTGACGAGTGGGATGGATCTGACATGGCCTGCTCCTTGGCGTCGAAGGAAACGCGGGAGTATAAGCTCCGT
Organism: Methylopila sp. Yamaguchi; assembly: GCF_002897035.1. Lineage (GTDB taxonomy): Bacteria > Pseudomonadota > Alphaproteobacteria > Rhizobiales > Methylopilaceae > Methylopila. The sequence continues at coordinate 100,775 of NZ_BAUX01000016.1, forward strand.
CGATGCGGTAAAGTTCCTCCCCGATCCCAGCATGTCGCATCCGGATACGCTCCAGGCCGTCAAATCGACTGGCCGGAGCGGGGAACATTATACAGGTTAAACACTTTGCGCTGCGTTCGTAGCGGCACGCTTCCTCTCGCCTTCGCGGGGGCGCACCGCAACGAAGGAGGCCGAGACGCTTCAACGCGGCTTCGGGGACCGTTGCTGCGCGTTTACAAAACAAAACATCTCCTCACGTGACAGCGTGGGCTCGCCGTGGGACTCCCTCTGGCGGCGCCTAAGGCGACGCCGCGGGGGGACTGATGTCGATTTTC
>NZ_BAUX01000017.1 GCF_002897035.1 Methylopila sp. Yamaguchi
GCCCGCGCCCCGCGCCGCACGTTTGCGGGCCCGGAAAGGCCCTCGCCGACGAGGCGGCCGGCGGCGTCCCGCACCCGGGCGCGGCAGCGGGTGCCGCCGCCGTCGACGCCGAGAAACAGGGGCCCGCTCTCATAGCCGCTCATGCCGCCGCAGCTCCTATGGTGAATCGGCCGGGAACCAGACGCCCGCCGCCGCGTTTCCGACACACATGGGGCGGCGCCTGAGGGGACGCGCGCTCCGGGGGATTTAGAGCCATGATCGACCCGGCCATCGCACGCTTCGAGCGCCGCCGCCGCTTCGCCGAATACGGCGGCTCCATCGCGATGCTCGCCTCATGGGGCGTCGGGATGTGGCTCGTGGTCAACCTCGTCGACATCGCCACGCTGCTGACCCGCTGAGTCACCACAGCGCCCAGATCCGTCGCGCCGCGCCGGCGGCGAGCACGACCATGATCACGGCGTAGGCCGCGATCCAGAGGCGGCGCTCGCAGCGTCCCTCCTCAGGGCTGGGCGCGGCGCTCATGGCTTCCACAGCCAGGCCGCGCCGCGGACGCCGGAGGAATCGCCGTGCAGGGCGGGCCGGATCGGGGTGGAGAAGCCGTCCGAGAACACCCGGGAGGCGATCACGGCGGGGAGCGCCTCGTAGAGCTCCGGGACGTTCGACATGCCGCCGCCCAGCACGATGACGTCGGGATCGAGCAGGTTCACCACCGTCGCGAGCGCGCGGCCGAGCCGGTCGACGTAGACCGCGAGCGATCCGGCCGCGTCCGCGTCGCCCCCGCGCGCGGCAGCCACCACCGCTTCCGCGCTCATGGCGACGCCCGTCGTCAGCGCGTGGGCGCGGGCGAAACCGGGGCCGGACACGAAGGTCTCGACGCAGCCGCGCTGGCCGCACCAGCACAGCGGGCCGGGCGCCTCGGCGCTCCCGCTCGCCCAGGGCAGCGGGTTGTGGCCGAACTCGCCGGCGATCGCTTGGCGGCCGGTCCAGGGCCGCCCGCCGATCGCGACGCCGGCGCCGCAGCCTGTGCCGACGATCACGGCGAAAGCCACCGCCGCGCCCGCAGCGGCGCCGTCGGTCGCCTCCGACACCGCAAGGCAGTTGGCGTCGTTCTGCAGCCGCACCGGGCGGCCGAGCGCGGTCTCGAGGTCCTGCTTCAGCGGGCGGCCGTTCAGCCAGGTGGAGTTGGCGTTGCGCAGCAGCCCGGTGGCAGGCGACAGGGAGCCCGGCATGCCGACCCCGACGGAGCCCGTCGCGCCGAGGGCGCTCTCGAAGCGGGCGACGAGGGCGGCCACGGCGTAGACGCAGCCCTCGTAGTCGTTCTGGGGCGTTGGCGCGCGCTCCCGGAGCAGCGTCGCGCCGCCTTCGTCGAGCGCGATCGCCTCGATCTTGGTCCCGCCCCAGTCGATTCCGATCAGCATGCGCGGGTCAGGCCGCCCGGTCGAGGCGCGCGAGCGTGGCGCGGATCGCGCTGGCGAGCGTGCGCGACGCCACCCCCGCGTCCGGCCGCACCACGAGCCCGATTTCCGCCGCGGGCATATCCGGCAGGCCTTCCGCCGCCCCCAGCCGCCGCCAGCCCCCGGGCACGGAGCTTTCGGCGACGCAGGTGAGGGCGAAGCCGGTCGAGACCGCCGACAGCACGCCCTGCAGGCTCGACGAGACATAGGCGATGCGCCACGGGCGGCCGGAGGTCTCGAGCGCCCCCAGCACCACGTTCCGGAAGCGGCAGCCCTCGCTGAACACCGCGAGCGGCAGCGGATCGACCAGTTCCGGGCGGTGGTCCGGCGGCGCGCACCAAACCAGCGGCTCGTAGCGCAGCAACTCGCCGGTCGGGCGTTCGGGGTCGCGGGTGATGACCGCGACGTCGATCGCGCCCTGCGCGAGGTCGCGCTCCAGCCGCTGGCTGATCTCGCAGCGCACGTCGAGCTGCACCTTGGGGTGGGTCGTCATGAACCGCCGCAGCAGCAGCGAGCCGAACGGCTCGACGTAGTCGTCGGGGATGCCGAGCCGCACCCGCCCGCCCAGACTTTCGCCGCCCAGCGCCAGCCGCGCCTCGTCCTCGATCTGGAGAAGCTGCCGCGCGTAGCCGAGCAGCTCCGTTCCGGCCGGCGTCGCGATGGCGCCGGCCCGCCCGCGCTCGATCAGCCGATGGCCGAGCTCGGCCTCCAGCGCCGCGATCTTGGCGCTGACGGCGGACTGGGTGCGGCCGAGCCGCCCCGCCGCGGCCGTGAAGCCGCCCATGTCCACGACCGCCGCCAAGGTCGCCAGAGCGTCGAGGTCGAGGTGGCGGGTCATGCGGGTCTCTCGTGCGGCGAACGTGGGGCCGAGAGCGACCATAGCGGCGGATCCTCCGTCATGCGAGCGGCGCATCCCTGCGCCAAACTTGACGTGGCGACGCTTGGGCGCGATGCAGCATGCGCCGAAAGTCACCTACGCCCCCCGCGAGGAGATGCTCATGTCTTTCACGCTCGCCAAGACCGAACGCCTCGCGGCGATCCTGGCCCAGGCTCCCGTCATTCCGGTGCTCACGTTCGAGGACGCGGCGAGCGGCGTCGCGACCGCCAAGGCGCTCCGGGACGGCGGCCTGCCGGTTCTCGAGGTGACGCTGCGCACCCCGAAATCGCTGGAGGCGCTGCAGGCGATCGTCTCCGAAGTCGAGGGCGTCACCGTCGGCGCCGGCACCGTGCTCGAGCCCGAGCACGTCCAGACCGCGATCCAGGCCGGCGCGGAGTTCCTCGTCAGCCCCGGCGTCAGCTCCCGGCTGATCGCCGCCGGCAGCGAGGCGCCCGTGCCGTTCCTGCCGGGCGTCGCCACCGCCTCCGAGGCGATGCAGCTCGCCGAGCGCGGCGCGAACTTCGCCAAGTTCTTCCCTGCCGGCCCGGCCGGCGGCCCGGCCTATCTCAAGGCGCTGCTCGCCCCGCTGCCGAACCTGCACTTCGTGCCGACCGGCGGCGTCGACCTCGGCAACGCGCCGAGCTACCTCGCCCTCAAGAACGTCGTCAGCGTCGGCGGCTCCTGGGTCGCGCCGGCGGACCTGATCGCGCGCGGCGACTGGGCCGGCATCCAGGCGCTGGCGCAGGAAGCCTCGAAGCTCAAGGCGCGCTGACGGCCGCGGCCGCCGCTTGCGGCCCGCGGGCCGCGACCCTACCTCCGAACGGCATCATGACGCCGATCGGAGACCTGCCGTGCTCGACGCCAAATCCATTCTCGACCAGTTTCTCGGCTCCGGCGGCGGTTCGAACCGCGGCATGGGCGACATCCTCAAGCGCATGGGCGGCCCGGCCGCTCCGGGCGGGAAGGGGTCGGCCGGCGGATCCGGCGATCTGATGAAGCAGGTCGAAGGCCTCGCCAAGGGCAACCTCGGCGGCGTCGCCGGCGGCGCGATCGCCGGCACGCTGGCCTCGGTGCTGCTCGGCGGCAAGGGCTCCAAGAAGGGGCCCGCGCTCGGCGGCAGCGCCATGAAGCTCGGCGGCCTCGCGATCCTTGGCGGCCTCGCCTACAAGGCGTGGCAGAACTACCAGGCCAATCAGGCCCCCGCGCCGGGCGCGCCGTACCCCTATCCCCAGGCGCCCGGCCACCAGACCCAGCCGCAGTCGGCGCCGATCGAGGTGCTGCCTCCGCCCACCGAGACCCCGTTCAGCCCCTCCACCTCGGCGGACGAGCAGAAGCTCGGGCTGCTTCTCATCCGCGCGATGATCGCGGCGGCCCGCGCCGACGGCAGGATCGACCGCGAGGAGATCGGGAAGATCAAGGAAGCGCTGAAGGCCGCGGGCGCGGAGGCGAACGAGGAGGAGTTTCTGCTGGAGCACCTCGGCCAGGCCGACGATCTCGACGCCATCGCGGCGGAAGCCAGAGGGCCGGAGCTGGGTTCCGAGGTCTGGCTGGCGGCGCGGCTCGCGATCGATCCCGACACGCCGGCGGAGCAATACTTCCTGCAGGCGCTCGCCGCCAAGTTGAAGCTGGACGAGGCCCATGTCGCGCATCTGGAGGCGACGGCGGCGCAGGCCAAGGCGAGCGGCGTCACCGCAGGCTGACCTGCCGCCGCTTGGCTGACGGTAACGGCGTGTTGAACGGTCGATCGGCGACAGAGCTGACGCAAAGGAACCAAGAGCCTGTGTCGTCGGTTGTGCCTTCAAGAGTTACACGGAGGCACCGATGCTGAAGAACATTCTGAAAGCGCTGTTCATGGGTTGGATCACCAAGAAGATCGCGCAGCGCGGCGCGCGCCGTCGCCCGGATTACCGCTACTGATCGATCGCTTCGCGATCGAGGATTTGGGCCTGAAGCGCTGCTTCGGGCCCTTTTTCGTTGCGGCTGTGCGTTCGATCAATGGGGAACTAAGCGGCGGCGCGCAGAGTTGCCTCCCACATTCACAAGCCTGCGAGGAAGACCATGTCCGAGACCCCCGTGACGCCGAAGCTGCGCGAACGCGCCCGCAAGCTTTGGATCGACGCTGGTTCCCCCGAGGGCCGCGAGGACGACTATCTGGAGCGGGCGAAGGAGCTTGCGGCCCTTGAGTCCAACCCGCAGGCCGGGTTGGAGCCAAACCCGCTTGCCGACGGCGTCGTGACGCCGGCCGAGCGTGGCGAGCCGATCGAGGAAGCGTCGCTCCAGGAAAACCTGGGCGAATTTCCGGGACCTCTTACGGATCAGGGCGACGAGGCCCAGACGCCGCGCCCCCGCGAGTAACCTGCCTGCGGAGGGGCTTCCGACACCTTGGCGGCGCGGGGCCGGATCGCTGAAGACCGACCCCGGCGGCCGCGTCAGTTCGGCGTGTACTGCACGATCGTCGTCCCGCCCGTGATGCTGCACGAGATGTCCTCGTACTGCCGCAAGTCCGGCACGACGAGGACACGGTACGTCTGAACGCCGGCCGCCACGTTGAACACGCGGGACAGCGTCACTGGCAGATAAACGATCTGCCGCACGCTGGGCGGCGGCACGTTTGACTGCCCGTTCAGCAGATCCTCCTTGGCGCCGACGGTGGTGGAGCCCGGAGCGCCGCCAACGAAGGCGGAGGCGTCATTCTTCAATGCAAGGTGCACGTAGTATTCGTAGACTGACTGCGAAAATCCGTTGCCGTAGAACGTTCTGGATTTGTAGGAGCACCCGACGTTGCCCTGCCAGGTGACCATTGCGCGTCCGGGCGCCGCGAAGCGCACGCGGTAATCCGGCAGGGTCTTGGGCTCGAAGTCGCCGGCGAGGATCCTCACACAGAGAGATTGGTCCGCTTCCGTGCCGCAGGGACGGCTTTGATTGAGCGTCGGCTTAGGGGCCGCCGCGGCGGCCTTCGCGCTGAGCGTCACGACTCCGTCTTCGGCGGCGACGACAGGCGATGCCGTCGCCGCCGCCAGCGTTGCGGCGACGGCTATGATGGTTGTTTTCACGGATCCGGTACCCCCTCGGATGTCTGAGGTCTGGACCGTACCATAAAAAGTCCAAAGCGGCGGCCGTCGTTTTAGAATTTCGCTTCAGATCGTGCGCTCGCTCAGAAAGGCCCGCATCCGCTCCAGCGCGCGCGCGATGTTCTCCGCGGAGTTGGCGTAGGACAGCCGGATGTACCCCTCGCCGTACACCCCGAAATCGGGTCCGCCGATGACGGCGACGCCGGCTTGCTCCAGCAGGGCGGAGGCGAGCGGCTTCGCCTTCCAGCCGGTCGCGGAGATGTTGGGGAACGCGTAGAACGCGCCCTTGGGCGTGACGGCGCTGACCCCGGGAAGGGCGTTCAGGCCCTCGGTCACCACAGCGCGACGCTTGTCGAACTCCGCGCGCATGTGCCGGACGGCGTCCTGCGGGCCGTCCAGCGCCGCGATCCCGGCATATTGGGTCGCGGCGTTCACGCAGGACCAGGCGTTGACGGCGAGCTTGCGGACGTCCTCGTAAAGCGTCTTCGGCCAGATCGACCAGCCCAGCCGCCAGCCGGTCATGGCGTAGGTCTTGGACCAACCGTTCAGCACGATCAGCCTGTCGCGGATCTCGGGGTAGCTGAGCAGGGTGCGGTGTTCGAGCCCGTCGAAGACCAGTTGGTCGTAGATCTCGTCCGAGAGGATCGCCACATGCGGATGGGCCTCGAGGCCCTTCACCAGCTTGTCGATCTCCTCGGCCGGCGTCACGCCGCCGGTCGGGTTCGCCGGCGAGTTGATGACGACCAGCCGGGTCCGCGGCGTGATCAGCGCCAGCAGTTCGTCCGCCGAGAAGGCGAAGCCGTTCTCCTCGCGCGCCGGGACCGGGATCGGCGTCGCGCCGGTGTGCTCGATCATGGAGCGGTAGATCGGGAAGCCGGGGTCGGGATAGAGGATCTCCGCCCCCGGCTCGCCGAACAGGCGGATGGCGGCGTACATCGTCACCTTGCCGCCCGGCACGATCATCACGAGGTCCGGATCGACGGCGACGCCGAAGCGGCGGTCGAGGTCGCGGGCCACAGCCTCGCGCAACGGCAGGATGCCGACCGACGGCGTATAGCCGTGATGTCCGTCGCGCAGCGCCTTGACCGCCGCCTCCACCACATGCGGCGGCGTCGGGAAGTCCGGCTGGCCGATCCCGAGATTCACGATGTCGCGGCCTTGCGCGCTCAGCGCCGTCGCGCGCGCCAGCACGGCGAAGGCGTTCTCCTCGCCGATGCGGTCGAAGGCCGCGACCGTGGTGAGGGCGTTCGTACGCATCACTGAAATGCTCGCTTGCATGGCGAGAGCGGGAACGATCGCCCGCCCCTCTGGGTTGTGTTCGCAACAAGCGCGTAACGCGCCGCGGACGCGCTTCAAAGCGTTCTTACGCAGATAATTCAAGGAGTTTCATCATGGCCAATCGCCTCGACGGGCGTCGCATCGCCGTGCTCGCGACGGACGGTTTCGAACAGGTTGAACTGACTGAGCCGGTGAAGGCCCTTAAGGAGGCCGGCGCCGTGGTCACGGTGGTCAGCCCGAAGTCCGGCGAGATCCAGGGCTTTGAGCACGACAAGCCGGGCCAGAAAGTGAAAGTCGATCAGGAGCTTGGCTCCGCCGACGCCGGATCGTTCGACGGTCTTCTCATCCCCGGCGGCCTGTTCAATCCCGACGCGCTTCGCGTGGACGACACGGCGTTGAATTTCGCGCGCGGCTTCTTCGAAGCCGGCAAGCCGGTCGCCTCGATCTGCCACGGCCCGCAGGTGCTGATCAGCGCGGGGCTGGTGAAGGGCCGCAAGATGACCGGCTTCAAGTCGATCCAGCAGGATCTGAAGAACGCCGGCGCGATCGTATCGGACGAGGAAGTCGTGACGGATCAGGGCCTCGTGACCTCGCGGAACCCGAACGACATTCCGGCGTTCAACGCCAAGATCATCGAAGAATTCGCTGAAGGTCGGCACGACGGACAGCGCCGTTCTGCGGCTTGATCTGCAAGTGCGACCTGCCGACGCGACCACTCACTCTCTTAAGGAGCTTTGACATGACCAAGATCGCTCACGGCCTGTTCGCGGGCCTCATCGCCGCTTCCTTCGCGGTGGCTCCCGCCGCCATGGCGCAGAGCCCGAACAGCGCCCAGTCCACCAACGGTCAGACCTATCTGAACGATCAGAGCCAGGCGGACCAGACTCGTATGGACCCGGGCGCGCCGACCGGCGCCGCGGAAGCCGCTCCCGGCGGCAACATCACCGGCGCCCAGTCCACCAATGGGCGGACCTTCCTGCAGGACCAGAAGGCGGCCGACGAGACTCGTCTCGACCGGGGCGCCCCGAGCGATCAGGCCCGATCGAAGGACGGCAAGCCGCTCGGGCCGACGAACACCCGCGGTTGACCTCTGGTTCACCAATGGGCCGGACACGTTAACCTGCGTGTCGCCTGAAGTTGACGCCCGTTCCCGCAAGGGAGCGGGCGTTTTCGTTCCAGCACCGCTGCACGAGACTTGTTTTCAGAAACCGAACTTTTGTTCGATTGCCCTTGATCCGTCGCCGTGGCCGGAGCATTCTCCGCCCACTTTGAAGCCATTCGAAACGTGATGCGGCGCGCAAGACGCCGCGCGCGTAGTTTGAGGGAGCGCGGCGACATGGCCAGCAACGGCAAGGGCGGAAACGGGCACGGCAGCATCGACGGCCATGCCGAAACTGGCGACGACGTCCATCTGCTGAAGCCCGGCCAGAAGCGCAAGCTCCGCTCGCAGCTGTGGTTCGACAATCCCGAAAACCCTGGCATGACAGCGCTTTACCTTGAGCGCTACCTCAACTTCGGGCTGACGCGCGAGGAGCTGCAATCCGGCAAGCCGATCATCGGCATCGCCCAGACCGGCTCGGATCTCAGCCCCTGCAACCGCCACCACATCGAACTCGCCAAGCGCACCCGGGAGGGCATCAACGCTGCCGGCGGCGTCGCCTTCGAGTTTCCGGTGCACCCGATCCAGGAGACGGGAAAGCGCCCCACAGCGGCTCTCGACCGCAACCTCGCCTACCTCGGTCTGGTCGAGACGCTCTACGGCTATTTCCTCGACGGCGTGGTGCTGACCACCGGCTGCGACAAGACCACGCCGGCCTGCATCATGGCGGCGGCGACAGTGAACATCCCCGCGATCGTGCTCTCGGGCGGACCCATGCTCAACGGCTGGTTCAACGGCGAGCGCACCGGCTCGGGCACCATCGTCTGGCACGCCCGCCAGCTGATGGCGGAGGGCAAGCTCGACTACGACGGCTTCATCGAGCTCGTCGCCTCCTCGGCGCCCTCGGTCGGCCACTGCAACACGATGGGCACCGCCTCGACCATGAACGCGTTGGCCGAGTCGCTTGGCATGACGCTGCCGGGCTGCGCCGCCATCCCCGCGCCCTATCGCGAGCGCGGGCAGATCGCCTACGAGACCGGCAAGCGCATCGTCGACATGGTGTGGGAGGACCTGAAGCCCTCCGACATCCTCACCCGCGAGGCGTTCGAGAACACGATCGTGGTGAACTCCGCGATCGGCGGCTCCACCAACGCCCCGATCCACGTCAACGCCATCGCGCGCCACATCGGCGTCGAGCTCGACGTGCAGGACTGGGAGACCTACGGCCACAAGGTGCCGCTGCTGGTGAACTGCCAGCCCGCCGGCAAATACCTCGGTGAGGAGTTCCACCGCGCCGGCGGCGTGCCGGCGGTGGTCGCGGCCCTGATGGAGCAGGGGCTGATCCACGAGGGCGCGTTGACGGTCAACGGCCGGTCGATCGGCGACAACTGCCGCGGCAAGCTCACCCTCGACGCCGACGTGATCATGCCGTTCGACGCGCCCCTGAAGCGCGAAGCCGGCTTCCTGGTGCTGCGAGGCAACCTTTTCGACAACGCGATCATGAAGACGTCGGTGATCTCGGACGAGTTCCGCGAGCGCTACCTGTCGAACCCTGAGAGCCCTAACGCCTTCGAGGGCCGGGCGATCGTGTTCGAGGGGCCCGAGGATTACCACCACCGCATCGAGGACCCGTCGCTCGAGATCGACGAGCACTGCATGCTGTTCATCCGCGGCACGGGGCCGATCGGCTATCCCGGCGGGGCTGAGGTGGTGAACATGCAGCCGCCGGCCGAGCTCATCAAACGGGGAGTCCACGCGCTGCCCTGCATCGGCGACGGCCGCCAGTCCGGCACCTCCGGGTCGCCCTCGATCCTGAACGCCTCGCCGGAAGCCGCGGCCGGCGGCGGGCTGTCGATCCTGCAGACCGGCGACCGAGTGCGGATCGACCTCGAAAAGGGGGAGGCGAACATCCTCCTGCCCGCCGAGGAGCTGAACCGCCGACGCGCGGAGCTCGCAGCCAAGGGCGGCTTTCCGATCCCGCGGCACCAGACGCCGTGGCAGGAGATCCAGCGCAGCATGGTCGACCAGTTCGACAATGGCATGGTGCTGAAGCCGGCGGTGAAGTACCAACGCGTCGCCCAGTCCATGGGCGTGCCGCGCGACAACCACTGAAGCGTGTGGGGGCGCGGACAACGCCCTCTTCGCGCCAAGGTCGCCGTCATGCCGTCAGCCGAACAGCCCGTCGGGCCCGCCGTTTCCTATGCGGAGCCGGCGACGCGTCCGGCGGCGACCACGCTCGAGGGACGATTCGTCCGCCTCACCCCGCCGAACCCGGGCGAGGACGCAGCCGATCTGTTCCCAGTGGTCTCCGGCCCTGAGAACGCGGCGCTCTGGACCTACCTGTTCAACGGCCCCTTCGCCTCGGAGGAGGCGCTTTCCGCGGAATTCGCCAAGACCGCCGGCCTCGTCGACCCCGTCTTTTTCGCCATCCGGGACGCGGCGACGGGCAGGGCGCTCGGCCGCGCCTCCTACATGCGGATCGAGCCGAACCACCGCGTGATCGAGGTCGGCTCGATCCTGTTCTCGCCGCTCCTGCAGCGCACGCCCGCGGCCACGGAAGCCATGTACCTCATGGCCCGGCACGTCTTCGAGGATCTCGGCTACCGGCGCTACGAATGGAAATGCGACGCGCTGAACGCGCCCTCGCGCGCGGCCGCTGTCCGTTTCGGGTTCCGCTTCGAGGGTGTTTTCCGCAAGCACATGATCGTCAAGAGCCGGAGCCGCGACACCGCTTGGTTCGCGATGACCGACGATGAGTGGCCGCGCGTGAAGGCGGCTTTCGAACGCTGGCTGGAGCCGGCCAATTTCGATGCGGAGGGTCGGCAGACGCGCCGGCTCGAAGAGATCCGCGCGAAGCTTTGAGAGGGAGGCGACGGTGGCCGACAGGCTGAAGGGCAAACGCGCGCTGGTGACGGCGGCGGGGCAGGGCATCGGACGCGCCATCGCCGAGGCGTTCCTCGCCGAAGGCGCGGAGGTGGTGGCGACCGATCTCGACGCCGCCAAGCTTGCGGATCTCGCAGGCGTCGCGACCTCCGCGCTCGACGTGCGCGACGGCGCGGCCGTGGAGGCGCTGGTCGCCGCGCATGGCCCCTTCGACGTGCTGGCGAACGCGGCGGGCGTGGTTCACGCCGGCTCGATCCTCGACTGCTCAGACGCCGACTGGGATCTCGCCTTCGACGTCAACGTGCGCTCGATGCATCGGACGATCCGCGCCGTGCTGCCCGGCATGCTGGAGCGCGGGCGGGGTTCGATCGTGAACGTGGCTTCGGTCGCTGGCGTGGCGAAGGCGGTGCCGAACCGTTACGTCTACAACGCCAGCAAAGCCGCGGTGGTCGGCCTCACCAAAGGGGTCGCCGCCGACTTCGTGCGCTCCGGCGTGCGCGCCAACGCGATCTGCCCGGGGACGGTCCAGTCGCCATCGCTCGAGCAGCGCATGACCGAACAGGCGGCGGCGTCAGGCAAGCCGCTGGCCGAGGTGCGGCAGGCCTTCGTGGACCGTCAGCCCATGGGCCGGCTTGGCGAGGGCCGCGAAGTCGCCGCGCTCGCGGTCTATCTCGCCAGCGACGAGTCCAGCTTCGTCACCGGCCATCTCCATTTCGTCGACGGCGGGTTCGCCATCTAGGCGGCCCGCGCAAGAGTCAGGAAAGACACGATGCATATCCTCGTCATCGGCGCGGCCGGCATGGTCGGCCGCAAGCTCACCGAAAAGCTCGTCGCCAACGGCGCTCTGGCCGGCCGGACCATCGAGCGGCTCGACCTGGTCGACGTGATCGCGCCCAAGGCCCCCGAGGGAGCGGCTTTCCCCGTCAACGTTTCGGCGGCCGATCTTTCCGAGCCGACGACGGGGGCGCTCCTCGTCGCGGACAAGCCCGACGTGATCTTCCATCTTGCGGCGATCGTCTCTGGCGAGGCCGAGGCCGACTTCGACAAGGGGTGGCGCATCAACATGGACGGCACCCGCTACCTGCTGGAGGCCATCCGCCACGCCAACTACGTCCCCCGCCTGGTTTTCACCTCGTCGATCGCCGTGTTCGGCGCGCCGTTCCCCGACTACATCCCGGACGATTTCCACCTGACCCCGCTGACGTCCTACGGCGCGCAGAAGGCCTGCTGCGAGCTCATGCTCGCGGACTACACCCGCAAGGGCTTCGTGGACGGGATCGGGCTGCGCTTCCCCACCATCGTCGTGCGGCCGGGCGCGCCCAACAAGGCGGCCTCGGGCTTCTTCTCTGGCATCATCCGTGAGCCGTTGTCGGGCATCGAGGCGGTGCTGCCGGTGGGCGACGACGTGCGCCACTGGCTTGCGAGCCCCCGCGCCGCGGTGCAGTTCCTGATCCACGCCGCGGAGATCGACGGCGCGGCGGTCGGCCCGCGTCGCAACATCACGCTGCCGGGCGTCGAAGTCACGGTCGGCCAGATGATCGAGGGGCTGAAGGCCGTCGCCGGCGACGCGGTCGCCTCGCGCATCAAGCGCGAGCCCGACCCGACCGTGTTGAAGATCGTCTCCGGCTGGCCGGAAGCTTTCGAGGCGAAGCGCGCCGCCGTGCTTGGCTTCAAGGCCGACGACAGCTTCGAGGCGATCGTCCGGGCCCACATCGAGGACGAACTCGGGGGATCCTTCGTAGCGTAAGCCGCTCCGGCCAGGGGGGCGCGGGTTTCGACTCCGCGAAAGCGCGACCGCGCTCCCCAGCGGCAATCTTGCGCTTGGCGACGCTTTCGGATCCGCCACGCAGATCTGGAAGCGCGCCGGCGGCGGTAAGCCAGACGCAAACGACGTTTCGTAGGCGGAGAAACTCGGTCTCCCCGACAGATCCGGTCGAGGGTCGCTCGCTACCAATTTCGATTGACAAAAGCAGCGTGCAGAGCTTCCCTCCCTAAATTGGCCGTTGTTTGGATATCCTTCCGGCTGATGAATATCCCCCGAATTGTTGCGTGAATTGTTGAGATGCGGAGTCGACATGATTGTTCATGGTCGGCTCTGTGCGTCGGTGTGCTTCTAACTGCGCCTCGCCTCGACATCAGGTCTTAAACCAACAACAGTTCTTCTGGGGAAACGTCATGAACTTTCAGAAGATCGGACGCACGTTCGCGTGCGCGATAGCTGTGGCTGGCTTCGCCGCCCTCGCAGGTGCAGGCGCGGCTCAAGCCGAAGACTGCCCGGTCACTCACGCGGCGCTGAAATCAGCGCTCCTTCAGGCCGATGAAGTCGACACCACCGGCCTGAACAACCATTACTGGGCCGTCGTCGTGAACCGCAGCGGAACGGTGTGCGCCGTCGCCTATTCGGGCCCGACCGTCAGCTCCCAATGGCTGCTCAGCCGTCAGATCGCGGCCGCCAAAGCCTTCACGGCGAACGGCCTCAGCCTCGACGGGGCGCCGATCTCGACGGCGATGCTCTACCCCTGGGTGCAGGGGAGCCCGAGCGGCGGCAATCCCCTCTTCGGTCTGGCGGCGGGCAACCCGCTGGACGGGGACGCCGTCTACGACGGCGACTACGCCAAATTCGGCACGCCGGAGGACCCGCTGATCGGCAAGCGCGTCGGCGGCACGATTACCTTCGGCGGCGGCCTCGGTCTCTACAGCGGCAACACGGCGGTCGGCGGTCTCGGCCTGTCGGGAGACACGGCCTGCGCCGATCATTCAACGGCGTTTCGCACGCGGAACAGGCTGGCGAGGACGCCGACCAACGTCGCCGACAAGCTGATCTTCGACAACACGAACGGGCATCCGCATTGCCCGAACGACAGGGGCACGGCGGGCGTAACCGTCCCGGCGTCCTGAAGCCGCCAGCGAACGTTTCGTGCTGCGGGTGGTTATTCCTTCCCGCCGCACGACGGCCCCTGTGAAGCGCGCCGCTCGACGTGCGGCGCGCCGGGTCCGCGACCATCGGCGGGTTGGCCGCTGCGGCATGTCCAGCTAGCATCCGCCTCGTTCGGTGCCCGCGCGAGTGGGAGAATCGGAAACGCGGTGCGAACCCGCGGCGTGCCCGACGCTGTGAGGGGGACCGGGACGGCATGACGCCACTGGCCGACAGGGCCGGGAAGGCGCCGCTCCCGGGACGATCCCGAGCCAGAAGACCGGCCGGACGCCAGAGCCATGACCGCGCGGACGGCGGGAGGGGCGTTGCATTCGCTGAAGAGGAGCGAAAGCGATGTCGTTCGCCATGACGTCTTCGAGGCCCTTGCCGCAAGGCGATAAGACCTCAGACCTTGCGCCGGCGGGGGCGTTCTCCGAAGCCGAGCGGGCCGCCGTCTACCGCGCCATCGAAACCCGCCGCGACGTCCGGAACGAGTTTGCGGCCCGCCCCGTGCCGGACGACGTCCTGCGGCGCATCCTGGCCGCCGCGCACGCCGCGCCCTCGGTCGGGCTCATGCAGCCGTGGAACTTCATCCTCATCCGGGACCCGCAGACGCGCGCCCGCGTCCACGACGCGTTCACGCGCCGCAACGCGGAGGCCGCCCAACGGTTCGAGGGCGCGCGGGGCGATCATTACCGCAGCCTGAAGCTTGAAGGCATCCTCACCGCGCCCCTCAACATCTGCGTCACCTGCGACCGGGACCGCGGCGGGCCGCAGGTCCTCGGCCGCACGCACCAGCGCGACACCGACCTCTACAGCGCGGTCTGCGCCGTGCAAAACCTGTGGCTCGCGGCGCGGGCGGAGGGGATTGGGGTCGGGTGGGTCAGCATCTTCGACCCCGAGGACCTGAAGCCCCTCCTCGGCGTACCGGAGCGCGCGGTGGTCGTCGCCTATCTCTGCGTGGGCTACGTGGACGAACTCTTCGTCCGGCCCGAGCTTGAGGCGCGGCGCTGGGCGCGGCGGTCGCCGCTTGAAGACGTAGTGTTCGAAGAGCGCTGGGGCGAAAGGTCGGCCCAGCCCGAGTAAGGGCGCCGCCTGTTACGGTTTCGCCTGCGTCTTGGCGCAGTCGGCGACGCCTTCGAGCGCCTCGCTCGCTCCCTTGGACGCGAAGGACGTGGCCACGCCCTCGACTGCGACGGACGCCGTTTTGGCGGTCCGAAGCGCGCCCAGGAGCTTGGCCAGGGCGCGGGGATCGGCGCCTGGGCCAAGCGTCAGTTCGCTCTCCGCCGCAGTCATTGGGAAGGCGAGCGTCAGCCCTTCGGCGACGAACTGCGCCTCGACGTTCCGGCGCGACGCGGCCCGTCCCTTGATCGCGGCCAGCACCACGCGCGCCGAGGCGCCCTTTTGGACGTGGGGTCCGCCGCCCTCGCCGCAGGAGAACGAGAGCACGTCGCCGCTCTTGGTGGAGACCGCCGCCCAGTGCGCGCCCATCTGGTAGCCGGAGCTCCAGACGTCGGGCGCGTCCTGCGCCTTCGCGGCGATCGGGCCGAAGGCGAGCACGGCGAGGATGGCCGCGGACGAGAGGCGGGCTGAGGTCATGGCTCCGGGTCTCCTGCGGCGCGGGTGAACCGCAGGAGTGATCGCCTGATCGCCTGGGCGGGATCAACCCGGCGCCGCGGCGCGCGGGGCGCCTGCGCGCCGCTCAATGCTCCTGCTGGGTCATTTTGTCGACGAAGACGATGCCGATGGCCGAGAGGATGAAGATCGAATGGATGATGGTCTGCCACATCACGCCTTCGGAGGTCAGCCCGCCCGGCACGCCGATCTTGCCGGCCTCGATGAAGGTGCGCAGCAGATGGATCGAAGAAATGCCAATGATCGCCATGGCGAGCTTCACCTTCAGCACGCCGGCGTTGACGTGGCTGAGCCATTCCGGCTGGTCCGGGTGGCCGGCCAGGCCGAGGCGCGACACGAAGGTCTCGTAGCCGCCGACGATCACCATCACGAGCAGGTTCGAGATCATCACGACGTCGATCAGACCGAGCACGGTCAGCATGATCTGCTGCTCGGTGAAGGAGGTGGCGTGGCTCACGAGGTGCCACAGCTCCTTCAGGAACTGGAACACGTAGACGCACTGGGCGAGGATAAGGCCGAGATAGAGCGGCAGCTGGAGCCAGCGCGAGCTGAAGATGACGAGCGGCAGAGGACGCAGGCGGCCTGCGGACAGAGGCTTTTCAGCGGACAAGGTCGGGTTCCGGAGTTGATGACGATCGGCGATGCGCCGACCGCCTCGGATAGCACGCCGCGTCGCGGCGCCGGATGACCGCTCGAAGACGTGAAGCGCGGCGGTTCGCCGCCGTAGCGACCGCGGCCGCGCAATCTCGCCAAGTCGCTCGCCTTTTCGTGATCCCCATGCCCTTGAACCTGCGCCGGGTGATGGCCCCACCGTGCGGCGTGAAGGAATTGGGGAGGACGAATATGATCAGCCAAAGCCGCCGGACGCTGCTCGCCGCGATGGGCGCGGCCCCGCTGAGCCTGGCTCTGGGCGCGGCGCCGCTGCGGGCGCAGACCGTCGGGGAGGCCGCGCTCGCCAATCCGGGACCGCTGCCGGAACAAGCGTTCGGACCGGCCGACGCGAAGGTGAAGGTGATCGAATACGCGTCGATCACCTGCCATCACTGCCTGAACTTCCACCTCACCACTTGGCCGCAGATCAAGGCCAAGTACGTCGATCCCGGCAAGATCCGCTTCGTCATGCGGGAGTTCCCGACGAACGCGCTCGCGGCCGGCGGCTTCATGCTGGCGCGCTGCGCCCCGCAGGATCGCTGGTACTCGACGATCGACCTGCTCTACCGCAGCTCCGAAACCTGGGCCCATGCGCCCGATCCGGTCGCGGAGCTCAAGCGGGTCATGAGGCAGGTCGGCATGACCAACGAGGCTTTCGAGGCCTGCCTCTCCAACCAGAAGCTGCTCGACGACGTCAACACGGTGGCGCGCGGCGGCGCCGCAGCGGGCGTGACGGGCACGCCGACCTTCTTCTTCAGCGGTGGGCGAAAGGAGCAGGGCGCGCTGACCCTCGAGCGCTTCAGCGCGATCGTCGACCCGATGCTGTCCTGACGCCTGGCGCGTCGGCGTCTCCCCACTCAGGGCGCGCGGAAGTGCTTCGACAGCTTCAGGCCCTGGCCCTGGTAGTTCGACGTCGCGAGTTCGCCGTAGAGCGTGCGGGGTCGCTCCAGCATGCGCTCGTAGACGAGGCGGCCGACGTTCTGACCGTGCTCGAGGATGAACGGCACCTCGTGGCTCCGCACCTCCAGCACGGCGCGCGCGCCGGCGCCGCGGCCCTCGACGTGGCCGAAGCCGGGGTCGAAGAAGCCGGCGTAGTGCACGCGGAACTCGCCGACGAGCGGATCGAACGGCGTCATCTCCGCGGCATGGTCCGGCGGCACTTGCACCGCCTCGCGCGAGGCCAGGATGTAGAATTGGCCTGGATCGAGCACGAGGCCGGACCGCCCGGCGCGGATCGGCTCCCAGAACTCCAAGACGTCCTGCATGGCGCGGGCGTCGACGTCGATGACGCCGGTGTGGCGCTTGCCGCGCCAGCCGATGATTGCGTCGTCCGCGCCGAGCAGGTCGACGGTGACCGCGACCCCGCCGCGCACGTCGGGGGCGTCGGTGTCGATCAGCCGGCTCGTCGCCTGCAGCGCAGCCAGCGCGGCGTCGTCGAGCCGGGCCTCGCCCTGGCGGAGCCGAAGCTGCGACAGGCGCGAGCCGGTCCTCACCAACACGGGGAATGTGCGCGGGCTGATCTCCGCGAAAAGAGGTCCGCGATAGCCGGCGGGCACGACGTCGAAGGCGCGCGCCCCGTCGGCGATCACGCGCGTGAAGACGTCGAGGCGGCCAGTCGAACTCTTCGGGTTCGTCGCCCCGGCGACGTCCGCGGGCAGCGCGAGGCTCTCCATCAGCGGGGCGATGTAGACGCAGCCGGTCTCGAGCACGGCGCCCTGGCGGAGGTCGATGGTGTGAAGCCGGAACTCGTCGAGCCGCTCGGCCACCGTGCGGCCGGCGCCGGGGAGGAAGCTCGCGCGCACCCGGTGAACGACGGGCCCGAGCCGGAGGTCAAGGCTCGCGGGCTGGATCTGGTCGTCCGCGGCCCGCGCGTCCAGAACGAGACCGCCATCGGCGATCAGTCGCTCGATCGCCTGGCTCGGCAGAATTCCCCCGCGGCGCTCATCCCTCAATTCCACGTCGCGGACCCTTCGCTGTCTCGCCGGCGGCCGGCATATCTGACCCGTTTACGCGAACGTTGACGCTGGCGCACCTCCGCAGTACGACCGACGCCGATCTCCGTGGCTCCTTGGGCCGGCCGGCTTGCCGCCACGTTAAAACAACCCGCTAAAAGGCCGGATTGCGCGCTCGAGTCCCGTGCGGGGCGTCACGTCGCGACCCGGCCGTTCGCTGAAGGTCGCACCGCCATGAGCCGTCCGCCGCTTCCCCTCGACCGCGCCGTCAAGCCGGCCACGCGCCTGATCCACGAAGGCGAGGCTCGTTCGGGCTACGGCGAGATGTCCGAGGCGCTCTACCTCACCTCCGGCTTCGCCTACGACACGATGGAAGCGGCCGAGGCGCGGTTCGACGGGCGGGACCCGGGCTTCATCTACTCGCGCTTCTCCAACCCGACCGTCGCCACCTTCGAGAAGCGCATGATCGCGCTCGAAGGCGCCGAAGCCGGCCGTGCCACCGCCAGCGGCATGGCCGCGGTGACCGCCGCCATGCTGTGCCAGCTCAACGCCGGCGACCATGTGGTGGCGGCGAAGGCTCTGTTCGGCTCCTGCCGTTACGTCGTTGAGGACCTTTGCCCGCGCTTCGGCATCTCGGCGACGCTGGTCGACGGGGCGGACCTCGCGCTGTGGCGCGCCGCCGTCCGGCCGCAGACCAAGGTGCTGTTCCTCGAAAGCCCAACCAACCCGACGCTGCAGGTCTACGACATCGCGGCGATCGCCACGATCGCCCACGAGGCCGGCGCGCGGCTGGTGGTCGACAACGTGTTCGCGACGCCGGTCCTGCAGCAGCCGCTGAAGCTCGGCGCGGACGTGGTGGTCTACTCCGCGACCAAGCACATCGACGGCCAGGGCCGCGTGCTCGGCGGGGTCGTGCTCGGCTCCGAGAAGTTCGTCATGGACCACCTCCACAACTTCCTGCGGCAGACCGGCCCCGCCATGTCGCCGTTCAACGCCTGGACGCTGGCCAAAGGGCTGGAGACGCTGGCGCTTCGGGTGGAGCGGGCGCAGGCGAGCGCAGGCGCCCTCGCGGACTTTCTCGCGGACCATCCCAAGGTGTCGAAGCTGACCTATTGCGGCCGGGCGGACCACCCGCAGGCCGATCTGGTGAGGGCCCAGATGGCCGGGGGCGGCACGCTGGTCGCGTTCGAGATCGACGCCGGCAAGGCGGGCGCCTTCCGCTTCGGCAACGCGCTTCAGGTCGTGAAGATCTCGAACAACCTCGGCGACGCCAAGTCGATCCTCACCCATCCGGCGACCACGACGCATCAGCGCCTCGCGCCCCCGGCCCGCGCGGAACTCGGGATCTCCGACGCGATGCTTCGGCTGTCGGTCGGGCTTGAGGACGTTTCCGACCTGCTCGAGGACATCGACGTCGCCCTTAAGGCCGTGTGACGCGGGGAAGGCCAATCGAACGAAAAAGGCCGCCGGGGCGTAACCCCGGCGGCCTTTTTCTGAAGCGCGCCCGGTTTAGTGCGAGGGCATCATCGGCCGACGATCGCGCCGGCGATCGTTGGCCGGCTGGTAGGCGATGGTCGCGTGGTGCGGGCAGTAGGCGTGTCCGGGGGTCGAACGGCCGCCGCAGAACCGGAATTCCGCCTGGCTCGGATCGCCGAGCGGCCAGCGGCACATGTTTTCCTTGAGCTCCATGATCGTCACGCTCTCGCAGGCGAACGGCGTCGTCTCGACGAGTTGCATCGCGACCGGCCGGGGCGCCGGAGCCGGGACGTGGCGCGCCTCCATCACGGGGGCCGCCGCCAGGGCGGCGTTTCCGCGGGAGGCGTAGACCGGCTGCTGCTGCGGGCGGGAGACGCCGCCGGCGCCCGAGGCCGCCGCCGGGCGCGTCGGCGCGGCGACGGGCTTGCGGATGCGGGCGACGGCGGTCGGGGCCGCCTTGGCGCGGCCCGAGAGGCCGAGGCGGTGGACTTTGCCGATGACCGCGTTACGGGTCACGCCGCCAAGTTCCGCCGCGATCTGGCTTGCGCTGAGGCCGTCGGCCCAAAGCTTCTTCAGAAGCTCGACCCGCTCGTCGGTCCACTGCATTGGATCCTCCAAAGCTCTTCGTCTCAGGCGGAATCCGGAAGCCTTCGCCGTTACGCGCTTATCGCGCGCTCGGGCGTCGCCGCCGTCCTACTCGCCTGGGATCTCGTCGCCACGAAATGTCGTCGCGTTAATGAAATCTAAACTACGATAGCCGGCGACTCAGCGTAAAGAGTCCGATCTGCAACACTGGGGTTTTCCCCAACTCCCGTATTTTCGTTTATCCACTGCTTGCGCACAGGCGCCTCTGGCGCCGCGGGGCCGAGAGCGTCATACGCGCGCGGATTGACAGCGGGCCCTCGGCGCCTATCATGCGGCCCATCGTGGAGAAGGGCCGCTCGGCTGGGCGGCTCTTTTCTTTTTTCCGACGCCCGGAGCGCGGTCCGCGACGATTTCAGCGGCCGCCGAACCGCCCAAGGACGGCCGATCCCGTGTCCCCCGCCCCGTCTCCCTCTCCGCTCCTGCCCGTTTTCGCGCGCGCGGACCTCGCCTTCGAGCGAGGCGAAGGCTGCTGGCTGGAGACCGCCGACGGAACGCGTTACCTCGACTTCGCCGCAGGCGTCGCGGTCAATTCGCTCGGCCATGCGCATCCGCATCTTGTGGAGGCGCTGACGACGCAGGCCCGGAAGCTCTGGCACGTCTCCAACCTCTACCGGATCCCGGAGGGCGAGCGGCTCGCCCAGCGGCTGGTCGACGCAAGCTTCGCCGACGTCGTGTTCTTCGCCAACTCGGGCGCCGAGGCGCTCGAGGCGTCGATCAAGCTCGCGCGCAAGCACTTCCACGCCAACGGCCAACCCGAGCGCTATCGGCTGATCACCTTCGAGGGCGCCTTCCATGGCCGCACGCTCGCCACGATCGCGGCCGGCGGACAGGCCAAGTACATCGAGGGCTTCGGCCCCAAGGTCGAAGGCTTTGACCAAGTCCCGTTTGGCGACCTGGCGGCCGTCGAGGCTGCGATCACGCCCGAGACCGCGGGCATCCTGATCGAGCCCCTGCAGGGCGAGGGCGGCGTCCGTCTCGTGCCGCCGTCCTTCCTGCGCGCCCTGCGCGAGATCTGCGACCGGACCGGGCTGCTGCTGGTGTTCGACGAGGTCCAGACCGGCGTCGGCCGCACCGGCCGCTTGTTCGCGCACGAAATGGCGGGCGTGACGCCCGACGTGATGGCCATCGCCAAGGGCATCGGCGGCGGGTTCCCGCTCGGCGCCTGCCTCGCCACGTGGGCGGCGGCGGACGGCATGACGGCGGGCGTGCACGGCTCGACCTTCGGCGGCAACCCGCTCGCCATGGCGGTCGGCAACGCCGTGCTCGACGTGGTGCTGGCGCCGGACTTCCTGGAACACGTACGCCAGATGGGCCTTCTGCTGCGGCAGCGCCTCGCGGGCGTCGTCGACGCCCACCGGTCGCTCGTCACCGAAGTGCGTGGCGAGGGGCTGCTCACGGGTCTGCGCTGCGCGATTCCGAACGGCGAGGTCGCAGCCGCCTTCCGCAGCGAGCGGCTGCTGAGCGTCGGCGCGGGCGACAACGTCGTGCGCCTGCTGCCGCCGCTGATCGTCACCGAGGCCGAAATCGGCGAGGCGATCGGGATGGTCGACCGCGCCCTCAGCCGCATCGAACGGGAGATGGGACTCGCGCTTGCGCGGGGAGCCGCCGAATGACGACGCCCAACCACTTCCTCGACCTGGCCGACCTTTCGGGGCCCGAGCTGCGGGCCATTCTCGACGCCGGACGCGCGATGAAGGGCCGGCGCCGCACGCCCGCGGCCGACGCCGACAAGCCGCTCGCCGGCAAGGTCGTCGCCATGGTGTTCGAGCAGCCCTCCCTGCGCACCCGGATGTCGTTCGACGTGGGCATCCGCGATCTCGGCGGCGAAAGCATCATGGTCTCCGGCAAGGAGATCGAGCTCGGCGAGCGCGAAGCGATCGCCGACACCGCCCGGGTGCTGTCCCGCTTCGTCGACGCGATCATGATCCGCATGCTCAAGCACGACGCGCTGCTGGAGCTCGCGAAATACGCCACGGTGCCGGTGATCAACGGCCTGACCAAGGTCTCGCACCCCTGCCAGGTGATGGCGGACCTCCTCACCTTCGAGGAGCGCAAGGGGCCGATCCGGGGACGGACCGTGGCCTGGACAGGCGACAGCAACAACGTGCTCGCCTCCTGGATTCACGCCGCCGCGCGTTTCGACTTCCGCATCAACGTCGCCACCCCGCCGGAGCTTGCCCCGTGCGCGGACATGGTCGCCTGGGCCAATCGCGAGGGCGCGGACCTGCGGCTCGGCGCGGATCCGGAGGAAGCTGTCGCCGACGCCGACGCGGTGATCACCGACAGCTGGGTCTCCATGGGCGATGGGGACGGTGAGCGTCGCCACAACCTGCTTCGGCCTTATCAGGTGAACGAGCGGCTGATGGGCCTCGCGGCGCCGGACGCGATCTTCATGCACTGCCTGCCGGCGCACCGTGGCGAGGAGGTCACCGACGCCGTGATCGACGGCCCGCAGTCGGTGGTGTTCGACGAGGCGGAGAACCGTCTCCATGCGCAGAAGGGCGTTCTCGCCTGGTGCTTCGGCGCGGTCGGCGCCTGAGGCGGCGGGTTCGTCCGGCGGCCATGCGGCGGGCGCTCTTCCGCCCGGCGCTCTCTCTCCCTAAGTAGGCGGCCATGAACGACATATCTCCCTCCGCCCTCCGCGAGGACGGCGACGACCGCATCCTGCCGTTTCAGATCGAGGAACTCGACGTGCGCGGCCGCGTGGTGCGTCTGGGCCCCGCGATCGATCGTGTGCTGGAGCGCCACGCCTATCCGCCGCCGGTGTCGAAGCTCGTCGGCGAGGCCGTCGCCCTGACGGTCCTGCTCGGCTCATCGCTCAAGCTCGAAGGCCGATTTCAGCTGCAGACCCGGTCCGATGGACCGGTCGGCATGCTCGTGGTCGACTTCGAGGCGCCCGACAAGGTGCGCGCCTGCGCCCGCTTCGACGCCGATCGCCTCGCGGCGACGAACGGGGCGTCGGCCGGCGCGCTGCTCGGCCACGGCCATATGGCCCTGACCATCGACACGGGCTCTGAAGCGTCGCGCTACCAGGGCGTCGTGGCGCTGGAGGGCGGCTCGCTCGAGGACGCCGCCCACACCTACTTCGCGCAGTCCGAGCAGATCCCGACCAAGGTGCGGCTCGCGGTCGCCGAGAGCTTCGAGACCGGCGCCCGGCACTCCTGGCGCGCCGGCGGGCTGCTGGTGCAGTTCCTGCCGGAAGCGCCCGAGCGCATGCGCACGCCCGACCTCGCCCCCGGCGACGCGCCGGAGGGCGCGGCGGTCGACGAGACACCGGTCGACGACGCGTGGGTCGAGGCGGAGACGCTCGTCGCGACCGTCGAGGACCACGAACTGATCGACCCGACGCTTGCGCCCGAGCGCCTGCTGATCCGCCTGTTCAACGAGCGCGAGATCCGCGTTTTCGACAGCCGCGCGGTGCGGGAGGCCTGCCGCTGCTCCCACGAGCGGGTGCGCGGGATGCTGAAGAGCTTCTCGCCCGAGGAGCGCCGCGACATGCTCACCGACGCCGGAGCGATCGAGGTCACCTGCGACTTCTGCTCCACCAGATACGGCTTTGACGCCGCCGAGGTGGCGTCCATCGACCGGGAAGCGGCCGACGAGGCCGCGGCGGACTGAACGTCGCCCGGCGATCCGCGCGTTTTATCGATCGCGCCGAAGTTCGCCCCTTTCTCAGCCTCCACTCCGCCGCGTTGGGTCTTGCTGCGCGGACCGATCCCGCCCGATGGCGGGTTGCGCGGCGACGCTGGGATCGACCTCCGGCGGGCCGGGGTCTGGAAGCAAACTCAGGCGGCGCTTTGGCCGCCGAGCGGAAGACGGGCGAGCGTCCATCGCGGAGCACTCGCCTCGACAGGACGATGGGCCCGTCGAACACTCATGGGTGATCCAGTCGACGTCTGGAGGCGTTCACCCGTCGCCCATGAGCAGCGCCAGCTTCGCTGGCCTGGCAGGCCGCGAGCTGCTGCAAGGCTCGTACTTGACCTAAGCGTCTTCGGACAACCGGCCGCGGCGCAACCGGCGGCGCGACGGCGAGTCCCAGGCTTCGCGCGGCTCGCGCCGATGTGAAAGGGCTGTGTAGCCCCGGCCGGCGCCGCAACCGTGCCGCGTGCATAAGTTTTCTGCAGTCCTTGGGGAGTTTTTGGCGCACCCGAGAGGATTCGAACCTCTGACCTCTGCCTTCGGAGGGCAGCGCTTGGCACATTACTCCATGTTCGGCTCAGTTTCTGAGTCCTATGAAATCCCTCATCGATCAACGGATATCGCTTTCCCTTTGGTTTCTAAGGCGTCCACGACATTGACGCGGATTACCGCCATCTGCTTCCGTAGCGCTTCCGCGGAAGAAGGTTGGATCGATGGCGAAGCTGACGAAACGAGTGGTCGACAACGCCGAGCCGCGCGCGTCGGATTTCTTCATATGGTGCGATGAGCTTCCCGGTTTCGGCGTCCGCGTCTTCGCGTCGGGGCGGAAGGGCTATGTCGTGCAGTACCGCGCCGCCGGACGTACAAGGCGGATTGCGCTCGGGGCGCACGGCGTCATTACGGCGGAGGAAGCCCGGAAGCTCGCCCGTGGGCACCTAGGCGACGTCGCCAAGGGCGGCGATCCAGCCGAGGAGCGGGCCACGCGCCGCAGCTCAATAACAATGGCTGAGTTGTGCGACGACTACACCAGGGCATGCGGGAAGGGCATGATCCTCGGCAAGCGCGGGCTTCCGAAGAAGGCGAGCACGCTCGACACGGATCGAGGACGGATTGAGCGGCACATTAAGCCCCTGCTCGGTCGCAAGCTTGTGAAAGAGATCACCCGCGCCGACGTCGCGCGCTTCATTCACGACGTGATCGCCGGCAAGACGGCGACCGTCGAGAAAACCGGCCTCCGGGGTAAAGCCGTCGTTGAAGGAGGGAGGGGGGCAGCTACGAGGACGGCCGGCCTTTTGGGCGGTATCCTCAGCTACGCCGTGTCGGTTGGCGTTATCGAGATCAACCCTGCGACGGGCGTGCGTCGTCCGGCTGACGGCAAGCGCAGCCGAAGGCTGACGCCGGAAGAGCTGCGGGCATTGGGCAAGGCGCTCGACGCCGCTGAGGCGGAAGGCGAGGGCTGGCAGGCTATCGCCGGCACCCGGCTATTTGCCTTCACGGGTTGCCGGCTGCAGGAAATCGAACGGCTGAAGTGGTCGGAGGTGGACATAGCAGGCCAATGCCTGCGGCTCCACGACAGTAAGGAGGGCGCGTCGGTCCGCCCGCTCGGCCGACCGGCCATTCGCGTCCTAGAGGGCGTCAGGCGTGAGTCTGGTGCGATCTTCGTGCTGCCAGCCGCCCGAGGGGGCGAAGGTCCTTATGGCGGGCTACCAGGCGGCGTGAAGCGGCTTACGGAGCGCGCTGGCTTATCTGGCGTTACGTCCCACGTGATGCGCCATACGCTGGCGTCGATCGCTGGCGACCTTCAGTTCTCACGGCCGACGATCGCCGCGTTGCTTGGCCAAGCTGGCGGTACGGTCACCGATAAATACATCCACCACCTAGACGCCGTTCTTCTTGCGGCCGCTGACAAGGTGGCCGGCGAAGTACAGCGGCAGATGGCGGGCGTATAGGCAAGCTAAAGCCAAGCATGCGAGGCGGTCACGGAACTTCCCGCGCGTGTCCACCGCGCCTTCGAGATTGCGCATGTGTACGCCATGGCTTTAGCGAAACACCCGATCCATGAATCTTACCATGATGAGAATAGTTCATCTCTGGCGTTATATAATAAAAGATTTATACGAGCGTCGATTGATACTCGTTTTCTGGTATTTCCGGATCATCGACGAGTGTTTCGCCTTTTGGTCCTAAGCAATTGATGAACCGGGTATTTTCAAATTTGCATGAAACCACCGTCGAACCCCTGAAGTCACAATCTTCGAACTGCGCATCTCTAAATGTGCATCCCGAGAAGATGCAATTAAGAAAACGGCAGTCGTCGGCTTGGTCGCGCCCTCCAAAGATAGAGTCACTAAAAATAATACGGTCAAATGTCAGATCGCTAATTTCGTATGATCGTAAGTCTATTCCGGAAAGCTCGACGACAAATGAATCACTTTCCCCAGGGTTGGGAATACGGCGGCGGCCTAGAACCTGCAATGCCGTGTCACAATCTTGTGATGACGGTCGAGGAATTTGTAATACAGGTCTTTTCTTCATATGTTGTCTGCAAAATGCTGCGAGTGTCTCGGTTGCTGCTCGCGCATCTGCTTCGTTATCTCTAATTATTTTCTCTAAAGCAAATACTCCACCAATACGCGCCTCTAGATTTGGCTCATGTAATACTACCAGCGAGTCGTTTTCGTTATATTCTGAAACTTGGCGATATGATCCAAGTAACTCGACAGCCTTGGTAAACGCGGTTGCGCTTGAGACGTTGAAAGCAATTCTTGCCTGCTCAGCAGCGGTTTTGGCTTGGTCCGATGCAGCAATCGCTTGATTGAGGGATGCTTCGGCCTGCTTGAGGGCGGCATTTGCTTGAGTTTGTGCAACTATTGTGCGCCAAACAAGAAAAGGCGCTCCAAATAACGCAGCAACAGCAAGAATAAAATTCCTATTTGCCTCTCCATTGAAAGTGGTGGCTCCGAATATCGAGGAAAATCCCATCACCAATATCGTTACGATACACAAAAATGCAATTAATAGTATAAATAAGAAAATTGATGATCCGATAATGGATTTGGTATTAGGGCTCCATCTTTTGTATTCAATCCAGTCGAATCGAATAAATTCGCTAATGAATTCGCGCATTATTAGCGTTCCAATGGGCTATTTGGCATAGACGTATTTTACGATTTGCCGGTCCGCGTGCAAGCGGTAAAGCACGCGGGAGTTCCATCTGCGCAAAGCCTCACCTCTGCCCCGCCGCGATTTTCCGCGTAGAGACTGATCTCGCAGCTTCCAAAGCGGCACGGACTTTGTCAGCCCGCGTCGATGCGCGCTCCATAGAGCCGTGTACGCTCCTCGCCCGGACTTCCGACCGGCTGTCGACAACCCGGCGCTGACACCGCTCAGCAACGCATATAGGCCTGAAGCCTTCGAGATGACCTCAGGCCCGAACGGCGTTCAGTGCTGCACAAAACACGCAATACATCCGTAGTTGTCCTGAAACCGGCGTTGCCGGCATTTTTGCCGACCGGTAATTTCGCTCCAACGTTTTCAAATCTGAGGTGCGGAACGGTCATGGGCGAAGCGCCAAATTCAACCCCGGCAACGAGCGTCGGCGATTTTGTGGAAGCGGCAAGCCGTTATCAGCGGGCATCGACGCTTCCAGATGAAACGCCCCTGTCACCTTCGCAAGCTTCTCAATTCTGCGAGGCGATGGGTGTTCCCCTCGCTGTAAGCACCCTCGCCAAAATTAGATGTGTGTCGAGTAAGGGTCCAAAATATGAAAAGTACGGTCATCGTATATTGTATCGGGCTGGATCACTCCGCGCTTACATCGCAAGCTCGACCTCAGTCTGATCGCAAAAGACTGGAGAAGGGGCCGGTTCTGTCTTGGTGACATGACTCCGCTGAGTCGCATCCCAGCACAATTTGTAGGACACCATGCACGCGAATTCACTCGCGGGTAGCACTCCCGCGCGCCCAAATGAAGCGGACCGCAGCGCCCGTCGCGAACGGCCCCAATGACCGGGATTTGGCGCCTGCCGCCTGAGCATCCCCGCGAGCGGGTTTATGATCGTAGCCTCACTCCTTATGAGCTCGACGGCATTGCCCGCTCTTTTCAAGCGACGCGGTCGACGAATATCAAGATCGCAGATGGCTATTTGCGATGGTTCGAGAGCGGTGTCGTCATAGGCGTATTGCGCTGCCCGTATTGCGGGCGGCTGCATCAGCACGGGTTCGATCGCGCCACGTTCAGCCGTCTTTCCGACTGCCGCCTTGTGCCGCGGCAAGAGTATCAAATCCGCTGGCACGCACCGGGTGAAATCCCCTCCAGTATCGAGCAAGAGCTCCAGCTTCCACACGACTCGCTGATCGAAGACGGCTTTTGGTGTCGGCACCAAGCCGCATGGCTTCGGCAAAAGGCGCTCTCGGCTCTCACGAGCCGAGAGGTGCGCGTCCTTCGCGGCATCCTCGACCGCTACGTACGCTCTCCGGTGTTCCAGATGGCGTTGTGCGAGCGGCTCAACGACTTTCCATCGGCGGGCGAGCGTAAGGGGGCGCTGCGCGATCTAGTCGGCGAGGTCATGCGCCGCCACGCGCGGAAGCGTGGACCTGGCCGCACCGGGTGGGCGCGCCGTCTGGAGACCGCCGCGGATGCCCTGCACCACGCGGCCCAATATGGCTCGCTGTGGTGACGGGATCGCCGTCCCACAGAGCTCCGGAGTGAACTCCATCTTAGAATGCGGCTCTACGGCTGGTCATCCGATTATTCAGTATGCGCTTCATGTATATTTACGCAGATCAGAATAAAGATGGTTCGGCTTCCGGCGTTGGCACGTGCTGGCATCCATGCAGATACTCGCGAAACGGTGAGGTATCAAATGAATGTTGATCGTTTTCTGCGCCGCGAAGAAATTGCTCTTCGTCTGGGCACCTCCGCGCGAACCGTCGCGCGCCTCTTTGCGAACGGAGACCTCCCGGTCGTGCAGATCGGGCGGACGCGGTCAGTCCCCGAAAGCGCGGTGGACGCCTTCGCTCGGCGCAAAGCTGGCGAGGCGGTGAGCGCTGCCGCCGCGCGTCGCGCCGAGCGGGGCCGGTGAACTTCGCTAAAGAAAAACCGCCCGGCGGCGAACCGGGCGGTTGATCTCTTGTCATATCGAGCGGCTCACGACTTCCGTTCGACAACAACCCCTTCGGGCTGCGGCATCGGTCCGAACACTTTGGTGCCAACCCAAATGTCCGATGCGACGATAATTAGCGCGAATGCTCGCGGTGATCAAGATTCCAGGGGTGATAAGGTCGGAAAGCTCACTGCGTTTGATCGTCCCTCTGAGAACCATCTTGCAGACTTCGGCGCGCCACACTTCCGGTGCCTTGGAGTCGACGGTCCGACCTACTTCGCGCAGCCGCGGGAGGTGCCGGATATGGTATCCCTGTCCCCGGCCGCGTTGCGCCTGGCCTACTTTGTGCGGCTCGCGCCTCTGCAATGGTGGCAAATGGAGTTTCCGGCGAAGTCGGGGAAGGAGGGCGGCGTCGACTGGGCGGCTGCGACGAACGCTTTCACCAGGGCGTGTCTCCGTGCCGGTATATTTGATCCTGCGCGCGCCCTCGGCCGGGGCGCGACGACGGACGGTCAACACATCGTCTTCCATGCCGGCGACCGGCTGATTGTCGACGGCGTCGAAAAGCGGGGGCTCGATCTTCCCGGTAGCGCGCAATTGTACGTGCCTCGACCGCGCGTTGCGCTGGTCGAATGCCCTAAGGACCGTCACAACTTCGAAGACCTGGTCGCCGTTCTCGGCGGTTGGCGGTGGCGTAACGAGCATGCCGCGAAGCTGCTCGCTGGATGGATAGCTATGGCGATGATCGCCGGCGCCTTGGACCGGCGTCCTCACGTTTGGATCATAGGAGAACGCGGCTCGGGCAAGACGGCAGTCTTGAAGCTCATGGCGAAATTGCTCGGTCCATGTGCCATTTTCGTTGAGGGGGCAAGCACCGAGGCGGGCATCCGGCAGCTTCTCGATGGCGACTCATTTCCGGTTCTCGTTGATGAAAGCGAAGTGCGCGACGAGCGTTCCGCTGAACGTGTCGGGCGGATCGTGGAGCAAACCAGGTCAGCTTATTCATCGTCCGGTCAGGTCGCGAAGGGTTCGGTACACGGCCGCGCGCGCACGACGTCAGTGAAATCCGCCTTCGCCTTTGCCAGCATCTCGCCCGCCCTTACCGAGCCTGCGGACCGGTCGCGTTTCGTCGTGCTGCCGTTGCGTGAGGCTCCGCGCGGCAAGGCCGCTGCCGATTCACGCGAAGCCTGCGAGCGGCTGATCGATAGCGGGTTTGGACAAGCTTTGTTGTGGCGCTCAATCCGACTTGCGCGGGTCATGAGCTTTTCTGCTCGCACCTTCGCAGATGCTCTCGGCGAGGCGGGCCACGAGCCGCGCGTTGGCGACACTCTGGGCACGCTCGCAGCGGGATGGTGGAGCCTCGGCTCCGAACAGCGGGTGACGGCCAGGGAGGCCCGACAGGTGGTGAAGGCTTGGCTTGGCGCGATCGCGCACGGAGCCCAACCGCCGACCGACGCCGAACTTGCTCTGCAATACCTCCTGACGCGGCGCGTTCCGATTAGTAGCTCCGCCGAGACCACCATTTCGGAGGTCGCCGCGGGCATGGAGGGGCTTCCGTCCGGCGCAGAACGCGCTCTTGCGCTTCGTGGCTTCAAGATTGTCGACGAGCACGGGGGCCGGTGTCTGCTCGTCTCGACCTCCATGAGTGGAGTGGCCGAGCATTTCAGGGGCTCGGCATGGGCCTCGACCTGGCAAAGCGTTCTTCTCAGTGTGCCGAACGCTCAAAAACCTGACCGCACCGTCCGGTTCGCCAATCACAAGAGTCGCTTCATCTCCGTTCCGCTTGTGCCGTAGCCGTTCCGCGATTGTGCCGCTTATCTCACTAATTCCGCTCATAAATCCGCATCTGGAACGGGCGGAACGTGAATCATAGAACCCATTTCAAACCTGCCCCGATGTCTAACGACGAAGATCCTTGCTCGCGTCATGGGGCTATCAATCACGTTCCAACCGTTCCACTCACTATTCTTTCTAAAAAACATAACGGAGATAAAGAGTTAGGCGGAACAGAAAGCGGAACAGGATCGGAACAAGCGGAACAGGCGGATGTCCCTTCGGGGCTGCCGCTTGTCACGGACGAAGGACGGAAGGTGAAGTTGGAGCATCGTACCCTGCCGACGTCGGGCACTCTGCCACCCGCCGACGAACTAAGCGCTTTCCTCAGACGCGCCGCCGAGCACCTCGCGCCTGGCGCGGCCATAATCGCCGGTCGTGTGGTCGAGGCGCTCGCCTCCGGCGCATTTGCGGCTCCTCCGGCGGACCTGCCAATGCCGCCACGACGCGGCCGGCCTCCTGGGCAATCTCACAAGATCGCCGCGCGCGACGAGGCGCTGCGCCGCATCGCGGGCGCGTACTGTTCGCACCTCAAGAGCCCTCACGCGCGTGGCTTGGAACTAGCTGCCGTCGCTGATCGAGCTCGCCGCGCCAAGCGCGAACCGATGCCAGGAACGCCCGTGCACGGAATGTGGTGCCTGCTCCAAGAAGGACACAAAATTCCCAAGGCGAGAGAGCTTGCAAAGATCATAACTTGCGCCTCTCAACACGACTGATCTTCTACGGAAATTGTTCGCGTAGAATTATCGGGCATTGTTCCGCGAATTTGTCTCTGTCATGGTCCTCGTAGTGAGGAGAGGCCATGAACATCGATATCGAACGCCTTCGAAAGCTGATCTCTGATCGCAACGACATGAACGCTGCGGCCCGCCAGGCGTCCGAAACGCTTCGGCAGCGCCGTAACGAGCTGGCCGATGCCCGGCTTGAGCTTGAGCGCCACAACGCGGCGCGACACGCGATGAGATCGCGACCCCGCGATGATGTCATCGAGCGCACCGAGGACCGAGTGGAGAATGCCGTCCGTGCTGCGGTCCAGCGCGCCGCGCGCGCGGCCGACGACGTCAATCGGCTGAGCGAGCGGCGAGCTCACGTGAGTTCCATCGCTAACCGCGCGCTGGAATACGCCCGCAGCCTGCGAGTCGAATTACCCGCCGACCTCCAGGAGGAATCGATCTGATGGCCCGCCGACCTACTCATATCGAGGCCCGAGACCTCCGCGCCGACCTCGTGACAATCCGAAGCGAGATCGAAACCGAGCAGGCGAAGGTCGCGCAGATCGAGTCGGCGCCGGTTTCCCCAAACGAGGTCGAGGTCCGCGTTGATAGGCGGCTCGACGCAGCCGAGAGGGCCATTTCGGAGTTCGCGCGCTTCGAAAGCCTCGTCGGGCCGGTCGGCAATCCGATGGACGATCTTGGCCTTGCGTTCGCCGGCAAGCAAAACCCGCTTGCGACTGCCGTCATCTGGCTCGGGCGGCCCTCGGTCCGCTCCCGGCTGCTTGCGCTGGCGAACGCTGAATACGAGAGCCGGGGTAAGCCGATGAGCCTCGACGAGCGCGAGGCCGCGCTAGCGGCGACTGTGGCCCGCATGAACGAACTTAGTCGCCAGGAGGAAGCGCTTGCCCGTGAGCTTGAGCGCCAGGGCGGGCATGTGGAACGCCGTGCCTACGCTGATCCCCGGTGGCTTCTCGCCTTTGATGAGGACCTCGAGGAGGCCGTCTCGTGAAAGCGGGGTCGGAGATCAAGGCGGCCGTCGTGGCTGCACGGATGCGTGCTGCGTCGCTGGACGGGGGTGCAACAACCTGCCCAGACCCCCAACCCTGCGAAGGTCTCCGTTTGGCGCTCTGCGCTCAGCCGAACGAGCGCTGAGCCTGGCCGTGGCCGGCACACGAATGGAGCCCACGCGGCGGGCTCGCATGAACGGCGGGACGGCTAGCCGATCCCGACGCGACACCCGCTGCCAGCCTGCGCCCCGCGGGTTTGGCGGCGGGTGTCAAAGTATCTCAAGTAAATCGGGGGGGGCGCGAGATGCATCTCAGCCGGATGAATCCCGAGAAAATGAACGATATGGGTCCTCCGGTCGGGGTGGGGTACTGCGGGGAACGCGGCCGCGCATGGCTTTTCTAGCCGTAGCACGGCAAAAGTCAGCGAAACTCATAGTCCTCGGCGGGCGTCAGAAGCGAATACTCTAGAACGTTCAGAAATGAGCAATCCCAGTACGAAAAAATGCAACCTTAAGGCGATGTTATGTCTGCGGTTCTGACAAAGTCCGATTTCGCGAAACATCTCGATGTCGGTCGCGCTCGTGTTTCGCAACTCATCAAGCGGGGCATGCCGGTAACGCCGGACGGTCGCATCGACGTAGAAGCCGCCAACAGCTGGATACGAGCGAACGTGCGCCATCGCTTCGACGTTCGGCGGGCGAGCACATCCGGCGCCGGTCGCAACCCAATGCCGGCGGCTCCAGTTGGCGACCTCGCCGACGCGAAGCTCAATCTCATCCTCGCGCAAACGGCGCGAACCGCGGCGGAGGCCGAGCGGGCCGAAGTGGCTCTGGAGCTTGAGCGCGGCTCGGCCATCTCAAAGGAAGATGCCAAGCGCTTCGTTCGCGAGTGGAACACAAAGATCAAAATAGGACTCCTCAATTTCGCCAGCCGTCGGGGGCCAGGGCTCGCCGCCGAACTTGGCGTTAACGAGGTCGCGCTCGTCGTGGCGCTTGAGGTCGCGATGCGCGAGCACATGACGGAGATGGCCGACGAGCCGCTCCCGATGGATGCCGGCGAGCCGGTGCGGTGACCGGCGTTGCTCTCCTGCGTCGTGGGCGCACACTTCCGAAAAGGACGCCGACATGAGCCGTGCAAAAATGCGCCAGGCGGGACGCGACCTCTTTGGGATCGAACGCGGGGATATCGCCGCTTCCAGCGCGGAGGTTGCGCACCTTCCGGTTCATATGCAGCGAGATGCAGAGAAGGCCGCATTGAAGCGCCGGCGCCAGGCGCGGGCGGAGCAGGAACGCCTAGCGGTCGAAACCGCACGTGAGAAACGCGCCGAGACGGAGCGATGCCTCGCCATCAGCACAGCCGCTAAGGAGGCCGAAGCGCTTGGCGTTACGGTTGATGCCGCGGGCCTCATGACCAGCGGTATCTCTCTCCCCGCTGCGCTTGCCTCAATTGAGCGCATCATGAAGGTTGCGGGCATCGTCAAACTTGCGGCTAAGCAAGGGGTAAAGCTCGACCTCAACGATCAGTTGGCCAGACGAGTTTCGGCTCATGATCTGGGCCGGGAGGTCATGAGCGAACTCGCGGCGCGAGACGAAGCCGTTGGCGAAATTCGAACGACGTCTTCCGGGGCCGCCCAGTCGGCAGTCAATCGTGACAGATGGCGCGCGGCTCTCGGCGGCTCGCGATGAGCTCGACCGAAGCCAAAGTCGTTCTTTCGGTCGTCGACCGCATCACGGCCCCGATCGCCGCCATCCAGCGCCGCATCGACCGGCTTACGGCGCCCGTGCGCCGCATCGGCCAGGCCATCGGCGACCTCGGCCGCGCCGCCGGCGTCGACCGCCTGACGGGCTCGGTCGTCAACCTTGGTCGAAGGCTCGGCGACGTCGGATCGGTGGCGCGCGGCATCATCGCGCCGCTCGCCGCTGTCGGGGGCCTCGCGGCGGGGTTCGGCGCGCGGTCGCTCCTCACCACAAACATGGAGTTTGAGAAGTACGGCGCGATCCTCGAGACCATCCTCAAGTCGTCCACGAAGGCGAAGGACGCGATGGCGTGGGTCTCCGACTTCGCGGCCAAGACCCCGTACGAAACCGGCGAGGTGACGGACGGGTTCGTCAAGCTCACGTCCTACGGTTTTCAGCCGATGAGCGGGGCGCTCAGGTCCGCCGGCGAGGCCGCCGCGGCGATGGGCAAACCGCTCGAACAGGCCGTCGAGGCGCTCGCGGACGCCGTCACCGGCGAGAATGAACGTCTGAAGGGGTTCGGCATCACGGCGTCGACCGTGGGCAATAAGATCACGTACAACT
The DNA here is from genome assembly GCF_002897035.1 of Methylopila sp. Yamaguchi. Classification (GTDB taxonomy): domain Bacteria; phylum Pseudomonadota; class Alphaproteobacteria; order Rhizobiales; family Methylopilaceae; genus Methylopila. The sequence continues at coordinate 34,533 of NZ_BAUX01000017.1, forward strand.
GGAACGAGAACGGCAAGCAAATGACCGCCTACGCGAAGAAAAATTCGCGTGCGCAGATCGAAGCCGTGATCTCCGGCATTTGGAACCGTCAGTTCGCTGGTGCGATGGACAAACGGTCCAAGACGTTCGGTGGCATGATCGGTAATCTGAAGGATCAATGGGCGCGCTTCATGCTCACCATTGGCGAAGCGGGTTCGTTCGATCACGTCAAAAGCCGCCTCGGCGCTCTCCTCGACTACGTCAACGGCCTCGCTGCGTCTGGCCAGATCGCCGCCGTTGGCGCCCGGATTTCAGACAGCCTCGTCGCAGGCATGAAGACTGCCGAGGAATGGGTACGCGCGGTTGACTGGTCCGCGGCTTGGGAGGGTCTTGCGAGCGGGCTGCATGTGCTCGGCCAGGTCATCAGCTTCGCGGCCTGGCTCGCCGAACTCCTCGGTCCCACAGGCTCGGTCGTCGCAGGGCTCACGACGCTCGGCGCCATCACCTTCGGCCCCCTCATCGCGTCGCTCACGTCGCTTGCGGGCGCGATCGGAAGCGTCGCCGGCGCTGTCCTATTCACTCCGGCGGGCCTGGCGACGCTCATCATCGCCGGCGGCGTCATCGGGCTCATGGCGCGTAAGTCTGAGGCGCTCGCCAAAATCTGGGAGATGCTCCCGCCGAAGGTGCAAGGCGCGCTCGCGCCGCTCGGGAAGATCGCCGACTTTATCGATTGGCTCACGGACAAGCTCGCGCTCGGTATCGACAAGGTCGCCGGCCTCATCGACGGGCTCACGGACAAGCTCGCCGGCGGCATCGGGGCCGTCGCGACTGGCATCACGTCGCTTTTCTCGTGGGCCGGCACGGGGTCGGCCGAGAAGCCGGCCACGCCCGAAGAGGGCGCGTGGAGCCGCGCCGAGGCTGTGGCGAGGCCGTGGGGCGCGCGGGCGGACGTCCCGCACTACTCGCCGAGCGACGCCATGCGGGACAGGCGCCAGCCGCAGGAGAGTGCGGGGTGGGCGCCGCCCTCCGTCGCCCCGACCTACACGCCGCCGCCGCCGAGCGTGCAGGCTGTCGACGTGCCCCCGGTGGTGAACCAATCGAACAACGTCACCGTGGACGCGCAGGCGACCACCACAGTCGTGGTGAATTGGTCGCAGCTTGAGGCCGTCATGGGCCAGGTCCGCGGGTACCTCGCGGCGATCGAGGCGCGCCAGCGCGCCGAAGTGCAATCGAAGCTCGGGGACTGACGTGGAAGATGACAGCGACTGCCTCGCGACGGCCGTCGAGCGAGCGCTCGCCTTCAGTGGCGCTCCGGTCCTTTTGTTGGTCGACCCCGTCGTGATCGGGGTGACCCGCGTCGACCTGCCCGGCCTGACGGAAAGCGTCGCGCTTCAGATACGGGCGGCGATCCGCGCCGGTGGTCGCCGGTTTCGCGGACGGGTGGCGCTGAACGCCACGCGCGACGACGTGCTCACCGGGTTGGACGCGGGCAGGCCCTTCATCCTCATCGCCACGGGAAGCGTTTTCGAGTCGCGTGTCGGACAGGTCATTCTTGGGTTTGCGAACTTCACCGACGACGCCGACGAACGGAAGCTGCAGGAGCTTGAGCGCCTCACCTCGGCCCGCTATGGAGCCGGGCTCTACGCTGAGATCATGAACTAAGCGCTCTATGGTGTCGTCACTATAAGTATTTATTCCTCATCGTAATCGATAATCTATGAATATCGGCGACGTAGTGTAGTAGTCACAGCGTTTACAAAATGCAAATACGCATTGTTGGTTTGTCAACGTTTGACCAATGCATAATTCCATGCGCTGAATTGATCTCCGATATCGGAGACCAACAGATATGCAAGACGAGTTTGCCGCCAAATCTGCCGGCGGACACCCGGCGGACCCTATGGCCATGCTTCTCATGGAGCTCGTTCTATGGCGCGAAGTCGCGGACGACCCCGCTACGAGCGACGAAACGGTGGAAATCGCGCTTGAGCGGTTTTCCACGCTCTACAATCGGATTGCGCTGACCCGCGCGACGACGTCAGCAGGTGAGACGATGGCACGGGCGTTCGCTCACGAAGAGCGGGTGCTCGCTGAAGAGCATGGCGGTCGGCCGCATAGTGCGACGATGCGCGCCCTGCTGGCGCCCGCAGTAGGGGCGCGCGAAGTCCCGTCTTCCCTTCCATGCGTCGAGGTGGTCGACGCTGTGGCAGCAAGCCGCGGCATGCACCTATGAGCTCGATCCAGTACCTCACGACCTATGAGGTGGCGCGGGTCCTTCGGCGTTCGACGACCACCCTTGAGCGCTGGCGGACGAAGGGCACCGGCCCGCGCTACATCAAAATGGGCGGAACCGTCCTCTACGACCCCACTGACATCGAGGCGTTCGTCGACGAGGGCCGCCGACGCAAGACCCGAGGCGAGCCGGAGCCGGCCTCGCAACACAAGGCGGCCCCCGCGGCATCCCGGCGGCCTTTTGTGCCGGCCTCGACGCAGAGCGTCTCGCCTCGGTTGCTGGCGAAGACGCGCCCGTGGAATGTCGCCGAGCACCTCCGAACCCCCGCGCAGCGTGCCGCTTACCTCGAGGCAGTGTTTGAAGAGGGCGACGCCGGGCTGCTCGTCCAAGCTATCTGCGACGTGTCGCAAGCCTCGGACCCCGCGGGCATCAGGACGATTCCCCGGTTGCGAGTGAACTGCGGCGGTGTCGATCTAAGGGCGCTAGCCAGCACCCTAAAGACACTCGGCCTCCAGCTACGGATCAAACCGTCAGGCTGATCTCTGGCGAGAAATGCCCCAGGCTGCGCCAACATAGCTCGGAGCAGCCTTAACCGTGTCTCTCTCTACGGCCGCTTCAGTAACTCAACTACAGACGGAGGTGCGAGTTCGACGTCGGCTGGCTGCCCCGGCGCCGGGCGAAAGATCGCGTGAAGCGCCACAACGCGTTCATTTCCATCAATTGCGCCTTCTGCGATCAGTCCAAGATAGGTGTCTGCGACAGACTTCCGATATTGGGCGTCTTCTTCAAGATTCTGATTGCTTATGTATGAACGGCTGATGAGCCGGAGGACCCATGCAGCTAATAAAATTGGGCTAACGATTAGGATGGATGAAGAAAAGTTTGAGCTTTTAGATAGTTCCAATAACGAAGGCGGCGGAGATTGTAGTATAAGTATAATGGCAACTGAAAGGATTAAAGTGATTGCAAGGAATGCGATAAAGCTTCCGCGGGCGCGATTCCGATGTTGAACGATCTTGGATTCCCAGTGCGATAATGTAGGTAGCAGTCGCGCGCGCTCGTTATACGCTTCGGCCATCGCAGTTAATTTCTGATCAATTAACGCATTTGACTCGGAAATTGTGACATCAACCTTCTTATTCAAAGCATCCAATTTCGAATCAATTAGATGTTCAGTAGACTTGATTTGATGGGTAACGTCAGAGCGATAGCGGCCCGCGGCTTCTCTCGATTGTTCCACTTCGTCACTCAGTCGCCCGACTGCTAGGTCGAGTCTATCTATTAGATCGGCATGTGATTTATTATACGAAGTTTGGAATTCGTGAAATGTAGATATGACGTCCACAGACGAAATAAAAGCTTCCTGAGATGAATTGAGCTCAGAAGATAGTATTCTGTCGTCATTTCGAAAGAGTCTAATCTTATACGCGATAATTGCCGAGATCCAATAAGATAGCGGATTCAGGGATGGGCTATCTTCCGATGTTAACTCCCTCGTTACAAATGGAAGCGGCATTATTCCATTAGTTGAGTAATCCTGCCACTTTAGTGGAAGCAAAGATTCAATATAATCTCTAAACTCTCCATGTTTTATGAAATCAAGTAGAATAGACCAGCGATCTGATTGTTGTTTACAGAGCGCGAAAAGCTCCGTTGAGTCGGAGCGCCTTACACCTGATGGAAAATCTAAAGAGATTAATGACATGACTCGTTGAATTGCTTCAATGCTCGGTCTCCCATTAAGATTTGGAGTCATTGCTGCTAACCATTTTCTCATTGAAGGGGGTGGGCGTGATTCTGCTAGGTGCACCTCGTTCGGTGCAGATCATGCAACTGCGAGCAGCCCGTCGAAAGGCCTTATGGGGAGCCCTGAAATTTAGTAGCGCTTTGGGCTGCCCCCGCCGGGAACCGGAGGCGCGTTAGCGGGACCGCGGAGTTGCCTTCCATGTCGCCTACGCAATTCCCGGCGGCGGGCACTCTTGATTCTCTCAACTCGGGCAGCGAGCTTCGGTAGAGACCGACTTTGCCGCGTCCATCGAAGGCGCGGCGCTGATGTCTCACCCAAGGTCGCCCTATCGCGCGCGGATCATTGATTTCGATGAGCATGGGTTGACGCGCATCGCTTCCGTAGCGCTTCCGCGCGGCGTCTCAGGCTGCCAACTTCTAGGGCTAAGTGCTTGAAAATGCTGGCGCACCCGAGAGGATTCGAACCTCTGACCTCTGCCTTCGGAGGGCAGCGCTCTATCCAGCTGAGCTACGGGTGCCTGAGCCGGCGCGGAAACTAGCCGATCGCGACGCGCGGGGCAATCGGGGTGAGCGCATTGCCGTTCGACGTCGCCGCGCGCGAGCGCCGCGGGACGGTGTTCGATGGCCTGGGTTGAGTCCGCTAGCTCGCCGACAGATGCATGCGGCCCTTCAAGACTGGAGGTCAGCCGGGGAAGGGCCGCGGGGCCCAGACGGCGCGGCAGCGGAGCGTCGCCTTCGTTCAGAGCTCGGCGCGGAAGACCACGCGCTCAGACTGACGTTGAAACGCCGTGGGCCGAGGCTGCTGGAAGGTGGGGAGCCGAAAATCGCTCAGCCGAGCGCTTCTGCGGCCCACACGAACGCGTAAGATCCCTGTTGCATTACGCCGCATGCTGCATGCAGTATATGGCGGCTGACGACGACACGAAGATCGCTCGCGGCTGGGAAACGCAACATCAGGACGGGCGCCCCGCCAGAACAGGCGGACGCCTCCTCATCGCGACAATCGCCGCCGACGCCGCCGGGCGCGGAACGCAGCCGCTCCCCTGGCGCGCGCTGGCGCGTCCCACCTGCAGCCGGGCGGCCATCAGGAGGACTGCTCATGACCGCTCTCTCCCGCCGCGCCGTCATCGCCGGCGGCGTCGCCGCGACCGCCTTCGTCGCGGCCGGCTCACGGGCCCGCGCGCAGGCGCCGCTCAAGCTGCGCTTCGGCCATCCGCACCCGGAGGTCGACGCCTTCCACAAAGGCGGGCTGCGCTTCGCGGAGCTGGTGAAGGAGAAGACCGGCGGCCGCATCGTTGTCGAGGTCTACGCCAACGGCGCGCTCGGCAACGATCCGACGATGATCGCGAGCGTTCGGGGCGGCACGCTCGACATCTGCCTCACCGGCAACCCGTTCTTCACCGGCCTCGCGCCCAAGCTGAACGTGCTCGACCTGCCGTACCTCTTCAACGACCGCGCCCATGTGGCCGCGGTGCTGGACGGACCGATCGGCGACGACCTGCGCGAGGGCCTCTCGGGCTCGAACCTGAAGGCGCTCTCCACCTGGGAGGTCGGCTGGCGCAACCTCACCAACAACCGCCGGGCCGTGAAGACGCCCGCCGACGTGAAGGGCCTGAAAATCCGCACGACGCCGAACCCGGCGCACATCCAGGCCTTCCGGTTGCTGGGCGCCGTGCCGACGCCGATGGCCTTCACCGAGCTGTTCACCGCGCTCGAGATGGGCTCGATCGACGGGCAGGAGAACCCGGTCACGCTGATCCTGAACGCCAAGTTCTTCGAGGTGCAGAAGCACCTGTCGCTCACCCGCCACGCCTTCACCACCGCCCCGTTGGTGATGAACAAGACGAAGTTCGACGGTCTCTCCGAAGATCTGCGCGCGGCGCTCGTCTCCGCCGCCAGGGAGGCCGCCGTCGTTCAGCGCCAGATGAATGTCGAGGGCGAGAAGGTCGCGGTGGCCGAGCTGAAGAACGACGGCATGAAGGTGGTCGAAGACATCGACGTGGGCGCGTTCCGGGCGCTGGTGGCGGATGCGGTGAAGGCGGAATACGTCGCGAAGTTCGGGCCCGAGCTCGTCGACAAGATCACCTCGGCCGCGAGCTGAGCCCGATGCGCCTCGTCGATCTCAGCATGCCCATGGAGACCCATTTCCGCTGGTCTCCCGAGGTCTCCGTGAAAGGAGACCTCGCCGCGGGCGACCAGTTCCGCGTCACCCGCATCGCCACCACCTGCCACGGCTTCACCCATGTGGACGCGCAGGCGCATTTCGTGGCGGGCGGCCCGACCATCGAGGCCACGCCGCTCGAGCGCGTCGTCGGGCCCTGCCGGGTGTTCGACCTGTCGTCGGCGCCGGCGAACGAACCGATCGGGCCGGACGCGCTGGCCGCCGCCGACCCCGGCGGGCCGGAGGGCGAGATCCTGCTGCTGGCGACGCAGTGGGCCGCGCGGCGGGACTATACGACGCCCGCGTTCTGGACCGAGGCGCCCTGGCTCACCCGCGAGGCCGCGGACTGGCTCTGGGAGCGGCGGCCCAGCGCGGTCGCGTTCGACTTTCCGCAGGACTACCCGATCCGCCTGCTGCTGAAGGGCGAAGCCGTGCCGAACGACCAGCACGTCACCCACGACGTGCTGCTTCGGAGCGGCGTCACCCTGATCGAATACCTCGTTAACACCGCCGAGATCCGCGCGCCGCGCGTGCTGCTCAGCGCCGCCCCGCTGCTGATCCCCAACGCGGACGGCGCGCCGGCCCGCGCCTACGCCATCGAGGGCCTCGATGTCTGAACCTTCCTCGCCGGCGCGGAGCGGGCTCGGGCGTTTGGTCGACCTCGGCTTCCGCGGCCTCGAGGCGCTGCTCGTCGCCATCCTCGGCGTGATGATCGTCCTCGTCTTCGGCAACGTGGTGCTGCGCTACGGCTTCGACAGCGGCATCACGGTCGCCGAAGAGGTCTCGCGCGTCCTGTTCGTGTGGCTGATCTTCCTTGGCTCCGTCGTGGTGATGCGCCAGAAGGGCCATCTGGGCGTCGACATGTTCCTCGCGCCGCTGCCGAAGGTCGGCCGTTGGCTCTGCCGCATCGTCGCCGACGTGCTGTCGCTCGGCTGCTGCGTGGTGCTCGCGGTGGGCGCCTACGACCAAGCGCTGCTGAACGCCGAGAACCTGCTTCCCGTCTCCGAGCTCCCCACCGGCTGGGTCTACGCCAGCGCGCTGGTCGCGGGCGTCGGCCTGTCGCTGCTCATCCTCGCCGACCTCGTCGACCTGATCCGCTCGGGTCCGCATGGCGAGGCGATCGAGCCCAACGTCGCTGAGGGCGTCTCGTGACCGTCGCCATCTTCTCGCTTGTGCTGCTCGGCGCGATCTTCATGGGCATGCCGATCGCCTTCGCGCTGATCGTCACGGCCGGCGCCCTGATGTGGCACCTGGGCGCGCTCGACTGGCAGTTGATCGCGCTGCAGATGGTCAATGGTGCGGACAGCTTCCCGCTGCTCGCCGTCCCGTTCTTCCTCCTCGCGGGCGAGGCCATGAACGCCGGCGGCCTGTCGAAGCGGCTGGTCACGCTCGGCCTCACGCTCGTCGGCCATCTGCGCGGCGGCCTCGGCTATGTCGCGATCTTCACCGCAATCCTGCTCGCCAGCATGTCGGGCTCCGCGGTCGCGGACACCGCGGCCCTCGCCTCGATGCTGCTGCCGGTGATGCGGCAGGCGGGCTACGACGTCGGCCGCTCCTCCGGACTGATCGCCTCGGGCGGCATCATCGCGCCGGTGCTGTCGCCCTCGATCGGCTACATCGTGTTCGGCGTCATCGGCGGCGTGTCCATCACCCGGCTGTTCCTCACCGGCATCGTGCCGGGCCTCCTGTTGGGCCTGTCTCTCGCTGTCGCCTGGTGGGTTGTTTCGCAGCGCGACAAGGTTCAGCCGATGGAGCGCAAGAGCTGGGGCGAGGCAGGGCGCGCCCTCCTCGACGCGGCGCTGGCGCTCGGGCTGCCGATCATCATCATCGGAGGCCTCAAGGGCGGCGTGTTCACGCCGACCGAAGCCGCGGTCGTCGCAGCGGTCTACGCCGTGCTCGTGGGCGCCTTCGTCTACCGCGAGCTGACCCTGCCGAAGCTCTACGAGGCCATGCTGATGGCGGTCCGCACCTCGGCCGCGGTCATGTTCCTCGTCGCAGCGGCCTCGGTCTCGGCTTACCTGATCGCGATCGCCAACATCCCGGCCGAAGTCTCCGCGATGCTCGACCCGTTCAAGCACGACAAGGTCATTCTGATGGCCGTGATCATGCTGCTGGTCGTGATCGTCGGCACCGCGCTCGACTTCATTCCGACAATCCTGATCCTGACGCCGGTGCTGATGCCGATCGTCAAGCAGGCGGGCATCGATCCGGTCTACTTCGGCGTCCTGTTCGTGATGAACAACGCGATCGGCCTCATCACCCCGCCGGTCGGCACGGTGCTCAACGTGGTGTCGGCGGTCGGCAAGGTGCCGCTCGCGCTGGCGATCAAGGGCGTGTGGCCGTTCCTGATCGCGCAGCTGATCGTGCTGGTCGTCCTCACGCTGTTCCCGGCGCTCGTGATCGTTCCCGCGCGGATGCTGTACTGACGTCGCGCGGAGGGCCTTGAGCCCTTCCGCGTCGCGTCAGGCGTCGGAGAGCTCGACGGCGTCGTTCACGGCGGCGACGCCCGCGGACGTCAGGGTCGCGAAGGCGCCGAGGCAGGGGTAGAGGCCCGGCCCGAACTCCGGCAGCTCGATGCGGTTCATCTCCACCAGCTTGGTCAGGGCGCCGGGCGCGCGCGGCAGGTCGCCGTGGGCAAGCATTGGAACGGCGCAGCGCGGGGTCGCGCCGATGATCGTCAACGTCACGTCCGGCCCGATCCTCAGCTCGCGGCCGATCCAGCCGTTCTCCGCGAAGGGCTCGGCGCCGGGCATGTCGAGCACGATGTTCGCCCTGTAGCGTTGGGCGAGGATGGTGTCGTCGCCGAGCGCGCGGCTCACCGCGTCGAGGCTCGCGCGCGTGACCACGTGGAACGGCGCGTAGTCGAAGAACCCGCCTTCAGGCGAAGCCTGCGCCAGGACGAGGTGGGTCGACTGCACCTCGGCGCCTTCGCCGGCGTCCAGGACCTCCTCCGGCACGGCGCGGTCGAGGGCGTCGGTCGCTGCGGCCTGAGCGGTGAGCCGCACCTCGCGGCCAAGGAAGGCGCTCAGCCGGGCGTCCAACGCCGGATCGTCCAGCGCAACCACGCCGCCCTCGGGAAAGCGAACGCCATAGCCACCGTCCGCGTCCGCGGCGGCGGAAAGCTCAAGCATCTTGCGCCAGAGCTGCGGCCGCTTGGCGCTCGCGATCTTGCCGGTCTCGACGTCGATCACGGCGTAGGCCCTATCGTTGAGCAGGCCCGCCGCCGTGAGCGGCGCCTCGGCGACGCTGATCCCGAGGAGGGATTTCACGGGATAGCGCCAAAGCGCCGAAACCTGACCTGCGAGCATCAGCCGATCTCCTGTAAGGCCTTGGCCGCACGCAAGATCCGTGCCCTGCTGACGCCCAGTTCGCCGTCAGCGCGGCGGGGCGGCGACGGCCTCCGCGACCACATGCGGATCGTCGGCGAAGCGCGACGACACGCGGGGCGCCCGGGCGGACACCCGCTCGCGGTGGGCGACGTAGACGCCGCTCGCCGCGATGACGGCGCCGCCCGCGATCGTCCAAAGGTCGGGCATGCGCCCGAACACGGCGAAGCTCATCGCGACGGCGAACAGGATCTGCACGTAGGAGAACGGCGCCAGCGCGGAGGCTGCGGCGCGGCGCAACGCGACCACCAGCAAACCGTGGCCCGCGGTGGAGCAGACGCCCATGGCGACGGCGATGCCCGCCTCGTGCGCCGTCGGCATGCGCCAGGCGAAGGGGACCAGGATGCTCAGAATCGCGAGGCCGACGAGCGCCGACCAGGCGAGCGTGGTCTCCGGCCGGTCCGACGCCATCTTGCGCGTGACGACGGCGCCCAGAGCCCAGGCCATCGCGCCAGCGGCCGGCAGCAGCGCCGCGAGCGTGAACGCCGCCCCGAACGGGCGCATCACGATCAGCACGCCCGCGAAGCCGAGGCCCGCCGCGGCCCAGCGATGCGCTCCGACGCGTTCGCCCAGAAGCGGGATCGACAGCGCGGTGATGAAGATCGGCGACATGTAGTGGATCGCCGTCGCCTGGGCGACGTCGAGGCTCTTCAGTCCGAGAATGAAGAACAGCGCCGAGCTCGAAGTGGCGACCCCGCGCAGGAGCTGCAGCTTGACGCTCTTCGGCCGAAGCGTCCCGGGCCCGCTGATCATCAGCGCGGCGACCACCACCATGGTCGCGAACACCGTGTAGCGCATCCACGTGACCTGGACCGCCGGAAGCGTGGCGGCCAGCATCTTGGCCGCCACGTCGCCCGCCGAGAAGCACGCCGTTGCCGCCACGACCAGCCCGATCGCGAGCGACGCGTTGTCGGTGGAGGGAAGCGGAAGCGCGATGCGGGGCGCGGCGACAGGCGTCGGCTCGGCGGCTTCGGCCGAGGCGATGGACGGCGGGGGGCTCATGGGACTCGGAGTGCGTGCGGTGGGCGGACTTGCGCAGGAACGACGGACGCCAAGATTTACCAGAGGAGCCGGCGCCGCGGGGGAAAGATGATCGAGCGCCCACGCGCGTCAGACGTGCGCAAAGCGCAGACCGGCTTTCAGGATTTCTTCACTCTCCTGCGGCCGGCGGATCGCGGTCCATGGTATGCGGGTATTCGCAAAAAGCAGAAAATGTAAAATAATTTGACAAAATGAAGCGCGGATCCATATTGCGTGGGTCCCCCCACGCTCAACAGGAGTCGAGCATGACTGAAGCTGCGAAGATCGACGAAAAGGCCGCGAAACGCGACGCCAAGCGCGCCGAGCGCGTGAAGCTGAACACGGAGAAGAAGGCCGCGGACCGCGAAGCCGCCCGCGCGACCCGCGTTGCGGCCAAGCGCGAAGAGCGCGATAAGGCCAAGGCCGCCTCGGCCGCCTCGGCCGCCTGATCGCCGCATCGTTCGGCATGGAGAAGGCCGCCGATCGCGGTCGTCTCCTGCCGCGGCGCCGCGATCGGCTTGAGCCAGTTCCGGAGCTATGGATGTCAACAGCCGCCTTTGGGCGGCTTTTTGTTTGGTTCGGGGTCAGTTGAGCCAGCATCCGCCGCTGCGGGAGCGCTTGGTCCCAATCCCTCGGCAGAATCCGGGCGCCGCCGCGCCGTGGGCAGGAGATGTAAGTATGCAGCCACCGAAGCGGTCGCTTTCACGACGCGCGTTCGGTGGCTGTGGTGGTCGCCTAGGGGGACGTCTGGCGACCGCCTCTCGGATCGGCGGGACGGGGGGCTCCTCCCTGATCCGATTTCAGTAAGCTTCGTGGAGAGCCGCACACCGAACGGGCCCTGCCATGCGCTGACCATGCGCGCAGAGCGCCGCGTCCGGGGGAGGGGCGACCAAGAGACGATCGCCTTTTGCGATGCGGTTTGAGATGTGGCTCATCGTCCTCAAGGGGTCGCCGCTCTCGGCGTAACCTACGGCCGACGGCAGGGGCAGCATGAGCAGCCACAGCCACCGGAGCCGTTTTGGCTTCGCCCTGCCGGTCATGGGGGACTTCACGCCCGACGCTCCTGGCCGACCCGCTCCGCCCGCGGCTGATGTGTGCGGCCAATCGCGGAGGTGCGATCCCCGGTCATCCCCGACGCCGCCGACAGCGACGCCCCGAACAGAAGGGTTCGAACCAACGCGTCGGCGCAGGGCGGGGTGGCTCGAGCGAGGCGCATGTGCGTTCCTGTTTCTCCAAATCGGCGGCCCGGGAGCCGCAAGACGCAGCGTCGTCCTTCTTCAATCCGAAGAATGAAGCATCCGTCGGCGGGGTTGGATTAAGAGTTGTGAAGAGATGTTAAGCCCGCAACGATCGCCGCCGGGGCTCCCGTGCGCGCGAAGGCTTGCTCGGGCTTCGCACCATGGCCGGAGCCCCGAGCTTCGACGCCGGACTGCGACGCTCAGCGTGATTGCTTCCGCTCGCGCCACGCGCCGAAACAAATCTTAACATCACGACATCAAACGCAATGCTGTGAGGCCTTAAGGTTTGTTCTTCCTGAGCGACGGCGTCTGCTTGTCGCTCCTTCTACGTCAGCCCCAGGCGCATGGCGACGACACAGACCGTGACCGCCTCATGGTTCGCCTGTCCGCAGCGTGCTCCTGCCGGGATCCCCGCGGATCGAGATGAACGATGAAGAGCTGGTCGGCCTCGGACATTCCCTCGCAGAAAGGCCGTTCGGCGATCGTGACCGGGACAGGCGGGCTCGGTTACCAGACCGCGCTCGCTTTGGCCCGCGCGGGCGGGGAGGTCATCATCGCGGGCCGGGATCGTCAGAAGGGCGCCGCGGCGGTCGGAAGCATTCAACGTGAGCTGGGGTCGACGGACGTGCGGTTCGAGCAGGTGGATCTCGCCGAGCTGAACTCCGTTCGGGCGCTCGGCGAGCGTCTGCGCGCCCAAAAGAGAAGCCTCGATCTTCTGGTCAACAACGCCGGCGTGATGACGCCTCCGCGCCGTGCGACCACCAAGGATGGTTTCGAGCTGCAGCTAGGCACGAACTATCTCGCGCACTTCGCGCTGACGCGCAGTCTCATGCCGCTCCTGCGGGAGGGGAACGAGGCGCGCGTCGTGACGCTGTCGAGCGTGGCCGCGCGTCGCGGCGCCATCGACTTCGACGACCTGAACGCCGAGAAGGGCTATAGGCCCATGCCCGCCTACAGCCAGTCGAAGCTCGCGTGTCTGATGTTCGCATTCGAGCTGCAACGGCGCAGCGCGGCCGGGGGATGGGGCGTCGCCAGCATCGCGGCGCATCCGGGAATCTCGCGCACGGCTCTCCTGCACAACGCGCCCGGCCGGTGGAGCGGCGTTGGCGCCCTTCGGTCCGCGCTCTGGTTCCTGTTCCAACCCGCGGCCCAAGGGGCGCTGCCGACCTTGTTCGCGGCGACCTCGCCGGAGGCCAAACCGGGCGGCTACTACGGACCAAGCCGGTTGGGCGAGACGCGGGGGCCTCCGGCGGAGGCCAAAGCCCCGCCGCAAGCGCTGGACGAGACCGCCGCCGCCCGCCTGTGGCGATACTCCGAGGCGATGACCGGCGCGACCTTCGGGTAGCCGGTTCACAAAACAAAACATCTCCCGGCGTGACAGCTCCGCGGCGAGCGTGAGACGCTTCGGAATTGCCCCCTCGCAAAGGCGCGCGATGAACACGCAGACGCAGACCTGCGCCCAGGACCTTCCGGCCTCGATCCTTCTGGTCGAGGACGATCGCGACATCGCGGACATGCTGGCCGAGACCCTGTCCCAGAACGGCTACGCCGCGGTGGCCGCGAAGTCCGGGGCGGAGATGGACCGTCTGCTCCGGCGTCAGTCCTTCGACCTTGTCGTGCTGGACGTCATGCTGCCGGGCGAGGATGGCTTCAGCATCTGCCGGCGGCTGCGGGCCGACGGGCGCACCCCCATCATCATGCTGACGGCGGTGGCGTCCGACGTCGATCGCATCGTGGGACTCGAATTCGGCGCTGACGACTACGTCACCAAGCCGTTCAACACCCGCGAGCTGCTCGCCCGTATCAAAGGCCTGCTGCGGCGCGCCTCCTATGGGTCGGAACGCCCGGGACGGGCCGACGTCATGACGTTCGCGGGATGGCGGATCGATCCGGTCGCCCGCACGCTGGTGGACCCCGAGGGATCGCACGTGTTCATGACGACCGCGGAGTTCGACCTGCTCGTCGCGCTCTGCCTCAACGCCGGGCAGGTGCTGACCCGCGAGCAGCTTCTGGCGCTCACTCACGCAGGCGTCGCCGGCCCCGTCGAGCGCAGCGTCGACGTCCACGTCAGCCGCATCCGCCAGAAGATCGAGCCGAACCCGAAGGATCCAAGCTACATCAAGACCGTGCGGCTCGGCGGTTACCTCTTCACGCCAATGGTCGACGCGTCATGAGCTCTTGGCGATCACTGTTTCTCTGCGGGTCGATCCGTCGGCAGATCATCGTCCTAACGGCGTTGCCGATCCTCGCCGTAGTGGTTGCGGCGAGCCTCATCTACAGCAGCGAGAACAAGACGCCTTACAAGAGCCGTATGGCGATCAAGATCCAGGTCGTCATCTCCCAGCTCGAGGCGGCAGGCTCGCCGCAGGCCGCGGACGCGGTCATGGCCGCGACGAGCCGGACGGGCCTCGGGGTTGAGAGGTTGTCGTCCAGAACGGCGCAGGCGGAGCTTACGCCGATCCACACCTCGGACTGCGACATCGGCGAAATCCGGGGCGAACTCGCCTCGTCCCTCGGCGCCGAAGTTCGGCGGCGGACCACGGCGGGGGGGACGGCGGACGTCATCGTCGTGCCTCTCGCGCACGGCGACGTCCTGGCGTTCGCGCCGGCGGTCCGGCCGTCGCTCCCGTGGCTTCACCCCGAGCGCCTGCTGTTCCTTCCGAAAGTGCTTGTGGTCGTCCTGCCGATGCTGCTCGTGTCCCTTTACGCGGGAGCCGTGATCATCGCGCCGCTTACGAACTTCGCCCGTGAAGCGCTGGCCCTCAAACCCGACGAGGGCCCCGAGCGGCCGTTCGAGGAGGGAGGCCCGCGCGAAATCAGGGCGCTGGCGCGTTCGCTCAACGACATGCGCGCCCGCATCCGGGAGATGATCGACGGCCGCACACGCATGGTGCGGGCGATCAGCCATGATCTCAGGACGCCGCTGACCCGCCTTCGCATGCGCGCCGAACGATCGACCGATGCGAGCCTGCGGGACGCGATGCTGACCGACATCAGCCGGATCGACGCGATGATCCAGGAGACGCTGACCTACCTGCACAGGGATGTGGCCACGGAGACGACGCAGCGCGTCGACTTGCCGAGCCTGCTCCAGACGGTCTGCCATGATTTCGCGAACGCCGATCTGCCGGTGACTTACGCCGGGCCAAACAAACTGGCTTTCGACTGCAAGCCGCAAGTCCTGATACGCGCCGTGACCAACCTCGTCGACAACGGCGTCAAGTTCGGCGAGGTCGTCACGGTGCGCCTCGAGCCCATGGCCGAGGGCGGCGTCCGCATCGAGGTGGCGGACGACGGCCCGGGCATCCCGGCTGAGTTGCGGGCGAAGGTCGTCGAGCCGTTCTTCAAGGGCGACGCCAGTCGCGCGTCGAACGCGCAGAGCGGGTTCGGCCTCGGACTGTCGATCGTCCAGGAGGTCGTCAGCGGCCACGGGGGAGCGATGACGCTGCTGGACGGAAAGCCGCGCGGACTGCTCGTTCGCCTCGATCTGCCCGCGCCGGCCGCCAAGCGCGCGGTCGCGGCCGTTCGAGAGCCGAGGTCGGCCACGGATCACGCCGGTCTGCGGCCTTCGTTCGAAAGCGCCGATCAGACCGCGGGGTAGCCGGCTTTCGCGGCAGCGGCCGAGGCGCCCGCTCGCGGCGCTTTGCGAGGCGGTCTCATGCCGAAGCCTGGCGTCCCAACGCCGCTTTAACGCGCAGCGGCGGCGCGCCCTCTCAACTCCCAACGCGCTCCGGCTTCATGGTCGTCACGCGGCGACAGTCGCCGCGGAGCTTTGGAACATGGCGAACATCCTGATGCTGGCGGCCGGCTCCGGCCCCGTCCGAGCCCTTGCGGCCTGTGCCGTCGCGTGTGAGCGGATGGCGCGCGCATGACCCTGCTCGGTCTCCCCCTCCTGGACGCCGCTCTCGGCGGCGCCGCCGCGCTCGCCTCGGCCGCCGTTTTCGTCGCAGCGCTGTTGCGGCCCGAGCGGTTCTGAGCGCTCTTCTTTTCCGGACGACATTCATGACCCTCAACGGATGGCTGCAGATCGCGGTGTTCTGCGCGCTCGTGCTTGCGCTTACGCGCCCCCTCGGCGGCTTTTTGACCCGGCTCTACTCCGATGAACGCACGTTTCTCCACCCGGTCCTCGCGCCGGTGGAGCGCGCCCTCTACCGCCTTGCGGGCGTCCGGCCCGAGGCCGAACAAGGCTGGACGTCCTATGCGCTCGCGATGCTCGCCTTCAACCTCGCCGGCTTTGTCGCGGTCTATGGGCTCCTGCGGCTTCAGGGCGTCTTGCCGCTCAACCCGCAAGGGTTTCCCGGCGCAGCCCCCGACCTCGCGTTGAACACAGCGATCTCGTTCGTGACCAACACGAACTGGCAGTCTTATGGCGGCGAGGCGACGCTGTCCTACGGCTCCCAGATGTGGGCGCTGACCGTGCAGAACTTCGTTTCGGCGGCGACCGGCATGGCGGTCGCCGTTGCGCTCGTGCGGGGCTTCGCGCGTCGGTCCGCCGCTGGCCTCGGCAACTTCTGGGCCGACCTCACGCGGTCGGTTCTCTACGTCCTGCTGCCGGCCTGCGTTCTGCTCGCGCTGGTCTATGTCACGCTCGGCGTCCCTCAGACGCTCGAGCCTTACGTCAACGCCAAGACGCTCGAGGGCGCCGACCAGACGATCGCGCTCGGACCGGTCGCAAGCCAACTCGCGATCAAGATGCTCGGCACCAACGGCGGCGGCTTCTTCAACGCCAACTCCGCCCATCCCTTCGAAAACCCCTCGGCGCTCGCCAACCTCATCCAGATGATCTCGATCTTCGCGATCGGGGCCGCCCTGACCAACGTCTTCGGCCGCATGGTGGGGGACGAGCGCCAGGGCTGGGCGATCTTCGGCGCGATGGGCGCGCTGTTCCTCGTCGGCGTCGCGCTCGTCTATTGGGCGGAAGCGGGCGCCAATCCGATCCACGCGGCGTTGGGTCTCGACGCCGCCGGCGGCAACATGGAGGGCAAGGAGGTCCGCTTCGGGCTCGCGCTCTCGGCGCTGTTCGCGGTGGTGACGACGGCGGCCTCCTGCGGCGCGGTCAACGCCATGCACGACAGTTTCTCGGCGATCGGCGGGCTGATCCCGATGATCAACATGCAGCTGGGCGAGGTGATCGTCGGCGGCGTCGGCGCCGGGCTCTACGGCGTTCTGCTTTTCGCCGTGGTTGCGGTGTTCGTCGCCGGGCTCATGGTTGGGCGGACGCCGGAGTACGTCGGCAAGAAGATCGAATCCCGGGAGGTGAAGCTCACCATGCTGGCGCTGCTCTGCTCGCCGGCGGCGACGCTGATCGGGCTCGCGGTCGCGGCCGTCAGCCCGCTCGGCCTCGCGGGGCTGCAGGAGAGCGGCCCGCACGGCTTCTCGGAGATGCTCTACGCGACGACCTCCGCCGCGGCCAACAACGGCTCGGCCTTCTCGGGCCTCACCGCCAACGCGCCGTTCTGGAACATCCTGCTCGCCGCGGGGATGATGATCGGGCGTTTCGCGCTGATCGTGCCGATGCTCGCAGTCGCAGGCTCGCTCGCCCGCAAGCCGGTCGTCCCGGTCTCGGCGGGCACCTTCCCGACCCATGGGCCCCTGTTCGTCGGGCTGCTGGTGGGCGTGATCGTGATCGTGGGCGGGCTCACCTACTTCCCGGCCCTGACGCTCGGCCCGATCGCCGACGCCTTCGCGACGGCGGCTGGGACGACTTTCTGACCGTTGCCGCCCCGGGCCTTGAGCCTGGGGCTAAAGGCCCGCTTGTCCATGGTTCGGCCTGAGAACCGCGGCGGCTCTCCGTCAAGCTGAGAGCTCTCGCCGAGCCAACCTTCGCCAAGCGCCTCGGGGCAACAGATCGACGCCATTCGCGTCAGAACCCGAGAACCGCCCGGCAAGACCCCCTCGCGGGCGCCATCCGCGCCATGCGCGCCCGCCCGATGACGTCTTACTTCAGCGCTGCGGGTACGTGGCGGAGAGGGTGGGATTCGAACCCACGGTACGGTTGCCCGCACAACGGTTTTCGAGACCGTCCCAATCGACCACTCTGGCACCTCTCCGCGTATCGGCGAGCGTCGATCCGCGCTCCTTACACGGGGCGGCGCACCGGCACAAGATGCGCTTCGCGTCTGATCGTGCGGAAGGCGGCGGCGCGACGGTTCACACCACCACGATGTCCCGCCAAGTTAGGTCGAGGCCGGAGCTGAGCGTGGCGAACTGGACGGCCGCGTAGGTCGCGGCGCTGCCGTCGCGGTCGAAGTACAGCCCGCCTGCAGTCGGATCGTACAGGATGCGGTCCACGGCGTCGGCGGCCTCGGTCCCGAGCGCGAAGGCCGCGGTCGCGAGCCGCCCCAGCGCGAGACCGGCGAACGCCGCATCGTCGAGGCGCAGGGTGTCCGCAATGACGTCGAAGTCGGTCACGAGGTCGATCGATACGCCGTTCGGTCGGTCGGAGAACAGGAAGATGTCCGCGCCGCTTCCGCCGGTCAGCGTGTCCGACCCGCCGCGGCCCTCGATCAGATTCGCGCCGGCGTTGCCCACGATGACGTTGCCCACCGCATTCCCGACGCCCGACAGGTTCGCCGAGCCCGTGAAGACCAGCATCTCGACGTTGGCGGCGAGCGTGATCGAGCGCGACGTCTCGACCGTGTCGAAGCCGGCGCCGGCGGACTCCCTCACCTGATCCAGGGTGTTGTCGACGACATAGACGTCGTCGCCTAAGCCTCCCGATATGATGTCAGCGCCCGCGCCGCCGTCGAGCCGGTTCGCCGCGGCGTTGCCGATGAGCGTGTTCGCGAGGGCGTTGCCGGTCCCGGCCAGGCCCTCCGTTCCGGTGATCACAAGGTTCTCGACGTTGGCGGCGAGCGTCAGCGACACCGAGGTCTGGATCGTGTCGACGCCTGCGCCGGCGGTCTCCCGCACCTGGTCGAGCGCGCTATCGACGACGTAGACGTCATCGCCCCGCCCGCCGGCCATGACGTCCGCGCCGCCCCGCCCGTCGAGACGGTTCGCGCCGTCGCCGCCGGTCAGGACGTTCGCGACCTCGTTGCCGACGCCGGCGAGGGCGCCGGATCCGACAAGCGTCAGGTTTTCGACGTTCGCCCCGAGCGTCGCGGACACCGAGGCCACAACCAAATCCGTTCCGCCGCCGACCGCTTCCCGAACGACGTCGCCCGCCTCGGCAAGGAGATAGACGTCGTCCCCGGCACCGCCGATCAGCAGGTCCTTTCCGCCGCCCCCGTCCAGCGTGTCGTTCCCGCCTAGGCCCTCGAGACGGTTCGCCCCCTCGTTGCCCGTCAGAGCATTCGCCGCGTCGTTGCCGTAGCCCACGAGCGCGCCGGCGCCGGTGAGCGTCAGATCCTCGACGTGCTCGCCGAGGCGCAGGCTCACCGAAGCGCGCACGAGATCGACGCCCTCACCGGCCTTTTCCCGCACCTGATCCCGCGCGCTGTCGACCACATAGACGTCGTCGCCCCGGCCGCCGATCAGCACATTGTCGAGCGCGTTGCCGATCAGCGTGTCGTCGCCGTCGCCGCCGATGGCGTTCTCGATGTCCGCTTTCGTGACGACCACCACCCCATCGATCGTCGAGCGGCCGCCGAAGGTGAGGTCAAGCGTCGAGTTCGAGGTCACCGCAGCGGCGTTCAGGGTGTCGATCCCGCCGTCCTTGTCGACCAGCGAGCGACCCGCGGTGGTCACGAAGTCGCTGAGTTCGTCGGTGAAGACATAGGTGTCACGGAAACTCTCCGTCGCGCCGGTCGCGCCGACGTGACGGATGTCGACGTCCGTCACCGCGAAATAGGTGGTGGCGGAGCCCGCGTTCTGGATCACGACTTTCCAGGAGCCCTGAACCTCGTCCCCACGGAACGCCTGGGTCGTGAACGTCCATTCGGGCGGGAGGTAGGCGGGATCGAGGGCGCCGGAATGCAGAACGCTGCGGACGCCGTCGGGCGAGACCAGCGTGACGCGCAGGTTCTGGGCGTTCGCCAAGGCGTAGCGATCGAAGGAAAGCGTCACCTGGGAGTAGTCGATCGTTAGGTCCGCGTTGATGCTGGTCGAAACCGTCGTGTTGGCGCCGCCGGTCAGGTTGATCCAAGCGTTCGAGCGCACCGCCTGATCCAGGACCGTGTCGTTCGCCGACGTCTCCGCAGCGGCGGCCGTCGTCCAGTGCTCGGCCAGACGCGCGGCGGCCGTCGCGTCCACGAGGCCGAAGCCATAATCGTTCGAATGGTGCAGCCCGCCGCCGTTCCAGTGGGAGCCTCCGTTCTGCGTCCAACGGGAGGTTTCGGCTCCCATCATCGCGCCGCCCACCGCGCCGCCGACATGTCGCGCGGAGTAGGCCAGGATGTCCTGCACGTCCCGCCAGCCGAGCAGCGGGTTCGCCTCCAGCATCAGCGCGACGACGCCGCTGACCATCGGCGCGGCGGCGGAGGTGCCGGCGAAGGCGGAAAAGGAGTCGGAGCTGCCGTACCCGGCGGCCCCCGTTCGGTCGGTGGTGACGACCTCGCCCCAGGTTCCGAAGGCCGACACGAGCAGATTCGCGCCCCGGGTCGTGTAGGACGACACGTCGCCGCTCCGCTCGACCGCCCCCACGACGATCATGTGGGGATCGTTTTCGACCGCGGTCATGCCGGTGTTGAATAGAAGGTCGCCGTAATTCCCGGCGGCCTTGACGATGTTCAGGCCGAGGCCGTCGCGGCCGGTTTCCACGGCACGGGCGGCCGCTGCGACGATCGCGTCGCCAAAGCGGTTGCCGGCCGCGTCCTTGATGTCGAAGTACGCGGCGTAACCGTTGCTGATGTTCAGCACGTCCGCGCCCTTCGAAGCGGCGTCGGCGAGCCCTTTGGAGAGATTGGCGACGTAGTCGTAGATGGTGTCGGAACTCGACGGCGAATCCGAATAGCCTCGGAGCCCGACGAGGGTCGCGTCGTAGGCGACGCCGACTGCGCCCGATCCGTTGCGCGCAGCGCCGATCAATCCCATCACGGCGGTGCCGTGCGCATCCTCGGCGTAGCCGGGCGAGGCGTCTCCGTCGCGCTGAAGATAATCGTAGTCCAGCGTCCGATCATAGTTCGGCTTGAGATCGCAGTGCTGTGTGTCGAAACCATCGTCGAACACCCAAACGGCGACGCCGGCGCCGGTGTAGTCGCTCCACGCGCCGAGGACGTTCAGATCGTAGCCTTCATTCGGCGCATGAAGATGCCACTGATCGTCGAAGAGATCGTCGGTGGGGAGGGGAAACTGGGTTTCGGCCAAGGCGCGGCGCGTCCTTCGAGACGGAGGTAAGTTGTCGAACGATTGTCGTGTGCGCGCGCTTTGCGAAATACAGGAAAGTACGCATCAGACGGAGGTTGACGGCGCGGCGTGGCCGGAGGGCCACGCTCCCGGACGGATCAGGACGATCGCGGCGCGGAAGCCAGGGCGCTCCCGGTTTTGCCGGCGAAGCGTCGCGCTCCGGCGACGCAGCCGACCACGCCGAGCGTGACCGCGACCATCGCGGGGCTCACCGGCTCGCCCAGCAAGCCGCCGGCGAGCGCAAGCTCCACGAAGGGTTGCAGCAGCTGAAGCTGGCCCAGCGCCGCGATCCCGCCTTGGACCAGTCCGCGGTGCACGAACACGAAGCCGATCCGCGTGCTGAACAGCGAGACATAGGCGAGCGCCGCCCAGGCCAGAGCCGATGTGTCCCACCGCGGCTTCGCTGCGAGGCTGAGGGGCGACGCGCCGGGATTGATCGGCGGTTGGTCGCCACGCGTGTCGGGCCGAGGCATAGTCGTCCGTCCTTGCAGACGACGGAGGACGCCGATGCTGTACGCCATCCTTTGCTACCACCGCGAAGACGTGGTGTGCGCCTGGTCGCAGGAAGAAGACGACGCCGTCATGGCGAGGCTTGCGGTCGTGCACGACGACCTGAAGGCGAAAGGCCGGCTGGGGCCCGCGGCGCGGCTGCTGCCGACGACCGCGGCGACCACTCTGCGCAAGGACCAGGATCCGCCGTTGGTGATCGACGGCCCCTTCGCGGAGACAAAGGAGCAATTGCTCGGCTTCTATGTCGTCGACTGCGCCGATCTCGACGAAGCGCTCGACACCGCGAAGGCGCTGGCTAAGGCCAACCCCGGCGGCGCCTACGAGCTCAGGCCGATCGGCCTGTTCCTGCCGGGACGCGCGGAGCCCGCGGGCGGATGAGCGGCGGCGCCATGGCCTCCGGCGACTGGATCGGCGCGGCGCTCGCCGCCGCCCGTCCGCAGGCGGTCGCGGCGCTGCTCCGACGGTTTCGCGATCTCGACCTCGCGGAAGAGGCCTTCCAGGAGGCCTGCCTCAAGGCCTTGAAGCATTGGCCGGACAACGGGCCGCCGCGCGATCCCGCGGCGTGGCTGATCTTCGTCGGCCGAAACGTCGCGGTCGACGCCGTGCGCAAGCGCTCCCGGGAGCAGGAGCTTTCGGACGAGGACGCGCTGTCGGACCGCGAGGACGCCGAAGCGGCTGCGGCGGAGCGGATCGACGGCGCGAACTACCGCGACGACGTCCTGCGGCTGCTGTTCGTCTGCTGCCATCCCGACCTGCCGTCGACGCAGCAGATCGCGCTCGCGCTGCGGATCGTCTCCGGGCTCTCGGTCCGGCAGATCGCCCGCGCCTTCCTCGTGGGCGAGAGCGCGATGGAGCAGCGGATCACCCGCGCCAAGGCGAAGATCGCCCGCGCCGGCGTGCCGTTTGAAGTCCCCGGCGCGGTGGAGCGGGCGGAGCGCCTCGCGGCGGTCGCCGCCATGCTCTACCTCGTCTTCAACGAAGGCTACTCGGCCCAGGGAACGGAGGCGGACGAGCGCGCGAAGCTCGCCGACGAAGCGATCCGGCTGACGCGGATCCTGCTCCGGCTGTTTCCGACCGAGCCCGAGATCATGGGGCTTACGGCGCTCATGCTGCTGCAGCACGCCCGCGCGGCGAGCCGGTTCGATGCGGACGGCGCGGTGGTGCTGCTCGAGGACCAGGACCGCAGCCGCTGGAACCGCCCGATGATCGCCGAGGGGCTAGCGCTGATCGACAAGGCGATCCGCCATCGCCGGCCGGGCCCTTATCAGGTGCAGGCGGCGATCGCCGGTCTGCACGCCCGCGCCGCTCGGCCTGAGCAGACGGACTGGAGCGGCATCGACGCGCTGTACGCGACGCTCGAGATCATGCAGCCCTCGCCGGTCGTCACGTTGAACCGGGCTGTGGCGACCTGGAAGGTCGCCGGCGCCGAGCAGGCGCTTGCGATGATCGAGCCGCTCGCCGCGAGGCTCGACGGCTACTTCCATTTCCATGGGTTGAGGGGCGGGCTGCTGATGCGCCTGGGACGGACGGCGGACGCGCGCGAGGCCTTCGGCCGCGCCATCGCCCTCGCGGGCACCGCCGCGGAGGCGGCCCACATCCGCGCGCATCTCGACCGGCTCACCGAAGCGGCGGGCGCATAGCTTCGTAGAAACTCTTAACTCGGGATGCATTGGACGCAGGACTGGTGTGCGACGAAAGGCGTAGAAGTCTGGCATGCCACATGCCAAATCAGCGTCAACGAAGCGCCGCGCTTCACGCCCATCTCCGAAAGGACCTCACCATGTCCACGTCCACCCTCGCATCCGCCTCGTCCGCCTCGATCGACGCCGGCTCGTTCTTCGGCCGGATCTTCGCTCGCATCCGTCTGGAGATCTCCGCCTTCTTCGACGAGCTGCATGCGGCGCAGGTCCGCACCAACACGCAGGAGCCCTTCGGCCTCTGAGCCGGATCGCTCACGCTGGGACTGCCGAAGCGCCGGGCTCCACGCCCGGCGCTTTTTTTCGCCGTCTTGAGGACATGATTCCGGAACCAGTCACACCATCGTGCGTTTTCACAGCACGACGGCGCGAAAACCCGAAGCGGGCCGACGCTTCGCCGCGTCGCCTGCGTGGCTTACCCGGAAAGGACTGCGAAACATGACTCCCTTGATCGGCATTCTGATCACCGTCCTGGTGATCTTCCTGGTGCTTTATCTCGTCGGAATGCTGCCGATCGACGGTCGGGCGAAGCAGATCATCCGGATCATCGTGATCATCATCGGCATCATTTCGCTGCTGAAGTACCTGGCGGTCTTCTGAGAGCTGAACGACGATCGGAATGACGAACGGCCGGGTTTGACCCGGCCGTTTTCGTTTTGGCGTTCGACCTGGAACGCGGCGCTACGATGCCCGGCGGCGTCCTCTCGCCGCGGCGTCGGCGCTAAAGGGGCCATGCAGACGCTCCCAGCCGAAAGCATGCGCGACGATCGTGTCCAGGTCGTCATGCCGCGGCGTCCAGTGGAGCGTCTGGCGAATGCGCCGGGCGTCCGCGACCGAGACGAAGGGGTCGCCCTCTCGGCGGGCCTTTTCGCGTACCGGGAAGTCTCGTCCGCTCACGCGTTTCACGGCCGCGATCACCTCGCGGACCGAAAAACCGCCGCCGTAGCCGCAGTTCAGCGTCAGGCTGCCGCCGTCGTTCCGAAGGTGGTCCAAAGCCGCCACATGCGCGTCGGCGAGATCCGAGACGTGGATGTAGTCGCGCACGCCGGTTCCGTCGGGCGTCGGAAGGTCGACGCCGAGGATGTCGAGGCCGTCCGTCACGCCGAGGGCCGCGCGGACGGCGAGGGTGATCAGGTTGGTGGCTCCCGGCGCGCGCTGCCCCGTGCGCATCTGCGGGTCGGCCCCGGCTACGTTGAAGTATCGCAGGACGACGTAGCGCAGCCCATGCGCCGCCGCGGCGTCCTGGAGAATTCTTTCCGACATCATCTTCGACGCGCCATAGGGCGACGCGGGAACGAGCGGAGCGTCCTCCCGCGTCGGCGTCGGGGGCAGGAGGCCGTAGACCGCCGCGGTCGATGAGAAGATGAAGCGGCTGACGCCGCCGACGACCATCGCGCTCAGCAGCCGGCGCGTCTTTTCGGTGTTCGCGCCGTAGGTCCCGAGGGGATCGCGGACCGAGTCCGGCACGACGATCTTCGCCGCGAAATGCGCGACGGCGTCGATCCGGTGCTTGGCGAGCGTCCGAAGCACCAGCGCCTCGTCGCCGACGTCGCCGACGACCAGCGGCACCTCGGCCGGCACGGCGTGCCGGGCCCCCGTGGAAAGGTCGTCCAGCACCACCACGGGCTCGCCCCGATCGCGCAGCGCCAGCACCATGTGGGAGCCGATGTACCCGGCTCCTCCGGTCACAAGAACGGTCATGCCCTGTCCTTCAGGCGCGAGGCTCGTCCCGCGCTCATGATCCTAGGCGCCTGCGCCTTACCGCGAGGTGAAGCGCAAACAGTCTCGTTCCGGGACATCTGGCTAACCAAGGATTCACTCTGTTTGCGCTAGGCCATGTCTTCGGCGCAGCCGCATGAGGAAATCCGGTGGTCAAGACGGGCGACGCGCAACGCGGCGGATGGCGAAACGGCTTGGCTGCGCGGCTCACGGCGCTGACGGGGCTGCTCCTCGTCGCGCTCGCCGGAGCCGTGGTGGCCTTCACAGCGTTCGAAAGCCGTCGCGACGCCGCAGATCGGATGGTCGCGGAGCTCGCCGGCGACGTGCAGGCCGCCGCCGAGGCGCTCGGCCGCGGGGATGAGGTCCACGACGTCCTGAAAGCGCTCTCCGCCCGGCCGCAGGCCCTCTACGTCACGCTCGACGCGCGCGGAGGCGACGTCGTCGTCGCCCTGGCGCCTGCCGCGCAGCCGCCCGCGGTGGCTCGCGACGTCTTGGCCGAAACCAGCGGCGACGGGCCTGCGGCGATCACCCTGGCCGATGGCGCGGCCCACGCCGCCAAGACTGTGGCGCTCAGCGGCGGGGGAGAGGCGACCCTCCGCGTCGGCGTGTCGCTGGCGGCCGCCGACGCCTCGGCCGCGTCCGCCGCGTCCCGCGGACTGATCGCGGCGCTTGCCGTGCTCCTCGTCGGCCTTCCCGCCTTCGCGCTCGTCGTTCGACGCACGCTCAGCCCGCTGCGCGGTCTGGCCCAGGCGATCAGCCGCGTCGACGGCGCAAGCCTCGAGGTCGACCGCGCGGCGCTCCGCCGCGACGAGATCGGCGATCTCGCCCGAGCGCATTCGACCATGACGCGCGAGATGTTCCGCAATGCGGCCGCGCTCCGGCGCGCCGCGTTCGACGATCCGCTCACGCGCCTGATGAACCGCGACGGGCTCAACCGTCGGCTGTCCGAGGCGCTGCAGGTGGGGCAGGGCGTCGCGCTGCTTAAGATCGAAGTGGGCGGCCTCGAGCGGGTCACGACCGGCCTCGGACCGGCCGGCGCCGATGCGGCCGTCCATGGCGCCGCCGACCGCGTGCGGGAGGCCGCAGCCGAGTGGACCCGCCGCGCCCGCGCAATCCATGCGCTCGGCGACGATCTTGCAGTCTCCGTCGCCCGCATCGGGGAAGCGCAGTTCGCCCTGCTCGCCCATGGCGCCGGCGAAGCCGCCGCGGAGGAGCTCGCCAGGCTGACGCTCGCGGCGTTCGAGGGGCCGCTGCGGCTCGACGAGCATCGGATCGGGCTGTCGCCCGCGATCGGCGTCGCCTTCGCGCCCCAGCACGGCGACCGCGCCGAAGCCTTGATGCGTTCGGCCGGCGCGGCGCTCGCCGCGGCCCGGCTCGCGCGCGGCCCCGCCGTCCGGATCGCGGGCGCGGAGCTGAACGACCGCGCGTACTCACGCCTCCGGATCGAGCAGGAGCTGCGGCGGGCGCTGGCGGAGGACGAGCTCGAAGTGCATTACCAGCCGCAGCTCGCGCTTGGCGGCGGCCGCGTGATCGGGGCCGAGGCCTTGGTGCGGTGGCGCCATCCTCTGCGCGGCCTGATCGCGCCCGGCGAGTTCGTGCCCGTGGCGGAGGAGACCGGTCTGGTCGAGCCGCTCGGCCGCTTCGTGCTGGCCCAGGCCAGCCGGCAGGCGGCGGCGTGGGCGAGCATGGGGATCCCGATCCGCGTCGCGGTCAATGTGTCGCCGCTGCAGTTCCGCAATCCGAGGTTTTCGGAGGCGGCTCTCCAGATCATCCGGGAGGCGGGCGCCGATCCCAGCCGTATCGAGCTCGAGATCACCGAAAGCGCAGCCATGGCCGATCCGTCCCACGCCGCCCGGGAGCTGGCGCCGCTCAGGAGCGCAGGGGTGCGGATCGCGATCGACGACTTCGGCACCGGCTATTCGAACTTCGCCGCGCTGACCCAACTGCCGTTCGACGTGCTGAAGATCGACCGCAGCTTCGTCCGCGACGCCCTGGTGACGCCGGGCGCCCGGGTCGTGGTGGAGGCGGTGCTGGGCCTCGCCCGGAACCTGGACGTCGAGACGGTGGCGGAAGGCGTGGAGACCGAGGAGCAACGCGCGTTCGTGACCGCGGGCGGGTGCACGTTCGGGCAGGGCTACCTGTTCGGCCGGCCGATGCCCGGCGATGCGTTCGAAGCTTGGTACGCGAACCGCCTGGGAGCGCAGCTCCGCGCTGTCGTGGCCGAGGCGCAGGCTCAGCCTTGGGGGAGGCACGCGGCCGCCCGCGCCGTCATTCCGCCGTCACCCGGCTTCGCGCAGCCCGCCGCGTCGTAGGCGCGCAAGGGGGCGGTCGTCCCGTCGCCGCGCGCGCATGCGTCCGCGCGCATGCGTCATTGAGCCGACACGCCGAAGCGTCTAGAAGGCGCGGGCCGAACGCCATCTTCGGACCGCGAGGACGCAACGCATCATGACCGCCCCGAACGCTCCCCACGACACCGCCCGGATCCTGGTCGAGGCGCTCCCCTATATGCAGCGCTACGACGCGGCGACGGTGGTCGTGAAGTACGGGGGCAACGCGATGGGCGACTCCGACGCCGCTCGCTGGTTCGCGCAGGACGTCGCGATCCTGAAAGAGGTCGGCATCAATCCTGTGGTGGTGCACGGCGGCGGACCGCAGATCGGGCGCATGCTCGACCGGCTCGGCATCAAGAGCGAGTTTAAGGCCGGGCTGCGCGTCACCGACCAGGCGACGGTCGAGATCGTGGAGATGATCCTCGCCGGCGCAATCAACAAGAACATCGTGGCCTCGATCAACGCCGAAGGCGGGCGCGCCATCGGGCTGTCGGGCAAGGACGGGGGAATGGTGTTCGCCCGCAAGGTCAGCCGCAGCCTGATCAACCCGGAGACCGGCCAGGAGGAGGTCGTCGACTTCGGCTTCGTCGGCGAGCCGGCCGAGGTCGACCGCACCGTGCTCGACTGGGCGATCACCTCGGACTTCATCCCGGTCGTCGCCCCGGTTGCGGGCTCGGCCGACGGCCGTGAGACCTACAACGTCAACGCCGACACCTTCGCCGGCGCGATCGCGGGGGCCGTCGGCGCCAAGCGCCTCCTGATGCTGACCGACGTTCCGGGAGTGCTCGACCGCGATAAGAATCTGATCCAGCAGCTGTCGGTCGAGGAAGCCCGCCGGCTGATCGCCGACGGCACCGTGTCAGGCGGCATGATCCCTAAGGTCGAGACCTGCATCTACGCCGTCGAGCGTGGCGTCGAGGGCGTCGTCATCCTCGACGGCAAGACCCCGCACGCCGTGCTCATGGAGCTTCTGACGCCAGGCGGCGCCGGCACGCTGATCACGCGGTGAGCAACGTCGTCGATTTCCGCAAGGCGCAGAAGAAGAAGGCGGAGCCGAAGCCCGCGCCGGGCGCCCCCAAGCGACGCTCCGCGGCCGAGTTCGCCATGGCCGTGGGCCTCACCGGAGTGGCGATCTTCCTGGCGCCGACGCTCTGGACCGGCGTCCCGGTGCATCTCTTGGCGGTGGTCAACCTTCTTGTCGCCGCGGTCTATGTGCAGCAGGGCCCCCGGCTGCTCGCGATCCTTTGGATCGCGCTGTCGTTCGCCGTTCTTGCAGTCTTCAGCGAGGCCTCGCCCGTGGCCTACGCGCTTGGCGTGGCGTTCGCGACCTTCGGTTGAGCGCCGGCGCGGCGCAGCCTTGGAAAAGCCGCGAGCCGGGCCCACGTAAAATCGTTCATAAACGAGCGCCATGCTGCGCGCTCGATCTCATCATGGACGTCCCCTGAATGACGCGCTCGCTCGCATGAACGACCTGCCCGATCCCGCCGCTTTAGGCCGCCTCGCGGCGCATGCGGTCGTCGCCGAAGCCAAGGGCTTCGACCACGTCGACACCTGGGTGTTCGATCTCGACAACACGCTCTACCCCGCCTCCGCAGGGCTGTTTTCGCTGATCGACGCTAAGATGACCGCCTTCATCGCCGGCCGCTACGGCATCGATGGCCTGTCGGCGCGCGCGCTTCAGAAATACTACTACCGCACCTACGGCACGACGCTGCGCGGCCTGATGACGGAGGACGCGCTCGATCCGCACGCCTTCCTGGCCTTCGTGCACGACATCGACCATTCGGTGCTGACGCCGGCGCCCGACCTTGCGGCCGCGATCGCGCGGCTTCCCGGCCGGCGCTTCGTCCTGACCAACGGCTCGCGGCGCCACGCCGAGAACGTCGCGGCCAAACTCGGCCTGCTCGAGCTGTTCGACGACGTGTTCGACATCGCCGCAGCGAGCTTCGTGCCGAAGCCGGACCAGTCCGCCTATCAGACGTTCCTGGACCTGCACGGCGTGGAGCCCACCCGGGCGGCGATGTTCGAGGACCTGTCCAAGAACCTCGTCGCGCCGCATGCGCTCGGCATGCGGACGGTGCTGGTCACCCCCAAGGCGGGAGAGCCGGACCTCGGGGAGCGGCTGACGGCGGCGGACGACGACCGCGGCGGCCCGCACGTGGACCACGTGACGGACGATCTGACCGGCTTCCTGTCCGCGCTCGCTCTCGTAGCCGCCGAATAGTTCGCGCGCGTCAGGCTTTGGTCGATCACGCCGCAGCTTGCGGGGAGGGGCGCGTCTCGTCATCTTGACGCTCCGGCGCCGACAGAAGCGCCGCCGCCCTGGGGAGCCCCTCGCGACGATGGAAACGCCTACCGACTTCGAGGTCGTGGACGACGCGCCGAGCGCGCGTGCGGCCGAGACCGAAGCGATGGTCCGTGCGGCTTGGCTGTACTTCGTCGGGGAGATGAACCAGAGCGAGATCGCCGACCGGCTGGGGCTTTCGCGCGTGAAGGTCAACCGGCTGATCGCCGCCGCCCGCAGCGAGGGTGTGGTGGACGTGCGCATCGTCCATCCCTCGATCGAGCTCATCGAGCTCGAGAACCGGATGTGCCACGCCTACAAGCTCGATTCGTGCCGGGTCGTTCCGGCCGCGGGGGAGGGCGGGGAGTCCGAGATCGACAAGCGCTTCGTCGCCATCGCCGCCGCCGAGACGCTGGCGCGGGGCGTGGCGCAGAAGCCGGACGGCGTGTTCGCGCTGTCCTGGGGCACGACCATGGCCGCCGTCGCCCATGCCTACCGCGGCGCCCGGGCGCCGCGCGCGCGCTTCGTGTCGGTGATGGGATCCCTGACCCGCAAGGCGGCGTCCAACCCCTACGAGGTCGTCCACCGCATCGCCGAGCGCACCGGCGGGGAAGGCTACTTCATTCCGGCTCCCTATCTCGCCGACACCATGGCGGACCGCGAGGTGCTGATGGCGCAGCGCACGGTGCGGACGTCGCTCGACCTCGCCCGCTCCGCCGACCTCGCCATGAGCGGCGTCACCGAAGCGACGCCGAGCTCCTTCCTTGTGGCGCAGAAGCTCGTGACGATCGACGAGCTGGAGGACTGCCGGGCGAACGGCGCGGTCGGCTCCTTCGCCGGCCTGTTCTTCGACCGGGACGGGCGCTTCGTGGACTGCGACGTCAACCGCCGCCGGGTGGGCGTGTCCGGCGAGACCTTCCGCGGGCTGAACACCGTGGGGATCGCCGCCGGCCGCTCAAAGATCGAGTCCGTGCTGGCCGCCCTCCGGGGCGGCGTGTTCCGCCACCTCGTCACGGACGAGACGGTCGCACGGGGTCTGCTCGCCGAGGCGGGATGACCGCTCGGGTCATCCCCGCGCCGCCAGCGCCTTCGCCCGGATGGCGCTGAGCGTGGTGGTCGGCGAGATCGCCTCGGGGTCGAGCTTCACGTGGATCAAGGCCGGCCGGCCGGCGGTCCGCGCCGCGGCGAAGGCCGCGGCGAAGGCGCCGCGCTCGGAGACGGTGAAGCCGGCCGCCCCGTAAGCCCGGGCGAGGGCCGCGAAGTCGGGATTCTCCAGCGCCGTGCCGAACGGCATGCCGGGGTACTCGCGCTCCTGATGCATGCGGATCGTGCCGTACTGGCCGTTGTCGACGACCACCACGACGATCGCCAGCCCGTATTGGGCCGCGGTCGCAAGCTCCTGGCCTGTCATCAGAAAACAGCCGTCGCCTGCGAAGGCGACGACTTCCCGCTCGGGGAAGAGACGCTTCGCCGCGATGGCCCCCGGTACGCCGTAGCCCATCGAACCGGACGTCGGCGCCGCCTGGGAGCCGAAGGCGCGGAACCGGTGGAAGCGGTGCACCCAGGTGGCGTAGTTGCCTGCGCCGTTGCAGATCACCGCGTCCGCCGGCAGGGATCGCAGCGCCTGCACCACCTCGTTCATCTGGACGGCGCCGGGATGTGCGGCGGCCGCCTCCGACCACGCGAGGTAGTCGGCGTGGGCCCGCGGCGTGTCGTCCTCCCAGGCGATGCGGTTCGGCGGCTGGACGCCTTCGAGCGCCGCGGCGAAGGCGTTGGGCGAGGCGTTGATCGCA
This sequence comes from Methylopila sp. Yamaguchi, assembly GCF_002897035.1. Lineage (GTDB taxonomy): Bacteria > Pseudomonadota > Alphaproteobacteria > Rhizobiales > Methylopilaceae > Methylopila. The sequence continues at coordinate 65,914 of NZ_BAUX01000017.1, forward strand.
AGGGCGGGCTGGTAGACGCGGCCGAGCTCCAGCGGGTCAGCGTGCACATGCACGAGCGTTTGCCGAGGCGAGGGGACCTCAAGCGCGGTGTACCCCTGGCTCGGCATCTCGCCGAGGCGCCCGCCGATGAGCAGCACAAGGTCCGCCTCCATCACCCGCGCGAGCAGGGCCGGATTCGGCCCAATCCCCAATTCGCCCGCATAGGAGGAGTGATCGGCCGGAAACAGCATCTGTCGCCGGAAGGTGACGGACACCGGCAGCTTGAAGCGCTCCGCGAAGCGGGCAAGGCTCTGCACCGCCTTGGCCGACCAGCGCCCTCCGCCCACCAGCGCGATCGGGCGCTTCGCCGCCCAAAGCAGCTTCTGGAGTTGCGCCATGTCCGCGAGGCCGGGCCACGTCTCGGCGGGCGCGACGGCGGCCGCGTCGGTAACCGTGGCGGTCTCCGTCAGCATGTCCTCCGGCAGCGCGATCACAACGGGCCCGGGACGCCCTTGGGTCGCGACGCGGATCGCGCGGGCGACCAGCTCGGGGATCCGGGCGGGGTCGTCGATCTCCACCGTCCATTTTGCGAGGCCGGCGAAGGTCTCGCGGTAGTCGAGCTCCTGAAACGCCTCGCGGCCGCGGAATCCGCGCTCGACTTGGCCCACGAACAGCAACAGCGGCGTCGAGTCCTGCATGGCGACATGTAGGCCGCTGGCGGCGTTGGTCGCTCCGGGTCCCCGCGTCACGAAGCAGACGCCGGGTTTGCCCGTGAGCCGTCCGGCCGCGTCCGCCATCATGGCGGCGCCGCCTTCCTGCCGGCAGGTGATGAAGTCGAAGGCGCCGGTGGCCCGCATGGCCTCAAGCACGGCGAGATAGCTTTCGCCAGGGACCCCGAAGGCGGTGGTCAGCCCGTTCGCGCGCAGCGCGTCGACGAGGATTTGCGCGCCGGTGCGCGGCTGTGCGGACGCAAGCATCGGCTGGCCCCTGAACCGCCGCGTCGAAGGACGCGACTCATCGGAGGTTGTTTTAGCCGTTTTCGCTGGACGACGTCGTCCGGGAACGACGGGGCGCCACCGAGCCGGGCGCGCCGTCTCCTTGCGGCATCATGGATCGATGCGCGGCGAACGCACGGTAGAGATCGAGTTCGATCGGCGACGCCGCGCAATCCGGCACCGCAGCGGAGGCGGCGAGGGCGTCCCGCGGGCGCCAGCTGCGGATCGGATGATCGCGCGCGAAAAGCCGTTCCGCGAGCTCTTCGACGACGTGTGGCGGCAGCTCGGCGTTCATGCGACCCCCATCTCGGATGTTTCCGTAATCCGAACGCGGACGCCGCATATCGGTTGCGCAAAACCGTGCGGGATGGTGAACGCCGAGTTAACTCCTGGCGACATGCCGGCTGCGGACGCCCATGAAAAAAGGCTCCGGCGCGACGCCGGAGCCTTTCTGACGTTCCCCCCGGCGGCTGCCGGTCAGTCGTCGCGGTAGACCTTCTCCCGGCGCTCGTGCCGCTCCTGGGCCTCGATCGACAGCGTCGCGATCGGGCGCGCTTCGAGACGGCGGAGAGAGATCGGCTCGCCGGTCTCCTCGCAATAGCCATAGGAACGGTCGTCGATCCGCTCGAGCGCGGCGTCGATCTTGGCGATCAGCTTGCGCTGGCGGTCGCGCGCGCGAAGCTCGATCGCGCGATCGGTCTCCGACGACGCGCGGTCGACGATGTCGGGGTGGTTCTGGTTCTCGTCCTGCAGGTGCTCGAGGGTCTCGCGGCTCTCGCGCAGGATCTCTTCTTTCCAGTCCAGCAGCTTGTTCCGGAAGTAAACGCGCTGCCGGTCGTTCATGAACGGCTCGTCCTCGGACGGCCGGTAGTCGGTTGCCAAATCGACGCTCATTGATCAGCCTCTGGCGTTGCCGCTCGCAGGGTCCCGATGGCGCGGAATATAGCCATCCGACAACCCGACCACAATCACGGAATTTTCCGGGAAGTACCTGATATCAAACAGGTTTTCCAAAGTACGGAAAAACCCTGACATTGGATCATGCACAAACTGCGCCGTTCAGCTCCGCCGTTTGGCGAGTTCGACCTGCGCGCGCAGGTCGATGGCGGCGAGCGTCTCGTCGAGGTCCGGGTCGCCGGTGCGCTCTCGCCCGCCGTCCAGCCGCGTGGCCATCATGGCGAGCGTCCGGTCGTCGAGGCGGCCGTCGAGGAGGGCGAGCTTCAGCTCGTCCAGCGAGTCGAGCAGACTTCGGCCGCGCTTCACGGCCTTCCTGCGCCGCTCGGTCGGCGTCTCGATCAACTCTTGGAGCGCGATGAGGGCGTCGAGCGAGGGCGCGGCGCGAAGGGGCGCGGCCGCCCGCGCGGCTTCGCCGCCCTGGGCGTCGGGCAGGCGGAACGCGCCGCCCGCAGCCGGCGCCCGCTGACCGCTCATCGGCGACGCCGTCGCCCGCCCCAGACCATCGACCCGCATCGTCGCCCGCCTCAGCGTCCGGATCTCGCCCGGCCCTGAGCGACCGTGACGAATTATGCTTAACCAGGGGTTAACCGGGCGGCAAAAACTGCCGGGCGGAGGCTGCTTCTTGCCGGGTCGAACCGGAGGACACCGGCCCCGCCGCCCCGCGATCTCCAAGATCTTCAGGACGTTCCAACGGCGGCATGGTCCTCGCATGGCAAGCGGCAGGAAGACCGTCCCCCGTCAGGGTCCACCGCCGCGATGCCCCGTTCCGCCCGTTCGTTCACCGCTCTCCTCGCCGCACTTGCCATGGGGCTGACGCCGCTCGCGCCGGCGCTGGCCGCGGACCCGGCCGAGGGCGTGGCGGTCCGCGGCGTGCGGGCGGAGCGGATCGCGCGCGCCGAGACGGCCAAGGGCGCCGAGCCCCGCGTCAATCCCTCGGTCGACATCGGCGGGCGCGGGGGCGCAACCTCCCGCATCAAGGACCTGACCGACGTCGAAGGCGTGCGCGAGAACCAGCTCGTGGGCTACGGGCTCGTGGTCGGCCTGAACGGGACCGGCGACAGTCTCAACGCTGCGCCCTTCACCAAGCAGAGCCTGCAGTCGATGCTGGAGCGGCTCGGCGTCAACACCCGGGGCGCCACGCTGCGCACCAAGAATGTCGCGGCCGTCATGGTCACCGCCAACCTGCCGGCCTTCGGCACGCAGGGCACCCGCATCGACGTCACGGTCTCCGCGCTCGGCGACGCCACCAGCCTCCAGGGCGGCACGCTCATCGTCACGCCGCTGATGGGCGCCGACGGCGAGGTCTACTCGGTCGCGCAGGGGTCGGTCGCGGTCATCGGCTTCAACGCGCAGGGCGAGGCGGCGCAGGTGGTGCGCGGGGTGCCCACGACGGGCCGCATCTCGAACGGCGGCCTGATCGAGCGCGAGATCCCCTTCACGCTGGCGAACCAGACGACGATCCGGCTCGCCCTGCGCAATCCCGACCTCACCACCGGCCGGCGCATCGCCTCGGCGATCAACTCCTTCATCGGCCCCAACGTCGCCGAGCCGATCGATCCCGCCACCGTCGCCTTGAACGTCCCCAAGGCCTATCACGGCAAGATTATCCAGCTGCTGACCGAAGTGGAGCAGCTCCGGGTCGAGCCGGACCAGCTCGCCAAGATCGTCATCGACGAACGCTCGGGGATCATCGTGATGGGCCAGGACGTTCGCGTCTCCACCGTCGCGGTGGCGCAGGGCAACCTCACCGTGACCATCACCGAGGATCCGGTCGCGAGCCAGCCGGAGCCGTTCTCGAACGGCGAGACCGTGGTGACGCCCCGGACGACGGTGTCCGTCGACACCGACGCCAACCGCCGGCTCGCGGTGCTGCGCGAAGGCGTGAACCTCAGGCAGCTGGTCGACGGGCTCAACGCCATCGGCGTCGGCCCCCGCGACCTGATCGCGATCCTTCAGGCCATCAAGGCCGCGGGCGCCCTGCAGGCCGAAATCGAGGTGATGTGATGACCGCCGCCGCGCCCGCCGCCGGAGCTTCGGCCTCTGCCGCGCATACCGTCTACGCCGCGCATCCGCAGGCCAAGGCGGTCTCGAAGCTGGACGCCGCGGCCCAGGATTTCGAGGCCGTGTTCCTCACCCAGATGATGCAGGCCATGTTCACCGACGTCGGTGACGAGGGGCCGCTCGGCGGCGGCGCGGGAACGGACGCCTACCGCTCCATGCTCGCGGACCAATACGGCCGGAACATCGCCGCGTCCGGCGGGGTGGGCATCGCCGCCCAGGTCCGCTCCGAACTCCTGTCCCTCCAGCAAGGGTCCTGACGCCGATGCTGTCTCGCCGCCGCTCCGTACCAGCCGTCGCCAAGCCGCAGCTCACCATCGAGGAGGCCGCGGATCGGCTCGCCCGGATGTCGCAGACGGTGGCGCGCCTTACGGCGGTGATCGTCGAGGAGACCTCTCTGCTGAAGGCCGGCAAGTATGTCGCCGCGAGCGCCCTCGAGGCGCGGAAGGGCGAGCTGTCGAGCCGCTACGTCATGGACGTGGGCGCCGTGAGGGCGAGCGCGGATTCGGTCGCGGCGCAGCCCGCGGAGGTTCTGGAGGAGGCCGAGGCGCTTCACCTCGCCTTCCGCCAGGCGCTGGACGAGAACCTCGCGGTTCTCGGCGTCGCGCGGTCGGTCGCCGAGAACCTGATGCGCGGAGTCGCGCAGGAACTCGCGGCTCGAAACGCGCCCACGACCTACGACGCGCGCGGTGGCGCCTATGGCCGTCCGGCGGCCGCCGCCCCAATGACTTTGTCGCGGCGAAGCTGAGTTTTTAAGCGAAGTTTTAACGGCTCGCGGGCTCCCGCGTTAACCCAACCTCCTAACGCGGCCTTAACGCGCCGTCCGCTATGACTCTGAACACGCGGTCAGTTCGTCCGCGCATTCGGAGCAGGGAGGACGCGATGGATGCCGCAATCGGTACGCTGAACCCGTCCGCCGTGACCCGCGCGGCGCCCGTCATGGAGACGGCGGAACGGGAATCTCAGCCCAATCCCTCTCCGACGCCGTCGGCGGCCTCTCCGGAGCTCGCGAGCGAACGACGCATCGAGCTCGACTACGAGACCGGCAGCCTGATCTACCGCATGATCGACGTGACGAGCGGCGTCACCGTGCGCCAGACCCCGGACGAGGCGCGCCTCAAGCTGCGCGCCTACATCGACGGGATCGACGCCCCGCGGTCCGATCCGAGCGTCCAGCGCCTGGCCTGACGCAGGGCCGGCCGACGATTCCTTCACGCTGACGGTCGCGCAGTTCCTCAGGCTTGTCGTGGAACGACGCCCACGCTTCGCCGCGCCGTGCGGCGCCGCGGTCGCGGGGAATCGTGCGTCGGTTTCCTCCGATGGCGACCTCAGTTCTTGAGGCCTTCGGCGACGTTGCGGTTGATCGAGATGAGGGCGGTCATGCCCGCGGCCTCCGGATTGATCTCGATCCGCGACGACCGATTCAGCGAGAACAGCGCGATCCGCCGCAGGTTGGCCTTGGTCTCGGCGTCGAGCGGGTTTTCCGCCCGCATCACGCTGCTCAGGAAGATCGTCCAGAGTTTCCGGTTGAACGTCGCCGCCTCACGCGCCGCCTTGCGGTCGAACGGCTCGGTGTTCTGAACGGCGGTAAAACGGGCGGCGGCCCTCAGAAGAAGCTGCGCGTCGCGCTCACGCGGGTTCGCCGTCCTCTGCGCCATCCGAGCGTACGCCTGCGCGCCGTTCTGCATGCTCGAAGATTCCCTTTTCATGCGCGACCAAGTTCCGCGCCTCACGGAAAGCTTTGTAAAGCGATCCCGTTAAAACGTGGTTATTGATGCGGTCGACGATCGGAAGCATGCTCGGCGCCGCGCGCACGGCGTCCCGCGTAAGTGTCGTGTAGATCTTGGCGACTTTGTCGATTGACCCGGACAGATACATCATCTGGACCGCGTAGTAGATGCGCTTCGCCGGCGTATCGGCGTCCTTTTCCTTCAGGATGTCGCGCTCCCTCAACACGGGATCGGAGCCATCGATCAGGAGCTGGGTGCGCGCCGCGCCGTTGGTGACGACCGAGCGGCCGATAACGATCCGCTCGCCGGGCTTCAGTTCGACTTTCAGCGTCATGGCAACCTCTCGTCCAAGCGAAGCTCTCGTCAAACGACGGGGCCCTAAACGACGAGCGGCGGAACCAGAGGTCCCGCCGCTTCGTCTCCGAGCCCGCGCCGCGCTTACTGCAGCAGCTGGAGAACCGCGGATTCCTGCTGGGTCGAAATCGACAGCGAGGAGACGATGAGCGACTGGCGGGTCTGCAGGGTCGCCAGGTTCGCCGCTTCCTCGTTCGTGTCGGCGCCCGTCAGCGCCAGCGCGCCGTCTTCGAGGGTGCCGATCATGCTCTTGGTGAAATCTTCGCGGGTCTGCACGATCTGCAGCTGCGAGCCGAACTTGGCGGACTGGTCCTCGACCGTCTGCATCGCGGCCTCGATCCGGTCGATCACCTTGTTGATCGAATCCGAGTCGTAGAAGTCCTCGGCGCTGATGCTGTCGAGGCCGAGCCCAGCTGCGCTGAATTCCACGCCCTTGACCTCGAGCGTCGAGGTTCCGTTCTCGTTGAAGACGATGTCGAGGTCGTCGCCGTTGAGCAGGTTGACGCCGTTGTAGTCCGAATCCTGGGCGAGCTTGAGGATTTCCTCCAGCGCGGCGTTGTAGTCGTCGGCGTAGTTGGAGCGCACTTCCGCGGCGCTCTGATCGAGCACGGGAGCCGAGAAGGCGCCCGAGGCGAAGGCCGCGGCGGCGCCGACGGCGGAGCCGGTCGCGACCTTCGGCACGTCGTTCGCGATCGCGTTGGTGGTCTCGAACACCAGCTGGGCGTTCGCGTCGCCCTCGTTGTCGACCGAAGCCTGAAGCTGGACGTCGTTGGTCTTCAGCCAGCTGTTGAGCTCGTCGATGGTGTCGACGTTGTTCGGGCCCTTCGACGAGGCGAAGGTGACCGTCTTCAGCGCCCCGTACTTGTCGGAGAAGGTGAGGGTGGTGTCCTTCAGCGCGCTCGCGCCGGAGGTCGTGGTGGCGAGCGTGCCGTTGGTGGACGAGACGGTCGTATCGGTGTCGCCGTCGGCGATGAGGCCGAGCGAGTCGAGCAGCGTCGAGCTGCCGCCGATGTTGATGTCGTCGCCGCTCTCGAGTTCGAACTCCAGCACGCCGGCGTTGTCGGTGACGCTGAGGCCGGTGATGTTGAGCGAGTCGATCTTGGTCTTGACCTGCGCCGCCGTGTCGTTGGCCGAGATGTTGACCGTGGCCCCGTTGACCGTGAGCGCGCCGCCGGAGTGGGTGGCGTCCGTCGCCTCGACGCCGGCGAGGGTCGTCGCGACCGCCGCCGTCGTCGTGTCGTTCGAGAGCAGGTTGTCGCCCTGCAGCCCGCTCATCACCACCGACTTCAGCTGGGCCTTGGTGTCGACCGCGAGTTCCGACTGCTGGGCGGAGCGCGCCGTGGACTTCAGTGACTCCAGGATGTCGCTGATGCCCTTGATGCCGTTGTCCGCCGCTTCCAGCGTCTGGACCGAGTTCGACACGTTGTCGAGCAGGGTGCCGAGATCGCCGGAGCGTCTCTCCAGCGACTTCGCGGTGAAGAAGCTCGAAGGGTTGTCGAGGGCCGAATTGACCTTCTTGCCCGTCGAGAGGCGTTCTTCGGTGCGATTGAGCAGTTCGGTCGTCGACTGCATCGTGCGCAGATTGGACCGGACTGCGGAGTTAAGAGCGATGTCGGCCATCGGGAGGCTCCAGGAACGACGCGTCGCACAAGGCGTTTGACGGTGAACATAGTCCGTTAACCTTAATCAGGAGTTAAGGTTAACGGCCTGCTAAACACGTCGCGTCGATCCCGCGCTCTGCCGCGCCAGGCTCCGAAATGTAGCTGAATCAATGGCTTGCGGACCGCCACGGTTCGAGCGTCGCTCCGCGGCGGTTCACGTCGTTAAAGAATTGCGACCGCTTCGCGTCGGCGGGGACCTCTCCCGAATCAGCCGCTGGAAACGCCGAAAACGGCGGGAGCCGAAGCTCCCGCCGCCGGGCCTTCCGTGAAGACCAGTCGCGATTACTGGATCAGCTGGAGGACGTTCTGTTCCTGGCTGGTGGAGATCGAGAGCGAGGAGGTGATGAGCGACTGGCGCGTCTGCAGGGTCGCCAGGTTCGCCGCCTCCTCGTTGGTGTCGGCGCCGGTGAGGGCGTAGGAGCCGTCCTCGAGGGTGCCGATCATGTCCTTGGTGAAGGACTCGCGGGTCTCGACCACCGACAGCTGCGAACCGAGCCGCGAGGACAGGCTGTCGAGCGAGTTGAGCGCGTCGTTCAGTTTGCCGACGACCTTTTCGATCTTCGAGGAGTCGAGGAAGTTCTCGATGTCGATGTCGTCGAGCGAGAGCACGTCCATGATGTCCACGCCGCCGATCTCCAGCTTGGACGAGCCGTCCTCGTTGAAGGTCACCGACAGGTCGTCGCCGTTCAGCAGGTTGACGCCGTTGTAGCTGGCGTCCTTGGCGAGCTCAGCGATCTGGGTCTTCAGGTCGTTGTAGTCGTTGACGTAGTCCTGGCGGGTGGACTTGCCGTCGTCGTCGAGGACGGCCTCGGCGGTGGTCGCGGTCGAGGAGGCGAGGTCGAACACTTCGCCGGTCGCGGCCGAGCCGTCGGTGCTGACCGCCGTGCCGCCGATCTTGAGGTCGGCCGAGCCGTAGGCGTTGGTCGTCTCGATCGTCAGCTTGCCGTCGCTGGTGAGCGAGGCCTTGGCGTTGGAGTCCGCGAGCGCCTTGTTGAGCTCCTCGAGCGAGCTGACCTCGCCGTCGCCGTTGCCGAAGGTGATCGTCGCCTTCGTGCCGTCGCCGACGGTGACCTCCAGCGTCTTGCCGGTGAGGCCGGACTCGGAGTTGGTCGTGCCGGTGGAGAGGCCGAGCGCGGTCAGGGTCGCGGCGGTCGAGCCCGCGCCGACTTCGATCGTCTCGCCGGCCTTGGCCGAGAGCTGCAGCTTGCCGTCGTCGCCGAGCTTGGCGGTGACGCCGGTGTCGGCGGTCTTGGCGTTGATGGCGTCGACGATGTCCGCGCCGGTGTCGCCGGTGGCGACCGCGATGGTCTCGCCGTTGAGCACCAGGTTGCCGGCGTCGCCGGCGACGGCGGTGTAGGCCGAGAGGTCGGCGGTGCCGGTGACTTCGGCGCCGTCGCCGAGCAGGTTGGCGGAGGTCGCGCCGGAGATGGCGGTCGAGGTGAAGCTCGCCTTGGAGGCGATCGCCGAGTCCGACTGCTGGGCCGAACGGGCGGTCGACTTCATCTGCGTGACGAGATCGGAGATCGCCGAGATGCCGTTGTCCGCGGCTTCGATGGTCTGGACCGACGACGCGACGCTGTCGAGCAGATTGGAAAGGTCGCCCGCGCGGCGGTCGAGCGACTGGGCGGTGAAGAAGCTCGAGGGGTTGTCGAGGGCCGAGTTGACCTTCTTGCCGGTCGAGAGGCGCTCCTCGGTCCGAGCCATCAGGTCGGTGGTGGACTGGAGGGTGCGGAGGTTCGACCGGACGGCCGAATTGAGCGTGACGTCGGACATTTCAGGGCTCCTGTTCTGGGAGACTTCGATTGGCCTCGTCCTGAGGCGCACCCGGAAAATCGGCCGTCGGCGCTTAAGCGGGGGTTAAAGTTAACTGGCCTCCTCCGGCCCCCGCCGGATTTCAAAAGTCATGGTTACGGAATGGTTTCGCCAACGCCGAACGCGGCGGGAGCCGGAGCTCCCGCCGCTGGTCGGTCGGTCAGGAAGGGTCGATCAGCGCAGCAGCTGGAGGACGTTCTGTTCCTGGCTGGTGGAGATCGAGAGCGAGGAGGTGATGAGCGACTGGCGGGTCTGCAGGGTCGCCAGGTTCGCCGCCTCCTCGTTGGTGTCGGCGCCGGTGAGGGCGTAGGAGCCGTCCTCGAGGGTGCCGATCATGTCCTTGGTGAAGGACTCGCGGGTCTCGACCACCGAGAGCTGCGAGCCCAGGCGCGAGGACAGGCTGTCGAGGTTGTCGAGAGCCGAACCCAGAGTGTCGATCACGTCGTCGATCTTGGACGAGTCCAGGAAGTCGTCGATCGAGATGTCGCTCAGGCCGATCTTCTCCATGATGTCGACGCCGCCGATCTCCAGCTTGGACGAGCCGTCCTCGTTGAAGGTCACCGACAGGTCGTCGCCGCTGAGCAGGTTGACGCCGTTGTAGCTGGCGTCCTTGGCGAGCTCCGCGATCTGCGACTTCAGGTCGTTGTAGTCGTTGACGTAGTCCTGGCGAACCGACTTGCCGTCGTCGTCGATCACCGCCGAGGCGGTGGCGGCGGCGGTGGAGGCGAGGTCGAACACTTCGCCGGTCGCGGCCGAGCCGTCGGTGCTGACCGCCGTGCCGCCGATCTCGAGGTCCGCCGACGCGTAGGCGTTGGTGGTCTCGATCGTCAGCTTGCCGTCGCTGGTGAGCGACGCCTTGGCGTTCGCGTCGGCGAGCGACTTGTTCAGTTCGTCGAGCGAGCTGACTTCGCCGTCGCCGTTGCCGAAGGTGACCGTCTTCTTCGTGCCGTCGCCGACGGTGACTTCCAGCGTCTTGCCGGTCAGGCCGGACTCGGAGTTGGTCGTGCCGGTGGAGAGGCCGAGCGCGGTCAGGGTCGCAGCGGTCGAGCTGGCGCCGACTTCGATCGTCTCGCCGGGCTTGGCCGAGAGCTGCAGCTTGCCGTCGTCGCCGAGCTTGGCGGTGACGCCGGTGTCGGCGGTCTTGGCGTTGATGGCGTCGACCACGTCCGTGCCTTCGTCGCCGGTCGCCACGGCGATGGTCTCGCCGTTCAGCACCAGGTTGCCGGCGTCGCCGGCCACGGCGGTGTAGGCGGAGAGGTCGGCGGTGCCGGTGACTTCAGCGCCGTCGCCGAGCAGGTTGGCGGAGGTCGCGCCGGAGATGGCGGTCGAGGTGAAGCTCGCCTTGGAGGCGATCGCCGAGTCCGACTGCTGGGCCGAACGGGCGGTGGACTTCATCTGGTTGACGAGGTCGGAGATCGCCGAAATGCCGTTGTCCGCGGCTTCGATGGTCTGGACCGACGACGACACGTTGTCGAGCAGGGTGCCGAGATCGCCGGCGCGGCGGTCGAGCGACTGGGCGGTGAAGAAGCTCGTCGGGTTGTCGAGGGCCGAGTTGACCTTCTTGCCGGTCGAGAGGCGCTCCTCCGTCTGGGCCATCAGGTCCGTGGTGGACTGAAGGGTGCGGAGGTTCGACCGGACGGCCGAATTGAGCGTGACGTCAGACATGTAAGGCTCCTGTCCTAGGAGACTGCGGGATACGCCTCGTCCTGAAGCGCATCGGGACCCTCGGGCTCGGCCGCCTAATCGGAAGTTAATTCGACCGGAGACCTTGCGAAGCAACGCCATGAATCAAATTGGATGGTTACGAGAATATGTGAATCCGCCTGAAGACGATTACCTCGGATGGTTTCCGGAGATTCATGATTTACGAGCGTTAACCACGGCGCGTTGCAAGACCTATGGTTAACGTGGAGGTAGCCTTAACGGGGTGCGAACGAAGCCGCCGGTTGGGGGGGCCGCCCTGAGTTTGAAGGGTCGACGCCGCGTGGACAGGTCGGCCACGCAAAAAGGCCCGCCGGGGAGGCGGGCCTTGCGAGGTCTTGCGCGTTACGGAGAGAGCGGACGCCGTTACTCGATGGTCTGGCCGGTCTGGGACCAGTCCGCGACGAACTGGTCGAGCCCCTTGTCGGTCAGCGGGTGCTTCACCAGCCCCTTGATGACCGCCGGCGGGATCGTGGCCACGTCGGCCCCCGCCAGCGCGGCGAACTTCACGTGGTTGCTGTTGCGGAGCGAGGCCGCGAGGATCTCCGTGCCGAACTCCGGATAGTTGTCGAAGATCGTCCGGATGTCCTGGATCAGCTCCATGCCGTCGATCCCGGTGTCGTCGAGACGGCCGACGAAGGGCGAAATGAAGGTCGCGCCCGCCTTCGCCGCGAGCAGGGCCTGCACGGCGCTGAAGCAGAGCGTGACGTTGACCATCGTGCCCTCGTCCGCGAGCGTGCGGCAGACCTTCAAGCCGTCCAAAGTCAGCGGGACCTTGACCGTGACGTTGTCGGCGATCTTCGCGAGAATGCGCCCTTCGCGCAGCATGCCGTCGTAGTCGAGGGCGGCGACCTCGGCCGAAACCGGCCCTTCGACGATCTCGCAAATCTCGGCGATCACCTCCTTCATCGGGCGGTTCGCCTTGAGCATCAGAGACGGGTTCGTCGTCACGCCGTCCAGAAGACCGGTCGCGGCGAGCTCGCGGATCTCATTCACGTCCGCGGTGTCGACGAAAAATTTCATAGAGAATGGCCTCTTCGAGTGCGTTGGGCGCCGACGCGCCCCTGAATGGGAAGTGGGCTCCCCCGGCGCCGTTGCAAGGCGAAGCTGCGGGACCCTCCCGCCCGCCCGGCGGGGGTCCCGGCGCTTGACGGCGTGCGCGCCAGGGGGAGAAGAGGGCGTCCCCATCGCCCGAGGCCCCGCTCATTTCCGACATCGTCCCCGCCACCGTCGAGGTTCTGCTGCCGGTCGGGCTCGACCGGGCGCTGACCTACGCCGTGCCGGACGGCGTGACGGTCGGTCCGGGCGCTCTGGTGATCGCGCCCCTCGGTCGCCGGCTGGAGCTCGGCGTCGTCTGGGACGGCGCGCCGCCGCAGGTCGACTCCGCGCGGCTGAAGACGCTGGAGGGCGTCGTCGACGCCCCGCCGGTGCCGGAGGCGATGCGGCGCTTCGTCGACTGGATCGCGGAGTACACGCTCGCGCCGCGTGGCCAGGTGCTGCGCATGGCGCTCCGCGGACTGGATCTCGGCGCGGCCGAGCCGAAGCCGAAGATCGGCGTCCGCGCCACGGGTCAGGCTGCGTCCCGTCGCACGCCCGCCCGCGACAAGGCGCTCGCCGTCGCCGCGGACGGCTGCGTCCGCGCGAAGGCCGAACTCGCGGAGGCCGCGGGCGTCTCGGTCTCGGTCGTCGACGGGCTCATCGCCGACGGCGCGCTGGAGGCGGCGCCGCTGCCGCCGCCCCCGCGTCCGCCCCAGCCCGACCCCCACCAGCCGGGACCGCCGCTCTCCGAGGCGCAGGCGGCCGCCGCCAACGCCCTTGCGGCGCTCGCCGGGGCCCGTCGGTTCCACGTGGCGCTCATCGATGGGGTGACCGGGTCGGGGAAGACGGAGGTCTATCTCGAGGCGGTCGCGGCCGCGCTCAAGGCCGGCCGGCAGGCGCTGGTGATGGCGCCGGAGATCGCGCTGACCGGGGCGCTGCTCGACCGCTTCGCGGCCCGCTTCGGCGCGCGCCCCGCCGTCTGGCACGCGAGCGTAGGCGACAAGCGGCGGGCCGCCGTGCGGCGCGGCGTCGCCTCCGGCGACATCCGGGTGGTGGTGGCGGCGCGCTCGGGGCTCTTCCTTCCCTTCGGCGACCTCGGCCTCATCGTGGTGGATGAAGAGCACGACGCCTCCTACAAGCAGGAGGAGGGCGTCTTCTACAACGCGCGCGACATGGCGGTGCTGCGCGGGCGCTTCGAACAGGCGGCCGTGGTGCTCGCCTCAGCGACTCCGTCGCTTGAGAGCCGCGTCAACGCCGAACGCGGCCGCTACGCCAGGCTGGCGCTGCCCGACCGCTTCGGCGGGCGCGCCCTGCCGCGGATCGAGGCGATCGACATGCGGACGGCCGGCCCGCCGCGCGGCCAGTGGCTCGCGCCGAAGCTGGTCTCCGCGATGACCCAGACGCTCGCGGCCGGCGAACAGACGCTGCTGTTTCTCAATCGGCGGGGCTATGCGCCGCTGACGCTCTGCCGCGCCTGCGGCCACCGCATGAAGTGCCCGAACTGCTCGGCCTGGCTCGTCGAGCATCGGTTCCAGGCGCGGCTCGTCTGCCACCATTGCGGCCACACCGGCCCGACGCCCCGATCCTGCCCCTCCTGCGGAACCGCCGACGCGCTGGTCGCCTGCGGCCCAGGGGTCGAGCGCATCCGCGACGAGGCCCAGGCGCGGTTTCCCGAGGCCCGGATCGCGATCCTGTCGAGCGACCTGATCGCGGGGGGCGAGGCGCTGCGCGCCGAACTCGAGGCCATCGCCCGGGGCGACGTGGACATCGTGGTGGGCACGCAGATGGTGACCAAGGGCCACAATTTTCCGAATCTCACCCTTGTGGGCGCGGTCGACGCCGATTTCGCGCTGGGCGCGGCCGACCCGCGAGCGGGCGAACGCACGTTCCAGATCCTTGAGCAGGTCGCCGGCCGGGCGGGCCGCGGCGATCGCCCCGGCCGCGCGCTGCTGCAGACTCACGAGCCCGGGCACCCCGTGATCAAGGCGCTCGTCGCCGCCGACCGCGAGGGGTTCTACCGCGCGGAGACGGCGGCGCGCCAGGCGGCCGCCATGCCGCCCTTCGGCCGGCTCGCCGCCCTCATCGTCTCAGGGACGACCCGCGAGACCGCCGAGGCGCACGCCCGCGTCCTCGCCCGCGCGGCCCCCAAAGCCGAGGGAGTCCGGGTGCTTGGGCCAGCCGAGGCGCCGCTTGCGATGGTCCGCGGCCGGCATCGCATGCGCCTCCTGGTGCAGGCCGGCCGGGAGGTCGACGTCCCAGCCTATCTCCGCGCCTGGCTCGCCGCCGCAGGCCCGCCCCGGGGCGGCGTTCGGGTCGCGGTCGACGTCGATCCCCAGAGCTTCGTCTGACGCCCCGCGACCGCTGCGACGGTGTGACATCGTGTCGACGGTCCTCGCCAAGGCGAAGGGGCCGGAGGCCCATTGCTATGTTCTTGGCGCGATGGGGTTTTTGTGAGCTCCGCCACAAGTGCGCCATGATGTTGCGCGCTTGGAGGAGGCATGTTAGTCAACCGCCGTCTCGCGAGGCCCTCGGTCCCGCGACATGGTTCAAGTCTGACCGTCAAGGTCGGCATTTCCGGGAGGTTGCGGAGCGCTCGCTCCGGTTTCAGCCCTAGGCTCCAACCAGCGAGAGTGCGCTCGGTGGCAGGTAAAGACACCATCGTGTCCGGAATGGCGGGACGCTACGCGTCCGCCCTGTTCGATCTCGCCGTCGAGGCGGGACAGGTCGACGCCATCGCGGCGGACCTCGAGACTTTGTCGGCTCTGATCGCGGAGAGCGACGATCTGCGTCGCCTGATCAAGAGCCCGGCCTTCTCGGCCGACGAGCAGGAGAAGGCGATCGCGGCGGTGCTCGACAAGGTCGGCGTCGCCAGCCTCACCTACAATTTCGTGAAGCTCGTGGCCCGCAACCGCCGCCTGTTCGCGATCGAAAGCATGATCCACGGGTACAAGGCGCTCGTCGCGACCTCGAAGGGCGCGATCAGCGCCGAGGTCACGGTCGCGGAGCCGCTGTCGGACGGCCACCGCGCCGCGCTCACCCAGGCGCTGGCCGACGTGACCGGCAAGACGGTCGATTACGACGTCAAGATCGATCCCAAGATCCTCGGCGGCATCATCGTGCGGCTCGGCAGCCGCATGGTCGACGCGTCGCTTAGAACCAAGCTCAACGCCATTAAACTTGCGATGAAAGAGGTCGGCTGATGGACATTCGCGCCGCCGAGATTTCCGCGATCCTGAAGGATCAGATCAAGAACTTCGGCCAGGAGGCCGAGGTCTCGGAAGTCGGACAGGTTCTCTCGATCGGAGACGGCATCGCCCGCGTCTACGGCCTCGACAACGTCCAGTACGGCGAGATGGTCGAGTTCCCGGGCGGCGTGCGCGGCATGGCGCTCAACCTCGAAGAGGACAACGTCGGCGTCGTCGTGTTCGGCACCGACCGCGGCATCTCCGAGGGCGACACCGTCAAGCGCACCGGCGCGATCGTGGACGTTCCCGTCGGCAAGGGCCTGCTCGGCCGCGTCGTCGACGCGCTGGGCAACCCGATCGACGGCAAGGGCCCGATCGTCGCCGAGAAGCGCTCCCGCGTGGACGTGAAGGCGCCGGGCATCATCCCGCGCAAGTCCGTGCACGAGCCGATGCAGACCGGCATCAAGTCGATCGACGCGCTGATCCCCGTCGGCCGCGGCCAGCGCGAGCTGATCATCGGCGACCGCCAGACCGGCAAGACCGCCGTCGCGCTCGACGCCATCCTGAACCAGAAGCCGATCAACGCCTCGGGCGACGAGAAGCAGAAGCTCTACTGCGTCTACGTCGCGGTCGGCCAGAAGCGCTCCACCGTCGCGCAGTTCGTGAAGGTGCTCGAGGAGCAGGGCGCCCTCGAGTACTCGATCATCATCGCCGCGACCGCCTCCGACCCGGCCCCGATGCAGTTCCTGGCGCCCTTCGCCGGCTGCGCCATGGGCGAGTATTTCCGCGACAACGGCATGCATGCGCTGATCGTCTATGACGATCTGTCGAAGCAGGCGGTGGCCTACCGCCAGATGTCGCTGCTGCTGCGCCGTCCGCCCGGCCGCGAAGCCTATCCGGGCGACGTGTTCTATCTCCACTCGCGCCTGCTCGAGCGCGCCGCGAAGCTCAACGACGACAACGGCGCCGGTTCGCTGACCGCGCTGCCCGTCATCGAGACGCAGGCGAACGACGTGTCGGCCTACATCCCGACCAACGTGATCTCGATCACCGACGGCCAGATCTTCCTGGAGTCCGACCTGTTCTACCAGGGCATCCGCCCGGCGGTGAACGTCGGCATCTCGGTGTCGCGCGTCGGCTCCTCGGCCCAGATCAAGGCCATGAAGCAGGTGGCCGGCAAGATTAAGGGCGAGCTCGCGCAGTACCGCGAGATGGCCGCCTTCGCGCAGTTCGGCTCCGACCTCGACGCCTCGACCCAGCGCCTGCTGAACCGCGGCGCCCGCCTCACCGAGCTCCTCAAGCAGCCGCAGTTCTCGCCGCTGCGCGTGGAGCAGCAGGTGGTGGTGATCTACGCCGGCACCAACGGCTACCTGGACAAGCTGCCGCTCGACAAGGTGCGCAGCTACGAGACCAAGCTGCTCGAGCTGTTCGAGGGCAAGCACAAGGACATCCTCGAGACGATCCGCACCTCCAAGGAGATGTCCA
This sequence comes from Methylopila sp. Yamaguchi, assembly GCF_002897035.1. GTDB lineage: Bacteria > Pseudomonadota > Alphaproteobacteria > Rhizobiales > Methylopilaceae > Methylopila. The sequence goes on from NZ_BAUX01000017.1 coordinate 82,869, forward strand.
AGGAGACGACCGAGAAGGTCAAGAGCGCGCTCGACGCGTTCACGGCCTCGTTCTCGTAAGCGCTCGGTCAGGGGAGTCCGGGCCACGTCATGGCGAGCCTCAAGGATCTAAGAAACCGCATCGCCTCCGTTAAGGCGACGCAGAAGATCACCAAGGCCATGCAGATGGTCGCGGCGGCGAAGCTCCGTCGCGCCCAGATGGCGGCCGAGGCGGCGCGTCCCTATGCGGAGCGGATGGAGCGCGTGCTCGCCAATCTCGGCGCCAGCCTGACCAACGCGCCGGACGCGCCGCTGCTGCTGTCCGGCACGGGGTCGGACAAGCGCCACCTGCTGATCGTGGCGACCGCCGAACGCGGCCTCTGCGGCGGCTTCAACGGTTCGATCGTGCGCCTCGCGCGCCTCCACGCCGAGAAGCTGATCGCCGAGGGCAAGGAGGTTCAGTTCCTCTGCGTCGGCAAGAAGGGCGCGGAGCTGCTGCGCCGGAACTACGGCGGCCTGATCCGCGAAAAGATTGAGTTTCCGGCCAACAAGGCGCCGTCCTTCGGGTCCGCCGAAGGCGTCGCCGCGAAGGTGCTGGATCTCTACCAGGCCGGCGAGTTCGACGTCGCCACGTTGTTCTTCTCGCGCTTCCGCTCGGTGATCTCGCAGATCCCGACCGCTCAGCAGCTGATTCCGGTGGAAATCCCGGAACCGGTCGCGGGCGAGGACGCCTCCGGCGGCGCGCTCTACGAGTACGAGCCGTCCGAGGAGGAGATCCTCGACGAGCTTCTGCCGAAGAACGTGGCGATCCAGATCTTCAAGGGGCTTCTGGAGAACGCCGCCTCGGAGCAGGGCGCGCGCATGTCCGCGATGGACAACGCGACCCGCAACGCGGGCGAGATGATCAAGAAGCTGACGCTGACCTACAACCGGACCCGCCAGGCGCAGATCACCAAGGAGCTGATCGAGATCATCTCCGGCGCCGAAGCGCTTTGACGATTATCCGACGAGGACCATCCCTATGACCGCACATGTCGGCCGCATCACCCAGGTCATCGGCGCCGTCGTCGACGTCAAGTTCGACGGACACCTGCCGGAGATCCTGAACTCTCTGGAGACGAGCAACAACGGCGCCCGCCTCGTGCTTGAGGTCGCTCAGCACCTCGGCGAGTCCACGGTCCGCACGATCGCGATGGACTCGACCGAAGGTCTGGTTCGCGGGCAGGACGTCTCCGACACCGGCCAGCCGATCGCGGTGCCGGTCGGCGCCGGCACGCTCGGCCGCATCCTGAACGTCATCGGCGAGCCGATCGACGAGGCCGGCCCGGTCGCGTCCGAAGGCACCCGCCCGATCCACGCGCCGGCCCCCTCCTACGCCGAGCAGGCGACGGAGACGGAAGTGCTCGTCACCGGCATCAAGGTCGTCGACCTGCTCGCGCCTTACGCCAAGGGCGGCAAGGTCGGCCTGTTCGGCGGCGCGGGCGTCGGCAAGACCGTGCTGATCCAGGAGCTGATCAACAACGTCGCGAAGGCGCACGGCGGCTACTCCGTGTTCGCCGGCGTCGGCGAGCGCACCCGCGAGGGCAACGACCTCTACCACGAGTTCATCGAGTCCGGCGTGAACAAGCACGGCGGCGGCGAGGGCTCGAAGTGCGCCCTGGTGTTCGGCCAGATGAACGAGCCGCCCGGCGCCCGCGCCCGCGTCGCGCTTTCGGGCCTGACCATCGCTGAGCACTTCCGCGACCAGGGCCAGGACGTGCTGTTCTTCGTCGACAACATCTTCCGCTTCACGCAGGCGGGTTCGGAAGTGTCGGCGCTGCTCGGCCGCATTCCCTCGGCCGTGGGCTACCAGCCGACGCTCGCGACCGATATGGGCGCGCTGCAGGAGCGCATCACGACCACGACCAAGGGCTCGATCACCTCGGTGCAGGCGATCTACGTGCCCGCCGACGACCTGACCGACCCGGCGCCCGCCGCCTCCTTCGCCCACCTCGACGCGACGACGGTTCTGAACCGCTCGATCGCCGAGAAGGGCATCTACCCGGCGGTCGACCCGCTCGACTCGACCTCGCGCATTCTCTCTGCGCAGGTCATCGGCGAGGAGCACTACTCCACCGCCCGCCGCGTCCAGGAGACGCTGCAGCGCTACAAGTCGCTCCAGGACATCATCGCGATCCTGGGCATGGACGAGCTGTCGGAAGAGGACAAGCTGACGGTCTCGCGCGCCCGCAAGATCGAGCGCTTCCTGTCCCAGCCGTTCCACGTCGCCGAGGTGTTCACCGGCTTCCCTGGCAAGTTCGTGGACCTGAAGGACACCATCAAGGGCTTCAAGGAGCTCGTCGAAGGCAAGCACGACAACCTCCCCGAGGCCGCCTTCTACATGGTCGGCACCATCGAGGAGGCGATCGAGAAGGCCAAGAAGCTGGCCGAAGGCGCGTAATCGTCTGACGTCGACGGCGCCGGTCTCTGCCCGGCGCCGGATCGGACCCTATAACGACGGCGACGCGCGCGTGGCGCAGCGCTCCGGGGTAGAGTTCGATGAACAGCAAGGTACTATTTCTCCTGATCGGTCTCGCAGTCGGCGGTCTCGCCGGCTGGTTGACCCGGCCCCAGGCGGCCGAGGTCAGCTTCCTCGGCCTCAAGGTCGAGGTGCAGGGCGATCAGGCCGCCGCGCCGGGCGACAAGACGCTCACCACCGGCCAGGCGCAGCATGTGGGCGTGTGCGCCCTGATCGGCGCGCTTCTCGGGTTCGGCGTCGGCTTCATGGCCGACCGTCGCCGAGGGTGACGGACGAGAGAGAACGTAACAATGGACAGCTTCCCCTTCGAGCTCGTGTCGCCTGAGAAGCTGCTGGTCTCGGAAGAGGTCCAGCATGTGGTCGTGCCGGGCTCCGAAGGCGAGTTCGGCGTGATGGCGCACCACGCGCCGTTCATGACCACGCTGAAGCCGGGCGTCGTGAAGGTCTACAAGACCGAAGGCGGCGAGCCGGAGAAGCTGTTCGTCAAGGGCGGCTTCGCCGACGTCAACGCCAAGGGTCTGACGATCCTCGCGGACGAGGCGACCCCGCTGGCCGAGATGGGCGTCGACCGCATCGACGAACTGATCAGGGACGCCGAGGAAGACCTCGAGGACGCCTCCACCGACGACGACAAGCTAAAGGCGGAGCTGCGGCTCGTGCGCCTGCGGGAGACCAAGGCGGTCTACTTCTGAGAGCGTCGCATTGACCTGAGATCGGACGGCCGGGCTTAGTCCCGGCCGTTTTCGTTTCGCGGGGCGACGCCGGCGTCCATCACGAGGTCGGCCGTGTCCGGGCCTTGAGCCGCGACCCAGAAGCGCCGAGCCTCGACATGAGGCGCCGCGCGATGGGCAACCCCTCACGAGCCGGAGAGGGCGTCTGGTCCTGGCTCAAGGCCGCGACACGCGCTCGATCCGCCTGCACGAAACTGCCGCGTTGGAGGGCGCGCCTCACATCCCCGCTATCATTCGCGCGTGGGCGTCCAGCCTGGCGATGGTTTCAACGATGTCGGCTTCGGTCGCCTCTGGATGAAGCGCGCAGATCCGGAGCGCGGGCCGTCCATTGACGCGGGTGGCGCCCACCGCAGCGAAGCCCTCGGCGAGCAGAAGGTCGGCCGCCCCTCTCATGGCCTTCTCTGCGGCGGCGGGCGGCAGCCCCTCGGGAGCGTAGCGAAAGGTGACGACGCCGAGCTGCGCCGGGGTCGCGATCTCCCAGCCAGGCGTAGCGCGCGCCGCCCGTTCGGCCGCCTCGGCCAGCCGGAACCCATGCTCGATCGCGGCGCCGACCGCCTCGAGTCCCATGACCTGCAGCGTCAGCCAGAGCTTGAGCGCTCGCGCCGGCCGCGTCAGCTCCGGCCCGAGGTCCCAGAAGTCGGGTCCGTCGGATCCGGCGTCGTCGAGATAGGCCGCCTCCACGCCGAAGCTCGCGGCGAGCCGGGAGGGATCGCGCGCCAGCAGCATCCCCGTCCCATACGTCTGGAACAGCCACTTGTGCGCGTCCCAGGCCACGCTGTCGGCGCGCTCGATGCCCGCCAGCAGCCCGCGCTTGGCGGGGCTCAGCGCGATCGACGCGCCGTAGGCGCCGTCGACATGGAGCCAGAGGTCGTCGCACGCGGCGATCTCGGCGAGGGCGGACAGGGGATCGACCGCGCCGACGTTGGTGGAGCCCGCGGTCGCGACCAGCAGGAAGGGCCTGAGCCCCGCCGCGCGATCGGCGGCGATCTGTGCCGCGAGCGCGTGCGGGTCCATCCGGAGCGCCGCGTCGACCGGCGTCACGCGGATCTGGCGATCGAGCAGGCCGGCGATGCGGAGCGCGCGCGCGACCGAGACGTGGGATTCCGTCGAGACATAGGCCACGCCGTCGCCGCGCGCCTGAGGCGCAAGCTTGGCGTCGCGGGCCGCGACGACGGCGGCGAGGTTCGCCATGGAGCCGCCGGAGACGAACAACCCGCCGGCGCCTTCGGGAAGGCCCAGAGCCTGGGCGAGCCATCGGATCAGCGCGCGTTCCACCGCGGCGGGGCCTTCGGCCTGCCGGCTCGCGCCGAGATGGGGGTTGTGCGCCGAGGTCAGCGCGTCGGCGAGCCAGGCGACGGGCGAGACCGGGCTCGGCACGAAGGCGAAGAAGCGGGGGTGGTCGGTGCGGGCGCGGGCCGCGAGCACGACGTTCCGCAGCTCGTCGGCGACCTCCCCGAGCGGGCGGCCGGCGGCCGGGACCCCGCCCGTGACGAGCCGCTCCAGCGCCTCGAGGGAGCCGGCGCTTGCGACCGGCTCCGACGCGCGGCCGGCCGCGCGGGCGAGAACGTCGGCGACGACGCCGTTGAAGGCCGCCGACAGCGTGCGGGGGTCCAGGCGGAATGGGGAAGGGCGGTCGAACATCACACCGGCCCCTTCAAGGCCTCACGGGCGCGCGGGATCAGATCCCGGCGCCGGCGGGCGCGGCTCCGGCTTCGGTCTGGCGGGCGCGGAACATCAGCTTGTCGACGCGGGGTCCGTCCATGTCGACCACTTCGATCGTCCAGGCGCCGATGTCGATGGTGTCGCCCTCGACCGGAATGCGGCCGAGCTCGGCGATCACGAGGCCGGCGGCCGTGTGGAACTCGCCCTGGCTGTCCGCGGGGATGTTGAAGGCGAAGGTGTCCATCACCGAGTCGAGCGAGGCGCGACCGTCGACCATGTAGGTGCCGTCCTCGCGGCGGCGGATGTCCTTGTCCTCGGCGGTCTCGTGCTCCTCGGGCAGCACGCCCGCGATCGCCCCGAGCACGTCGTGCGACGTGACGATGCCCTCGAAGCCGCCGAACTCGTCCACCACGAAGGCGGTCGACGAAGGCTGCGTCTTGAACAGCTCGAGCAGGCTGAGCGCGGAGGCGCCCTCGGGCACGTAGAGCGGGTTGCGCACCTCGGAGGCGACCTCGAACGCGCCGCCCGCGAGCAGCTTCGACAGCACGTCCTTCTTGTGCAGGATGCCGACGGGGTCGTCGATCGAGCCGTCCTTGCCCACCACGAGGCGGGAGAACGGGCTCTCGGACAGCTCTTTCTTGATGGTTTCGAGATCGTCCGACAGGTCCACCCAGAACACGTCGCGGCGGGGCGTCATGATCGAGCGCACGGGGCGGTCGGCGAGGCCGAGCACGCCTTCGATCATGCGCTTCTCCACCGGCTCGATCGAACCCGCGGCGACGCCCTCGGCGATCACGCTGCGGACCTCCTCCTCGGTCACGTTGCTGCCGTCCTGCTCCTTCACGCCGAGCAACCTGAGCACGAGGCTCGAGCTCGCGCCGAGCGCTATGACGAAGGGCTTGCCGACGAGCGCCAGGATGCGGAGCGGCCCGGAGCAGATCGCGGCGATGGATTCCGGGTCTGCGAGCGCGATGCGCTTGGGCACCAGCTCGCCGAAGATCAGAGAGGCGTAGCCGATGCCGAACACCACGAGGCCGGTCGCGATGGGCCGCGCGTAGGTGTCGAGCGGGGTCGCGGCCTCCAGGAAGACGGCGAGCGGGTCTGCGAGCGCGGCCTCGCCGACCACGCCGGTGAGGATCGCGATCAGCGTGATGCCGATCTGGACGGAGGAGAGGAAACTGCCGGGATCCTCGGAGAGGATCAGCGCCCGCGCCGCGCCGGCGCTTCCCTGGTCGGCCATCATCTTCAGGCGGGGACGCCGGGCGGACACAACCGCGAGTTCCGACATTGCGAAGAAGCCGTTCAGGAGGACGAGGCCCACGAGAACGACGATTTCAAGGATTGGCATGAAGGGTCCGGGCGCTTGGCGGACGAGGCGTCCGTCTGTCGGCGCGGAGTATAGAGCGTCGGGGCCCCGCCGTCATGAGCAGGGAGGCCGCGGCGTGATCGCGCCGGGGCCGCCGACGCGATCGTGACCGCTTCACACCCGTGCGGGTTCCGGCGATGATTCTGGCATGCCTGATTCGATCGCCCGCCTTCACGCCGCAGTCTGCGCCGTCCGCGACGGCCGCGACGCCGGCACGCGCACGGGAAAGCTCTACCGCGAAGGCGTCCCGAAGATGGCGAAGAAGGTCGTCGAGGAGGCGGCCGAGGTCGCGATCGAGGCCGCCGCCGGGCAGCGGGAGGCGGTGGTGCGCGAGAGCGCCGACCTGCTCTACAACCTCGTGGTGCTCTGGACCGCGGTCGGCGTGGACCCCGAGGACGTCTACGCCGAGATGGACCGCCGCGAGCGGCTCTACGGCATCGCCCAGAAGGTGCCGAAGGACGCGCTCCGCCCCCGGCCGAAACGCGCCTCCCGCGGCTGATCGGTCAGCGGACCGAGAACGAGACTGGGATCGTGAAGCGCTTTGACGCGCCGGGCATGTCGGCCGGCATCGGCGGGAAGTTGGCGCGCCGCACCATCGCCTGAAGCTCCGCGTCCAGCAGCTGGTGGCCGGCGCTCGAGGTGACGGAAGCGCTCACGACCGAGCCGCTGCGGTTCAGCGTGAACGTCACCTGCCCGCGACCCGCGACTTTCTGCGCGATCAGGCTCGGCGGGTAGCGCTTCGAGGCCGCGAGCAGCGCGGCCACCTGACGCGCGTAGCTCGAGGCTGCGGCGCTCGCAGCGGCGCCGCTGGTGCTCGCCACGCCGCGCGCGCCGCCCGCGGTCTGCGGCGGCGGCGCGGCCGGCGGTTTGCGGGCCTCCCGCACCGGCCGTTCGACGGGCTCCGGCTTCTTCTTCGCCGGGGCGGGCTTGCGGACCACCTTCGGCTCGGGCCTCTCCTCCCGCGCGGTCACCGTCTCCTCCGGCGGCAGCGCGACCGCCGGCGTCACGTCCGGCCGGGTCTCCGCGAGCTCCTGCGGCTCGGTCAGCTCCTGAACAGGTTCGGGCTCGTCCTCGGCGGTGACGGCCTCGGGATCGGGAGGCGTGGTCGTCTCCTCCGCGGTCATCTCCGGAAGCTCTTCGGTCTCCTGCGCCTCGTTGACCGTCTCCGGCGTCTCGGAGTCGGTCATCTGGGCGGCGACCTCAGGATTGGTCGCGCCGGCGGGCGGCGGAACCAGATCCATCTCGATCGCGGGCGGGGCCTGGAAGCCCGCGGGCGGCTCCGCGTCGCGCAGAAGCAGGCCCGCGGCGGCGTGGACCGCGAGCACGGCGACGCCCGCGAGAGCCCAGCGCGCGACGCCCGGCCGGTCGTACGCGGCCGTGAGCGTCAGCGCCTCAGCGCCCGCCATCGCCCCCGACGCTTTCCAGCGCGACCAGGGCGATCTTGAGGTAGCCCGCCTTGCGCATGTCGTTCATGACGTTGGTCAATTCGCCATAGGGGACGGTCTTGTCGGCGCGGAGGAACACGCGCTGCTCATGGTCGCCGTTGGTCGCGCGCGCCAGAGCGTCGCCGAGCGCGCCCGGCGGCACGGTCTCGTTGCCGATCGCGAGCGAAAGGTCCGACTTCACGGTGAGATAGACCGGCTTGTCCGGTCGGGGCTGCGGCTTGGCCGTCGAGGCCGGGAGGTCGACGCCGACGTCGACGGTCGCGAGCGGCGCGGCCACCATGAAGATGATCAGCAGCACCAGCATCACGTCGATGAACGGCGTGACGTTGATCTCGCTGTTTTCGGCGAGATCGTCGCCGGAGCCGTGGTCGAGCTTCGCGGCCATGAGGCGCTACTCCGCCGCCGCCCGCAGGCGGGAGTGGATCGCCGCGCGGTCGAGATCGCGGCTCAAGAGCCGCATCACGGCGGCGGAGGCGTCCGCGAGCAGCGCGCGGTGGGCGGAGATCGCGCGGGCGAAGACGTTGTAGATCATCACCGCCGGGATCGCCGCCACGAGGCCGATCGCGGTCGCGAGCAGCGCCTCGGCGATGCCGGGCGCGACGACCGCGAGGTTCGTGGTCTGCGCGTTCGAGATGCCGATGAACGAGTTCATGATGCCCCACACCGTGCCGAACAGGCCGACGAAGGGCGCGGTGGAGCCGATGGTCGCGAGCACGCCGGTGCCGATCGCGAGCCTCCGGCCGGCCTGGGCCTCGAGCCGGGAGAGATGCGACGCGACGCGCTCCTTGACGCCGTCGGGCGTGAGGGCGTCGGCGGAATGGGCGAGCTCCGCGTCGGCGGCCGCCACGAACGAGGCGACCGAGCCGCGCCGGTTGTCGAGCGCGCGGCGCGCGTCCTCCAGCGAGCGGGCGTTCGCCAGCGCCTCGAGGCCGCTCTTCACGCGCCGTCCGGCCGCGAAGACCTCGAGCGACTTCGCGAGCCACACCGTCCAAGTGACCACCGAGGCGAAGGCGAGGCCGATCATGACGCCCTTCACCACCCAGTCGGCGGCGAGGAACATGCCGATCGGCGACAGATCATGCGGGATGGTCGAAGGGTTCACCGCCGACGTCCCGGGGGGAACGCCCTGTCCGGGGGCCGCGGCCTCGGTCGCGGGCGCGGCTGGGCGCGGCGCGGGCGTGGGCTGGCCGGGATCGACGGCCTGAACCTCGTCGGCGGGGGGCAGCGTCTGGGTCTGGGTCTGGGTCGGCTGCGCCTGCTGCGCGAAGGCTGCGGCCGGAGCGAGCGCCGCCGTCAGGGCGAGCGCCGCGACGAGCGCGGTCAGGCCTCTCACTTGCCGAACTCCACGTCCTTGACCTTGGAGGAGGTCGCGATCAGGCCGAGGCAGTCCGCCTCTCCGCTGCAGGCGGTGACGTCGTTCAGCAGCACGCGCCCGACGGCGTCGCAGCCCAGATCGGTCGCCTCGAACAGCTTTACGCTGGTCTTCGTCGCGCGCAGCGGACCGGCCTCCACCGCGAGGCGGCGGGCGATCACGCCCTGCTTGTCAAAGAACACGAGATCGAGCTTGAGGCTGTCCAGCGCCTTCTCGGCCTCGTTCTTGATCACCAGGGAGACGCGACAGGCCGTCTCGCGCGGCTCGAGCCGGTTGAGCTCGACCGACACTGTGGGCGCGGCGGCGGCGGGGAGCGCGACGCCGAGGGTCGCCGCGACGCCCACGACCGTCCGAAGGGACGCGGCGCGCCCAAAATCGATCAGCGACAACGTCTGACCTCCCCAAGATGCTTAATGACTGCGACGTCTGGCGGAATAAGCCGAGCGCGCGGCCACTTCAAGACAGGCCGCATCAATTGATAACTGTTCCAATTTCAGGGAAAGGCCGGCCATTCGACTTATGTCGTCGACGATCGCGCTCCTGAGGGCGGACTCATCGGGATACCGTGCACTCGGCCGGCCGGTACACGCCTTGGCGACGAAGCGCCCTGTTAAACTGGCCGCGTCTTCGGGGACATCGCGTTGGACGTCCCTCTTGGCCGCCGGACTGACGCTAGCCGCCGTAGCTCTGGACCAGACTGCCCGCGACCAGGCTCCAGCCGTCGACCAGCACGAAGAAGATCAACTTGAACGGCAGCGAGACGATCGCTGGCGGCAGCATCATCATGCCCATCGACATGAGCACCGAGGCGACCACGAGGTCGATCACAAGGAAGGGAACGAACAGCAGGAAGCCGATCTCGAAGGCGCGCCGCAATTCCGAGATCATGAAGGCCGGGATCAGCACCCGCAGGGAAACCGCCTCGGGCCCCTCCGGCGCGGGCTCGCGCGACAGGTCCTGGAACAGCCTCAGGTCCTTCTCGCGGACGTGCGCCAGCATGAAGGTGCGGAACGGCGCGACCCCGCGCTGGAAGGCCGTGGCGTCGTCGATCTGGCCGGCGAGGCGCGGCACGACCGCCTGATCGTAGGCGGTCTGGAACGTGGGGGCCATGACGAAAGCGGTGAGGAACAGCGCGAGCGCCGTCACCACCGTGTTGGGGGGCGCGGTCTGCGTGCCGATCGCCGTGCGCAGCAGCGACAGCACGACGACGATGCGGGTGAAGCAGGTCACCATCACCAGGATCGACGGCGCGAGGCTGAGGACCGTGATGAGGGCGACGAGCTGAAGCGCGCGCTCGCTGACGCCGCCGCCCTGGCCGAGATCGAGCGTGATCGCCTGCGCCGCCGCGGGCCCCGCGGCGAGGATCGTCAGCGCAGCGGCGATCGCCCCCGCGCGGCCAAGGCGCCGCGCCGCGGCGGGCGGGATCATCGGCGTCGGCCGTGGAGCGGCACGGGCGTCGCCGCCGGCGTCAGGACTTGGGCTTCGCGCCGAGGTCGCGGCCGAGCAGGCTCGCCATCTCCGCCTCGAGCGCCGCAAGCGGGTCTTCGTCCTTGGCGGGCTTCGACGCGGCCGGGGCGGGCCGCGCGTCCGGCTTCACGGTCAGCGTCGGGGCCTGGCCCATGGCGCCCGGGAACGGCTTCGCCGGCTCGGGCGTCGGGGCCTCGACCACGGCGGCCGCCGCGGGCTTCGGCGCGGGGGTCAGGGTGACCTCCGGCGCGGCGCCGGCGCGGGGCTGGTCGATCTTGGGCTCCGGCGCCTCGCCGCCGGCGGCCTCCTCCTTGGAGGCGCGGGCCGCGAGCCGGGCGGCGATCCGCGCTTCCCGGCCGGAGAGTTCTTCGCCGCCGTTCGGCGTCGCTGCGGCAGGAGCTGGCGCGCTCGCAGGCGCGGGCGCCGCGGCGACGGCCGGCGCGGGCGCCACCGGAGCGGCGACAGGAGTCACGGGACGCTTGAGCGCCGCGGCGAGCCGATCCGCGAGCTCGCTGGACCGGGCTTCGCGCGACGCAGGTCCCGATGCGATCGGCTGCGGCGCTGGGCGAACCGGGGCGGGGGCCACAGGCTGGGGGCCCGCGGGCGCGGGCGCGGCCGGCTGGGGCGCGGCGGGTTGGGGCGCCGCGGACTTGACGGCTACCGGGGTCGGAACCGCCTGCGGCCTGGCCGGCTCGGGGGCGACGGGCTTGGTCGGGGCGACCGGCTCGGACTTCGGAGCGTCGCCCTTCGGGGCATCGGCTGGACGAGC
>NZ_BAUX01000018.1 GCF_002897035.1 Methylopila sp. Yamaguchi
CGTCCGGGCCGACCTCGCCGCGTTCAGGGCGTCCCAGACGACCCCTCATCCCGCGCTTCGCGCCACCTTCTCCCGCAGGGGGAGAAGGGAAGAGGTCCCTCAGCGCTGGATCGAAACCCCGTTGATCGTCAGCGAGTCGCCCGAAGGCGCCGGGGCGGGGCGGGCGGCGGCCATGGCGCCGGGCAGCGGGCGCGGGTCGTTCGGGTCGGCCAGGACCATGGCCCAGAACACCTCGAAGCGGCTCGACGGAGCGCGGGCGGAGGCGATGCCGATGCGCGTGACCTTCGGGGCCAGCATGTTCTTCATGTGCGGCGGGGAGTGCCGCCAGCCGGTGAAGGCGTCCGCCAGCGTGTCGTGGCCCGCGCCGATGTTCTCCACCACCAGCGCGTTGCGGTAGCCCGACCGCGCGATGCGCTCCTTCAGCGTGCCGCCGACCGAGTGGCTGAGCTTGTCGTTGCGCGCCATGGCGTCGGCCTGCTCCTGGGCCATCCGGTTCAGCGCCGGGTCGAGCGTGACCGGCGGCAGCCCGTTCGCGCGGCGGAATTCCGAGATCATCTCGGCGGCGGCGCGACGGTCGAGGCTGGCGCCGGGCTTGGACATGCTCTGGTAGACGCTCGGCGTCGACGGAGGCGGAGGGGCGACGGGCGCCGTCGAGCAGCCGGCGAGCGCGGCGACCAGAGCGAGCGCCGCGGCGCGGGAGACAGTGGGGGCCATGGGCGGCGTTCCGGACATGCGGGGGGTAGAGGGATGAGCGGCGCCGCGGCTTAAGCCTTGGTTGACGGCGGCGATTGGGGCTCCGCGGGCGGGGTGTCCGCGAGCGGCGCTTCCGATGCGTCGTGGCGGCGAGGGGCCTCGGGCTGCGGCGCGAGGCCCGCGGGGCTCAGCCCCGCCCGCAGCGCCTCGCCGAGCCGGTCAACGGCGTCGACCATGCTGGGCGCGGCCGCGCCGCCGATCGCGACGCCCTGCTCCTTGAAGGCCTTCACCAGCGCGAAGTTCAGGTCGCTCTTCACGCTGGCCGCCTGCCGCGGGCTCGCGACGTTGGCGAACAGGGCGTAGGTGTTGTCGGCCTTGCCGAGGGCATTGAAGAACACCTGAGGTTCGGGAAACGCCAGCACCGAGCTGTGCTTCTTGGCGACCTCGAGCAGGACGCGCTTGACCTCGGCGGGGTCGACGTCGGCGGCGATCGTGAGCTCGATCTGCACGCGCCCGATAGGCGCTCCGTGCGTCACGTTCTTCACGCTCTTGGTGATGAAGTCGGAGTTCGGCACGATCAGCGTGGACCGGTCGAACAGCTCGATCTCGGTGGAGCGCACCGAGATGCGGCGGACGTTGCCCTGGTCGGAGCCGATCACAATCCAGTCGCCGGCCTTGATCGGGCGCTCCGCCAGCAGGATCACGCCCGAGACGAAGTTCGAGATCACCGCCTGCAGGCCGAAGCCGATGCCGACCGAGAGCGCGCCGGCGACGATCGCCAGCCGGTCGAGGCTGAAGCCGAGGTAGGAGACCGCGAACACGATCACGCCGAGGCCGCCGATGTAGCCGACGCCAGTGTTGATCGAGGCCTTGAGGCCGGCGTCCATCCGGGTCTTCGGCAGCAGGTCGCGGTCGAGCCAGCGCTGAACCGCCTTGGTCAACGCGAAGCCGATCACCACCAGCAGGATGGCGCTGAGGATGCCGGAGAGCGAGATCGTGATCCCGCCGACCTGGAAGCCCGTCACCGCCAGCCGAAGCCAGGCGAACACGTCCGTCGTCTCGAGCCCCCAGGGTGCAAGCACGAACAGCGCCGCGACGCCGATCAGGATCACCCGCACGAGCCCCGACAGCAGCACGCCGATCTGCTCCAGCGACTCCGGTCGGATGCCCACCGCCTCGCTGGCGGAGCGGCCGAACGGCGTCTCGGCGGACAGGCCCGACGTGAAGAGATCGTCGACGAAGATCAGCAGAAGCGTCAGCAGCGACATCACCGTCGCGATCCAGATCACCTGGTTCGCGAGGAACTGGGCGAGCGAGACGTAGCCGGCGGCGGCGGCGGCTAGGATCACGGCGACGGCGATCCAGGCGACGATCCTGAGAAGCGACAGGAACACGCTACCGAGCCGCTCGTCCTTCTCGGCGCTGCCGGCCGCCTCGATCTTCTCGGCCGCGCGGATGCGGCGGAGCGCGAGCGCGAAGGCTCCGGCGTTCAGCACCGCGAAAACGCCGTTCACGACGATCGATGCCGAAAGGCTCGCGACGATCATCTCGTTGAAGCGGTCCAGAAGCCGGCCGATCACGAAGATCAGCGCGCACCACATCGGCTGGTTCTTGATCTCGGCGACGGCGGCGTCCGACAGATCGACCAGCCGCCACGACGGGCGGTCCGGCGTCAGGAACGCGCGCATCAGCCCGTAGGCGAGCCCCAGGAAGCCCGCCCCCCAGATCATCGCGACCGCCAGGGTCTCGGCGCGCGCGGGCAGCCAGCCGGCGCCCTTCAGGCCCCAATAAAGCACGGAGACGCCGAGCACCGGGCCGAGCGTCGAGGCCAGCACGAACAGCACGCCGGTCGCGGATCGACGGATCCGCGTCTTCGGCATCTGTTCGACCACGAGCCGGTGCCCCAGCGTGGCGATCAGCCTGCGTCCGGGGATCAGCAGGACGAGCGCGAGCGCCGCGGAGGCCAGCGCGAGCGCGACCGAGGCCGCCGACAGGCTGCGCCCGACCACGCCGACGACGTCGGAGGCGAACAGCTGCACGCTGCGGATGTCGCGCGGGGCCTGCGCGATCATGTCCATGTAGAGGCCTGGATCGAGCAGCGAGCGGCTGCGCTCGAACAGCCGCTGGGCGAGCAGGGAGCGCCGGCGTTGGGTGATCTCGTCCGAGACCTGGCTCGCCTCGACCTGAAGCAGCCGCCCCCTCTTGATCTGCTCGTCGATCTTCTGCCGCGCGGCCGCCTGCGCGTCGCGCTCCTTCACGACGTCCGGGCTTTCCGCGGGCGCGCCGTCCGCGGGCTTCGGCCCGATCTGCTCCAGCCGGGCGTCGGCGGAGGCGAGCTGCGGCGCGAGCGCCGTGACCGCCTGACCGATGGCGAGCGAGAGCGGCTCGATCTGGTCGCGCATGTCGCTCAGCGTGCGGTCGTCGAGATTGTCGCGCTTGAGCGTCGCCTCGATCTGGTCGAGCTGCGCGCGCGCCTGGTCGAGCGCCGCTCCGGGCGCCCCCTGGTCCTGCGCCAACGCGGCGCTCGCGAGCCCGAGCAGAAGGACGAGGGCCGCCAGGAGCCGCGCGGCGGCGGGCCGGAGGCCGGAAGTCGTGCGAATCATCGAGACGGGCGCCGCTTTGCAGGTTGCCGAACAGCCGGTTCCATCCCGCACGAATGAGGCCAAGGGCGGGCGAACGCAAGATTCGCGAGCCTGGCCGCGGAACTCCCCTGTCGAAGGCTGATCGCTTGCTTATAACTGTTTTAGCGAACGGATCGCCGACCAGCCGCCGGCGATCGCTCAACAAATGGAGGACCTTAGAAGTGCTAAGCGGCGGCGGCGAGATGGCGGGACGCATCGAGGCGCACGATTGGTCCTCAACCCCGCTCGGACCCATCCACTCCTGGCCGACCTCGCTCAAGGTGGCGGTCGGCATCTGTCTGCAATCCAGTTTTCCGGTCGCGATCTACTGGGGAGACGATCTCAGGCTGATCTACAACGACGCCTGGGCCCCCATTCCCGCGGAGCGGCACCCCTGGGCCTTGGGTCGACCGGGCGCCGAAGTCTGGAGCGACATCTGGAACGTCGTCGGCCAGCAGTTGCAGGACGTGGTGACCGCCAGCAAGGGCTTCGTCGCCTACGACCAGATGCTGCGCATGCGTCGCCAAGGGGCGGTCGAAGACACTCACTGGAACTACAGCTTCACCCCAATCCTCGGCGACGACGGCCGGGTCTGGGGCGTGTTCAACCAGGGGCACGAGACGACCGACCGCGTGCTGCATACGCGCGCGCAGGACTTTTTGATTGAGGTCAGCGACCGGCTGCGCGCCGCGACGGAGCGGGGCCGGTCGCCGACCGACGTGCTCGAGACGACGTTGGCCGCGCTCGGCGGCTACTTCGATGCGGCGCGCTGCGGCTACTGCGAGTTCGAGGACGGGAGCGTCGGCGCCTGCCGCGCCGAATGGCGCCGGGACGACGGCGTCGTCAGCGTCCCGCCCGGGCGCCACGACCTCAAGGACTACGGCGTCGCCATGGCCGCCGCGACCGTGGCGGGAGAGGTGATCGTACGCGACGACCTCGACGCCGATCCCGAGCTTTCGGACGAGGAGCGCGAGCGATTCCGCCGCCTCGGCGTCGCGGCCAAACTCGTGGTTCCCATCTCGCGGGAGGGGAGGGCCTTCGCGTTCGTTTTCGTGCACGCCGACCGGCCGCGCCGGTGGCGCAGCCGCGAGATCGCGACGCTCCGCGACGTCGTGGACCGGATGTCGTTCGCCTATGAGCGGGCGCTGGCGACGCACCGGATGGAGCAGAGCGAACGTCGTTTCGCCACGCTCTTTAGCCAGACCGCGGTGGGCTTCGCCGAGCTCGATCTCGACGGCCGCGTGGTCCGGGCGAACGAAAGCATGCGCCGTCTTCTCGGCCGCGGCGACGAGGTGCAGGGCCTCCCTATCGAGCAACTGCTGCATCCGCTCGATCGCGAGAAGTGGCGCCGGCTGCTGGCGCAGAACGCGCGCGACGGCGAGTCCTTTGGAATCGAGAAGCGCTACGTGCGGCCGGACGGCTCGGAGGTGTGGGCGGTCTCGACGGTCACCCGCCTCGTCGGCGAGAGAAGCTCGCCCGGCGAGTTCTTCGTCGTCACGATCGACGTCAGCGAACGCCGGGAGGCCGAGCGGCTCCGCGGCCTTCTCGTCGCGGAGCTGAACCACCGAGTCCGCAACAACATCGTCACGGTGCAGTCGCTGGTGCGGCACAGCCGGATCAACGCGGTCACCCCGCAGGAGTTCGAGACCGCCCTCGACGCGCGCCTGGCCGCGCTCGCCCGGGCGCATGATCTGCTGATGCGCGAGACTTGGACGGCCGCTTCGCTGGGCGAGCTTGTGGTGGACACCCTCGCGCCCTACGCCATCGGGCGCGAAGGTCGGGTGCGCTCGCAGGGGCCGACGATCCTGCTCGCGCCGACCGCCGCCGTGACGTTGAACATGGCCCTGCATGAACTTGCGACGAACGCGGCGAAGTTCGGCGCGCTGTCGAACGAAGAGGGTCGCGTAAACGTGTCCTGGACCGTCAAGCAGTCCGCGATCGATCTGGTCTGGAGCGAGTCCGGGGGCCCCGTAGTCGCTCCGCCGCAGCGCCGCGGCTTCGGCCGCCGCCTGATCGAGCGCGGGGCCACGCAAGAACTTGGCGGCGCCGTGACGCTTTCCTTTGCTCCGAGCGGCGTTACCTGCGCCTTTCGCATTCCCTTGTCACAAAAGGTGATGGCGCCTTGATCGCCGCGCCCCCGCCCCGAGCCTTCGTCCATCGATGACAGACCACTCTCTTTCTGGCCTCCGCATCCTCGTCGTTGAAGACGAGGCGATGATCTCCATGCTGATCGAAGACATGCTGCTTGATTGCGGCGCGACGGTCGTCGGCCCGGCCGGCAGCGTCGCGCAGGCGATGAAGGCGCTGGAGGGGCAGGAAATCGACGGCGCGCTGCTCGACGTCAACCTCGGCGGTGAGAAGAGCTTCCCCATCGCGGACGCGCTGACCGAGCGCGGGGTCAAGTTCGTGTTTTCGACCGGCTACGGCGAAGCCGGCGTGATCGACCGCTACCCCCACGCGCGCACGTTGCAGAAGCCGTTCATGCCGGCGGATCTCGAGCGCGCGCTCGCTCATCTCGCCCCGGAACGGTAGCTCCGAGGTCCCGAGGCGTCGTAGGCTTTGACGTCCGGGCCAACGCAGCCGAAAGTGCCTCACGCGTCCGCCTTTTCCCCCCGCGGGAGGGCTGGTCAGCTGCGGCGCGCTGTCGCTATAGTGCATACACACATCTCCGACCGAGAGACGCTATGCCGAGCTACAAGGCGCCCGTCGAAGACACGCTGTTTCTTCTGTACGACGTGCTCGGCTTCGAGCGGCACGCCAACCTTCCCGGCTTCGCGGACGCCTCGCGCGACGTGGTCGAAGTGGTGCTGCACGAGACCGCGAAGCTCGCAGAGGAGGCGTTCCAGCCGCTGAACCGGACCGGCGACGTCCAGGGCTGCGTGCGCGCCGAGGACGGCTCGGTCGCCACCCCGAACGGCTTCAAGGCCGCCTATGACGCCTTCGCCGAGGGCGGCTGGATCGGGCTCGCCGCCGATCCGGAGTACGGCGGCCAAGGCTTGCCGCACACGCTCGCCGCCATCGTCAACGAATACGCCTCCGCCGCCAACATGGCGCTCGCGATGTATCCCGGGCTGACGCAGGGGGCGATCGCGGCGCTCACATTGCACGGCTCCGACGAGCTGAAGCAGGCCTATCTGCCGAAGATGATCGCCGGGGAGTGGACCGGCACCATGAACCTGACGGAGCCGCATTGCGGCACCGACCTCGGCCTGATCAAGACCAAGGCGGTTCCGAACGGCGACGGCTCCTACCGCATCACCGGAACCAAGATCTTCATCTCGGCCGGCGAGCATGACCTCACCGAGAACATCATCCATCTGGTGCTGGCGCGCATCGAGGGGGCGCCGGAAGGCACCAAGGGCATTTCGCTGTTCGTCGTGCCCAAGTTCCTGGTCGGTCCGGACGGCGCGCCGGGGGAGCGAAATGCGGTGACCTGCGGCTCGCTCGAGCACAAGATGGGCATCCACGGCAACGCCACCTGCGTGATGAACTACGACGGCGCGACCGGCTGGCTGGTGGGCGTCGAGCATCGCGGGCTGCCTGCGATGTTCACGATGATGAACGAGGCCCGGCTCGGCGTCGGCATCCAGGGCCTCGCTCAGTCCGAGGTCGCCTACCAGAACGCCGCCGCCTACGCGAAGGACCGGCTGCAGGGCCGGGCGCTCTCCGGCCCGAAGGAGCCGGCGAAGCCCGCCGACCCGATCATCGTTCATCCCGACGTGCGCCGGACTCTGCTGTCGATCAAGGCCTTCAACGAGGCGGCGCGCGCGCTCATCCTGTGGACCTCGCTCAAGGGCGACGTCGGGCTCGCCAGCGACGACGCCAAGGACAAGCAGGCCGGCGACGACCTGATGGGCCTCCTCACCCCCGTCATCAAGGGCGTGATCACCGACGTCGGCTTCGACAACACCGTGAAGGCCCAACAGATGTTCGGCGGGCACGGCTACGTCGCCGAATGGGGGATGGAGCAGTTCGTCCGCGACGCCCGCATCGCCATGATCTACGAGGGCGCGAACGGCGTGCAGGCCATGGACCTCGTCGGCCGCAAGCTCGGCCGCGACGGCGGCCGCGCCATCATGGCGCTGTTCAAGGAGATCGACGGCTTCCTCGCGGCGAACGCGGCCGAGGAGGGCATGAAGCCCTTCCTCGAGCCGCTGAAGAAGGCGCGCGGCGACCTTCAGTCCGCCACCATGTGGTTCATGGCCAACGCCATGGCGAAGCCCGACAACGCTGGCGCTGGCGCGACCGACTTCATGCACCTGATGGGCCTGACCGCGCTTGGCTACATGTGGGCGAAGATCGCCCGCGCCGCGCTCGACAAGAAGGCGAGCGGCGCCGTCGACGGCGCGGCGATGGACGTGAAGCTGACGACCGGGCGGTTCTTCATGGAGCGCTTCCTGCCGGAAACCGGCGCCCGCCTCGCCGCGATCTCGGCCGGCGCCGACACGGTGATGGCGCTGCCGGCGGAGGCGTTCTGACGATCAAGCGTCATTCCGGACGGCCGTGAGGCGAGCCGGGATCGTTTGCCGAACTAGACTTCCCATCCGGATGACGATCCCGGCTCTCCGCTTCGCTGCGGCCGGGACGACGGGAGACAAAGATGGCCGAGGCCTTCATCTACGATGCCGTCCGCACCCCGCGGGGGCGCGGCAAGCCGGACGGGGCGCTGCACGAGGTCTCGACGCTCGGCCTCGCGACGACGGCGTTGCGGGCTCTGGCGGAGCGCAACGGGCTCGACACCGGGCGGATCGACGACGTGGTGCTCGGCTGCGTCGACCCGGTCGGCGAGGCGGGCGGCGACATCGCCCGCGCGGCGGCGCTCGCCGCCGACTACGGGATCCAGGTCCCCGGCGTGCAGATCAACCGCTTCTGCGCCTCGGGGCTCGACGCAGTGAACTTCGCCGCGGCGCAGGTGATGTCCGGCCAGCACGACCTCGTGGTCGGCGGCGGCGTCGAGAGCATGAGCCGGGTCGGCCTCGGCGCCTCCGGCGGCGCCTGGCCGATGGACCCGGCGATCGCGGTGAAGTCCTACTTCATGCCGCAGGGCGTCTCGGCCGACCTGATCGCCACGAAGTACGGCTTCTCCCGCGACGACGTCGACGCCTACGCCGTCGAGAGCCAGAAGCGCGCCGCGGCGGCTTGGGGGCAGGGCCGCTTCGCCGGCTCGGTCGTGCCGGTGAAGGACGTCAACGAGCAGATTCTGCTCGACCGCGACGAGCACATGCGGCCGGACACGACAATGCAGTCGCTCGGGAGCCTGAAGCCTTCCTTCGTGGAGATGGGCGAGCTTGGCGGCTTCGACGCGGTGGCGGTCTACGCGCATCCCGACGTCGAGCGCGTCAACCACGTGCACCATGCCGGCAACTCCTCCGGCATCGTCGACGGCGCCGCCGCGGTGCTGGTGGGCTCGCGGGACGCCGGGGAGGCGGCGGGCCTGAAGCCTCGCGCGCGCATCAGAGCGTTCGCGAACATCGGCTCGGACCCGGCGCTGATGCTGACGGGGCCGATCGACGTGACGAAGAAGGCGCTGGCGCGCTCCGGCATGAGCCTCGCCGACATCGACCTGTTCGAGGTCAACGAGGCCTTCGCGGCGGTCGTGCTGCGCTACCTGCAGGCCTTCGACCTCGATCCGGCCAAAGTGAACCCCAACGGCGGCGCGATCGCGCTCGGCCACCCGCTCGGCGCGACCGGCGCGATGATCTTGGGCGCCGCGATCGACGAGCTGGAGCGGTCGGGCAAGTCGACCGCCCTCGTAACCCTTTGCATCGGCGCCGGCATGGGCACGGCGACCATTATCGAGCGGGTGTGAGTCCGGACGGCTGATCATGAAAAAGGTGGTTGTCACGTTCTCCAATCCGCCCGCCGCTGATCCTCTCGATCGAGAGATCGACTATTGGACGATGGAGGGCGCGCTGTCGGAAAGCGCTGTCGTGGAAGCGCGGGCGCTCGGGATCCAGGTGACGGTTTTCGACCGGTTCGACGTCGACGACAATGATGCCGTTCTGGCCACAATTGCGATGGCTACGCTTCACAACGCGGACTGGCGTGAGCTGCGGGTTGTTCGTTGAGCGCCTGCTGACGTTGTGTAAGTGCGCCATCCCCGGGCGGCGAAGCCAATCTGGGGTGGTGTTCAGAAGATGGGGGCGCATCAGCGCGTCGTCGTGCCCCGGCTTGTCCGGGGCATCCAGGCGAGAAGCCCGGGCGCGACGTCGGAGGTCTGGATCCCCCGGACAAGCCGGGGGATGACGAGCCATCTCTGGAAATCGGCGGCAGGAACGGGGCAGGAAACGCGACCATGACCGAGACCAACTTCCACACCGAGCTCGACGGCGACGGCGTCCTCTCCGTCGTTTGGGACATGCCTGGCCGTTCCATGAACGTGCTGACGGCGGAGGCGATCGCCGAGCTGTCGGCCGTGGTCGAGCGCGTCGTCGCCGACGAGGCGGTGAAGGGCGTGGTGATCTCCTCGGGCAAGAAGGCGTTCTCTGGCGGCGCGGATCTGACGATGCTGGAGGGCATCGGCCGGCTCTACGCCCGCGAGAAGGCGCAGAACGGCGAAGTCGCCGCGGCCGGCGTGGTGTTCGAGGAGAGCCGAAAGCTCAGCCAGCTCTACCGGCGGATCGAGACCTCCGGAAAGCCTTGGGCGATCGCGATCCACGGCGTGTGCCTCGGCGGCGCCTTCGAGCTGGCGCTCGCCTGCCATTGGCGGGTGGCCTCGAACGACGCCTCGACGCGTGTGGGCCTGCCCGAGGTGAAGGTCGGCCTGTTCCCCGGCGCCGGCGGCACCCAGCGCGTCGCCCGCATGCTGCCGCCGCAGGACGCGCTGCAGATGCTGATGAAGGGCGAGCAGATCCGCCCCGACAAGGCCCGCGCCATGCGCCTCGTGGACGAGGTGGCGCCGAAGGACGAGATCGTCGACCGCGCCAAGGCCTGGCTCAAGGGAACGCCCAAGGCCGTGAAGCCTTGGGACGAGAAGGGCTTCAAGCTCCCCGGCGGCCCGGTGTGGTCGAAGCCCGGCTTCATGACCTTCCCGCCGGCGAACGCGATCTACCGCCGCGAGACGCAGGACAACTACCCCGCGATCCGCGCCATGCTGCAGGTGGTGTTCGACGGGCTGCAGCTGCCGATGGACCTCGCGCTCACCGTCGAGAGCCGCCACTTCGCCAAGGTGCTGCGCTCGCCCGAGGCCGCGGCGATGATCCGGACGCTGTTCGTCTCCATGCAGGAGCTGAACAAGGGCGCGCGCCGCCCGGCGGGCGTCCCCGAGGCCGCGATCCGGAAGGTCGGGATCGTCGGCGCGGGCTTCATGGGCGCCGGCGTCGGCTACGTCAGCGCGCAGGCGGGGCTCGAGGTGGTGCTGGTCGATCGGGACCAGGAGGCCGCCGACAAGGGCAAGGAGTTCGCCCGCAAGCTGATCTCCGACCAGGTCGCCAAGGGCCGCGCCACGGGCGCTGACCGCGACGCCCTGCTCGGCCGCATCACCGCGACGCCGGATTACGCCGCGCTGTCGGACTGCGACCTCGTGATCGAGGCGGTGTTCGAGGACCCGAAGGTCAAGGCCGAGGTGATCGCCAAGGTCGAGGCCGTACTGAAGGACGGCGCGACCTTCGCCTCCAACACCTCGACGCTGCCGATCTCCGGCCTCGCCAAGGCCTCAAAGCGGCCGGAGAATTTCGTCGGCATCCACTTCTTCTCGCCGGTCGAGAAGATGCTGCTGGTGGAGGTGATCGAGGGCGAGCAGACCGGCGACAGGGCGCTCGCGACCGCGCTGGACTATGTTCGCGCCATTAAGAAGACGCCGATTGTGGTGAAGGACAGCCGAGGCTTCTTCGCCAACCGCTGCGTCATCGCCTACATGCTCGAAGGGCACCTGTTGCTGACCGAGGGCGTGCCCGCCGCCATGGTGGAGAACGTCGCGAAACAGGCCGGCATGCCGGTCGGTCCGCTGTCGCTGAACGACGAGGTGGCGCTCGACCTCGGCCTGAAGATCGTCGACGCCACCAAGGCGCAGCTCGGACCGGAGGCCGTGAACCCGGCCCAGGAGAAGCTGCTCCGCACGCTGGTGGAAAAGGAAGGCCGGCTCGGCCGCAAGAACCGCAAGGGCTTCTACGACTATCCGGAGGGCGGCAAGAAGAGCCTGTGGCCGGGCCTCGCCGACCTGCAGGAGACCAGGCTCGACCCGGATGCGCTTGACGTGACCGAGATCCGCCATCGCCTGCTGGTGACGCAGGCGCTGGAAGCCGCGCGCACGGTGGAGGAAGGCGTGATCACCGACGTGCGCGAGGCGGACGTGGGCGCCATCCTCGGCTTCGGCTTCGCGCCCTACACCGGAGGCCCGCTCAGCTGGATCGACGGCATGGGGGCCAAGGCCTTCGTGGCCCTGGCGGAAGGCCTCGCGGCCAAGCACGGCCCGCGCTTCGCGCCCAACGCCCTGCTCAAGGATCTCGCCGCCACGGGCGACACCTTCTACGCCCGCTTCGCGCCGACCAAAGCGCCCGCCGAGGCGGCGTAGGGCGAGAGATCGTCCCCCCCTTTGCGGGCGGGGTAGGGGCGGGGTTGCCCAAATTCAGCTTGCGGGTCGAGGCGGACTCTGACGGGGTTCGCGGCCCATCCAGAAGCATCCCCCCGGACCCCTCCGCGCGAGGGGGAGGGGAATAGGGCGCCGCCGCCCGTCCCACAAAAAAGGCCGGACAGCGTGTCCGGCCTTTTTCGTTCAGCGTTCAGGCCCCCTTCAGGCGTAGGCGCCGTGGCAGTGCTTGAACTTCTTGCCCGACCCGCAGGGGCAGGGGGCGTTGCGTCCGACGGCCGACCAGGTGGTCGGATCGTTCGGGTTCACGCTCTGCGGCCAAGCGCCGTTCTCATCCGCGGCGGCGTAGGACTGGCCGGCCAGCGCCATCTCGTTCTCGCCGGTGTGGGGGTCCTGATGAATCGCATGCATCTCGGGCAGGTCGTCATCGGCGAGCGGCGGCGGCGACTGCACCAGTTCGACGCGCATCAGCTGCGCCGTGACCGTCTCGCGCAGGCGGGCCAGCATGGCCTCGAACAGCTCGAAGGCCTCGGACTTGTACTCGTTGAGCGGGTCGCGCTGGGCGTAGCCGCGCAAACCGATCACCTGGCGAAGATGGTCGAGCGTCGCGAGGTGCTCGCGCCACAGGTGGTCCAGCGTCTGCAGAAGCACCGCCTTTTCGATCTGGCCGGTGATGTCCGGGCCGAAGCGCTCGGCGCGTTCGGCCGCGGCGGCGTCGGCCGCCTTGGTGATCCGTTCGCGGATCTCCTCATCGGCGATGCCTTCCTCGGCCGCCCAGGCCACGATCGGCAGATCGAGGTTGAGGACCTCGCGAACCTCCTCCTCCAGCTCCTTGGAGCTCCACTGCTCGGGATAGGCGTTGGCCGGGATGTGCTTCGAGACGATGTCGTCGATGACGTCGTGGCGCATCTCCGCGATGGGGCCGGAGATCGACTCGGCGGAGAGGAATTCGAGCCGCTGCTCGAACACCGCCTTGCGCTGGTCGTTCATGACGTTGTCGTACTTGAGGAGGTTCTTGCGGATGTCGAAGTTCCGCGCCTCCACCTTCTTCTGGGCCTTCTCGAGAGCCTTGTTCACCCAGGGGTGGATGATGGCCTCGCCCTCCTGGATGCCGAGCTTCTGCAGCATGCCGTCGATACGGCCGGAGCCGAAGATGCGCATCAGGTCGTCTTCCAGCGACAGGAAGAAGTGGCTGCGGCCGGGGTCGCCCTGGCGGCCGGAGCGACCGCGGAGCTGGTTGTCGATGCGGCGGCTCTCGTGCCGCTCGGTGCCGACCACGAACAGGCCGCCGGCGGCGAGCGCCTTCTGCTTCTTCTCGGCGATCTCGGCCTTGATGGCGGCGATGCGGGCCTCGCGCTCCGGGCCCTCCTCGACGCCTTCGAGCTCGCGCTCGATACGCATCTCGAGGTTGCCGCCAAGCTGGATGTCGGTGCCGCGGCCCGCCATGTTGGTGGCGATCGTCACCGCGCCGGGCACGCCGGCGTCGGCCACGATGAAGGCCTCCTGCTCGTGGTACCGGGCGTTCAGCACCTGATGGTCGACCTTGGCGCGCTTCAGCGCCTCGGACAGCGTCTCGGACTTCTCGATCGAGGTGGTGCCGACCAGGATGGGCTGGCCCCGCTCCGCGCACTCGCGGATCAGCTCGATGATCGCCGCCTCCTTTTCCCGGGCGGTGCGGTAGACCTCGTCGTGGTCGTCCTTCCGCTGCACCGGCAGGTTGGTCGGGATCTCGACGACCTCGAGGCCATAGATGTCCAGGAACTCTTCGGCCTCGGTCTGGGCCGTGCCCGTCATGCCGCCGAGCTTGTGGTACATGCGGAAGTAGTTCTGGAAGGTGATCGAGGCGAGCGTCTGGTTCTCGGGCTGGATCTTGGCGCCTTCCTTGGCCTCGAGGGCCTGGTGGAGGCCTTCCGAGAAGCGCCGGCCCGGCATCATGCGGCCGGTGAACTCGTCGATGATGACGACCTCGTCGCCGCGGACGATGTAGTCCTTGTCCTTCGAGAACAGCTTGTGGGCGCGGAGCGCCTGCGTGACGTGGTGGACGACGGTTACGTTCTCGACGTCGTAGAGGTTCTCGCCCTTGAGAAGGCCGGCCTCGGCGAGCATGGCCTCGATGTGCTCGTTGCCCTTCTCGGTCAGCGTCGTGGTGCGCTGCTTCTCGTCGATCTCGTAGTCGTCCGGGTCGAGGCGCGGAATGAAGGCGTCGATCGCGATGTAAAGGTCCGAGCGGTCCTCCATCGGACCGGAGATGATGAGCGGCGTGCGCGCCTCGTCCACCAGGATCGAGTCGACCTCGTCGACGATCGCGAAATGGTGGCCGCGCTGGACCATGGCGCGGACGTCGTACTTCATGTTGTCGCGCAGATAGTCGAAGCCGAGTTCGTTGTTGGTCGCGTAGGTCACGTCGCAGGCGTAGGCCTCGCGCCGCTCTTCGTCGTCCATGCCATGCACGATCACGCCGACCGATAGGCCGAGGAAGCCGTGGATGCGGCCCATCCAGCCGCTGTCGCGCTTGGCGAGGTAGTCGTTGACGGTGACGACGTGGACGCCCTTGCCGGTGAGGGCGTTGAGGTAGGTCGCGAGCGTCGCGACCAGCGTCTTGCCTTCGCCCGTCCGCATCTCGGCGATGCGGCCCTCGTGAAGCGTCATGCCGCCCATCAGCTGGACGTCGAAATGGCGCTGGCCGAGCACGCGCTTGCTCGCCTCGCGGACCACGGCGAAGGCCGGGACCAGCAGATCGTCGAGGTTCGCGCCGCTCGCGAGCTGGTCGCGGAATTCGGAGGTTTTGACCCGGAGCTGCTCGTCGCTGAGGGACGAGAGCTCGGGCTCCAGCGCGTTGATTTGGGCGACCTTCGCGCGGAAGGCCTTGATGCGTCGGTCGTTCGATGAGCCGAACAGGCGTCGGGCGAGACCGCCGAACATGGGCGAACCTTTCAAGACTGGCGCGGACCGTGTCGGAGCGCTCGGTCGGAGGGGCGACGCCGCGGCTCGCGGCCTTCGGACCCCCGGCAATCCCCTCGAATTGGAGCCGCCTCGCGCACGGCTTGCGGCAGAGGTCGAGATAAGAGGGACCCCGAGGGTTGTCAATGTGAGCCCTTTCGGACACTCTCCCGCGCGATCGGGGCGCCCAGACGCTCAAAACGGAAGGTTCTCATGACATTTTCGCTTCTTCGGGCCCGGCGTTCGGCCGCGCTCGGCGCCGCGTTGACCGTCGCCCTTGCGGCCGCCGTGCCGGCCCTTGCGCAGACCCCGCCGCCCGCAGCCGCCCCCGCGCCGGCGGCAGCCGCCGAGGCCAAGCCGCTCGATCCCAAGACCGTGCTCGCGACCGTCGACGGCGAGGAGATCACCGCCGCCGACGTCGAGATCGCGGCCGAGGACCTGCAGCAGTCGCTCGCGTCCATGACCGAGCCGCAGCGCCGCGACTACACGCTCAACTATCTGATCGATCTCAAGATCGCGGCGAACGCGGCCGAGAAGGACAAGCTCTCCGAGACGCCCGAGTTCAAGCAGCGCATCGCCTATCTGCACGACCGCGCGCTGATGGAGGAATTGCTCCAGAGGACCTCGAAGGCCGCCGTCACCGACGAGGCGATGCGAAAGCTCTACGACGAGACCGCGAAGAACCTGAAGCCCGAGCAGGAGGTCCGCGCGAGCCACATCCTCGTCAAGACCGAGGACGAGGCCAAGAAGGTCGAGGACCGCCTCGCCAAGGGCGAGGATTTCGCGGCTGTCGCGAAGGAGGTCTCGACCGATCCCGGCTCCGCCAAGCAGGGCGGCGACCTCGGCTTCTTCGGCAAGGGCCAGATGGTCCCGGCGTTCGACGAGGTCGTGTTCAAGCTGGAGCCGAACAAGGTCTCCCAGCCGGTGAAGACCCAGTTCGGCTTCCACGTCATCAAGGTGACGGAGAAGCGCGAACGGCCGATCCCGCCGTTCGAGCAGGTCAAGCCGCAGATCGAGCAGTACGTCGTGCGCACCGCCCAGCAGGACCTCGTGCTGAAGCTGCGCGGCGAGGCCAAGGTCGAGCGCACCAAGGCCGGCGAGCCGTCCGAGCCGACGCCGCCCGCGGACGCGCCGGCGCCGAAGTAAGGCCCGCGTTCGCCGATCCATGTCCCGGCCTTGAGCCGGGACCCAGACGCGCCATCGCGTGATGCTGGAAAAGCCGGCTGCCGCGTCGCCGCCTTTAGGCTCGGCGGGTCTGGATTCCGGCTCGAGGCTGGGACATGAGGCCGAAGCTTGGTTTCGAAACTTAGCGCCTCTTGCTGTTGGGCTTCCCATGTCGACCGCCGTCTCCCCCCTCGCCCCCGCCTCCTATCCGACCCTTCCGGCGATCGCCGGCGTGACGCTGTCGACCGCCGCCGCGGGCATCCGCTACAAGGGCCGCACCGACGTGCTGCTCGCGACCTTCGCGGAAGGGACCAGCGTCGCGGGCGTGTTCACCCGCTCGCGCTGCCCCTCGGCGGCCGTCGACTGGTGCCGCGAGCGGGTGGCCGGCGGGCGCATCCGCGCGCTTGTGGTCAACTCCGGGAACGCCAACGCCTTCACGGGCAAGAAGGGACGGGCGGCGACCGGTCTGACGGCGGAGATCACGGCGCAGGCCGTTGGTTGCCCCGAGGCCGAAATCTTCCTGGCCTCGACCGGCGTGATCGGCGAGCCGCTCGACGCGACCCGCTTCGCGGGCGTGATGGACGCGCTGGTCGCCTCCGGCGTCGGCGAGGGCTGGGACGCGGCGGCCCGCGCCATCATGACCACCGACACCTTCCCGAAGCTCGCGACCCGCACCGCCGAGATCGGCGGCGTCACGGTGACGATCAACGGCATCGCCAAGGGCGCCGGCATGATCGCGCCCGACATGGCGACGATGCTGTCCTTCGTTGCGACCGACGCCGCGATCGCCCCGGCCGCGCTGCAGGCGATCCTGTCGGCGGCGGTCGACCGCTCGTTCAATTGCGTGACGATCGATGGCGACACCTCCACCTCCGACACGCTGCTCGCCTTCGCGACCGGCGCGGCCGGTAACCCGCTCGTCACTGAGGCCGGCGGGCCGGCGCTCGCCGACTTCGCCGCGGCTTTCGAGGAGCTGCTGGTCGATCTCGCGCAGCTCGTCGCCCGCGACGGCGAAGGCGCGCGCAAGTTCATCACGGTCGAGGTGGAGGGCGCCGAAAGCGACCTCTCGGCCCGGCGCATCGCGCTGTCGATCGCCAATTCGCCGCTCGTCAAGACCGCGGTCGCCGGCGAGGACGCCAATTGGGGCCGCGTGGTGATGGCGGTCGGAAAGGCCGGCGAACCCGCGGACCGCGACCGGCTGACGATCCGCTTCGGCCCTATTCGCGTGGCCTTCGAAGGCGAGCGCGATCCGGACTACGACGAGGCCGAGACCTCGGCCTACATGAAGAACCAGGAGATCACGATCGGCGTCGAGCTGGGCCTCGGCTCGGGGACCTCCCGCGTCTGGACCTGCGACCTGACCGAAGGCTACATCGCGATCAACGCGGACTATCGGTCGTAATCTCGGCGTCGCTACAACTCCCCTTTAACGTGTGGTCGCCATGATGTCCGCGGACGCGAAGCCCAAGCTCGTCCTAGTCGTCGCCTGCGCGTTGGTCGACGCCGACGGCCGCGTGCTTCTCGCGCAGCGGCCGGAAGGCAAGACCCTCGCAGGGCTCTGGGAGTTTCCCGGCGGCAAGGTTGAGGCGGGCGAGCGGCCGGAAGAAACCTTGATCCGGGAACTTGCCGAAGAGCTCGGCGTCGCGGTCGAGGAGCCATGCCTCGCGCCGCTCACCTTCGCGAGCCACGCCTACGAGACCTTCCACCTGCTGATGCCGCTCTACGTGTGTCGGCGGTGGACGGGGATCGTGACGGGCCGGGAAGGACAGGCGACGCGCTGGGTTCGCCCGCAGGCGCTCCGCGACTATCCGATGCCGCCGGCCGACGAGCCGCTGATCGCGCACCTCGTCGCCCTGCTCTGAAGCCTGTTCCGCCGATCGACACGCGCAGGACGCGCGGACGGGGGAACTGGCATGGCGAGGCGGGTTCTGGATGCGCTCCGGCGGTTCGCGCGCGATGATCGCGGCGCGACCGCGATCGAGTACGCGATGATCGCCATGGGGATCGCCGTCGCGATCTCGGGGGCCGTCTACGCCCTCGGGGAGACGGTCCTGTCCGGCTATTTCAACCACATCGCCGACGAGTACAAAAAGGCCGCCGGCGGCTGAGACCGCGTCAGGTCGCGACGGGCCGGACTTCCTCGACTTCCGGTACGAAGTGGCGGAGCAGGTTCTCGATGCCCTGCTTCAGCGTGGCCGTCGACGAGGGGCAGCCGGAGCAGGAGCCTTTCATGTCGAGGTAGACGACGCCCTCGCGGAATCCGCGGAAGGTGATGTCGCCGCCGTCCTGCGCCACCGCGGGACGCACCCGGGTCTCAAGCAGATCCTTGATGGTGTCGACGGTCTCGGCGTCGGCCTCGTCGAAGAACTCGTCGCCCCCGCCCGCCGCGTGGTCGCCGCCTTCCGCCACCAGCGGGGCGCCGGCGAGGTAGTGCTCCATGATCGCTCCGAGGATCGCGGGCTTCAGGTGCTGCCACTCCCCCGCGGCCTTGGTCACGGTGATGAAGTCCGAGCCGTAGAAGACGCCGGACACGCCGTCGATCGCGAACAGGGTCTGGGCGAGCGGCGAGCGCGCGGCCTCGTCGGCGTTGCGCATCTCAAGCGTGCCGCCGGGCAGCACGTCGCGGCCGGGGAGGAACTTGAGCGTCGCGGGGTTTGGGGTCGCTTCGGTCTGGATGAACATTCTGAGGTCAGCCTCCGGGTTCAAGGCGCGGAGCCTTCGCGCCGGTCGCGGCGCCTGTCGCCAGAGAGATGGTGGTTTTCGACCGCCCGGTCAAATGCCGGCGGCGGGTCTCAGGCCAGCGAGTCGATCTGGTCGTCCGTCAGATGGCCGGGGACGATCGCGACCGGGATCGGAAATGTCCCGGCGGCGCGGCCCACGATCTGCGTGACGAGCGGCCCCGGCCCCTCCGCGCTGACGCCGGCCGCGAGCACGAGCAGGGCGACGTCCTCGTCCTCCTCGATCGCCGCGACCAGCTCGTCGGACTTCGCGCCCTCACGCACCAGCAGCTCGGCCTCGACCCCGGCGGCGTCGCGCGCCGTCGCGGCCACCCGGGCCAGATGCGCCCTGGCCGCCGCCGCGGCCTCCTCGCGCATGACGTCGCCGACGCCGAACCAGTGCTGGAACTCCCCCGGGGTGATGACCGTGAGCAGAGCGAGGTCCGCCCCGACGCGCGCGGCCCGCCGCGCGGCGAAGCGCACGGCGCGGTCGCACTCCTCGCTGTCGTCCACGACGACGAGGAACTTCGGCCGGTGCCCGGCCTCATAGGAGCGGCGTTGCGCGATCATGACGCGAGGATGCGCGCGGCGCGTCGGCCGCGCAACGCCGTCACCGGCGGACGAAGCCGACGATGTCCTTCACGGACGTCATGGTCTCCGCCGCGATCGCTTCGGCGCGCGCGGCCCCGTCTCCCAGCACGCGGTCGATGTGGCCGGGATCGGCGACGAGGCGCGTCATCTCGGCGTTGATTGGGCCGAGCTTCGCGACCGTCAGATCCACCAGCGCCTGCTTGAACTGGGAGAACTGGCCGCCGCCGAATTCGTCGATCACCCCCTGGGCGTCGGTGTCCGACAGCGCGGCGTAGATGCCGATGAGGTTGTCGGCTTCCGGACGCTCCTTGAGGTCCTCCACGCGCTCCGGGAGGGGCAGAGGGTCGGTCTTGGCGCGGCGGATCTTGTTGGCGATCTGGTCGGCGCTGTCGGTCAGGTTGATGCGGCTCGCGTCCGAGGGGTCGGACTTCGACATCTTCTTGGCCCCGTCGCGCAGGCTCATCACGCGGGTCGCAGGACCCGCGATCAGCGGCTGGGGCTGCGGGAAGAACTTCTCGGGAAGGCCGTTCGCCGCGATCGAGGCCGCGAAGTCGTTGTTGAACTTCTGCGCGATGTCGCGGGCGAGCTCGAGGTGCTGCTTCTGGTCCTCGCCCACGGGCACGTGGGTGGCGCGGTAGACCAGAATGTCGGCCGCCATCAGGTTGGGGTAGGCGTAGAGACCGACCGAGGCGTTCTCGCGGTCCTTGCCGGCCTTCTCCTTGAACTGGGTCATGCGGTTCAGCCAGCCGAGCCGGGCGACGCAGTTCAGCACCCAGGCGAGCTCCGCGTGCTGGGGAACCTGGCTCTGGTTGAAGACGATGTGCTTCGAGCCGTCGACGCCCGCGGCGAGGAACGCGGCGGCGACCTCGCGGATCGACTTCTTCAGTTCGACCGGGTCTTGCCAGACGGTGATCGCGTGCATGTCGACCACGCAGTAGATGCAGTCGTGGCCGTCCTGCAGCTCCACGAAGCGCTTGATCGCGCCGAGGTAGTTGCCGAGGTGGAGGTTGCCGGTCGGCTGAACGCCGGAGAAGACCCGCTGGGACGCGTTCGTCATCTTGGATTTGCCCTCTGAACGAGGGCGCGTTATGGCCTCCGCCCGGCGGCCATGCAAGGCCCCGCCCGCCGCCTGCTGACCCCGCCTTTCGGAGCGTTTATCCGCCATGTCGCACGCGAACTACGACGTCCTCGGCATCGGCAACGCCATCGTTGACGTGATCGCCGTCGCCGAAGAGGATTTTCTGATCGCCGAGGGGCTGGCCAAAGGCTCCATGACGCTGATCGACGAGGAGCGCGCCGAGGCGCTCTATGGCCGGATGGGGCCGGCGGTCGAGGCCTCGGGCGGTTCGGCCGCCAACACGCTCGCGGGCCTCGGCTCGCTCGGCGGACGCGCGGCCTTCCTCGGCAAGGTGAAGGCGGACACGCTGGGCGGCGTCTTCGCCCACGACATCACGGCGATCGGCGTCCATTTCCCGACTGCGCCCGCGGCCGAGGGCTCTGCGACCGCCCGCTGCTTCGTGCTGGTGACGCCGGACGGCGAGCGCACCATGAGCACCTATCTCGGCGCGGCGCAGGCGCTCGGCCCCGACGACGTCGACGCCGCGACGGTCGAAGCCGCGCACGTCACCTATCTCGAGGGCTACCTGTGGGACCCGCCGGCGGCGAAGGAGGCCTTCCGCAAGGCGGCCGACATCGCCCATGGCGCCGGGCGGCAGGTCGCCCTGTCGCTGTCCGACTCGTTCTGCGTCGAGCGTTACAGGGCGGAGTTCCTGGAGCTGATCCGGACCGGCGTGGTGGACATCCTGTTCGCCAACGACAGCGAGCTGAAGGCGCTCTACGAGACCGGCGACATCGAGGCCGCGCTGCAGGCCGTGGCGGCCGACGCCAAGCTGGCGGCGGTGACGCTGGGCGCGGACGGCTGCGTGGTTCTCCAGGGCGGCGAGCGGGTCTCAGTCCCGGCCGCCCCGGTTGACGGCGCGATCGTGGACAAGACCGGCGCGGGCGATCTGTTCGCGGCCGGCTTCCTGTTCGGCCACGTCCGCGGCCTTGGTCTCCGGCGCTCGGGCGAGCTCGGTTCGCTCGCCGCGGCGGAGGTGATCGCGCACGTCGGCGCGAGGCCGCTCGTAAGCCTCAAGACGCTCGCGGAGAGCCGCGGCCTGATCTGAACGACCTGCGCGCGCCGCAGAGAACGCGGGCGATCCCTCCCCCGACAGAGGGGAGGGTGGACGGGCGAAGCCCGGCCGGGTGGGGTGGGTTCAGACCGGCGCTCGCCGCCGCCGTCCCGCTCTGGGTCCGAGGCGCCACCCGTCCTCGGCTGCGCCGAGGCCACCTCCCCACGCCTTCGGCGCGAGGAGGGATACCCGCGCCCCGATCTTGAAGCGGCTCATCCGTTGCGCCGCGCGCCTGCGCCTGATCTCCTCGCCCCATGACCGACGCCCCCAAGATCCCCGTCTTCGACGGCCACAACGACACGCTGCTGCGCCTTCACATGCGCGGCGACGAGGACCGGGGCGTGGCCGCGTTTCTGGACGGCGGCGTCGGAGGGCACATTGACTTGCCCAAGGCGCGCGACGGCGGCCTCGCGGGGGGCATGTTCGCGATCTTCACGCCCTCGCCGCAGCTGGGCGTCGACTACCTCGAGCTGATGCGGGCCGCGACCTACGACGTGCCGCTGCCCGAGCGCCTGCCGCTCGGCGAGGCGCAGAAAGCCGTGCTCGCGATGGCCGCCCTGCTCCTGCGGATCGAGCGCGCGTCGGACGGCGCCGTCGCGGTTTGCCGGAGCGCCGCCGACATCCGCGCGGCGATGGCGCGGGACGCGCTCGCGACCGTGCTCCACATCGAAGGCGCCGAGGCGATCGACGCCGATCTCGACGCGCTCTACGCGCTCCACGCCGCGGGCCTACGGTCGCTCGGGCCGGTGTGGAGCCGGCCGACGATCTTCGGGCATGGCGTGCCGTTCCGATTCCCGGCCTCGCCCGACATCGGCCC
Source organism: Methylopila sp. Yamaguchi (assembly GCF_002897035.1). Lineage (GTDB taxonomy): Bacteria > Pseudomonadota > Alphaproteobacteria > Rhizobiales > Methylopilaceae > Methylopila. Next base: position 22,242 of record NZ_BAUX01000018.1, read on the forward strand.
AGGGCTCACCGAGACCGGCAAGCGGCTGGTCAAGGCCTGCGATGAACTCCGCATCGTGTTCGACCTTAGCCACCTCAACGAGGCCGGGTTCTGGGACGTGGCGAAGCTGTCCGTCCGCCCGCTGGTCGCGACGCATTCGAACGCGCATGCGCTGACGCCGCACGCCCGCAACCTGACCGACGCGCAGCTTGCCGCCATCCGGGACAGCGGGGGCCTGGTCGGCTTGAACTTCGCCACCTGCTTCCTGCGAGAGGACGGCCGCATGCGGGGCGACACCCCGCTCGACGTCATGGCGCGGCACCTCGACCACCTGATCGAGACGCTCGGGGTCGATCACGTCGGTTTCGGCTCGGACTTCGACGGCGCGATCGTGCCCGACGCGCTCGGCGACGCAGGCGGCCTCCCGCGCCTGCTTGCGCATCTCAAGACGCACGGCTACGACGACGCGACGCTGGAGAAGATCGCGTGGCGGAACTGGGTGGCGCTGCTGGAGCGCGTGTGGGGGGAGTGACGCGGCCTCGTCAGCCCGGCTTACGCGCCCACGGCCGGGTGCCGGCGGGGATCTCCGCCTGCTGCGTGGAGCCGGTCGGCTGGTAGTAAAACGGCACGTCGGGCCACCGGCCCTCAGCGAGCTGCTTGCGGGTCACGGGATTGGAGACCGCGAACGAGTCGAAGCCGCAGCGGCGCATCAGCGGCATCTGGTCGATCAGCACGTCGCCGACGGCGCGGATTTCGCCCGTGTAGCCGTAGCGCTCCCGCAGCAGGCGGGCGGACGACGAACTGCGGCCGTCCGAGTATTTTGGGAAGTTCAGCGTGACGAGGGCGACGCGGTCGAGATGCGGCGCAAGCTCCTCGATCGCTTCGTTCGGCTCCACCGATACGCCGAGCGGCGCGTTGCGGGCGACGAGCGCGTCGCGCTCCGCGAGAAAGCGCTCCAGGGGCAGGATGGCGGGACCGTCCGAGACCGCCTCGTCCTCCGCCGCGAGGGTCCATTCGTCCGCCTGGAAGCGGCCGTCGCGCCAGATCGTCAGCTCGGCGTCGTTGGTCTCGGTCGTCATGGAATCCTCGTCATCCCAGCCAGGCGGCGAAGCCGCGACGAGCCGGGGTCGTCGTTAGAATAAAGCGTTGGTCGCAAATGGCGATCCCGGAGCGCGGCCTCGCGGCCCGCGTCCGGGATGACGACTCCGCGGCGGAGACGCGAGGGCGCGGACGTTAGATGCCGCTGCCCTCGTTCTCCGGCGTCATCGAGCCGGCGATGTGGATGCCGCACTCGGTCTTGGCGCGGCCGCGCCAGCGGCCGGCGCGGGGGTCTTCGCCCGGCTTCACGCGGTCCGTGCAAGGCGCGCAGCCGATCGAGAGGTAGCCGAACTTCACGAGCGGGTGCTCGGGCAGGCCGTGCTCCAGCCGATAGGCCTCGACGTCCTTCCCGGTCCACTCGGCGAGCGGGTTCACCTTGATCCGCGCGCCGTCGCCCTCGAACACCGGGAGTTCGGCGCGGAAGGCGTTCTGGAACCGCTTGCGGCCGGAGATCCAGGCGGGGAAGTCGCCAATCGCCTCGGCGAGCGGCTCGACCTTGCGGATCCGGCAGCAGAGGTCGGGGTTCGACTGCCAGAGGAAGTTCTCGGGATCGAGCCGCGCCAGCCGATCGGTCTTGGGACCGACGGAGCGTACGTCGGTGAGGCCCAGCAGCGCGACGAGCTGGTCGCGGTACTGCAACGTCTCCTCGAACAGCTGCCCGGTGTCGACGAAGATGACGGGCGTGGTCGGGTCGACTTGCGCCACGAGATGCAGCAGCACCGCGGAGTCCGCCCCGAAGCTGGAGACCAGCGCGATGCGGCCGCGGAACAGGTCCTTCACCGCGGCGCGGATCAGAGCCTGCGCGTTCTGGCCGCGGTGGCGGGCGTCAAGATGCGCCGCGAGCGACGTCGCGCGCTCTGCGGCGCGGGCGGCGCTGACGCCCGGCAGCGGAACGTTGTTAGGCCGTTCCATAGAGCGCTTCCTTGAAGGGCTGCTGGCCGAGCCTGCGGACAGCCGCGAGGAAAGGTTCATCGGGGCCCTCACGCAACTTGAGATAGGTGTCGACCACGGTTTCGACCGCGTCGACCACGTCTTCGGTCTTGAAGCCGGGGCCGACCAGCGTGCCGACCGCGGCGGTTTCGTCGCCGGAGCCGCCGAGGGTGATCTGGTAGACCTCCTCGCCGCGCCGATCGACGCCAAGCAAGCCGATGTGGCCGACGTGGTGGTGACCGCAGGCGTTGATGCAGCCGGAGATCTTGATCTTCAGCTCGCCGATCTCCTTCTGCCGCTCGGGCGACCCAAAGCGGTTCGAGAGATCCTGCGCCAGCGGGATCGAGCGGGCGTTCGCGAGCGCGCAGTAGTCGAGGCCGGGGCAGGCGATGATGTCGGTGACGAGACCGGCGTTGCCGGTCGCGAGCCCGTGCTCGGCGAGCTTGGCGTAGAGCGCCGGCATGTCGTCGAGCGCCACGTGCGGCAGCACGAGGTTCTGTTCGTGGCTGACCCGGATCTCGCCCTGCGAGTAGGCGTCGGCGAGATCGGCGATCGCCTCCATCTGGACGTCGGTCGCGTCGCCGGGGATGCCGCCGATCGGCTTCAGCGAGATCGTGACGACGCCGTAGCCCGCCGTCTTGTGGGGCGTGACGTTGTAGGCGGCGAAGTCCGCGAAGCCGGCGCTGTCGGCCTTGGCGGCTTCGAAGGCGCTGGAGCGGGCGGGCTTCTCGGCGAGCGCGGGCGGCGCGAAATAGGCGGTGATCCGCTCGATCTCGGAGTCGGGCAGGCGCAGAAGCTCGGTCTTCTTCACCTCGACGAACTCGGCCTCGATCTGGCGCGTGATCTCCTCCGCGCCGGTCTCGTGGACGAGGATCTTGATGCGGGCCTTGTACTTGTTGTCGCGGCGCCCGTGGAGGTTGTAGACCCGCATGATCGCCTCGACGTAGGCGAGCAGGTCCTCCTCGTCGAGATAGTCGCGCACCTTGTGGGCGATCATCGGGGTGCGGCCCTGGCCGCCGCCGACATAGACGGCGAAGCCGATCCCGCCGTCGGGCCCGCGCTTCAGCTCCAGCCCGATGTCGTGCACCTGGATGGCGGCGCGGTCCTTCGGGGCGCCCGTCACCGCGATCTTGAACTTGCGCGGCAGGAACGAGAACTCCGGGTGGATCGACGACCACTGCCGCAGGATCTCGGCGTAGGGGCGCGGATCCGCGATCTCGTCGGCGGCCGCGCCGGCGAAGTGGTCGGTGGTGACGTTGCGGATGCAGTTGCCGCTAGTCTGCAGCGCGTGCATCTCGACCTTGGCGAGGTCGTCCAGCACGGCGGGAATGTCCTTCAGCGCCGGCCAGTTGAACTGCAGGTTCTGGCGGGTCGTGAAGTGGCCGTAGCCGCGATCGTAGGTGCGCGCGATGTGGCCCAGCATCCGCAGCTGCCGGGACGAAAGCGTGCCGTAGGGGATCGCGATCCGCAGCATGTAGGCGTGAAGCTGGAGGTAGACGCCGTTCATCAACCGCAGCGGCTTGAACTGGTCTTCCGTCAGCTCGCCGCTCAGGCGGCGGGCGACCTGATCGCGGAACTGGTCGACGCGGGCGGCGACGAAGCCGTGGTCGAACTCGTCATAGCGGTACATGGGGCGAACTCCTCAGACGCCGGTCGGCCGAAGCAGGTCCGGACGGACCGTGGGGCCGACGGCGCGGATTTCCTCGCGCAGGCGCAGCGGCTTCAGCCGGCCGCCCTCGCGCGTGACGTCGATCGGATAGGACTCGACCACCTCCTGGGCGGCCTCGGCGCGCTTGCCCGCCGCAACCGCCTCGGCCAGGGCCTCGGCGCCTTCGGCCACCAGCGCGGAGTCGATGCGGTCGATCCAGCCGCCGTCGGGCGCGAGGTACACGACGACCCCGTCGGACAGACGGTTCGCTGTGACGATCTGCGTGGCGGCCTTGGTCTTGGCGGCCGACTTCTGAATGGGCGCGGACATGAGCGAGCTTGAACCTTCAGGCGGCGGCGATCGTACCGACCGTCGCGGCGGCGAGGGGGCGGGCGTCGCCGATGTCGGCCTGCGCCAGCGCCTCTCCGATGAGAATCAGGACGGGAGCGCCGGCGTCGGCTTCGTGGGCCAGCGCCGGCAGGTCGGCGAGGCGGCCGGCGAAGACGCGCTCGCCCGGACGGGCGGCGTTCTCCACGGCGGCGACAGGGGTGTGGCCGGACAGGCCCGCCTCCATCAGCCGTTCGGCGACCGCTCCGGCGACCGAGCGGCCCATGTAGACCGCAACGGTCCCGCCGCCAAGAGCGAGCCCGGACCAGTCCGGCAGCGTGCGGCCGTCGAGGTCATGGCCGGTGGCGAAGACGAGGCTCGACGCGACGCCGCGCAGCGTGAGCGGAACCTTGGCCGAAGCGGCCGCGGCGAAGGCGGCGGTGACGCCGGGCACCACTTCGAACGGGACGCCCGCGCGCGACAGGGCGGCCATCTCCTCGCCGACGCGGCCAAACACCATCGGGTCGCCGCTCTTCAGCCGCGCGACCCGGCGGCCGGCCTTGGCCTCGCGGACCAGGATGGCCTCGATCTCCGACTGGGTGGCCTCGTGATGACCCTTGCGCTTGCCGACGGAGATCCGCTCGGCGTCGCGGCGGCCCATGGCGATGACCTCGGATGGCACCAGCGCGTCGTGGACGATGACGTCGGCTTCCTGGAGGACGCGCTGGGCGCGCAGCGTCAGCAGGTCGGTCGCGCCGGGGCCGGCTCCGATCAGCCAGACGTAACCGGCGACGTCGGCGCCGGCGGCGAGCTCGCGCAGCGCCTCGTCTCGGGCGCCGGTGAGATCGCCGGCCAAGGCGCGGGCCGCGACGGCGCCCTCGAAGGCGCGCGCCCAGAACCGGCGTCGGGCCTCGCCCGCGGGGAGCATCCGCGCCACCGTCGCCCGGAGACCGTCGGCGAAGGCGACCAGGCGGCCGAGATCGGGCGCGAGCATGGCCTCGATCTTGGCGCGGACGTGCCGGGCGAGCACGGGCGCGGCGCCTTCGGTGCCGATGGCGATCGCGAGCGGGGCCCGGTTGACGAGCGCGGGCGTTGTAAAGTCGCAGAGCGCGGGGCGGTCGACCACGTTCACCGGGATCCGCGCCGCGCGGGCGGCGGCGGCGATCGCGGCGTCGGCGTCCTCGTCTTCTGTCGCGGCGAACACCAGCACGGCGCCGTCGAGATGGCGGGAAGCGAAAGGCTCTTCGATCAGCGTCGCGCCGAGCCGGGCGACGTCCGCGCGCAGCTCGTCCTCCGCCTGGGCGGCCACGACGCGCAGGTTCGCCTGGGTCTCGGCCAGCAGCCGCACCTTCGCAGCCGCGGCGGCGCCGTCGCCGACGATCGCGACGACGCGGTCCGCGACGCGGACGAAGGCCGGAAAAGAGGTCAGGCGCGGCATCAGATGTCGGGACGCTCCTAGAGAGGTCCACACAATGGTATTACACATCGCAAATGGCAAGATAGTCATTTATTACAAAATTAGAACGTATTAAATTGCTGCGGTGTTTGATGCGTTGCAGCGAAGTCACTTTCCGGTTCTGAGAGCGCGGGCCGGTTGCCCTTCGCCGCGCCGCATCCTAAGAACGTGCCGGGGACGTCCGGACTTTTACGCTCGCGCGGCGCGTTCCGCCGCGATGGCCTCTTTTTGTTTCGTGCAGGTGACCCCAATGTCCCGCATCGCCGCGTTCTCGCGCTTGGTTCCCGCCCGGCGCCGCCGCCTGGCGTTCGCATCCGCCGCCGCGCTTCTCGCGCTGTCCGGGGCGGCGCACGCCCAAGGCGCGCCCGGACCGCTCCCCGTGTCCGCGGCGACGCCCATTCAGCGGCGCGTGTCGGACACCGCCGAATTCACCGGCCGGTTCCAGGCGTCCAGCCTCGTCGAGGTTCGGGCGCAGGTCAGCGGCCAGCTGATGCAGGTGGCGTTCAAGGACGGATCCTACGTCAAGAAGGGCGACCTGCTCTTCAAGATCGACCCGCGGCCTTACGCGGCGGCGCTCGCCCAGGCCGAGGCCGCGATCATCACCGCCCAGAGCAGCGTCGACCTGACGAAGTCGGACGTCGAACGCGCCAAGGACCTGATCCGCACCGGCAACATCACCGACCAGGTCGCTCAGCAGCGTCAGCAGGCCTACGCCGCGGCGCAGGCCAACCTGCAGTCCGCCCGCGCCCAGGCCGACACCGCCCGGCTCAACCTTGAGTGGACAGACGTCCGCTCGCCGATCGACGGCCGCATCGGCCGCAAGCTGGTGACCGAGGGCAATCTGATCGCCGCCGGCGCCAGCTCGACGGTGCTGACCACGATCGTGGGCGTCCAGCCGATCTATTTCTACTTCGACGTCGATGAGCAGAGCTTCCTCCGCTACATCGGTTTCGTCCGCTCCGGCGCGCTGAAGCCGGACGAGAACGGGGCTCCGGTGAAGATCTCGCTGCCGAACTCGGCCGAGTTCAACATCGAGGGCCGCATCGACTTCACCGACAATCAGCTCGACCAGCAGACCGGCACCCTGCGGCTGCGCGCGACCGTGCCGAACGCGGACCGCTTCCTGACGCCCGGCGTGTTCGGGCGGATCCAGCTGACGTCGAGCCCCGAGTACGACGCGCTGCTGGTGCCGGACGAGGCCATCCTGTCGGACCAGACCCGCAAGATCGTGATGACGGTCGGACCCGACAACAAGGTGGTTCCGAAGGTCGTGGAGCTCGGGCAGCTCAACGGCACGCTGCGCGTGATCAAGAGCGGCCTCGGACCCGACGACAAGGTGATCGTGAACGGCCTGATGCGCGCGCGGCCCGGCGCCGAGGTGAAGCCCGAGATGGTGGATCCCACCAAGCCTAAGCCCGCCCCGGGGCAACAGGGCGCTGCGAAGCCCGGCGAAGCCAAGTAAGGGCGCGCGCCATGGGCATCGGACATTTCTTCGTCGACCGGCCGATTTTCGCGTCGGTCGTCTCCATCGTCCTCATGATCGTGGGCGGCGTCGCTCTGCTCGGCCTGCCGATCGCGCAGTATCCCGAAATTGCGCCGCCGACGATCAGCGTCACGGCGCAGTACCCCGGCGCCAACGCCGAGACCATCGCCGAGACCGTCGCCGCCCCGCTGGAGCAGCAGATCAACGGCGTGGAGGGCATGATCTACATGAACTCCTTGGCGACGGGCGACGGTCAGCTTCAGCTGACGGTCACCTTCCAGCCGGGCACCGACCAGGACATCGCGCAGGTCCAGGTGCAGAACCGCGTCAGCCAGGCGGATCCGCGCCTGCCGGAGGCGGTGCGCCGCAACGGCGTGCAGGTGACAAGCGGTCGTCGGACTTCCTGATGGTCGTCAACCTGATCTCGCCGAACAAGTCGCTCGACACCGTCTACATGTCGAACTACGCGTCGGTGAACGTGATCGACGCGCTCAAGCGCATCGAAGGCGTCGGCGACATCCGGATCTTCGGCGAGCGCGAGCTGTCCCTGCGCGTCTGGCTCGACCCCAACCGGCTCGCGGCCTACGGCCTCGCCGCCGGCGACGTGGTCTCGGCGATCTCGGAGCAGAACGTGCAGGTCTCCGGCGGCTCGCTCGGCGCGCCGCCCTCGCCGCCCGGCACCGCCTCCCAGATCACCGTCACGACCCAGGGGCGCTTCCAGACCCCCGAACAATTCAAGCAGATCATCGTCCGCGCCACGGACGACGGGCGTCTGCTGCGGGTCGGCGACGTGGCGCGCGTCGAGCTCGCTGCGCGGCAGTATTCGTCGAACTCCTACCTCGGCGCCGATCCCACGGTCGGCATGGGCATCTTCCAGCGCCCCGGCACCAACGCCACCGAGGCCGCGGAGCAGATCAAGGCCGCGATGGAGACGCTGAAGGGCTCCTTCCCGCCGGGGCTCGAGTACCGGATCGAGTACAATCCGACCGAGTTCATCAACGAGTCGATCGAGGCGGTCGAGCACACCATCTACGAGGCGGTCGCCCTCGTCGTGTTGGTCGTGTTCATCTTCCTGCAGTCGTGGCGCGCCGCGATCATCCCGGTCGTCGCGATCCCGGTGTCGCTGGTGGCGACCTTCGCGGTCATGTCGGCGTTCGGCTTCTCGCTGAACATGCTCACGCTGTTCGGCCTCATCCTCGCCATCGGCATCGTGGTCGACGACGCCATCGTCGTGGTGGAGAACGTCGAGCGCAACATCGCCATGGGCAAGACGCCGCGCGAGGCCGCTCACGCCACGATGGACGAGGTCGGCACCGCCGTCATCGCCATCGCGCTGGTGCTGTGCGCCGTGTTCGTGCCGACGGCGTTCATCCCCGGCATTTCGGGCATCTTCTATCAGCAGTTCGCGTTGACGATCGCCGCTTCGACGGTTCTCTCGGCGCTCGTCTCGCTGACGCTTTCGCCCGCGCTCTGCGCCATCCTGCTCAAGCCGCACGCGCACGGCGCGCGGCGCAATCTCGGCCAGAAGGCCGCCGACCTGTTCAACCGCAACTTCGACCGCGGCGCGCACGGCTACAGCCGCTCCGTGGGCTGGATGGTCCGGCACAGGGCGATTTTCCTGCTGGTCTACGCCGTGCTGATCGGCGGCGCGATCTACATGTTCTCGAGCGTGGCCCGCGGATTCATTCCGCAGGCCGACCAGGGCTACGCGATCCTGATCGCGCAGCTGCCCGAGGGCGCGAACCTCCAGCGCACCGACGACGTGGCGCGCCGCGCCGCGGAGATCGTCCGCCAGGTGCCGGGCGTGAAGAATGCGGTGACGATCGCCGGCTTCTCGGGCGCGACCTTCTCGGCCGCCTCGAACGCCGCGACGAGCTTCATCATCTTCGACTCCTTCGCCGATCGAACCAAGCACGGCGCTAGTCAGCGCGCGCCGGCGATCCTGGCGGAAGCCCAGAAGCGCTTGTTCGCGATTGAAGAAGCCTTCGTGCTCGCCATTCTGCCGCCCACCGTGCGGGGCATCGGCAACGGCGGCGGCTTCAAGATGTACGTGCAGGATCGCACGAACATCGGCTTCGTCGCGCTCGAAGGCTCCGTGAACGAGCTGATCGCGAAGGCCAATGCGTCCGGTCGGCTGAGCCGCGTGTTCACGTCGTTCAACACCCGCGCGCCGCAGGTCTATCTCGACATCGACCGCGTCAAGGCTCAGCAGCTCAACGTGCCGATCCAGAGCATCTTCGAGGCGCTGCAGACGCTCCTCGGCACGGCCTACGTGAACGACTTCACCGCTCTCGGACGCACGTTCCAGGTGAACGCGCAGGCGGACGCGGAATTCCGCGTGCGGCTGGCGGACGTCTACCAGTTCAAGGTCCGCTCAACGAGCGGCGCGCTGGTGCCGCTCGGGACCTTGGTGACGGAGCGCAATCAGACGGGCCCCTACACGGTGGAGCGCGAGAACATCTACAACGCGATCTCGATCCAAGGCGACGCCGCGCCCGGCGTCTCCACGGGCGAGGCCATCGCGCTGATGGAGAAGCTCACGGCGGAGACGCTGCCCCCCGGGGCCGCGTTCGAATGGGTGGACCTCGCCTATCAGGAGAAACTCGCAGGCAACACGGCCGTCTTCGTGTTCGCCCTCGCCATCCTGTTCGTGTTCCTGTTCCTCGCCGCGCAGTACGAAAGCTGGGCGCTGCCGCTCGCCATCATCCTGATCACGCCGCTGTCTCTGCTTGCGGCGCTGCTCGGCGTGGCGGCGAGAGGGTCCGACAACAACATCCTCACCCAGATCGGCTTCATCGTGCTGATCGGCCTCGCGGCGAAGAACGCGATCCTGATCGTCGAGTTCGCCCGGCAACGTGAGGACGAAGGCGAGAGCGTGATCCAGGCGGCGGTCGACGCGTGCCGCGACCGTCTGCGGCCGATCATCATGACGTCGCTCGCCTTCTCGCTCGGCGTGGTGCCGCTGGCCTTCGCCACCGGCGCCGCAGCGGAGCTCCGCCAGGCCATCGGCACGGCGGTGCTCGCGGGCATGGTGGGCGTCACGATCCTCGGCCTGTTCCTGACCCCGGTGTTCTACGTCGCGATCCGCCTGCTGGTGGATCGCTTCCGCGGCGGAAAGCCCAAGGCGGACGGGGCGAAGACGGGCGCCGACAAGCCCTCGGGCGGCGGCGACAAGGCGCACGAGGCGCCGCACGACGCGTCCCCGCGGCCGGCCTAAGGGCGCGGCGGGGTTAACGACTGGTTACGGGAACGCGTCCGTTTTGACGCGTTCCCGTTCACGGATCCTCAGATGTTCTGCGTCAGAATGCTGCGTGGCGGGCCTCAGGGAGGGCCGGGCGGGGATCGGTCATGAGCGCAACAGGGATCGGGGCTGACGGCGGCGCGCCGCGGGTCGACTGGGTCGACGTCGCGAAGGGCGTCTGCATCGTTCTCGTGGTGATGATGCACTCGACGCTCGGCGTGGAGAAGGCGGCCGGCGAGGTCGGCTGGATGCACCACGTGGTGGCCTTCGCCAGACCCTTCCGAATGCCGGACTTCTTCCTTATCTCCGGCCTGTTCCTCGCCCTGGTGATCGACCGGGACTGGCGCACCTACATCGACCGCAAGGTCGTTCACTTCGCCTATTTCTACGTGCTCTGGCTGCTGATCCAGGGCGCGGTCAAATGGCCCGGGCTGGCGATGAGCGACGGCCTCGGCGCGGTCGCGCACCAGTTCGCCCTGTCGCTGATCGACCCCTTCGGCACGCTCTGGTTCATCTACCTGCTGCCGATCTTCTTCGTCTTCGCCAAGCTGGTCCGCCGGGTTCCGCCGCTGCTGGTCCTCGCCTTCGCCGCCCTGCTCGAAAGCCTCCGGGTGCAGACCGGCTGGACCGTGCCGGACGAGTTCTGCGCCCGGCTGTTCTACGTCATGCTCGGCTGGTACGCCGCGCCCCTGATCTTCCGTTTCGCCGAGTTCGCGCGCCGGCGCCCGGCGCTTGCGCTGGGCGGCCTCGCGGCGTGGGCGCTGGCGAACGCCGCCGCGGTGCAGGGCGGCGTCTCCGAGTGGGTCGGCGTCAGTCTGGCGCTCGGCGTCGCGGGCGCTTTTGCGATCATTACGGTCGCCGCGCTGATCGCGGGAACCCCCGTCGGCGAGCCGCTGCGCTACGCCGGCGAGCGCTCGATCGTCATCTATCTCGCGTTCTTCCTGCCGATGGCGGCGACCCGCATGCTCCTGCTGAAGCTCGGCGTCATTCCGGACATCGGGACCGTCTCGGCCCTGGTCACCGCCGCCGGCGTGATCCTTCCGCTCGTCCTGGAATGGATGGTGACGCGCACGGGATGGGGCACGTTCCTGTTCGTCCGGCCAAAGGCGTTCTGGATCGATCGCAGGCCGCGCCAGACCACCGCGCCCGTCGCGGCGTGAGCCGGCAAAGCGCGGCGGGACCCCCGCGGCGCTACGTCACATTAAGTTAAGAATAAAGTATAAGCGCCGGGGCCTGCGGGCGAACTCCAATCGTTCTATAACGCCTCCATAACGCCGCCGCGAAGGCGCTATGTCCAAGGAGTTAGCCGTATGACCTTCCGTCGTCCGATCGCTCGTGTCTTTGCATACGCGACCGTCGCCGCCGGCCTCGCCCTCGCCGCTGGAGCGGCTGCGGCTGACGAAGGCCCGTTCACGCAGGACCAGCTCACCAAGGGCAAGTCCGAGTACAACACCCATTGCCGCACCTGCCACGCCAAGGACGGCAATGGCGCCCTCGGGCCCGAGCTGCACGGCGACACCTTCAAGGGCCGCTTCGGCGGCCAGACGGCGGCGGACGTCCGCACCTGGGTCTACGAAAACATGCCGCAGACGGCGCCGAAGTCGCTCAAGGACGAGCAGCTGGACCCGCTGATGGCCTACATCCTCTCGCTCAACGGCTACACGCCGGGCTCGACCGCGTTCTCCGCCCAGTCGGGCGCGACGCTCAAGATCCCGGAGTGATCCGGACGCTCTGACCTTCGCCGCGCCGGCTTCGCGCCGCGCCGATCTCGAAAACCTCGTCGCCTTCCGGGGCGGCGGGGTTTTTTCGCGCCTTGCTTCGGGAGCCCGGTCAAGCGCGTCAGGCGGCCCCGCCCGCCGTTTCGGGTTTCCTTCGCCCTCTCGACGCTTATAGTCCCGGCCGAACCTCGACCGGGACTTCCGCCGCATGCCAAGCCGTCCTGTCGCCAAAGGCGATCACGTCGTCCTCGTGGACGGCTCGTCCTACATCTTCCGGGCGTTCCACGCGCTGCCGCCGCTGACCCGCCCGTCCGACGGGCTGCCGGTCGGCGCGGTCTCGGGCTTCTGCAACATGCTGTGGAAGCTGCTGCGCGACGCCGGGTGGGTCGACCCGACCCACCTCGCTGTCGTCTTCGACAAATCGGAGACCACCTTCCGCAAGGAGGTCTACGCCGACTACAAGGCCAACCGCTCCGAGCCGCCGGACGACCTGATCCCGCAGTTCCCGCTGATCCGGAACGCGACCCGCGCCTTCTCGATCCCCGCGCTGGAGCAGGCCGGCTACGAGGCGGACGACCTGATCGCGACCTACGCGCGCCTCGCCTCCGAGGCCGGCGCGGAGACGACGATCGTGGGCTCCGACAAGGACCTGTTCCAGCTCATCGGCGGCGGCGTGACCATGCTCGATCCGATGAAGGACAAGCGTATCGGGCCGGACGAGGTGTTCGAGAAGTTCGGCGTGGCCCCGAGCAAGATGATCGACCTGCAGGCGCTCGCCGGCGACAGCGTCGACAATGTGCCGGGCGTGCCGGGCATCGGCGCCAAGACCGCGGCGCAGCTGCTGGAGGAGTACGGCGACCTCGAGACGCTGCTGGAGCGCGCCCACGAGATCAAGCAGCCCAAGCGCCGCGAGAGTCTGATCGCGAACGCGGAACTCGCGCGGATCTCCAAGCGCCTGGTGACGCTCGACCAGCACATGACGCTGGACGTGCCGCTGGCCGATCTTGCGGTCGAGGAGCCGAATCCGAAGCGGCTGGTCGCTTTCCTCAAGGCGATGGAGTTCAACACCCTCACTCGCCGTGTGGCGGAGGCGACCGGCGTGGACATCGCGGCGGTGACGCCGGACTCAGAGATGATGTCGGCGAAGCGGGCGCCGAGCTCCAGCCCCCCGCCGGCCGGCGATCTCGACGCCGACCCGGATTCGCCGGCGAGCCGAGCCGACGAGATCGACCGGCTCGAGCGGGCGTCGGCCGCGGCCCGGGGCGCGACCCCGCAGGCTCTCGCCGAGAAGCTGCGGGCCGAGGCGGCCGCGGCGCCGGTGGATCGCTCGACCTATGACGTGGTGCGCACCGCGGAGGGGCTCGCGGAGTGGATCGCGGTCGCCAGGGAGGAGGGCCACGTCGCTTTCGGCTTCGAGACGACCTCGATCGATCCCATGCGCGCCGAGATCGTCGGCGTGGCGCTGGCCGTCGCGCCGGGAGTCGCAGCCTATGTCCCCCTCGGCCACCTCTCCGCGGGCGGCGATTTGCTGTCGGAGGGCGGCGCGGGACCGGTCGAGGGGCAGATCCCGACGGCTGAGGCGCTGACGCTGCTGAGCGACCTGTTCGGCGACGACTCCATTCTCAAGATCGGCCACAACCTGAAGCAGGCGCTGACGCTGCTGGCCGAGCGCGGCCATCGCGCGGCTCCTTATGACGACGTGCTGCTGATGTCCTACGTGCTGGACAGCGGGTTGGGCGGCCAAGGCCTCGACGAGCTCGCCCGCCGGCACCTCGGCCACGCGCTGATCACGGCCGACGAGGTGACGGGGACCGGCCGCGGGCGGCTGCCGCTCGAGCAGGCCCCGATCGAGAAGGTCGCCCCCTATGCGGCCGAGCGCGCGGACGTCGCGCTGCGGCTGTGCCGTCTGTTCAAGCAACGCCTCATCGCCGAGCGCATGACCACGGTCTACGAGACGCTGGAGCGGCCGATGCCCGCGACGCTCTCGATCATGGAGCGGCGCGGAATCGCGATCGACCGGGCCATGCTCTCGCGGCTGTCCGGCGAACTCGCCCAGCGTATGGGCGCGCTCGAGGCCGACATCCACGCGCTGGCCGGCGAGCCGTTCAACCTTGGGAGCCCGAAGCAGCTCGGCGACATCCTGTTCGGCAAGATGGGCCTGCCCGGCGCCAAGAAGACCAAGACCGGCGCCTGGGGCACCGCCGCCAACGTGCTGGAGGAGCTCGCGGCCGGCGGTCACGACTTGCCGCGCCGGATTCTCGACTGGCGCCAGCTTTCGAAGCTCAAGTCGACCTACGCCGACGCGCTGCCGACCTACCTCCACCCGGAGACGCGCCGGGTGCACACCAACTTCCAGCTGGCGGCGACGACCACGGGCCGGCTGTCCTCGACCGAGCCGAACATCCAGAACATCCCGATCCGGACCGAGGAGGGGCGGAAGATCCGCCGCGCCTTCGTGGCGGAGGAGGGGACCAAGCTGATCTCGGCGGACTACAGCCAGATCGAGCTGCGCGTGCTCGCCCACATGGCCGACATCCCGCAGCTGCGCCAGGCTTTTGCAGATGGCCTCGACATCCACGCGATGACGGCCTCCGAGATGTTCGGCGTGCCGGTGGAGGGCATGCCCTCCGACGTGCGCCGGCGGGCCAAGGCCATCAACTTCGGCATCATCTACGGCATCTCGGCCTTCGGTCTCGCCAACCAGCTCTCGATCGGACGCGAGGAGGCGGGGCTCTACATCAAGACCTACTTCGAGCGCTTTCCCGGCATCCGCGACTACATGGAGGCCACCAAGGCGGCGGCGCGGGCGGACGGCTTCGTCACCACCATCTTCGGCCGCAAGTGCCACTACCCGCTGATCAACGCCAAGAACCCGGCGGAGCGCGCGAACTACGAGCGCGCGGCGATCAACGCACCGATCCAGGGCTCGGCCGCCGACATCATCCGCCGGGCCATGGTCCGCATGGAGGGCGCGCTGGCGGACGCCGGCCTCAGCGCGAAGATGCTGCTGCAGGTGCACGACGAACTGGTGTTCGAAGTCCCCGACGCCGAGATCGAGGCGACCATCCCCGTGGTGGTGCGCGTGATGGAGCAGGCGCCCCTGCCGGCGCTCTCGCTCAGTGTGCCGCTCAAGGTCGACGCGCGGGCGGCGACGAACTGGGACGAGGCGCATTGACGTATTGAGCGAAGCCGGGAAAGCACACGGCGGCGCCTGCTTTGCGATCTTGGCGCGGGAACCGGCGCCAAGTCTGGCCAAGGGCGCAGGGGGGTCCTAAACCCGAACTGGGGCCGCACGCGCACGCTGCGGCCGGAACCAGGGGAGCCGTGTCCATGACCCTCGTCACCGTCCGTTCCACAGCCGCCGGTCTTGCGGCCGCAGCGCTTCTAGGCCTCGGACTGAAAGCTCCGGTCGCCGCGCAGGACGCCGCAGCGCCTGCGGCGCAGACGCAGGCCGCCGTGAAGCCGCGCATCGTCATCATTGGCACCGGCGGCACCATCGCCGGCGCGGGCGCGTCAAGCGTCAACACGGGCGACTACGACAGCGCCAAGGTCGCGGTCGACAAGATCATTGCGGCGGTGCCGGAGATAAAGCAGGTCGCCGACGTTAGGGGCGAGCAGATCTTCCAGATCGGCTCCGAGAGCTTCAACGACGAGCGCCTGCTGAAGCTCGCCAAGCGGGTCTCGGAGCTCGTCAAGCAGCCGGACGTGGACGCCGTGATGATAACGCACGGCACCGACACGATCGAGGAGACGTCCTACTTCCTCAACCTGACGCTGAAGACCGAAAAGCCCGTGGTAATGATCGGCGCCATGCGCCCAGGCACCGCGCTGTCGGCCGATGGGCCGCTCAACCTCTACAACGCGGCCGTGGTGGCCGCGAGCCCGGAGGCCAAGGGCAAAGGCGTGCTGGTCGTGATGAACGACGAGATCCATTCGGCGCGCGACGTGACGAAGTCGAACGCGCTCAAGGTCGAGACCTTCAAGTCGCTCTACGGCCCGCTCGGCGTGGTGGTGGAGAGCAAGCCCTACTTCTACCGCCTGCCGGCGCGGCCGCACACGACGGCGACCGAGTTCGACATCGACCGGATCGACAGCCTGCCGAAGGTCGACGTGTTCTACGCTCATGTCAGCATGGACCCGAAGGCGCTCGGCGCGCTGGCGGGGCTCGGGGGCAAGGCGCTGATCTACGCTGGCACAGGCAACGGCAGCGTGGCCGACTACATGGAGGCGCCGCTCGCCGAGGTGCGAAAGTCCGCCCTAGTGGTGCGCGCGACGCGCACGGGCTCCGGCATGGTGGTCCGCAACGGCGAAGAGAAGGACGACGAGCAGGATTGGGTTACGGCCGCCGACCAGTCGCCTCAAAAGGCGCGCCTGCTGACCTCGCTCGCGCTTACGAAAACAAGCGACGCCAAGGCGCTGCAGGAGATCCTCTGGAAATACTGAGGTCAGCCCTGCGCCGCTTCATCTGGCGCGGGAGGACCCGCCTCCCGCGGCAAGCCGTTTAGGAAAAGGGTCAATGCCCCGCAGAGCGCCCAGCCCTGGGGCGCAGGCGTGCAAGGCTCGTCGTTGCTCGAAGATGCGCGGAGGAGGAACTCAGGCAGACGTCGCGATGCGAGGCGCGCAAGCGCCGAAAGCCCTCAGCGCCGGGCGGCGCGCCGCGCCTTCACACGCACCGGGATCGGTTGCGGACGGGAGGCGGAGGCGGCGAGAGCCGCCCAGCCAAAGCCGCCGGTGACGGCGGCGAGAGCGACATACGCGAATAGTTCGATACTCGTCACGGCGATCGCTCCTCAAGGGCGGTTCAGCGTGGATCGTCCTGTCTGTCCACCAATGTAGGACCGCGCCCTTAAAATTCCAAACGGTTCCGGCCGAGATCGTGGACAAGCCGTGAACCGTCTTTGAGGCAAACGCACGCGGCCGCCGGAGTCGTCTCCGCGGCCGCGCGACGTGTTCACCGATCGGAGCGTTCAGACGCCTCGCCCGCGCGATCGTGCAGGCGTTCTCTACGACCAAGCTCGTCGAGCAGACTCTCTATGCGCCCGTCGAGCGGCGAGCGGACAACAGTCCTGTAGCTCGCCTTTAATTCTTGGCCGATCGCGTCTTGAACGTCCCGACTCAAGGCTAGGCCCAATTGATCGGCGGCGTTCATCTCCGGCTCCGTGGATTTGTGTTTCAAGGAGCTAATGCAAAGACAACGCGGCTGCCTTGAGATCGTTTCTTCCCGCGCGCGAAATCGATCGATGCGGGGACGCCTCAGGCTCCCTTGGTGATCGCCACGACTCCGAAGGCGGCGACGTTGAGAGCGATGGCGTAGGTGGTCAGCAGCTTGAACGGCTTCAGCCGCTCGGCGACCTTCGCCGGATCCCCGGTGAAGGCGCCCGCGAGGAGCAGGACGTAGAGCGCGGGCAGCCAGTCGAGCGCGTAGCGCTGGACGTTGTGCTGGGAGAAGCCGTTGGAGTGGTAGAACAGGGTGATCCCGCACACCACCGCCGCCACGAGCAGACCCACGAGCAGCTTGGCGTCGGCGCGCGCGTAGAGCAGGTAGAGCACGAACGGGCTCGCCGCCAGCAGCGAGGTTCCCATCTGGTCCATCTTCACGATGTCGGTCATGTACTTGCCGCCGAACTCCATGTGGAAGCCCTGCAGGAACATGTGCGCGACGTTGAAGACGAGGTAATCCTTAGAGAACAGTCCGATGTCGAGGATGCGCCAGGTGATGAAGTTGCGGTCTGCCTCGTTGGGGTAGAAGGCGATGTACTTGTAGCCGGTCTCGAGCGGCGCGCCGAAGCGGACCCAGTTGTAGAAGCAATAGATTCCGATCGCGGCGAGTACGGGAAGGCCGAGGCGAAGGGCGTCGGCGATCGTGGCGCGATCGAAGGCGATCAGCTTCGCGCCCTTGGGCCTCGACAGCGCGAACAGGAACGGCGCCAGGAACAGCGCCATCTGGCGCGACAGGAAGGCGAGGCCGATCAGCGCCCCCGCGAGCGCGATCCGGCGGTCGAGCGCCGCGAGGATCGCGAGGCTCACCAGCGCCAGCGCGACCGCCTGGGCGAAGAACCACACCGCGTCGCCCCGCAGCGCGACGTAGATCGCGGGGGTGCCGAACACGAAGGCGAGGGTGGCCCAGGCCCGCGCCTCGGTTGTCAGCCCCAGCCGGCCGGCGATCGCCCACCAGCTCCAGCCGGTGACGGCGCAGAGCAGCGTCGAGATCACCACGAACCCGGAGGCGTCCGGGCCGAACGCCGCGACCAGCGGCGCCGCGACGAGCGCGGGGACCGGCGGGAAGATGACGTAGATGCGGTCCATGAAGACCGCGCAGTCGCTGTCGAAGCAAGACGGGCTGAAGAACCGCCCATGGAGATAGGCGTCGGCCAGCAGCGCGTAGGAGTTCGAGCCGCCGGTCTCGCGCAGCGCGCGATAGGCCAGGGCGAAGACGAGCGCGAAAGCCAGCGCGCCGGCGACCGCGGTCACGACGGTCCAACGATCGAACCGACGGCGTTCGGCCGCGACCTGCGCGGCGTCGGTTGCGGTCATGGCGTCAGGGCTCCTCACGTCTCAGGCGGTCGCAGGGTGCCACGGACTGTTGTGCAAAGGGTCAACGGACACGCTTAACGAGTTCGACCCCCGCGGCCGCAATCCCGCCATGGTTTGGGCGAGAACGCCGGGCACGGTTCCGGTGGGACGATACCTTTCCGTTTGGACCGATCGCGGCGCCTGGAACGAGCCGCGACGATGGGAGTGAGACGCAATGGCCATCGCGACAGTGACGAACGACGCGATCGACGATCTGCGCTTCGTGCAGATGTTCGATCCGGACGCGGCTTTCGATTACGGAACCTCGACCGAAGTGTCGCTCGTCAGCGACGACGGATACGAGCTGGTGCTGCAGGGGACCGGCTTCGACTTCAACCGCTTCGACGAGCCGACGGACGGCACGATCACCGACATCTTCCTCTACGATCCGTCGGGCGACCTCGTGGGACGTTTCGATCAAGTGTCCTATTCGCTTGAGGAGTACTACGACCGCGTGGCGGTCGACGGCCGCCCGTCGGGCTTCGTGGCGGACCTGCTGTCGGGCGCCGACTCCGCGACCGGCGGATCGAGCGACGACTACCTCGAGGGCTACGGCGGGAACGACACGATCGCAGGTCTCGGCGGCGCCGACATCCTTGACGGCGGGACCGGCAACGACCGCCTCGACGGCGGCTCGGGGAACGACCAGCTCTACGGCTATGACGGCGCGGACGTTCTCGTCGGGGGAACCGGGGACGACGAGCTCTATGGCGAGCGCGGCAATGACCGGCTCGTCGGGCAGGACGGGGCGGACCAGCTCTACGGCGGCGACGGCGCGGACACCCTCGACGGCGGCGTCGGGAACGACCGCCTGGAAGGCGGAAACGACGCCGACCGGCTGGTGGGCGGCGCTGGCAACGACACGGTCGGCGGCGGCTCGGGCAACGACATCCTGTTCGGCCAGGACGGCGTGGACCGCCTCTACGGCGACAGCGGCGCGGACTTCCTGGTCGGCGGCGTGGGCGCGGACCGGCTCACGGGCGGCTCGGGCGACGACACCTTCCGCTACGACTCGATCGCGGACCGCGGCGACGTGATCTTTGATTTCACCCGCGGCGAGGATGAGCTCGAGTTCAAGGCGTCGGGCTTCACTGGGCTGACGGCAGGCTTCGGGCTCGTGGTCGGCGCCGACCCCGACGCCGTCGGATCGGTCGGGAGCTTCCTGTTCGACACCGATTCCCACAGGCTCTACTACGACCGGGACGGAGGCGGATCGGCCGGCTCGCTCTACATTGCGACGCTGGACGGGGTCAGCACGCTGTCACGCAGCGACTTCGACATCGTCTGAGGTGCGCGGGATCCCCTACGTCGATCGACGAGGCGCCGCGGCGCCTCGTTTCTCATGAGGAGTCCTGTGCCGCACGTACCGACGCGTTTTGCTCCGCTCGTTCTGGGGGCGGTTCTCGCCGCCAGCTCGCCTGTCATGGCCGAGGCGCCGCCTCCGGGGAGCGCCGCGGTCGAGGCTCCCGCCCCGGCGGACGAGGCTCCCGCCCCGGCGGAGCAGACGCTCCGGGGTCTTATCCGCGAGGCCGCGGCTGCGAACGGCGTGCCGTCGGAGCTGGCGGAGGCCGTCGCCGAGGTGGAAAGCGGGTTCAATCCGAAGGCCGTCGGCGGCGTCGGCGAGATCGGGCTGATGCAGGTGCTGCCCTCGACGGCGCGGATGCTCGGCTTCCGCGCGCCCTTGCCGGAGCTGTTCGATCCCGAAACCAACGTTCGCTACGGCGTGCGCTATCTCGGCGAGGCGTGGCGGAAGACGGGCAACGACATCTGCGGGACCGTCATGAAGTACCGCGCCGGCCATGGCGAAACGCGGTTCTCGCACCTGTCGGTGGCTTACTGCGTGCGGGTGCGCGCGATCCTCGCGGCCCGCGGCTTCGCCGTCACAGGCGTGGTGCCGGTCGCGACCTTCGGCGCCACCGCGAACGCGGCGCCGGCCGGCGTGCGGCGGCTCGCCAACGGACGGGTGCGGATGCGCTTCAACTGGCGCACGGTCGACAGTCGGCGGAAGGCGCTCGACCGCGCCGGCAGCGCCAGCTTGGGACTGATTGCGCGATGACCGCTCCCGTCAGCCGAAAAAATGCCCAGACGACCTCCGGCGGTCTGGACGTCACGCGCTGTGCAAGGCATGTGACGTCGGGGCAATGAATGCGACGTCGACGGCGAGCCGGCCGATGCGCGCGAAGGATGACGCGGGACCGCGTCCTAAGGCGAACATGGCGACTGCGCATCCGGGCGCTCTGACCGGCCGCAAGGAGATTCTCCTCCTGCTCCTCGGCTTCGCGGCTCTGGTCGCCGTGGGCGCGTCCTCGATCTGGCTCGCTCAGCGAAACGCCGCCTTCAGCGACCAGATCGCGCGGACGCTCGAGTTCCGGGCCGAAGTCCGTCGCATGCTGGTGCTCGCGCAGAACGCGGAGACCGGCCAGCGCGGCTATCTGCTAACGGACGACCCCGCCTACCTCGCGCCCTACGAAGCGGCCCTGGCCGATCGCGCCAAGCGGACGGAACGGCTTCTGGCGCTCGCCGGCCCCGCCGCGGGCGTTCAGCGCGAGCGGGCCAACGCCCTGCTGAAGGCCGTGGGCGCCAAGCTCGACGAGCTCGCCGACACCGTCGGGCTTCAGCGGCAGGGTCGGCGGGACGAGGCGCTGGCGCTCGTGAAGACCGACCGCGGCCGCGAGGCCATGATCGCGGTGCGACGGATCGCGGAGGAGATGGTCGCGCACGAGGACGCCCAGTTCGCCGAGGGCTCCGCCGCGGCCGAACTCAGCGCAAGGTGGCAGCTGGCGGTCGTGCTGCTCGGGCTTCTGCTCGCCGCGGGGCTCGCCTATGGCGCGCAGTTCCTTGTGCGCCGGCAGGCGAAAGAGATCGCGACCGCCCAAGCCGAGCTCAGGGCGGCCAACGAGGGGCTCGAGGCGGCGGTCTCGGAGCGCACGTCCGAACTCGTCAGCGCCAACCAGGAAATCCAGCGCTTCGCCTACATCGTGAGCCACGACCTGCGCGCGCCGCTTGTGAACGTCATGGGCTTCACCAGCGAGCTGGATGCGGCCCGAAAGATGTTGAAGGAGCAGTTCGAAGTGATCGCGGAGAACGCGCCGGAGCTGCTCAGCCCCGACGCCAAGCTCGCGGTGGAGCAGGACCTGCCGGAGGCGATCGGCTTCATCCGGACCTCGACCTCCAAGATGGACCGGCTGATCAACGCGATCCTCAAGCTCTCGCGCGAGGGACGCCGCGTGGTCACCCCGGAGACGATCTCCGTCGCGGACATGGTGACGGCTATCGCCTCGACGATGCACCAGCAGACCGCGGCGGCGAACGCCGAGATCGTGGCGGCTCCCGGGCTGCCGGTTCTCGTGTCGGATCGGCTCGCCGTCGAGCAGATCATGCAGAACCTGATCGAAAACGCGGTAAAGTACCTCGATCGCTCGCGCCCGGGCCGCATCGTCGTCTCGGGCCGGCGCCGGGGGCTGTTCGTGGACTTCTCAATCGAGGACAACGGCCGCGGGATCGACGCCAAGGACCACGAGCGCGTGTTCGAGCTGTTCCGCCGGGCGGGCGCCCAGGACCAGCCGGGCGAAGGGCTCGGCCTCGCCTTCGTGCGGGCGACGGTGCGTCGCCTTGGCGGCACGATCCGCCTGGACTCCGAACCGGGCCGCGGCTCGACCTTCCATCTGACCTTCCCGGCCGTGTATCGGCCCCAGTCCGAAAGCAAGGCAGCATGAACACGCAGCGCCCCGTGACCATCGTGATGATCGAGGACGATGGGGGTCACGCCCGCCTGATCGAGAAGAACGTCCGCCGCGCGGGCGTGAACAACGAGATCCGCCACTTCGCCGACGGCACCTCCGCGCTCGCCTTCCTGCAGTCCGAGGAGGTCGCCGCCAATGGGCCGATGCTGATCCTGCTCGATCTCAACCTGCCGGACATGACCGGGATCGACATCCTGACCGTGCTGAAGGCCCACGAGCGGCTGAAGCGCGCTCCGGTGATCGTGCTCACCACGACGGACGACAAGGTCGAGATCCAGCGCTGTTACGACCTCGGCTGCAACGTCTACATCACCAAGCCGGTCGACTACGAGACCTTCGCCACGGCGATCCGTCAGCTCGGCCTGTTCCTCTCCGTCATGCAGGTTCCCGACGCATGAGCCCAGACAGCGCGTCCCGTCCAGGGGCGCGGCGCATCCTCTACATCGAGGACGACGCGGGGCTCGCCCGGCTCGTCAGCCGCGACCTCACGCGCGCCGGCTACGAGGTGCAGGCGGTCGCGACCTGCGCGGAAGGGCTGGCGCTGCTGACGGCCGAACGGTTCGACGTCATCGCTCTCGATCATTTTCTGGCCGGGGAGACCGGGCTCGATCTGCTGCCCGCCATCAAGACGCTGCCGCACGCGCCGCCCGTGATCTACGTCACCGGCACCGACGAGGGCCGGGTGGCGATCGCGGCGCTGAAGGCCGGCGCGGTGGACTACGTCATCAAGGACGTCGGCGGCGAGTTCCTGGACCTGCTGCGCGCCTCGATCGCCCAGGCGATCGAGCAGGTCGAGATGCGCCATCTGAAGGAAGCCGCGGAACGGGCGGTCGTCGAAGCCCGCGACCGCGCCGAGACGCTGCTGCGCGAGGTCAATCACCGCGTCGGCAACAGCCTGCAGCTGGTCTCCGCCTTCGTGCACCTGCAGGCGGGCTCGATCCCGGACGGACCGGCGCGCGACATGATGCGCGAGACCGAGGCGCGGATCATGGCGATCGCGCAGATCCACCGGCGGCTCTACACCTCTGACGACGTGCGGGTCGTCAACATGTCGGATTACCTCGTCGGCCTCGCGGAAGAGCTCGCCAGCACGCTGCGGACGATCGAGCGGCCGCATCGCATCTCGCTCGCGGTGGAGCCGGTGAAGGTCGCGACCGACCGCGCGGTGTCGCTCGGCGTCATCGTCACGGAGCTCGTCACCAACGCGTTCAAATACGCCTACCCGCCGGGCGAGGAGGGCGAGGTGCGCGTGCAGCTTCGCCAGGACGGCGCGATGCTGACGCTGGTGGTCGAGGACGACGGCGTCGGCATGAGCGAGGAGGCCGCGCCCCGCGGCACCGGCCTCGGTCAGAAGATCATCCGCACCATGGCGCAGGGCATCCAGTCCCGCCTGGAGCGCGACGCCGCGCACAAGGGCACGCGCGTGATGCTGGCGTTCCCGGCCTGAGGCCGTTCAGCGGCGCTCCGAGATCAGCCGGGCCATGGTGGCGCGGGTCTCGGCGAGGCCGAGGCCTTCGCGGCTCGACGTGACGAGGATCTCGGGAAAGGCCGCGGGCCGGCGCTTCAGGGCGTCGAGCGTCTCCGTCATGCGCGCCTCGCGCTCGCCGAGCTTCACCTGGTCGAGCTTGGTCAGCACGATCTGGTAGGAGGTCGCGCTCTGGTCGAGCAGGTCGAGCACGTCGCCGTCGACTGTCTTCAAGCCGTGACGGCCGTCGATCAGCACGAGCACGCGGGCGAGGCTCGCGCGGCCGCGCAGATAGGACTTCACCAGGCCGGTCCACTTCCGCACCTGATCGACCGGCGCCTGGGCGTAGCCATAGCCCGGCATGTCGACGAGGTAGGCCTGGCCGCCGAGATCGAAGTAGTTGAGCTGCTGCGTGCGGCCGGGCGTGTTCGAGGTCTTAGCCAGCGTCTTGCGGCCGGTGAGGGCGTTGACGAGGCTCGACTTGCCGACGTTGGAGCGCCCTGCGAGGGCGATCTCGGGCCGATCCATCGCCGGCAACTGCTCGAGGCGGGCGGCGCCCATCACGAAGTCGCACGGGCCGGCGAACAGCCGCCGGCCGATGTCGAGGAAGGGGTCTTCGGCGGGCTCGTCCGTCATTGGATCCGGGGCGCGGGCGAGGGCGTCAGCCCTTCGCCGCGTCCGTTGGCTTCTTGCGTTTGAAGGTGTCGAGCACGTTGCCCAGCAGGTCGATCTTCACCCCCTGCCGCTTCATGATGACGGCCTGCTGCACGATCGACAGGAAGTTGTTCCAGCTCCAGTAGATCACCAGGCCGGCCGGGAACGAGGCCAGCAGGAAGGTGAAGAACACCGGCATCCAGGTGAACACCATCTGCTGCGCGGGGTCCGCAGGCGCCGGGTTGAGGCGCATCTGCAGGAACATCGTGACGCCCATGATCAGCGGCCAGACGCCGATCATCAGGAAGTGCGGCACGTCGTAGGGGAGCAGGCCGAACAGGTTGAACAGCGACGTCGGATCGGGCGCCGCGAGGTCGTGGATCCAGCCGAAGAACGGCGCGTGCCGCATTTCGATGGTGATGAACAGCACCTTGTAGAGCGCGAAGAAGACGGGGATCTGCACCACCACCGGCAGGCAGCCGGCCAGCGGGTTGATCTTCTCCTTCTTGTAGAGCTCCATCAACTCCTGCTGCTGCTTGACCTTGTCGTCCTTGAAGCGTTCGCGGATGCGAGCCATTTCGGGCTGCACCAGCTTCATCTTCGACATCGAGACGTAGGATTTGTTGGCCAGCGGGAAGAAGATCAGCTTCAGGATCACCGTCACGATCAGGATCGCGACGCCGAAGTTGCCGACCATCTTGTAGAAGAAGTCGAGCGCGTAGAACATCGGCTTGGTGATGAAGTGGAACCAGCCCCAGTCGATCATCAGCTCGAAGCGCTGGATGCCGGCGCGGTCGGCGGTCTGGGCGCCGAGCGCCTTCTGCCACCAGCTTGGGCTGTTCTCGTAGGCGTCGATCACCGACACCTGCTTGGCGCCGGCGAAGAGCTGTCCGGCGACCGTGGCGGTCGCGCCCGGCTGCACCGTCAGGGGGTCGAGCAGATAGTCGGTCTGGTAGGTCTTGCCGCCCTCGGTCGTCGCGGCGAAGCGGGCGTTGTAGGGCTTGTCCTGCGGCGGCACGAGGGCGGCCGCCCAGTACTTGTCGGTGATGCCGAGCCAGCCGCCCGTCGGACGGAAGGTGCGCGGGCCGTCGTCGGTGATCTTCTTGTAGGCGAGCTCCTGCAGGCCCTGGTCGCCCATGACGCCGATCAAGCCCTCGAAAAGCACGTAGTAGCCGGAGACGTGCGGCTCGCCGTGACGGGAGATCAGCGCATAGGGATAGAGCGTCGCGGCCTGGCCGCCAGCCGCGTTCGCGACCTCGTCCTTCACCGTGAACAGGTAGTCCTTGTCGACCGAGATGGTGCGGCGGAAGGTCAGGCCCTGGCCGTTGTCCCAGGTCAGCACCGCAGGCGTCTGCGAGGTCAGCGGGCCCTGGCTCTCGGCCTTCCACTCCGTCTGCGCGTTGGGGAGTGGGATCTGGCCGCCTGGCGCGTTCACGAAGCCGAACTCGGCGTAGTAGGGCTGCGGGCTGCCGATCGGCGCAAACAGCACGATCTCGGGGCTCTTCGGGTCCACCGTCTCGCGGTAGTCCTTGAGGGTGACGTCGTCGACGCGGCCGCCGATCAGCGCGATCGAGCCGTGCAGGCGCTCGGCGTCGATCGGGATGCGCGGGCTGTCGCGCAGCGCGCCTTCACGGGTCTTGGCCGGCGCGTTGGGCGCGGCCTGGCCGCTGGGCTGGGGCGCGTTGGCGGCGCCGGGCTGAGGCGCGTCGCTCTTGTCCGCGGTGAGCGCCTGCTGGGTCGCCTGCTGCTGGCGCTGCGCGTCGATCTGCGGCTTCGCGAAGAAGAACTGCCAGCCGATGAGGACCAGCGCCGAAAGCGCGATCGCGAGGATTGTGTTGCGGTTGTCCATCGTCGTCCGCTTTGGGGCGGTCCTCAGGCAGGCGGGGGAGGGGCGGCGGACGCGCGGTCCGAGGGACCGCGGTCGGCTCGACCATGGGCGCGGCGCAAGGCGTCGCCGACGTCTCGTACGATGCGGGCGAACTCGGCGTCCAGCACGGCGCGCCGCGCTACGAGCACATAGTCGCAGCCGGGCCGCGCCGAAGGCGCGATCGCCAGCCGCGCGGCGACCCGGAGCCGCCGCTTCATGCGGTTGCGCTCGACGGCGCCGCCGACGCGCTTCGTCACGGTAAAGCCGACACGGGGCGGCGCGGCGGGATCGCTGCGGTCGCGCATCTGCAGGCCGACGAGTGGTCCGCCGATCTTCACGGCGTCGCGGGTGGCCGCGACGAAATCCGCGCGGCGGCGCATCACGTCGAGCCCGTCCGCGATCTTAGGCATCGGCGTCCCAGCCGGAGGCGGCGCGACGCATCCGCCGTCGTCAGGCGCTGAGGCGCTTGCGGCCCTTGGCGCGACGGGCCGCGATCACCTTGCGGCCGCCGACCGTCGCCATCCGCGCGCGGAAGCCGTGGCGGCGCTTGCGAACGAGCTTGCTGGGCTGGTAGGTCCGTTTCACGGGTCACTCTCCGGTCGTCGCGACCGTTCCGCCCCGCCCTCCGGCGTGAAGCTGGCGCGGCGCGGCCAAAACAAAACGGCCCGCGTCAGACGCGGGCGCGGCACGGGGCGGCTTATAAGGGTCAGGCCCCGTCCAAGTCAACGGCGTCGCGCGCCACTAGGGCCGCCTCCTCGGTCTGCCCGGGGGCCGATCGACCCTTCCTCTGACGGCGAAGTGAACGGGGCGATAGGCTGTCGACGGTTCTCGCGCGGGCGGCGGATCAGCCTATAAGGGCGGTATGGACGCATCTGACCAGCCGCTGGACGACAGGCTTCCGCCGCGGCGCCCGCTGTGGCGCCGGCTCGGGCCTGTCCTCCTGCTCCTCGCGCTCGTCGCCGCCGCGTTCGCCGGCGGCGTTCATCGCCTCCTGTCGTTCGACGCCCTCGTCGCCCAC
This sequence comes from Methylopila sp. Yamaguchi, assembly GCF_002897035.1. Classification (GTDB taxonomy): domain Bacteria; phylum Pseudomonadota; class Alphaproteobacteria; order Rhizobiales; family Methylopilaceae; genus Methylopila. Next base: position 49,442 of record NZ_BAUX01000018.1, read on the forward strand.
GCCGGGGCACTTCAGGGCTTCGTCGCCGGAAACGGCCCGGTCGCTGCGGCGGCCTATGTCGCGGTCTATGCGGCGCTGGTCGCCATGTCGCTGCCCGGCGCGCTTGTCGCCACGCTGACGGGCGGCTTCCTGTTCGGCGGGCTCCTCGGCGGAGCGCTGGCCGTCGTCGCCGCCACCACGGGCGCGACCGTCGTCTTCCTCATCGCGCGCACGGCGATCGGCGACGCGCTCGTCGCCCGCGCCAGGGGGGCGATCGCCCGGCTGGCCGACGGGTTTCGCGAGGACGCCTTCTCCTATCTCCTCTTTCTCCGGCTCGCGCCGGTGTTTCCGTTCTTCGTGGTGAACCTCGCGCCGGCCGCGCTCGGCGTGCGGCTGAAGACCTTCGTCGCGGCGACCGCGCTCGGCATCGTGCCCGGAACCTTCGCCTTCGCCTTCGTCGGCGCGGGGCTCGGCGGCGTGGTGGCGCAGGAGGCGGAGCGCCGCGGCGCCTGTCTCGCCCGCGGCGGCGCGGACTGCGCGGCGCGGCTCGATCCCTCCACCCTCGTTTCGACGCCGATCCTGCTGGCGCTCGGCGGCCTCGCGGTCGTCGCGCTGCTACCGGTCGCCGCGAAGCGCCTGCGCCGACGCAAGGGGCCCGCCGCGTGAGCGACATCCTGACGCCCGATCTCTGCGTCATCGGCGCGGGCTCCGCCGGTCTGACGATCGCCTCCTCGGCCGCCGGTCTCGGCGCCTCCGTGGTGCTCATCGAGAAGGGCGAGATGGGCGGCGACTGCCTGAACGTCGGCTGCGTGCCCTCGAAGGCGCTGATCGCCGCGGCGAAGCGCGCCCACGCGGTCCGCTCCGCGGGCGCCTTCGGCGTGCGCGCCGGCGAGACGGCGGTCGACTTCGCCGCCGTCATGGCGCACGTCCGCGGCGTCGTCGCCGCCATCGCGCCGACGGACTCCGAAGCCCGCTACACCGCGCTCGGCGTCCGCGTGGTGCGCGACGCCGCCCGTTTCGTCGACAGGCGCACGGTGGAGGCGGGGGCCTTGCGCATCCGCGCCCGGCGCACGGTGATCGCCACCGGCTCGCGCCCCGCGATCCCGCCGGTGCCGGGCCTCGCGGCCGTGCCCTACCTGACCAACGAGACCGTGTTCGGTCTCGCGGCGCTGCCGGAGCGCCTGCTGGTGCTCGGCGCGGGACCTATCGGGCTCGAACTTGGACAGGCCTTCCGCCGGCTCGGCTCCGAGGTCACGATCGTCGACGCCGGCCCCCCGCTCGCCCGCGAAGACCCCGAGATCGTGGCGCACACGCTGGGCGCCCTGAAGCGCGAGGGCGTCGCGCTGCACGCGCGGGTGACGGTGGTCGCCGCCAAGCGCGTCGCGGACGGCGTGGCGCTGGTGATCGACGAGGGCGCGGGCCCGCGCGAGATCGCCGGCACGCATCTGCTGATCGCCGCGGGCCGCACGCCGGCGCTGGCCGACCTTGGGCTCGAGGCGGCGGGCGTTCGCCACACCCCGGCGGGGCTCACGGTGTCCCGTTCGCTGCGCACCTCGAACCGGCGCGTCTACGCCGCCGGCGACGCCGCGGGCGGGCCGAACTTCACCCATGTCGCCGGCCATCAGGGCGGGCTGGTGGTGCGGGCGGCGCTGTTCGGCCTGCCGACCGCCTTCGACGCGACGCCGATTCCGCGCGTCACCTTCACCGACCCCGAGATCGCGAGCGTGGGCCTCGACGAAGACGCCGCGCGCGCGGCGCACAAGACCATCGGCGTGTGGCGGTGGCCGTTCCACGAGAACGACCGGGCGCGGGCCGAGGGCCGGGTCGCGGGCCATCTCAAGGTGATCACCGACGGACGCGGCCGGGTGGTGGGCGCGAGCCTCGCCGGCGAGCAGGCCGGCGAGCTCATCCACCTGTGGGCGGCGGCGGTCCAGAAGAAATGGGCCTTGACGGAGATCGCCTCCCTGACGCTGCCTTACCCCACGCTCGGCGAGATTTCGCGGCGGGCGGCGATCCTCCACGTGGCCGACCGTTTGACGAACCCCTGGGTCGGCCGCATCATCCGCTTCGTGCGGAAGCTGCCCTGAAGAAGCGCGCGCCACCGGTCGTCATGACGCTCAGTTCCCCCAACGTCCACCTCCGCCGCAAGCTCGGCCTGTCCGGCAAGCTGCTGGGGCTCACCGTCGTCTTCGTGATGATGGCGGAAATCCTCGTCTACGTGCCGACGATCGCGAACTTCCGGCTCAACTACATCGACGATCAGGTGAACCGGGCGCGCACGGCGGCTCTCGCCCTCGACGCCGCGCCTGAAGGCGCGGTCGAGGAGACGCTCGCCCGCCGTCTGCTGAAGAGCGTCGACGCGCTCGCCCTGGTGTTGAAGACCGGCGACGCCCGGCGTCTGCTCGCCGTCGCCGAGATGCCGAGCGAGGTCGCCGTCACCATCGACCGGCGCGATCCGGACGACGCGGCGGCGATCCTTGACGCCTTCGACACGCTGCTGAACGGCCACAAGCGCCTCGCCCGGGTGGTCGACGTGGCTCCGAACCAGGGCGACTTCATCGAGATCGTCGTCGACGAGACGCAGCTGCGCCAGGCGATGCTGGCGTTCTCGCGCACCGTGCTGCTGCTCTCGCTGCTGATCTCCGCCACCACCGCGGGCCTCGTTTATCTCGCCCTTGACCGGATGATCGTGCGCCCGGTGCGCCGCCTGACCGAGACCATGGTGCGATTCGCCGAGGCGCCGGAGGACGCGAGCCGCATCGTGGTCGCCTCCGACCGCGCCGACGAGATCGGGATCGCGGAGGCCGAGCTCGAGCGCATGCAGAGCGAGATCCACGGCCAGCTGCAGCAGAAGTCCCGGCTCGCAGCGCTTGGCCTCGCGGTCTCGAAGATCAACCACGACCTGCGCAACCTGCTCGCCTCCGCCCAGCTGATGTCCGATCGGCTCGGGACGGTCTCGGACCCGACGGTGCAGAAGCTCGCGCCCAAGCTGATCGCCACGCTCGACCGGGCCATCGCCTTCTGCCAGTCGACGCTGTCCTACGGCCGCGCCCAGGAGCGTCCGCCGCAGCGCCGGCCGGTGGCCTTCGCCGACGTGGTCGAGGACGTCCGCACGGCGCTTGGCGTGGCGCCCGGCGGCCCCGTGCGGTTCTCCGCCGCGGTCGAGCGCGGGCTGACGATCGACGCCGACCCCGACCAGATGTTCCGCATCCTGCTCAATCTCGGCCGCAACGCGCTGCAGGCCTTCGAGGGCCGGGGCGCCCCGGACCCGGACCGGGACCAGATCCGGATCTCCGGCAGGCGCGAGGGCGCCGTCGCGGTGCTCGAGTTCTCCGACACCGGCCCGGGCCTGCCTCGGAAGGCGCGCGAGCACCTGTTCGAGCCCTTCCAGGGCTCCACCCGCACCGGCGGCACGGGTCTCGGCCTCGCCATCGCCGCGGAGCTGGTGCGCGCCCACGGCGGCTCCATCAGCCTGGTGGACGGCGCCCTGGGCGCGACCTTCCGCATCACCGTGCCGGATCGCCCGATCGACCTGCAGGAGCACGCGCGTCAGCGCGCCAGCGCGTGATGGGCGTCGTTTTTCCTGCGCCGGGCCGCTTGCATTCCCCGCGGCGAGCGGCTAACACACCGGCCTCCGCCGAGGGGCTTCACCGCCCCCGGCCAGCGCGCCCGTAGCTCAGCTGGATAGAGCACCAGACTACGAATCTGGGGGTCAGAGGTTCGAATCCTTTCGGGCGCGCCATTCTTCTTCAGATGCGAACGGACGGCTTGTGGGCGCTCTCGGCGCGCGCCGCAGACCTGCGCCGGCGGCCGGTTTGGCCGCGAGGCTCGCGCCGGCGACCATGGCCGCGCGCGGCGTGGTCCGCGCGGGACTCAGTCCGGCAGGGCGAACTGCAGCAGGACGGTGCGCTGAAAGCCGGAAAAGTTGTCGTCTGAGACCGCGGTGATCACCGTGCGGCCGTCCGGGCCGCGGTGGGTCGCGACGCCCTCGAGGTTGTCGATCGCCTGCGACAGCGTCGCCTCCATCAGCACGGGGCCGTCCACCACCGCGCCGGCCTTCACGTCGGCCTCCGGCAGCCGTCGCATGCGGACCGAAAGCGACAGCGGCGGCACGTAGCGCCGCTCCAGCAGCACGAAGCCGCCGCCGGGCAGCCGCGCGACGTCCGTCGGGGAGAAGTCCTCGCGGCGCTTCACCGCAAACTCGAACGGCGTCTTGCTCCCGACCACGAAGGCGCGGTTGTTCCCCGCGGCGTCGAGATAGTTTTCGCCGATCATCATCAGCGCGCCCGACGACAGCGTGGCGATCGCCTCGTAGCCGGCGTTGGATGGCGCGCCGCCGACGGCCTTCGGCAATTTTATGGGGCGGCCCGCTCCGGCGCGTCCCTCCGCGTCAAGGGCGAAGCGCAGCACCTCGTGAACGCGCTCCGAGGCGATCCAGGCGCCGCCGCCGCGAATCTCGAGCGATTCGGTGTCGGCGCCCCGTCGGCCGGGCAGGGGGCCGCGCGGCCCGACGATCGGTTCCCGGACGACGCCGCTCACTCCGGTCGGCGTCGCGCCGTCGTAGGCGATCACCCCACGGAACCAGTTGCCGCGGTCGCTGATCGCCGTGAAGCGGCGGCCGTCGTCGGACAGCCTGAGGCCGGAGAGCCCGCCGAAATCCTTGTCCCGCGACGACAGCGTCAATCCGCCAAGAAAGACGAGCTTGCCGTAGGTCCCGCCGACGGGCGTGGCGGAATCGAAGCGCGCGATCGGCGAGGCGGCGACCGCGACCGGCGTCTCTTGCGCGGCGGAGACGCCGAGGCCGAACGCGAGAGAGCCGGCGAGCGCGAGGCCGCGGACGAACGCGCGGCCGGAACGCCTCACGCGTGGCCCCGTCGCCCACGGGCGGCGGGAGCCTTTTCGTCGAACAGTTCGGCGAGCTTCTCCGTCATCACCCCGCCGAGCTCCTCGGCGTCGACGATGGTGACCGCGCGGCGATAGTAGCGCGTCACGTCATGGCCGATGCCGATGGCGATCAACTCGACCGTCGACCGCATCTCGATCTCCTCGATCACGCGGCGCAGATGCTTCTCGAGGTAGTTGCCGGCGTTGACCGAGAGCGTCGAGTCGTCCACCGGCGCGCCGTCCGAGATCACCATCAGGATGCGGCGCTGCTCCGGCCGGCGCTGCAGCCGTTCGTGCGCCCAAGCCAGCGCCTCGCCGTCGATGTTCTCCTTCAGCAGCCCCTCGCGCATCATCAGCCCGAGGTTCTTGCGCGTGCGGCGCCACGGCGCGTCGGCGGCCTTGTAGATGATGTGGCGGAGGTCGTTGAGGCGGCCGGGCGCCATCGGCTTACCGGCGGCGAGCCAGGCCTCCCGCGACTGCCCGCCCTTCCAGGCGCGGGTGGTGAAGCCGAGGATCTCGACCTTCACGCCGCAGCGCTCCAGGGTCCGCGCCAGAATGTCGGCGCAGGTGGCCGCGACCGTGATCGGCCGGCCGCGCATCGAGCCCGAGTTGTCGATCAGCAGCGAGACCACCGTGTCGCGGAACTCGGTGTCCCGCTCGCGCATGAAGGTCAGCGCGCTCATGGGATCCACCACGACGCGGGACAGGCGCGCCGGGTCGAGCATGCCTTCCTCGAGGTCGAAGTCCCAGGCGCGGTTCTGCTGGGCGAGCAGGCGGCGCTGCAGGCGGTTCGCCAGCCGGCCGACCACGCCCTGAAGCGCCGCGAGCTGCTTGTCGAGATAGGACCGCAGCCGGGTCAGCTCCTCCTGGTCGCACAGTTCCTCGGCCAGCGCCTCCTCGTCGAACTTGGTGGTGTAGGCGAAGTAGTCCGGCTTCTCGCGCTCGGCGTGGCGGCTGTCCTGCGGCCGCCACGGCTCGGTGGCCTCCTCGGCCTCGCCGAGTTCGTCGTCGTCGGGCGCGTCGGTGGGCGGCGCGTCGGCCGCCTCCATCTGCTCGGCGTCGTCGTCGGCCTCGGAGGAGGCGTCGGTTTCGGCGGGGTCCGCGCCGTCGCTCGAATCCTCGGGCGCGTTGGCGGACTCGCCTTCCTGCGTCGGGGGATCGCCGTTGTCGCTCTCCTCGCCGTCGTCGCTCTCCTGCCGGTCGGAGGCGAGCTCCTCGCCCATGTCGAGCGAGGTCAGCAGATCCCGGATCGCGCGGGCATAGGCGCTCTGGTCCTCGACCACGCGGTCGAGCCGGGCGAAGTCGGGGCCGGCCCGCTCTTCGAGCCAGGGCCGCCACAGGTCGACGAGCTTGGCGGCCGCCTCGGGCGGCTTGCGGCCGGTCAGCTTCTCGCGCACCAGCAGAGCGACCGCGTCCTGCAGCGGCGCGTCGGCCTTGTCGGTGATCTCGGCGTAGGGGCCGCGGTGGTAGCGGTCCTCGAGCATCGCGGTGAGGTTGCCGGCGGTTCCCGCCATCCGCCGTGCGCCGATCGCCTCGCAGCGCGCCTGCTCGACGGCGTCGAACACGGCGCGCGCCTCCGTGCCCTGCGGGGCGAGGCGGGCGTGGGTCTTTGCGTCGTGGCAGGCGACGCGCAGCGCCATCGAGTCGGCGTGACCCCGGAGGATCGCGACGTCCTGGGGCGTCAGCTTGCGCGGGGGCTCCGGCAGCCGCGCCTTGCCCGGCGTCAGCGCCGGGCGCTCCGGGGCGAAGGCGACCTCCATCTCAGGATCGCCGGCGATGGCGCGCAGGCAGCCCGCGACCGCACGCTTGAACGGCTCGGACGGGGCCGCGGCCTTTTCGCCGGGCTTGCGGTTGGATCCGGACATGGGACGCCTCCGCTAATGCGCCGCGCGCTGGGGGGCGAGGGCGGTTTGAAACATGCGAACGATCTCCGCGACGCCGAGCGTGAACACGCCGCCCTGGCCCGCGTCGAAGGCGTTCCGCCAGAGGCGGTAGCCGCCCTCGAAGCCCTCAGGCGTCGGAGCCTCTCCCTCGCGCCGCAGCAGGCTCGCGAGCAGGGCGTCGATGGCGATCGGCGCGTGCTCCACGAGCCGTGGCGCCAGCGCGCCCGTTTCCGGGTCCGGCAACGGCGCGTCCACGATCGAGACGGACGCCACCTTTGAGGCGCCGGCGCCGTCGATCCGACCGATCACGACCCGCGAGCTCGGAAGCTGCGCGTCCCGATAGCTCCACGCCTGTCCGGGAGCGAGATCCGCCGCGGTGGCCATGACGTCTCCAGCGCTCGGGCGGCGCGTCAGCTCATCGCCACGTTGACGGCGCTCTCCGGCAGCTCCCTGCCAAAGCAGCGCTGGTAGAACTCGGCCACCAGGCTGCGCTCGAGTTCGTCGCACTTGTTCAGGAAGGTCAGGCGGAACGCGAAGCCGACGTCGCCGAAGATGTCGGCGTTTTCCGACCAGGTGATGACGGTGCGGGGGCTCATCACGGTCGACAGGTCGCCGTTCATGAAGGCCTGACGGGTGAGGTCGGCCAGCCGGACCATCTTGGACACGGTGTCCCGGCCGCCCTTCTCCTTCTGGTAGCGCGGCGACTTGGCGAGAACGATGTCCACCTCCTTGTCGTGCGCGAGGTAGTTCAGGGTCGTGACGATCGACCAGCGGTCCATCTGGCCTTGGTTGATCTGCTGGGTGCCGTGATAGAGGCCCGAGGTGTCGCCGAGGCCGACCGTGTTGGCGGTGGCGAAGAGGCGGAAGGCAGGGTGCGGCCGCAGCACGCGGCGCTGGTCGAGCAGCGTCAGCTTGCCCGACTGCTCCAGCACGCGCTGGATCACGAACATCACGTCCGGCCGGCCCGCGTCGTACTCGTCGAACACCAGAGCCACGTTGTTCTGCAGCGCCCAAGGCAGGATGCCGTCGCGGAACTCGGTGATCTGCATGCCGTCCTTGAGGACGATGGCGTCCTTGCCGATCAGGTCGATGCGGCTGACGTGGCTGTCGAGGTTGACGCGCACGCAGGGCCAGTTGAGCCGGGCGGCCACCTGCTCGATGTGGGTCGACTTGCCGGTGCCGTGATAGCCGGTGACCATCACGCGGCGGTTGCGGGCGAAGCCGGCGAGGATCGCGAGCGTCGTGTCGTGGTCGAACAGGTAATCGGGGTCGAGGTCCGGCACCGCGCCCTGCGCTTCGCCGAACGCCGGAACCTCGAGGTCGCTGTCGATCCCGAACACCTGCCGGACCGACACCTTCATGTCGGGCGTCGGGGAGGAGAGCGGAGCGTCGAGGGCGTCGGTCATGGGGCCTCCAGGCGATCCCGGACGGCGTCGCGCGGGACCGGGGCGCGCTTCGTCAGCTCAGCGCGCGTCTTGAAATGGGCGATCGGGTCAGCAGAAGCCGGCGGATCGGAGATAGTTATAGGCTTGGATGATCTCGCGCAATTTGTCCTCGGTGCTCCGATCGCCGCCGTTGGCGTCCGGATGCAGCCGTTTGACCAGCTCCTTGTAGCGCGCCTTGATCTCCTCGCCGCTCGCGCTGGCGCCCAGGTTGAGCGCCTCGAGCGACTTGCGCTCGACGTTCTTGAGCTCGCGCTCGGGTTTCTGAGGCTTCCCGCTCGGGCCGTCCTCGTCGAACATGTGAAACGCGTCGTCGAAGGCGAAGCCGCTCGCCCAGCCGCGGTTCTTGCCGCCGCGGGCCCGCTCGGCCTTGGCGCGGGCCTCGGGCGTCGCGCCGGCGGCGTTCTGGCCCATTGTCCAGGTCGGACGATGCCCGGTCTGGCTGTCCTTCTGGTAGGCCATCACCGCTTCGTCGGACATGCCGGAGAAGAAGTTGTAATTCTGATTGTAGGCGCGGACATGCGCCAGGCAGAACCGCCAGTACTCGTTTTCCCGCTCGCGGCCCTTGGGAGCCCGGTGAACTCCGGGCTCGCGGCACCCGGGATGGTCGCACCTCGTCACCTGCGGCTGCGGACGGCTTTCGCCCCGCGCCACCCGGATCCGGTCGAACCATGGGCTGTCGAGTTTCATGATGCTGGCATTATGGGGGGCGGGCGGACCGCGAACAAGAACGCGCGGCCGCAAGGGAGAGGGGCATGATGCGGGCTTGACGCCGCGATCGGGCGCGACCCAGATCGCGGCTGCTTCGCCGAACCCAAGGGAAGGACCGCCATGAGCGTGCGCGCGCGGATCGAATCCAAGCTCGTGGAGGCGCTTGCGCCGACGCGGCTCGACGTGATCGACGAGAGCCACCTCCACGCCGGCCACGCCGGGGCGCGGCCCGAAGGCGAGACCCATTTTCGCGTGAAGGTGACCTCCGCGGCGTTCTCCGGCCTCGGCCGGGTCGACCGCCACCGCCGCGTCAACGCGCTGCTGGCCGAGGAGCTCGCCGGCCCCGTCCACGCCCTCGCCATCGACGCCCGCGCCCCCGAGGAGCCGGGCCGGCCGTAGCGGCTACTCGCCGATCACCTTGACGCGCAGGCCGGCCTGCAGTGGGTCGCCCGGGGCGAAGCCGTTGAGGACGGCGAAGCGCTCCAGCGCGCGGTCGGTCACGGCCATGCGGCGCGCGAGCGTCTCCTCGGTGTCGCCGGGCCGCACGGTCGCGACCTCGATCTTCAGCGGCTGGGCCTGCTCGGATTCGGCCTGCGTCAGGCGGCGGAAGGTCGCGAGCGAGGCGCGGAAGCCCTCGTCGATGTCCGGCGTGAGCTCCCGGGCCGCGAAGATCAGCCGGTAGACGTCCGCGCCGAACTTCACCGCGGCGAAGCGGAAGGTCCACTCCTTGCCGCGCGCGACGACGGTGACCGCGTCCATGCCGTTGACCTCGAGCTTCTCGACCGGCCCCGGCTCGACGCCGTCGATCCAGTTCTCGGCGATGTAGCTTTCGAGCGTCTGGCTGGAGCCGAGCCGCGCGGCGTCGAGGCGCAGCGCCCGGCCGTCGGGAGCGACGCCGAGCAACGCCTCGGAGCCGTTCTCGAAGGTGAAGCCTTCGGGCGCGAGGAAGGTGAACCCCAGCCGCGGGTGCAGGAAGCGGCGCCCGCGGGCGAAGCCCTGGGCCGGGTCGTCGCCGTAGGTCGTGCCGTTGAGCGCCACGAGGTAGGCGTCGCGGTCGCGCTCGCCCACGCCCGGCGCGCCGATCTGGCGGGCCGCGGTGACGGCGAGCTGCACCCGCTCGGGCGTCGAGGGATGCGTCGACAGGAAATCGAGGCCGGGCTGCGAGGGCTTCTGACCGAGCGCCGCGCTCCGGAGCTCGGACTGCCGGCCCATGGACAGCAGGAAGCGCGAGGCGCCGTACGGGTCGAAGCCGGCGCGCGCGATGTTCTGAACGCCGATGCGGTCGGCCTCCAGCTCCTGCGCGCGGGAGAAACTCGCGAGCGACAGCTTGCTCTTGGCGAGCGCGACGGCTCCCGCCTCGCGGTCCTCCAGTACGTCCGAGACGACGCGGCTGACCAACACCGCCTTGCGCTCCTCGTCGGCGCGCTGGAAGGCGTGGCGGGCGGTGACGTGCGCCATCTCGTGCGCGAGCACCGCCGCAATCTCGGAAGTGTCGTTGGCGACGGCGAGCAGGCCGCGGGTGACGTAGAGGTTGCCGTTCGGCAGGGCGAAGGCGTTGATCAGCGGCGAGTTGAGTAGCGTCACCTTGTAGCGCAGGTCGGGTCGTTCGGAGGCTGCGGCCAGCCGGTCGGCCACCGAGTTGAGCAGCGTCACCAGATCGGGCTTGGAGTAGACGCCGCCATAGGCCGCGGCGATGCGCGCCTGCTCCTGGCTGACGGCGGTGGGCGCGGGGGCGACCTTGGGCGCGGAGGCGGGAACGATCGGCTGCGGCGTCGGCTTCTCGCCGCCAAAGCTGCCGCAGCCGGCGAGCAACGCCGCGACGCTCGCAAGCACTGCGAGACGCAGGGCGAAGCTCCGCTTATCCCGATGCCGCCCGCCGAGGCCCGTCATGCCGCAAGCCCCTCCCGTCATCTCGCGCTCGCCAGGCCGAGCCGTTCGATCTGGGCGGCCTCGGTCACGGCGATCGTCGGGCCGAGGCGCCGTTCGATCATGCCGCGAACCCGCAGGCGCGCGCCGGGCGCCAGGCCGAGAGCTTCGGCGCCGCCAAGCCGCTTTGCGGCCGACTCGCTCAGGACCAGCGCGAGAGCGTCGCGCCAGCGGCGTCCGAAATTCACGTAAAGCCGTCCGTTCACGGTGCGGACGCTCGCCACGCGTCCTTCGGCGATCTCGAAACGACCGACAGCGCCCGCGAGAGCGTCGCCGTCGGCGGCGTCTCGGACCTCGTAGTACGTATTTGTCCACAAACCAAGGCTCGCGCGGCGGGCGCCGTCCTCCGCGGCGAGGAGCGTGGCGCGGCAGTCACGCCCCGCCCGATCGGCGGCGACCCGGGCCAGGCCGCGCGCCGCCAACTCGGCCGAAACGCCAGCGGGATCGGCCGCTCCTTCGGCGGCGAGGTAGCCGACCACCCGGCCGTGACGGTCCGGGCTCGCCAGCGCGGGCCGGAGGGCCAGAGGGCGGTCCGCGACGAGGCCGCGGAGGGCGGTCGCGGCGGCGTCCGCCAGCGGCCAGTCGGCCTCCCGCGTCCCGAGCGGAGCCTTGGGCGCGAGGATCCCGGCGAGCCGCACGGTCCGTCCGTCCGCGAGCGCGACGGTGTCGCCGTCGAGCGCCCGCTCCGCCCGAACGCTCTCGGCCTTGGCGGACAGGACGCAGGGCGCGGCGAGGGCGGAATGAGCGGCCAGAAGCAGGGCGAGCGCGGTCGTCGCCGGCAGGGCGAGGGCGGGGCCTGTCAGGAAGGCGCGCGCAGTGTGGAGCACGCCGGAGGGTAGGTTCCGCGTGGTGGACGGGGGGTTAACGTCGGGCTTACAGAACGATGATTCCGGCGTGCTTCGCCTTCTCGTCAGGCTCGACATGGATGGTCACGATCGTGTCCGCGTCGTCCTCGTGCAGGGCGCGCTCGATGCGGTCGCAGATGTCGTGGGCTTCGGCGACGCGCAGGTCCCGCGGCACCACCAGATGGAAGTCGACGAAGGTCAGCCGCCCCGCCTGCCGCGTGCGCAGGTCGTGGGCCTCGATCGCGCCGTCGGCGTTGGCGGCGATCACGCCCTTGATGCGGGCGACGGTGGCGTCGTCGGCGGCCTCGTCCATCAGCCCGCCGACCGAGGCGCGCACCAGCTGGAAGCCGGACCACAGCACGTTCACGGCGACGAGGCAGGCGATGGCGGGGTCGAGCCAGGCCTTGCCGGTCCAGACCGCGGCGGCGATGCCGATGAGCACGCCGATCGAGGACACGACGTCGGTCATCAGGTGCTTGCCGTCAGCGACGAGCGCGGGCGAGCGCAGGGCGCGGCCGCGCCGAAGCAGCAGGACGCACCAGGCGGCGTTGATCGCGCTCGCGGCGAGGTTCGCCCCAATGCCGAGCGGGGTCAGCTCCAGCGGCCGCGGATCAAGAAAAAAGCGGTAGGCCTCGTTGAAGATCGCGGCGGCCGCCACGACGATCAGCACGCCCTCGGTCACGGCCGAGAGGTACTCCGCCTTGTGGTGGCCGTAGGGGTGGTTGCGGTCGGGCGGCGCTGCGGAGAGCCGCACTGCGACGAAGGCCGCGACCGCCGCCGCCACGTTCACGACGCTCTCGGCGGCGTCCGAGTAGAGCGCGACGGAGCCGGTCAGCAGATAGGCGACCGTCTTCAGCGCCAGCACGGCAACGCCGACCACGATGCTTCCGAGGGCGATCTTCGCGGTCTGGTCCATGCTCGCCCGCCGTTCGCGCGTGATCGGAAGCGGAGCGCTTAGCGGACCGGCGACAGCCGTTCAACCGCTGAGTTCGCAACTGCGAGGCGGTCGCGAAACCCGCCGCGCTCCCCCGTGCAAAACGCGATCGGTCATGCTACGACCGCGGCCGGCCGGTCCCGTAGCTCAGCTGGACAGAGCGACGGTTTCCTAAACCGTAGGTCGGAGGTTCGAGCCCTCCCGGGATCGCCAGATTTCAGCTCAGAGCCGGCCGAACATCCGCCCCAGAGTCCCGTCGCGCCAGACCAGCGTGTGCGCGAGCGCCATGCCGACATGGCCCGCGATCAGGACCAGCAGCGCCCAGGACAGCGGCCCATGCAGCGCGTCGGGGCCGGCGATCAGCCATGGCTCTTCGCGGCCGGTGGCGGGAATGAGGGTGACTCCGCCGATCTCCAGGCCCTTGCCCTTGCCGTAGATGCGGACGAGGGCGAGCGCCGGTACGACGATCATGAGGGCGTGCAGAGCGAGGTGGCTGAGCCGGGCGAGGCGGCCGCGCGCGCCGCGCTCCTGCGGCGGCTGGCGGCGCAGCTGGCTCAGGCGCCAGAGCGACCGGCACACGGCGATCACGAGAACCGCGAGGCCGACGTAGCCGTGGGGGCCGAAGCGGGCGATCCCATTCAGCCACGGGGTCTCACCGAAGATTTTGTAGAGCGCGACGATCGTGAACTGCCACAGCACGAGCGCGGCGAGCGTCCCGTGGAACAGCCGGGTGACGAGGCCGTAGCGCCTTGGCGAGTCGAACGCGACGCCGTCCGGCCGCCCCGCCGCGGCGGCGATCTCACGGCTCTGGACGCTCACGCTTCGACGGGAACGACGTCCACGCTGTGGCGCGTCTTCTGGGGGCCCGCGGTGATGAGCACGCCGTCGATGGGCGCAACGTCGGAGTAGTCCCGGCCGACCGCGGTCACGATATGGTCGTCGAGGGTGACCATGCCGTTGGTGGGGTCGAACCCCATCCAGCCGCTCTCCTCGCCCAGCCAGACGTCGACCCACGCATGCATGGCGTCGGCGCCCTCCAGCCGCGGGCGGCCCTTGGGCGGCTCCGTCCGCAGGAAGCCGCTGACGTAGGCCGCGGGAATCCCGATCCCCCGCAGGCTCGCGATCATCACATGAGCGAAATCCTGGCAGACGCCCTCGCGCCGGGCGAAGGCCTCCTCCGCCGGGGTGTCGACCGTGGTCGCGCCGGGCGCGTACTTGAAATCGGCCTTGATGCGCTTGGAGAAGGCCAGCAGCGCCTCGCCGATCGCCGCCTCGTCGTCCAGCGCCGCCTCGGCGTAGGCGGTGAAGGTCTCGCCCAGCCGAATGAGACGGCTCGGTCCGAGGAAGTGCATCGGACCGTCGGGGCCCGGATCCCGCAGCAACGCCGCCGCGCCGCGGACGGCGGCGACCGTCGGCGTGTTCGCGAGATCGGGCGTCGGGCGCGTGACCGTCACCCGGGTCTTCATGGTGACGGAGAGCGCGGCGTGCGGCGGCAGCAGCAGCAGGTGGTCGAGCGCGTTGCCGAAGAAATCGCGTTCCGCCGTCTGCTCGTCCGGCCGGGGAACGATCGTGACCTGCGTCCCGGTGACCTTCTGGCCCCGCCCCGCCCGCGGCCGCACCCGCAGGATGTGGCGCGCGTCCTTCACTTCCGAGGGGTAGTCGTAGCCGATCTTGAGAACGAGGTCGTAGATCATTCGCTTTCCAGCCGTTCGGCCAGCGCCGGGCCGGCGCCGAAGTACCGCCGCGACAGCAGGTCGGACAATCCAGCGAGATCGTCCGCGATCCGCTTCAGGAAAGCCTCGTCGATCTCGGAGGGGTGGCCTGTGGTGAGCCGCGACTGCAGCCGGACCGCGCGGCGCGACAGCATGTCCAACGTCTCGCCGTGGCGTCGGCCGGGGAGCGCGTCGAGGATTGTCTTGAAGCCGTTGACCTGGAACGCCACGGACCGGGGATTGAGCGGGTCGAGCACGGAAAGGTCGAGCGCCGTTTCGCGGGTGAGGTCCACCGAGTAGCGCCTGCGATAGGTCACGCGGCTGTCGGTGAACTCCAGCAGCGCCTCCAGGCCGCCTTCCAGCGTCTTTTCGCCCGCGAGCGCGGCGGCGACCAGCGCGGTGACCCGTCCGCGCTCGATCAGCCGCCCGGACTGCAGGAAGCGCCAGGCCGTATGCTGGTACATGCTCTCATGCACGAGGCCCGCGAAGCCGGACAGCCGGGTGAGCACGCCGCTCGCAAGCGCCGCGACGTCGCCGGGCTCCTCGCGGAAGGTCTCGATCATGTCGACGATCTCGCCCAGCACCCGCCAGCCGTCCGGCGAGAACCGGTCGCGGATGCGCGAAGCGGTGGCGAAGGCCTGGCCGGCGAGGTCGAGCAGGCCTTCGGTCGGGTCGCCCACCGCGGCGTCGACGCCGATCGCCGCGAGCCGCTCGCCCACCACCTGCTCCAGCTCGCCCACGCGCTCGCCTTCCGCGAGCCGGGCGGCGTGCAGGCGCACCAGGCGTGTCGCGGCCTCGGCGCGCTCGACGTAGCGTCCGAGCCAGTAGAGGTTGTCGGCCGCGCGGGCGGGCGGCGCGCTCGGCAGCCGGCGGGCGAAGCCGCCGCCGGGCTTCTCCAGCAGCGAGACCTGGCGCTCGACGTGGTCGCCCGGCACCCAGACGTCCACCGAATGGCCGCCGGACTGCATCGAGACGGCGCTGGGGTCGGTCGAGCTCGAGGTGCGCGCGAAGCCGCCGGGCATCACCCGCCAGCCGTCCGCGCCGCGCGCCAGGAAAACCCGCATCGTGACCGGCCGGGCGACCAGCTTGCCGTCCACGAACACCGGCGCGGTCGAGAGCCCGACGATCTCCTGCGCCACCACGTCGAGACCGTTCGTCTCCAGCATGTCGGCGAAGCCTTCCGAATCCGCGGCGCGGATGCCGAGGTCGAGCGGCCTACGGCGCTCGCCGGCCTCCGCGGACTGCGGAAAGGCGTTGGCGAGGGACAGGCGGTCGCGGTTCTTGGCGACGAAGGCGCGCTCCTTCTCCTGCCCGCACCACCAGGTGGCGACCGTCGGCAGCTTCAACTCCTCGCCCAGCAGCGCCTTGGCGAGCGCCGGCTGGAAGGCGAGCAGCGCGCGGGTCTCGAGGATGCCGGAGCCGAGCGCGTTAACGAGCTCGACCCCGCCGGCGCGGACCGCGCGGGCGAGGCCCGGCGTGCCGATCCGCGAGCGGGCGTAGAGCTCCAGCGGGTCGGCGAAGTCGGAGTCGAGCCGGCGCCACAGCACGCGGATCGGCTTCGCGCCGTCGACGGTGCGCACCTCCACCGAAGAGCCATGCACCGCGAGGTCGCCGCCTTCGAGCAGCAGCAGGCCGAGGTAGCGGGCGAGATAGGCGTGTTCGAAGTAGGTCTCATTGTGGGGCCCGGGCGAGAGCAGGCCGGCGCGCACGCCCTTGCCGTCGTCGAGCGAATAGAGCGTCTCGCGGAAGTCGCGGAAGAAGCGCGCGAGACGCTGGATCTTGAGGTCGCGGATCAGGTCGGGGAACGCGCGGGAGGTGGCGACGCGGTTCTCCAGCGCGAAGCCGGCGCCGGAGGCCGCCTGGGTACGGTCGCCCAGCACCCACCATTGGCCGTCCGGCCCCCGGCCGAGGTCGACGGCGATGAAGCGGATGAGCGGGTGCCCGGACTTGCCCTGGTCGGCCACCGGCCGCAGGAACTCGGGATTGCGGCCGAGAATCGCGGGCGGCAGCACGCCGTCCCGCACCAGCGCGCGCTCGCCGTAAAGGTCGCTGAGCAGCCTCTCGAGGAAGTCCGCGCGCTGGACCAGCCCTGCCTCGAGCGTCGCCCATTCCTCCCGGTCGATGACGAGCGGCGGGTGCGCCAGCGGCCAGGACCGCGGCCGGTCGCTCTGATCGACGGCGCCGTAGACGCGGTAGAACACCCCCGCCTCGCGGAGATACTGCGTGGCTGTGGCGAACCGGCGGCCGCGCTCGGCCTCGTCCATGCGGGCGAGCGAGGCGATCATCTCGCGGTAATGCGGCCGCACCTGCCCGTCGGCCGTCATCATCTCGTCGTAGGTTCCGACGGGAGGACGGTAGCCGGCGAGGAGCGCGCCTTTGGCCGCGCGTTCGGGCGCGGCCGGGGTCAGGACTTTCGCGGTGGGCACGTCACCAGGCTCTTCGGGCGGAGGGGGCGACTCGTCGATCGCCGCCGCGACGATGGCGCCTCAGGCCGCGTTTGGCGATGGACAGATCGGCGCGTCACTCTCCGAGCCAGGCAGGACGACGAAGGTCGAGCGTGTGCGGGAAGGACGGATTCGGGGTCTCGCGCGTCGGCTCGAACGATCCGCCGGTGTGGCCGATGTCCTCGAACCGCGCGAGCCGGCGGGCCTCCGCTTCGTAGGAGTTGACCGGGAAGGTGTCGTAGTTCCGGCCGCCGGGGTGGGCGACGTGGTAGACGCAGCCGCCGAGCGAGCGCTTCGACCACTTGTCGTAGATGTCGAAGGTGAGCGGCGCATGCACCGGGATGGTTGGGTGCAGGCCGGAAGCCGGCTGCCAGGCCTTGAAGCGCACGCCCGCGACCTGCTCGCCGGAGACCCGCGTCGGCGTCAGCGGCACGGGGCGGCCGTTGCAGGTGACGACATGGCGGGCTGGGTCAGCGTTGGTCAGCTTCGCCTGCAGGCGCTCGACGGAGGAGTCCACGAAGCGGACGGTGCCGCCGATCGCGCCGGTCTCCCCCATGACGTGCCAGGGCTCCAGCGCCTGGCGCAGCTCGAGCGAGACGCCTTCGCGCTCGATGCGCCCGCAGAACGGGAAGCGGAACTCCGCCTGAGCCTCGAACCACTCGGCGCGGAGCGGGTAGCCCGCGCGCTTGAGCTCGTCGAGCACGTCGAGGAAGTCCTCCCAGACGAACGCCGGCAGCATGAACCGGTCGGCGAGGCGGGAGCCCCAACGCACGAACCCGCCCTGCGCAGGCTCCTTCCAGAACTTCGTGATCATCGCCCGAATCAGCAGCTGCTGGGCGAGGCTCATGCGCGCGTCCGGCGGCATCTCGAAGCCGCGGAACTCGACGAGGCCGAGCCGGCCGGTCGGGCCGTCCGGCGAGTACAGCTTGTCGATGCAGATCTCGGAGCGGTGGGTGTTGCCGGTGACGTCGATCAGCAGGTTGCGGAACAGCCGGTCGACCAGCCACGGCGGCGGGGCGAAGCCTTCGCCCGGCGCCGGCACGTTGGCCATCGCGATTTCGAGCTCGTAGAGCTGGTCGTGCCGCGCCTCGTCGATGCGCGGCGCCTGGCTCGTCGGGCCGATGAACAGGCCGGAGAAGAGGTAGCTGAGGGACGGGTGGCGCTGCCAGTGCAGCACCAGCGACTTCAGCAGGTCCGGCCGCCGCAGGAACGGGCTGTCGAGCGGCGTCGCGCCGCCCACCACCACGTGGTTGCCGCCGCCGGTGCCGACGTGCTTGCCGTCGATCATGAACTTGTCGGCGCCGAGGCGCGACCGGCGCGCGTCCTCGTAGACGCCGGTGGTGATCGCGACCGCCTCCCGCCACGAGGCGGCGGGGTGGACGTTGACCTCGATCACGCCGGGATCGGGCGCGACCCGCACCACGTTGACCCGCGGGTCGAACGGCGGCGCGTACCCTTCGATCTGGACGGGCAGGCCGCTCTCCTCCGCGGTGTCCTCGATCGCGGCGAGCAGGTCGAGATAGGCCTCGATCGACTCCATCGGCGGGATGAAGACGCAGAGCTTGCCGTCGCGCGGCTCCACCGAGAGCGCGGTGCGGACGTAGCCGACGATCTCGTTCTGCATCGTCGGCGGCGCCTGCCAGACCGGCTGGTCCGGCGTCGAGATGCGGCGCTGCTCGTGGCCGAGCGCGATCGTCTCCGGGTCCGGCAGCGGCTCCATCTCCCGCACCGGATCGGCGGGGAAGAAGTAGGGGAAGTCGCTCTTGCTGAGATGGGGCAGGGCGCCGAGCGGCAGGCGGTAGCCGAGCGCGCTGTCGCCCGGCGACAGGAACAGCTTGCCGCGCCGCGTGGCCCAGCGCTCGGAGACCCAGCGCACCCCTTGCGCCTGCCACGCCTGGATCGGCAGCACGAATCCGGTGGGGGTGTTGAGCCCGCGGTCGAACACGCGGGCGAGGCGCGCGCGCTCTTCGGCGTCCTCGAGCTTCGGGTTGGAGGGGTCGACGTTCGCCGGCAGCTGCGCCTCGCGCACCAGCCAGTAGGACGGGTCCTCGTAGGCGGCCTGGGCGTTGTCCGGCGCGACCCCGAGCCGTTCCGCCACGCCGCGCGCCATGGCCTCCGCGCCGGCGACGTCGGCCTCGTCGGAGGTCTTCTCGCGGGCGATGAGGTCCGGGTTCTTCCAGATCGGCTTGCCGTCCTTCCGCCAGTAGAGCGAGAAGGTCCAGCGCGGCAGGGTCTCGCCGGGGTACCACTTGCCCTGGCCGTAATGCAGGAAGCCGCCGGGCGCGAAGCGGTCGCGCAGCCGGCGGATCAGGTCGTCGGCCAGCGCCCGCTTCTGCGGTCCGGTGGCGTCGGCGTTCCATTCGGGCGACTGGAAGTCGTCGATCGAGACGAAGGTCGGCTCGCCGCCCATGGTGAGGCGGACGTCGTTGGCGACGAGCTCGGCGTCGACCTTCTCGCCGAGCGCGTCGAGCGCGGCCCAGCTGTCGTCGGAGAAGGGGAAGGACACCCGCGGCCGTTCGGCGATGCGGTCGACCGTCATCGCGAAGTCGAAGTCGACCTCGGCGTAGCTGGCGAGCCCCGAGATCGGGGCCGCGGTGCGGTAGTGCGGCGTGGCGGCCAGCGGCACGTGGCTTTCGCCGGTCAGCAGGCCCGAGGTGGCGTCGAGGCCGATCCAGCCGGCGCCCGGCAGGTAGACCTCGGTCCAGGCGTGCAGGTCGGTGAAGTCGTGGTCGGTGCCGGCGGGGCCGTCGAGCGAGACCAGGTCGGGCTTCAGCTGGATGAGGTAGCCCGACACGAAGCGGGCGGCGAAGCCCAGATGCCGCAGCGTCTGCACCAGCAGCCAGGTGGTGTCGCGGCAGGAGCCGGAACGCTTCGTCAGCGTCTCCTCCGGCGTCTGCACGCCGGGCTCCATGCGGATGAGATAGGCGGTCTGCTGCTGAAGGAGCCGGTTGAGGCCGACCAGGAAGTCGACCGTGCGGGTCTCGCTGCGGTCGAGCGTCGCGAGGAAGTTCTGGAGCAGGGGGCCGGCGGGCTCGGTCTCGAGGTAGGGCGCGAGATCGACGGCGAGCGACTCCTCGTAGGCGAAGGGCCACTCCGCGGCGTAGTCCTCCACGAAGAAGTCGAACGGGTTGTAGACCGTCATGTCGGCCAGCAGGTCGACCTCGATCTTGAACTCGGTCGTCGGCTCAGGAAACACGAAGCGCGCGAGGTAGTTGCCGAAGGGGTCCTGCTGCCAGTTGATGAAGTGGTTCGCCGGACTGACCTTCAACGAGAACGACGGAACCTTCGTCCGGGAGTGCGGGGCCGGGCGGAGCCGGATCACCTGGGGCCCGAGCTGGACGGGACGGTCGTACTTGTAGTGCGTGACATGACGCAGGGCGGCTAGGATCGACATCTGGCGGGGGTCGGCGCTCCGGTTGATTGGGCGTGAGCTTAACCGCCTGCGGCGCCGCAGCAAGGGCCGTCATCCATGCGCGATAGAGCGCGGCGCCCAGATACCGCGACAGTAATTTCTCCCGTGACGGAACTGTTTCGCCGCGGCGCGCATTGCTGCGACGAACAAAGGCGGCGCGGGAGCGCCTAAAGGAACGTCCGACTATGAAGCTCTTCTCGTGCCCCTCCTGCAGCCACGTGGTGTTCTTCGAGAACGTCGTGTGCGAGCGCTGCAATCACGCGCTCGGCTATGAGCCCGCGTCGAACGCGATGCTGGCGCTCGAGCCGTCCGACGGCGGCTGGACCGCGGTGGGGGCGAAAGCCGACGACCGCCCGTGGCGCTACTGCGCGAACTACGAGCACGGGGTCTGCAACTGGATGGTTCCGGGCGACCAGGCCGAGGCCTTCTGCCTCGCCTGCCGCCACAACCTCGTCGTCCCGAACCTCGCAGACGCGGCCAACGTGGCGCTGTGGCAGAAGATGGAGATCGCGAAGCGTCGGCTGTTCTACAGCCTGCTCCGCCTCAAGCTGCCGCTCCAGACCCGCGCCGAGCATCCCGAGGGACTCGGCTTCGAGTTCCTGAGCAACGACGAGGCGTCCGGGCAGCATGTGATGACCGGCCATGACGACGGACTCATCACCATCGCCCTCGCCGAGGCTGACGACGCCGAGCGCGAAAGCCGTCGGACGGCCATGGGCGAGCCCTACCGCACGCTGCTGGGCCACTTCCGGCACGAGATTGGCCACTGGTACTGGGACCGGCTGGTTCGCGACGGCGGCGCGCTCGAAGCATGCCGCGCGGTGTTCGGCGACGACACCCAGGACTACAACCAGGCGCTTCAGGCCCACTACGCCAACGGGCCGAAGCCGGGTTGGCAGAACGAGTTCGTCTCGCACTACGCCGCCGCCCACCCCTGGGAGGACTTCGCCGAGACCTGGGCGCACTACCTCCACATCACCGACACGCTCGACACAGGCCGGTCCTGGGGCTTCCGGGTCGATCCGCGCGTCGACCGCGAGGACCTGCTGACGGCGAAGATCGATTTCGACGTGTTCTCGCCGAATACGACGATCGAGGAGATCGTGGAGTCGTGGCTCGCGCTCTCGGGCGCCCTGAACGCGCTGAACCGCTCGATGGGCGCGCTGGATCCCTATCCCTTCGTGCTGTCGGAGGCGGTGGTGAGCAAGCTGTCGTTCATCCACGAGCTGGTGCACGGCCGCGTCGCCCACGGCGCGACCGCCGACGACCTCCCGGAGACGCCGGACATCGAGCCGGCGCCGACCCCGGACGACCGTCAGGTCGCGTAAGGCTGGGCCAAGCCCGAAGGGCGCGCCCGAATTTCCGATTCGGGCGCGGAGGCCGTCAGCCGACGGTCACGACGATCTCGCCGACGCCCTCGACCCGGCCTTCCAGAACGTCGCCCCTCACCACCGCGCCGACGCCGGAGGGCGTGCCGGAGAAGATCAGGTCGCCGGCCGCGAGCTCGAAGTAGCGCGAGAGGTAGGCGATCATCTCCGGCGTCTTCCAGATCATCTGGTCGAGGTCGCCGGTCTGGCGGCGCTCGCCGTTGACGTCGAGGGTCACCGCGCCCCGGGCGGGGTGGCCGATTTCGGACGCGGGCGCGATGGGGCCGCAGGGCGCGGCGTGGTCGAAGGCCTTGCCGATCTCCCACGGTCTCGCGAGCTTCTTCGCCTCCGCCTGCAGGTCGCGGCGGGTGAAATCGATCCCGACGCCGTAGCCGAACACGAGGTCGAGGGCTTCGGCCTCCGGAACGTCGCGGCCGCCTTTGCCGAGCGCGACCACCATCTCGATCTCGTAATGCAGATCGGAGGTGCCGGGCGGATAGGGGAACGTCCGGCCGCTGGGCAGAAGTGCGTCGGGCGTTTTGAGGAAGAAGAACGGCGGCTCCCGGTTGGGATCGTGGCCCATCTCGACGGCGTGGGCGGCGTAGTTGCGCCCGATGCAGTAGACCCGCCGCGCCGGGAACAGGGCGGACGAGCCCTTGACCGCGACGGCGGCCTGGGGCGGGGGCGCGAACACATACGACGTCATGAGCGAATCCTGCGATCCATGCCGCGTCCGCGGCGAGCCGCGCCACAATGCGCCTCCGGCGGCGCGCCGCAAGAGCGCGCGGCGACTGGACCGCGCGCCCTCGCGCGCAATATTGTCCGCGCGTCTCCAACTTCCGTCAGGTCAGCGTTCCCATGGAGCTTTCAGGGTCTTACCGGCTTCCCGCCCCGCGCGACGCGGTGTGGGCGGCGCTCAACGACCCCGAAGCGCTCCGGGCGAGCGTGCCGGGATGCGAAAGCCTGGAGCGCATTTCGGACCAGGAGATGAAGGCGGCCGCCTCCGCCAAGGTCGGGCCGGTGAAGGCGCTGTTCGCGGGGACCTTCACCTTGCTCGACGCCGAGCCGCCGCGCCGGTTCACCCTTGCAGGCCAAGCCTCGGGCGGCTCCGCTGGCTTCGCCAAGGGCCAGGCCGAGGTGACGCTGACCGCCGAGGGCGCTGAGACCGTCGTCGCCTACGACGGCCACGCCGAGGTCGGAGGCAAGGTCGGCCAGCTCGGCTCGCGGGTGGTGGTCGGCGTCGCGCGGCAGATGGCGGAGAGCTTCTTCGCCAACCTCGCGCGCGAGATCGAGAGCCGCGGCGCCGAGACGCCGATGGCCGACGCGCCGCCGCTCGTCCACGAGGAGCCGGCGGCGGGTCCCGCCCCGACGGTCGCGGCGCCTCCGCTCGACGTCGCCGCTCCGCCCCCGCCGCCGTTCGCGCCGCCCGCGGCTGAGCCGCAGCCGTCGGCGCAGGCCGAGCCGGAGCCCGCGCCAGCCTCGGTCGGAGACACTGCGCCGGCGCCCGCCAGCGGCCATGTGGGCCGCATCCTGCTGGTCGCGGCCGTCGTCATCGCGATCGGCTTCGCGGTCTACCACTTCGTGCTGGCGTCGCCGCCGCCGGTCTGAGCGTCACGGGCCCCGATGCGCCGCCTCGAGCGCGGCGACGTCGAGCTTCACCATGCCCATCATCGCCCGCATCACGCGGGCGGCTTTGGTCGTGTCGGGGTCGGCGAGCAGCTCCGGCATCCGCTTCGGAACGATCTGCCAGGGCACGCCCCAACGGTCGTTCAGCCAGCCGCAGCGCTGGGCCTCGCCGCCCTCGAGCAGGGCGTCCCACAGCCGGTCGATCTCCGCCTGGTCCTCGCAGGCGACGTGGAGCGAGAGGGCGTTCGAATGGGCGGCCGGCGAGCCGCCGTTCAGGCCGAGATAGCTGCACCCCGCGAGCGTGAACGCCACCACCAGCGTGGACTCTGCGGGGCCCGACGGCGTGTCGACGACGTTCTTCTGAACGTAGTCGATCCGTGAATCCGGCAGCAGCGAGACGTAGAAGGCGGCCGCCTTCTCCGCATCCCGTTCGAACCACAGGCAGGGCGAGATCTTGGACATGGCGCGGCGCTCCGGTCAGGCGGCCGGCGGGCCGCCGGCGGCGGCGGCCGGGTCCATCCACATCACCTCCCAGACGTGGCCGTCCGGGTCCTCGTAGCAGCGGCCGTACATGAAGCCGTAGTCCTGCGTCGGCGTCGGGTCCGGGGCTCCGCCCGCCGCGACCGCCCTCTCGACCGCGGCGTCGACGGCCTCGCGGCTCTCCTCCGACACGCAGATCAGCACCTCGGTGGCCGTCTTGGCGTCGACGATCGGCTTCGAGGAGAACTGCCGGAACTTGTCGTGCGTCAGCAGCATGGCGTGGATGGTCTCGGACAGGACCATGCACGCCGCGGTCTCGTCGGAAAAGTTCGGGTTCTTGCGTGCGCCGACCGCCTCGTAGAAGGCGATCGAGCGCGGAAGGTCGGTCACGGGCAGGTTGACGAAGATCAGCTTGGACATCGCGGCCTCCGAGTGGGTTGTGCGACCTCAAGGACGGGCGGGATGCGAGCGGGCCGACAGTGGGGGAGAAAAAGACCCCGGCCCGCGTCAGGCGCCGGTCTTGCCGTCCAGGAAGCGGATCATCGCCGAAAAGTCGCGGCGTCCGTCGCCGGCGTTCGCCATCGCCTGGTAGAGCGCGCCCGCCGCAGCCCCCATCGGCGTGCTGGCGTTCGCGCCCTGCGCCGCCTCGAGCGCGAGCTTGAGGTCCTTCAGCATCAGCGCGGCCGCGAAGCCGCCCTGGTAGCCGCGGTCCGCCGGCGTCTCGGGACCGACGCCCGGCACCGGGCAGTAGCTCGTCATCGACCAGCTCTGGCCCGAGGCCTTCGAGGAGATGTCGTAAAACACCGCCGGATCGAGCCCGAGCTTTTCCGCCAGCAGGAAGGCCTCGCAGGTGGCGACCATGGTCGCGCCCAGCAGCATGTTGTTGCAGATCTTCGCCGCCTGCCCCGCGCCGGCGTCGCCCGCGCGGATCACGGCCCGGCCCATGCCTTCGAGGATCGGCGTCGCGCGTTCGAAGGCGGCGGGGGGGGCGCCGACCATGAAGGTGAGCGTGCCGGCGTTGGCGGCCGCGATGCCGCCGGAGACCGGAGCGTCGACCATGGCGAACCCGCGCGCCTCGGCCGCCGCCGCCACGGCCCGCGCGGTGGCGACGTCGATGGTGGAGCAGTCGATCAGCAGCGCGCCGGGCGACGCCGCGTCGAAGACCTCGCCCTCAAGCACCTCGGCGACGTGCCGCCCTGCGGGCAGCATGGTGACCACGGCCTCGGCTCTTGTCGCGGAGTCCGCGGCCGAGGACGCCACTACGCAGCCCGCAGCCTCCGCGCGGGCCAGCGCCTCCTCCGACAGATCGAAGGCGCGCACCTCGTGGCCGGCCTTCGCGAGATTGGCCGCCATGCCGCCGCCCATGGCGCCGAGCCCAATGAACCCTATGACGCTCATTCCAGTCGTCCTCCCTGCGGCGCCTTGTGCCGGCGCCTGCGAGGGAAGCTAGCGCGGGGAAACGACGCTGTCCCGGTCCGCCTCAGGCGGCCGCTTCGACGCTGAACGTCAGCGGCTCGTGGCCGGTCGCGACCAGGAAGCGGACGAGATCCGCGGGCGCGATCGCCGTGGTGCGGTCGTTGGTCAGCGGATGCACGTTGATCGTTTCGGCGCGCATCAGCGCCTCCTCGAGGCAGACGCGCACGGCGCCGCCGGCGTCGTTCAGCGCCGCGAAGGGCGAGACCGCGCCGCTCTTGACGCCGAGATGCTCCTCGAGCGCTTCCGTGGACGCGAACGACAGCCCGCCGCGGGCGCCGATGACGCCGCGGAGCGCCTTGAGGTCGAGCGGCTGGTCGTGGCGCATGGTGACGAGGAAGTAGGTCTTCTTCCCGTCGCGAAGGAACAGGTTCTTGGTGTGGGCGTCCGGCAGATCGCCCGTCACCGCCATCATCTCGTCGACGGTCAGCACCGGCGCGTGCTCCCGCGTCGCGACGGCGAGGCCGAGCTCCGCGAGCTTGGCGAACAGGTCGTCGGGCGTGGCCATGGTGTCGGCTCCGGTGCGATGCGGGGAGGGGGAGAGTTAGCCGGCGCCCGGCGGCGGCGCCAGCACGCCGATCTGCCGGAGATAGGCGAGAATCGCGCGCGCCGCCTCCCGCGGCTCGGGCGACACCATCACGTTCGCCTGCGCCGCCTCGCCGCCGCCGGTGGCGGCCTTGAGGCGGTCCGCGGCGCTGCCGCCGGCGGGCGCGCCGCGCATCATCTTGGGACGCGGCCGGTACGACTTTTCCGCGACCGCGATCGCCGCCGCGGCAGGCTCGGCGGGAGCTGCGACGTCAAGCCGTTCGATCCGGCCGCGGCGGGCCTGCCCGAAGGCGAAGGCGCTGGGCTCCGGGGCGGCGGGGTGAACGGTGAGGACCACGGGAAGCCGCGCCACGACGCGGCGGGCGGCCCCTTTCGGGAGCGCCTGCTCGACCTCGATCACGCCCGGCTCCGAGCCGGGGCGAGCGGCGACGACGTCGGGGATCACGGTCGCGCCCAGCGCGCGGGCGAGGGCGTAGGGAACGAGGCCGGTGTCGTCGCCGCCCTGGCCGCGGCGACCGGCGAGCACGACGTCCGGCGCGGCCGCGCGCAGGACCGCGGCGAGCGCGGGAACCGGGTCCGCCCCCGCGGCGAGCGCCACGTGGTCGATCTGCGACAGCCCGCGCCCGAGCGCCTCGGCCACCACGTCCGCGTCGGGGCCGGCGTGGAGCCCGCGGGCGGACCCGAGCGCGGCGGCGAGCCGGATCGCCTGCGCCTCCAGCCGGGGCAGCGCGCCGCGGCCCGAGACCGGATGCCGCCCGGCGGAGAGGAGGACCGCGACCTTCACGCGAAGGCTCCCCGCTCGCGCGCGAGCTCTTCGATCAGCGCGGGCATGACGACTTGCGCGTCCTGGACGATGGCGAGGCCGGCGCGCTCGATCATGGCGGCGTGGAGGTCGGTGTTGACCGCGACCACGTGCTCGCAGCCGGCGACGCCCTGCAGATGCTGCGGCGCGCCCGCGATGCCGAGCGCTAGATAGCAGGTCGCCGAGAGCACGGTTCCGGAGGCGCCGACCTGGGCCTCGCGCGGCATCAGCCCGGCGTCGCACAGCACGCGGCTCGCGCCCGGCGTACCCCCGAGCGCCGCGGCGACCGCCCGGAAGGTCTCGAGATCCGTGACGCCGTTGCCGGCCGAGACCACGAAGTCCGCCAATGCGAGCGGCGTGCGGGCGGGATCAGCGGGTATTCGTTCGGCCGCAAGGATCGCTGATGCCGGCGCGGCGGAGGGCTCGAGCGGTTCGTCGCGGGCCTCGCGCGGGGCGCCGGCGTAAGGCGCGACCGCGTCGGCCGCGAGCGTGATCAGGCGCGCCGGGGCCGCGCGCTGCTCGACCCGCCGTCCCTGCGCGGGGCGCATGAGCGCGGCGGCCGACACCATCTCGACGTCGGCGAACAGCGGCTCGCCGGCGAGCACGGCGACGCGGCGAGCGAGGTCGCCGCCGTCCGGTGTCTCGGGAAAGATCACGTGGCGCAGGTTCAGCGCCGCCATGGTCGACGCGATCGCCGCCGCGCGGGCGTCGGGAGCGTAGCCTTCGGGCCCGGCGAGGCGGGCGGTCCGGTCCGCTCCCGCGGGGCCGAGCTCCGCGCCCTCCGCGCCCGCGAGGGCGATCACGCCGCCGTCGGCCCCGGCAAGCGTGCGCGCGGCGCCGAAGAGCTGGCGGTCGTGCGGCGACAGCCGGCCGGCGGCGAGATCCGGGACCACCGCGACCAGGAACGCGGGCGCCGCCATGACGATCGTCTTCGGCGCAGGCGGGGCGGCGGGCTCCGCGCGGCTTGGGGCGGGCGCCGCGGCCGGGCGGCCGGTCTGGGCGCGGTCGAGCCGCAGGCGCGCGGCGCCGTCGACCCGCTGCGCCGCGGCCTCCATCCGTGGATCGCGCCGCGGCCGTCCGCCGGCGCACCGCGCGAAGAGGTCGAAACGGGCGCGCGCCGCCCCGGGCAGGGCCGCCGCCGCCCGCTCCGCCCGCGGGTCGCGCCGGGCGCGGGTCACCGTCCGGCCTCCACGGCCGCGAGCAGCAGCTCGGCGACGTCCTTCACCTCCGCCGTCCGGCCCGTCACGCCCTCCAGCATAGCGGTGCAGGTCGGGCAGGCGACCGCGACGATCCCCGCTCCGGTCTCGGCGGCCTGGGCCATGCGGATGTCAGGGATGCGGGCGTCGCCGGGGATGTCGCTCACCGGCGCGCCGCCCCCGCCGCCGCAGCACATGGAGCGGCGGCCATGGCGGGCCATCTCGACCCGATCGAGTCCGAGGCGGTCGAGCAGCTTCCGGGGCGCCTCGGTCTCGCCGTTGTAGCGCCCGAGGTAGCAGGGGTCGTGGTAGGTGACGCCGGCGCCGCCAAGCGCGCCCGGCGTCAGCCGTCCCTGTTCGACCAGCTCCAGCAGGAAGGCGGTGTGGTGGACGACCTCGAAGTCGCCGCCGAAGGCTCTGTACTCGTTCCGCAGCGCGTGGAGCGCGTGCGGGTCGGACGTCACGATCCGCCTGAACCGATGCTTCGCCAGCGTCGCGACGTTGGCGCGCGCAAGCTGCTGGTAGGTCGCCTCGTCGCCCAGCCTGCGGGCGAGGTCGCCGGTGTCGCGCTCCTCCGCGCCGAGGATCGCGACATCAACCTTCGCCTCGTGCAGCAGTTTCACCAGCGCGCGCAGCGTGCGGCCGTATCGCAGGTCGTAGGCGCCCTCGCCGAGCCACAGCAGCACGTCCACCTCGCGCTCGCCGATCATCGGAAGCGCGAGGCCGGCGGCGAAGTCCGCCCGCGCGGTGAGCGGCCGCCCGCCGGGCTCTTCCGCGCCCCGGAAATTGTCGAGCGTCGCGGCCGCTTTCGCTCCCACGGCGCCGAGCTCCAGCGTCTGGTGGCGGCGGAGCGAGACGATGGCGTCGACGTGCTCGATCATCATCGGGCACTCCTCGACGCAGGCCCGGCAGGTGGTGCAGGACCACAGTGTGTCGGGATGGATGCGGGCGTCGGGCCCGATGATGCGGAAAAACGGCTCGGCCGGCGCCGCGACGGGGCGGGCGTTGGGGTAGGGGCTCCCGGCGTAGGCGCGCTCGTCGGCGGTCGCGGCGGCGACGAGGTCCTGGATCAGGCGCTTCGGGTTCAGCGGCTGGCCGGCGGCGAAGGCGGGACAGGCGCTCTCGCAGCGGCCGCACTGGATGCAGGCGTCGAAGCTGAGCAGCCGGTTCCAGGCGAGGTCGGCCGGCGTCTCAACGCCGAGCCGCGGGGCGTCGAGGTCGAGGGGGGCGAGCGCCGCGTCGGGCCTTCCGCCCTCGAAGCGTTTCGGGCGGGGATGCGCGACGAGGTGCAGGGCGCCGGCGACCGCATGGCGCATCGGCCCGCTGCGGACCTCGTAGGCGAGGCCGAGCCCGCCCGCAGCGGCAAGCGCGACGGCGAGGCCCAGAGCGACGGCGGATTCGACCCCCAAGGCGAGCAGGAGCGCCGCGGCGAGACCGCCGAAGGCGTAGGCCAGCAGCAGGAACGGCAGGATCTGGAAGCCGCCGCCCGAGAGCCGCTTCGGCCGCTTGGGATAGCGGCGGGCGCCGACCAGCACGGAGCCGGCCGCCGTCACGCCGAAGGCGAGCGCGACCGCGGCCCAGTAGGCGCGGCTGCCCCCCAGCGGCGGCAGGACGGCGAGCGTCGTGAGCAGCGTCGCGGCGAGCAGACCGCTGGCGACGACCGCGTGCATGCGCGAGGCGTAGGGGTCGCGCGCCACCACGTGGTGCACGTCGACGAGGTAGCGCTTCGGCAGCGCCAGCAGCCCGGCGCCCCAGGCGACCGGAGCCGCAGCCCCGAGCCGCCACCACGCCGCGCGCCTGAGCGCCTGCACGGTCGCGAGCGCGACCATGACGAAGACGAGGGCGGGGAGGGCGTAGGTCATGGCGCCGACCAGGCCTCGACCGCGACCGTCATGCCCGGCGAAGCCGGGTATCCACGACGTTGGCGTCGGGCGCGGCGGCGCCGATGACGTCGTGGACGCCCGCGAAGGCGGGCATGACGGCGGCGTTTCCTAGCGAGCCCGTCATGGCGCTCACAGGTCCTTGCACAGCCGGAGCGCGTCGTAGATCGCGGCGTGGATGTTGCGGCCCGCGACCGCGTCGCCCACGCGGTATAGCGCGTAGCCTTGGGAGAGGTCGTAGGGCTGCGGCTCGCCGCGCACGATGGCGGACTGATCGAGCGCGCCCTTGTTCACCGAGGCCGCCTTGAGGCTGAAGAACAGCCCGTCGACCGGCAAGGTGCCGTGCTCGACGACCACACGGTCGACCACGCGCTCCTCCTCGGCGTCGGTCATGGTGTTGCGCAGGGCGGCCACCAGGCGGTTGCCTTCGGGGTAGACCTCGATCAACTCCATGTTGGGCGTCATGATCACGCCGAGCTTGTAGAGCTCGCGCAGGTGGACCGGCTGGTTGGTCGCGCCGAGCTCTTCGCCGACCATGCGGTCGTGGGTGACGAGCTCCACGAGGCAGCCGCGCTTCGCCAGCAGCTCCGCGGTCGAGGCGGCGTTGTGCTGGCCCATCTCGTCGTAGAGCAGCACGGAGCCGGTCGGCTCGACCGCGCCGGTGAGCACGTCCCAGGTCGTCACGGCGTGCTCCGCCGCGCCCTTGGCGTGGCCACGGGAGGGAAGGCCGCCGGTCGCGACGATCACCACGTCGGGATTTTCGGCCAGGATCGCCGCCTCCGTCGCCGCCGTCCCGAACCGCAGGTCGACGCCGAGCTTGGTCACCTGGGCCACGAGCCAGCGCGTGACGCCCGACAGCGCCTCGCGCCATCCGGCCTTGGCCGCGATCCCGATCTGGCCGCCGGCGAGCGCCTCCTTCTCGAACAGAACGACATGGTGACCGCGCTCGGCGGCCACGCGCGCCGCCTCGAGGCCGGCCGGCCCGGCGCCGACCACGACCACCTTCCGACGCACGTCGGCCTTGGCGATGACGTGCGGCATGGTCGCCTCGCGTCCCGTCGCCGCGTTCTGGATGCAGAGCGCGTCGCCGCCGACATAGATGCGGTCGATGCAGTAGCCGGCGCCGACGCATTGCCGGATGTCGTCAGCCCGCCCTTCCGAGAGTTTTTTGACGAGGTGCGGGTCGGCGATGTGGGCGCGGGTCATCGCGACCATGTCGACGTGGCCCTCCGAGACCGCACGGGCGGCGGTGGCGAGGTCGGTGACGCGCTGGGCGTGGAACACGGCCACGTCCACCTCGCGTTTGACCGCCGAGGGCAGGAACAGGAACGGCGCCACGGGGAAGCTCATGTTCGGCAGCGAGATGGCGTGAGCGATGTGGTCGCGCGCCTGGCCGCCGAGGATGTTGAGGAAGTCGACGAGCCCACGCCGGGCGTACTCGCTCGCGATCGTCAGGCAGTCCTCGTGGGAGAGGCCGTCCGCGATCATCTCGTCGCCGGACATGCGGATGCCGATGACGTAGTCGTCGCCGACTTCGGCGCGCATGGCCTCCAGCACCTCGATGCCGAAGCGCATGCGGTTCTCGAGCGAGCCGCCGTACTTGTCGCTGCGCCGGTTCACGCCCGGCGACCAGAACTGGTCGATCAGGTGCCCGTGGGCGGCCGAGACCTCGCAGCCGTCCAATCCGCCCTCCTTGCAGCGGCGCGCGGCGGCGGCGAAATCGCGGACCACGCGGTCGATGTCCTCCTGCTCCATCGCCTTGGGGATGGTGCGGGAGGCCGGCTCGCGCATCGCGGAGGCGGAGAGCGTCGGGAACCAGTTCTCCGTGTCGTACTTGGTGCGCCGGCCCATGTGGGTGAGCTGGATCATCAGCTTGGCGCCGTGCGCGTGCACGCGGTCCGCGAACTGCTGGAAGAACGGCACGACGCTGTCGTCGGCGACCGAGATCTGGTTCCAGGGCGCGGCCGGGCTGTCGAGCGCGACCGAAGACGAGCCGCCGAACATGGTGAGCCCGATGCCGCCCTTGGCCTTCTCCGCGTGGTAGAGCTGGTAGCGCTCCTGCGGCTTGCCGTCCTGGCCGTAGCCGGGCGCATGGCTCGTCGACATCACGCGGTTGCGGATGGTCAGGCCCTTGATGGTGAGCGGCTTGAGCAGCGCGTCGGCGTTGGCGATCATCGATCAACCACCAGGTCGCTGGTCGGCTTCGAGCAGCACAGCAGCGCCATCCCGGCGTCGATCTCGCGCTGGCGGATGCCGCCGGCGTGCTTCATCGCGACCGTCCCCGACACGAGCTTCGACTTGCAGGTGCCGCAGAGGCCCTTGGAGCACGACGACGGCAGGCGAACGCCTTGTCTCCGCGCGGCGTCCAGCACCGTCTGATCCTCAGGGCAATCGATCGCCCGCCGCGTCTTGGCGAACTCCACCCGGAAGGCGCGGACGGTCGGGGCGGCGTCCAGCTCGGCCTCCGCGACCTCGACGGCCTCCGTCTCGGACGCCGACAGCGCCTCGAAGTCGAAGCTCTCCTCGTGGTGGCGCGCCATGTCGAACTGGGCGCCGGCGAGCATCGCCTTCACGGCCGCCATGTACGGGGCGGGGCCGCAGACGAAGACCTCGCGCTCCCGCCAGTCCGGCGCGATCAGCTCCAGCATCGGCAGGGTAAGGCGCCCGCGGAACCCGCCCCACGCCTCCGCCGGCGAATCCGCCTCGCAGACCGCGGCGAACCGGAAATGCAAATCGAGGCGCGCCATCATCTCGAGCTCGGCGCGGAACACGATGTCGGCGGGGGTGCGGGCGGAGTGCACGAAGGCGACGTCGCGCGGCTCGGCGAGGTCGTGGAAGGTGCGCGCCATCGCCATCATCGGCGTGACGCCCGAGCCGCCCGACAGCAGCAGATATTTCTGCGCCGGGTGCTCGAAGCAGGAGAAGTCGCCCATGGGGCCGACGGCGCGGACCACGGATCCCGGCTTCACATTGTCATGCAGCCAGTTGGAGACCGGGCCGCCGGGGACGCGCTTCACCGTGATCGCCACCGTGTCCGGACGGGTGGGCGCGGAGGAGACGGTGTAGCAGCGGTGGACGGTCTCCCCGCCGATCTCGAAGGCGAAGGTGAGGAACTGGCCGGGCTGGTGCGCGAAGCGGCGTGGCTCGCGGGCGGCGAACACGAAGGTCTTGACGTCGTGGGTCTCGGCGCGGACCGCGCGGCACACCAGCGCGTCGTCGGCCTCGGCGTCCCACGCGGCGGGCGCGGCGAGCCGGAGGGCGGCCGGCTCCTTCGGCTTCGCGACGGCGTCCATCGCCGTCACCGCCCCACATGCGCGGCCATGCGGCCGCAGTACCAGTTGACGAACTTGTCGACGAGCATCTCGGTGTTGGGCGAGTAGGGGCCAGGCTGGTAGGCGGGGCTACGCGCGCCGTGCTGGCACAGGCCCACGAGGTCGCTGTCCTGCTGGTTGGTCGCCATCCACACGCCGATCAGGTTCTCGAGATCGTAGTCCACGCCCTCGACCGCGTCCTTGTGCACCAGCCACTTGGTGCGCAGCAGCGAGCGCTCGGCGTCGAGCGGCAGCACCGAGAAGGTGACGATGTGGTCCGCCAGGAAGTGGTGCCAGGAGTTCGGCTGCGTCCAGAACGACAGCCCGCCGAGCTTGGCGGAGGGCAGGTCGCCCAGCAGCTTCCGGCAGGCGGCCTTGGTGTCGAGCGTGTGGCTCTCGCCGTCGCCGTCGAGCGGCAGGCGCTCGGTGCGGAAGCCCGTCACCATGGTGTCGAGCTCGTCGATCTCGCGCGACGGCAGGCCCGCCGCCTCCCAGGCCGCATGGTTGGTGTTGACGAGGCAGCCGTAGCGCTCGGCCTGGGCCCGGTCGTGCTCGTCCATCTCCTCCGGCGCGAAGCCGAAGCCGTAGGCGAACAGCGGCACCGTCAGCTCGGGATGGTTGGTCCCGCAGTGATAGCACTCGCGGTTGTTCTCCATCGTCAGCTTCCAGTTGCCCGGCTCGATCAGGTCGTGCTGGTAGGCGACCTTGGTGTTCCGGACGTTGTGGGGCGCGATGTAGGGACCCATGCGCCGGGCCATCTCGTCGAAGTCCGCCGGCGGCTCGTCGGCGAGGCAGACGAACAGCAGGCCCTCGAGCGAGCGGATGTGGACCGGCTTCAGCCCGTGGCAGGAGCGCTTGAAGCTCGGGCCCATGTGGTCGGCGTGGATCAGCGCGCCGGACAGGTCATAGGTCCAGGAGTGGTACCGGCAGACGAGATTGCCGACGGTGGTCTTCTCTTCCGTGACGAGCCGCGCGCCGCGGTGCCGGCAAACGTTGTGGAAGGCGCGGACCTCGCCGTCGTCGTCGCGCACCACTGCGATCGAGTAGCGGCCGATGTCGAAGATCGCGACGTCGCCCGGCTCCGGCACGTCCGGCTCGACGCCGACGTAGATCCAGTGCTTGGCGAAGATGTGCTCCATGTCGGCCGCGAACACGTCCGGGCTGAGATAGAACGGCGCGGGCAGGCTGTGGCCGGGAAGGCGTTCGTTCAGCAGGGATTTCAGGGGCGTCGTCGGCAGGTCGAGCATCGGACCAGCTCCGCAGGAACCGCGTGTCTGGAAACGATTATGATCCGCGGACGACGCCCCGCTGTCCCCCGAGCGACATTGTCTGACGGCGGGGCGACGTGGGTGATTCAAGCGCCGCGCCAAGGCTGAAAAACGCGGCGTCTATAGGCTCCGGCATTCCGCTTCGCTCCAGCCGGAGCGACGGCGCGTGCGGCCCTCGACGCTTCAACCGCGTCGCTCCGGGCGAAGTCCCGGAGCCTATAGACACCACGGTTTCAGCAGCGCTCCGTCAGAACAACCTGTCGTAGAGATCGTCCCAGTTCGGATTGTCCCGCTCAATTATGTTGAGCTTGTAGTCGCGCCTCCACTTCTTGATCTGCTTCTCGCGAGTGATGGCGGAGACCGGATCGTCGAAGATCTCGAAGTAGACGAGGCGCGTCACGCCGTGCCGCGCGGTAAAGCCGGGGTGCAACCCTTCCTTGTGCTCATAGGTCCGGCGAACGAGATCATTGGTCACCCCGATATAGAGGGTGCCGTGCTTCCGGCTGGCGAGCAGATAGACGTAATAGGGCATCCCCGGCGGCTTTCCCGAAAGGGACGGAACGGAGGCAGCTTGCCTCCGAGAAAGGCGCGCGCCAAGGCTGGAAAACGAGGAGTCTATAGGCTCCGGCATTCCGCTTCGCTCCAGCCGGAGCGACGGCGCGCTTGGCGCTCGACGTCTCAACCGCGTCGCTCCGGGCAAAGTCCCGGAGCCCATAAGCTAAAGTCGACCGGAAGAGCGCGGCGTTCGCGGCAACGCGGTCAGCACGCCGCGACGGCGACGGCCAGACCTCCCTGCGAGGTCTCCTTGTACTTGGCCTGCATGTCGGCCCCGGTCTGGCGCATGGTCTCGATGACCTCGTCGAGGGTGACGCGGTGGATGCCGTCGCCGCGCAGGGACAGCGAGGCGGCGACGATCGCCTTGTTGGCGCCGAAGGCGTTGCGCTCGATGCAGGGGATCTGCACCAGCCCGCCGATCGGGTCGCAGGTCATGCCGAGGTGGTGCTCCATGGCGATCTCGGCGGCGTTCTCGATCTGCTCGGGAGTTCCGCCGAGCGCGGAGGTGAGGGCTGCGGCGGCCATGGCGGCGGCGGAGCCGACCTCGCCCTGGCAGCCGACCTCCGCGCCGGAAATCGAGGCGCGGCGCTTGATCAGGCCGCCGATCGCGGTCGCCGTCAGCAGGAACTCGCGGCCGCGCTCGCGCGACCAGTCCGGCCCGAAGTCGCGGAGGTAGCGCAGCACGGCGGGCACGATGCCGGCGGCGCCGTTCGTCGGAGCCGTGACGACGCGACCGCCGGAGGCGTTCTCCTCGTTCACCGCGAGCGCGAAGAGGCTGACCCAGTCGACGATCTCGTGCGGCATGCGGCCCTGGTTCAGGGTCGCGCGCTGCTGCAACGTCTCGTGGAGCCGCCTGGCGCGGCGGCGCACCTTCAGGCCGCCGGGGAGCACGCCTTCCTGGCGAAGCCCGCGCTCGATGCAGTCGAACATGGCGTCGGCGATGGCGTCGAGCCCGGCCTCGACCTGCGCGCGCGGCCGCGCGGCGCATTCGTTGGCGAGCTGCAACTCGGGGATCGAGAGTCCCGTCGTCTTGCACAGCTTCAGCAGCTCTTCGCCGCTGGCGAAGGGCTGCGGCCAGACCACGGCGGATTCCGCGGGCCCGCCGCCCTCTCCCACCACGAAGCCGCCGCCGATCGAGTAGGCGATCTGCTCGTCCACCAACGCGCCGGCCGCGTCGTAGGCGCGGAAGCGCATGCCGTTTGTGTGGAGCGGCAGCAGCTCCTTCATCTCGAAGATCACATCGACCGCGGGATCGAACGCCGCGCGGGCGGGGCCGATCTGGACGCTTTTGGCGTCCTTCAGCGCGGCCATGTGGGCCTCGACCTGATCCGGGTCGACGGTCGCGGGCTCATGGCCGAGGAAGCCGAGACACAGCGCGACGTCGGTGCCGTGGCCGCGGCCGGTCCAGGCGAGCGAGCCGAAGATCTCCACCCGGACCCGCGCGACGCCGCCGCGCTTCGCGACGCGGATGCGGAAGCTGCGCGCCGCGATCATGGGCCCGACCGTGTGGGAACTCGACGGTCCGATGCCGATCTTGAAGAGATCGAAGGCGCTGATCACGAGGCGGGGTCTCTCCGGCGAAGCGGCATGCGCTTCAGTCTTAGACGAAAGATGGGGCGCGCGCTGCGTCGCAGCAAAAAAGTTACGTGGGCGACTGAGCCGCCGTTCCGGGTCGTCAGGCGCAACATCGCCGACCCGCCGCGCTTGAAGTTCCGGCTTGAATCCCCCCGGGGGAGCCGGGGGATGACGCCGCCCATGCTGCGGCGTGTCGCTCACGCCGTGCGGGCGGCCTCCACCAGAAAGGCATGCACATAAGGCGCGAACGAGCGCCAGCACTCGACGCGGTAGAGCGGCTCCGCCGTCGGCCGCAGCAGCACGATCTCGGCCTTGCCCAGCAGGGTCCGCGTCGCCGAGCCCGCGGGGAAGGCGGCGTCGCCGAGGTCGAGCGGGCAACCCGCGTTGAGGGCCGCCGCGGCGTCCGGACCCGAAATCTCCAGCCCGACGTTGCGGTGCGAGACGTCCACCACGGAGTGGAACCGGTCGCCGAGAGCCGCTTCGATCTCAGCCTCCAGCGCCTCGAGGTCGGCTTCGCCGGCGCCAAGCAGCCACTCATTGGGACCGAGCCGCGCGCTGAAGCGCTCGCCCTCGGCGGACATGCGGTTGATCGCGAGCCCAAGGCCGAGACGGCTCAAGCCCTCGGCCCCGCGGACCCGCAGCGAGAGCCGGACGCCGGCCGGCGCCGGCGACACCCGGGCGCGGTCGTTGGAGGTGGGCGCAGCGCCCAGCGGGCGGTCCCGGCGGGCGAAAAGGCTCCGGTCAAGCATGGATGCGCCCTCCCTCGGCGTCGAAGAACACCGGATCGCACACCGTCGCCGGCGCGAAGCCCGTCGGCGTGGTGACGTGGAGCGTCCGGCCCATGAGCGCGCGGCCGTCGGCGACGAGCGCGAGCGCGATCGAGCGGCCGCAGTTAGCGCTGAAGTAGCTCGAGGTGACATGGCCGAGCATTTTCATCGGGATCGGCTGATTGGGATCGGCGACGATCTGCGCGCCCTCGTCCAGCACCAGCGACGCCGTCTCGGTCGCGAGCCCGACCAACTGCTTGCGGCCGCTCGCGACCACGTCGGGACGGGCGAGCGAGCGCTTGCCGACGAAATCCTTCTTCGCCTTGGCGATCATGCCGGCGAGACCGACGTCGTCCGGCGTCACCGTGCCGTCCGTCTCCTGGCCGACGATGATGTAGCCCTTCTCGGCGCGGAGCACGTGCATCGTCTCGGTGCCGTAGGGCGTGATCCCGTAAGGTTCGCCGGCGGCGAACACCGCCTCCCACACCGCGCGGCCGTAGTCCGCCGGCACGTTGATCTCGTAGCCGAGGTCTCCGGTGAAGGACACGCGGAACAGGCGGCACGGCGCGCCGCAGATCGCGCCCTCCCGCACCGACATGTGGGGAAAGGCCTCGTTCGAGAGGTCGATCCCTGAGACGAGCGGCGCGATCACGTCGCGCGCCTTCGGCCCCTGCACCGCGATCACCGCCCACTGCTCGGTGGTGGAGGTGAGGAACACGTCGAGGTCGGGCCATTCGGTCTGGAGGTAGTCCTCCATGTGGTTCATCACGCGGGGGGCGCCGCCCGTGGTGGTCGTCACGTGGAAGCGGTCCTCGGCCATCCGGGCGACGACGCCGTCGTCCAGGATGTAGCCGTCCTCCTTCAGCATCAGGCCGTAACGGCAGCGGCCGACCCCGAGCTTGGTCCAGGGGTTCACGTACATCCGGTTCATGAACTCGGCGGCGTCGGGGCCGACGACCTCGATCTTGCCGAGCGTCGAGGCGTCGAAGAGGCCCACGCCCTCGCGCACCGCTCGGCACTCGCGGACGACCGCGGCGTGCATGTCCTCGCCGGGCTTCGCGAAGTACCAGGCCCGCCGCCACAGCGCGACGTTCTCGAACGCCGCGCCATGCTCCGCCGCCCACTCGTGGATCGGCGTGGCGCGGATCGGGTCGAACAGCGCGTCGCGGGCGGGTCCGACGAGCGCGCCGAAGGTCACGGGCGTGTAGGGCGGGCGGAAGGTGGTGGTGCCGATCGCGGGCAGCGGCCGGTTGAGCGCCTTCGACACGATGCCGAGGGCGTTCATGTTCGACGTCTTGCCCTGGTCCGTCGCCATGCCGGTGGTGGTGTAGCGCTTCACGTGCTCGATCGACTCGAAGCCCTCGCGCATCGCGAGCTTCAGGTCCTTCGCGGTCACATCGTTCTGGAAGTCGACGAAGGCGCGCACCTTGGCCGGGTCGGCGTCGGTCGGCAGGTCGCGCACGGGCGTGAATCCGATGCGCGTCGGGCTCGCCGCGAAGGCGCGCGTCTCGGTCGCGCCGGCCGCCTCCGCCCCGGCCGCGAAGCCGGTCGCGAGGCAGGACGCCAGATCGTAGACGCCGGCCGCGGCGCCGGCGGAGCGCTCGGCCTGCGCAGAAACGCCGGGCAGGAAGGCGTCGCGGCCCTCGTCGTAGGCGAGCTTTCCGCGAGACTGGGAGAACAGGTGGACGGCCGGCGTCCAGCCGCCCGACATGCCGACGCAGTCGCAGGCGATGACGCGGCGGGCGCCGACGGTCCCGTTCGCGCAGGGCGCGACCACGAGACCGGCGACCCGCTTGCGGCCCTTGGTTCCGATCACGGTCTGGCCGGTCAGCACCTCGACGCCCATCAAGCGCAGGTCCGCGGCCTCGGAGGCGCAATCGCGCTCTGGCCGCAGGTCGACCATCACGACCTCGAGCCCGGCCGCCTTGGCGTCGGCCGCGGCCGCATAGGCCGAAGCGCCGCTGGTGACGAACACGATGCGGCGGCCGGGGGCGACGCCGTAGCGGTTGATGAAGACGCGGACGCTCTCGGCCAGCATCACGCCCGGCCGGTCGTTGTCGGCGAACACCAGCGGCCGCTCGTGAGCGCCGGTCGCGAGCACGACCTCGGCCGCGCGCACCTGCCACAGCCGTTCGCGCGGCGCGCCCTTGGCCGGGCTCTCGCGATGGTCGGTGACGCGCTCCGTCAGGGCGACGTGGTTGTGGTTGTAGTAGCCGAACGCCGTGGTGCGGGGCAGCAGCGTCACGCTCTCGTAGCCGTCGAGCTCCTCGATCGCCGCCGCGCGCCACGCCTCGGCGCTCTGGCCGTCGATCGACGCGCCGGTCTCGTGCAGCAGCGAGCCGCCGAACTCCGGCTGTTCGTCGGCGAGGATGACGCGCTTGCCCGTTTTCGCCGCGGCGAGCGCCGCCGCGAGGCCCGCAGGGCCGCCGCCGACGACCAGCACGTCGCAATGGGCGTGTCGGTTGGCGTAGGCGTCCGCGTCCGGGACCTGGGGCGCGACGCCCAGGCCGGCGGCGGCGCGGATTACCGGCTCATAGACCTTGTCCCAGAAGGAGCGCGGCCACATGAAGGTCTTGTAGTAGAAGCCGGCCACGAACACCGGCGACAGCAGGTCGTTGACCGCGCCGACGTCGAAGCCGAGCGACGGCCAGCGGTTCAGCGACGTCGTCGCGAGGCCGTTGCGGGCCTCGACCACGGTCGCGCGGTTGTTCGGGTCGATCTTGCCCGGACCGCGATCGACCTGCAGCAGCGCGCTCGGCTCGTCGGAGCCGTGGGTCAGGATCCCGCGCGGCCGGTGGTACTTGAACGAGCGGCCGACGAGGTGGACGCCGTTCGCGAGCAGCGCCGAGGCGACGGTGTCGCCGGCGAAGCCCTCGATGGTCCGCCCGTCGAAGGTGAAGCGGATCGGCGTCGCGCGGTCGACGCGCCCGCCGGACGGCAGTCGGAACGGCTGAGCCATCACGCCCTCGCGTCGTCGATGGGGTGGGAAGGCTGCTCGCCGGCCTTGTAGGTCTCGACGAAGCGGTCGGTGAAGGTGTCGCGCACGGCGTTGAACCAGCGTCCGCAGCCGTGGGCGTGGACCCAGCGCTCCGCATGCAGCCCGCGTGGATTGGAGCGTACGAACAGGTGCTCCGCCCAGGCGCCGTCGTCGAGCGCGGAGGGATCGGCCGGTCGCGCGATGTGCGCCTCGCCGCCGCAGCGGAACTCGGTCTCGGGGCGCGTCCCGCAGAAGGGGCAGTCGATCAGCAGCATGGTTCGATCCCCCTCAGTGCGCGACGGCCGCGGCGGCGGCTTCGTCGATCAGCCGGCCGGTGCGGATGCGGTCCAGCGTGAACGGCGCGTTGATCGGATGCGGCTCTCCCGTCGCGAGCGTGTGGGCGAAGACGTGGCCGGAGCCGGGCGTCGCCTTGAAGCCGCCGGTGCCCCATCCACAGTTTACGAACAGGTTCTGCACAGGCGTCCGGCCGATGATCGGCGAGCGGTCCGGCGTCACGTCGACGATGCCGCCCCACGAGCGCAGCATCCGCATGCGCGTGAACTGCGGGAAGATCTCGCAGATCGCGTCCAGCGTGTGGGTGGTGATGTGGAGGCCGCCCTGCTGGCTGTAGGAGGTGTACTGGTCCGTGCCGGCGCCGATGACGAGCTCGCCCTTGTCGGACTGCGAGATGTAGGCGTGCACGGCGTTCGACATCACGACGCAGGGGAACACCGGCTTGACCGGCTCCGACACCAGAGCCTGCAGCGGATAGCTTTCGAGCGGCATGCGCACGCCCGCCATGTCCATCACGCGCGAGGTGTTGCCGGCCGCGACCACGCCGACGCGCTTCGCGCCGATGAAGCCGCGGGTGGTCTCGACGCCGATCGCGGCGCCGGAGGCGTCGCGGCGGACCCCGGTGACCTCGCAGTTCTGCAGGATGTCGACCCCGCGGGCGTCGGCGCCGCGAGCGTAGCCCCAGGCGACCGCGTCATGGCGCGCGGTGCCGGCCCGGCGCTGCAGCGCGCCGCCGAGCACGGGGTAGCGCGCGTCCCGGGAGATGTTCAGCGGCGGGCAGAACGCCTTGCACTCCTCCGCGGAAAGCCACTCGTTGTCGATCCCGTTCAGCCGGTTGGCGTAGACGTGGCGCTTGAAGCTCTGAATGTCATGGATGTTGTGCGCGAGCATGAGCACGCCGCGCTGCGAGAACATCACGTTGTAGTTCAGCTCCTGGGACAGGCCCTCCCAGAGCTTGAGCGCGTGCTCGTAGAGATGCGCGCTCTCGTCGTAGAGGTAGTTCGAGCGGATGATCGTGGTGTTGCGGCCGGTGTTGCCGCCGCCGATCCAGCCCTTCTCGACCACGGCGACGTTGGTGATCCCGTGCACCGTCGCGAGGTAGTAGGCGGTGGCGAGGCCGTGGCCGCCGCCGCCGACGATGACCACGTCGTAGGACGGCTTCGGCTCCGGCGCGCGCCACTGGCGGCCCCAGCCCTGATGGCCGCCGACGGCTTCCGACAGAAGGGATGCAAGTGAGAAACGGCGCATCGATCCACCTCGCGTGACGGGAGGGATCGTGCCGCCGGCGCCCCGCGTCGGCTTGCCCGCAGGCGACCGCGATTTCAGCTTTTGCGACGGGCGTCAGGGAAAGCGCCGGGCGCCGGCTGGGGGCGGGACTGCGGCGTCTTGTTCGAACGGCTCCAATCTTGCATTGACGCAGATCATGGCGGGGTGAAAATCACCCGCGCCGGGAGCGCCGAATGGGTTCGCACGTGACGCCGCAGAGCTTCGGAGGGGAAGGGCCCCGCAAGGTCGGCTTCCTGCTGGTGGAGCGGTTCTCGATGATCGCCTTCGCGGCCGCGATCGAGCCGCTGCGGCTTGCGAACCGCGAGGCGGGCCGCGACCTCTACGCCCTCGCGCTTTATTCCGACGGCGGCCTGTCTTGCGCCGCCTCGAACGGCGTGGCGGTGGCCGTCGACGGCCGCTTCAGCGAGGCCCCAGACCTCGACATGGCCTTCGTCTGCGGCGGCGTCGACGTCGAGAAGGCGGATCACGCCGCGCTCACCGTGCTGCTGCGACGCCTCGCCTCGCGCCGGAAGCCGCTCGGGGCGCTCTGCACGGGCTCTTACGTTCTGGCGCGCGCCGGCCTGCTCGACGGCTACCGGGCGACCATCCACTGGGAGAACCTCGCGAGCCTCGCGGCCCAGCATCCGGAGATGGAGCTCGAATCCGAGCTCTACGAGATCGACCGCGACCGGCTGACCTGCGCCGGCGGCTTCGCGGCGGCCGACATGATGCTGGCGGTGATCTCCCGCGACCACGGCCATGCGCTCGCCTCCGAGGTGGCGCAGCAGCTGCTGCACCATCGCATCCGGGAGGCGGGCGAAGGCCAGCGGATGGACCTGCGCATGCGCCTGGGGGTGGCGCACCCCAAGCTGCTGAAGGTCGTGCAGCTGATGGAGGAGCGCATCGAGGAGCCTCTGTCGAGCCAGGAGCTGGCGGACGCCGTCAACCTTTCGACCCGGCAGCTCGAACGCCTGTTCTTCAAGTATCTCGGCCAGTCGCCGGCCAAGCGCTACCTCAAGATCCGGCTGGAGCGGGCGCGGACGCTGATCCGCCAGACCTCGATGCCGATCCTGTCGATCGCGCTCGAATGCGGCTTTTCCTCGGCCTCGCATTTCTCCCGCGCCTATTTCGAGGGATTCGGGCGGCCGCCGAGCGCCGAGCGCAAGGCCCCGTCGCCGCAGGCGCCCGCGCGCGCCGCGGTGTAGGCGCGCGCCGCTCCACGACATCTTGGGCGACGTCGCCCCTGCGGCTGTGGATCGCGGGCGACGGCGGCCGGGATACGTCGTTCGCTCCACCCTTCGTTAACCCTGGCCTTCCTAACTGGAGGCACAGCGAAATCCGGCGCGCCAGCGCCTTCAAGACGGGGTCAGCGACTCATGCGCTCTTCCGGCCGACCGCCCGCTTCCTTCGACGCCGACGGCCGTCGCCAGCCCGCGGACCCGCGCCGCGGCGCCGCGCCAGGCGAGGTCCGCACCAGCCGCACCCCCGACCGCGTCCTGCGCGAACGGCGCGCCGCCCGCGACGAAACTCTGGACGGCTCCGTCTCGGTCGACCCGAGCCTGCTCGCGGGCCTCGACCAGGCCCTTCAGGCGCCGCGGATCGAGTTCATCGTCGAAGGGCTCGCGCCGGCGCCCTCCGCCGTGCCGAGCTGGCTGCGTCCGTTCGCGATCGGTCCGAACGCGCGCTTCACCCGCACGCCCGACAGCATCCTCCGGGGTCCGACGCAAAGCCCCAACGCGCCGACCGACGCCGCCCCGATCGACCCGGAGGCCGCGGCCGACGCGATCGCCGCCATGGCCTTCGCCGACGTCGACGCTGCGCCCGCGCGGCCGCTGCAGCCCGCGCGCCTCCGCCGCCTCGCCGAGGTGATCCGCCTCGACGACGACGCGCCCGAGACGCCGGGCGAGCAGGACAACGAGCGCCCCTTGGCGCCCGCGGACGAGGCCGTGCCGGAGCCGGTCGCCGACGCGCCCGCCGCCTTCATCACCGGTTCGCTCGGAAGCCCCTTCGGCT
>NZ_BAUX01000019.1 GCF_002897035.1 Methylopila sp. Yamaguchi
ACGACGTCACACGAAAAAATGCGGGGCTGTGGGCGGGCGGTGGAAAAGCCGTGTTGCGACGCAGCGGAAGGCCGAGAAGTTCTTGGCGCGAAGGCTAAGTACTTGAATCGACGATCTTCCTCGCGGCGCGACGGTTTGGGGGGACCGTCCCGCGAGACGGCGGGCGGAACGCGACCGGTGATTTGCGCGACGCCTCGGCGCCCGAGGCCGCTTGATCATGACAGCGTCACACGACGGCAATGAGAGCATGTCTTCGCGGATGCGGCGCGACGCTCGACGTCGCGCCGGTCCGCCTGCAGGAGCCTTGCGCATGCCCAACGCCGTCGTCTCGCCCCCGTCCGATCCGCACGAGCGGGAGCTGAAGTTCGACGTGGCGCGCGAGGACCTCGCCTCCCTGGCCGATCGGCTCGCGGACACGCCAGGCGCCGTGCGCCGCGCCCGGACGGCGAAGCTTCTGAGCGTCTATTTCGATACGCCGCACCGCGCTCTCGCGGCGGCTGGCGTCACGCTGCGCGTCCGCAGGGAAGGGCGGTGGCGCGTGCAGACGCTTAAGCAGGGGGAGGTCGGCGCCGGAATGTCGGATCGGCTCGAGCGCGAGCGCCGCGTCTACGCGGATGTTCCCGTTCTAGACGCTGAGGACGCGGCCCTCGTCGAAACGGTCGTCGGGCGTGGGGTGACCATCGAGGAGCTCGAACCGGTCGTCACCACCCGCGTACGGCGGACGGTGTTCGACGTCTCGCGCGACGATGCGGCGATCGAGGTCGCGCTCGACGACGCCAACGTTCAGGCGGGAGGGGGCGTCGCCGCATTCGCGGAGCTCGAACTCGAGCTCAAGCGCGGCGAACCCGCAGCGCTGTTCGCTCTCGCCCGCGACCTCGCCGACCATGCGCCGTTGCGGCTCGCAACGTTGTCGAAGTCGGCGCGCGGAATTCGTCTGGCTGCGGGGGAGCCGCTTGGCGCGGTGTCCGCGGGCGCGTCGCCGGTCAGGCCCGACATGGATGTGGCGACGTCCGCTGTCGCGGTGCTCGCCGAGTGCGTCCGGCAGTTCCGCGGCAATGAGGACGCGCTGTTGGCGGGCGGAGACGACAAGGC
Source organism: Methylopila sp. Yamaguchi (assembly GCF_002897035.1). GTDB lineage: Bacteria > Pseudomonadota > Alphaproteobacteria > Rhizobiales > Methylopilaceae > Methylopila. Next base: position 1,093 of record NZ_BAUX01000019.1, read on the forward strand.
GGTGCATCAGGCGCGGGTCGGGCTCCGGCGGCTGCGCTCGGCGCTGAAGATCTTTCGGCCGGCGCTGTCCGACGCGCGGCTTCCCGTGGTCGCGGGTGAGATCAAATGGCTCGCGCATGCGCTCGGCGCGGCGCGGGATCTCGACGTCTTCGCCGAAGGCGCGCTCGCGGACGCGGGACGGCACGTCGACGTCGGTCCGCTTGCGGACGAGGTCGAGGCGTCCCGGAGGGAGGCTTACGCCGCCGCCCTCGACGCGCTGCGGTCGCCGCGCGCGCGCGGGGCTCTGTTTGATCTTGCGGAGTGGATGGCGATCGGGGAGTGGCGAACCGCGCCCAAGACCGAGGCAGTCCGCAAGACCCCGATCGAGACCTTCGCGGCGGAGGTGCTGTCGGCGCGCTTCGCGAAATTCGAGAAGAAGGCCAAGGGGCTGGTGCGGCTGACCCCGGAGAAGCGCCACGACGCTCGCATCGAGGCGAAGGCGCTGCGGTACGCCGTCGGCTTCTTTGCGCCCTTGTACCAGCGGGACGCCGCCGTCAGGCGACGGTTCGAGCGGTTCGACCGGAGGCTGAAGAAGCTGCTGGACGCGCTCGGGACGCTGAACGACATCGCCACCTCGGGCCCCCTTGCGCTTCGCATCGGCCACGACGCGGTGAAGCGTGGGGAGGCCGCGCTCGGGCTCGCCGCCGGGGTCATTGCTGGGTCGACCGGCGGCCGCGCGCAGGCGCCGTTGGCCAAGGCGGACCGGCGTCTGCGGAAACTGCGGGACACGAAGATCTTCTGGAAGTGACGGAGCGCGGCGACGCCGCGGCGCTCCGTCGCCGGGTGGAGGATCAGAGCAACTTATCGATCGTGATCGGCAGTTCGCGGACGCGCTTGCCAGTGGCGTGAAAGATGGCGTTCGCGACCGCAGCCGCCGTTCCGACGATCCCGATCTCACCGAGCCCTTTGACGCCGAGCGGATTGCTGCCGTCCTCCTCGTCGACGAAGACCACGTCGATGTCGGGAATGTCGGCGTGCGCCGGCACGTGGTATTCGCCGAGATTGGCGTTCATCACGCGGCCGAGGGTTTTGTCCCACAGCGTCTCCTCGTGAAGCGCCATGCCGCAGCCCATCACCACGCCGCCCAGGATCTGGCTGCGCGCGGTGAGCGGGTTCAGGATCTTGCCTGCCGCGACCGCGCTCACGACGCGGGCGAGGCGGACCACGCCGAGATCCTCGTCGACGCGCACCTCGACGAAACAGGCGGCGTGGGTGTAGCCGGCGTAGGTCTGGGCGAAGTCCTTGTCCGGCTCGAAGCCGCCGTCGGCCTCAAGCTTATCAAGGCCGGCCCCCTTCAGGACGTCAGCGAACGACACCGCCTTCGCCGGGTCGGACGCGAGCGCGATGCGCCCGTTTCCGAAGACGACGTGGTCCAGGCCGGCGTTGGCCAATGGCGAGCCGTCAATCCCGCGTGCCCGCTTGAGCAGCTCGTCCTTCAGTGTCTCACAGGCGCTCTTCACCGCGGAGCCCGCGGACGCAGCGGCCCAGGAGCCGCCTTCGACCGGCGCCATCGGCAGCGAGGTGTCGCCGACCCGGGACGTGACCTCCGCGATGTCGAGCCCGAGCGCATCGGCGGCGATCTGCGCGAGGATCGTGTACGTGCCGGTGCCGATGTCGGCCGTCGCGCAGCCGACCTCGAGCTTGCCGTCGGCGGTCAGCGTGGCCCGGGCCTTGTGCGGCATGGTCATCGCCTCCCAGCAGCCGGTCGCCATGCCGTAGCCGATCAGTTCGCGGCCCTCCCGCATTGAACGCGGCTCGGGCGAACGCTTCGACCAGCCGAAGCGCTCCGCTCCCAGCCGATAGGCTTCCCGCAGCTCCTTGGAGGAGAACGGCTTGTCGTCGTTCTTGTCGCGGTCGGAGTAGTTCATGAGCCGGAGCTCGACGGGATCGACCTTCGCCGCGTAGGCCAGCTCGTCCATCGCGCACTCGAGCGCGAACACGCCGGTCGTGGCGCCCGGCGCCCTCATGTCGGATGGAGTCGGGGTGTCGACCTTCCCGAGTTCATACTTGAGCGCGACGTTGTCGCAGTCGTACAGGAAGCCCGACCAGTTCACGATCGGCTCCTGGTAGTCCTCGTAGCGCGAGGTCGCCTGGATCGCGTGGTGCTGGATCGACGTCAGCCGCCCGCCGGCGTCCGCGCCGAACGACACGGTCTGCAGACAGTCCGGCCGCCAGCCCATCGTAAACATCTGCCCGCGCGTCAGCACGAGGCGGATTGAACGCTGGAGCTTCAGGCTGGCCATCACGGCGAGGAAGACGTCGTAATGGGGGCGAAGCGCCATGCCGAAGGCGCCGCCGACGAAGGGCGAGACGAGCCGCACCTTGTCTTCGTCGAGCCCGAACACCGAACAGATGTAGTTCTTCGGGTTTACGACGCCCTGCGTCTTGTTGTGGATCAGGAGACGCCCGTCCCCTTCCCACACGACCGTCGTCGCCTGCAGCTCCATCGGGTTGTGGTGTTCCGCCACGACCCGGTAGTCCGCCGTCACTTGGACGGGCGCAGCGGCGAAGGCGCCGGCGGCGTCGCCGCGCGGCTCGGGCGTGGGCGGAATGCCGTCTCTGGGTTCCGGCGGTTCGTAGTGGTTCGCCGCCGACGCCACGTCGACGTTTGGCGTTTCGGCGGCGTAGGTCGCCCTCACCAAGGTGGCTGCATGGCGGGCGTTCTCATGGGTGTCCGCCACCACAAGCGCGATCGCCTGGCCGCTGTAGTGCACCTGGTCGTCTCGGAAGGGCCGGAACGGGCTTCCCGGCACGGCGACCATGTCGTTCTTGAAGGGTTCGTCGTCCTCGGGGAAAGCGAGCTTGTTCTCGTGGCTGAGCACGTCGATCACGCCGGGCGCCGCACGCGCCGCCGAGACATCGAGCGACGTGACGCGACCCTTGGCGATCGCGCTCGGGACAGCCGCGGCGTAGGCAAGGTCGGGGGCCCCGAATTCGGCCGCGTACTGGGCGAGTCCAGAGACCTTGAGCGGCCCGTCGACGCGCGACGTCGCGCGGCCGACATAGGGATGGATGTTGGACATCGGCTGGTCTCCCTCAGTTCACGGTCTTGTCGGACTGGACCTGCGGTTCGCCCGCCGCGGCCTGCGCGAGAGCGCGGACGATGGCGCGGCGCGCGAGCTCGATCTTGAAGTCGTTGCCGCCATACCCCTTCGCCCCCGCAAGGATCACGTCCGCCGCCGCCCCGAAGCTGTCAGGGGTCGCGGGCTTTCCCTTCAGGACGGCTTCCCCGTCGGGCACGCGCCAAGGCTTATGCGCGACCCCGCCGAGCGCGATGCGGGCCTCGGCGATCCCTTCGCCGTCCATCTCCAAAGCGGCGGCCACCGACACAAGCGCGAAGGCGTAGGACAGTCGGTCGCGGAGTTTGAGATAGGTGTGGTTCCGCCCGAACCTCGGAGCGGGGAGTTCGACGGCGACGACCATCTCGCCGTGGGCCAAGGTGTTGTCGTGCTGCGGCGCGTCGCCGGGCAGGCGATGAAACTCGGCGAAGGGCAGCACGCGGGGGCCGTTCGGGCCTTCGACATGAACGGTCGCCTCCAGCGCCGCGAGGGCGACGCACATGTCGGACGGGTGGGTCGCGATGCAGGCTTCGCTGGTCCCGAGAATCGCATTCACGCGGTTAACCCCGGTCTTCGCGGCGCAGCCGGAGCCCGGCTCGCGCTTGTTGCAGGGGGTCGCAACGTCATAGAAGTAGTAGCAACGGGTGCGCTGAAGCAGATTGCCGCCGGTGGTCGCCGCGTTCCGGAGCTGAGCGGAGGCGCCCGCCAGGATCGCGCTGGCGAGCAACGGGTAGTCGCGCTGGACGCGGGCGTCGTAGGCGAGGTCGGAGTTCGGAACCAGCGCGCCGATCCGAAGGCCGCCGGCGTCCGTCGCCTCAATCTCGCGCAGCGGCAGACGCGTGATGTCCACCAGCCTCTCGGGCTTCATCACGTCGTACTTCATCAGGTCGACGAGATTGGTGCCGCCGGCGATGAAACGTGCGGCGGGGTCGCCGGCGACGGCCGCGATGGCTTCGGCCACGGTCTCGGCCCGGGTGTAGCTGAAGTTCATCATTCCGCGGCCTCCTTGAAGGCGCTTCGGCCCATCACGTCCTCGATCGCGTCCACGATGTTGCCATAGGCGCCGCAGCGGCAGAGGTTGCCGCTCATCAGCTCGCGGATTTCCGCCTCGGTCTTGGCATGGCCCTCGTTCATCATGCCGATGGCGGAACAGATCTGCCCGGGCGTGCAGTAGCCGCACTGGAAGGCGTCATGGGCGATGAAGGCCTCCTGCAGCGGATGCAGAGCGCCGGGCTGGCCGACGCCTTCGATCGTGGTGATCTCCGCGCCGTCGTTCATCACCGCGAGTTGAAGGCAGGCGTTCACGCGGCGCCCGTTGACGAGCACCGTGCAGGCCCCGCACTGGCCCTGGTCGCAGCCCTTCTTCGAGCCCGTGAGGTCGAGCCTTTCCCGCAAGAGATCCAGAAGGGTCACCGAGGGTGGGACCTCCAGCCGGCGCTCGACGCCGTTGACTTTGAGCGCGATGGACACAGCGGTGGGGCCCGCGGCGGTCAACCGGTCAATTTCCATCGGATGCTCCTGGCAAAGCGGCGCGGCGGCGCTGGGGATTCGAACTGAAACAATTCGAAGCGCGGCCGGGTTCCCGAAGCAAGCCAATCACCCGCCGGCCGCTCGTGCGGCGAATGCTGTTTGCGGCCCACCGGCGGTCGGCTATCGTGCGGCGACCGGCCTCGCGCGAAGCCCGGCGCCCTCCGACGAGTTCTCCAAGCCCTATGCCCGACCGCGTTCCTGACCCAGCGGACGTCGCCGATCCCGACCGGCTGGCCGCGCTGGCGAGCTACGCCATTCTCGACACGCCGCCCGAGAAGGGATTCGACGACCTCGTCGCCATCGCCGCCGAAGCGTTGGGGGCGCCGACGGCGCTCGTCAGCTTCGTCAGCGGCGATCGGCAGTGGTTCAAAGCGCGTATCGGCATGGACGCCCAGGAGACGCCGATCGACCGGTCGGTCTGCGCGCACGCCCTGAGCGAGCGCGAGACGCTGGTCATCCCTGATCTCACGCAGGATCCGCGCACGCGCGCCAACCGCCTCGTCGTCGACCACCCCCATCTGCGGTTCTACGCCGGCGCGGTGCTGCGCAGCCCGGAGGGGCACGCGCTCGGGACGCTGTGCGTTCTCGACGTCAAGCCAAGGCCGGAGGGCGTCACGCCCGGGCAGGCGAGGATCCTGAAGGCGCTGGGACGCCAAGTCGAAGCCCAGCTGGCTCTCCGCCGTGCGATCGCGAGCGGAGACGAGGCCTTCCGCCGCTATCACCTCGTGGGCCATGTCACGCACGATGCGATCTGGGACTGGGACCTGCTCGCGGATCAGGTGATCTGGAACGAGGCCCTGAGCTCGGCCTACGGCCACCGGCTGGAGGATGTCGAGCCGACGGGCGCGTGGTGGATGGACCACATTCACCCGGACGATCGCGACCGCGTCAGCGCGGACTTTCAGGCCTTTCTCGGCCCCAAGGGCGCGGAGTGGCGCAGCGAGTACCGTTTTCGCCGCGCGGACGGCAGCTACGCAATGGTCCTCGACCGCGGCACGGCCGTGCGCGACGCCGAGGGCGCAGCCGTCCGGGCGATCGGCGCGATGCTCGACCTCACGGAGCGCGCGGAGGCGGAGGAGCAGTTCCGCTCCGTGTTCGAGGGCGCGAACGTCGGCATCGTGCAGCTCGACCCGGTGACCGCCCGGGCGCTTCGGGTGAACGACAAGCTCTGCGAGATCTGGGGCGCCAGCAAGGAGGAGATCGTCGGTCAATCCGTCGCGCGCTGGACGCCCGAGGAGGACGACGACGCGCGCAGGGAGCTGCACGGACGACTGGCTCGCGGCGAGCTGATGACCATGCTGCTTGAGAAGCGCTACCGGCGCGGCGACGGCCGCATCATCTGGGCGCGGGTGAACCTCGTTTCCCGCCGGCTGGCCGGCGGAAGCATCCAGACCACCGCGATGATCGAAGACGTGACGGGCGAGCGCGAGGAAAAGGCCTGCAAGGCCGCGCTGGCGGAACTCGGCGTCCGCATGCGCGATCAGAGCGACGAGCGGGTGATCGCCGGCATAGCCTGCGAGGTCGTCGGGCGCACGCTGGGTCTGTCGCGGGTGAGCTTCGGAACGGTCGATTCCCGTGGAGCTGAGGTCGAAGTGAAAGCGGACTGGCGGGCGGGCGATCTCGCAAGCGGGGTCGGGGTGCACGCGCTCGACCGGTTTGGCGATCTGGCGCAGGCCCTCGTCCATGATGACGCATTCGCGGTCTCCGACGTCGCCGCCGACCCCCGCACCGCGGACCATGCCGCGGATTACGCCGCGATCGGCATTCGCGCGATGCTGCACGTTCCGATCCGGGAGCGCGGGAGTCTCGCGTCGGTGTTCTTCCTCCATGCCGCGGAGCCTCGCGACTGGACCACTGGGGCGGTAGCCTTCGTGCGGATGGCTGCGGACCAAGCCGCGGCGGCGGCGGCGCGCGCCTTGTCCGAAGAGCGGCAGCGGATCCTGAACCAGGAGCTCAGCCACCGCATGAAGAACCTGCTGGCGCTGGTCCAGGCGATCGCGTCGCAGACCATGCGCGGCGCGAGCACACTTGAAGGCGCGAGCCGCGTGCTCGAGGGCCGGCTGGTGGCGCTCGGGCGCGCCCACGACGTGCTGCTGGGAGGAGCGGTGTCCGCGGCTCCGCTGGAGGGGGTGGTCGTTGAGGCCCTCAAGAGCCATCTCGACGGCCCGGAACGCCTGACGGCCGACGGGCCGGAGGTGCTGGTCGGACGGAAGGCCGCCCTGCCGCTGGTGCTGATGATGCACGAGCTCGGCACCAACGCGGCGAAATACGGGGCGCTGTCCACGCCCGCGGGCGTGGTCTCGGTCAAGTGGACGCTCGACGGCGCCCCCGGTCGCCAGATCGTCCGCTTGGTGTGGGCGGAAAGCGGCGGGCCCGAAGTGGAGCCGCCGACCCGCAAGGGGTTCGGCGTTCGGCTTCTCGAGCGCGGCCTGGCGAGCCAGCTCGAGGGCGCCGTGCGGCTGGACTACGCGCCGACCGGCGTGGTGTGCACGCTCGACGTGCCGCTGGAGCGCCTGCAGGACCAGAGCTGACCGTCAGGCGGCGGGTCTGATCGCGGCCGGCCGCAGCGGAGGCGAGGCTGCCGGGGACGCCCGTCTTTCAGCACGGCAAACGAAAACGCCGCGCTCCGAAGGGGCGCGGCGTCGTCGTTTCGGAAGGGGCCGCCGTCAGGCGGCGCCGATCACTTCAGCTTGCTGAAGGCCGTGTCGAACGAGAGGCTGACCATGTAGCGGTCGCCACAAGCGTAGCGGGCGTTGCCGTTGGTGAAGCAGTCGCGGCGGGACAGATCGCTGTCCGAGTAGCGGAACTCGATGGTCGCGGCCTTGTAGGTCGCGCCGATGCCGGCGTTCCAGGTGAGGTAGTTGACCAGGTTGACGTTGCCGTACTTGTCGCTGGTCTTGCCAATCCACTGCTTGCCGAGCTCGCCGGAGACGTAGAAGCCCACGTCCGGAATGGAGTCGACCGGGAGGTTAACCTTGGCGATGGCGGAGAGGTACGTCGCGTCCGCGCCGGTGTTCACGTAGTCGCTGGTCCAGTAGACATTACCGGTGATCGAGGCCAGATCGCCGATCGCGTAGCTCGGCTTGGCGTAGATCTCCCAGTAATCGAGCTGGAAGCGCTTCGGTCCGGCTTCGCCCGGATAGTAGTAGTACAGGCCGCCGACGTCGAGAGTGAAGGCGTCCCAAGTGTGGCGCAGGCCGGCGTAGAGATCGACTTCCGCGGAGGGGTCGGTCACGAAGCCGTTGACGCTGGACGACCAGATGCCCGCGTAGACCCAGTCGAAGGCCTGAAGTTCGGCGTAGCCCTGAACGGCCGGGTCGCCGTCGCTCTGCGTGATGCCACGGAACACGTAGTCGGTGGTGAACTTGACGCCGAAGGCGACGTCGATCGGCGACGGGGCCGACTCGATCACCGCCGCCTCGGGGGCGGCGAGGTCAGCCGCCGACGCGACGGACAGCGCCGACAGGCTGGCCGTGGCCGAAAGCAGCGCCGTGAAAGCAAACCCCGTGACAGTCTTCATAACTCTTCCCCAACCCGCAAGGAACCTCAGTTCGTTGCAGTGAAAATCGGGGAGGCCCGACGTTAAGTCGAGCCCCTTTTTTGTGCTTTGGCGCGACGGTCATCCCGTAGATGCTTTTCCGCCACACCTATGGCGACGACACAATGTCGTCACGCAACCCGTTCGTCGAGCGGGTGGGTGCGAAGTCGATGTGGGTCGTAGAAGGGCGTCCGGACGATGTGGGCTGGGAATTCGCCAAGCGATGACTTCACCGTGAGAGACGTCCCGAGCGCCTTCAGCTCTGGCGTGACGTGGCTCAGCGCAATCGATTTCATCAGGTGCTTACTGTAGGTCGTACTGTTTACGATGCCCACTTCCGCGCCATCTTTGTAGATCTTCGCTCCGGGTTCGATTGCTTCGTGGGCGTCGATCTCCAGTCCGACCTGCGCGACCCGCTCGCTGCCCTTTTTTGCGGCAAGGGCGGCTTTGCCATGGAAGTCGGGCTTGTTCAGGTTCACGGTCCAGTCCGCGCCCACCTCCCATGGGGTGGTATCTCCCTGCGGCATGTCGAACGGGAAGAACAGCAGTCCGCCCTCGACTCGCACGATGTCGAGGCACGACCACGACGCCGCACAGACGCCATGGGGTTTGCCCGCCTCCATGATTGCGTCCCAAAGAACCGGGGCGTCGGCCGCGGAGCAGAACACTTCGTAGCCGCGCTCGGCCGAATAGCCGCCGCGGGCGAGCGATACGGGCTTGCCGAACAGTTCGGTCCGGACGTGCTCGAAATACTTGAGCGTCTTGAGCTCGAACGGGGTATGCGGATCGAGGATCTCGAGCGCGAGCGGGCCCTGCAGCGAGAGGATGTGGACGTCGTCGTCCTTCTCCCAGCTCGCGTCCGATCCCTCGAAGAAGCCGTCGATGACCTCTTCCAGGGCGCCGCCGCCGTGGCTCAGCCGGTAGGCGTCCGGCCCGTCGCGGTAGACCAGCACGTCGTCGATCAGCGCTCCGTCCGCGTTGACGATGTTGGAGATCGCCGACTGGCCCGGCGCCAGCGCGTCGATGTCGGACGTCAGCATGTGGTTCAGCACCTTAACCGCGTCCGGCCCCGAGACGTTGATCATCCGCAGACCCGAGACGTCGAAGAGTCCGGCCTTGGAGCGGACGGTCGTCACCTCCTCATAGGGGTCGGTCGCGTAGTTCTGGGGGATCGGCATGCCGTTCCAGTCGCTGTCGAGCGGCGAGCCTAGGTCGCGATGGCGGGAGAACAGCGCGTTCTTGCGCGGGAAGTCTTCAGCGGTGGTGGCCATGGCGGCGGTTCCTTCCGGTAGATGACGAGGCTCGAGCGGCCCCTGGGGCGACCGGGCGGGCCGCCCGGGTCGAGAAGCCGGGTGTGATGGGCGCCGCGCGCGGCGCGGGGCGGGTCAGTCCGGGAAGAAGCCCGGCGAGGTCGGGGCGCCGTCGTCGTGGCGCGCGAGGTAGTCGACCGTCGTGTCGCGGAAGCGCGTCAGGCCCTTGTAGTCGACGAGCTCCGGCGGCAGGTCGCGCAGCACCCGGTGCAGGCGCCGACCCCATTTCGGGATCGTCACCAGCTCCTCCATCTTGATGAGGTAGCAGCGGATCGAGAACACAATCGCGTTCGAACGCGGCAGCCGCCACAGCGCCTGCAGCTCCACCCGCAGATGGACCTTATTCCCGACGTTCTCCGGCGTGACCGTGGTCCGGTCGATGCCCCACTTGTGGTAGTTCTCGGGGCTGGTATCGAGCCGCGGATTGACGGTCATCGTCCAGTTCAGCCGGCGGACGGGCCGGCCCTGCTGCAGGTTGAGCAGGAACTTCAGCGCCCGGTCGAACACCCCCATGTCATGGGCCAGCGGCACCGGGCCGTGCCACTCCATGAAGTTCATGCCCATGTCGAAATCGAGCGACCAGTCCGCCTGCGTCGTGACGATGCCGGCGTCCATCCAGAGGTTGTCGTTGCGCTGGTCGAGCAGGCAGAAGTCGCCCTGGCACTGCCGGGTGACGTACTCCATCGGCGGGCAGGGCAGCGTGGCCGCGTCGCCGAAGGTGAAGGTCTGGTCGATCTCAAGCGGCCGGTTGATCCAATGCCAGCGGTCGCCGTCCCGGGTCAGCGTGAAGTGCTCGGGGTAGTGCTTCGCCATCGACTCCATCAGGAGTTCGACGAGGTCCCATTCCGCCGTGATCATGTGCGGCAGCGACTGGCAGCGCAGCGGGTCCGCCTTCAGCACCAGCGCCCGATCGCGCATCTCCGAGACGTAGTGCTCGTCGATGTCGATGGGAAACTCGGTCGCCGACTTCGCCGGCCCCGGCATGTGCTGCTCGATGTTGACCGCGTACATGTACTGGTCCTTGTCGAACGGGAACGGAAAGCGACGGATCGCCTCCGGCGAGTTCGAAAAGGTGAAGTCGTCCCGGAACGTTTCGTTCTTGAACTGGATGGTCATCGGGGGCCTCCGGCCTTCAGTTCGTGAGCATTCGCGACGCGCGCCATCGTCACAGGTCCAGCACCAGCTCGCGGCCCTTAAGCCGCGAGACGCAGGTCATGATCTTCGCGCCCGACGCCTTCTCGTCGTCCGACAGGAAGTGGTCGTTATGAACGAGCTCCCCGTCGGCGGAGACGACCCTGGTCTCGCACTGGCCGCAGGCGCCGCCGCGACACAGGAAGGCTGCGTCGACGCCGGCCGCCTCGATCGCCTCGAGCAGGCTTTGGTCGGCGCGCACCTCGGTGGTGATCCCGGCCTTCGCGAGCCGCAGCGCGAAAGGCGAGCCGCCGGGAGGGGCGAGGAAGCGCTCGGCGTGAAGGTTCTCCTCCGGCCAGCCGGCCGCGCGGCCTCCGGCGAGGATCGCGTTGATCATGCCCTCGGGGCCGCAGACGTAGAGATGCGTGCCGAGCGGCTGGTTGGGGAGGATGCGGTCGACGGCGATCACCTCCTGGCAATCGTCGCGGTAGAGCCGGACCCTGTCTCCATGGCGTGCGACCAGCTCGTCAGCGAAGGCGCCGTGGGCGGAGTCGCGCATCGCGTAGTGGATCTCGTAAGCGACGCTCTGGCGCGCGAGCTCCTCCGCCATGGCGTAGATCGGCGTGACGCCGATGCCGCCCGCGATCAGCAGGTGCTTCCGGCCGGTCCGGTTCAGCGGGAACAGGTTCACCGGCATGGTGATCGTCAGCTCGGACCCGACCGCGACCTGCTCGTGCATGAAGGCCGAACCGCCGCGCGATTGCTGGGTGCGCAGCACGCCGATGCGGTAGGTCGAGCCGTCGGGCGACCGGTCGATCAGGGAGTAGGGGTTCTTGATGCGGCGGTCGGCCGCGTCCATCGCGACGACGACATGCGCGCCGGCGGAGTAGAGGGGGAGGGGAGCGCCGTCGCGCGCGGCGAGGCTGAAGCGCTTTACCGTCGGCGTCGCCTGCTCGATCGCGACGACGCGCACGGGGATCTCGACGCCGCCGCTCATGCGTAGAGCTCCTCGGCTGGCGGAATTTCGCCGGGGGTTTCGGCGTTCACGGACACGCCCTGAAAGGCGCCGAGCCGGCGCGAGAAGTGGTCGCGGACGAGCAGCTGAATGCCGCAGTGGCTGCAGACGACGGGGGATACGGTCACGTTCTCCGTCATTCCCTTGCAATGGACGCACTGCACTCGGCGGGCGAGCGAGCCGCGGTGTTCGGTCCGGATCGACGCCTGGTCGACCCCGTGAGCCATCCCGGCCGCCACCACCGAGCCGATGAAGCCCTCGACGCCCGCCGCGTAGAGCCGCGTTCCCATGGTGGCGGTCGCCAGGATGACGTTGAGGCGGGTGATCAGCGTCGCCTGCGACGGCATGACGAAGAGGTCGTCGAGACCGAGCGCAGCAAGCTTGGCCGCGTGATCCTCGCCGGCGGAGCCGCCGGGCGCATAGAGCACGGTCGCGCGGGCGGTGGCTTCGGCGCGGCCGGCGAAGGCCGCGAGCACCGCAAGGGCTCCTTCGCCCTCCGCCGCCACGAGATGTCGCCGCGCCGCGTCGTCGACCTTCAGGCCTCCGTAGACCGGACGGCTCTTGATGTTGGAAACCAGCATGTCTTCGGAACCAGCGTCGAGAGATCTTCAGGACGGACCGCGGACGTGTCCGCGTCCGGCGAGGCCCGAGCCCGGAGCGATGTCCCCCCCGGGCTCGGGCGAGCGCGTCAGAACTGGAAGACCGCGTTCGCGATCAGCACGGTCGCGACGCCCGCCAGCAGCGTGATGTACGGCAGCATGCCCGCCTTCTTGGGCATCTTGGCGCCGACCTCCCCGCCGACCTGCAGGTCCTCGAGCATCTTCGCCGGGAACTTGCCCTTGTCCTGCACGTAGTGCCGGAAGAAGAACACCGGGATGATGAGCGCCGCCGTGATCAGGCCGGCCCAGAGCGCGTACGGGTTCCACACCTTGGCGCCCGCGCCCATGAAGACGGCGTTGACGAAGGCGAACACGGCGCCGAGAGCGATGATGAAGGTCGGCGCCTTGTAGGGCCGCGGGATGTGGCCGCTGTCGATGCGGTGGATCCAGCCGGAGTTCAGGTTCAGGAAGTTGAAGATGATGTAGCCGCAATTCGACACCGCCAGGATGAAGAAGAACGAGGTGGCGTCGGCGCAGGCGATCGCGAGCAGGACCAGGTTGAAGACGAGGTCGGTCCACATGGCGTTGGTCGGGGCGCCGTGGTGGTTCACGTAGGAAAGATACTTCGGCAGCCAGCCGTCGACGGAGCCCTGGTAGAGCGTGCGCGACGAGCCCGCCATCGCGGTCATCAGGCAGAGCATCAGCGCGAGGATCATGAGCATGACCAGCGCGTTCTCGATGATCGGGCCGCCGCCGACCATGTGCGCGAGCGCGGCCGCCACGCCCGAGCCGTCGACGATCGGTGTCTCGAGCATGCCGGTGAGGCCGAGTTCGCTCTGGAAGGTGAACGGCACGATCACGAACACGGCGATGCAGAGCAGGCCGGAGAAGAAGATCGCCTTGAACGTGTCGCGGGCGGGATCCTTGAACTCGCTCGTGTAGCAGATCGCGGTCTCGAAGCCGTAGGTCGACCAGGCGGCGATGAACATGCCGCCGAGCACCAGCGTCCAGCCCGGGATGTTCCACGCGCCCGGCTCCGGCTTGTAGGCTTCCGCGAGCGGCACGAAGGGCTGGAAGTTCGACCAGTTCACGCCGTGCTGCAGCAGCGGCGCGACGCCGACGATGACGAGCGGCACGATCACCAGAACGCCGACGACCTTTTGCACCCGAGCGGTGCCCAGGATGCCCCGGTGCTGCACGGCGAAGGTCCCGAGCATCAGCGCCGCGCCGATGAAGAAGGCCGAGTTCAGCGAGAAGGACACCGGGCCGAGCGAGCCCGACACCAGCGTCCAGGTGCGGATCGACGAGGCGGCGTCAGGCGCGATGGCGGTCAGGATGTAGCCCGCGGCGATCGAGCAGCCGAGCGACAGCACCGGCGACCACGCGAACCAGTTGCACCACACCGACAGCGGGGCGATCGGCTTGGCGTAGCGCACCCAGGCGGCCGCGCCGTAGATCGAGGCGCCGCCGGACTTGTTCGGGAACAGGCCCGCGATCTCCGCGTATACGAAGGACTGCAGGAAGCCCATCATCATGGACGCCGCCCAGATGGCGAAAGCGGGCGTGCCGGTGGTGCCGGCGATGCCGCCGATCGAGAACAGCACGAGCGGCGGCACGCCGCTCGCCACCCAGAAGGCGCCTGTCCATGAGATGTGGCGTTTAAGTTGGTGCGTGTCGTTGGCTGAGACCGGCGTGTCGGCCGTTGCGATGCTCATTGCTCTTCCCCGTTCCAGAAACCGCGCGGCCGGACGGCCGGACGTTCAGGCGCGCTCCGCGGCGGCCGTCGGCGGGAGCGTTCCCGGCGCGGCGATGCGTTCTCGTGGAGTTGGCCGATGAGGTCGCGGGGCGGGCGCCGGAGCGAAGCGCCCCGGCGTCGTGCGTCGTGCGGCTGGCGTGCCAGACAGCGAACATCGAAGGTCCCTTCGTCCTCGCGGACGTCCTTCGCGCGGCGTCGCGCGACCTCGCCGGGGATCATGCAGGTCTGCGCATCGTTGTCAAAAGTTTTTCCCATGAGGAAAAATTAGGCGGGAGCGTCTCGCCGCAGGCAGGACGCGAGCGCTCTGTCGGGCGCGCTCGAAATCCAGCCGCGCGGCGCGATAGACGTCGGGCAGCGACAGCGCCCAGACGAAGAACCCGCCCGCATGACGGCCGATGATCGAGGCGTCGGGGGCGGCGAACCGCGCCGTCAGCCATCCGAGCAGGATCGTGAACAGCGCGAATCCGAGACCGCGCGCAGCCCTGCCGATGAGGACATGTCCGAAGCCCGGCAGCAGCGCGCCGACGATAAGAACGAGGCGGGGATCACGCGGCGCGGACGTCGAGGCGGTCGCTTTCATGAGCGTCTCTCGTTGCTGGCGCCAAAGCGGCGGCGATTTGTAGGGCGAGGTCGAGGGCGGCGGCCGCGTCGTGGCGCGTCACGCTCGCCTTCGGGAAGCGCATGTCGCGGAACAGCAGGTACGCGCCCCGGCTCCCCTGCGCCGCCTGCCGGACGACCCGCACGCCTCGAGGGGTGACGAGGATGGATTTCAGCCGCGGATCCGCGAGCGGCGCCGCGAGGCGGTCGGTCAGCGCGGCGAGCAGGGCGCCGGCGTCGGCCGAGCCGCAGATGCGGGTGTCCTGCGGCCAGCCTTCAGGCGGCGCCCAGCGGCGGGGCAGGGCCAAGCCCGCCGAGAAGAACTCGGCGCCGGTCGGCCGGCGGACGAGGTCGAGCGTCGCGGAGGTCGCGAGGTCCGCCCGGACGGTCGCCGCGAGCCAGAGCTGCGGCAGGCGGCGGAAGGCGAGCTGCTCGGCGAAAACCCGCAACGCCGCCTTGCCGCCGCCGTAGCGCCCCCGCAGCACGGGGTCCCCTGAGCGATCGATCGAGCGGACGCAGCCGTCGAGCAGATTGGCGCAGGCGTCGAGGCGCCCCGCGCGACGGAGGGCTTCGGCGCGTCCCGCCCGGCGAAGGGCGACCGCGGCGAAGAGCACGACGCCCAAGACCACGACGCTCAAGGCCAGCGCGAGGAGCGTGGCGCTCGCCATGGACTCAGTACCCCCTCGGCTTAGGCCAGGCCATGGTGAACTGGTCGCCGCGCCGGACATACTTGTAGCGGTGCAGGACGAACCAGGCGGAGGCGGCGATGTAGAACGCCATCATCGCAAGCAACTGCGTGCCGTAGCCGAGGAAGACCGCGGCGTAGGTGACCGAGCAGAGCAGCAGAAGCAGCACGGCGGGCAGCGGATGCAGCGGGTGCACGAAGCCGCGGGGAATGGAGCCAAGCGGCCACTTGCGGCGGAACATCACGATGCTGAGCGCCATGGTGGTGTAGCCGAGCAGGCCGGACAGGATCGAGAAGGTGATCGTCTGGTCGAGCGGCGTCGAGATGGCGAAGAGGATCGCGATCGGGGCGAAGAACACGATCGCGCGGTAGGGGGTGCGGTAGGTCGGATGGACCGCCCCGAACCAGACCGGCATGTAGCGGTCGCGGCCCATGGCGAACCACGCGCGGGAGGCGTCGTTCACGCAGCCGTTGGCGGAGGCGACGGTCGCGAAAAGCGTTCCGAAGAACAGGAAGATCTCGAGCGGCGCGCTGCCGGTGAGGCGGGCCGCGTCATAGAGCGGCGTCACCGCCTGGCCGAGGTACTCCCAGGGCATCAGGCCCGTGCCGACGTACCAGGTGAGCGTCGCCGCGATCAGCAGCGTCATGATGCCGGTGAGCGTGCCGAGCGGCAGCGCGCGGGCCGGCGAACGCACCTCTTCGGCGGCCTGCGTGGTGCCCTCGATGCCGAGGTAGAACCACAGCCCGAAGTGCATCGCCGCGAGGATGCCGAGGCCGCCGTAGGGCAGGCCGGTCAGCAGCTCGCCGTGCTTCAGGGTTTCGCCGGGCGCCCAAGGCTGGGCGTAGACGAACAAGGTCACGATGGCGGCGAAGGCGATGGCGGTGATGACGAGGTTCAGCGTCAGCGTCGCCAGCACGCCGCGGTAGTTCAGCCACGACAGGAAGACGATCGTCAGCACCATGAAGGCGCGTTTGTCGACGTCGCCGACGAGGCCCATGTTGTGGGAGAAGGCCTCGATCAGGTCGCCGGTGACGATCGCGTTCGAGACCTCGAGCATGGTGTAGGCCATGACGAGGTAGAGGCCGACGTTGAACGCGGCGAGCGGGCCGATGATGTGCTTGGCCTGGGCGTATTGGCCGCCCGCGGCCGCGACCGTCGAGGTGATCTCGCTGTCGATCATCGCGACGCAGGTGTAGAGGATGCCCGCAAGCCAGCAGGCGGTGAGCGCCGCGATCGCGCCGCCTTTGCCGACCGCGAAGTTCCAGCCCATGAACTCGCCGACGAGCACGATGCCGACGCCAAGCCCCCAGACGTGGGCGGGGCCGAGCACGCGCTTGAGGGCGACGCGGCGTGGCGCGGGCGCGGCGGGCGCGCCGGCGACGGCGCCTGCGATCGGGTGGCTGATGTCGGTCATCAGGTCCTCGCCGCCGTTTCCGCCATCTCGGCGTCGATGATGTCGCCCTCCGCGGAGGAGGTGAGGTAGTCCTCGCTGTAGGACCGGTTCGTCTTGAACATGTCCCAGGCCATCCAGAGCGCGAGGACGGCCGAGACCGCCCAGGCGCCGAGGTTCAGGATCGTCAGCATCCGGCGCTCCATCGATTCGGAGGAGGAAAGGCGGTTCAGGCGGACGGACGCTCGCCGTCGTCGAAGCGCTCCGCGATCACCTCGCGGTACTCCCTGTCGGACCAGCGCAGCATCGCGACGAAATAGACGACGATCACCAGCGCGGTGACGGCGAAAGCCATCCAGGAGACGCTGTAGTCGAACCGCGCGCCGATGATTGCGGCGGCGCTTTCGGGCGTGAAGCCAAGCTTCTCCCACTGCGCGGCCATGGTCGGGTTCTGCTTGAGCGTCTCCCAGCTTGGATTGTCGTAGGCGGTGGTCGTTGAGCCGCCGCCGGCGAGGCCGAGCAGCAGCGGCAGGTAGAGGGTGACGACGACGAGGCCGAGCATCAGCACCGCGTCGACGATCTGACCGAACACCGACTGCTTCGGCGGCTCGTAGGGGCGCCGGCTCATCGGGCGGCTCTGCGTTCGGCGGCGATGCGGTCGAGGTAGTAGATGTCGGCGCCGTAGATCGCGGCCTTGTCCTCCTCGTAGTGCCGCAGCAACGCCAGCACGGCCGCTGTGTTGAGGAAGAGGACGACGCCGGCGAGAACCGCCATGAGCGCCGTCAGGCCGGTTTCGGCGAAGGCGCCGGTCATGCGCCAGAACACGAAGGCGTAGGTGGCCCAGACAAGGCCAACGGCGATCCACGCAGCCGCTCGGTCGCGCCCGAACATGGTTCGGACGCGGGGATCTTGCTCCGTCATAGACGTTCTCCCCAGCCGCAGCGTTTTCCTGCGGAGATATTTTTAGTCTTAAAGAGAAACGTACTGACTAAATACGCGCCGTCAATCGCCTAACTGTTGTGCATCGCGTCAATTCGAGCCGCGATCGCTCCAGTCTCCGCGCAACGAAAAAGCGCCGGAGCCGTGCGGCTCCGACGCTCTCTCATGCTCTCCCGGGGGAAGGAGCTCTGGCTTTCTCGAGACGTCCTCGTCGAACGCCCGCTGCGACTGGCTGGATGCCCCGAATAAGCCGGGGCATGACGCGCCATCTGAGGACTTAAGCCCTCCGGCCGGGCGTTCAGCAGTCCAGCGTGTTGTCCCGCTCCCACTGCGTGAGGTGCCGGGCGTAGTTGTTCCACTCCTGGTTCTTCAGCTTGGCGTAGGCGGTGACGAACTCTTCGCCGAACATCGCCTTGGTGGCGGGCGAGGACTCGAACGTCCGGATCGCGTCGAGAAGATTGAGCGGCAGCTTCTTGCAGTCCGTGACCGTGTGGCCGTCCGTGTACATGTTGATGTCGAGGCGCTTGCCCGGGTCGCGCTTGTTCTCGATGCCGTCGAGACCGGCCGCCAGGATCGCGGCCTGCAGGAGGTAGGGGTTGGCCGCGCCGTCACCCAGGCGGAACTCGAACCGGCCCGCGTCCGGGATCCGGATCATGTGGGTGCGGTTGTTGCCCGTGTAGGTGATCGAGTTCGGCGCCCAGGTCGCGCCCGACGTCGTCCGGGGCGCGTTGATGCGCTTGTACGAGTTCACCGTCGGGTTGGTGAGCGCGCAGATCGCGTCGGTGTTGTGCATCAGGCCGCCGATGAAGTGGTAGCCGAGCTGGCTGACGCCGAGCTCCCCGGCGGGGTCCGCGAACAGATTTTTCCCGCCCTCCCACATCGACACGTGGGCGTGGCAGCCCGAGCCGGTGAGGTTCAGGAACGGCTTCGGCATGAAGGTGGCGCGCAGACCGTGCTTCTCGGCGATCGACTTCGCCATGAACTTGTAGAACGCGTGCTGGTCGGCGGTCTGCAGCGCCGGGCCGTAGTTCCAGTTCATCTCGAACTGGCCGTTCGCGTCCTCGTGGTCGTTCTGGTAGGGGCCCCAGCCGAGCTGAAGCATCGCATCGCAGATTTCCGTGATCACGTCGTAGCGCCGCATCAGCGCCTGCTGGTCGTAGCAGGGCTTTTCGGCGGTGTCGGCAGGGTCCGAGATCAGGGTGCCATCGGAGTTGACCAGGAACATCTCGGGCTCGATGCCCGATTTCATCTGGTAGCCGGACCGGGCGATCAGGCGCTTCAGGAGGTTGCGCGGCGCTTGATCGACTTCCTTGCCGTCCATCCAGAGATCGGCGGCGAGCCAGCCGACCTCTGGCTTCCACGGCAGCTGGATCAGACTATCCGGATCGGGCTTCGCGAACAGGTCGGAGTCCGACGGGCTCATGTCGAGCCAGGTGGCGAAGCCCGCGAAACCGGCCCCCGCCTTCTGCATGTCGCCGATCGCGGCGGCGGGGACCAGCTTGGCGCGCTGCGCGCCGAACAGGTCGGTGTAGGAAATGAGGAAGTATTTGATGCCGCGTTCGCGCGCGGTTTCGGAAAGATCCATCGCCACTGCAGTCCCCTCGATCGCCCCTTTTTGGGGTCTAACCTCAATGTTCACGGCTCTCTCCTTCGGCGTTCCAACCAAGTGCGAGGCGCCGGCCGCGTTCCGGAGGACGGAAGGCCCTCCGGGGGACGTCGGCGGACCTTCTGTTCTTCGTCGTTCAGAACCCGGTCTTGCCGGGGATCCAGTTCGTGCCCGCGAGCGGGACGTTCGCCATAGCGGCCGCCTCGATCGTCAGGGCCACGAGGTCTTCGGGCTCGAGGTTGTGGACGTGGCTCTTGCCGCAGGCGCGGGCGATGGTCTGCGCCTCGAGCGTCATGACTGAGAGGTAGTTCGCGAGCCGGCGGCCGGCGATCTCCGGATCGAGGCGCTTCATCAGCTCGGGATCCTGGGTGGTGATGCCCGCGGGGTCGCGGCCCTCGTGCCAGTCGTCGTAGGCGCCGGCCTTGGTTCCGAGCGCCTCGTATTCGGCGTCCCAGCGCGGATCGTTGTCGCCGAGCGCGACGAGCGCCGCGGTGCCGATCGCGACCGCATCTGCGCCCAGCGCCAGCGCCTTCGCGACGTCGGCGCCGTTGCGGATGCCGCCGGAGACGATCAGCTGCACCTTACGGTGCATGCCGAGATCCTGCAGCGCCTTCACGGCCTGATGGACGGCGGCGAGCGTCGGGATGCCGACGTTCTCGATGAACACCTCCTGCGTGGCGGCGGTGCCGCCCTGCATGCCGTCGACGACCACGACGTCGGCGCCCGACTTCACCGCGAGCGCGGTGTCGTAATAGGGCCGCGCCGCGCCGACCTTCACGTAGATCGGCTTCTCCCAGTCGGTGATCTCGCGCAGCTCCTCGATCTTGATCTCGAGGTCGTCCGGGCCGGTCCAGTCGGGATGACGGCAGGCCGAGCGCTGGTCGATGCCCTCGGGGAGCGTCCGCATCTTGGCGACGCGCGGCGAGATCTTCTGGCCGAGCAGCATGCCGCCGCCGCCGGGCTTCGCGCCCTGGCCGACCACGACCTCGATCGCGTCCGCCTTGCGCAGGTCGTCCGGGTTCATGCCGTAGCGCGAGGGCAGGTACTGGTAGACCAGCTTGGTCGAGTGCCCGCGCTCCTCCGGGGTCATGCCGCCGTCGCCGGTCGTCGTGGAGGTGCCCATCGCGGACGCCCCGCGGCCGAGCGCTTCCTTGGCCGGACCCGACAGCGAGCCGAAGCTCATGCCGGCGATGGTGATCGGGATCTTGAGCTCGATCGGCTTTTTGGCGAAGCGGTCGCCCAGCACGACGCCCGTGCCGCACTTCTCGCGGTAGCCCTCGAGCGGGTAGCGCGACATCGACGCGCCGAGGAACAGCAGGTCGTCGAAGTGGGGCAGCTTGCGCTTCGCGCCGGCGCCGCGGATGTCGTAGATGCCGGTCGCCGCCGCGCGGCGGATCTCGGAGAGGGTGTAGGCGTCGAAGGTCGCGCTCTCGCGGGGGAGGGTGCGCGGGGCGCTGGGGCCCTTGACGTGCTCGTTCATCGTCGTCTGTCCCTCAGTACGCGGACGCGTTGTCGACGTGGAAGTGGTAGAGCGTGCGGGCCGAGCCGTAGCGCTTGAACTCAGAAGGATCGACCTGACCCTCGAGGCCCGCCGCCTTCAGCTTTTCGAACACCTGCGCCTTGTGCTCGTCGCGCATCTCCTTCTCGACGCAGTCGGCGCCGAGGCTCTTCACGGACCCGCGGACGTAGAGCCGCGCCTCGTAGATGGAGTCGCCGAGCGCTTCGCCGGCGTCGCCCAGCACCGTGAGCGTGCCGGCCTGCGCCATGAAGGCGGACATGTGGCCGACCGAGCCGCCGACGACGATGTCGACGCCCTTCATCGAGATGCCGCAGCGCGCCCCGGCCTGACCGCGGATGAACAAAAGTCCGCCATGGGCGGTCGCCCCCGCAGCCTGGCTCGCGTCGCCCTCGACCTCGATCCGCCCGGACATCATGTTCTCGCCGATGCCGACGCCGGCGTTGCCGCGGACGATCACGGTCGCCTGCTTGTTCATGCCGGCGCAGTAGTAGCCGACGGGTCCGTCGATCTCGACGGTGACCGGCGCGTCGAGGCCGGCCGCGAGCGCATGCAGCCCGCGCGGGTTCGACACCCGCCACAGCGAGGCGTTGGACCCCTCCTTCAGCGCGTGCAGCGCGGCGTTGAGATCACGGACCTTGGCGGTGGAGAGATCGAAGGAATGACTCTGCGTGCTCGCGTTCATGAGCGGCGCCCCCTGGTTGGGTGTTGTCGTCGTCATCAGGCCGCGGCGCGGTCCCAGAAGTAGACCTTGGCGGGTTCAGGCTCGAAGATCTTGGCGTTCTCGATGCCGGGCAGGCCGGCGAGCGCGCGGTACTCGGAACCGAAGGCGACGTACTGGTCGGTCTCGGCCATCACCGCGGGCTTGCAGGCGATAGGGTCGCGCAGCACGCCGAAGCCGGACTCGGTGCCGACCACGAAGGTGTAGAAGCCGTCGAGGTCGTCGAGGCTGTCTTCGAGCGCCTCGCCGAGCGAGCGGCCCTCCTTCATGCGCCAGGTCAGGTAGCCGGCGGCCACTTCGCTGTCGTTCTCGGTCTGGATCGTCACGCCCGCGCGCTCGAGGTTGCGGCGCACGGTGCGGAAGTTCGACAGCGAGCCGTTGTGCACCAGGCACTGGTCGAGCCCGGTGGAGAAGGGGTGCGCGCCGTTGGTCGTGACCGCGCTCTCGGTCGCCATGCGGGTGTGCGCGATGCCGTGGGTGCCGGCCATCTTGGCGAGGTCGAAGCGCACCGCGACGTCGGTCGGCATGCCGACCTCCTTGTAGAGCTCCATGCGGGAGCCGGCGCCAACCACCGTCACCTCGGGGGCGAGCGCCGCGATCTTGGCGCGGACGTCGGCTTCGTCGGCGGAGGGAACGGTCAGGACCGCATGGGTCGCGCGCTGGAGGATCTCGGCGCCGTCGCCAAGCTTGGCGGCGAGGCCGACGAAGTCATAGCCCTCGGCGGCGCGGAGGGTGAGCTTCACCTCGTCGCTCTCGCCCGCGCCGTAGACGGCGAAACCGGCCGAGTCCGGCCCCCGGCCGCACATCGTGCCGAGCATCCCGCTCAGCATCTCGCCGAGCTTCGGCTCGAGCGCCTTGTCCTTCAGAAACAGACCGACGATGCCGCACATGAAGGGGCTCCCTGTCTCGCGTGCTGTGGCCCGGGGGCCTTGAGACCGGAAGCTATCCGCCGCGCGTCAACGCGTCAATGAAGCGGAAAAAAAAATTCTTCAGAAGAAACTCAGCCTTTGATTTTCCAGCGCTGGCCTCGTCCCGAACAGGGACGGGAGCATCAGTCCTTCTCGTACATAATGACCGAGAGATAGGTCATCGGCTTCACCACCAGCCGCTCCGGCCCGTGGGGCGCGCCGGAATCGAACAGCAGCGAATCGCCGGGCTTGAGGTGGTAGCTGTTGCCGGCGTGGGCGTAGACCACCTCGCCGGTCAGCATGTAGATCAGCTCGGTGCCCTCATGCTGGAACGCGGTGTAGGGCGCCGCGTCCTCGGTGAGCGTGATCAGGTAGGGCTCGACCGCGATCGCCCCGCCCAGCATGTGCCCGAGCAGTTCGTAATTGTGGCCGACCTTGGTGCCGCGCCGCTGGATCACGACGCCCTGGCCGGCGGGCACATAGGAGCAGTCGCGCCTCTCCTCGAAGCCGGCGAACAGCAGGCTGATCGGCATGTTCAGCGCCGCCGCGAGCGTCTGCAGCGACGTCAGGGACGGTGAAATCTGACCGTTTTCGATCTTTGACAGCATGCCCGTGGACACGCTCGCCGCGGCCGCGAGCTCGGCGACCGTCAGTCCCATGAGCTTGCGGTGGTGCCGGATCTGCAGGCCGATCGCCTGTTCGAGCGTCCGCCGCTCGGGCGCGGCCGGAGCGCCGGAGCCCGTGACGTAGTCCTCGTCGTCCGCAGGCTCGACGACCTCAAGCTGCGGCGCGACCGGCGCCGCCGCTGTCTTCGCGACGGACGGTTTGGGCGCGGCCGTCTTGGCGGCGACGTTCGCGGACTTGCTGGCCATACGGACTTTTCCTCTCAGGAAACGTTCGTAGGCTAACCAACCTTTGGCCGATCCCCAAGCCTTGCGTTCGTCGGTTCCTAACCGCCGTGGCGAGCGTCGACGCTGCGGGACTGCGCCGCCTCCGCCAGCCAGCGCCAGAACGTGGCGGCGAAGGTGCGGAACACCGCGATCTCATAGGTCGGGGCGTCATCCGCCTGCCAGAGGTGGATGGAGATCGAGGCGGCGTGGGTGAGCGCCGCGTCGCCCACGCCGAACACCCGCGGATGCAGGTCGATCGCGGTCAGCGTCGCAAGCGTCTCGCGGGCGCGCGGTCCCCACACCCGGACGACCGTGCGGCCATCGGACTGGTCCGCGACCGCCGCCGGGAGGCCGGCGAAGTCCGCGGCGCCGGAGGACACCGCGAGCCATTTGCCGGGCCCGGCGCCTATGAAGGCGACGTCGCCTGAGGCGGCGCGCTTCGGGCCGGTTGGAAGCTCGAGGCCGTAGGCCACGCGCACGGCGTCGGCGAGCTCAGCCTCGCGCCCGCGGAAGGCCGCCACCGAGGCGAGGGTCAGGCCCTCCGCTTCGCGCAAGGCGACGCCGGCGACGCCTGTCGTCGAGGCGAGGGGAGCGACGTGCGGCCGGAAGGCCGAGCGGGCGACGAGAGGCTCAGCCACGGACGCGAACTCCTTCGGGATCGACGAAGACGGGAGCGACGACCTCGACCTCGACGTCGCCGTCGCGCACCGGATCGACGGCGCGGACGATCTCTCCGATACGTTCGGGACCGTTCGTGAGGAAACCGAGCCCGATCCAGCAGCCGTTCGACGGCGAGTAAGCGACCGAGGTCATGTAGCCTTGGTCGTTGTCGGCGGTCGCCGTGGCCTCGCGCGGGATGAAGTGCGCGCCGCCGCGGAGCCGCGCGGAGCGATCGACCGGCCTGAAGCCGACGAGCCGCGGACGGGCGGGGTCGGTCAGCGCGGCGCGCTCCGCCATGACGCGGCCGACATAGTCCTTTTTCTTGGACATCATGCCGCCGAGACCGAGGTCGAACGCCGTGGTCGTGCCGTTGAGTTCGGCCGCCGCAGCATGCCCCTTCTCGATGCGCATCACCGAGAGCGCCTCCGCGCCGTAGGGGCAGATGCCGAACGGCTGGCCGGCCGCGATGATCGCGCGGATGGTCGCGTCGCCGTAGCGGGCGGGCACCGCGAGCTCGAAGGCCATCTCGCCGGAGAACGAGAGGCGGAACAGCCGCGCCTTCACGCCGCCGCCCACGGTGACTTCCTTGACGCCAAGATAGGGGAGCCCCGCGTCCGACACGTCCGCGTCGTCGACCAGCGACGCCACCACGTCGCGCGAGCGCGGACCGGCGATGGCGTATTTCGCCCACTGGTCGGTGATCGAAGCGAGGTGGACGTCGAGCTCGGGCCAAAGCCACTGGCGGCAGTACTCGAGATGCCGCATGGCTTGCGCCGCGTGCGCCGTCGAGGTCGTCACGTAGTAATGCGTCGGACTGAGCCGGGCGACGGTGCCGTCGTCCATGGCGAAGCCGTCCTCGCGCAGCATCACGCCGTAGCGCGCCTTGCCCACGGGCATGGTCGAGAAGCCGTTGATGTAGACCCGGTCAAGGAAGACGCCGGCGTCCGCGCCCTGCACGTCGATCTTGCCGAGCGTCGAGGCGTCGTAGACGCCGACGGCGGTGCGAACAGTGTTGACCTCGCGGATGGTGGTCTCGAGCCAGTCGGCTTCGCCGGCGCGCGGAAAGTAGGCCGCGCGCATCCACAGCCCGGTCTCAACGAAGACCGCGCCCTGCTCCTCGGCCCAGAAGTGCGAGGGCGGCAGTCGGGTGGGGCGGAACTCCTTGTGGCGGTGCGCGCCGCCGAGCGCGCCGATGGCGACCGGCGTGAAGGGCGGCCGCGTCAGCGTCGTGCCGGTGTCCGGGATCGAGCGGCCGGTGATCTCCGCCATCAGCGCGAGCCCGACCACGTTTGCGGTCTTGCCTTGGTCGGTCGCCATGCCGAGGGTGGTGTAGCGCTTGAGATGCTCCACCGACTTGAAGCCTTCGCGCGCCGCCAGCTCCACGTCCTTTACGGTCACGTCGTTCTGGAAGTCGACGAAGGCCTTGCCGCGAGATCTCTTGGGCTTCCAAGGCCCATGGCCGTGGACGGCGTCGGTCTCGGGCTCGGTCTGCGGCGCTTCGAACGGGGTCGCCGCGTAGCCGCAAGCCTCCGCCGCCGCAGCGCCGAGCCGACCGCCTTCGGCGAAGGCCTCCGCCAGGGCGAACGCTCCGGAGGCGGCGCCGGCGACGTCCATGCCGGGGGGACGCGAGCCCGGCAGGAAGGCGGCGCGCTGCGCGTCCCAGGCCGGCCGGCCGCCAAGATGCGTCGCGATCTGGATCGAAGGGTTCCAGCCGCCGGACACGGCGACGAGATCGCAGGCGACGTTGAAGCTGCGGCCGCGGGAGTCCGCGATCTCGCAGCCCTTCACAGACTGGCCGCCGTAGGCGCGCACGACGGCGCCGCCGAAGATCAAGGGCGCGCCGGCGGAGCGGGCGGCGGCTGCGAGCGCCGGCGCGTCGCCGCTGGCGTCGACCACGGCGGCGATCTCGCAGCCGGCGGCGGCGAGATCGAACACGGTCTTCGCGGCGTCGTCGTTGTTGGCGTAGACGACCGCCCGCTTGCCCGGCGCGACGCCGAAGCGATTGAGGTAGCTGCGCACGGCGCCGGCCAGCATCACGCCGGGGGCGTCGTTGTTCCCGAACGGGATCGGCCGCTCTAGCGCGCCGGCCGCAAGAACGCAGCGCTTGGCGACGATGCGCCAGAACCGCTGCCGCGGCTGGTGCGGCAAGGGCGTCGCGCGGTGGTCCGACACGCGCTCCAGAGCGCCGTAGACGCCGCCGTCGTAGGCGCCGATCACGGAGGTGCGCGTCAGCACGGTGACGTCGGGCAGGCTCGCAAGCTCGGACGCGGCGGAGGCCGCCCACTGGGCGCCGCCGCCGTCGCCGACCGTCAGGCGGTCCGAGAGCAGCCGGCCGCCGAGAACGGAGTCGTCGTCGGCGAGGATCACCCGCGCCCCGGCGCGGCCGGCGGCGAGCGCGGCCGCGAGGCCGGCGGGACCGCCGCCGATCACCAGCACGTCGCAATGCGCGGTGGTCTTCTCGTAGGCGTCGGGATCGGCGGCGTCCGCCGCGCGGCCGAGGCCCGCCGCGCGACGGATCAGCGGCTCGTAAAGCTTCTCCCAAAGCTTCGCCGGCCACATGAAGGTCTTGTAGTAGAAGCCCGCCACGAACACCGGCGCCGCGAGCTGGTTCACCGCCAGCAGGTCGAAGGCGAGGGAGGGAAACCGGTTCTGGCTGCGCGCCTCCAGCCCGTCATAGAGCTCGGCGACCGTCGCTTTGACGTTCGGCTCGCGCCGCGCGCCGGTCCGGAGCTCGACGAGGGCGTTCGGCTCCTCGGAGCCGGCGGTCAGGACGCCGCGCGGGCGGTGGTACTTGAACGAGCGCCCGACGAGGGTCACCCCGTTCGCGAGCAGCGCCGAGGCGAGCGTGTCGCCGGGGTGGCCGACGTAGCCCTTACCGTCAAAGGTGAAGGCGAGCGGCGTCGCACGGTCGATCAGGCCCCCGGAGGCGAGGCGGTTCGGCTGGCTCATCATTCGGCTCCCGAAGCGCGCGCCGCCGCGACGTCGCGGGCGGCTTCGACCTGCTCGATCGCATGGGTGCGGGTGTCGCGGGTCACTACCAGCCAGGACTGGCAGCCGGCCGCGTGCTGCCACAGCTCGCGGTGCCGTCCGGCAGGGTTGTCGCGCAGGTAGACGTAGTCGGCGAAGGCGGCCTCGGCGTTCGGCGCGGAGGCGTCGGGCCGGGTCAGCGAGGCGTCGCCGAGGTAGGAGAACTCGTCCACGCCGCGGACGCCGCAATAGGGGCAGGGGATGCGCATGGCTTGGGCCTCAGTGCAGGTTCGGCTGGGCGCCGACGCCCTTTTCGTCGATGACGCGGCCGGTCGCGAAGCGGTCGAGCCGGTAGGCGGTCGCGGTCTCGTGCGGCGTGTCGGTCGCGATCAGGTGCGCGAAGCTCCAGCCGGAGGCGGGCGTCGCCTTGAAGCCGCCGTAGCACCAGCCGGCGTTGAGGTAGAGGCCCTCGATCGGCGTGCGGTCGATGATTGGCGAGCCGTCCATCGACATGTCCATGATCCCGCCCCAGTGCCGCAGAAGCTTCACGCGGCCGATCGCGGGCATCAGCGCCATGCCGCCCTCGGCGACGTCCTCGATGGTCGGCAGGTTTCCGCGGCTGGCGTAGGAGTTGTAGCCGTCGATGTCGCCGCCGAAGACCAGGCCGCCCTTGTCGGACTGCGAGATGTAGAAGTGCCCGGCGCCGAAGGTGCAGACCGTGTCGATGAAGGGCTTGATCCCCTCCGACACGAAGGCCTGCAGCACGTGGCTCTCGATGGGCAGGCGCAGGCCCGCCATCCCCGCGACGCGCGAGGAATTGCCGGCGCAGGCGAGGCCGACCTTCTTCGCGCCGATGAAGCCGCGCGACGTCTCCACGCCCACGACGCGGCCGGCCTCGATGCGGAAGCCCGTGACCTCGCAGTTCTGGATGATGTCGACGCCGCGTCTGTCCGCAGCGCGGGCGTAGCCCCAGGCGACCGCGTCGTGCCGCACCGTGCCGCCGCGCTTCTGGCGCAGGGCGCCCTTCACAGGGAAGCGGGCGTTGTCGAAGTCGAGCATCGGCAGGATGCGCTTGAGCTCGGGCACGTCCAGCAGCTCGGAATCGACGCCGTGCAGGCGCATGGCGTTGCCGCGGCGGGCGTAGGCGTCGCGCTGCCCGTCGGAGTGAAACAGGTTCACCACGCCGCGCTGGCTCACCATCGCGTTGTAGTTCAGGTCCTGCTCCAGCTCCTCCCAGAGCTTCATGGAGTGCTCGTAGAACGGGACGTTGCCCGGCAGCAGGTAGTTGGAGCGGACGATGGTGGTGTTGCGGCCGACGTTGCCGCCGCCGATCCAGCCCTTCTCGACCACCGCGATGTTCGTGAGCCCATGGACCTTGGCGAGGTAATGCGCCGTCGCGAGCCCATGCCCGCCGCCGCCGACGATGACGATGTCGTAGGCCGCCTTCGGCTGCGGCTCGCGCCAGGCCGGCTTCCAGCCGGTGTGGCCGCGAAGCGCCTCACGGAGCACGGAGAAAATCGAATACCGGTCGGTCGACATGAGCGCGCCTGGGGTGATCGCGAAACAGGACGGGCGGCACTATGGCCGACGGCCGGGCGCTATGAGATATAAATCGGACTTATAGTGGGAGCCCCAAGATGCAGCCGCGTCCCGACGACCTTCCCTTCGATCTCCGGCAGCTGACGATCTTCCTCGCCGTCTGCGACGCCGGCTCGATGGCGGCGGCGGCTCGGCGGCTGGGCCTGACGCAGCCGGCGGTGTCGCTCGCCGTGGCGGAGCTCGAACTGCGGATCGGCGCCGCTCTGTTCGACCGCGCGATCCGCCCGATCGCGCTGACGCCCGCCGGCGTCCTGCTGCGCCAGCGCGCCTCGGCGCTGGTCTCCGAAGCGCGCCAGATCGCGCCGATGCTGCGGGAGGCGGGGAGGGCGCGGTTCCCGCTCGTGCGGCTCGGCCTGGTGGACTCGCTGTCGCGCACGCTCGGGCCGAGGCTCGCGGACGCGATCGCCCAGCGCGCGGACGAGGTGGCGATCCTGTCCGGCCTGACCGCCTCCCACGCCAGCGCCCTGCTGTCGCGCAACCTCGACGTGATGATCGGCGTCGACGACCTCGCGCAGGTCGCAGGGCTCGAGCGCCGGCCGATCCTTACCGAGTCCTACGTGCTGATGCTGCCGCCGGGCGTGCCCGCGGTCGGAAGCCTTGAGGACCTGAGAGGCCTGGCCGAGCGCTCCGAACTGGTGCGGTTCAGCGCGCGGTCGAGCACCGGCGTGGAGATCGAGCGGCACCTGAGGCGGGTCGGGCTCGAGCCGCCGCGGCGGCTGTCGTTCGACACGCCGCAGGGCGTGGCGTCTATGGTGGCGGAGGGCGGGCGGTTCGCCATCGTCACGCCGCTCTGCGTGGTCGAAGCCGCGCCGCCGCCGGGGGCGGTGGTCTGCGCCCCGCTGCCGGGGCCGGAGTTCGCTCGCAGCCTGACGCTGGTCGCCTACGCGCACGAACTCGGCCGGTTGCCGGCGGAGCTGGCGGAGACGAGCCGCGCAGGGGTGCGCGCGCGGCTCGCCGCGGTCGCGCCGGACTTGGCGCGGTTCGTCCAGATCGCCTGAGCGGCCTCAGTCGAAGATGAAGTCGTTCGCGCCGAGGCTCGCGGCCGACACGTCGTCGAGCGTGATCGAGGAGCCGGTGTTGCCGGCCCAGGTGATCACGGCGTCGCCCGCCGCGTTCGAGCGGATGATCAGGTCGTTGAAGCCAAGGCCGTCGACGTCGAGCTCGATCTTGTCGGTCCCGTCCTGGAAGTCGGTGATGCGGTCCTTGCCGTCGCCGGTCTCGAACACGAAGATGTCGGCGCCCGCGCCGCCGCTCAGCACGTCGATGCCCTTGCCGCCGTCGAGTTCGTCGTTCCCGACGCCGCCGAACAGCACGTCGCGGCCGTTTCCGCCGTCGAGTTCGTCGTTGCCCGCGTCGCCGATCAGCCGGTCGTCGCCGTCGCCGCCCTCGATCTCGTCGTGGCCGGCGCCTCCGTAAAGCGTGTCGTCGCCCAGCCCGCCTTCGAGATCGTCATTGCCGGCGCCCCCCACGAGCCGGTCGTCGCCCGCGCCGCCCTCGAGGTCGTCGTCGCCGTTGTCGCCGTAGAGCCGATCGGCGCCGTCGCCGCCGAAGAGGTCGTCGTTCTGGTCGCCGCCGAACAGCGTGTCCGCGCCCGCCTGGCCGAACAGCTTGTCCTGCCCGGCGTAACCGCGCAGCACGTCCGCCGCGCCCGTTCCCACGAGGCGGTCAGCGCCGGAGGTTCCGTTGATCGTCGCCATCTCATCAGCTCCACATGATGCGGGCGGGCGCCCCGCCCGGCCCTTCTGGAGCTGAACTTAAGCGGGCACAGTTAGACCACGTTGAGCGGTTGGTTAGAATTTGGAGAGAGCGCGGCGGCCAACACAAGGCGAAGCATCATGGGGCGACGTCGCGGCCGGAGATCTTGTAGCCGACGCCCCGAACCGTCTGGATGATGAACGGGGGGCCGTCGTCCTCAAGCTTCTTCCTGAGATAGCGGATGTAGACGTCGACCACCTTGGTGCCGGGGTCGAAGGTGTAGTCCCAGACGTTGTTCAGCAGCCGCTGACGGCTGACCACGCGCTCGGCGTTCGCCATCAGGAAGCGCAGGAGCTCGAACTCGCGGACCGTGAGCGAGATCTCGCGGCCGCGGCAGGTCACGCGCCGGGACTCCGGGTCGAGGGTGAGGGGCCCGACGGCGAGGGTCGCCTGGGTGTCCTCCGCGGGGCGGCGCCGCTTCAGCGCTTCGAGCCGCGCCAGCAGTTCGTCGAATGAAAACGGCTTGGTGAGGTAGTCGTCCGCGCCGCCCTTGAGGCCATCGATCTTGTCCTGCAGCCCGTCCTTCGCCGTGAGCATCAGGATCAGCGCCGTCAGCCGCTCCCGCCGCGCCAGCCGGCAGACCTCGAGCCCGTCGACGTAAGGCAGCATGCGGTCGAGGATCACGAGTTCGAACTCGCCCGAGCGCATGCGCTCCAGCCCGTCGCGGCCGTCCGGGGCGACGGTCACCTGATAGCCTTCAGAGGTCAGCCCGCGGCTGAGAAAGTCGGCGATGCGGCGGTCGTCCTCCACCACCAGGATCTTCACGTCATGGCCTCCGCCAGCGGCAGCGACACGGTCAGCACGGCGCCGCCCGAGGGTCGGTTGTCGAGCGTGATCACGCCGTCGTGCCGCTCGACGATGAGTTTAGCGATCGCGAGACCGATGCCGAGGCCGCCGGTGGAGCCGCGGTCGACCGTGCGGCCACGATAGAACCGGCTGAACACATGCGCGCGATCCTCCTCCGACAGGCCCGGCCCCTCGTCCGAGACCTCGACCACGAACCGACCGTCGGCGACGAGAGCCGCGACGCGCACGCGCCCGCCGGCCGGCGAATGCTTTATCGCGTTGTCGAGGCCGATCAGGAAGACCTGCTTCAGCCGCCGCGCATCGGCGGCGATCACGGCGCCGCCGTCGTTCCAGGCGGTCTCGATCAGGATGTCGCGCGGGGCGGCGAGCGCCTCGCCCTCGGCCGCCGCCGCGGCTGCGACGTCGCGGCCGCGCGTCAGCGTGATCTCGAAGCTCTGGTCTTCCGCGTCGGACCGGGCGAAGGCCAGCAGGTCGTCGAGCAACGAGCCGAGGCTTTCGGCCTGCTCCTGGATGCGGAACAGGGCCTCCGCCTGGTCGCCCGGATCGCCGCGCCCGCGCAGCGCGACGTCCGCCTCGCCGCGCAGGATCGTCAGCGGCGTCCGAAGTTCGTGGCTGACGTCCGCCAGGAACTGGGCCCGACGCGCGTCCACGTCCCTCAGCCGCTCGTTGGCGTGCCGAAGCTCGGCGGTGCGGGCCTCGACCTCGGAGTGCAGACGCTGCTGCGCGGTGACGAGCTCTCCCCGTTGGGCCTCGATCGCGTGCGCCATGTCGTTGAAGGTTCGCGCGAGCGCCGCGAACTCGTCTCGGCCGCGCACGGGGATGCGGGCGTCGAGCGCGCCGTCCGCGATCGCTCTCGCGCCTTGCGCGAGATCCTGCACCGGGCGAACGATCGACCGCTTCAGCATCAGACCGAAGCCGGCGCTGAACAGGACGGCGAGCAGCGTCAGCGCGATCGCGCCGATGAGAAGCCACTGCTGACGCCGACGCACCTCGGCGAGCTCGCTCGCGACCTCGCCGCGCTCGTCCTTCAGGGCGTTCTCGAGCAGCGTCTCGAAGTCGTTCGACAACCGATACTCGACCTCGCGCCGGAAATGGGCGACCGCTTCGGCCTGCTTGCCGTCGCGCTGAAGCGCGAAGACGTGCTCGGCCGCGCGGTCGATGGCGCGGTAGAGCTCGTTCATGCGGCTCGTCATCTCCACGTCCGAGATCTCCCGCCGCACCTCCTCGATCCCTTCGAGGGTCAGCACTTCGGCCCGCGTGACGCGGGCGAGGCGCTCGAACGCCTCCTCCATCTTGCGGCGCGCGGCCTCGAAGTCCGGCATCTGCTCCGGCCCGAGCAGCAGCACCTCGGCGATCTGCTCGGCGTAGTTGTTGGCGTGGCCGTCCAGTTCGGCGATCACTTCGAAACGGTGATGGACGCCGTCGATGCGGCGCACGAAATCGTCCGCCACCCTGAGCGACAGCGCGGTCACCCCGACCATCAGCGCCACGAAGGCGAGGGTCACGATCTCGAAGACGAAAATACGCCAACGCACGGTCATCGGCCGGTCAGGCTCCAGGTGAGGGGAGTGGGGCGGCGGACCGCGCGCGCATCATGACGGGCGGCCGGAAGCGCGTCGACCGGGCGAGCGCCGATTGACGCCGGCGTCCCGCTCGGCTTGCATCGCGCCAAGATCACAAGACGAGGAGCGCCGCCATGACCGAAACGCCCCAGCCCGCCGCCGGATGGAAACTGACGATCCCGGTCGTCAACCTGAAGGGCGACCAGCGCGTCGCGGGCTCCTACGTGGCGGCGATCGCCGACCGCGAGGCCGCCCGGAAGGCGATTCCCTATGGCCGCGCCGTCCCCAGCGCGCCTCTTCAACCGCTGTCCGCCGCCGAGCTCGCCGGCTTCGGCGTGGACGCCGGAACGGTCAAGAAGATCGCCTGACGCCCCGGGGCGGCCCAGGCCGTCGCCTCATGCTTTCGTCGGCTTAGCGGAACATGATCCGCGCGAAGGACGTTTTTCCAGCGAAGGCCGGCGGGAAAGGCCTCGCTCCAAGCGAGACCCGCGCCGTCGGCGGCAACAGGAGCGCCTCTCATGCATCCTCTCGCTGGAACCCCGATCGCGTTCTGGATGACCGCAATGTCCTGGTGGATGGCGGCCCTCAACAAGTAATCGACGTTCAATGCCCCGACGCGCTTTCGAGCGCGCCGGGCGCCGTCTGCCAGCCGAGGTCGGGCAGCATGACGATGCGGTTGCCCCGCAGGTCCGAGGCGCAACTGATGAAGCCGCGCTCCTCCATGTAGGTCAGAAGCCGACGCGCGCGCCCAGTGGAGCGGGTGCCATAGGCCTTCGCGATGTCGGCGTCGCTCGGGCACGGCCCCTTCATCAACGCCGCTTTCGCCACCAGCAGAAACACGCCCCGCACATCCTCCGGCAGCGACGCCGCGATCAGCGTCGCCTGATCCCAGTCGGAACTCGCCACCTCGCCGTCGTCGACGCCGGCCTTCGCAATCGCAAGCTCGCGCCGGAACCGCGGCAAGTCCGGCGCGTCGCCAGGCAGGCGAGCGATGCGGCAGCGGACGAGAAAGTCTTGGTAGAGCAAGGACACAGGCTGAAAGCTCGCGTCGGGCTCGGCCATCATCGCCGTCATG
This sequence comes from Methylopila sp. Yamaguchi, assembly GCF_002897035.1. GTDB lineage: Bacteria > Pseudomonadota > Alphaproteobacteria > Rhizobiales > Methylopilaceae > Methylopila. The sequence continues at coordinate 34,748 of NZ_BAUX01000019.1, forward strand.
ATCTCGGCGATCTTGCTCTCCCGCTCTGCGTCGGCGAACAGGTCGGCCGGCAACGGCTGGGCGGCGGTCGCGTCGCTGCGCGACTGAGCGAGCTGAGCAAGCACCTCGGCCGTGTTCGCCGTCGCAGGCGCGGCGCGTGGGCGAGCCTCGTCCGCCCCGCGGCGGAAGATCAGCCCGGCCGCGTCCTCGGCGAGCGTCTCCGGCAGCGGCATGAGCTTCGGGCTGCCGCCGCGCCCCTGCGTCGCCACGGGCGCGATCTTCACCGTCTCCGGCCGGCGCCCGATGGCGGGGCCGAGCCCCACGAACTGGCCGCGGTCGAGATTGCGGAAGGCTTCCGCCTGCCGGCGCTCCATTCCGAGCAGGTCGGCGGCCCGCGCCATGTCGATGTCGAGGAATGTGCGCCCCATCAAAAAGTTGGAGGCTTCCGCCGCGACGTTCTTGGCGAGCTTCGCCAGCCGCTGCGTCGCGATGACGCCGGCGAGGCCGCGCTTTCGCCCGCGGCACATCAGGTTGGTCATGGCGGCGAGCGCCTGCCGGCGGGACTCCTCGTCGGCCTCGCTGGAGGCCGCCGGCGCAAACAGCTGCGCCTCGTCCACCACCACCAGCATTGGGTACCAGCAGTCGCGCTCGACCTCGAACAGCGCGTTCAGGAAGACCGCCGCCGCGCGCATCTGGCGGTCGACGTCCAGGCTCTCGAGGTTGAGGATCACCGAGACCCGGTGCCGCCGCGCCCGCTCGGCGATCATCGCAAGGTCGCGCTCCACGCCGGCGGCCTCCACCACCACATGCCCATGGGCGTCCGCGAGCGTGACGAAATCGCCCTCCGGGTCGATCACGCACTGCTGCACCCAGGGCGCGCTCTGCTCCAGCAGCCGGCGGAGCAGGTGCGACTTGCCCGAGCCGGAGTTGCCCTGGACGAGAAGACGGGTCGCGAGCAGCTCCTCGAGGTCGACCGTCGAGCGCTGTCCGTTCGACTTCGCGCCGATGTCGATGCTGACCGTCATGATGCCTTGTCGTCGCCGTCCCTTGCGCGTGTCGCGCGCCGAACCGTGGTCGATCGCGGCCTCAGAGTCCAAGCCGCAGCCGGCTTTTCCCCAGAAAGGCGCCTCGAAGCGTCGGAGCTTTGGGGGACGTCAGCGTTTGGTGGGCCGGAACGCGCTCTGGTCGATCCCGTGCCGCTTCAGCTTGTCGTACAGCGTCTTGCGCGGAACGCCGAGGGCCAGAAGCGTCGCCTGGATGTCGCCCTGCGTCGCGGCGAGCGCCTGGCGGATCTGCTCCGCCTCGAAGGCCTCGACCCTGTCGGGAAGGGTGCCGCCGGGCGGGGCGGGCGGAGCGGCTGCGGGGGGCGGGCCGTCGTCGAGGCCGAGCGCCACCCGTTCCGCGTAATGCGCGAGCTCGCGCACGTTGCCGGGCCAGTCGTGCTCGTCGAGCTTCCGCCGGACCGTCGCGGTCATCGGAGGCGGTTCGCGGCGGAACCGCCGGGCGGCGCGGTCGAGGAAATGGGCGAACAGCAGCGGCACGTCATCCCGCCGTTCGCGCAGCGGCGGAATGCGGATCGTCGCCACGTGCAGCCGGTAGTAGAGGTCCTCGCGGAAGGCGTTGGTCCGCACCAGATCCAGCAGGTCGACCTTGGACGCCGCGGCCACCCGGATGTCGACCTTCCGCGTCTCGTTCATGCCGAGCGGTGTCACCTCCCGGGCTTCCAGCACGCGCAGGAACTTGACCTGCAGCGCGGGCGGCATGGCCTCGATCTCGTCGAGGAACAGCGTGCCGCCGTGCGCGTGCTCGATCCGGCCCACACGCTTCTTCACCGCTCCGGTGAAGGCGCCGGCCTCATGGCCGAAAAGCTCGCTCTCGATGACGCTTTCCGGCAGGGCGCCGCAGTTGACCGCGACGAAGGGCCGGGCCGCCCGCGGGCTCCAGCGGTGCAACGCGGTCGCGACCACCTCCTTGCCGGCGCCGGTCTCTCCCTCGATCAGCACGTCGACATCGGCGTCGGCGATCTGGCGCAGCGTGGCGCGCAGCCGCTCCATCGCCGGCGTCCCGCCCAGCAGCGGCATGTCGGTGGCGCTGGCTTCTTCGGCAGCGCGCCGGAGGGCGCGGTTCTCCAGCACCAGGCGCCGCTTCTCCAGCGCGTGGCGGATCGGCCCCAGCAGCCGGTCGGCGGGGTAGGGCTTGGCCACGAAGTCGTAGGCGCCCTCCCGCATCGCCTCGACGGCCATCGCGACGTCGCCATGGCCGGTGATGAGGATGACCGGGAGGTCGGGATCGACCGCCCGCAGGCGGCGGAACAGCTCCAGTCCGTCGATCCCCGGCATGCGCACGTCGGTGACGACGACGCCGGGAAAGCTCGCGCCGAGCGCGCCGAGGGCCGCGGTCGCGGAGGGGTAGGGCGCGACCGCGAAGCCCGCCAGCGTCAGGGCCTGGGCGTTCGCCGCGCGCAGCATCTCGTCGTCGTCGATGAAGGCGACGTCCATCAGGCGAGCCTCGGTAGGGTGACGGTGAAGACCGCGCCGCCGCGGTTTTCGGCGGCGAGGCGGCCGCCGAACTCGGCGACGATGTCGTGCGAGATGACGAGGCCGAGGCCGAGGCCCGCCGGCTTCGTCGTGGTGAAGGGCATGAACAGCGCGCCCATGACCGCGTCCGGCAGGCCCGGTCCGTTGTCGGCGACGGTCACGACGGCGCTGTCCTCGGTCACGGCCGCGGAGACCACGATGCGGCCGCCGGGGCGGTCCGCCAGCGCGTCGAGGGCGTTTTGCAGCAGGTTGACGAAGACCTGCTCGAGTCGGACGCGCTCGCCCGCAACCGTCACGTCGTCGGCGAGGTCGAGATCGAGCGTCACGCCTTGTTCGCGCAGACGGTGGCCGACCAGCAGCAGCGCGCCGTCGACGGCGGCGCGGAGCGAGACCGGCTCCGTCACCCCTTTGGTCTTGCGCGCGAAGGCGCGCAGCTCGCCGGTGATCGCGCCGATCCGCTCCGTCAGGACGGCGATGGTCGCAAGGTTGTCCGCCGCGGGGCCGGTCTGGGCGCGGTCCAGGAAGGTTCGGGCGTTGTCGGCGAAGGTGCGGATCGCCGCGACCGGCTGGTTGATCTCATGCGCGACGCTGGCGGCGATCTGGCCAAGCACGGCGAGCTTGCTCGCCTGGACGAGCTCGTCCTGCAGGTCCTGCAGCGCCGCCTCCGCGCGGCGGCGCTCGTCGATTTCGGCGCGGAGCTCCAGGGTGCGCGCCTCGACCCGCTCCTCGAGCTCGCGCCGGGCGGCGGCTTGCGCCGCGCGCTCGCTCGCAGACCTTCGACGTCGGGACAGCGCGAACCCGACGGCGCCCAGCACGAGCACGCCGGCGAGCAGCGCGGAGGCGCGCGCCGCCGTGCGCGCCAGCGCGACCGACGGCGCGGTCGGCGCCAGGACGTGCAGCGTCCACGCGGTGGTGGGGACCGGGGCTGCGGCTTCGACGAAGCTGCGGGCGCGCGCGCCTGCGCTCGCCGCCGCCTGCACAAGGCCGTCGCCGCTCGAGCTGATCGGGAGAAGGTCCAGAGGCGCGGCGCCGAACTGAAGACTGGCCCTGAGCTCGGCGCGCCGCTCCTCGGGGATCGGGGCGGTCGCCCGGAAGCGCCAGTCGGGCTCGCTCGCGATCAGCACGATCGAACGGTCGTCGGTGACGAAGGTCGGCTCGGCGAAACGTCGCCACTCCGTCTCCAGCGCCTCGAACTCGGCCTTCACCACCATCACGCCGAGCGGGCCGCCGGCGCCGTCGATGCGGCGGGTGAGGTAGAGGCCGGGCTTTCCGCTGACCGTGCCGAGGGCAAAATGCTCCGCCGCGCCGTCCGCCATCGCGCGGCTGTAATAGGGCCGGAAGGAGTAATCCGACCCGACGAAGCTCGTCGGCGTGCCGGCGTTGCTCGCGGCGAGCGTCAGTCCCTTGGCGTCGAGCAGATAGATCGCGCCGGCCCGGGTCCCCTCCGCCAGCGTCCGGAACTTGGCGTCGAGGGCGGCCAGCCGCCCGGCGTCGCGGCTTTCGAGCGCGCCGCGCACGTCCGGGTCCTGCGCCAGCACCACCGGCAGGATGCGCTGCTTCTCGATCTCGCTTCGGAGGGCCGAAATCCGCAGGTCCGCGGCCGCCTGCGCCGCGGCGACCAGGTTGGACCGCGCCCAGCGCTCGCCCGCGTAATCGGCGCCGCGGTCGAGCGCGACGAGGGCGGCCGCCGCGAGCAGCATCAGCACCCAACCCGACCATCGGCGTCCTGCGTTCACGGCGGCGCGGCCCCTTTAGCCTGTGTGGCTTTTCGCACAGCGGCCGCCGGGATTTGTGCGGCATTCCGCACATCCTGTCGAGGCAAATCTTTGGACGTCCGGCGATCGCCAGCGAATTCAACGACTTAAAGCGGTCGCGGCGTTTCGGCGCGTCTGGCATGCGGATTGCGCATGGAACTGCGCGACGTCGGCTCGACGCCGCCCTGCAACGTCACATCAGACCGCAACGGCGCCGGCCCCCACAAGGCGACGACGGTCGACAAGGAGGACAGATCATGGCGATCGCCGTTCCTGCCGCGGCTCCGGCCGCCGCGCCCCGCAAGTTCTACCAGCACCTCTACGTCCAGGTTCTCGTCGCGATCGCGGCGGGCGTGGCGCTCGGCCACTTCTACCCGACCGTCGGCGCCGACCTGAAGCCGCTCGGCGACGCCTTCATCAAGCTGGTGAAGATGGTCATTGCCCCCGTGATCTTCCTCACCGTCGTGACCGGCATCGCCGGCATGCGGGACATGGGCAAGGTCGGTCGCGTCGCCGGCAAGGCCATGCTCTACTTCCTCACCTTCTCGACGCTGGCGCTGATCATCGGTCTCGTCGTGGGCAACGTCGTGCAGCCGGGCGCCGGCCTCAACATCAACCCGGCCTCGCTCGACCCGAAGGCGGTCGCCGACTACGCCGCCAAGGCCCACGACACGACGATCGTCGGCTTCCTCACCAACATCATTCCCAACACGCCGGTCAGCGCGCTCGCCTCGGGCGACATCCTGCAGGTGCTGTTCTTCGCGGTCCTGTTCGGCATCGCGCTGGGCGCGGTCGGCGACAAGGGCGAGCCGGTGATGACCGTCCTCGTCTCGCTGTCGCAGGCGATGTTCAAGCTGGTCTCGATCCTGATGAAGGCCGCCCCGATCGGCGCCTTCGGCGCAATGGCCTTCACCATCGGCAAGTACGGCATCGGCTCGGTCGCGAACCTCGCGATGCTCGTCGGCACCTTCTACCTGACGTCGCTGCTGTTCGTGTTCATCGTGCTCGGCGCGGTCGCCCGCTACAACGGCTTCTCGATCCTTGCGCTGCTCCGCTACATCAAGGAGGAGCTGCTGCTGGTGCTCGGCACCTCGTCCTCGGAAGCCGCGCTGCCCACGCTGATGGAGAAGATGGAGCGCGCGGGCTGCCGCAAGTCGGTGGTCGGGCTCGTCATCCCCACCGGGTACTCGTTCAACCTCGACGGCACCAACATCTACATGACGCTGGCCGCGCTGTTCATCGCGCAGGCGACCGGCATCGAGCTCAGCCTCGCCGACCAGGTGCTGCTGCTGCTCGTCGCGATGCTGAGCTCCAAGGGCGCCGCCGGCATCACCGGCGCGGGCTTCATCACGCTCGCCGCGACGCTGTCGGTTGTTCCCTCCGTGCCGGTCGCCGGCATGGCGCTGATCCTCGGCATCGACCGTTTCATGTCCGAGTGCCGCGCTCTGACGAACCTCGTCGGCAACGCTGTGGCGACCATCGTGGTGGCCCGTTGGGAAGGCGAACTCGACGCGGACAAGCTGCGGGCCGCGCTCGCCGGCGAGCCGACCGCGCTCGAAGCCGCGTCTCCCGCTCCGGCGCTCGTCCCGGCGGAATGACCGGCTATGCGGATGCGGGGGGTGGACCCCCGCGCCGCCCCATGACAGATCATCGAGCGCCCCGGCTCCCGAGCCGGGGCGCTCTTCGTTTTGGGCTGCGCGCGGATGTCGCTCGGAGCGTCTCCAATAAACCCGCGCCTGCGCCTGTAAATTCGTTCAAGCTTCCCCCATGAGCCTACGCCCCGACCTTGACCTGATCGTGCAGGAGCTCGCCGACGAGATGCGTCGGCGGCCGGACCGCGGCGAGGTCGCGACCTACATTCCCGAACTTGCGCGGGTCGATCCGTCGGCTTTCGGCATGGTCGTCATCGACGCCGACGGCCGGGTAAGCGCCGGCGGCGATAGCGACGCGCCGTTTTCGATCCAGAGCGTCTCGAAGGTGTTCACCCTGACGCTGGCGCTCGGCAAGGCGGGCGACCGGCTGTGGCGGCGGGTAGGCCGTGAGCCCTCGGGCAGTCCGTTCAACTCGATCGTTCAGCTGGAGCGCGAGCAGGGCGTGCCGCGCAATCCCTTCATCAACGCCGGCGCCATCGCCGTCACCGACGCCATCGTCTCCGGCCACCAGCCCCGGGAGGCGCTGGGCGAGATCCTGCGCTTCATGCAGTTCCTGGCCGACGACGACACCATCGCGATCGACGAAGCGGTGGCGGCGTCTGAGCAGCGGACCGGCTTCCGCAACGCCGCGCTCGCGAACTACATGAAGTCGTTCGGGGTGATCGAGAACCCGGTCGACTACACGCTGGGCGTCTACTTCCACCACTGCGCCATCGCGATGTCCTGCCGGCAGTTGGCGATGGCCGGCCGCTTCCTGGCGCACTCCGGCGTACAGCCTTCGACCGGGCGTTCGGTGGTGACGCCGGAGCGCGCGCGCCGCATCAACGCAATCATGCTGACCTGCGGGCACTACGACGGCTCGGGCGATTTCGCCTACCGCGTGGGCCTGCCGGGCAAGAGCGGGGTCGGCGGCGGCATCCTCGCGGTGGCGCCGGGAAAGGCGTCGATCGCGGTCTGGTCGCCGGGCCTCGACGCCTCCGGAAACTCGCACCTCGGACGCATCGCGCTTGAAGCGCTTGTGAAGCGCACGGGCTGGTCGATTTTCGGCGTCTAGCTACATACCGGAGGCCTTCCGCGCATCGCGCGCCCTCCTATCCGCCGACCGCGCGCCGCGGTCTCAGGACCGAACCCAACGGCGCCGACAGAAGGGCCAGATGGCCGACGCCTCCGCTCGAATCGCCGCCCTCCGGGCTTACGGGGTTCTGGACACCCCGCCGGAGCCGCGGTTCGACGACATCGCGCGGCTCGCCGGCGTGCTGTGCCAGGCGGGACAGGCGGTGGTCAGCTTCGCCGACGCCGAGCGGCATTGGTACAAGGCGCATATCGGCGTCGGTATCGAGGAGGTCGCGTGGAACGACGCCATCTGCTCGTACATGGTCGAGAACGACCTCGACGAACTCGTGGTCGACAATCTCGCGGCGGACGAGCGGTTCCGCCACAAGGGCGTGGTGACCCACGCGCCGTTCTGCCGCTTCTATGCGGGCGTCGCCATGCGTACGCCCTCCGGCCAGATGATCGGGACCGTCTGCGTCGGCGACGGCGTTCCACGGCCCGGCGGCCTGACGCTGGCGCAGCGTGACGGTCTGCACGCGCTGGCGCGACACGCCATGGCGCTTGTCTGGGCGCGAACGATGATCGTCGGCCCCGCGGCGGCCTGACGCCGCCGGGCGACAAACCGCAGGCGAAGGCGAACAAACCGCCGCCGAGGTCGTTTCGCTCCCGACGACAGGAGCAGACCATGACCTATCCCACCCCGCCGTTCCCCCGGCAGTCGCAGTCCTTTCCCGGCAAGACCTCCGGCATGAACCCCAAGCCGGACCATGGCGAGACCAGCTACCGCGGCTCTGACCGCCTTGCGGGCAAAAAGGCGATCATCACCGGCGGCGACAGCGGCATCGGCCTCGCCGTCGCGATCGCCTTCGCCCGCGAGGGAGCAGACCTCGTGATCGTCCACCTTCCGGACGAGGCGGAGGACGCCGCCGCCTGCCGCGCGCTCATCGAAGAGGCGGGCCGCAAGGCGGTGATGCTGCCGGGCGACGTCGGCGACGCCGGCTTCCGCGCGGAGATCGTGGAGCGCGCCGTCTCCGAACTCGGGGGCCTCGACGTGCTCGTCAACAACGCCGCCTACCAGAAGCCCTATCAGTCGATCGAGGAGATCACGCTCGAGGAGTGGGAGAAGACTTTCGCGGTCAACGTCCACGCCTATTTCCACCTGGCCCAGCTCTCCGTGGCGCGCATGGGCGCCGGCGGCTCGATCATCAACACGGCGTCCATCAACTCCAAGGATCCGACGCCGATGCTGCTGCCCTACGCCGCGACCAAGGGCGCGATCGCCAACATGACGCTTGGTCTCGCCGGCCTGCTGGGCGAGCGCGGAATCCGCGTGAACGCCGTGCTGCCTGGGCCGATCTGGACGCCGTTCATTCCCGCCGGCATGCCGCCCGAGGCCGTCGAGACCTTCGGCTCCAAGACCCCCATGGGGCGCCCCGGCCAGCCGGCCGAGCTCGCCTCGGCCTACGTCATGCTCGCCTCCGACGAGTCGAGCTACACCTCCGGCGCGCTGATCACCGTGGCGGGCGGCCAGGCGGTGCTCTGAGGCGTCCGAGAGCGCCTCAGCGGTTGTGCAGGATGCGGCCGATCAGGTTCAGCAGCACCTGCGCCGCAAGGATCGAGGTTACGCCCGCGGGATCGTACTCGCGGGCGACTTCGACGAGGTCGACGCCGACCACCGTTCCGCGCTTGGTGATCCCGTCGAGCAGCTCCAGCACCTCGTAGTAGGTGAAGCCGCCGTGGCTCGGGGTGCCGGTGCCGGGCGCGATCGAAGGGTCGAATCCGTCGATGTCGATCGTGAGGTAGTAGCGCTTGGCCGCAGGGATGCGCTCGAGCACGGCGTCCACGCCGAGCTTGCGGATCTGGCGCACCGACAGGATGTCGGAGCCCATCGCCCGGGCGTCCTCGTAGCCTTCGCGGGCGGTGGAGGAGACGTTGCGGATGCCGAGCTGGGTGAGGCCGGTGACGTAAGGGCGTTCGGCCGCGCGCCGCATCGGGTTGCCGTGGCCGTAGCGGACGCCGTGCCGCTCGTCGACGAAGTCGAGATGGGCGTCGACCTGGATAAGGTGGATCGGCTCCTCGTCCGAGAACGCGGCGATGCAGGGGATGTTGACTGAGTGGTCGCCGCCGAGCGTCACCGGCAACGCGCCCGCCTTCAGGATCTTCCGCACCGCAGCCTCGATGTTGGCGTGGCTCTGCAGCGTGTCGGTATGGACCATGTCAGCGTCGCCGACGTCGACGATTCGCGCCTGCCCCGCGGGCAGGTAGACGACGTCGTCCTCGTGGTCGTAGGCGCCGGCGTGGCCGAAGGCGAAGAGCGTCGAAGCCTCGCGAATCGCGCGCGGGCCCGACCGGGCGCCCGACCGCCACTGCGTGCCGAGGTCGAACGGCGCGCCGAGGATGGCGACGTCCGCGTCCAGCCGGTCCCAGTCGAGGCAGAGCGGGTATTTGCCGAAGGTCGCGACCCCCACGAAGGGGAGGTCGAGCCGTCCGGCGTCGTAGCCATGAGCCATGGCGCAGGGTCCTTGTGGTTTGGGATCGGGCGGCGAACCGCCCTTTTCAAGCTCGCCGTCGCCCCGGCCGAAGTGCCGGGGCCCATAATCCCCTCGCTGGAGATCATTCTCGGTCGGCGGGATCATGGGTTCCGGGACAAGCCCGGAACGACGGCGGGATTCAGAGCGTCGTCGCTGCCCAACGTCCTCTCAGCCGCGGCGCGCCGCCAGACTGTCGGCGATCACGCACAGCTCTTCGAACATGATCGTCGCGCCTGTCATTGCGGTGAGACCGGAGGGGTCGAAGGGCGGCGCGACCTCGACCAGGTCCGCTCCGATGACATTGAGGCCGGCGAGCTTGCGGACCATCGCCTGCGCCTCGCGGGTGGTGAAGCCGCCGATCTCGGGCGTGCCGGTGCCCGGCGCCTGGGAGGGGTCGATCCCGTCGATGTCGAAGCTGACGTAGGTCGGCTTGTCGCCGAGGATCTCGCGCGCCTCCGCCATGACGTCGTCGACGCCGCGGGCGACGAATTCCTCCATGAAGATCGTGCGGACGCCGGCGTCTCTGGCGAAGTCGAAGTTGCGCGGATCGCCGATGGAGCCGCGGATGCCGATCTGCACGAACCGCTTCGGATCGATCAGCCCCTCCTCGACGCCGCGGCGGAAGGGGGTGCCGTGATTGTACTTCTGGCCGAAGAACTCGTCGTAGGTGTCGGAGTGCGCGTCGAACTGGATCAGGCCGACGGGTTCGCCGCGATTGAGGCCGCGCAGGATGGGCAGCGTGATGAGGTGGTCCCCGCCGCCGGTCAGCGGGATGGCGCCGGCGTCGCGAATGCGGCGGTAGAAGCCCTCGATGAGGCTCAGGTTTTCCATCAGGTCGAGCGGGTGCACCGGCGCGTCGCCGCAATCCGCGACCCGCGCCAGGTCATAAGGCGAGCGGTTCGTGACGTGATGGAAACGCCGCATCAGCGAGGACTGGTTGCGGAGCTCCCGCGGCCCGTGCCGCGTGCCCGGACGGTTGGTCACCGCGATGTCGAACGGCACGCCGACGATCGCGACGTCCACCTCCTCCGGCGTCATCACAGGCAGGCGCATGAAGGTCGGCATGCCTGCGAACCGCGGCACCGTTCCGGAATCGAGCGGCTGCGGGAGCCCGTCGTTGGGAGATTTCATGCCGGACGCCTCGGTTCGCTCTCGCGCAGGCGGCGCGAGAGATAGCGTTGGATATGCCAGATGGGCTCTTCGAGATGGCTGAGGCGGCCGCGCACGACCTTGGAGGAGCGCAGGCCCGCTTGCATGGCGGCGTTGACCTGCATGTCCTCGACATGGAAGTCGCGCAGCATCCTCGTCTCGGCTTCGAGGGTGGCGGCGTAGTCCGGGTCCGTCATCGCCGCCTTCGTCACGAGCGTCGTCGTGAGCAGCGCGCAGCGATCCTCCGCCTGCGGCAGCAGCCTGTACCAGATGACCCGGTCGCGCGCGGTCAGCAGCATGAAGCAGGGCAGGCCGAGATAGAGGCCCCACTCGGTCTGCCGGTCGACCGGCAGGCCGGGAACCGGCTTGAAGCCGTCGAGCGCCGCGTCGCGGGCCGCCGCCTCCTCGGTCGCGCGCCTCGTCTTCTCGTTGAATGGCAGATGGCAGCGGATGAAGTGGCCCTGCTCCGGCTCCGTCCAGGTCATGGCGGCCGGCATGGACGTGTTGAGCGTATGGTGGTGTATGCCGAGGTGGTGGTAGGACTCGATCCAGTTCTCCACCATGACTTTCCAGTTGAAGTCGCAGTCCCACTTCAACTCGATGACGACCTCCATCTCGGCCGCGCTCCACGGCGCGATGGCGTCTCCGAAGCCGGCGTAGAGCTCGGCGACCGGAGCTGCGTCGCCGGAGATGTTCACGAAAACGAAGCCGTGCCAGATCTCGGCGCGGAACGGCGCGAGCCGCCAGTCCGCCTTCTCGAAGCCTTCCGCCTTCTGCATCTCCGGGCAGCCCTTGAGCGCTCCGTCGGCCTCGAAGGACCAGCGGTGGTACGGGCAAACGAGGATAGGTTCATTGCCCTCTTCGCCGCCGCCGAAGACGGGGTGGAGTATATCGGCGCCACGATGCGGACAGACGCGCGAGAGAACGCGCATGTCTCCGTCCCGGCCCCGGATGACGACCATCGGCTCTCCCAGGACGTCGAGGCGGAGATAGTCCCCAGGCTTCTTGAGCTGCGAGACGTGAGCGAGGCAGATCCAGCCGCGCGCGAGCACCATCTCCGCCTCGTGGGCGAAGAATCCGGGGTCGATATAGGTCTCCGGCGGCAGCGTCACCGCGCGCGAGAGAGGCAGCGCGGCGGCCTGGAAAACGGCCTCGCGGACGTCCTCGACGGATAGGGACGTGCGTGTCATCGCGGCGCTCCCTTGGATCAGAGCCCGAATTCCTTTCGGACGGCGGCGGAGATCAGGGCGACGTGGTCGTCCATCAGCCATTGGCCCTTCTCGGCCGTGGATCCCTGCGCAATCGCGAGCACGCCCGAGGCCGGCACGAAGCCCTTGGGCACCGGGAAGCGGTCGTAGGTCGGGAACTTCGCCGGACCGTCGGTCGGCGCCTTGTCGATCTCCACCAGCTCCGGACACAGCAGCATCATCAGCGACGTTTCGAGCAGGCTCGCGTGCTCCAGCTCGGTGCCGGGGAAGCCGTCCGGGAACAGGCGGTCGAGCGTCTCGCGCCGCACGAAGTCCCAGTACTCGAAGCGCATCGCCTGCATGTCGGCGATCCCGTCGCGGCGAAGCTCGCGCAGGCCGAGGTCGAGGCCCTCGACCGAGGGCCAGGCGTTCTCGAAATGGCCGACCACCAGCACGATGCGGCGGACGCCGTGATGGCCGAGGCCGCGGATGACGTCGCGCACCACGAGGGAGAAGGTGTTGGCGTCGAGGCTGACCGTGCCGGGAAACAGCTCGCCCCCGCCCGAGCGCGGCATCGACTTGTAGCCGTAGGGGATCGTCGGGGCGACGAGCCCGCCGACCTCACGCGCCACGCGCTCGCAGACGCCGGTCGGGAGCACCACGTCGACGCCGAGCGGCAGGTGCGGCCCATGCTGCTCGGTCGCGCCGAGCGGCAGGAACACGGGGGCGCCCCCGGCGATCTTGCTCTCGAACTCCGGCCAGCTCAGCTCGGACATGAAAACGCTGTCGACCATGGGATCCTTCAGTGCATCGCGGCGCCGCCGTCGACGCTGACGCATTGGCCCGTCATGAACGTCGTGTGGCGGCTGGTGAGGAACAGGATCGCCTCGGTCAGCTCGTGCGGCTGGCCGATGCGGTTGAGCGGGTTGCGGGTCTCGACCGCGAGCTCCTCGGGGGACATCGCGCCGGCGTCGAGCAGCGGGGTGTCGACCGGGCCCGGCGCGATGGCGTTGACCAGCACGCGGGGGCCGAGCTCGCGCGCCCAGGAGCGCGTCAGCGCCAGCACCGCGCCCTTGGTCGCGCAGTAGCCGGAGGCGCCGGCGCGGCCGAGATAGCCGAGCTCGGAGGCCACGTTGACGATCTTGCCGCCCTCGGGCCCGAAATGCTTCAGCGCCTCCCGCGCGGACAGGATGAGGCCCCTAAGGTTCACGGCGACCATCAGGTCGAAGGCGGCGAAGTCGAACGCCGCGAGGGGGGAGCCGCGGTAGACGCCGGCGCAGTTCACCACGGCGTCGATCCCGCCGAGCGACTCCGCCGCCTCGGCCATGGTGGCGATCATGTCGGCCTCGTCCGAGACGTCGGCGGTGATCGTGAGGAACGGCGCGTCGGCGGGCGACAGATCGATCCCGGCGACCTTGGCCCCGGCCTCCGCCAGCCGCAGGGCGCCCGCGCGGCCGATGCCGCTTGAGGCGCCGGTCACCACCACCTTCAGGCCTGCGTGCCCATTCACCACGGCGCTTCTCCACGGTCGACGCCGAGGCTCTGCCCCGTCACGCTCGCCGCCAGGTCGGAGGCGAGGAACAGGTAGGGGCCGGCGACGTCCTCCGGCTCCATGAAGCCCGGCAGCGCCTGCGCGGCCACGACGCCGTCGAGCAGAGCCTCCTCCGGAGTTCCCGAGCGCTCGGACATGCGCTGGAGCGAGCGCAGCGAAGCCTCGGTCCGCACCCAGCCCGGACACACCGCGTTGACGGTGATCCCGCGCGGCCCGAGCTCCTTCGCCCAGGTCTTGGTGAGGCCGATGACCGCGTGCTTCGACGCGACGTAGCCGCCGAACGCCGCTTCCGCGGTGCGCGACCAGACCGAGGCGGTGTTGATGACCCGTCCGCCGGACGAGAGCTTCGGCAGCAGCGCCCGGGTCATCAGAAACATGCCGGTGACGTTGATCTCGAGGATCCGGCGGAAGGTCGCCTCGTTCGCGGCGCTGGCGTCGTCGAGCGGCGTCAGGCGCTCGTAGCCCGCGTTGTTCACCAGAACGTCGAGCTTCGGCAGCGCGGCGGCGAAGGCCTCGACCTCGGCCGATCGCGTGACGTCGACCTCATGGCCGCGGGCGCCGAGGCGTTGCGCCTCCTCATGGATCGCCGGGTCGTCGGCGAGCATGATCAGCTCGGCGCCGGCGGCGGAGAAGGCGCGGGCGATGCCGAGCCCGATGCCGCGGCTGGAGCCGGTGACGACGACCGTGCGGCCGGCGAGCCCCTCGAGGTTCACAGTTCGTCTCCCGCCGCCGCGCGCACCAGGCCGATGGTCTCGCGCCGGAGAGCGAAGAAGTCCTCGCCGTCGCGGATCTCCAGCGACCGCTCCTCGCCGAGCCGGCTGCGGACGTCGATCTCGGCGACGATCCGGGTCGGACGTTTCGAGAACACCACTACGCGGTCGGCCAGGAACAGCGCCTCCTCCACGTCATGGGTGACGAACACGATGGTCTTGGCGTCGCGCCGCTGAATGCGTCGCAGTTCGGTCTGGAGCTGCTCGCGCCGGAGGGCGTCGAGCGCGCCGAAGGGCTCGTCCATCAGCAGCACGTCGGCGCCGGCCGCGAGCGTGCGGGCGATCGCGATGCGCTGCCGCATCCCGCCGGAGACCTGGCTCGGGAAGTGGTCGGAGAACTCGTAGAGGCCGACGAGGTCGAGGTAGCGTTCGGCGCGGACGGCCTTCTCCTGCTCGGAGAGGTCGTTGCGGTACTTCAGCCCGAAGGCGACGTTCTGCGCGACGGTGAGCCAGGGGAACGACGAGTAGGACTGGAACACCATGCCTCGGCGCCGGTCCGGCGCGCCGACCGGCTCGCCCTCGAGCCGAATCTCTCCGGAGGTCGGCTGGTCGAGCCCGCCGATCATGCGCATCAGGGTGGTCTTGCCGCAGCCCGAGGGGCCGAGGAACACCACGAACTCGTGCCGGTCGATCGCAAGGTTGAACGGGGTCTCGACCACCGGCACGGCGCCGAAGCTCTTGGTGACCTGATCGAACTGAAGATGCGTCACGGCCGCGCCCTCACAGATACCGGAAGGCGCGGCGGTGGATGAGCCGCAGCAGCTGGTCGGTGGCGAGGCCGATGACGCCGATCAGCACGACGCCGGCCATCACTTCGGGCGTCTTCATGTAGCGGCGCGCCGCCCAGATCACGAAGCCGAGGCCGGAGTCCGCCGCCACGATCTCGGCGATGATCAGGTAGGTCCAGCACCAGCCGAGGGTGATGCGCAGGTTGTCGACGAGCCCCGGCAGCATGGCGCGGAAGGCGACGTCCTTCAGCACCTGGCCCTCGTTCGCGCCGACGGTGTAGGCGATCTCGACGTACTCCTGCGGCACGCGCCGCATGTCGTCGGCGACCAGCAGCACCAGCTGGAAGAAGGTGCCGAGCCACAGCAGGAAGATCTTGGTCTCCTCGCCGACGCCGAACCAGATGATCGCGAGCGGCACCAGCGCCGGAACCGGCAGATAGCGGATGAAGTCGATCGCAGGCTCCAGCGCCGCGCCAACCACGCGGTAGCCGCTCATCGCGACGCCGATCGGGATGGCGAGCACCGCCGCCAGCAAGAAGGCGCCCCAGACGCGGAGCGTGGAGACCCAGGCGTGCCAGAGCAGGTGCTGGTCCGAGATCATCCTCGCCATGGCGGAGAGGATCGCGGTGGGGGAGGGGAAGAACAGCGGCGTGGTGAGCCCGAGGCGGGCGACGAATTCCCAGGCCAGCACGATCGCGACGCTGGCGCCGACCGCGATCGTCGGGCCCCATCCCCGCGGCAGCGGCGTCCTGAGCCGCAGAAGCCCGCGGGTGGCGCGCTTCCGGGGGCGCGCCGCCGCCGAGGCCGCCGCAGGGGGCGCGGCGGCCTCGGGCCGGGAGATCGTCTCCGCCACCGCGCTCACTTCGCGCCGGAGATCGCGGCCATGACCGACGGGTCGATCTGCTGCTTGGCGTCGAGCTTCACGTCCGCCGACTTGTAGTCGAGGTTGAGCTGCATGACGGTGTCGAAGATCTCGTAGAGCTTGCCCGGCTTCTCGGGCGTCCCGAGCATCGCCGCGGCCGCCGCCTTGTCGGTGAACTCAAGACTGGTGTCGAAGATTTCCTTCACCTCCTTGTCGCTCAGGTTGTAGTGCGGCGCCGCCAGCTTGATGAACTCGGCCGGGTCGCTCTTGTAGAGGTCGATCGCCTTGAAGATGCCCGTGAGGAAGTGCTGGTACTTCACCGGGTTCTTCTTCAGGTCGTCCTGGCGCACGTCGATGATGTCGACGACGATGTCGCTGTCCTTGGACGAGATCAGCAGCTTGCCGTTGCGCTGGGTCTGCGAGGAGAGCGCCTGCGACATCACCGGCTCGTAGGTGCCGATCGCGTCGATGGAGCTGTCCGCGAACACCGCCACGGTGTCCTGCGTCATGATCTCCTTGATCTTCAGGTCGTCGAGGGTCAGGCCCTCCTTCTTCAGCGCGAGCTGCAGCAGCAGGCGGGCCGGAATGTTGGGCTCGATCGCGACCGTCTTGCCCTTCAGCTCCTTGACCGAGCCGATCTTGCCGTCGGCGATCACGCCGTCGCCGCCGACCGACATGTCGATGGTGCCGATGATGACGCCCGGGGTGGAGGCGTCGCGCGGGCGGCCCTGGTGCTCGCCGACGGTGCGCATGTCGACTTCGACGTCGCCGCGCGTCATGGCGGCGAGCACGTTCGAGCGGTCGTCCTCGAACCGCATCTCGACGTCGATCCCGAGCTCCTTGAAGTAGCCCTTGTCGATGGCGACGAAGACCGGCGCGTAGCCGGTCCAGGTCGGGGCCAGCACGCGGATCTTGTTGTCCGCAGCGTGGGCCGTCCCGGCGAGGACGGCGAGCGACAATGCGGCGGCGATCGTGATGCGCGTCATGCGGGGAAGCTCCGGGCGGGGACGATGGCCGGATGCTTGCGCGAATTCATATCGACGAAAATCATGAATGTTGAAATCTTACATCGAGGAATGTCGATGTAAGATCGCCTACTGGCGAACGACGGGGAGCGGCATCGCATGCGCCGGCTGGACAACATCGATCTGCGGCTGCTGCGCGTGTTCGTGGCGCTGGCGGAGGCCGGCAGCTTCGCGGACGCGCAGGTGGTCCTGAACCTGTCGCAGTCCACGCTCTCGACGCACCTCGCGGCGCTGGAGCGCAACATGGGCGGCCAGCTTTGCGAACGCGGCCGCGCGGGCTTCCGGCTGACGCCGTTCGGGCAGTCAACCTACGCCGCGGCGAAGCGCCTGTTCGAGGACATCGACGCCTTCCAGAACCGCGTCGGCAGCGACCGCCAACGCCTCGTCGGACGCCTGCGCGTCGGCATCATCGACGGCGTGGTGACGAACGCGAAGCTCGGCCTGCAGACGGCCTTCAGCCGCTACATGGACTACGCCTCGGAGGTGTTCGTCGACCTCGAGCTCGGCACGCCGCTCGAGCTCGAGCAGGCGCTGATGGACGGGCGGCGCGACGTCATCATCGGCCCGTTCTCCCAGAAGGCGCCGGGCGTCGCTTACACCCCGCTCTGCCGGGAGCCGCACGCGCTCTACTGCGGCGCGGGGCATCCGCTTTTCGGGATGAAGGACATCCGCCACGCCGACATCGAGGCGGCGCTGTTCTCGGTCCGGCGCTACCGGCACCTCGACGATCTCTACCGGGTCAACCACCCGCGGGCGAGCGGCTCCATCCTGCACATGGAGGCCCAGGCCATGCTGATCCTGTCCGGCCGCTTCATCGGCTATCTGCCACGCCACATCGGCGACGACTGGGCCTCGCGCGGCCGAATGAAGGCGCTCAAGGCCGAGAGCTACGGCTTCGACTCCCAGCACTTCGTGGCGACGCGCCGGCTGAAGGGCGACGCGCCCCATGTCGACGCTTTCGTCGAGGAGCTGAAGCGCCAGTCGGCCGAGACCGGCGCGCAGGAGAAGCGCGCGGGCCGGCAGGTTCCGACCCCGGCCGCCTGAGGTCAGGCCGCCTTCAGCGAGCGCGCATAGGCGCGCCAGCCGCCGAACGAGGTGATGTCCGGCGCGCCCGCGGCGCCGGCCGCCTCCACGAGGAAGCCGAGCGCGCTCGTCCCGTCGCCGAGCCGAAGCGTCCCGACGCCGAGCGGCGACGGGATCCCGGCGACGAAGGGCCCGAAGCTTGCGGCCGGCAGCGCCCAGACCTCGGTTTCGATCGCCGCTCCGGAGCCGTCGGCGACGCGCAGCAACCCGGGCCGCGGCGTCGCGCCGTCGAGCAGGTGCAGCCGGTAGAGCGGCGCCGTCGCGACGGCGCGCAGAAAGCGCCCCCCGCGCTTCAGGAGCTCGCCGTTCAGCGCCATGCCGGAGAGGTGCGCGCCGACGACGACGATCTCGATCTCGCCGGCTTCCGCGACGGCCGGCCGGACAACCGGCTGCGGCGCCGGGCGCCCGAGCGCGCCGATCGCGACGCCGCCCGCCGCATGGATCGCAGCCCCGAGCGCCGCGAGCCTCCCGTCCGCGCCGGCGGGCCCGATGAGGGTGACGCCGGCGGGAATGCCGTCGGCGCGCGGCCGGCCGGGCACGGCCAGGGCGCAGTAGTCCAGCAGGTTGACGAAGTTGGTGTAGGTTCCGAGCTCGCTGTTGAGCGAGATCGGGTCCGCCAGCACCGCCTCAACCGTGTGGGCGCGGGGAAAGGTCGGGACCAGCATGCAGTCGACCTTGTCCCAGACGCGGCCGAGCTCCCGGCGCAGCTCCAGCAGGCGGTAAACGTCGCCATAGGCGTCGGCGGCGGAGAACGTCCGCGCGCCCTCGATGATCTCGCGGGTGACCGGGTGCAGGGCCTCGGGCGAGGCTTCGATAAAGTCGCGGATCTGGTGATAGCGCGAGGCGACCCAGGACCCCTCGTAGAGCATCCGCGCGACCGCGAAGTAGGGCTCGAAGTCGATCTCCACGGTCTCGCCGCCGAGCGCCCGTACGTCGGCGAGCGTGCCGTCGAAGGCCGCCTCCGCCGCGGCGTTCCCGCCGAAGCGACGGCTTGCGGCGTCGGGGATTGCGACGCGCGTCCGGGGCGGAAGCGGCCCCAGCGGCGGCACGGCCATGTCGCGCGAGAACCCGTCGTCCGGGTCGTAGCCGCCGATGACGCCAAGCACCGCGTAGCCGTCGTCGACGGTCTGCGCGAACACCGTCACGCCGTCGACCAGCCGCACCGAGTAGACCACGCCGCTGGTGGGCGTCAGGCCGACGGTCGGCTTCACGCCAACGATGTTGTTGAGCCCCGCCGGCACGCGGCCTGAGCCCGCCGTGTCGGTGCCGAGCGTGAAGGGCACGAGCCCCGCCGCGACCGCGACCGCTGATCCCGAGCTGGAGCCGCCCGGCACGAGCGTCGGATCGACCGTGTTGCGCGGGATGGGGTAGGGCGTGCGCACGCCGACGAGGCCGGTCGCGAACTGGTCGAGGTTGGTCTTGCCGATCGCGATCGCGCCGGCCGCAAGCGTGCGCTCGACGGAGGGGGCGTGACGCGCCGGCTCGTAGGCGAACTCTCGGCAGGCCGCGGTGGTGGGGAGGCCGGCGAAGTCGATGCTGTCCTTGATGCCGAACGGAACGCCCCAGAGCGGCCGCCCGTCGGGCTTCGGCCCGAGCGCGCGGGCCGCCGCGCGCGCGGTCTCCCGGTCGACCAGCGAGATGAAGACGCCGGGATCGTTCCGCGCCTCGATCCGGTCGTAGACCTCGTCGACCACGGCGACGGGATCGAGCCCCTCGGCGTAGGCCGCCTTGAGCGAGGCGAGATCGAAGGCGAGCTCGGAAAGTTTGGTCGTCATGGCGCGCTCCTGAAATCGAGGCCGCTGAAGTGATGTGCATGCCGCCGCGCGGCGCGACGGCGCGTTTCCATTCGACGCGCCCCTCACGCCGGCGGGTGCGGGATCGCGGCGGTGAGCTCGCGCGTGTAGGCGGCCTGCGGGGTCTCGAGCACCGCCTTCGCGGATCCCTGCTCGACGGCCGCGCCCTGCCGCATGACGATGACGCGGTCGCAGAGCAGCCGGACCACGTGAAGGTCGTGGCTCACGAACAGGTAGCTCATCCCGAGCCTCGCCTTGAGGTCGTCGAGCAGGTTGAGCACCACCGCCTGGACCGAGACGTCGAGCGCCGCGGTCGGCTCGTCGAGGATGACCAGCTCCGGATCGAGCGCGATGGCGCGGGCGATGCCGACGCGCGCCTTCTGGCCGCCGGACATCTGGTGCGGGAAGCGATCGAGCAGGTCGAGCGGCAGCCCGACAAGCGCCGCGAGCTCTTCGCAGCGGGCGCGGACCGCGTCGCGGCCCTCCAGCGCGCCCATGCGCATCAAGGGATCGGCGATGGCGCGCGCCGCAGTGAACCGTGGGTTCAGGCTGTCGGTCGGGTCCTGAAACACCATCTGGATGCGCCGACGATGTGGGGACGACGCGAAGCTTTTCGCCGGGATCGAGCCGATGTCGTCGGTTCCGAGCGTGATCCTCCCCGAGGTCGGATCGAGCAGCCGCATCACCATCATGGAGGTGGTGGACTTGCCGCAGCCGCTCTCCCCCACGAGGCCGAGGCTCTCGCCGCGGCGGATTTCGAACGAGAGCCCGTCGACGGCGCGGAACGGCGCCTGGTCGCCCGCGGGCGCGCCGCGACCGAACATCTGGGCCCAGGTCTT
Organism: Methylopila sp. Yamaguchi; assembly: GCF_002897035.1. GTDB lineage: Bacteria > Pseudomonadota > Alphaproteobacteria > Rhizobiales > Methylopilaceae > Methylopila. The sequence continues at coordinate 55,242 of NZ_BAUX01000019.1, forward strand.
GGAGGCGCCTTGGCGCGGGTACTCCTTCACCAGCCCCTCGACCTTGAGCAGCACGTCGCCGGTCACGGAGGCGCGCGGGTTCGCCGGCGTCGCGCTCTCCGGCGGCAGCAGGCCGCGGAGCGTCGAGCCCGGCCGCGGCGTCGCCCGCATCAGCCGCCGCGTGTAGTCGTGGGCGGGCGCGACGAAGACCTGGCGGGCAGGCGCGGTCTCGACCACTTCGCCCTTCCTCATCACCACGACCTTGTCGCAGTAGGCGGCGGCGAGGCCGAGGTCATGGGTGATCAGGATGGTGGACATGCCGCGCGCCCGCGTCAGCTCCGTCACCAGATCCAGCACCGCCTTCTGGGTGGTGACGTCGAGGCCGGTGGTCGGTTCGTCCGCGATCAGCAGTTGCGGCCGGCAGGCGAGCGCCAGCGCGATCACGATGCGCTGGCACATGCCGCCCGACAGTTCGAACGGATAGGCGTGATAGCGCTCCTCCGGCCGCGCGATCTTGACCTGCTCCAGCATCTCGATCGCCTTGGCCCTGGCGTCCATGGAGCCCGCCTGCGCGTGGCGGCGCAGCACGTCCTCGATCTGGCGGCCGACCTTGCGGATCGGGTTCAGCGCCATGCGTGGGTTCTGGAAGATCATCGAGATCTCGCGGCCGCGCACGTCTGTCATCTGCCGCTCGCTCGCGGCGCGGAGATCGACGCCGGAGAAGGCGACCGAGCCGTCCGCGATCCGGCCGGCGCGGTCGAGGATCCGCATCACGGCGTAGGAGGTGACGGACTTGCCTGAGCCGGACTCGCCGACGACCCCGACGGTCTCCCCGCGCCCGACCTCCAGGTCGACGCTCCTCACCGCCTGCACCACGCCGTTACGAGTGGCGAACTCGACAGTGAGGGCCTTAACGTCCAACAGAGCGGTCATGCCTCACGTCCTCCGCTGCGGGTCGATGATGTCGCGCAGGCCGTCGCCGAGCAGATTGAAGCAGAACACGGCGATCATCAGCGCGAGCCCGGGGAACAGCGCGATCCACCACTCGCCGGAGATGATGAAGCCGGCGCCCTCGGCGACCATGATCCCCCACTCGGGGGTCGGCGGCTTCACGCCGAGGCCGATGAACGAGAGGCCGGCCGCGTTCAGGATGGCGTAGCCCATGGTCAGCGACATCTGCACCGCCATGATCGGCATGATGTTCGGCAGGATCTGCGTCATCAGGATGCGCATCTCGGAGTTGCCGGTGAGCCGGGCCGCCTGCACGAAGCCGGCGTCGCGGCGCACGTTGGCCTCCGCCCGGGCGATGCGCTGGTACAGCGGGAAATTCACGATCGCGGTGGCGATGACGATGTTGGTCACCGTGTTGCCGAGCGCCGCGACGATGCCCATGGCCAGCACGAACAGCGGGAAGGCCATGATGGTGTCGCTGACGCGGCTCATGACGCGGTCGGTCCAGCCCCCGAAGAAGCCGGCGCAGACGCCGGCGAAGCCGCCGAGCGCAAACACCAGCGCGACCGAGCAGATCGCGATCGTCAGGTCGAGCCGGGTCGCGACCAGCACGCGGGAGAAGATGTCCCGCCCGATCTGGTCGGTGCCGAACCAGTGCGCCGCGGAGGGAGGCTGCAGCGCCGCCGCGGTGTCGGAGGCGAGGGGATCGTAGGGCGCGATCCAGGGTCCGAGGATCGCGGCGAGCGCGATCACGAAGAATAGCGCGAAGGCGAAGCCGGTGACGGGGTTCGAGGTCGCGACGTAGCGGGCGTGGCCGAGGCCGGCGGCGAAGCCGGCGGCGGGCCGCGCGGGCTGTTCGATCACGGCCGGGGCGGGCTCCGGGAGCGGCTGCGGCAGCGCGGCTGAGACGTCGAGGTTGCTCATGACTCCAGCCTCACGCGGGGGTCGATCAGCCCGTAGGCGAGGTCGATCAGGAGGTTGAGGGCGACGTAGAGCAGCGCCATGGCGAGCACGAAGCCCTGCACCGGCGCGTAGTCCGACTGGATCAGCGCCTCGACGGCGAAGGAGCCGACGCCCGGCCAGGCGAACACCTTCTCTACCAGGACGTTCGCGCCGAGCAGGAAGGAGAACACCATGCCGAGCGTGGTGACGACCGGCAGCATGGCGTTGCGGAAGGCGTAGGCGACGATCACCGTGCCGGGCCGGAGGCCCGAGGCGCGGGCGGTGCGGATGAACTCCGACGACAGCACCGACAGCATCGCGGCGCGCGTCATCCGGGCGATCGGCGCCAGCGCGAACAGGGCGAGCGTCGCGGCCGGCAGCACGAGCTGCGCCGCCGCCGCCCGGAAGGTCTCGAGGTCGCCCGCGATCAGCGCGTCGATCGTAAAGAAGCCGGTGACCTTGGCGGGCTCGGTGAAGAACACGTCGAGCCGGCCGACCGGCGCCGGGGCCCAGCCGAGTTGGTAGTAGAAGACGTAAACGAACAGCAGTCCGGTGAAGAACACCGGCAGCGAGACGCCCGCGGTCGTCACCACCCGGCAGACGTGGTCGATGAGCGAGCCTTCCTTCACCGCGGCCAGGATGCCGAGCGGGATCGCGATCGCCATCGCCAGCAGCAGCGCGGTCAGGGTCAGCTCCGCCGAGGCCGGCAGCCGGGCGGCGAGCTCGGTCAGCACGGGCTGGCCGGTGGAGAGCGCCGAGCCGAGGTTGCCGGTCGCGAGGTCCTTCACATAGGCCAGGAACTGAACCGGCAGCGGCCTGTCGAGGCCGAGCGAGGCGCGGATCTGCTCGATCGAGGCCTGGTCGGCCGTCGGACCCGCGAAGTAGGCCGCCGGGTCGCCGGGCAGCACGCGGGTGAGCAGGAAGGTCACGATCACCACGCCGACGAGCGTCGGCGCGATGGTCGCAAGGCGTCGCGCGAGCGCGCGGAGCATGGCGGCCTCCTTGGCTGGAGCGCGCGGGCGGTCATCCGCCGCGCAGGGCATGCGTTACGCTTGGGGTCACTCGAACGTCAGGCGGGCGAAGGGGGCCTTACGCGCCCTTGGTCAGCGTTCGGTAGTCGAGCTGGCGGTGGAACCAGTAGGCGTAGCCGCCGATCGCCTTCTGCATCGCGACGTTGAGGTGCGGCTGGAACAGCGGGATGCGCGGCGCGTCGTCGTACGCGATCGCGATCATCTTCTTGACCGAGGCCGCGTAGGTCGCGGCGTCGCCGCTCGCGGCGGCGGCGCGGGCCGCGTCCACCTCCTTGTCGAGCGCCGGGTTCTTGTAGGCCATCGTGTTGAACACGGCGTTCTGGCCGTGATAGGCCCAGAAGAAGAAGTATTCGGGATAGTCGAGCCAGCCCGAGAAGAAGTTGATGATGAACGGCATCGACTTCTTGGCCATCTCGCCGCGCCAGTTCGCGCCCGGCACCTTGTCGAGCGCGGCCTTGATCCCGATCTGGGCGAGGCTCTCCTGCAGCAGGACGGCGAGCGGCTCGCCGACGATTCCCTGGCCGAGGTCGAACGACAGCCTGGTCTCGAAGCCCTCGGGGAAGCCCGCCTCGGCGAGCAGCGCCTTCGCCTTGGCGACGTCGGTCGCGTAGGCGGTCGGGCGCGGCCAGGTCAGGTCGTCCGGCGTGTTGGAGGCCGCGCCGAACAGCGGCGTCGCCTCGCCGAACAGCACCGCGTCCATGATCTTCTGGTAGGGCACGGCGTAGGCGATCGCCTGCCGCACCTTCGGGTTGTCGAACGGCGGCTTGGTGACGTTCATCTCGATCGACCACATGCCGTTCGAGATCGGCGTCGAGGCGACGGCGACCTTGCCGGCCTTCTTCATCTCCGCGAAGTCCTTCGCCGGCAGGTCGAAGGAGACGTCGGCGTCGCCGCGCTCCACCAGCGCCCGGCGGTTGCCCGAGGAGGGGATGGTGCGCCAGATCACGCGCTTCAGCGCGGGCAGCGGGCCGCATTTCCAGTCGTCGTTGCGGGCGTAGACGACCTCCGTTCCCGGGGTCCACTTCGCCACCTTGAAGGCGCCGCCGCCGGCGACGTTGTTCTTGGTGAACTCGAGGCCCCAGGGGTCCTTCTCGGTCGCGTTCTTCTTCACCAGCGCCGAATTGAACACCGCCGGCACGATCACCGCGAGGTCCGGGATGGTCAGCGCGTCGGGCCGGGCGAACGTCACCCGGAAGGTGTGGTCGTCGACGGCCTCGAACTGCTCGGGCTTCAGCAGGCTGCCGGCCGCCATCTGCACCGTCGGGAAGCCGCCGACGCTGACGGCCCGGTCGAACGACCATTTGACGTCCGCCGCGGTGACGGGCGTCCCGTCGTGGAAGGTCGCGTCCTTGCGCAGCTTGAAGGTCACCCCCGTGGCGTCCACGGTCCAGCTCTCGGCGAGCTCCGGCGCGATCACGTCCTTGTCGTAGGAGCGCGAGCCGTCCGGCAGCGTCTTCAAGCCGTAGGTGATCAGCCGGTCGTAGCAGTTCCAGGAGGCTTCGTAGCCCGGCCGGTTGGTCCCGACGCCATGGATGTCGAGGTTGTTCGGCCCGTTCTCGGAGATCAGCAGGAGGGTGTCCTGCCGGGATTGCGCGAAGGCCTGGGCCCAGGGCAGTCCCGAGCCGACGACGCCGGCGCCGAGCATCGCCGATGCGGATGAAAGGAATGCGCGACGGTCCATGCCTCGTCTCCCCAAGCGATGTCTTCGCTGGAGGGATATTGTATGCAATTCATCTATATTGCATGCTTAAATGAGCGTCAGTCGTGCACAAAGATTCGGATGCATGCGGTTTAGGCTTGTGCGCCGGCGTGCCGCCGGGCGAGTCTGTTAGGGCAGTGGAGTTCAAGATGGACATCGTCGACGACCGCACGCGCGCCGACCGCCTCGTGAGCGACGTCTCGGAAGACATTCTCAACGGGGCCTTCGCGCCGGGCGACCGGCTGGACGAGCTCTCGCTCGCCGAGCGCTACGGCGTGTCGCGCACCCCGGTCCGCGAGGCCCTGCGGCGCCTCGCCTCCAGCGGCCTCGTCGAGGTGCGCCCGCGCCGCGGGGCGATCGTGGCGCGCATCACGGCGGAGAAGCTCGCGGAGCTGTTCGGCGCCATGGCCGAGCTGGAGGCGACCTGCGCGCGGCTGTCGGCGATCGGCATGACCCCGATGGAGCGGCGCCGCCTCGAGGCGTTCTACGCCTCGATGGAGCCGCTGGTCTCGGCGGCGGACGCGGAGGGCTTCGCGGCCGCAAACCTCGTGTTCCACACCCAGATCTACGCCGGCGCGCACAACGGCCATCTGGCCGAAATCACCGCCGGCCTGCGCTCCCGGTTGCTGCCCTACCGCTGCGCGCAGTTCCGCACCCCGGGCCGGCTGCCGCGCTCCCACGCCGAGCACGGCGCCGTGGTGGCGGCGATCCTCGACGCCGACGCCGCGGGCGCCCACGCCGCCATGCTGCGCCACGTCAGCCTGGTGGAGGACTCGTTCGAGCGGCTTGCCGCCGCAAGGGCCGTGCGGGGCTGAGGCGAGCCTGCTCGACGGCGCGGAGTCCGTCTCAGTCCGCGGTTCTGCGCCGCCTCCCCCTTTGAGCTCTTTCGGTCGGTTCCGGCGCAGTGAACCCCGCCGTCATGCCCGGCGGAAGCCGGGCGTCCACGACGTTCGGTAGACGTCGGACGCAACGCAAAAGTCGTGGATACCCGCGCGAAGGCGCGGGCCTGACGGCGCGATGCAATCTGACGCGAGCATGCCTCAGCTGACCGCCGCGTAACCGTCGCGGCGGGGATCGCTGGCGGCGGCGTAGCCCTCGACGCCGGGATCGCCCATGCGCCAGATAAACTGACCGGCGCCGAAGTCCTGGTAGCTGTCCTCGATCACGCTCATCTCATGGCCGCGCGCCGCGAGCCCGGCGATCGTCTCCGCCCGCATGGTCGCCTCGACGTTGATGTCGAGCCCGGCGTTGAAGCGCCAGCGCGGCGCGTCGCAGGCGGCCTGCGGGTTCTGCGCGTAGTCGATCATCCGAACCAGCGTCTGCATGTGCCCCTGCGGCTGCATGTTGCCGCCCATCACGCCGAAGCTCATCACCGGCTGGCCGTCCTTGGTGAGGAAGCCGGGGATGATGGTCTGGAACGGGCGCTTGCCCGGCGCGACGACGTTCGGGCTCGCGGGATCGAGGTGGAAGCCGTGACCACGGTTCTGCAGCGACAGGCCCCATTCCGGCAGGCAGACGCCGGAGCCGAAGCCCATGAAGTTCGACTGGATGAAGCTCACCATCATGCCGCTCTCGTCGGCCGCGGTGAGGTAGATCGTGCCGCCCTTCACCGGGTTGCGCGGCGCGAAGACCTGCGCGCGGCGCGGGTCGATGAGCTTCGCGGCCTCCGCCAGATGCGCGTCGTCGAGCAGCTGCGCCGGCGTCACCCGCATGTGGGCGAGGTCGGCGACGTGGGCGTAGGTGTCGGCGAAGGCGAGCTTCATCGCCTCGATCTGCAGGTGGTTCGCGTCTACCCCGTCCGCCTCCAGCTCCGCCAGATCGAAGCGTGAGAGGATGCCCAGCGCGATCAGGGCCGCGATGCCCTGTCCGTTCGGGGGGATCTCGTGGACCGTGTAGCCGCGGTAGGTCTTGGCGATCGGCTCCACCCATTCCGGGCGGAACGCTGCGAGGTCGGCGACCGTCATCGCTCCGCCGTGCGCCGCGGCGTGGGCCGCCATGGCCTCGGCGATCTCGCCCCGGTAGAAGGCGTCGCCCCTCGTCGCGCCAATGGCGCGCAGCGTGCGCGCCGCCCCCGGCAGCCTCACCAGTTCGCCGACCTCGGGCGCGCGGCCGCGCGGCAGAAACAGCTCGGAGAAACCGGGCGCGCCGACGAGGTCCTTCACCTTGGCCGCCGCCGCCCATTTCTGCTGCACGACGGTCGGAGCGAGGTAGCCGCGCTCCGCGATCTCGATCGCAGGCTCCAGCGTCTCCTCAAGCGGCAGCGAGCCGAAGCGTTCGCTGAGCGCGACCCAGGAGCCGACCGCGCCCGGCACGGTGACGCTGTCCCAGCCGCGCATCGGCGGCCGCGCGCGGCCCTCGCCGTACTTCGCCGCGAAGTACTCCGGCGTCCACGCCGCTGGCGCTCCGCCCGAGGCGTTGAGGCCGTGCAGCTCCTTTCCGTCCCACAGGATGCAGTAGGCGTCGGAGCCGAGGCCGTTGCTGCAGGGCTCCACGAGCGTCATCACCGCCGCCGCGGCGATCGCCGCGTCCACGGCGTTGCCGCCCTGATGCAGCATCTTCAGCCCCGCCTGCGCCCCGAGAGGATGCGAGGTGGAGACGACGTTTCGCCCGAACACGGGCATGCGGCGTGATGGGTAGCCCGCGGTCCAGTCGAAGTGGGTCATGGGATCCTCGTTCCGGTCTGCGTCATCACGTCGTCCGCCCTCAGCCGTCCCGCCCGAAGACCGCGGCGAGGCGCGCGCGCGCGGGGGCGAGGTCGAGGCCGCGGCTGGCGATCCAGGCGTCGTCGAACAGGGTGGAGCGGTAGCGCTCCCCGCTGTCGCAGAGCAGCGTCACGATCGCGCCCTCGCGGCCCGCCGCCCGCATCTCCTCGATCAGCGTCAGGCAGGCCCAGACGTTGGTGCCCGTGGAGCCGCCGCAGGGGCGGCCGAGAATGTCGCTGACGAGCCGGGCGGCCGCCACGCTCGCGGCGTCCGGCGCGACGATCATCCGGTCGACCAGCTCCGGCACGAAGGACGGCTCCACCATGGTGCGGCCGATGCCCTCGATCACGCTGTCGCAGCGCTCGACACGCTTCACCGAGCGTTCGGCGTAGTGGCGGTGGAACACCGAGCTCTCGGGGTCCGCCACGCAGAGCGACGTCGAAAGCTTGCGGTAGCGCAAGTAGCGCCCGATCGTCGCCGAGGTGCCGCCGGTGCCGGCGCCGCAGACGACCCAGTCCGGGACGGGGCGGTCCTCCAGCGTAAGCTGCGCGAACATCGTCTCGGCGATGTTGTTGTTGCCGCGCCAGTCCGTCGCCCGCTCGGCGTAGGTGAACTGGTCCATGAAATGGCCGCCGATCTCGGCCGCCAGCCGGCGCGCTTCGCCGGAGACGTCGCCATGGTCGACGAGATGCGGCCGACCGCCGTGGAAGGCGATGGCCGCGATCTTCTCGGGCGAGGTCGAGCGCGGCATGACCGCGACGAAGCTGAGCCCCAGCAGACGAGCGAAGTAGGCCTCCGAGATCGCGGTCGAGCCGGAGGAGGACTCCACGATCGGCGTGTCCGGCCCGATCCAGCCGTTGCAGAGCGCATAGAGGAACAGCGATCGCGCCAGCCGGTGCTTCAGGCTGCCGGTGGGGTGGCTGGACTCGTCCTTGAGATAGAGCGCGACGCCCGGCGCCTTCGGCAGTTCGAGCCTGAGCAGATGGGTGTCGGCGGAACGGGCGCTCTCCGCCTCGAGCCGCGCGATCGCCTGCGCCACCCAGGCGCGGCGGCAGGGCTCCGAGGCGGCGGGGGCGGGGTTAGTGGCTGCGGCGGTCAGCATGGGGTTGCGCTCCGCCGTCGTCCCGGGCTTGTTCCGGGGCCCATAACCCCGCCGGTTGGGACCTGCCGGCGCCGGCGGGCTGATGGGTTCCGGGACTTCGCCCGGAGGGACGCTCGCTCTGTCGGCCATGACGGCGAGGATGTCCGAGCCTGATCCTCCAGCGATGACAGGCTCACTCTCACGACCCCCTCAGCTCCGCCTCGGCGCGCGCCTTCAGGGCCGCCCGATCGATCTTGTTGGTGGAGGCCAGCAGCATCTGGTCCAGGAACCACACTCGGCGCGGATGCTGGTAGGCGGGGGCGTTCGCAAGCGCGAAGGCCTTGAGCGACGCCTCGTCGAGGCTGGAGCCCGGCCGGCGCACCACGAAGGCCACCGGCTTCTGGCCCTTGATGTCGTCCTCGACCGGCACGACGCTCGCCTGCAGCACGTCGGGATGGGTCTCGAGCATGGCCTCGACCTCGCCCGGAAAGATGTTCTCGCCGCCCGAGACGAACATGTCGTCGACCCGGCCGACGAAGAAATAGAACCCGTCCGCGTCGCGCCGGAACACGTCGCCGGAGTCGTAGAAGCCGTCCGTGGTGATCGGCGAGCGCACGTCCGGCCGCTCGTGGTAGCCCAGCATGATCGCCGGGCTCTTCATCTGCAGCACGCCGAGGTCAGGGGCGTCGGGGCCGACCAGCCGGACCTCGACGCCGGGGTGCGGACGGCCGACCGAGCCGGTCGGTGCCGAGCCGTCGGGGTCGGAGAACACCACCGGACCGCCCTCGGTGGTGCCGTAGGCGTTGATGATGCGTGCGTTCGGCAGCAGCGCGCGGGTCTGCGCCGCGAGCGCGTCGTTCACCGGCGCGGAGCCCATGCGCACCACCCGCACGCTTGAGAGGTCGGCCTCGGCCAGCGCCGCCTTCTCCCGCAGCATCATCGCGATCATCGGCGGCACGGCGGTCGCCCAGGTCGCGCGGCGGCGATCGATGGCGGCGATGTAAGCCTTGGCCTGGAACTGCGGCAGCAGCAGCACCGTGGCCCCGCTCGCCAGCGCCAGCAGGGCGTTGGCCAGCGCGTTCATGTGGTAGAGCGGCGCCGCGATCAGCATGCGTTCGCCGGCCAAGTCATCGTCGGCCATGCGCGTGCGCACGACCCAGAGATGGCTCGCGTGGCTGAGCCGCACGCCCTTCGGCCGGCCGGTGGAGCCGGAGGTGAAGAGCATCAGCGCCATTTCGTCCGGCGCCGGATCGACGGCCTCGAAGGGGCCGGGATCGAGCCAGCCGTCGAGCTCGGCGTCGAGCGACGCCGCGGGAACCCCCGCCGGCGCATGGGCGAGACGCTCCGCGTCGCAGAACACCACCTTCGCGCCGCTGTCGGCGACGATCTGCGCGATGGTCGCGTCCGGGAACTTGAAGTTCAGCGGGACCGGGACGACCCCCGCCCGCATGGCGCCGAGCAGGACGGCGACATAGTCCGGCCGGTTCGCGGCGAGGATCGCGATGCGGTCGCCGCGCGCGATCCCGCGCGCGCCGAGACCGCGGGCGAAGGCGTTCGCCATGGCGTCGAGGTCGCCGCGGGACAGAAGGGTCTCGGAGCCGTCGAGGCCGATCCCGACGATCGCCGGGGCTGCGGCGTCGCCGGTCGCGGACAGGACGGCTCCAAGATTGGTGACGTCGTTCATCGCACGCTCCGGCAGGCGAGGGTGAGGTCGAGGGAGGGGATGGCGAGGATCGCCGTCCCGTCGGACCCCGGTCCCGTCCAGTCGGCGCCGGGCGTGGCGGCGGCGCGCGCGGCGATCGCGTCGAGACCGTCGAACGACAGCCCGAGCGTCGCGAAGCGCGGCCGGTCGCCGGGAACGACGTCGATCGCGAAATCATCGGCGAGGGCGACCGCGGCGCCGCCCCGAGTCACCCTCATGTTAACCCCGGCGGCCGCGGCGTAACCCGCCGCGTCAACCTGCGGTTCACCCGACGTTACCTCGATCCGGTCGAGGCGGACGAAGCCGTTGGGGTGGGTCAGCCACTCCGGCCGCCACACCAGTTCGGGCGTCAGGTGCTCGCAGAAGTAGACCCGGCCGGCGGGAAACCGCGCCGTGGGAACCCGGACGGTGCGGAAGCGCGCCTCAAGAGCCCGACCGTCGATCTCCACCGGGCGCGAGAACGCGACCGGCGGGGAGGGGTCGAGGCCGGCGGCTGCGAGCCGGGCGTAAGTCGCGTCGGCGTCGTCGCTTTTCAGCACGAGGCCATTCAGGCCGAAGGGGCTGTCGAGCACCTCCTGGCGCTGCTTGCCCTCGGCCGGAACGCCGACGAGCTCGAGATAGCCGCCCGGCGTCATCATCAGGTGGTTGATGGAGCCCAGCGAATGGCGGCCGAGCGGCGTCAGCTGGAAGCCGAGCGCGGCGAAGATCGCCGCCGCCTCGTCCATGCCGCGCAGCACGTTGACGACCACATGGTCGAGCGCCGCCGCCGTCCCGTCCGCCATCGCCTCAGGCCCTCACTTCGGCGTCGCGGTCATGTAGACGCCGCGGCCGCTGGCCAGAAGTCGGCCTTCGGAATCAAGCACTTGCGCCTCGGCGACCGAGAGCGTGCCGCCGAACTTCACGACCTTGCCCTTCGCCGTCAGGTCGCCCTGCATGGCGGCGCGGTGGTAGTCGACGCGCAGGTCCACCGTCGGCACGCCGCGGCCGGTCTTGGAGACCAGCGCCCAGTCCGCCGTCAGGTCGATCAGGGTGGCGAGGATGCCGCCGTGGACGTAGCCGCGCTCGGCGTTGACGACCCATTCCGGCCGCCAGGTCGCGGTCAGCTCGATCTCGCCGTCGCCGACCGAGACGACCTTGAGTCCCAGCCACTGGTGGAACGGACCGCGCAGCAGCTTCTCCTCGACCTCGGCCGCGGTGATCATCGGCTTGGTCTCGCTCGTGTTTTCGCCGCTCATGGCGTCACCACGATCTTGCCCATGACCTCGCGGTCGCGGATCATCCGCAGGCCTTCCGCGGCCTCCTCGAGCGGCAGCTCCTTGTCGACCACCGGCTTCAGCGTTCCCTCCTGGATCATGTCCATGAGCGCTGCGAGGTCGTCGTCGTAGAAGCTGTTGGAGCCGATGATCTTGAGCTCGAAGCTCCAGATGTAGCGGAGGTCTTCCTTCGGATCGTGGCCCGCCGTCGCGCCGCAGGTGAGGATCGTGCCGCCGCGCTTCACGCATTTCAGCGAGGGCGCCCAGGTGTCGCCGCCGGTGAAGTTGACGACGACGTCGACGCCGCCCTCGTAGCTCCGGCGCTGCGGCTTGCCGTACTGCTGGATCGCCCAGCGCGAGAAGTCGGTCTCGCGGTAGTTCACCACGTGGTCCGCGCCGAGCTCCTTGAGGCGCGCCATCTTGTCGTCGCTGCCGGCGCAGGCGATGACCTCGCAGCCGAGCTGCTTGGCAAGCATCACGCAGCCGGTGCCGACGCCGCCCGAGGCCCCGAGGATCAGAACCTTGTCGCCGGCCTTCACCGTCTTGTGAGTCACGAGCATGCGGTGCGCGGTGCCGTAGGCGACCGGCAGGGAGGCCGCGTCTACGAAGCTCACCTTGTCCGGCATGCGGATCAGCTGGCCGACGGAGACCTTGCAGTACTCCGCCATGCCGCCGTCCAGCATCTCCCCCATCAGGCCCTTGTTCGGGTAGAGCGGATTGACCAGCACGCGGTCGCCGACGCTCCAGCCCTCCACGCCTTCGCCGACTTCCGTGATCTCCCCGGCCATGTCCAGGCCGATGATCACCGGCAGCGGCACCTTGATGCCGGGCATGCCCTTCACCGTGAACACGTCGTGGTAGTTGAAGGAGGAGGCCCCGACGCGGATCACCACATGTCCGGCGTCCGCGGTCGGGACGGGATAGTCGTCCACGACCACGAGGTCGGAGACGTCGCCGTGCTGCTTCAGCAGAAGGGCCTTCATTGTCTTGGGCATTGGGTCGCTTTCTCTTGTGCGGCGCGTTTCGCGCTTGTCGTTTGGCGTTGAGCCGCAGTCAGGCCGTCACTTGATGGCCTTGGACGCCTCGTAGGGCGCGGTGGCGAGGGCGGCGTCGGGCAGTTCGCCCTTAACGGCGCCGACGGTCTTGAAGACGTCGAACTCGGCCTTGAGCGACGCGATGTCGGCGGGCTCCATGCTGACGGTGTAGATCCCGTCCCAGAGCGCCGCGTAGGCCTTGGCGTCCTCGTCCTTCATGTTGGCGGCGGCGGTGAGCGCCATGGCGACCGCTCCCTTGTCGGCCTTGCCGAACTCGTAGGCGTTGCGCATGCCGGCGATGACCTTGGCCGCGGCCTCGGGGTTCGCCTTCAGCCAGTCGTTGCGCATCACGCCGACGCCAAGCACCGGCGGCGCCGGCTGCTTGGTGATCTTGGTCCATTCCTCGCGGAACGTGCCGATCTTGCGCAGCTTGACGTCCTTCAGCAGGGCGATCGTCACCGTGCGCAGCGCCGCGGCGTCGATGTCCTTCTGCACCAGGAACTGCGCCAGGCGCGGGTCGTTGCCGGGCACGGCCTCGTACTCGCCGGTCTTGATGCCGTAGTTGGTCGCGAGGATCGCCGAGGTGATGGCGGCGGTGGCGCTTCCGGCGGGCGAACCGCCGACCTTCTTGCCCTTCAGGTCCGCCATGCTCTTTACAGGCGAGTCCTCGGGCACCACGAAGTCGAGCTCGGCGACCTGGGTCGCGAGCACGATCGACAGCGGCAGACCGTCGACGGCGACGCTGAAAGCGCCCGCCGCCGGAGCGCCGATCGCGAAGTCGATGGCGCCGGCCGCAAGCGCCTTGGTGGGCGCGTTCACGTCCGGGAACTTGAGGTATTCGACCTCGAGCCCTTGCTTCTCCATGAATTTGCCGGTCTCCAGCACGGCGCCGAAGCCGAGGCTGACGCCCGAGCTCCAGTAGCCGATGCGGACCTTCTCGGCCTGCGCGGGCGCGGCGGCGACGAGAGCCGCGGCGAAGGCGGCGGCGAGAACTGCGATGCGCTTCACAGTGAAAGCTCCACGGTCATGGGTTGGTGGACGGTTTGCGGTCACGACGCCTCGGCCTGCTTCTTCCAGCGGAAGAGGCGGGCCTCGAGCGGCTTGAGGACGAGGGCTTCGAGGGCGAGCATCAGCGCGACCAGCGTCAGCGTCCAGGCGAACACCTGGTCGGTCTGCAGTAGGTCGGCGGCCTGTTTGAGGCGGACGCCGACGCCGCTCGAGGCGCCGAGGGTCTCCGCGACGAGGCTGACGCGCGCGCCGAAACCGAAGGCCAGGCGGGCCGACGAGAAGAACAGCGGCAGGATCGTCGGCAGGTAGATCTTTGCGAGCACCTGCGCCTGCGACATGCGGAAGGTGCGCGCGAGCTCCACGAAGTCGGCGTTCACCGTTCGGGTGCCCTGCCAGACCGTGGTCAGGATCAGCGGCATCGCGGTCATGAACACCACGAAAATCGTCGTCCAGTTCGAGAGGCCGAACCAGATCAGCGCGAAGATCGCCCAGATCGCCGACGACACCGTGGTGATCAGCGTCAGCACCGGCTCGAAGAACTCGCCGAGCGTCTTGCTCGCCCCGAGGATGAGCCCGATCGCCACGCCGAACACGGCGGCGAGCGCAAAGCCCGTGACGATGCGTTCGAAGGTGACGCCGAGGTCCTTCCAGAAGGTCGGCGAGGCGACCAGCGCCGTCCAGGCCTCCCAGACCCGCATCGGGCTCGGCAGCACGAAGGGCGGAGCGCCAAGCGACGCCACCTGCCAGATGGCGAGCAGCGCCACGAGCAGCGCGAGACGGAGCGCGGCGAGCTTCAGCCGGCGGTCGCGCGCGGCGCCCGGGACGGGCTTCGGCCGTCCGTCGTCGACGGGGGCTGCGGGCGAGGAGGGAACTGCGCTCATGGTCACAGGCTCCGTCGCAGCAGCCGCGCCTGCTCCGCCACGTCGGGCGAGAGCGGATCGCGCGGGTAGGGGAGCCTGATCTCCTGCGTCTCGCGCACGCGGCCGGGACGCGGGTTCAGCACGACCACCTTGTCCGCGAGCACCACCGCCTCCTCCACGTCATGGGTGACGAAGACGATCGTCATTCCCATCAGCTCCTTGATGCGCAGCACCTCGTCGTGCATCTGCGTCCGGATCGACGGGTCGAGCTTCGAGAAGGGCTCGTCCATCAGCAGGATCGACGGCCGGGTGACCAGACTGCGGGCGAGAGCGACGCGGCTGCGCATGCCTCCCGAGAGCTCGTGCGGGTAAGCGTCGGCAAAGCCGGACAGGCCGACCAGCGCGAGCGTCTCCGCGACCCGCTCCCGACGCTCCGGCCGCGCAACACCGGCGGCCTCCAGCCCGAAGGCGACGTTCTGCGCCGCGGTTCGCCAGGGTAGGAGCCGGTCCTCCTGGAACATGTAGGTGAGGGAGCGCCAGTCCTCGAAGTCGCTCGCCTTCACGCCGTTCAGGAACACGCAGCCGCGGTCGGGTTTCACCAGGCCCGCGATGATGTTCAGCAATGTGCTCTTGCCGCAGCCGGAAGCGCCCACGATCGCGACGATGGCCTTTTCCGGAACGTCCAGGTCGATGTTCTGGAGCACGTGGAGGCTCTCGCCGTCCCGGCGCGGAAACCATTTGCTGACCGACTGAACCTTCACCACGGACATCAGCGGCTCAACCGTTCGCGACTTGGGCTGAGGGACCGAGCGGGGCGCCGGTCGCGCGGAGGCTCGCGACGACTTTCTCCATGGTCATGTCCCGGAACGTCTCCACGTGCCGGCGCGCCACCTGCTCCGCGGCGTCGGCGTCGCCGGCGGCCAGGTGCTCGATCAGGAGCGTGTGGTCGCTCTCGATGTTGGGGCGCACGCGCTGCACCCCGAAGCCCAGCGCGACCACCCGCGTCATCTCGTCGAACAGTCCGGAAAGCGTGCGGCAGAGCCGTTCGTTCCCCGAGGCGACCGCGATCGCCATGTGGAAGCTGCGGTTGGCCTCCATGAAGAAGTCGATCTGGTTGCCGACGTCGCCCGGCATCTTGCCCCGGCAGGCCTGCTCCAGCCGCTCGAGCTGCGCGCGGTTCACGCGTCCCGCCGCCGCTCGCGCCGCAAGCGGCTCCAGCGCGATGCGCAGCGCGAAGATTTCATCCACGTCTCTGGCGGTGACGGGCGCCACCCGGTAGCCGTGCCGCGGGATCGAACAGACCAGTCCCGATTGGGTCAGGCGCTGGAGCGCGATACGCAGGCTCGCCTTGCCGACTCCAAAACGCTCCATCAACTCCGGCTCGGTCACGCGCGCGCCGGGCAGGATCCGGCACGAGACGATCTCGCGACGGATCAGATCGTAGGCTTGGGCGCCCCTAAGCGTCGCCTCGGGCATCGCAATCTCCGCCGTCTGGCGCGGCGGTCGCAGCACGTCGTTCGCGTCCGCCATGTGGCCGCTCCACGGGAAGTCTGTGAGCAGCCTACGAGAGGAATTTGAGATGCTCAAGGCCTCGTCTCGAAGGGGCCGGCGCGACATCCCTACGCAGGACGGTCTGGTGCAGGGGCTGAACGGGCGCGCGCCCCAAGCGTCAGCCATCGTCTTGACGCGCTGGGCGTGGGCGTCATGTCGAACCGGAAACCGAGAACGGGGCTTGAACGCGAGGTTGCCTCGCCGGAAGCGCCCTGTCGCTCAAAGTCTCAAGGAGCGCGATGACCACCGACCCGACCATCCGGATCCGACACGTCGAAGACTTCAAGTTCCTGATCGACTTCGGTCCGGCGTTCGAGGACCTGCAGGTCGACGAGGCCCCTCCGATCGGCCGCGGCGACGGACCGTTCCCGGAACAGCTCCTGATCGCCGGCGTCGCGAACTGCCTTGTCGCCAGCATGACCTTCGCGCTTGGAAAGTTCCGCCAAAACGCCCGCGGCGTCGATGCGCAGGCGAGCTGCGTGATCGGCCGCAACGCCGAGGGACGGTTGCGGGTGCAGGAAATCGACGTCGCGATCTCGCTCCGGGCCGAAGCCGCAGAGATGGACCGCATCGACCGCGTGCTGGAGCAGTTCGAGCGGTTCTGCACGGTCTCGGAGAGCGTGAAGCTCGGCGTGCCCGTCACTGTTTCGGTGCGCGACGGCGCCGGCCAGCGTCTCAAGTAAACGACGGACCATGCGCAACAAGCAGAGAGGAAACGCCGATGACGACGGAGAACGGGGCCGGCAGCCCACAGGAGCTCGCACAGCTGTTCGTCGCCCGCGCCAACGCCGGCGACGTCGACGGCCTTGTGGCCCTGTATGAGCCGGACGCCCTGCTGGCCGCGGGTTCCGTGGTGGCGCATGGCCATGACGAGATTCGCCGGTTCTACGGCGATCTTCTCGCGCGGCGGTCGGATTTTCCCGAGGTCGACCAGCTCCCGGCTCTCGAGAACGGCCCCCTCGCGATGACCTTCGCCCGCTCGCCGAACGGCGCCCTGTCGGCGGAGATCGCCCGAAGGCAAGCGGATGGCCGGTGGCTCTGGGCGATCGACCAACTCAAGATCAAGCCCGAGGCCCCAAAGCCGGACTGACGGACGCCCAGGCAAACGAAAGCCCGCCCCGGATCACGTCCGGAGCGGGCTTTCGTCGTTTTGAAGCGGTCAGGCCGGCGGGCCCGCCTCCAGCGCCTGCTGGAACGGGGCCCGCCGCGCGCCTCGCACTAGGTCAGGCGACGTCGAAGCGGTCGAGGTTCATCACCTTGGTCCAGACGCCGACGAAGTCCTTCACGAACTTCTCCTTGGCGTCGGACGCAGCGTAGACCTCGGCCAGAGCGCGCAGCACCGAGTTCGAGCCGAAGACAAGATCGGCGCGGGAGGCCTCCCACGTCTTCTCGCCGGTCTTCCGGTTGGTTCCGACGAACGTGGTCTTCGCGTCGTCAGTGGCGGTCCACTTCGTGTCCATCGAGAGCAGGTTCACGAACACGTCGTTGGTGAGCTGGCCCGGCTTGTCCGTGAGAACGCCCCGCGTGTCGCCGCCGACGTTGATGTTGATCGCGCGCAGGCCGCCGAACAGCACCGTCAGCTCGGGCGCGGTCAGGGTCAGCAGCTGCGCCTTGTCGATCAGGGCCACCTCGGCGCGCTTGGTGTTGGACTTCTCGTAGTTGCGGAAGCCGTCGAGCTCGGGCTCCAGCCACTGGAAGCTGTCGACGTCCGTCTCCTCCTGCCGGGCGTCGGCGCGGCCGGGCGTGAACGGCACGGTAACCGAATGGCCCGCCGCCTTCGCGGCTTTCTCCACGCCCGCGTTGCCCGCCAGCACGATCAGGTCCGCGATCGAGACCTTCTTGCCGCCGCCGGCGTGGGCGTCGAAATCGGCCTTGATCCCTTCGAGCACGCCAAGCACCCGCGCCAGCTGCTCGGGCTGGTTGACCTCCCAGTCCTTCTGCGGCGCGAGGCGGATGCGGGCGCCGTTCGCGCCGCCGCGCTTGTCGCCGCCGCGGAACGTCGAGGCCGAGGCCCAGGCGGTTCCGACCAGCTCGGAGACGGTGAGGCCGGACTCGAGGATCTTGGCCTTGAGGTTCGCGCCGTCTGCCTCGTCGATCAGAGGATGGTCGACGTCCGGGATCGGGTCCTGCCAGATCAGCACTTCCTTCGGGACTTCCGGCCCGATGTAGCGCGAGCGCGGGCCGAGGTCGCGGTGGGTCAGCTTGAACCAGGCCCGCGCGAAGGCGTCCGCGAAGGCCTGCGGGTCCTCGAGGAAGCGGCGGGAGATCTTCTCGTAAGCCGGGTCGAAGCGCAGCGACAGGTCGGTCGTCAGCATCGTCGGCTTGATCTTCCGCGACGGGTCGTGCGCCATCGGGATGATTTCGGGGGCGTCCTTCGCCTCCCACTGGATCGCGCCGGCCGGGCTGCGCGTCTGGACCCATTCGAACTTGAACAGGTTCTCAAAGAAGAAGTTCGACCACTGGACCGGCGTCTGGGTCCAGGTGACTTCGAGGCCGGAGCCGATCTGGTCGCCGCCGTGGCCCGCGCCGAAGCTCGAGCTCCAGCCGAGGCCCTGATCTTCGATGTCGGCCGCCTCCGGATCCGGGCCCTTGTAGGACTCGGCCGCCGCGCCGTGGGTCTTGCCGAAGGTGTGGCCGCCGGCGATCAGCGCGACGGTCTCCTCGTCGTTCATCGCCATGCGCCCGAAGGTCTCGCGGATGAACTCCGCGGCCGAGATCGGATCGCCGTTGCCGTCAGGCCCCTGCGGGTTGACGTAAATCAGGCCCATCTCGGTCGCGCCGAGGCCCTTCTCGAACTTGTCGAGGGTGCGGTGAGTGAGCCACTCGGTCTCGTTGCCCCAGTTGACGTCGCGATCCGGCTCCCAGGTGTCGGCGCGTCCGCCGGCGAAGCCGAAGGTGCGGAAGCCCATGCTCTCGAGCGCGACGTTGCCGGTCAGGATCAGCAGGTCGGCCCAGGAGATCGCCTGACCGTACTTCTGCTTGATCGGCCACAGCAGGCGGCGCGACTTGTCGATGTTGACGTTGTCCGGCCAGGCGTTGAGCGGGGCGAAGCGCTGCTGGCCGCGGCCGCCGCCGCCGCGCCCGTCCGCGAGGCGGTACGTGCCGGCTGCGTGCCACGACATGCGCACGAACTGCGGGCCGTAGTGGCCAAAGTCGGCCGGCCACCAGTCCTGGCTGTCGGTCATCAGCTTGCGCAGGTCGTTCTTCAGCGCGTGGTAGTCGAGCTTCTTGAACGCCTCGCGGTAATCGAAGGCGGGATCAAGCGGATCGGACTTGGTGGAGTGCTGGTTCAGAAGGTCGACAGGCAGCGTGTTGGGCCACCAGTCGGCGTTCTGCCTCGGGCCGCCGTGGGCGACCGGGCATTTCCCCGTGTTGTCCTCGGTCTTCGCGTCCATGTCGTCCTCCGATCGTGGTCAGCGAGGCCTCGGCCCGGGCCGGGGTCGAGCTTCGCTGACGCGCTCTGCGGTTCGCCGCAGGCTTTCGAGATGCGTCTTACCAAAAGCCCCCCATTATTTTAATTCCGATTTCCTGATCGAGACGATAAGCTCGGCTTATGAAAAACCTCACTTTCAAGCAGTTTCGCTATCTGGAGGCGCTGGCGGAGCACGGCCACTTCGGACGGGCGGCCGAGGCCTGCGCGATCACCCAGCCAGCGCTCTCCATGCAGATCAAAGCTTTGGAAGAGGAGTTGGGCGCGGCGCTGTTCGAACGCGACCGGCGACAGGTCCGGCTGACGAGTTTCGGGGAGGAAATCGCCCTGCGGGCCCGGCACATCCTGCGGTCGCTCGATGATCTCGAAGACTATGCGCGGGGCGCGCGCGGCGGGCTGGCCGGGAGGCTGCGCATCGGCGTGATCCCGACCATCGCGCCCTACCTGCTGCCGAGCCTCGTCGCGGACCTCACGCGGCTGCATGAGGGGCTCGACCTTCACGTGCGTGAGACCCTGACCCCAAAACTTGTTCAGGAATTGAACGACGGACGCCTGGACATGGCGATTGTCGCTCTGCCGGTGTCGGAGCCGTCTCTGACCGAGACGGCGCTGTTTACCGAGGATTTCGTCCTCGTCCGGCCGCGCGCGGACGAGGGAAAACCCGTCCCCAATCGCGAAGCGCTGCGCGAGATGCGCCTGCTCCTGCTGGAGGAGGGGCATTGCTTCCGCCACCAGGCCCTGTCGTTCTGCAACCGGAACGACCACGCCGCGCAACCCCGCGATCTGCTGGACGCCAGTTCGCTCTCCACGCTGGTCCAGATGGTCGAGGCGGGCCTTGGCGTCACCCTGGTTCCGGAAATGGCCGTCGCGGTCGAGACGCGGTCCGCGTCGGTGTCCGTCTCGCGCTTTCCAAGACCTCGACCCTCGCGAACCATCGGCATGGTCTGGCGCCGAACGAGCCCGCTGGCTCGGCAATTGACCCAGATCTCCGACGCGGTCCGGACCTCGGCGGCGGCGCTCCGGCAGCCTCGGTAAGGCGGGGTTCCCGCGGCCACGGCGGCGGACAGCGCTCGATCTCCAAGAACGCAGGCTTTCGAGTGGGGCCAGCAAGGTCACTCAAGGTCGTCGTGGTTCTTCTCCGACAGCGGCGCACGCGCCACCAATTTGGGTCAACCTGTTGAGGGGGGCGCGATTTTGGGTTCAGGCCTCCGATCTTTCTAAAATGCTCAAGGTCCGCTTCCGAGTTTGTTAGAGCCCGATCGCGGATGAAGGACCTCCTGCTCCCCATCAGGAAAAACGATGCTCAGCGTCATCGGCTGCCTGACCCAGCAGCACGATCTCGGGCTCGTGTCGCTCGCGGTCGTGATCTGCGCGCTCGCGTCCTACACCGCGGTGGCGATCCTCCATCAGGCGACCGGCGCCACCGGCTCGAAGCGCGGCTTCTGGCTCGGCCTCGCGGCGCTCGCGAGCGGCTCCGGGATCTGGGCGACGCATTTCGTCGCGATGCTGGCCTACTCCTCCGGGCTCCCGAACGGCTACGATCTCCCTCTGACGGCGCTGTCGCTGATCGTAGCCGTCCTCGTAACCGGAGCTGGCCTCCGCCTGTCCCTCTCGCGGATGCCGCCCTGGTCGGCGGGGATCGGGGGCGGCGTCATGGGTCTCGGCATCGCCGCGATGCATTACCTTGGAATGTCCGCCTACCAGGTCGCAGGCGCGGTGCGGTGGACTCCAACGCTGGTGGGAGTCTCCATCCTTATCGGCGTGGCGGGCGCGGCGGCCGCGCTGCCGATCGCCCTGCGGCGGCGCTCGCTCCTCAATGAAGCGCTGGCGGCGCTCCTGCTCACGCTCGCGATCTGCGGCCTTCATTTCACGGCCATGAGCGCGTTCGACATAACGCCCGATCCCCTGGCCCCGATCGCCTCCAACGCCGCGCCCCATGAATGGCTGGCCGCGCTCGTTTCGGTTCCGAGCCTGAGCATCATCGTGATCGCGCTGGGCGCGCTCGTTTTCGAGAGCCGTGAGCGGCGCCGTGCCGAGCGGGAGGAACTGGTCCGCAGCCTCGCCAACGCGGCGGTGGAGGGAGTGCTGGTCTGCGACGGCGACCGGATCGTGACCGCGAACGACAGCCTCGCAGCGCTGTTGGGGCGCGCTCCCGGCAGCTTGGCCGGAGCCTCGCTGACGGACATGCTCCCCGCGGTCGCAAGCGGCGTTCGGGCTGGGATCGGGTCTCGGGAGATCAACCTCAGCGATGCGGACGGGGGACCAATCCCGGTCGAACTGATCGAACACGCGATCGACCTCGGCGGGCGCCCTCATCGCGCGATCGCCCTTCGCGACCTGCGGGCTCGTCGCGAAGCGGAGCGCCATATCCAGTTTCTCGCGCATCACGACGAACTGACGGGCATAGCAAACCGAAGCAGCTTCAACCGGGCGCTCGACCGCGCCCTCGATGATGCGCACGCCCTCGGCCGGGGTCTCGCGGTGTTCTACCTCGACCTTGATCGCTTCAAGGAGGTCAACGACCTCTTCGGCCACGCCGCGGGCGACGCGTTGCTGCAGACCTTCGTGCGGCGGGTCGAGGCCGTTCTCCGAGAGGGACAAACCTTCGCGCGTCTCGGAGGCGACGAGTTTGCGATCATCGCTCCGGATTTGAACGAACTCGGAGCCGTGGAGACATTCGCCGCCGACATACGCGAAGCTGTGACAAGAGACGACGCAGCGCTCGCCGTTCGGGGGGCGCTCTCAGTCAGCATTGGCGTTGCGCTCGCCGCGGCGCGGGGCGTGGATCGCGAGACGTTGCTCGGCCAAGCCGACGCCGCCTTATACCGCGCGAAGCTGGAGGAACGGGGCGGGCTTCGCGTGTTCCAGCCGGAGATGGGCTCCCAGATCCGAGCTCGCCGGCAACTGGAACAGGACATTCGTCAAGCTGTCGCCTCCGGCGAGTTGCTGCTGGTCTATCAGCCTCAGACCACGGTGGTCGCTGGGGTCGTCGTCGGGTTCGAGGCGCTGGTGAGATGGCGCCACCGCGAGCGAGGCGAGGTCTCGCCCGCCACATTCATCCCGGTGGCCGAGGAAACGGGTTCGATCATGGAGATCGGCGAATGGGTGCTGCGTGAGGCCTGCCGCGAGGCCGCGCAATGGACGCAGCCGCTCAGGATCGGCGTGAACGTGTCCGCTGTGCAGCTGCACAGCATCGCCTTCGCGACCTTCGTGGACGACGTGCTCCAGGATGCGGGGCTAAGCCCGGATCGGCTCGAACTGGAGATCACGGAGACGGCGCTCATTCGCGACCTTGATCGAACGCTATGGACCCTTCATCAGCTGAAAGGCCTGGGGGTGCGGATCGCCATGGACGATTTCGGCACCGGCTACTCCTCGCTGTCGAACCTGCGCGCGTTCCCCTTCGACAAGATCAAGATCGACCGCTCGTTCGTTCGGTCCGTCGACGTCAACGAACAGACCGCTGCGATCGTGCGGGCGGTCCTCGGACTTGGGCGCGGGCTAGGTCTGCCGGTGTTGGCCGAAGGGGTTGAGACCAAGGGAGAGCTCACCTTCCTCAGGCAGGAGGGCTGCGACGAAGCGCAAGGCTTCCTCATCGGACGTCCGGCTCCGATCGAGGCCTACGCCCAGCTTGTCCGTCGGGGCGGATTAAGAATGATCGAGCGCCCCGGGGTGGACTGTCGTCCAGGAGCGGCGCTCGCTTAGAACTGCCAGTTCGCGGGAACCCAGGCGTATCCGCCGTCGGTCTTCAGCATCCGGCCGAGGCCGGGGAAGGGAAAGTGGAAGGCCAGCACCGGAATGCGATCGGCCGCCGCCCGGTCGAAGATGCGCCGGCGGGAGGCGAGCGCGGCCCCCATGTCGCGATCCGGGCCGGGCAGCCACGGATTGTCGACGTTGACCACCGGGTGATAGGCGAGGTCGGCGGTCAACAGCAGATGGTCGTTTCCGGAATGGACAAGGAAGGTCGCCATGCCCGGCGTGTGGCCTGACGCCACGATGCTCGTGAGGCCGGGCGCGATCTCGGCGCCGGCTTCGTAAAGCTCAACGTCGCTCATGGCCGGTTTGACGCTGCTCTTGATGGCGGCGGCGAAGCGCGAGCGGAAGTCCTCCGGGACCGGCATATAGGAAAGATCCGGATCGCTGAGGACGAAGAAGTCCCAGTCCGCCTTCGGCGCGAATACGGTGGCGCGTGGGAACGCCTTGCCGCCGTCCGCGGCTCTGAGGTTGCCGACATGGTCGGGATGGGTGTGCGACACGACTATCGCGTCGATGTCCGTGGGTCCCAGGCCGATCGCCGCAAGGTTCTGGAAGATCCGGCCGCCGTTCGGGCCCATGGTCGCGCCGGCGCCAGCTTCGATGAGGATGCGCCGACCGCCGGTCTCGATCAGAAGCGTGTTCAGGTTCAGCGTCATGCGGTCGGTCGGCAGGAACGCGCGCCGCAAGACCTCCTGAAGCTCCGCCTCGGGCGCGTCGCTCGCGTAGACGCGGGGCGGGCCGCCGATCACACCATCGCTCAGGACGGTCGCGCTGATCTCGCCGACGCGGAAGCGATAGTGGCCGGCGTTTCCGCTTAAGGGGGTGGGCGCCGCCTGCGCAAGCGCGGCGCCGCCTCCGACGAGCGCGGACGATGCGCCGGCGACAGCGGTGAGCATCACAGCGCGTCTGTTCAGGGTGAACGCGTTCATTGAGCTTCCCTTTCCACGTGCTCGGCCGCTCGAACCCTCCGACCGCGAAACCACAAATTGACCGTGACGGGGGCGGGTTCTGGGCGCGATAGAAATGCTCGTCGAGCCTGACACGAGGTCATTGCGCGGTTAAGATGGATGGGGCTTCCCGGCTTGATTAGCGCAGCTTCGCAATGGGCCCGATACGTTTGGACAGTTTCGACGTTTTCGTCGCCATCGTGCGCTGCGGCGGTTTTCGCGCGGCGGCGCTGGAGCGGGGCGTTTCGTCGTCGGCCCTGAGCCAAACGATCAGCGCTCTGGAAGACTCGCTTGGGATCCGGCTCCTCAATCGGACGACGCGGAGCGTGTCGCCGACCGAGGCCGGCCAACGTTTGCTGGACCGCCTTGCTCCGGCGTTGGCGGATATTCGGTCGGCGATCGGCGAGATCGACGGCTTGCGGGACAGTCCGTCGGGGACGTTACGGATCAATGCTCCGGCGCCCGCCGTCGATCATCTCCTTTGCCCACTCGTGTTCGACTTCATGGAGACCTATCCCGAGGTCAAGATCGAGATCGTGAGCGACGCGGCGGTGATCGACATCGTGGCGAGCGGCTTCGACGCTGGCGTCCGGTTCGGCCAGCAACTGGCGCAGGACATGATCGCCGTTCCGATGGGCCCGTCGCTCCGATACGCCATCGTTGCGTCGCCGGAATACATCGAGAGGCGCGGCGCTCCGGAAACGCCGCGCGATCTCGCGGGTCACGACTGCATAAGGCGCAGGTTCCCCGGCGGCACGCTCGTCACATGGCGATTTGTCCATGGGAGCGAAGATCTTGAGGTCACGCCCACGGGGCGGCTGACCGTCAGTTCGGCGCACAACGAAGTGCAGGCGGCTTTGGCGGGCAGAGGCGTCGCTCATGTGCTGGACGACTACGCTAAGCCCCACATCCGCGGCGGCCGGCTGGTGGAGCTTCTCCCGCAGTGGAGCGCCGCCTTGCCCCACTGGTTTCTGTATTACCCCAACCGCCGGCTTCCGAGCGCCGCCATGCGAGCGTTCCTCGATCACATGAGGAGCTACGACTGGAAGGCCGGCTGAGGGAGCCGCCGAGGCAGTCGTCAGGCCCATCACGCCGCGGCGCTGGGCGGACGTTCGACTCTGAGACTTCAACGGCCTCGCTCGGCGCGCCGCCATTCGATCTGGACGCGCGTGCCTTCCGGTCGCCGGAAATGTTCGGTCATTTGGTCCCCGACCACGGTCAGCGTGAGCTGCTCCCGTGTGCGGGTGCTGCCGACCCAGTTCGGAAACGTCGCGCCATCGACGTGATTGCCGCTGAAGGCGCCCTCTTCATCGACAGTGTAGGTTCCGAAGAAGCCAATACTGCGCGCCATCGCCCGCCGGTTTTCCTCGTCCGTGCCTGCGCCGCGGGTGTCTGAGGCGAAGCGCGGGGCGCCGCCGTCGGTCAGCACTTCGATGAAATGCATGTCGGCCGTGAAGACGAGAAGGCCGTTGGGCTTCTCTCCATAGGCGGGGATATTGCGACCGCCAGGATCGATCGTCGCCGAAACCATTCTCCAGGCGCCAACCAACTGATTTCTGGCCTCAGCCTGCGCGGACGCCGGGAACGAGCCGAGCCCGAGGGTGAGAGCGGAGATCGCCAATCGGAGCAGCATGATCTTGTCCCTTAGACGGTGGTGCAGTCGCCGCAAGTTGGTCATCGCGCGCGATCAGAGATCCTGACGGTCCGCGGCGTAGGCCACGTCCCGCTGCGCCTCGACGGCCGCCAGACGCGTCGAAAGGGCCTGCGAGATCGAAGAATAGGCCGTGCTGCCCAACGCCAGGCGCAGCGGAGGCGCGGCGCTTTCCGCCGCCGCGATGATCGCCGCCGCGGTTCGCGCCGCGTCGCCCTTCAGAACGAAACTGCCGTCGTCTATCGCGCGTCGCATGGCCCCGGCCGGGGTGCCCTCGTAGACGTCCAGGGCTTCGGCGCGAACGAGGTTCGCGCCGAAGTTCGTTCCGGTCGGGCCAGGCTCCGCGATGATGAACGTGATCCCGAACCCCGCCACTTCCTGCGCGACGGCTTCGATGAAGCCTTCGATGCCCCATTTGGTGGCGTGATAGAGGCTGAAGCTGGGATAAGCGATCTGTCCGCCCTCGGAGGACACCTGCAGGATGCGCCCGCCGCCCTGTCGGCGAAGATGGGGCAGGGCGGCGCGGATCAGATGGATCGATCCGGTGAGGTTGGCGGCGATCTGCGCATCGATCTGCGCGTTGGTCAGCTCTTCGGCGGCGCCGAACAGGCCGTAGCCCGCATTGCTCACCACCACGTCGATGCGTCCGTGGCGCTGGAACGCGCCGTCGACGGCGGCGAGCAAACCCGTGGCGTCCGTCAGATCGAGCGGCACGACGTCGAGGCTGTCGCCGTACTGCGACCGCAGGCCGGACAGGGCCTCGGAGCGACGCGTGGTGGCGAGCACCTTTTCACCTTTGGCCAGCAGTTGCCGCGCCATCTCAAGACCGAGACCTGAAGACGCCCCGGTGACGAACCATGTTTTCGGCATCACGAATTCCTCTCTTTCGCCAAGGTAGCCACGTTGGATTGGCGCTATAAGATCGCCAGGCTGAGATGGCTTGGTGAGGAATATTCACGGATGGGGCGGCCGAGCTTGAACGATCTGGCGGCGTTCGCGTCCGTCGCCGGCCACCGGAGCTTTCGCAAGGCGGCCGACGCGATGGGGGTCTCGCGTTCGGCCCTCAGCCACGCGATCATCGGGCTCGAAAGCAAACTGGGCGTCCGCTTGCTCAACCGCACGACGCGGAGCGTCTCGCTGACCCAGGCGGGAAGCCGGTTGCTCGCGCGCCTGGATCCCGTCCTTCAGGATCTCGATCAGGCGCTCGATACGCTGTCCGAGGCGCGCGGGACGCCGAGCGGCGAACTGCGGATCAACGCGAACAAGAGCGGCGCGCGCATTCTGCTCCGCGACGTCATCCCGCGCTTTCTGGAGCTCAATCCTGGGGTCGAACTCGATCTCGTATCCGAAGGCCGGCTTGTCGACATTGTCGAACAGGGTTTCGACGCCGGGGTGCGCCTTCTCGAAGCGGTCCCTCAGGACATGGTCGCGGTGCCCTTCGGCGGCGACGTGCGCTTCGTCGCCGTGGCCGCGCCGTCCTATCTTCTGGCCCGCGGAACCCCGAACACGCCGGACGATCTCAGGGTTCATGCCTGCATCCGCCAACGGCTGCCGAGCGGAAAGCGCTACCGCTGGGAGTTCTCGAGACACGGCGTCGAAGTCGCCGTCGACGTTCCTGGCAATCTGACCCTCGACGACAACGATCTCCTGGTCGAGGCCGCGGCGGCGGGGCGCGGCGTCGCCTACGTGCCGGAACACTTCGCCCGGTCGCTCATGAAATCCGGACGGCTGGTCGCCGTTCTGGCGGAGTGGTGCCCGCCGTTATCCGGTCTGGCGCTCTACTACCCGCGCAACCGGCACATGCCGTCGCCGCTTCGCGCGTTCATTGACGTTCTGAAGGGCGCGGAGAAGGCGCGATGAGCGCGCCTCCGTCGGCGCCTAGGATCGGGAGACGATCGCCCTTGGCGGCTCGGTTGGAGATCTGGCTCATGGCGGCCAGCGGATCGCCGCTCTCGGCGTAGCCCATCAGCAGGGGCAGGGGCAGCAGAACGAGCCACAGCCATCGGGCCCCGATCCGTTTGGTGTTGCGCTTCATGAGGGCCTCGCCGGGGTCAGCAGCGCGCCGGTCGGCTTCACGCCGTCATCCGCCTGCGATCTCTCCGCGGTCGCCTCCGAAGTCAGCAACAGCGAAGCTCCGAGAACTGCGGCTCGCGCCACGACGGCGACGCAGACGGCGGCGGCTTTTCTAGAACGCATGGGCTTGGCTCCTCGATCGTCAGGTTCAGCGCCCCGGGGAAACCGCGTAACGCGGAGTTGGTCGCTGACATGACGGCAATCTGGAAGAGGCCGCGGTTGCGTTGGATTGCGTGATGTTAAGACTTGTTGGCGCCTCGCGGTCGAGACGCGTGCAACACGTCTTCCGGCTGCAACAAGTCTTAACATCACGCAATCCAACGCAACGCTCTGAGGTTGCACGGTCCCATCGTGCAAACGGCGAACGTGATTTCTGCTTCGCCCAAACGGGATCCGAGCCTCATGACCGCCACGCAAACTTTCGACGCCTTCACGTTCCTCAGGGAGTGGCTGGCCGCTCCGCTGCGCGTCGGGGCCGTCTTTCCCTCCGGAGCCACGCTCGCCAAGGCCATGACGGCGGAGATCGGCCCTGAGACCGGCGCGGTGATCGAGCTTGGACCGGGCACCGGCGTCTTCACCCAGGCCCTGATCGACCGCGGAGTGCCGGAACGTCAGTTGGCGTTGATCGAGGCCGGCTCCGAATTCGCCGGCCTGCTCGACGTCCGCTTTCCAGACGCGCGGACGCTCTGGATGGACGCCTCGCGGCTGCGGGGCGTCGAGCTCTTTGGCGGGGATCTGGCCGGAGCGGTGGTGAGCGGCCTCCCGCTTCTGTCGATGAAGCCGCGCAAGGTGATCGCGATCCTCGACGGCGCCTTCAGCCACCTGAAGCCGGGCGGCGCCTTCTACCAATTCACCTACGGACCCACATGCCCCGTTCCCAGGCCGATCCTCGATCGGCTCGGCCTCAAGGCGGTGCGCGTCGGCCGGGCGCTCGCCAACGTTCCGCCGGCGTCCGTCTACCGCATCCAGCGCCGCTCGCAGCGCCGCCTGTTCACCGGTTGGCGCTGATCCCCGAACAGTCCCCGACGCAGTCTAGGGAGGGCCCTGTGCTCCATTCCTTGTCCATCAACGGCGACGTCCATCGCATCGAAGCCGACGGCCAGACGCCGCTCCTGTGGGTGATCCGCGACGCTCTGAAGCTGACCGGAACCAAGTACGGCTGTGGCGCTGGGCTGTGCGGCGCCTGCACCGTGCACCTCGACGGCCAGCCCGTGCGGTCCTGCTCCCTGCTGCTGGAGGACGCCTCCGCCGGGCAGATCGTCACGATCGAAGCTGTGGACGGCGCGGAGGCCGAGGCGGTTCGCGCGGCCTGGGTCGCGCGCGACGTCCCGCAATGCGGCTTCTGCCAGTCAGGGCAGATCTTGAGCGCGATCGCGCTGCTGCGCGAGGTGAAGTCGCCGACCGACGCGGACATCGACGCAGCCATGAGCGGCAACCTCTGCCGCTGCGCCACCTACGGCCGGATTCGCGCCGCGATCCACGACGCCGCCGGGCAGTTGCAGAGGCAGGCGAGCAACGGGAGCCTTCGGCCATGAGCGCCTCCGCGACCGAGACGACCTCTCCGAAGGGACGGCTGCAGATGACGCGCCGCCGGATGATCCTCGGCGGATCGCTCCTGGGCGGTTCCCTGGTCGTCGGCTACACGGCGACCCATCCGACGCAGGTCATCGGCGCGATCCTGCAGGCCGGCGGCGCCGATCCGGAGCCCAGCGTGTTTGGGCCCTTCATCCGCATCGGCGCGGATGGCTGGGTGACGATCGTGAACAAGCATCAGGAGATGGGGCAGGGGATCCACGCTGGCCTCGCCGCCATGGTGGCGGAGGAACTCGACGCCGATTGGGACCGGGTCCGCGTGGTCGAAGGCCAGGGAAATTTCCGCGCCTATGGTCCGCAATTCACGGCGGGGTCCGGCTCGGTCGCGGGCGCCTGGGACACGCTGCGCAACGCCGGAGCGGCCGCCCGCGGGATGTTCGTGGCCGCCGCCGCGCAGCGCTGGGACGTGCCGGAGCACTCGATCATGGTGCTGGACGGCGTCGTCTCCGAACTCGGCGCCGGCAAATCCGCGTCCTTCGCCGAACTCCTCGAAGACGCCTCGCGACAGCCTCCCCGGGCTCCGATCCTCAAGACGCCCGACGCCTACCGCCTGATCGGCGCCGACCGTGTGCGGCGCAAGGACAGCGCTGCGAAGAGCACCGGGGCGCAGATCTATACGCAGGACGTCCAGGCGCCCGGCATGCTGATCGCCATGGTGGCTCGCAGCCCACGTTTCGGCGGCAAACTCACGGCGTTCGACGCCGCGGACGCGCGCAAGGTGCAGGGCGTCGTCGACGTCTTCGCCATTGAGAGCGGCGTCGCTGTCGTCGCCGAGACCACGTTCGCGGCCCGTCGCGGTCGTGACGCGCTGAGGATGGAGTGGGACGACAGCGAGGCGGAGACGCGCTCCTCGCCTGAGCTGGTGCGCTGGTATCACGACATCGCCGGCGGCCGGTCCGACGTGAAGCCAAGCGCCTTCCAGACCACAGGCGACGCCGACGCCGCGTTCGGCCAAGGCGCCGTGGAGTTCGCGTTCGACTTTCCCTATCTCGCCCACGCTCCCATGGAGACCCTCGACTGCGTCGCCCGCATCGACGGCTGGAACGTCGAGATCATCTCGGGATCGCAGATGCCGACGATCGATCAGGTGCAGGCCGCCCGCGTCGCCCTGACGCTTCCGGGGAAGGTCGAGATCAGGGTGCTGCCGGCCGGCGGCTCGTTCGGCCGCCGCGGGGTCCTGTCGGCGGATTATCTCATAGAATGCCTGCGGATCGCCAAGCGCACGAACGGGCGGCCGGTCAAGCTGGTCTGGACGCGCGAGGACGACATCACCGGCGGTTACTACCGGCCGATGGCGCACCACCGTGCATGGGTGGAGACCGGCGCCGACGGTTTTCCTGCGCGCTGGCGCCATCACGTGGTCGCTCAGGCGCTGTTTCCCATCGGCGACGACTTCACCGTCGAGGGCGTGCGGGACTCCCCGTATTTCGCGACCGCCTCGGTCATAGACGGAAAGATCTTCGCGCCGAGCGCTCCTACGCCGGTCTGGTTCTGGCGATCGGTCGGGCATTCCCACACCGCCATGGTGATGGAGCACATCGTCGACCAGCTGGCGCGGCGAGCGAGCCGCGATCCCGCCGAGTACCGGCGCGCGCTCTACAAAAAGGCGAACGCGACCCGGCGGCTCGTCGTGCTGGACGAACTCTGCCGCAGGGCCGGCTGGGGCGAACGGCTCGAGCCCGGCTGGGCGCGTGGCATGGCGGTCCATGAAAGCTTCGGAACGGTCGTCGGCCAGGTCGCCGAGGTCCGGCTCGCCGGCGGTCGCCCGTCGGTTCGTCGCGTCGTCGCCGTGGTCGACTGCGGGATCGCGATTTCGCCCGATCAGATCGCGGCGCAGATGGAGGGAGGGGTCGGCTACGGCCTGTCGGCGGCGCTCCACGGGGCGATCACGCTGAAGGACGGCCTCGTCCAGGAGACCAACTTCGACGGCTACCCGCTCCTGCGCATGAACGAGATGCCGGCCGTCGAAACGCACATCATCCGCTCGACCGCCCGGCCGACCGGCATGGGCGAGCCGGGCGTGCCGCCGATCGCGCCGGCGGTCGCGAACGCGATCCTGGCGCTGACCGGGGTCCCGACGCGAGCGCTTCCCTTCGGGCGCGTCGGCGAGCCGCTGAATGCGGGTCTCTGACCCCCCGGGCGAGGTCTTCCTAGTCGTCGCCCAACTCGATCGCTTCAAGATGGACGACGCCACGTTCGTCGATAATCGGAAAGACCTTTGTCACTTCGACTGAAATAATGCGGTCCGAGACGCGGAGGTTTAAGCGCTGTCCTTTCACAGGAACTCTTTCGCAACTGGCGGCCACGACAGCGCGATTGTCTGGCTGCACCCAAACCCTGCAATCCATTAGCGATCCGTTCTGAGGCATGAGGACGGTCACGCCCCGCTCAACCGCAGCTGAGCGGGGCGCTAAGAGGCCGGCGCGCGTATGGATGGATCGCCGCGCGGCCCGGCTTCTTAGAGAATGAAATCGTCCGCGGTCACCCCGCCGAGGCCGGCCAGCTTGACCGAGAAGTCGGCGGACTTGTCGCCATCGAGATCGACGAACGCGACGGTCGCGTTGGCGTAGACCTGATATCGGACTTCGCCCCCCGCGCCGCTGAACTTGGACGTTCCGATGAAGCTGAGTTCGTCATTCTGATCCAGGTCGGAGAGGTCGATCTTGTCGCCTTGCGCCGAGCTGAAGTCTGCGATGGTGTCGCGCGTGTCGGCGGCGGAGCCGCTTTCTCGCACATTGTTGAAGTCGAAGACGTCAGCCCCAGACTGCCCGTAGAGCGTATCGACGCCGTCTCCGCCGGTGATGATGTCGTCACCGGCGCCGCCGATGAGACGATCGTTGCCGTCCCGGCCCAGCAGACGATCGTTTCCGTTGCCGCCCCGGAGTTCGTTTGCCCCTGCGTCTCCGGACAGCACATCGTTGAACGACGAGCCGGTGAGGTTCTGTATATTCGAGAAGGTGTCGCCCGCCGCATCGCTATATGAGGCGGTGCCGGTGGCGAGATTGACCGAGACCTTGCCGTCCGAACCTGCGTAGCTGAGCGTGTTGACGCCGGCCCCGCCGTCGATCGTGTCGGCTCCGCCCCCGCCGACGATCACGTCGTTCCCGTTGAAGCCGAACAGCTCGTCGGCGCCGTCGCCTCCAACCAAGTGATCCGCCCCTGCAAACGCCTTCGCCGGCAGGTTCGGCGTCGCATCGAGGTGGAGGTTCTCGATCGCCTGGGCGCCCTCGCCGCCAAGGAGGTCGCCGACGAGATCGAGCAGCCCCGTGACGTTGCCGATGAGGCCGGTCGCTTCGCTGCCGAAGTCGACGGCCGTCGGCTTTCCGGAGTAGTCGGCGACGACCTCGTTCCCGTCCATCACAACGATGCGGTCATAGGTGCCGCTGGCGCTCGTGGTGCCTGAAAGGAGAGAGCCGGAGAATTCGGCCGTGAACTCGCCGATGTAACGGTAGGTCAGGCCGTTCGCCGTGAAAGTGTATTCTGAGTAATTCGCTTGAGCATTCCCCGTGAGGATACTGCCGGAAGAGCTCGTCTGGCCGGCGAATGTCTCGCCGGTCGACTGCCCCGTATTGTTGATCCACAAATCACGATTGTCGAATCCGCCCGATGAGCCGGCGTTGTACGTAGCCATTTTGGAGTCACTCCATCCGCGTTGTTGGCGTCAGGATAGTGATCAACCGAAAATTACCGGCTTTTTACGCGGCCGCGTAGGATTTTACTCAAATGTGGAACGATATTTAGTCCTTGCTGTACCCGTTAGTGATCAAATGACAACAAAAATATTATTAATACCAATGGTTTGCGAGGGTATGAGTGAAAGACAGTCACCTCGTCCCGGCGCCGTCAACCGTTGAATGATACGACTAATTGCGTAGCTTGGACTCCGTAAGGTCCGCGAAAGCCTGCAGTATAGCTGAGGTTAATCGGGCCGATTAGCGCTGAAGATGGATTTATCAAGTCCCCATATTCTGCGTGTGGCGGGCGGACAGCTTGACCGGTCAGCCGTCTCCCCGGTCTTCCGTGGATCATCGATCTGCGCCGTCTTTTGCCGCCCAGCTCCCGCCGCAAAGCCAGGTGCGGAAGCGACGCACCGCGGGATCGTCCTCGCGAACCTCAGGGACATAGGCGAAGTAGCTCCTCGCCGGCAGCGCCGGTTCGGCGAAGGGGATCACGAGGCGTCCAGCGCTCACGTCGTCCGCGGTGAGCGCCGTCGGGCCCATCGCCACCCCGACGCCGTCGAGCGCGGCCTGAAGCGTCAGGTAGAAGTGCTCGAACGTCACGGAGCCGGCGGGGGCGAGGTCTGGGACCCGCGCCGCGGCGAGCCATTGCGGCCACACGCCCGGCAGGGTCGCGGCATGGAGCAAGGTGTGTCGCGCAAGATCGCCGGGGCTCCGCAGCGGCAGGCGCTCCAGCAGCCTTGGACTGCAGACAGGGATGCGCGTTTCCGAAAGGAAGCGGTGGGCGACGTGGCCGGGGACCACGTCCGGTCCGCCGCGGATCGCCACGTCATAGCTCTCGTTGAGGTCGCGGAGCGGGACGTTCGACGTCGTCAGCCGCACTTCGATGCTGGGATGGGCGAGCTGGAAGGTGGACAGCCGCGGGATGAGCCAGCGAAGCGTGAAGGTCGCGAGCGCGTTCACGCGGAGCAGCCGGCCAGAGCCGCGCTCGACCAGCCGCGCGGTCGCCGCGGCGACCCGGTCCAGCGCGGGGCCGATCTCCGCGAGATAGGCGGCGCCGCTCTCGGTCAGGGTCACGCGCCGGTGGCTCCGGACGAAAAGCGGTCGGCCGAACCAGTCCTCCAGCGCCCGGATCTGCCGGCTGACCGCGCCATGCGTCAGGTTCAGCTCCTCGGCGGCGAGCGTGAAGCTCTGGCGTCGGCCTGCGGCCTCAAACACGCGCAACGCGTTCAGGGGCGGCAGCCGGCGGCTCATTCGTGTCAGCTTTTCTCACGCGAAGGGTCAGGATAAGTCGTTTGTCGAGGGGAGCCCCGACGCGCAACCTGTGACAATTCCTCGTCACTCCGGACGCGCATGAAACCGCTTCAACCCCCCGCTGTCGACGTCTCTTCCCGGAGGGGCGCGAACCGGACGCTGCTTGTCGCTGGCGTCCTGCACGCGCTCCACGACGGCTACACCGACCTGATCTACGTGCTTCTGCCGGTCTGGCAGACCGAGTTCGGCCTGAGCTACACCATGCTCGCGCTTCTTCGCGGCCTCTACGCCGGCGCCATGGCCGCGCTGCAGGCGCCGTCCGGGCGGCTCGCGGAGCGGTTCGGCTCCCGCGCCATCCTGGCGATAGGCACCGTTCTCGCCGCCCTAGGATATGCGCTGGCGGGTCTGTCCGGCGGCGCGCTCGGTCTCGGCGCCAGCCTGGCGCTCGCCGGCGCGGGGTCGAGCACGCAGCACCCCGTCGCCTCGGCCGCGGTGTCGCGCGCCTTCGGCGACCGGGCGCGCGGAGCCCTCGGGACCTACAACTTCACGGGAGATCTGGGAAAGGCGGCGTTGCCGGCGCTCACCTCGCTGCTGGTGACCCTGACGCCCTGGCGTCCGACTCTCTGGCTGATCGCCGCGATCGGCCTCGTCGCTGCGGCGTCCGTGGCGCTCATGCCGGCGATCCGCGCGTCGGACGACACCGGCGCCGCGCGCTCCGTCGGCGGCGCCGGGAGCCGCGGCGGCTTCGCGCTGCTCTGCTCGATCGGCGCGCTGGACACCGCGGCGCGCATGGGCTTCCTGACGTTCCTGCCTTTCATGCTGCAGGCGAAGGGCGCGACGCTGCCGACCGTCGGCGGCGCCTTCACCGCGGTGTTCCTCGGCGGAGCCATTGGCAAGTTCGCCTGTGGTTGGCTGGGCGACCGCCTCGGCGTCACGCGCACCGTGCTGCTGACGGAAGGCGCGACCGTCGCGCTGATCCTCGCGGCGATGGCCCTGCCTTTGACGCCGGCGCTCGCCCTGATGCCGTTCGTGGGGATCGCGCTGAACGGGACGTCCTCGGCGCTCTACGGCACGGTCCCGGAGATCGCGCCGGACGGGCGGGTCGAGCACGCTTTCGCCGTCTTCTACACGGCCGTCATCGGCGCAGGCGCCTTGGCGCCCGTCCTGTTCGGCGTCGTCGGCGACGCCGTCGGCTGGGGGTGGGGCATGGCCTGCGCCGTTGGAACCGCGCTGATGACCCTGCCGTCCGGCCTCATGCTCGGTCGATCGGCCGCAACGGTCGTCGGGCCGACGCTTCCGGACAGCAGATCCTAGCCGCCGGCCTCCGATCGTTCTTGCCGGTTCCCAGTCACGTCACCGCAGGAAGGTTCGCACGATGGACACCGCAGCGCAGGCGCCGCTCATTCTGATCACCGGCGGAGGTCGCGGCGTCGGCGCGGCGACCGCGCGGCTCGCCGCCGCGCGGGGCTACGACGTCGCGATCAGCTACCTCTCCAACGAGGCCGCAGCCCTCGCCGTGGCGGCCGACGTCGAAGCGGCCGGGCGTCGCGCCCTGGCCGTGCGCGCCGACAGCGCCGATCCCGCCCAGGTCGTTCAGCTGTTCGCGGCAATCGACGGGACGTTCGGCCGGATCGACGTGCTGGTGAACAACGCCGCGATCATCGCGCGGCAGAGCCGTCTGGAGGACCTGGCGTTCGCCCGCATCCAGCGGATATTCGCGGTCAACGCGATCGGGCCGATCCTCTGCGCGCAACAGGCGGCGAGACGCATGTCGTACCGTCACGGGGGGCCGGGCGGCGTCGTGATCAACGTGTCGTCCGCGTCGGCGAAGCTCGGCAGCCCGAACGAGTACGTCGACTACGCCGCCTCGAAGGGCGCCCTTGAGACCTTCTCGACCGGCTTCGCCAAGGAGGTCGCGCGCGAGGGCATACGCGTCGCCTGCGTTCGCCCCGGGCACATCTACACCGACATGCACGCCGACGGCGGAGAACCCGGCCGCGTGGATCGCCTCAAGGACTCGATCCCGATGGGGCGCGGCGGCGAACCTGAAGAGGTCGCGCAAGCGATCCTGTGGCTCGCGGGCCCGGAGGCGTCCTTCGTCACGAACACGACCTTGGACGTTACGGGCGGTAAGTGACGGCGCGCGGCGCCACCGGCTCCAGCCCCAGACGCTCTCTATCCATCGAGCTCGGTCAGCTCGACGGAACGAAAGCAAGGTGACCGCCGATTCCTCGGCGGTCACCAGCATTCGGATCTGTCGACCGGCGTGGGGACGCTTGTACGGCGCGATGCAGACCCGATCCCGAAATTTTGCGGCCTTTGGATTTATCTCGCCATCGCCATCGCCACCGCGGCCCCTGCGCGCGCCGTCCCGATCGCGGGAGGCAGGCGTTCTGCGCTGAGTGGAAACGGTCGGACGTTGTTTTCGGCGGGGAGGATGCT
>NZ_BAUX01000020.1 GCF_002897035.1 Methylopila sp. Yamaguchi
GGGGCGCAGCGCGCGGTCGCATGGGGCGCTATCGATCGGAGCGGAGGGCGCCGGGCGCAGGCGGTGGCCCGCGACGAGACGCTTCGTCGAACGCGTTGGAACGATCTCCATCGCGTCCTTCCAACCAAGGCTCCGTCCTCAACCGCGCTATTAAACACGCGTTTAATATGGCCCATGAGACGGTCGATGTGCAGCTCAAAAGCTGGGCGCCGCTATTGGACCGAGTGGGCTGAATTCCGCAGGAGGCGCCCGTGCGGAAGGCGCCGACTGCGCGCGAAGCGCCCAGCTCGTCCGGGGGTGAAAACGGGCGCCAGGGCACCGATCCCGGGCTTCTACTTGGGTCGGGCCTGCTCGACGACGGCGTCGCCGTTGGGATCTCCGCAGACAGTTAAGAGAGGTCGAGGTCAACAGGGCGGCTCACGGCGCAGCGAATGACCATCGCCGCGCGGTTGATCGGTTCAGCGCCAGCCCAAGGCGGGGGCGACGTGCTTCAGAATGGCCTCGATCACATGGGCGTTGTAGGCGACGCCCAGCTGGTTCGGGACGGTCAGCAGCAGCGTGTCGGCCTCCTGGATCGCCTCATCCGCCTTCAACGCCGCCGCCAGCTTGTCGGGTTCGGCCGCGTAGGACCTGCCGAAGATCGCCCGCATGTCGTCGATCACCCCGATCTGGTCGTCGCCGTCCCCGCGACCGAAGTACGCCCGGTCCTGGTCGTTCACGAGGGCGAAGATCGAACGGGAGACCGAGACGCGCGGGGTCCGCGCGTGGCCCGCCTCTTTCCAGGCGTCGCGATAGATCCGGATCTGCTTGGCCTGCTGCACGTGGAAGGGCTCGCCGCTTTCGTCCTTCTTCAGGGTCGAGCTTTGCAGGTTCATCCCCTGTTGCGCGGCCCAGACGGCCGTGTCGTTGGAGGCCGACCCCCACCAGATGCGGTCGCGCAAGCCGGGGGAGTGCGGCTCGATGCGCAGCAGCCAGGGCGGGTTCGGGAACATCGGGCGCGGGTTGGGCTGAGCGAAGCCTTCGCCCTTCAGCACGTTCAGGAAGACCTCGGCGTGACGGCGACCCATGTCGGCGTCGCTTTCGCCGTCGGCCGGCGCATAGCCGAAGTGTCGCCAACCCTCGATGACCTGCTCGGGCGAGCCGCGGCTGATCCCGAGCTGCAGCCGGCCCCCGGCGATGAGGTCCGCCGCGCCCGCGTCCTCGGCCATATAGAGCGGGTTCTCGTAGCGCATGTCGATGACGCCGGTGCCGATCTCGATGCGGCTCGTCTTCGCGCCGACGGCCGCCAGCAGCGGAAACGGCGAGGCCAACTGCCGCGCGAAGTGATGCACCCGGAAATAGGCCCCATCCGCGCCAAGCTCCTCAGCCGCTACGGCGAGGTCGATCGACTGGAGCAGGGTGTCGCCCGCCGAGCGGGTCTGCGAGTGCGCGGAGGGCGACCAATGGCCGAACGACAGGAACCCGATCTTCTTCATGACGTCCACTCTACATGTGCTGTCGGCCGCCACCTGTGCGGGCAGGGCGGCCGATCGTGCGTTACCAAGGCATACGCCGGCGCAAGCGTGAGGTCGCCGGCGCTGCGCGAACCGACGTCACGCCGCTTTCAGCCGCGCCGCGTCCTGAAGCGCCGCGTCGAGCGCCTTCTCCCGCAAGCCGGGTCCGGCCATGACGCCCTCGGCTATGACAAACTCGACCTGCGGGACGCCAATGAACGCGAACACAGACTTGAGATAGGTCTCGACATGCTCGAACGCCGCCATGGGCGTGTCGGCGCCATAAAAGCCTCCGCGGGAGACCGCGACGATCACCCGCTTGTCGCCCGCAAGTCCGACGACGCGTCCGTTCTCGCCGTACTTGAAGGTCCGGCCTGCTACGAGCAGCCGGTCGATCCACGCCTTGAGCTGGCTTGGGATCGTGAAGTTGTACATCGGCGCGCCGATCACCACGACATCGGCTTCCAGGAACTCGTCGAGCGCCCGAGCGGCCTCGGCGTTCTCGGCCCTCGTGTCGGCGGAGACGTCCGCGTCCGGGGCCGCGGCCGCCAGATGCTCGCCCGAGAGATGCGCCAGCGGCGCGGCCGCCAGATCGCGCCGGACGATCTCGACGCCGGGCGTCTCGGCTTCGAACCGCTGGACGATCGCCGCAGACACAGCGCGACTGACGGAATGGGCGCCGAGAATGCTGGCGTCGACATGGAGCAGTTTCATTGTGATCCTCGGTATTGGTTTGTAACCGAGGCTCAATAAGTTACTCTTGGACGCTGATCGCAAGGAGGCACATTCTTGGAACGCAGGCACACCGATGATCCCATCCCCGGCTACGCGGGCGCGGAGTCCCACGAGTGCCTGATGGTGAACTCGGTGCTGGCGCGGGTCGGCGACAAGTGGACCGTGCTGGTCGTCATGTTCCTCGCAGACGGCTCCAAACGCTTCAACGAGCTCAAACGGCTGATCGGAGGCGTGTCCCAGCGGATGCTGACTCTGACGCTGCGCGGTCTCGAGCGGGACGGGCTGGTGACGCGGACTGTGACCCCGAGCATTCCGCCGCGGGTCGATTACGAACTCACCGATCTCGGCCGCTCCCTGCAGGCGCACGCGGTCGCGCTTGCTCGTTGGGCGCACGAGAACGGACCGGCGATCGAGAGCGCCCGCGCCGCCTTCGATGACGAGCGCAGAGAGGCGTCGTGACTGGGAGCGACGCGCCGGCCAAGCCTTGGAACCCGCCGCCGCTCATCCTGACGCTCCGCCTCGATCAGGCGCGGCAAGTCAGGTTCGACGCGTTGCGCCAGGAGCATTTTCCTCCGGAGCGCAATTACCTGTCGTCGCACGTCACCCTGTTCCACCATCTCCCGGGCGCAGATGTGTTGGAGATCATTCGACGGTTGCGCGCAGTCGTCGACGGGCGCCCGCCGCCCCTGGTGACGGTGCAGTCCGTGGCCTCGCTCGGCCGCGGCGTCGCCTTTCGGCTGTCGTCCCCGGAGACGCTCGAGATCAGGCGCGCGCTCGCCGCGGAGTGGCGGCCGCACCTGACGCCCCAGGACCGCAACTTCGGCGGGCTGCATGTGACGGTCCAGAACAAGGTCGCTCCAGAAGCCGCCCACGCTCTGCTGGCGCGCCTGCGAAGTTCATTCGCGCCCGACGATTTTCACGCTCCCGGTCTCGACCTGTGGCGGTACCTCGGCGGACCTTGGGAGCACGTCGAGGCGTTCGATTTCGCGCCGCGGCAGGGAGCCGGGGTCGGCTTCTCGGCCGGCGCGGGCGGGAACTGAGCGGCGCCGCGCGAAAGACGCCGGATCAATCCGGCGGCGCGGCTCTTTCAGGGTCATGACCATCCCCCAGGCCTTGCTCCCCGACCCCTACATCCTCGCGCTCACCGGGGCGGGGCTCCTGATTGCCCTGGTCGTCTGGCTTCCGACGGCGCTGCGGAGGGTCCCGCTGTCGTTGCCGATCATCTGCATCGCGCTTGGCGCGGCTCTGTTCGCGCTTCCGGGGATCTCGCTCGAGCCGCTGCCGACCCTCCACCCCGAGCTGACCGAGCGCCTCTCGGAGCTCGTGGTCGTCATCGCCCTGATGGGCGCGGGATTGAAGATCGACCGGGTGTTCGGCGTCCGGCGATGGTCCGTAGCTCTGCGCCTGATCGTCGTGACGATGCCGCTTAGCATCGTGGCCATCACCGCGATCGGCGGTTGGTGGATCGGGATGTCATGGACCGTGGCGCTGCTGTTCGGCGCCGCGCTCGCCCCGACAGATCCCGTGCTGGCGGCGGACGTTCAGGTCGGACCGCCGAAGTCGCACGATGAGGACGACGTGCGGTTCGGGCTGACGGCCGAGGCCGGATTGAACGACGGCTTCGCCTTTCCCTTCGTTCATCTGGCGATCGCGCTCGCCGCGTCGGCCGCGACAGGAAAGCCCTGGGTCGCCGAATGGATCGCCGTCAACGTGATCTGGGAGATCGCCGCCGGGGTCACGGCGGGCTACGTCATCGGCCGGGCGTTCGGGTGGCTGACATTCCATGTGCCGGCGAAGTCCAAGCTGGCGGAGAGCGGCGACGGGCTGATCGCGCTGTCCGCGGCCTTGGTGTCCTACGGCCTGACCGAGATCATCCACTGCTACGGCTTCCTCGCGGTTTTCGTGACGGCGCTCACCTTCCGGCATGCGCACCGCGACCACGAGCTTCACGTCGGGATGCACGAGGTCGCGGAGCAGATCGAACGTCTCATGATGATGGCGCTGCTCCTGCTTTTCGGCGGCGCTCTCGTTAGCGGCCTGCTGGCCCCGCTCGGCTGGGTCGACGTCGCCGCCG
Organism: Methylopila sp. Yamaguchi; assembly: GCF_002897035.1. Taxonomy (GTDB): domain Bacteria; phylum Pseudomonadota; class Alphaproteobacteria; order Rhizobiales; family Methylopilaceae; genus Methylopila. Next base: position 4,303 of record NZ_BAUX01000020.1, read on the forward strand.
CGGTGGTTATTCTGGTCGTGGTCCGGCCGCTCGCCGGGCTGATCGGATTGATCGGGCACAAAGCGGACTGGCGGGAGCGGCTGACGCTCGCGTTCTTCGGCATCCGCGGCGTGGGTTCGATCTATTACATCGCCTACGGCCTCAACCACATGCCCGCTCAAGAAGGCGAACGTCTCTGGGCGATCGTCGGTCTGGTGATCCTGCTCTCGATCCTCATGCATGGGCTGACCGTCACGCCGATCATGCGCAGGCTCGACCGGAGCCAGGGTCGAGATCCCGATCAGGACGAGCCGCAGCCTGCGGCCGTCCAGAACGCGCCCTGACGCGCGGCGCTCTTGTCGACTTCCGTCACCTCGGCTCGTCGGCGTCCTGGGCGTCATACCATGTGGCGTAGGGGGTGTTCCGGGCGAGCTTCCGGTTCAGATCAGGCGCGCCGTCCGTCCACCACGCAGGTCCGCGCTCCCCGAGCGCGACCTTCGCGGCGTGAACCCGGTCGCGGGCGGCCTTCAGCGCTTCAGCGTCGGCGCGCGCGGTCCGGACGGCGCTGCGGGCCGACATCAGCTCGGACACGAGTCGACGCCGCTCGTCGTCCGACAGAGCGGGATTGCTGAGCCTCCACAGGCGTCCCCTCACCACAAAATAGCGGCCGTCAGGGGTGACGGGATGCCGTCGCGCAAGCGCCTCCGAGGACGAGCCGGCTTCAGCCATCGCCTGAACTGCTCCGTTGGGTCGGGCGCGCTAAGCGCCGAGCGCCCTTGAGGGCGAGCTCGGAACATAGCGCTGACAGCGTCAAGGCCAGCCGTGACGCCGCCCGCCTGAGTGGGCCTTTGTAGTACATAGAATTTATAGATTGTATTGACTTATTCGTTGAAGTTTCGGAGGAATGCGCCGGACGCCGCGAAGGGCTTGGAGATGGCGCAGATCGAATTCGGCGTGTGGGCGCCCGTGCACGGACCGCGCGCTGCCGCCCATGATCCGCAGGAGGCCTACGACGCCTCGTGGGAGCACAACCGCGCCACGGTGATCGAGGCCGAAACGCTCGGTTACGACTCCGTGCTCGTCGCCCAGCACACCGCCAATCCTCATGTGCCCAGCCATGATCAGCTCGAGGCCTGGACGGCGTCCGCCGGTCTCGCGGCGCTGACGCACCGCATCGAAATCATCGCGGCGATCAAGCCGGCGCTCTACCACCCGGTCGTGCTCGCCAAGATGGCGCTGCAGATCGAGGAGATCAGCCGCGGCCGCTTCGCCCTCAACCTGATCAACGCCTGGAACCGCGCCGAATTCGACAGGGCCGGCATCCCCTTCCTCGACCACGATCTGCGCTACGCCTATGGCCGCGAGTGGCTCTCGATCGTGAAGCGGCTGCTGCGCGGAGAGACCGTCACGCACCGGGGCGAGCACTTCGCCATCGATGGCTACGTGCTGGCGCCGGCGGGTAAATTCCGAGAGCGGCCGCGGATTTATCTCGGGGGCGAGTCCGAGCCCGCGCGGGAGCTTGCGACCGAGCACAGCGACGTCTGGTTCATCAACGGCCAGCCGCTCGGGGCGGTCGAGGGGCTGATCGCCGACCTCAGGGCCCGGCCGCGCCTGGGAAGCCCGCTGCGCTTCGGCCTGGCGGCCTTCGTGATCGCCCGCGAGACCGAGGCCGAGGCCCAGGCCGAACACCGCAGGCTCGCGACGCTCGCCGAGCGCGACAAGGCCGACCGGGCGATCCAGAAGGCCAACACCGACCCGAAGGTGGTGATGTTCCAGACGATCGCGAAGAACCCTTCCGTCGGCACGAACGGCGGCACGGCGGCCGGCCTCGTCGGCAGCTACGACCAGGTCGCCGAACGCATCGCGGCGTTCCACGCCGCCGGCGTCGAGGTCTTCATGCTGCAGTTCCAGCCTTTCCGCGCCGAGATGCGGCGCTTCGCCGAAGAGATCTTTCCGCGTCTCGGCCGGTCGCCGGCGACGGTCGCCGCGAGCCTGAGGGACGCTCGATGAGCCTCGCCGATCCGCGCGTCGGCAGCGGCTACGCGCTCGCGCCCGAGCCCAGCCTGCGGGCGCCGTCCGCCCGGCCGTCCGCGCGCGCCGCCGCCGCCGGCGCGGCCGCGAGACAGCGCTGGCTGCTCGCGCTGTCCTGGGCGGCGCCCGTCGTCGTGCTCATCGTCTGGGAAGCCCTGTGCCGCGGCGGCTACGTCGCGCCGCATGTGCTGCCGGCGCCGAGCAAGGTGGTGCAGACGGCGATCAAGCTCGCCTCCACAGGAAGCCTGTTCTCCGACCTCGGCGTAAGCCTCCTCAGAGCGGCGACCGGCTTCGCCGTCGGCGGCTTGATCGGCTTCTCGCTCGGCGTCACGGTCGGCTTCTCGCGCCTCGCGGAAGCCGCGATCGACCGCAGCGTCCAGATGATCCGCGCGGTGCCGTTCCTGGCGGCTCTGCCGCTCACGATCATCTGGTTCGGCGTCGGCGAGGCGCAGAAGATCTTCCTCGTGTCGCTCGGCGTCGTCTTCCCGATTTACATCAACACGATCCTCGGGATCCGGCAGGTCGACCCGAAGCTGCTCGAACTCGCACGCGTGCAGGGCCTGTCGGGATGGACCACCATCCGGCGCATCATCCTGCCGGGCGCGCTGCCCTCGATCCTGACGGGCGTCCGCTACGCCCTCGCTGTCGCCTGGCTTGCGCTCGTCGTCGCCGAGACCGTCGGCGCACAGGCGGGCCTCGGATTCCTCGCCATGGACGCTCGCGAGTTCCTGCGCACGGACGTCATCGTGCTAACCATCCTGATCTACGCGCTGATCGGCGCCGGATCAGATTCGATCGCGCGCCTGCTGGAGCGGCGGCTGCTTGCCTGGCACCCGAACTATGCAAAGGGCGCCCGATGAGCCCGGTCGCCGCGGCTCCGGCTGTCGTCGTCCGCCGCCTCGTCCGGCGCTACGGCGAGCGCACCGTCATCGACGGCCTCGACCTGACCATCCAGCGCGGCGAGTTCGTCGCCCTGCTCGGCGAAAGCGGCTGCGGCAAGACCACCCTGCTGCGCGCGCTCGCCGGCCTCGACCCGATCGACGGCGGGTCGGTCAACGCGCCGGGGCGGCCAGCCGTCGTGTTCCAGGAGCATCGCCTGCTGCCTTGGGACAGCCTCTGGCGAAACGTGTCTCTGGGGCAGCCGGAGGACGGGGCGCGCGAGCGCGCCGCCGCCGCTTTGGCGGAGGTCGGCCTTGGCGACCGGCTGGACGACTGGCCGCGCAACCTCTCCGGCGGCCAGGCGCAGCGCGTCGCGCTCGCCCGCGCGCTGGTGCAGGAGCCCGAGCTGCTGCTCCTCGACGAGCCTTTCGCCGCGCTCGACGCGCTGACGCGTCTTCGGATGCACCAGCTCGTCAAGGAGCTCATCGCCCGACATCGGCCGGGCGTGCTGCTCGTCACCCATGACGTCGACGAGGCGCTCGCGCTGGCCGACCGCATCCTGCTCATGCGGGACGGGGCGATCGCTCACGAAATCCGGCTCTCGGACGAGGTCTCGCTCCAGGCCGCCCGCGCGGACCTGTTGGCCCAACTCGGCGTCGTTCCGGCGGATCGCCGCGCGAGCTCTCCCGCGTCCTCCCTCTCTCAAACGCCCGCTTAAGGCTCAACCCATGTCGTTCTTCCGCACCCCTTCGCGCCGCTCGTTCCTCGCGGGTTCGACGCTCGCCGCCGGCGCACTGTCCGGCGCCTTCTCGCTCGGGGGCGCCGCCCCTGCGTCCGCGCGCAACACCGACAAGGTTCGGCTGACCTTCGGACCGTCCGGGGGCCTCACGCTGATCGCCAAGGAGCGCGGCGCGTTCGAGAAGGCGCTCAATGACCAGGGCCTCAAGGTCGAGTGGGTCGGTCCGTTCCCGAACCACGCGCCGACCCTGCAGGCGGTGACGGGCGGCAGCGCCGACTTCAGCTTCGGCGGCAGCACGACACCGGCCTTCGCAGCGATCAGCGCCGGCTCGCCGCTCGTCTTCACCCAGTTCCTCGTCTACCGCCCGCGCACGACCTCGATCATCGCCCGGCAGGGCTCGGGGATCGAGAAGGTCCAGGACCTCGTCGGCAGGTCGGTGGCGGTGAATCGCTCCGGGCTGGGCGAGTTCCTGTTGGTCGCGGCGCTGGAAAAGTACGGCGTTGACCGCTCCAAGGTGAACTTCGTCTACCTCAACCCGCCGGACGCGGCGCCCGCGCTCGCCTCCGGCAAGGTCGACGCCTGGTCCATGTGGAGCCCCGGCGTCGACATCGCCCGCGCCGAGTACAAGGCGCACGACATCTTCGTCGAGGAGCGAGATCTCGACTTCCAGATCGACTTCACGACCTGGCTGACCTCGCGCACCTTCGCGACCGAAAACGCCGACATCGTGCGGTTGGTGAACGCCGGCTTCGCCCGCGAGGCGGAGTGGGCGAGCGCAAACCCGCAGGAGGCCGAGAAGATCGCTCAAGGCACGCCGCCCCGCTACTCCGACGCCGTCCGCGACCTCTTCCTCGAGCGCAAGCGACGCTACGAGATCTATCCCGTCACAGACGAGGCCTTCGTCGCCCAGTTGCAGAAGGCCGCGGACTGGCTGGTCGAGCGCAAGGTCCTGCCGGAGAAGGTGACGGTGACGGACCTGCTCGCGAAGGTCTGAGGCGGACCTCGTCCCGGCCTCGGTTGATCCGAGGTCGGCCGGCGCTGCCCGAGATTTCGGGTGCGCGCGCCGCCTACACGTCACGGATCGACGGCCTCATAGGCGTGCGGAGGGCCTACCGGCCGGCGTGCGATGCGTCTTCGGAGGTTGTCAATCGCTCCGACCTGGGCGATTGCCTTGGGCTGCGATCAAAAGCCCGGGGAATGAACAATGCCTCCGATCACCTATCTGACGACGATCGACTTCGAGATCGGCGCCGTCGCTCGGCTTGGCGAGGCGATCCAGGGCCTCAAGATTTCCCGCCCCTTGATCGTTTCGGACCGAGGCCTGAAGGCGGCGGGGATCGTCGACCGCATCGCGGCGCTCTGCCCGGCGGGATCGCCGGTGTTTCTCGACGTCCCGACCAACCCGACCGAATCCGCGGCGCTCGCCGCTCTCGAGGTCTACAAAGCGGAGGGCTGCGACGGCTTGGTGGCGGCCGGCGGCGGGTCGCCGATCGACCTCGCGAAGGCGGTCGCCCTGCTCGCGACCCACGACGGTCCGCTGGAGACCTACGCCGCAATCCTCGGCGGCATTCCGAAGATCGCCGCAGTCGCGCCGCTGATCGCAGTGCCGACCACGGCGGGCACCGGCTCGGAGGTCGGCCGCGCGGCCTTGATCAGTCTCGACGACGGCCGAAAGCTGGGCTTCATCAGCCCGCACCTCATCCCGAAGCTCGCGATCTGCGACCCCGAGCTGACGCTTGGCCTGCCGGCGTGGCTGACCGCCGCGACCGCGCTGGACGGGCTGTCGCACTGCATCGAGACCTTGCTCTCGCCCCGCTTCAATCCGCCGGCCGAGGCGATCGCGCTCGACGGCGCCGGGCGCATCTGGCGGCACATCGAGCGGGCCTGCGCCGACGGGAGCGACATCGAGGCGCGTTCCGAACTGATGATGGGCGCGCTCGAGGGCGGCCTGACCTTCCAGAAGGGCCTCGGCGCGGTCCACGCGCTCAGCCATGCGCTCGGCGGCCTGAAGACGACGTCGCTGCACCACGGCACCCTGAACGCGATCCTGATGCCGCCGGTGCTGCGGTTCAGCGCCGGCCATGTCGGCGACAAGATCGAGCGCCTCAAGGCGGCGATGGGCCTCCCGCCGGAGGCCGATCTTGCGGACGAGCTTGACGCCCTCAACCGGCGCCTCGGCGTGCCGGCGGGCCTGGGTACGCTCGGCGTCACCGCGGACGTGCTGCCTTGGGTGGTCGAGCGCGCGCTCGCCGACCACAGCCACGCGACCGCGCCGCGCCAGCCGACCGCCGAGGAGTACCGGGCGCTGCTGGACGACCGCATGGGGTGAGGCCGCCAGTGCGCGGCCGTCACGCGATTGCCGAGGCGTCGAAACCGGGCTTCAATCGCGGCGCGGCGACGCGCTCCTCGGCGCGGATCTCGGCGGAGGAAGAGACGACATGACTTGGAGCCCCTGTCCCGATCCCATGATCGGCGACCGCCCGTCGACCGACGCGATCGAGACCTTGATCGTGCCGCGAGCGGTCGATCTGGGCGAGATGGTGGTGCGCCGCGCGCTGCCCTCGACCAAGCGCCAGATGGTCGGACCCTTCATCTTCTTCGATCAGATGGGGCCGGCGGAGTTTCTGACCGACCAGGGCATCGACGTCCGGCCGCACCCGCACATCAACCTCGCGACCCTGACCTACCTGTTCGAAGGCGAGATTCTCCACCGCGACAGCCTCGGCACCGAGATCGCCATCCAGCCCGGCGCCGTGAATTGGATGCGGGCGGGCCGCGGCATCGTGCACTCCGAGCGCACCAGCGAAACCCGCAAGCGAACGGGCCAGAAACTCTTCGGCATCCAGTCCTGGATGGCGCTTCCCACCGCGATCGAGGAGGCGGATCCCGCCTTCATGCACCACGGCGCGGCGGCCCTGCCGGTGATCGACGTGGAGGGCGTCCAGGCGCGGCTCATCGCGGGCGCCGCCTTCGGCGAGATCTCTCCGCTCGCCGTCGCGTCGCCGACGCTCTACGCCGACGTTCGCCTCGCGGCGGGGCGGCGCCTGCCGATCGACGCGACCTACGAGGAGCGCGCGCTCTACACCATCGCCGGCGAGATCGAGATCGCAGGCGACGCCTTCGCGCCGGGCCAGCTCCTCGTTCTGCGCCCCGGCGACCCAATTACGATCCACGCCCGCTCCGACGCGCGGTTCATGCTGTTCGGCGGCGAGCCGATGGAGGGCCCGCGCTACATCTGGTGGAACTTCGTTTCCTCGCGACTTGAGCGGATCGAGCTCGCCAAAGAGGAGTGGGCGAAAGGCCGCTTCGACACGGTGCCGGGGGACGAGCACGAGTTCATCCCGCTGCCGCCGTCTTTGAACGCGCCGCAGCGCGCCACCGGCGGCGCGGAGCGCGTCTGACGGCGTTTTTTACGGGTTTCTCCCGGCTGACTCGTTCTTCCATCGGTGGCGCATGCCCGGCGCTGCGTTGACGGGAGACGAACGATGGCGGAACAGGCGACGGGTCGCGGCGGCGATGCGACCGCGCGGAGGGGTGCCGGCGTCGGCCGCGTGCGGGCCGCGACGTGTTTCCTCGGGAGCTGGCGCATCCTTCCCCTGATCGCCGCGCTCGCCTGCGCCGTCGGCCCGGCCTCCGCCGTCGAGATCATGACCGCGTCTGGTCCGGTCGACGTCGCGACGCCCCTGAAGCGCGTCGCGGTCTACGACCTGTCGGCGCTCGACACGCTGGACAGGCTCGGCGTCGTCCCCGCCGGGGTGCCGGAGAAGCTCTACGCGCCCGCGCTCGAGCCGATCGCCGCCAAGGCGGCGCATGTCGGCACCCTGTTCGAACCGGACCTCGAGGCGCTCAGCGCGTTGAAGCCAGACCTGGTCATCGTCGGCGGCCGCTCGTCCCCGCGGGCCGAGGCGACGCGCAAGGTGGCGCCCACCATCGACATGACCATGACCGGCGGCGATCTCGTAGGCGAAGCCAAAGCGCGGCTCGCGGCCTACGGGACGCTGTTCGGCCGCGAGACGGAGGCCGCGGCGGCGAAGGCGGAGCTGGAGGCCGCGGAGCAGGCCGCCCGCGCGGCGGCGCAAGGCAAGGGGACCGGTCTCATCCTGATGACGACCGGGCCAAAGATTTCGGTGTTCGGCCCGGGCACGCGTTTCGGCTGGGTTCACGAGGCGCTGGGCCTGCCGGCCGCCATCAAGCAGGTCAAGGCCGGCTTCCATGGCGAGGCCGCGTCGTTCGAGCTGATCGCACAGGCGAACCCGGACTGGCTCATCGTCGTGGATCGTGCCGTCGCGATCGGCGCGCCCGGCGCGACCGCGCGGGCGACGCTGGACAATGAGCTCGTCGCGGGCACGACCGCCTGGAAGAAGGGGCAGGTGATCTACCTCCCGCCAGCCGATTTCTACGTCGCCGGCGGCGGGGTGCAGGCGTTGACCCGGACGTTCAAGGCCATGACCGCCGCATTCGACGCGGCGAAATGAGGGCTGTCCGCCGCGCGTCGCCGGCGGGCCTCGCGGGCGTCGCGCTGCTGCTGGCGCTCGCCTCCGCCAGCCTGTTCGTCGGCGCGGGGCATCTCAGCCTCGCGCGCCTCACGCAGGATCCTGCGGCCTGGACGCTGTTCGCCGCGAGCCGGCTGCCCCGGACTCTGGCCGCGATCCTCGCCGGCGCGGGCCTCGCCGTCGCGGGTCTCGTGATGCAGACGCTCGCCCGCAACCGCTTCGTCGAGCCGATGACCGCCGGCGGCGGACAGAGCGCGGCGCTCGGCGTTCTCGCGGTCACGCTGCTCTGGCCGGCCGCCTCGCTGCCCGTGAAGATGGCGGCGGCGAGCGCGGCGGCGCTGGCGGCGTCCTCGCTGTTCGTCGCGGTCGCCCAGAGGCTGCCGCCCACCCAGCCGCTGCTCGTGCCTCTTTTCGGGCTCGCTTACGGCGCCGTGCTCGGCTCCGCACTGACCTTCCTGGCCTGGCGCACCGACCTCCTGCAGTATGTTGAGATCTGGATCAACGGCGACTTCTCCGGGGTGCTGCGGGGGCGGTACGAGTTGCTGTGGCTCGCCGCCGCGGCGACGGCCCTCGCCTGGTGGGCGGCGGACCGGCTGACCGTGTTGTCGCTCGGGCGGGACGCGAGCGTCGGCCTCGGGCTCGACTACGCGGCGATGATGCGGCTCGGCCTCGTTATCGTCTCGGTGGTCTCCGCTATCACCGTCACCACGGTCGGCATGATCCCGTTCGTCGGCCTCGTCGCGCCGAACCTGGTCACGCGCCTCGTCGGCGATCACCTTCGGCGCGCGACGCCGTGGGCGGCGCTCGCGGGCGCAAGCCTCACGCTCGGCTGCGACGTGCTGGGACGGCTGCTGCGCCACCCCTACGAAGCGCCGGTCGGCACGGTCCTCGGCGTCGTGGGAGCGGCGGCATTCCTTTGGCTGCTCTTCGGTCCGCGGCCAGCCCGTGCTTAAGCGCGAACGCGTCGTGCTCGCCAGCCTCGCCGGGCTCGCGCTGGTCGCGACGGCGGCGTTCCTCGGCCTCAACCTGCGCGGCGACCTCGCCTTCGCGCTTGAGCTTCGGGGCGTGCGGCTGCTGGCGCTGGTCCTCGTGGCCGTCGCCGTCGCCGCCTCGACCGTGACGTTCCAGACGGTGACGGCGAACCGCATCCTGACGCCCGCGATCATGGGGCTCGACGCGCTCTACGCCTTCGGCCAGACCGCGCTGGTGTTCGGGCTCGGCGCCTACGGCTTCGCGTCGCTCGACCCGCGCCTCAAGTTCGCGGGGGAATCGACCCTGATGCTCGTCATGGCGCTCGCGCTGTTCCTGCCGCTGCTCCGCGCCCGCATGGACGTCACGCTGATGCTGCTCAGCGGCGTCGTGCTCGGCGTGCTGTTCCGCAGTCTCTCGGCGCTGCTGATCCGCCTTGTCGATCCAACGGCCTTCGCCGCCATCCAGGGCGCGAGCTTCGCGAGCTTCAACGCGGTTCGCAGCGACCTGCTCGCGATCGCCGGCGTCGTCACAATCCTCGCCGTCGCCGCGATCTGGCGGGCGCGCCACGCGCTCGACGTCCTGGCGCTGGGGGCGGACCCCGCCACAGGGCTCGGCCTCGACTGGCGGCGCTCGGCGGTCGGGCTGCTCGCGCTGACCGCCCTTCTCGTCGCCGTCTCCACCGCGCTGGTGGGTCCGGTCGTGTTCCTCGGCCTGTTCGTGGTGGCGGTGGCCGAGCGCCTGGTCGACACGCGTCGCCACGCCGTGCTCCTGCCTGCGGCGGCGCTGGTGGGCGTCGTCATTCTCGTCGGAGGACAGGCTCTGCTGCAACACGGCCTCGGCGGGGAGGGCGCGCTGGGCATCGTGGTCGAATTCCTCGGCGGCGTCGTCTTCCTCGCCCTGCTGATCTCGGAGGCTCGGCGATGATCCGGATCGAGAACGTCTCGCTGACGCGCGGCGGCGCGCGCATCCTGGACGACGTCAGCCTGACCCTGCCGAAGGGCGGCCTGACGGCGCTGATCGGCCCGAACGGCGCGGGCAAGTCGTCGCTGCTCTCGCTGATCGCCCGGCTGCAGCCGCTCCAAACCGGGCGCATCTCGGTCGACGGCCTACCCGTGGACGGGACCCCGGGGCGGGCGCTCGCGAAGACGCTCGCCGTCCTGCGCCAGGATCCTGGCGTCGCGAGCCGGTTGCGCGTCCGCGAACTGGTGGGCTTCGGCCGCTTCCCGCACAGCCGCGGGCGGCTGACGCCTGAGGACGAGGCGGTGGTGGCGGCCACGCTCGACCAGTTCGACCTGACGCCGCTCGAGGAGCGCTTCGTCGAGACGCTGTCCGGCGGCCAGCGCCAGCGGGCGCTGATCGCCATGACGGTGGCCCAGGCGACCGATTACCTGCTGCTGGACGAGCCTCTCAACAATCTCGACATGCGCTACGCCCGCGACCTGATGCGACGCCTGCGCGCCTTGGCCGACGCCGGCCGCACGATCGTCGCGGTGCTCCATGACGTGAACCAGGCCGCGGCCTACGCCGACCGCATCGTCGCCCTGCGGGACGGGCGGCAGGTGGCGATGGGAGCGCCCGCGGAGATCATGACGCCGGAAATCCTGGACGCCGTCTTCGGCTACCGCATGCGCGTCGTGGACCTCGAGGGGCGGCCGATGGCGCTGCACCATCTGTGACGCCGAAAACGATCTTCTAGAAGCCTTCTTCCATGCAGAGCTGCCTGAGATAACGGCCGTAGTCCGATTTCGACAGGCCAGCGGCGATCGAGGACAGGGCCTCGCCCGTGATCCAGCCCTTGCGGAACGCGATCTCCTCTGGGCAGCCGGTCTGCACGCCCTGCCTCTGCTGGAGCGTGCGCACGAAGTTGCCGGCGTCGAGCAGGCTTTCGTGCGTGCCGGTGTCGAGCCAGGCGAACCCCCGGCCGAGCTTCTCCACGCTCAGCGAGCCCTCCCGCAGATAGAGCTCGAGCAGCGCCGTGATCTCCAGTTCGCCCCGGGCGGAGGGCTTGATGTCCTTCGCCTTCCGCGACGCCGTTCCGTCGAGGAAATAGAGGCCCGTAACCGCGTAGCTCGACGGCGGCGCCGCCGGCTTCTCGATGATGGCCGTCGCCGTCCCCGCGGCGTCGAACGCCACGACCCCGTAGCGCTGAGGCTCGGTGACGCGATAGGCGAAGACGGTTCCGCCTTGCTGGCCGGCGCTTGCGGCCTGAAGGATCTCGGGCAGGCCGTGCCCGAAGAAGATGTTGTCGCCGAGGATCATGCAGGAGGGCGAACCCGCGAGAAAATCCTCGCAGATCAGATAGGCCTGGGCGAGCCCGTCCGGACTTTCCTGCGTAAAGAACGACAGCTCGACGCCCCACTGCCGGCCGTCCCCGAGCGCCCTTCGGAACTGGTCGGCGTCGCCGGGCGTGGTGATGATCGCGATGTCCCGGATGCCCGCCAGCATCAGCACCGACAGCGGATAGTAGATCATCGGCTTGTCGAACACCGGCATCAGCTGCTTCGAGACGCCGTGGGTGATCGGATAGAGGCGCGTGCCCGATCCGCCCGCGAGGATGATGCCTTTTCTCGTGCTCACGCGTGGTCCGTTCGAAGCTGGGCGATGATCGGGCCAAGCGCAGATCGCCAGTCAGGTCTGCGAACGCCCAAATGCCGCCTTATCCGATCGCAGTCGAGGCGGGAGTTGGACGGGCGCCGCGCCGGCCGCGGACAGTCGGACGAGGGAACGCCCACCACGTCGCATTCCATCGCAGCCGTCTCGAAGATCGCCGAGGCGAAGCTCGCCCAGCTGACGTCGGGCGCCCCCGCGAGATGATAGAGGCCACGATGTGCTTCGGATTCTCGCAGCGCCGCCGCCAGGTCGAGGCAGGCCCGTGCGACGGCCGCGGCAGGCGTCGGGCCGCCGATCTGATCGTCCACCACCCGCAGGGACGACCGGCCCTCGCCGGCCCGGAGCATGGTACGGACGAAGTTGGCCCCGAAGCGCGAGAAGACCCAGGAGGTGCGCAGGATCGCGCAACGCCCGCCGTTCCGCAGGACCTGCTCCTCGCCGAGCCGTTTGCTGCGTCCGTAGGCGTTGATCGGCGCGGTCGCATCGTCCTCGCGCCAGGGCGCTTCGCCGGCGCCGCTGAAGACATAGTCGGTGGAGATGTGGACGAAGGGTGCGCCAAGCTCCGCGCAGGCCTGCGCCATCTGGCCGGGCGCCTCGCCGTTGACGATGAGCGCGGCGGCCTCCTGCTCCTCGGCGAGATCGACGGCTGTCCAGGCGGCGGCGTTGATGACCGCGTCGGGCCGGGCGGCCCGGATCAGCCGGGCGCAGGCGCGGGGATCGGTGAGGTCGGCCTCGTTCCGGCCGACGAAGCGGGCCGCCGGCGCGGCCAACGCCAGCTCGCGTGCGACCTGTCCCGTGGAGCCGAAGACGAGGAGCGTCATCGCGGCCTCATCATGGCGGGGTCACGCTGAGGCCGAGCCGCGCGGAGCGTTCGTCGATGCGGCCGCGCCACCAGCTCTCGTTGTCGAGGAACCACTGCACCGTGGCCTCGAGGCCGACCCGCAGCGTCGTCCGCGGCGCCCACCCCAGCTCGTTCCGGATGCGGCTCGCGTCGATCGCGTAGCGGAAATCGTGGCCGGGCCGGTCAGCGACGAAGGCGATCTGGCGCTCGTAGCGGCTCGCCTTAGGTCGCTTCGCGTCGAGGATCGCGCAGAGCGTGCGGACGATGTCGATGTTCGTCGCCTCGGCGTCGCCGCCGACGTTGTAGCTTCGGCCGACGACTCCGCTGGAGAGCGCGAGCAGCAGCGCGGCCGCATGGTCTTCCACGTAGAGCCAGTCGCGCACGTTCCGGCCGTCGCCATAGACCGGGAGCGGCCGCCCGCCGAGCGCCGCGAGGATCGTCAACGGGATCAGCTTCTCGGGAAACTGGAAGGGACCGTAGTTGTTCGAGCAGTTCGTCAGGATCACCGGCAGGCCGTAGGTCGCATGCCACGCCCGCGCGAGATGGTCCGACGCCGCCTTCGAGGCCGCGTAGGGGCTGTTCGGCGCGTAGGGCGAGGTTTCGGTGAACTTGCCGTCGACGTCGAGCGCGCCGAACACCTCGTCTGTGGAGACATGGAGAAAGCGGAAGCGGGCGGGCGACCCCGCGTCGAGCCAGAAGGCGCGCGCCGCCTCGAGCAGGTTCAGCGTGCCGACGACGTTAGTCTCGACGAACACGCGCGGCGCGTCGATCGACCGGTCGACGTGGGTCTCGGCGGCGAGATGGATCACGCCGTCCGGCCGGTAGTCGCGAAACAGCGCCCGCATTGCCTCGGCGTCCCGGATGTCGGCGTGCGCGAAGCGATGCCGCGTCGAGCCCGCGACCTCGGCGACGTTCGCGAGCGACGAGGCGTAGCTCAGCGCGTCGATGTTGAGGACGTCATGGCCTTCGCGCACGGCGAGCCGCACGACGGCCGATCCGATGAACCCCGCGCCGCCGGTTACGATCAGGCGCATGGGCCGCTCCTCATGCGAACGGCGAGACGAAGGCCGCGAGGGCCTGCGCCTCGGCGTCCCGGGGGGAGGTGAGCGGCGCGACTCCCGCGGGGACCGGCCAGTCCACGCCGCAGCTGTCCCAGCGGACGGCGCCCTGCGCGTCGGGAGCGTAATCGGCGGTGCACTTGTAGAGCGCCTCGGTGTCGTCCTCGAGCGTAAGCAGGCCGTGGAGAAAGCCTTCGGGGATGTAGAGCTGCAGCCCATTGTCCGCGCTGAGCTCGATCCCGAACGACCGCCCGTAGGTCGCGCTGCTCGTCCGGACGTCCACCGCGACGTCGAAGAACCGTCCCCGCCCGCAGCGCACGAGCTTGCCCTGGGCGTGCGGCGGGGCCTGGTAGTGCATCCCGCGGAGTGTCCAGCGGCGCGGCGACAGCGAACGGTTGTCCTGGACGAACTCCGGAAGCGCGACGCCCGCCTCGGCGAGCCTCCGCTTGCTCCACGTTTCCGAAAGCGCGCCCCGGTCGTCCCGGAACTGGGGCGGCGTGATGATAATCAGGCCCGCGATGTCCGTTCGCTCGACGCGCATGCGCCCCTTCATGGCCGTGGCGCGGCCCATCTCCAGGAAACGTCGGTGAAACCCGCCGTCGAGATTTCTAACCTTCAGGCCGGGCTGGGGGAAAGCCCCGCCAGACGCGCCTCCTTGAAGGAGATCAGCTTGCGGGCGGTCTCATCCCAGAGCGCGAGCGGCACGCATTTCAGGCTCTGAGTGAACGTCAGCCGTCCCACGGCGCGCAGCTCGGGGAAGTCGCGGAGCACTTCCGGCAGGCGGTAGTAGGGGATGCGGCTCGACACGTGATGCACGTGGTGGATGCCGATGTTCGCCGTGAGCCACTGGAACGGCGCCGGAAGATCATAGTGCGAACTGCCGTGCAGCGCGGCTTCCGAGGCGTTCCATTCCTCGCCCTCGCGCCAGTGCGTCTCCTCGAACTGGTGCTGGACAAAGAACAGCCACACGCCCGCGGAGGCGGCGAGCGCGACCACCGGGAGCTGGATGAGGAAGAACGAGCTGGCCCCGACGGCCCAGATCATCAGACCCGCGATCAGCGCGATGACGGCGTTGGTCGCCATGGTGCTGAGCCACAGCGTCCGTCCCTTGCGCATGAAGCCGACAGGCAGACGACCCTGCAGGATGAAGACGTACGAGGGGCCGAAGCCGAACATCACCAGCGGATTGCGGTAGAGCCGGTACCGGAGGCGGCCCCAGGGCGAGCGCGCCCAATATTCCGCGACCGTCAGCGTGTCGATATCGCCGACGCCCCGGTGGTCCAGGTTGCCCGAGGTCGCATGGTGCACGGCGTGGCTGCGCCGCCAGTAATCGTAGTCGGTGAGGGTGAGCACGCCGATCACGCGGCCGACCCAGTCGTTGGCCGAGCGGCGCGGGAAGAACGAGCCGTGCCCGCAGTCGTGCTGGATCATGAACAGCCGCACGAGGAAGCCGGCGGCCGGCGCGATCAGCAACAGATAGAGCCACACCAGGCCCTGGTTCAGCGCGACCGCCATGGCCGCCCAGGTCCCCGCGAACAACGCGACCGTCAGGCCGATCTCATAGACGCTGCGAGCCGTGCTCGGCTCGTGGTAGGCGCGAAGTTTCCCGCGCAGCTGGCTCGCGTCCAGGGAGGCCGTTCGGCTGTCGTCCGGCGCCATGGCGCGTCGCTTTCTGCTGCGCGGTGAGGCTGCCAGCTGTGGAGAGTTCACAGATCGACACGGCAAGTCGTGTGCGCCGCGCCGTCCCGCAAGCCCGCGGGGAGCCCCCGCATAGCCTGCGTAGCCGCCGACATCCATCATTTCGTGCGCCCAAGGGTTGCCGAACGAGCGTCGCCGATAGCGCGGATCGGCGACGTTCCGGACGCGTGCCACCCGATGGTCCGCTCTTAGCCGGAGCGCGAGAGAGGCGGACGCGCGGGTCGGCGGCTGGCCTTCGCGAACACGAGATGGTGACCGACGTCGCCGACCGAGTGGGGGCGAGCCGAGGCGCGGGGCGAACAGCCGACCGGCCTCAACCCGCCTTCCGCGAGACGACAATAGACGTCTGCAACATAGAAAAATATAAAATCGATGTAATGAATATATTTATGTTGACCCAGCGATTGGACTGGCGCATCGTCACTCTGCGCTCGGGTCGTCCCCGACTGAACGCCGCGGCTTTTGAACGAGCAGCTTGCGCCGCGTCACCAATCGCTAAAGCGCCACGGCGTGACGAACGCCCGTGGTTCCGACAGCCCCGAAGGTCCGTCATGCCTGCGTTCCCGACGTCCTCTCTCGACCACCTCAAACCCCGGCTCCGCACGGCCGCGGGACGATGTCGCCCCTGACGCGAGGGTCGATGTGGTCCGGCCGCCGCGACGGCGCCGGGGTTCTTTCTTGAGAGACGTGAAAAGGAGCGCGCCATGAGCGCAGCGTTCGTCATCGAAGTGCGAGGCCGGCAGGCCGGTCTCGTCGTGCGCCAGGACCGCGGCGGCTACCGCTTTTTCGCGGCGATGTCCGAAGCCTTTGCGCTTGAAGGCAAGGTGTTTCCCTCGGCGGCGGACGCGAGCCGGGCCGCCCGGGCGATTTTTGCGGCCTCCGCCCGCTAAAACCGTGACCGTTCGGCCACGCCTCTCTCCGCTATCGTCGCTTCTCCGGCCCTCGTGACGCCGCAGGCCGCGCATTGGGCATGCGCGGCGGCGACGGGCCGGCTAAGCCTCTTCGCTCAGGACATCCGCGGCGGGGGCTTTGAACGATGGCGGCTGAAGGCCAGAGCGAACTCGTGCAGGTCGTGGCTCTGCTCGGCGCGGGCGTCGTCGCCGTTCCGATCTTCCGGCGGCTGGGATTGGGCTCGGTGCTCGGCTACTTCGCGGCCGGCCTCGTCATCGGGCCGTTCGGGTTCGGGCTGTTCTCCGATCCCGGCGCAATCCTCCATGTCGCCGAGTTCGGCGTCATCATGCTGCTGTTCGTCATCGGCCTCGAGATGCAGCCCTCGCGGCTGTGGGCGCTCAGGCGCGAGATCTTCGGCCTCGGCGTGGCGCAGGTCGTCGCCTCCGGCGCGCTGCTGACTCTGGGCGGCTACATGGCGGGACTCGACCCCGCCGTCGCCTTCGTCGCCGGCATGGGCTTCGTGCTGTCCTCGACCGCGGTCGTCATGCAGATGCTGGACGAGCGCGGCGAGACGTCCACGGCGCAGGGCCAGAAGGCGGTCTCGATCCTTCTGCTCGAGGATCTCGCGATCGTGCCGCTGCTCGCGATCGTGGCGTTCATCGCGCCCGCCGACAGCGGCGAGAACGCCGCCGACCGCTGGCGCGAGATCGCGATCGCGATCGTGGCGGTGGGCGGCCTCGTGCTCGCCGGCCGCTATCTGCTGAACCCGATGTTCCGGATCCTGGCCCGCTCCCAGGCGCGCGAGGTGATGACGGCGGCGGCGCTGCTGGTGGTGCTCGGCGCGGCGCTGCTGATGGAGTTCGGCGGCCTGTCGATGGCCATGGGCGCCTTCCTCGCCGGCGTGCTGCTGTCGGAATCGACCTTCCGCCACCAGCTCGAAGCCGACATCGAGCCGTTCCGCGGCATCCTGCTCGGCCTGTTCTTCCTGGCGGTCGGCATGTCGCTCGATCTGGCCGCGATCTCCGTCCACTGGCCGACGATCCTCGCCTTCACCGCGCTGTTCATAGCGGTCAAGGCGGCCGCGATCTTCGGCGTCGCGCGGCTGATGGGCTCGTCCTCCCGGGAGTCGATCGACCGGGTGGCGCTGTTCGCGCAGGGCGGCGAGTTCGCCTTCGTGCTCTACTCCGCGGCCTCCGCCGTCGGGATCATGGACGCGCCGACCAACGCGATCTTCACGTCGGTCGTGATCCTCTCGATGGCGCTGACGCCGCTCACCGCGCTGGCGCTGAAGCGCCTCTTGCCCCGCAGCGCGCCGTCGCTCGACGGGGTGGACAAGGCGGACGGACTCAGCGGCGAGGTGCTGGTGATTGGCTTCGGCCGGTTCGCGCAGGTGGCGAGCCAGTCGCTGCTCGCCCGCGGCTTCGAGGTCTCGATCATCGAGAACGACGTCGAGATGATCGAGGCGGCGGCGACCTTCGGCTTCAAGGTCTATTACGGCGACGGCACGCGGCTGGACACGCTGCGGGCCTCCGGCGCGGGTCAGGCGCGGGCGGTTCTGGTGTGCGTCGACAAGCAGGAGGCGGCCGAAAAGATCGTCGAGCTGGTTCAGTCCGAATTTCCGCTCGCCAAGCTGTTCGTGCGCGCGTTCGACCGCGGCCACGCGATGGATCTGGTGCGGGCCGGGGTCGACTATCACATCCGCGAGACGTTCGAATCCGCCATGGTCTTTGGCGAGGCGGCGCTGGTCGCGCTTGGGGTGCCCGAGGAGGAGGCGGCCGAGATCGCGGAGGACGTGCGGCGGCGGGACGCGGAGCGGTTCGCGCTGCAGGTCGCGGGCGACATCCACTCCGGCTCCAGCCTGATCCGCGGCAACGCGCCGATCCCGACGCCGCTCACGCGTCCGCGCCGCGCCGGTCAGATCATGGACCAGGGAGCGCCGCAGCCGGAGGCGAGCTGACGTCGCCCCGCGGAACTTTCACCGCGTCCGAGGCCTTTCTCTGCAAAGGAGAATCCGCCATGGACAGCACGCAGGAAATTCGAGAACGGGCCTATCAGATCTGGATCGAGGCCGGCCAACCCGTCGGTCAGGAGGAGCAGCACTGGGAGCAGGCGCGCCGCGACGTCGAGGGCGCCCATCAGGACGCGGCAGGCCAGAGCGAGAGCCAGGAGAGCCGGCTCGACGAGACCTTGAAGGAAAGCTTTCCAAGCAGCGACCCGTCGTCGGAAAGCCAGCCCGGCGGGGGCATCACGGGTCCGGGAAACCCGTAGTTTTCGTTGTGAAGACATCGGCGAGGGGGCGGCCGTCGGCGGCCGCCTCGAGCGCGATCCAGTGTCCGACGGCGCCTGGGCGACGCTTGAGCCCACGCAGACGGACCGTCAGCCTCGCTCCCGGCTCCAGGTTGCCGTGATAGACGATCTCTCGAGCGCGGACGGCGACGCCGCGAGCGGGGAGGTCCAGCAGGTCCCACTCCGCGCGATCGGCGAAGGCCTGATAGGCGCAGAAGTACATGAGCTCCGCGCCGTTGAAATCCTGAGTGGGGCATGGGCGCACGTCGATGTGGCCGATGTCGCTCTCGTCGCCGCATGTGAAGCCGCGATGCTCAGTCCAGCGGCCCCGCCGGAGCTGGGCTGGCAGCGCCGCAATCGCGGCGCCGCGAGACAACCCGTCCCACGCCGGCAGCCCTGGCAGAACGACCTTGGCGATCGATCGATTGCAGCCTCCCTCCGCGCGTTTCACGAAGGTCGACAGCAGCGCGATACTCCCCGCCGCCGCGCCGCCGCGACGCTGAAGCCGATGCGTGGTGGCGAACCGGGTGCGGGAGGTCCGTGTCATCTCCGAGCGGATCGTCAGCTCGTCGTGCTCGGCGAAGGCGTCGAGAGCAAGCCCCTGAGACTGCACCGCGCAGAACGCGGCGTAGACCTTGTCTCCGGTCGCGTCGCGGAAGTCCGCGGCGGCGACGCCGCAGACCTCGGCGAGGAGCCGCCAGTGCAGGTCGCCGCACAGCTTTAGCAGCCACGTCTCGGAGACGCCGCCGAGGCACAGCTCCGGCATGCCCAGCGTCACCCGCGTCGTCCGGCACGGGGCCGTGAAGACGGTCGCGCCCTCGAGCGCGGAACGATCGACCGCGATGTTCATGGTCAGACGGCGACGCTGAGGGGCGCGCGTTTGCGCGACAGGCGGTCGGCGATCCTGGACACGACGAACTCCGCGTCTCGGCCGACCGCGCCGAAGCGGCCGGAGCCCCAGGTGTTCAGCCAGGGCAGCCCGATGAAGGACACGCCCTCGACCTCGGTCTCGCCGCGCCTGTGGACCGGACGGCCCGCGCCGTTGAAGACGGGCGCGTCGAGCCAGCGGAAGTCCGGCGTGAAGCCGATGCACCAGACGATCGACGTGATCCCGGAGCCGGCAAGATCGAGCGTTCCGCGCTCCGCCGGCGGCGTCCACACCGGCTCGTAGACCGACGGCGGCGGGGCGTCGACGCCGGTCTCGGCGATGTGCTTGTCGATCGCCGCGTTGATGCCGTTGTAGGTGCGGTCGGCGAAGTCGAGGCTGGCGGCGAGGTTCTCGCGGAAGCGCAGGACCCCGGCGTCGTAATCCTCCAGCACGCCGTAGAGCTCCATCCCCTCCGTCGCGAAGCGCCGGAGGTCGATGTCGCGGCCGCCGTCGCGGCCGGTGACGTAGTGATTGGTGTTGTCGCGCACGCCCTCGCGCAGGGGGTGCTTGTCGACCGTCATCTCGTAGTAGCCCATGTCCGCGAGCCAGGTGACGACATCGCGGCCGCGGTAGAACCGAGCGCAGCGCGGCGCCTCTCCGACGGCGAGATGCACCTTGCGGCCCGTGAGATGGAGGTCTTCGGCGATCTGGGCTCCAGACTGGCCCGAACCCACCACGAGGACCTCGCCGGCGGGCAGCTGGTCGGCGTTGCGGTACTGTTCGGAGTGGATCTGCGTGATCGATTTCGGCAGCTTCTCCGCCATGCGCGGAATGATCGGCGTGTGGTAGCCGCCGGACGCGACCACGATTTCGTCGGCGGTGTAGTCGCCGTCCGAGGTCGCGATCGCGAAGCCCCCGTGCGGACGCCGCGCCACGCGCGTCACCGACACGCCCTCGCGGATCGGCGGGTTCACCTTCTCCACGAAGCCGCGGACGTAGGCGACGATCTCGTCCTTCTTCATGAAGCCGTCAGGGTCGGGACCATCGTAGGGATGGCCCGGCAGGTCGCACTGCCAGTTGGGCGTGACCAAGCTGAAACTGTCCCAGCGCTGCGTCGACCAAGTGTGTGCGGCGAAGCGCTTCTCGATCACCAGGTGATCGATCTGCCGCTGCTGCAGCCAGTAGCTGGTGGAGAGGCCCGCCTGGCCGCCTCCGACGACGACGACGCTGAGATGCGGAGTTCCGGACATGCTCATGCTGTCCTCCTGGAGGATCAGGTTTCGAAGGAGACGACGGTGACGGGCGCGTCCGGCGCGAACCGCGCGGAGGCTCGCTCGATCCGCCCGAGTTGGTCGAGCGCGCTGGAGCAGGCGAAGCCATACTTCGCGCGCACCCGTTCGCTCGCGATGTTCAGCGCGGTGCGGCAGCGCTCGGCGAAGTCGGAAACGGGATAGCTCTCGCCCGCTGTCATGTGCTCGGAGATGACGAGCGAGGGCGAGTAGCAGCTCTCTTCCGCGCCGTCGGGCCAGCGGATGGTGAAGCGCATTTCAGGCATGGGCGGACTCCGTCAGACGGCTGTAGACGTCGAGATGAGTGCGGGCGACGGAGAGCCAGTCGCGGCCCAGCGCCGCCGCCCGGCCGCGCTCCGCGAACTGGGAGCGGACGGGTTCCGCCAGCGTCAGCATCAGCGCGTTCGCGATCGATCCCGGGTTAAGCGGGTCGCACCAGGCGACGTCTCCGTCGCCGAGGTACTCCGTGAAGGGCGCGATGCGGGAGGCGGCGACGGGCGTCCCGCTCGCCATCGCCTCAAGCGCCACGAGGCCGAAGCCTTCCCGCACCGAAGGAAAGGCGAGCACGTCCGCGACGCGGTAGAGCGCGGGCATGTCGGCGTCGGGCAGCGGACCCGTGCGGATCAACGCGCTCGGCGGAAGTCCGCTCGCAGCGGCGTCCCGCTCGAAGGCCGCGCGGTAATCGCCGTGGTCCAGCACCGAGGCGCCGCCGGCGATCACCAGTTGCGCGCGCTCGTGGAGCCGGCGCACCTGCCGGAAGGCCTCCAGCAGCCGCCGCGCGTTCTTGCGCTCCTCGACGCCGCCGACCGAGAGGATGATGGGACCGGAGCCCAACCCCAGGCGAACGCGCAGCGTCGCCTCGCGGCCGTCCGGATCGGGGCGGAACCGCCGGGCGTCGACGCCGTTGCCGGCGAGCGTCGCCTCCAGCCCGTAGCGGGCGCGCAGCACGCCGCGCCAGAGCTCGCTGACGACGATTTGAGCGTCTGAGGTCGTCACGGAGCGCGTCTGCAGCGCGGCGACCCGGGCGTCCGCAAAGTCGTCGAGGTGGTGCACCGTCCGCGCGAAACCGCGGACGAGGCCGTCGTCCTTGAGCGTCGCGAGCGCGTTGCCGGAAATGCCGTCCTGGGCGTGGAACACGTCGAAGCGACGGTTCTCCGGTTTCGCGAAATGCCGGCGATACTCATCGACCCGCGTCATCACCATGTCGTGGGTGTCGCCCTCGACCGGGGCGGCCTCGACGCAGACGGTCTGGAACGGCGCCTCGCGGAAGAACCCGCGGGCCGCGGGATCGGGGGCGTGGACGACGGGGGCGTGCCCGAGGTCGTGCAGGGCGCCCGCAAGCTCCATCGCGTGGACCACGCCGCCGCGCGGATTGACCGAATGACAGAGCAGGGCGATGCGGAGAGGCGCCGTCATGACGCCGGTCCCGGGGCGCAGCCGATGAGCGGGCGCGCGGCGAGGTCCCAGACGGTCGCGACGCCTCCGCGGGATGCGATCTCGACGCGGCCGCCCCGTGTGATCCCGCCGATGTCGGCCGCGGCGATCCCGCGCGCATGAAACCGGCCGAGGATCGCGTCGACGTGGTTCGACGGCGCGGCGATCAGGTAGCCGAAGCTCGGAAAGCTCCGGAGCCAGCGATCGAGCGGAACGCCGTCCGGCCGGGGCACGGCGTCGAGCTCGATCCGCACGCCGACTCCAGAGCATTCCGCGAGCATGGCGGCGGTGCCGACCACGCCGGCCTGGCTGATGTCCTTGGCCGCGCAGCTGAGGCCCGCTTCGGCGATCTCCGGCAGCAGCTCCAGGTCGCCTCGCAGCCGGTCCGCCGGCGCGTCGGTCGCGGCCTCCCAGTTGTCGAAGGGCTCGCGGTAGCGCCCGCGCAGGTCGACGGCGGCGATCAGGCGGTCGCCAGGCGCGGCGTCGAAGCTCGTGAGCAGGCGCCGGGCGCGGCCGAGCACGGCGACCGAAAGCTGGCCGCGGTCGCAGGCGAGATTGCTGTGGCCGCCGACGATCGGCGTGCCGAACCGGGCCGACGCGTCGCGCAGGCCCTCCAGCACCGGCGCCGCTCCGGCCTCGCCGTTCGCCCAGACGGCGTCGACCACCGCGATCGGCCGCCCGCCCATGGCGGCGATGTCGGACAGGTTCACCATCACGCCGCACCAGCCGGCGAACCAGGGATCCCTCTCCACGAAGGCGTTCATGAAGCCCTCGATCGCGAACAGGAGATAGCCGTCGCCCTCGGGGATCGCCGCGCAGTCGTCTCCGACCGCCACCACCGACGCGCCCGAAACGCCGAGGCGCGCGACTGCGGCCGCGATGTCCGCCTTGGCCTCCATCCCGCGGCCGGACCTCAGGGCCGCCGCCAGCGCATCGAGGTCGACCGTGCCTGAGAGGGCGAGGCTCATGCCGCTCTCCGGACGAGCGTCAGGAAGCCGGCCTCCGGCGTCGCGAATGGCGGATAGAAGGCGAGGTCGGCCTCCATCCTGAGATGCGGGCGGCCATGAAGTTCGACGGTCTCCAGCGCGCGCCAGCGCAGCCGCTCGAACAGAGGCCCGTTCTGCTCCTGCACGTGGGCGAAGAACCGCGTGCAGCCGCGCGCGTGGGCGGAGGACACCGCGAGCCGGATCAGCGCCGCGCCCAGAGCGCCGACGCGCCGGTGGCCGGCGTCCACCGCAAGCCGCGAGCCCCACCACACGCCGGGCCTCTCCTCGTGGATGCGGACGGTGCCGACAACGGCGTCGTAGGCGACGGCGAGCGACGACGCCGCGACCAATGGGATCGCGACCTCGTCGATCGCGTCGCGGTCGTCGCCCGCGAAGATCTTCTGCTCCTCGCAGAACACCTTCCGGCGCAGGGCGGCGGCGCCGCGCCGCTCCCAGTCGCCGACCGCCCACTTGATCTGGTAGCCGGCCGGGACGAAGGGCGTCACCGCTTCGAAGAACATGCGCTCTCTCCGCGTTCGTAGGCCGCAAGCGACGAGCACGCGCCGCACTTCGCGCAGCCCGCCTTGACGTCGACGGAGCGCAGGCCGCTTGCGATCAGCATGCGGGCGAGGGGGCCGAGGATCGAGGCCATGAAGGCCGGCGGCGGCGTCGGATGGCTCTCGAGCGGGGTGCCGGAGATCGGCGTGAACGGCACCACGAAGGGATAGACGCCGAGCGCCGTCAGCCGCTCGCAGACCGCGAGAATCTCGGCCGGCGTGTCGCCGAGGCCGGCGAGGATGTAGGTCGAGACCTGTCCGCGGCCGAACACCGGGACCGCCGCGCCGAAGGCCTCGAAGTAGCGCTCGACGGTGACCGTCGCCTTGCCCGGCATGATGCGCTGGCGCACCGGCTCCGACACCGCCTCCAGATGCATGCCGAGCGCGTCGGCGCCCGCGGTCTGCAGGCGCTCGAACCAGGCGTCGTCGTCCGGCGGCTCGCACTGGACCTGGATCGGCAGGTCCACCCGCGCCTTCACGCCGATGCAGCTTTCCGCCAGGACGGCGGCGCCCCGGTCCGCGCCCTTCGGCGTGCCCGTGGTCATCACCATGTGCCGCACGCCGTCGAGCCGGACGGCGGCCTCGGCCACCTCGCCGAGTTGGGCGGGCGTCTTGTGCGCGACGGTGCGGCCGGCGGCGAGCGACTGCCCGATGGCGCAGAACTGGCAGGTCTTGGTGCGGCTCTGGTAGCGGATGCAGGTCTGCAGCACCGTGGTCGCCAGAACGTCACGGCCGTGCAGCGTGGCGATATGCCGGTAGGGCACGCCGTCGGCCGTCGTCAGCTCGTAGAACTTCGGGCCGAGCGGGAACGAGGCCTCCGCCACGACCGCGCCGTCTCGGGTGATGCGGCTGCGGCCGAAGGCGTCGGGCTTCTCGACCAGATAGGGGCTGTCGAACGCCGGCGCGGTGTGCACCGGCGCCATCACCGTCATGCCGTCGATGGTGATCGCCTTGTGGTCGGAGGGTCCGGCGCCGCCGCGGCGGCTGGCGGCCCCCGCGCTAGGATCGACGAGCCGGACCCCGAAGGACTGCAACTCGTTGATCAGCTCCTCGGTCCGCAGCGTCGGCTTCGGCTTGGTCGGCATCGGCGTCATCGAATGCGCTCCAGGAAGAATGGGTGGCGGACCGGCGCAGCGGCGCCTGCGGACGGTCGTCGAGGACGAGGCTGAGGAGCTCGGGCCGGGCGTAATGGCCGATCGAGTCCATCATCCGCTTGCGCTTGGTCACCAGCGCCATGTCGAGATCGGCGATCAGGATGCCCTCGCCCTCGGTGAGCGGCGGGACGAGATGCGCGCCCTCGGGCGAGACGATCGCCGTCATGCATCCGCCGGTGAGGGCCTTGCGAAGCTTTTCGTCGGGCGAGATTCCGGCGCGCTGTTCGTCCGTCAGCCAGCCCGTCGCGTTGACGACGAAGCAGCCGCTTTCCAGCGCGTGGTGCCGGATCGTCACCTCCATCTGGTCGGCGAAGATCGGCCCGACCATGGAGCCGGGGAATTGGGCGGCGTGGATCTCCTCATGGTCCGCCATGAGGGCGTAGCGGGCGAGCGGGTTGTAATGCTCCCAGCAGGCCAGCGCGCCGACGCGGCCGACATTGGTGTCGACGGCGCGCAGGCCCGAGCCGTCGCCTTGGCCCCAGATCATCCGCTCGTGGTAGGTCGGCGTGATCTTGCGGCGCTTGAGCTTGAGCGTCCCGTCGGCGTCGAAGATCAGCTGGGCGTTGTAGAGCGAGCCGTGGTCGCGCTCGTTCACGCCGAGCACGACCACGAGGCCGCGCCGCCGCGCCGCCGCCGACACCGCGTCAGTGACGGGCCCCGGCACGACGACGGCGTGCTCGTAGAGCCTCAGGTGCTCCCCGCCGGTCGTAACCGGCGGATGCACGAAGGAGAAATAGGGGTACCAGGGCAGGAAGGTCTCGGGAAACACCACGAGCTCCGCGCCCTTGCCGGCCGCGTCGTCCAGCGCGTTCAGCACGCGGTCGAGCGTGCCTGCGCCGTTCTCGATGTCGGGCGCGATCTGGACAGCCGCGGCGCGGACGATGCGTTTTTCCATCTTCCGTCTCCTCGTCATCCCCGGACGGCCGAAGGCCGATCCGGGATCGTCATCAGGATGAGGCGTCCTGGCGCTTTGTTTGGACGACGATCCCGGCTCTCCGCTGCGCTTCGGCCGGGATGACGTCCGCGCTCACAGCGTCCAGGTGTCGAGGATGAAGGCGTTCTCCTTGCGGTGCAGGAGGACGATGTCGAGCACGTCGAGCGGGCTGATCGGCGTGACGCCGGGGATCAGGGCGCCTTCGCCGTGGCCGTAGAGCGCCTGGAGCGCGAACCGGCAGGCGTAGACCTTGCCGCCGTCGGCGAGGATCTTCTCGATCCGGTTGTTGAAGTTGAGATGGCCCGGGAAGGCCTCGTCGCCGAGCTTCGGGAAGCCGCGCTGCACGCCGAGCGTGACGCCGGGGCCATAGAGCAGGACGGAGGTCTCGAAGCCCTTCGCGATCAGGCGCGAGGCTTGCAACAGGTTCACGAGGCCGATCGAGCCTTCGAAGGCGACGGTGTGAAACGTAACGAGCGCCTTTTCGCCCGGCGCGGCCTTCACGTCCTCGAACACCTTGGTTTCGTAATCGACCAGGAAGTCGCCCTTCTGATTGGCGGGCTTCGTCACTGCGGGCATCGCTCTCTCCTCGTGTGGCCTCCGCGGCGCCGGCCGCAGGTCGCGAAGAGATGAGCAATCCCCATGCCAATCGCTGTTTTAGGATTGCAGTCATTGAATGGCGCAATATGCATTCAATAATCCCGTCAATGCCGGGCTTTGTGCTTCATAAGTTGAATTCATCTTCTTGGGATTGCGCATGATGAGGGCGCCATGTGCGCATCTGCTGAGCAGAAAATTGAATGCATTGATCGGGTGCTGGACGCATGCTTCAATCCAGTCAATATTGCAGGCGACGCTCCTCTGAGAATTGCGACGGCCGATGCCTTGGACCCCCGACCTGACGCTCAGCGACAAGCCCCGCTATCTCGCGATCGCAGACATGATCGCGGCCGACGTGAAGTCCGGCCGGCTGGCGGCGGGCGATCGCCTGCCGCCCCAGCGGACGCTCGCGAAGCGTCTCGAGATGGATTTCACCACCGTCGCGCGCGGCTATGCGGAGGCCCGCAAGCGCGGCTTGATCGACAGCCGCGTGGGGCAGGGCACCTTCGTGCTGGGCGCACCCAAGACCGCGGCGCTGCGCGCCTCCGCGCGGCTCTCCGCCGATCTCACCATGAACCTGCCGCCCGAGCCGACCGAGCCTGAACTGATCGAGTTGATGCGGGGCGGGCTCGCGCAGGTCGGCCGGGATCTCGTGGGCCGGCTGCGCTACCAGGGTTTCGGGGGATCCCCGGCGGACAAGGACGCAGCCTCGGCCTGGCTCGGCCGCCGCGCGCTCGTGCCGTCGCAGGACCGGCTGTTCGTGACCCCTGGCGCGCACGCCGCCCTGCTCGGCATTCTCGGAATCCTCGCCAAGCCCGGCGACGTGGTGCTGTGCGAGGCCGTGACCTATCCCGGCGTACGGGCAATCGCTGCGCAGCTCGGGATCCGGCTCGTCGGCCTGGCGATGGACGCGGACGGCGTGACGCCGGCGGCCCTCGACGACGCCTGCGAGCGGCTGGAGCCCAAGGCGCTCTATCTCAACCCTACGCTCCAGAACCCGACGACGCTGACGGTCTCGGAGGAGCGACGCGCGGCCCTCGCCGACGTCGCGAGGCTCCATGAGCTGCCGATCGTCGAGGACGACGCCTACGGCTTCATCCCGATACGCAAGATCTCTCCCTTCGCGGCGATCGCGCCGGACCTCACCTGGCACGTCGCCGGCCTCGCCAAATGCATCGGGGCGGGCTTGCGGGCGGCCTATGTGGTGGCGCCCAGCGCGAAAGCCTCCTGGCCCTTCGTGGCGGCGCTCCGGGCCGCGAACGTCATGGCCTCGCCCCTCACCGTCGCGCTCGCCACCGCCTGGATCGAGGACGGCACCGCCGACGCCATCCTGCGGTTCATCCGGGCCGAGACCGCGGCGCGCCAAAAGCTCGCGACCGAGATCCTGCCGGCGGGCTCCTTCGCGGCGGACCCGCTGAGCTTCAATCTCTGGATCCCGCTGCCCGCGCCCTGGAACCGCTCGTCCTTCGTCGGCCACCTGCGCGACACCGGCATCGGCGTGGTCGCGAGCGACGCCTTCGCTGCCGGCGGGCCTCCGAGCGAGGCGGTGCGCGTGTGCATCGGCGGCCCGTCGACCCGGGACGAAATCCGCCGCGCGCTGGAGTTCATCGGCCACGCCTTGGCCGAGCCGCCGGAACTCGCCTCGTCCTACATCTGACGCGCCGCCCCACAGAGGGTCGGGGACAGCGCCTCAACCGCGGACGTTATCCCGGGCGGCCGCCAGCGGAACGTAGTGATGCGGCTGGCGCATCGTCACGAGGTCTTTCCGGCGGATCGCGTTGGTGGGGTAGGGGGTCGCGAGGTTCGTGGTGTCGAGCGTCGAGACCGCGACGCCTTCGCCCTCGAACACGACGGATTCGGTGCGGGGGAAGGTGAAGGTCTCTGGTCCGAACACGCCGCTCTTGCCGGCGTAGCCGCGCTCCGGGTCGACCACGTTGGCGAAGGCGAAGACCACGTTGTTTTCGCCCGCGCGCGCCCGGAAATGGTGCCAATGCATGGGGTCCGCGCCGGTCGGGATGGGATAGCTCTGCCGCACCGTCGTGCCGGCGTGCCCGTAGGAGAACACGCCGCCCTGGGCGGCGGGGCAGGCGATCAGGTCGCAGCCTTTCAGCGCGAGCACCCGACCGGCTTCCGGGAACAGAGCGTCGTGACCGATCAAAAGCCCGACGCGCCCCAACGGCAGGTCGAACACGCGCCAGCGATCGCCCGCCGTGGCCCAGGGCCGGTCATGGTCGCTGAGATGCGTCTTGCGGTAGCCGCCGGCGACCCCCTCGGGCCCGACCAGCGCCGCCGCGTTGTAGACGGCGTCGCCCTCGGCCTCCGCGAGGCCCGCCACGATGTGGACGCCGAGCTTGGCCGCGATCGCGTAGAGCCGCGTCACGGCGACCCCGGAGAGCGGCTCCGCTCGGCTCCCCGGGTTGTCGAGGCCGGTGAGCGACAGCTCGGGAAACACCACCAGGCTGGCGCCCCGCGCGGCCGCGTCCGCCGCGAGCTCCGCGATCCGGGCGAGATTGGCGTCGACGTCGCAGGTGGGCCTGAATTGCGCCGCCGCGACCTTGGAGACGCGACCCGTGGGAAGCGGCTGGTGGCCGTAGAGGCCGTGGAAGTCGAGGGGGTTCCAGCCGGACTGACCGGTTGCGAGCTCGGCGTAGAGCTCCGGGCGGCGCTGGGCGAAGGTCGGCTCGCCCAGCACGGTTCGCGCGCGGGCCCGGTCGGTGTCGATGTCCGCGTAGATCACGCCGTCGCCGCCGTCGATCACCGCCGCGATCGCCCCGTCTGGCTCGATCACGCAGCTCCCGCCGGAGAACTGCACCGTCCGCTCGAGGCCCCAGCGGTTGCTCTCGATGAGGTAGCAGGAGTTCTCAAACGCGCGGCTGATCCAGTACGGCGCCGGCGTGCGCTCCGAAAGCCAGTTCGAGACGTGGCAGATGACGTCGGCGCCGTCGAGGGCGACGAGCCGCGCCGTCTCTACGAAGTGGATGTCCATGCAGATGAGCAGCGTGATGCGCCCGATCGGCGTCTCGAACACCTGATGGCCGAGATCGCCCGGCGCCGCCCATTTCGGCTCGGAGATGTAAGGGTGGCTCTTGCGGTGCTTGCCGACCAGGCCCTCGGGACCGATCAGCGCCGCCGAGTTGAAGTAGAGGTTGGTCGCCGGGTCCACCTCGGGCATCCCGATGACGATGTAGGTCCCGGTCTCCTTGGCGAGCGCGGCGAAGCGATCGGTCGTCGGCCCGGGGATGGTTTCGACCTGGGAGGCGACCTCGTCCCTATCGAACCAGCAGTATCCGGTCGTCCCCATCTCGGGCGTCACGATCAGCTTCGCGCCGTTGTCCGCCGCTTCGCGCGCGAGCGTGAGCAAACGCGCGATGTTGCGCTCCTTCTCGAACATCGTGGGTTCGAACTGGACCGCGGCTGCTTTGAAGATCGGCACCGTTATCTCCGCCGGAGAACACGACGCCTCGTGACGCGGGCGCCGTTCAAACAGGAAAAGGCGTCGCGCCTGGTCAGGGGCGCGACGCCGCGGCTCAAAGCCGGAGCAGGGTCGGTTACTTCAGCTTGCTGAAGGACGTGTCGAACGACAGGCTCGCCATGTAGCGGTCGCCGCACGAGTTGAACTGACCGATGAAGGTGGCGCACTCGCGACGCGACAGGTTGCTGTCGGTGTAGCGCAGGTCTAGCGTCATCGCCTTGTAGGTGAAGCCGATGCCGGCGTTCCAGAAGGTGTAGTCCGGAATGATCGGCGACTTGATCCAGAACTTGCCGACTTCGGCCGAGACGTAGGCGCCGACGTCCGGGATCGGCATCAGCGACGACGGGATCGAGTACTTGGCGAACAGCGAGCTGTGGGTGCTGTCGTTGCCGATGTTCACGAAATCGCTCGTCCAGTAGACGTTGGCGCCGACCGAGAAGTCGGCGGTCAGGGCGTACTTCGCGATGCCGTAGATCTTCCAGAAGTCGAGGGAGCGCGTGCCGTTGATCTGGCCGACGTAGTCGATGTAGAGGAAGCCGGCGTCGAGGGTCAGGGCGTCGAAGGTGTGACGCACGCCGCCGTAGTAGTCGAGCTCCGCCGTGGGGTCAGCGCCGCCGAAATTGACGTTCGACGCCCAGAAGCCGGCGTAGACCCAATCGAACGCCGAGACTTCGACATAGCCCTGCACAGCCGGATCGCCCTTGCTCTGGCTGACGCTGCGGAGGTTGTACTCGGTGGCGAACTTCACGCCGAACGAGACGTCGATCGGAGACATCGTCTCGACGACAAAGGCTTCGGGAGCGGCGAGATCCGCGGCCATGGCGGCGTCGCTCAGCGGCAGAGCCGCGGCGCCGACGAGCGCGGCGCAGGCGAGTTTCAAAGCGTAAGACATTCCCGAAGGTCCCCGTCAGACAATTCTGATGAGCCATCTAAGCTTCATCTAGATGTCATCGCTAGGGCCGAAATGCTGCGGTGGCGAATAAGATAAGCAAGTGTTGCGCGAATGCAGCACTTGGTTTCGCAGATTAAAGGATTAGAAAGGCATAGGATTGCGCGACGAGACGCCGCACGTTGCTGATGATGATCAGATTAAAACTATGCGAGGGCGCCGCAGCAAAAGGCAGTTCGGCTAGATGAAATGATCAAACAAGCGGCAGCTCGCTGCGCTTGAACAGAAAGACGCTTGAGCCGGCGGTCGTGCTTGGGGCGGTCGGGACGTGCAGCTGTTCCGTCAGATACCGGAACACGATGCGCGCGGCCGCGGCCGATAGCGTCGGCTTCCAGAGCCAGATGTCGCGCTCCTGGTCCACTGCGTTCTCGTCGAACAGCGCCGCCGTCGCGTCCTCCGCGCAGCCAACGCGCCACTCGCTTGGATTTCCGCCGAATTCCTTGATGTAGCTGAGGAATTCGAACTTGACCTGCTGGGGGCTGAACACCATCGCCGTCAGCCTGGCATCGGGTTGAGGCGGGCGTGCCGGGAGGTCTCGGCCGTGCGCGAGCGCCAGCGCTCGACGCCGGCGGCGCCCTCGCGCTTCTCGTCGGCGGACATCTGGCTGGCGATCGCCTCCAGGGCGTTGAGGGCGGAGCCGACCCCGTGCTGGGCCGCAAGCGAAAGCCAGACATAGGCCTGCGCCCGGTTCTTCTCGACGCCGATACCGTTGGCGTACAGGAAGCCAAGACGCGCCTGCGACGGATAATGGCCGGCCTCAGCCGCCGCACGATACCAGCGCGCCGCCTCGGCGGGATCGAGCCCGACGCCCTCTCCCTTCGAGCAGAGGGTCGCGAGATTGTACTGCGCGAACACGTCGCCCTGTTCGGCGGCGCGCCGCAGCCAGGCGGCGCCGGCGGGGACGTCGGTCGCGACGCCCTGTCCCATCGCCAGCATGGCGCCGACGTTGGTCTGCGCCAGCGGATTGCCCGCCTCGGCGCCTTCGAGGTAGAGGGCGAAGGCTTTCGTCAGCGAGGCGGGCACGCCCTCGCCATGGGCGTATATTGCGCCCAGCCACGTCTTGGCCTCCGCGTCGCCGGCCTCGGCGAGGCTCGAGAATTGCGCGAAGGCGTCCTTGAAGTCGCCGCGCTTGTAGGCCGACACTGCGGCGCCGATCACCGTGGCGTCGTCGACCGGGATCTGAAGGGAAAGCATCGGGTCAGCCTCTCGGGTTCTGGAACAAGGGCTGGGGAAGGTCGTCCCGCGGCGCCCGCGCCACGCGCTCCGCGAGCGCGCGCTGCATCCAGACGCCGTGAGGTTCGGACTGGCGGGGGAGCGGTCCTCCGATGGTCTCGGGCCGGAACTGCGTGCCCCAGCGCGACAACGCGAGATGCTCCTCAGCGGCCTCGCCGGCGCGGCGGTCGATCTCGGCGCGCCAGAAGCCTGCGCTCGTCGCCGAGCCCTCGCCATAGACCGAGACCCGGCACAGCGTCTGTCCGATCGCGGTCGGCTGGAGGACGACGACGCAGGTTTCGTCAGCGGTGGCGAACAGCACGAGGTTCGGGAACAGCCAGGCCGCCCGCGCTTCGCGGCCATCGGCCAGGGTGGTCACGCCGAGGAGCCAGCGGTCGCCGTCGTCAAACAGCGGCTCCCCGCCGGCGAGATGCTGGCCGGCGAGCTTCCAGTTGGCGGGATGCTCGAGCCAGGCCTCCTCGGACCGGACGCTCTTGTGGTTGCCGAAGAAGTCGCCGAGTTGGTTCAGCGTGGTGAGGCTGGCTTCGGGCGAAGCGGGCGCGACGTCCAGGTTGACGAAGATCAGCGGCCCCCAGCTGCGGACGTGCGCGGTCAGCAGCCGCTCCGGACGTAAGCCGAGATACTGGTGCATCTCCGGCGCGCCCTCGCCGAGGTCGCGCGCGGGGATCGCGGGCCGGTCGCGGCTGTAGCCGCAGGAGGTGAAGGAGCACTTGGTCTTGGCGCCGGTCTGGCATTGCAGCGGAACCATGCGGCAACCGCCATGCTGAGCCTTGTTGAAGCGCGCGGCGAGGCCGCCCTCCGTGCGCTGCACGTGGACGCCATGGGTCCCGATCGTGAAGGGCAGCAGGTCGCCGACGTGGGGGATCGCCTCATGCGCGCCGACGCAGATCCAGTCCCGCGTCCAGACCGCCTCGTCTTCGAGCAGTGTGAAGGGCAGCGACCGGAACGCCGCCGGCGGGAGCACGCGGGGCGCGTCGCCGAGGGCCTCCGCGTAGAAGGCGGAGGACGCCAGGTCGCGCCCCTCGTCGT
The DNA here is from genome assembly GCF_002897035.1 of Methylopila sp. Yamaguchi. Lineage (GTDB taxonomy): Bacteria > Pseudomonadota > Alphaproteobacteria > Rhizobiales > Methylopilaceae > Methylopila. The sequence goes on from NZ_BAUX01000020.1 coordinate 37,282, forward strand.
GATAGCCGAGGTCGGGTCTGTGCGACATGGTCCGATCCCTCATCGATCGATGGAAGTGCCGGCGCCCGCAGGGGAAGAGTGCGGGCGCCGGCGGCTGACCCCGCGCGCCTAGGCGCGCGACGCCAGAGCGGGGGACTCGTAGTCGGCGCGGCCGCGGTGCTTGATCGCGTCGGCCGGCGGGGGCGGCAGGGGGCCGTCCGCCATGAAGCGGTTCAGCACGTTGCCGACCAGAGTCGAGATGTTGTTCTTGCACTCGTTCCAGGGGAGCGAGCCGCAGAACGCGATGGAGGAGAACGAGAAGGCCGCGCCGCCGTTCGGGGTCTCGTGGTAGGCGATGTCGCCGCGCACGCGGGGATGCGTGGTGCCGTCGAGGCCCTGCTGGTTGAAGCCGAAGTCCTCCATGACGAGGAGGTAGGCCTCGGTGTGGCGGCCGGCCGAGGTCGCGACCGCGAGCGTGTGCGGAGGCGAGCCCAGCATGGTGTCGACGATGTCGAGCTCGAGGCCGGCGGCGCCGCCGCCCACGAGACCGAAATTGCCGAGCTTCTCGTCGTAGTCGATGCCCTCGAACGCCCAGGAGACGCGGGCGTCGAGGCTTTCGGAGGTGCGGCTGAAGTAGCTCGAGATGTCGAAGCCTTCCGACGACATGCCGACGCCGGCCACCGAGTGCAGATAACGGCCGCGGTAGCGCCACATGCCGCCCAGTTCGCCGGTGCCCTGGTGGTAGTACTCGCCCGGATCGGCGCGCCAGGTGCGGATGCCGCTCTCGCAGCGGCGCATCTCGGTGACGACGCCGCGGCCGAGGCCGTCGTAGGCCGGGTGGAACGAGTGCACCCAGTACCAAGCGTCCGCGCCCATATACATCAGGCGTCCGCCGCGCTGCGTGTAGTTGTGCAGGGCGTCGAGCTGCGTGCCGGAGTTATGCTCAGGATGCGAGCCGGTGATGATGACGTTGTAGTTCTCGAGGCGGGAGATCCCGTCGTAGGTGACGTCTTCGTCGGTGATGACGTCGTACTCGTAACCCATCGTCTCCAGCCAGTAGATCAGGTGGAGGTCTGCCGGATACTGCCAAGGCGCCTGGGCGAGGAAGTGGTCGTACTTCGGGCGGATCGACAGGATCGGGCGCAGCCGCGACGACAGGCAGATGCCCGAGCCGTCGGTATGGGTGTCGTAGATCGAGCCGCCGTACTCGCGGTGCTCCGCCAGGAACATGTTCTGGTGCTGCATGATCGGCACGCGGTAGATGAACAGCTCCGCGCCGCCGGCGTTGCAGGCCACGTGTTCGTTGGCGTAGGCCATGTAGCTGATGGTTGGCACCATCACCGCGATCTTGGACTGTTCTTCGCCGATCTTCGGCACGATCCAGAACGGGATGTAGTCCTCGTCGCCTTCGGTCGTGGTGAGCTTCAGCGCGTAGAACCGGCTCTTGATCTCGGTCGGGACCGTCCACTCGATGTCGGCGCTCCAGCGGGCGTCGTCGACGTCGTCGTCGTGGAAGTGAATCGCGCCGTACTCCTTCGGGGCGTGTTTCCAGTCGAAGTTCTGGCCGGCCCAGTTGTAGCCGGTGAGCGCGCGCGTCGGGCAGTTCACCAGGCGGGCGTCGAACCGGTAGGGGCCGTTGTCCTTCGCGACGATGGTGTTGATGCCGTCCCAGAAGTCCCAGGCGGCGACGATGACCTCCGAGAGCGCGCCGGTCGGGCCGGAGTTGCGGCGCTCGGTGAGGCCGGGCTGGGCGCCGCCCTTCATCTGCTCGATCTCGAACCGGCTCAGCGCCTTCTTGCAGATGCGCGGGCTGTCGATCTTGCCGTTGTACTTGCCCGCAAAGACGACGCCGGCCGGAAGCGAAGACTGCGCGAGCGGGTCGTCCGAGAGCGTGTCGACATAGGCCGCGATGGCGACCGGGATGGGCGAGTGCTCAATCTTGGCCGCGACCGTCGCTTTCACCGGCTCGATGACGGGATCGAGGGCGTAGACCACCTGCGGCTCATGGTAGAGCGTCACGTCGCCGTTCGCGGCGTCGAAGGTCGCGGCGACGAAGTGCCAGGCGTGGTCGCGGATCGGCGCGCCGGTCGTGATCTTGTGCTCGTTGATGCGCAGCTCGACGAAGCCGTCCTCGTTGATGAAAAGGCCGTAGCCCTTATCCTTGGACCACTTGGTCACGAGCCCCTGGGCCCCGTGCTTCCAGTAACGCGGATGAGTCTTCGGCGTCGTCGGCCAGATCCAGCACTGCAGCGTGAAGCTTTCGACCTGGAACACCTTGGCGTCGGGGACGAAACCATAGGAGCCGCCGTGGATGATCTGCTTGCGGCCGGCGTAGGTCTTGTTGACGTCGGCCGCGATCGGCCTCTCGATGAAGCCCGGGCCGCGCGGATTGGTGTCGCCGTTGATCATCTGGACGACCTCGGCGGCGTATTCCGCTGGCCCGTCGCAGTTGACGTAGAACTTAATCTTGTCGCCGGGGTGGACGCCGAACTTGTCGGCGTAACCTGTCAGCCGCATGGCGCACATGAATGTCGTCTCCGAGGGTATGGCGGCCGACGTCAGGCAAATCGCCGCCGTTCGCGGTCCTGGTGGGGCCGCGCGGGAGGCGCTCATGCGTGAGGCGAGCCTGAAGCGTTTGAGAGGTTCAGCGCGGGAAAGATCGGGCGGTCAGGTGACCGGCCAGTTGTCGTCCCTGCGCTTCCAGCCTTCGTTGAAATGTTCCGGCATGCCGGCGGTCTCGGGCAGCTCGTCCAGGCGCATCAGAAAGATGTCGTGCTGAATTTCCTGCTCGTCGGTGTAGACTTTGTCGTTTACAAACTCCGGCGGCACGCCGCGGATGCCGGACAGACGGCCGATGCGCCATTCGGCGTCGACCTTCGTGCAGATCACGATCAGCTTGCCCTTCGTCGATTCGCCCCGCATGCGCAGCAGCACGCGCTTCAGGACCGGATCCTCATGAACGCCGCCGGTGACCACGGTGGTGTCGCCGGGGGTCTCACACTTCAGCACCGAGAAGCCCGCGACGCCCTTCATGGAGTCGACGCATTCCTTGTGCTCCTTGATCAGAGCTTCGCGTTCAGGCGTACCCTTCTTCGGGATCGGAATCATGGCAGTCCTCCCAAGGCGTAGTCATGAAGAAGCTGAGCCCGCCGCAATAAACGTTGCGGAAGGACACTAGATCGGCAGGAAGAATGTCGTTGTCCCGCCGGTGATGACTTGCCGAAACTAAACCAATTCCAGCTTGGGCGCAATCAAATTGGACGATACGTCTAGATGTTTATTCGCGCTGAAGTCTAGATGGTCATATGGCGGTTGACCAGCTCGTCGGTCATCTCCGCAATCGGCCCCCGGGCGACGATGCGCCCGTTGTCGACCATCAGGAAGGCGTCGCCGAGCTTGCGGGCGACCTTGATGTGCTGCTCGGTCAGGATCAGGCTGATGCCCAGCTCCTTGTTGAGCATCTTCAGGATCTCGCCGATCTCGTTGACGATGTTGGGCTGGATGCCCTCCGTCGGCTCGTCGAGCAGCAGGATCTGCGGACCCACGGCGAGGGCGCGCGCGATCGCGAGCTGCTGCTTCTGCCCGCCCGACAGCAGGCCGGCGCGCCGGTCCAGGTTTTCTTTCAGGTAGGGGAAGATCCTGAGGCACAGCTCGGGAATCTCGGGGGCCTTGTCCGCGCGGGCGAAGGTGCCGAGCAGGATGTTCTCCCGCACCGTGAAGTCCGAGAGAATGCCGCGGCCCTGGGGCACGTAGCCAAGCCCATAGGTGGCGCGCACGTTGGTCGGCTTGCCCGAGAGCTCCGCGCCGTTGATGCGGATCGCTCCGGTTGAGCGGTCAGTCAGCCCCATGATGGTGCGCATCAGCGTCGTCTTGCCGACGCCGTTGCGGCCCAGCACGCAGAGGCACTGCCCCTTCTCCAGCTCGAAGGACATGTCCTTCAGGATGCGAGTGGCGCCGTAGTAGGACGTGACGTTCTCGAAGTTGAGCAGCGTGGTCATGCCGCCTCCTGCTCGCCGAGGTAGACCTCGCGCACGCGCGCGTTCCCCTCGATCTGCTGGATCGTGCCCTGGGCGAGCAGCGATCCCATGTGCATCACCACGACCTCGTCGGCGATCTCGCGCACGAAGCCCATGTCGTGCTCGACCACGACGAGCGTGGCGGTCTTGCGCAGATCCCTGAAGATGCGGACGGTCTTCTCGATCTCGCCCTCGGTCATGCCGGCGATCGGCTCGTCCATCAGCAGCAGCCGCGGCTCCTGCATCAGCACCATGCCGATCTCCAGCCACTGGGTCTCGCCGTGCGACAGGATGCCGGCCCGGTCGTTCAGACGGCCGGTAAGGCCCGCGAGGGTCGCGATCTCGTCGAGCTTCTGCTTGAGGCCCGCGACGCGGAACTTGAACAGGTTCCAGAACGGATTGGTCTGCCGGCTGTAGGCGACCTCGAGGTTCTGACGCACGGTCATGTCGCGCAGCACCGCCGGCACCTGGAACTTCCGGCCGATGCCGGAGCGGGCGATGATGTGCTCGTGCTTCGCCGTGATGTCTTCGTTCGCGAACACGATCTTTCCCGAGGTGGGTTTGATGCGGCCGGTGATGAGGTCCATCGTCGTGGTCTTGCCCGCGCCGTTGGGACCCACCAGGCAACAGAGCGTCCCCTCGGTGACCTCCATGCTGAAGTCGTTGATGACCTTGGTGGTGTCGAAGCTCTTCGACAGATTGTGGATTTCCAGAAGGCCTGGCATCGCCGCCCTTACTCCGCGGGAATGGGTTTGGCGTCGCCGTTCGGCTCGGCCGAGGCCGGTCCGCGCTTGGTCGCGAACAGACCGAGGCCGGATTCGACCAGGCTCGCGAGCCCGTTCGGCAGGAACCGCACGACGACGATGAAGAAGCCGCCGAGGATCAGGAGCCAGGTGGCGAGGAAGGCGTCGCCGAGGTAGCTCTGGGCGCCCTGGATGATGAAGGCGCCGATGATGGACCCCAGCAGCGAGTAGCGCCCGCCGATCGCCGCCCAGATCACCATGGAGAGGCTGAAGCCGACGTCGAGCTGGGCCGGCGAGACGTATTGCACGAGCATCACCCAGCAGCAGCCGGCGACGGCCGCGATCAGTCCGGAGACGGTGTAGATCACCGTCTCGTAGCCCGCGACGCTGTAGCCAAGGAAGCGCACGCGCTCGCTGTCGTCACGGATCGCCTGCGTCACGAGCCCGAACGAGCTCTGCGTGATCAGCTTGGCGAGCACGGTGGCGCCGAGCAGGAAGCTGAACACCACCCAATAAGCGGTGGGGCTGTAGGGATCGACCTCGAAGCCCGCGAACTGCAGCGAGGAGGGCGGCGTCAGGCCGTTAACGCCGCCGGTGTAAGGCTGGCGGTCGATGATGATGGTGTAGAAGGCGGAGAGCATCGCGAGCGTCATGATCGCGAAGAACGGGCCGGAGACGCGCGCCCGGAACATGATGCCGCCGAAGACCGCGCAGAACAGCGTGGGCGCCGCGACCGCGAGGATCATGCCGATATAGGTGTTCTGGAACGGCTGCCAGAGCATCGGCAGGTGGTCCAGGCTGTTGTTCAGCATGAACGGCGGGATCGGATTGGACTCGTCCTGGGTCTGCATCTGCATGGTCATCGCCATGCCGTACGCGCCCAGTCCGAAGGCGATGCCCTGGCCGAGGTTCAGGATGCCGCCGAAGCCCCAGCAGAGGCTGATCGACAGCGCCAGCATCCCGTAGACGCCGTAGGTGGCGAGCTGGTTCAGCAGGAAGCTGTCGTCGACGGTCATCGGGATGACGGCCAAGCCCGCGAAGAAAGCGGCGTAGACCAGCCACTGCGCCGTCTTGTTGTGGTAGAGATTTCCCATGGTCTCAGAGCGATCCCGCGGTGACGTTGCTGATGGAGTGCGCGCTCATCGGCGCGCGCCGGCCTGGGCGAAGAGGCCTTGCGGCCGGAACCGCAGGAACACCACGATCAGCACGAAGATGATGAAGCGGGCGAAGGTGTCGTTGGTGAAGAAGGCGAACACGGACTGCATCTCGCCTGTGACGCCGCTCGCCACCACGCTTCCGGCCAGTGAGCCGCCGCCGACCACGACCATGAGGAACGCCTGCACCACGTAGCTCGCCCCCATGGTCGGCAACACGATGGCGAGCACGCCGAACAGCGCGCCCGCCACGCCCGCGAGGCCTGCGCCGAGCGCGAAGGTCATCATGTAGATGCGGCCGGAGTTGATGCCGAAGGAGGCGGCCATCTCCTTGTTCTGCATCACTGCGCGGACCTGCACGCCGAACCGCGTCTTGTAGAACAGCAGCCAGAGCGCGAAGACCAGCAGCGCGGTCACGCCGAGCACGACGATGCGGAAGGTCGAGATCGACGCGGAGCCGAGCATCACGTTGCTCTGGAAGATCTCAGGCACCGCGAGATACTTCGGATCGCTGCCGAAGATCAGGCGGACGCCTTGCATCAGCACGAGCGACACGCCGTAGGTGGCGAGCAGAGTGTCGAGCGGGCGATTGTAGAGATAGCGGATCAGCCCGCGTTCCAGCGCGAGGCCCACCAGCGCGACGATCACGAAGGAGGCCGGCAGGCACAGCAGGTACGGCACCCCGAGATAGAACTGCAGCATGTAGGAGCTGTAGGCGCCGAGCATGATGAACTCGCCGTGCGCCATGTTGATCACCCCGGCCGTGCCGTAAATGATCGTGAGTCCGAGCGCCGCGATCAGCCAGATGCTGGCGATGCTGACGCCCAGAATGAGCGCGTTCAGAAGCGATCCAAGATCCATGACGCCTTATCCGTTCGGCCGCGTGGGGCCAATCCCAGCGCACTCGCGCCGTCGGCGAGCGCGGCGCTGATGTTGCGTTGCAATAAACGTGCCCCGCGGCGCTTGGGCGCCGCAGGGCGGAGACGTCAGGTCAGATGACGCTCTTGCGGATCTTGCCGTCGGGCGACTTGAGGCCGTCCTTGGTGCAGACGCCGGCGTCGGGGTAGATCGAGTACGGGTCGGGCGCGACGTGGTTGTCGGCGGCCTTGACGATCTTGAAGGTGCCGTCCGCCTGGCACTGGCCGATCTTCGGCTTCAGCCAGCAGTTGAAGTTGTTCTCGTCGATCCAGATCAGGCCTTCCGGCGAGACGTTGTCCTCGACGCGGACGCCGCCTGAATGATCACGGATCGCGCGCGGCGTGACGTTCTCGAAGCCCACCGCGGCCGCGGCCTTCTCAAAGCCGGCCTTGAACACGTAGGCGGAGGTGTAGGTCTCCTCCATGTTGTAGTGGGTCGTGCCGTTCTTGCCGTACTTCGACTTCAGGAAGCTCTCGACGAACTTGTTGTTGGTAGGGTTGTCGAGGGTCTGGAAGTACGGGGCCGACAGGAAGTGGCCGGCGCCGAACTCGGCGCCCATGGCGCGCGTCTCGATCTCACCGGTGGTGAGCGAGGCGATCGGCATCTTATCGGCCTTAAAGCCTTCCTGCTTGAACTGCTTGTGGAACGCGATGTCCGACGCGCCAACCACGGTCGAGAAGATGAAGTCGGGCTTGGCTTCGCGGATCTTGTTCAGAACCGGTCCGAACTCGGAGCTACCGAGCGGGATGTACTCTTCCCCGAGCAGCTCGCCGCCGGCCTTCTGCAGCCACACCTTGGCGTTCTTGTTCGATTCCTTCGGCCACACGTAGTTCGAGCCGACGAAGAACACGCGCTTGCCGAACTGCTGGACCATGAAGGGGATCAGGTCCTGCGAGTGCTGGTTGGCGAGCGGGCCGGTGCAGATGGTGTTCTGCGTGCACTCCGCTCCCTCGTAGCAGGTCGGGTAGTAAAGCAGATGGTCGCGCTGCATGACAGTCGGCAGGATCGCCTTGCGGCTCGCCGAGGTGTAGCAGCCGAACAACGCGATGACCTTCTCGCGCAGGATGAGCTCCTTGGCCTTCTCGGAGTAGACCGCGAAGTCCGACTTGGCGTCGACGATGACCGGTTCGATCGGCACGCCGGCCACGCCGCCCGCCTTGTTGATCTCCTCGATGGCGTACTGCATCACGAGGGTCGAATCTTCTTCCGGAACCGCGAGCGAGCCGGTGAGGGAGAACAGCAGGCCGACCTTGATCGGCTCCCCCTTCTTCAGGGTCGCGCCCCAGGCCTCGCTGGCGGTCGGCAACCAAAGATGCGGCGCAGCAAGAGCGGCGGAGGCCGCTGCCGTCGTCTTCAGTAAATTACGGCGGGTGAACTGCATGTGGGCGGCCCTCAGGTGAAAGGCGTAAAGGCGAAAGAAAAGGCGGTCCGGCAAGGCGCAAGCACTTGCAACTAGACTTTACATCTAGATGCTAGGGTCGGGCATCAGAGGTCGTCAAGGTCTTTCTTTAGAGGCATCGAAATTTCTCCATGCGATGCAGCCCGGCGCCGTTTTCATGCTCAAAGCCCGCTCTCATGCTGTGCACGGCGTCGCAAAATTGAGCGGTTTCGGCCGCGGGCTCCGGCGAGATGGCCGGCAGGGGCGGTTCGTCTGAACTGTCGGGCTACTTGCGCTGCGGGCGAGGGCGCGTCTGTGCGCGCCGACAGCCGTCACGTTTCAAAGAGATCCTGGACGCGGCGGAGAAACAGGCCGTGCTCGGCCTCCTCCGGCGACGCGTAGAGCCGCTCGTCGAGAGGGCGGGGCCCAAGGCCCAAGCCCCTTGCATTCTCAACGAGTCGATAGGCCTCAAATGGCTTTACGACCAGCACCGCGTAGCCGTCGGCCGCGGCCTCGCGTTGGAAATAGACCATCAGACGTTCGAGCGCTTCGCTGCGCTGACCGGGCGGCGGCGTGCGGCGGTGCTCGTCGATCACGGCGTCGGTGACGAGGGACCGTAAAAACTCGCGCTGCTTTCGACCGTAGCGGCGGCGCTCCGGGAGGGTTCTCAGATCTCCAGCGGCGGGCTTGGGGAGCATGTCGATCAGCCCAGGGGTCTGGAGAGGAGGCCCATCGATCGCTTCCCCACAACCAGCTGCGGTCCCGCGTGATTAGAGCTAGAGGTATCATCTAGATATTTGCGAGGCTAATGCTGCGTCGATCCAGCCGTCAAGCTGTCGTCTTCGCTGAAAGCGCGGGCCGGCGACGCACTGCCGAGCACGCCGGAGTCCGTTCAATTTCGCGGATGCGGCGCCGTCGCTCTCCGCGAGCGTCGCCGTGCCGTGAGGCGGAGCCGCGTGCTGTTGGTTGGGCGAAAGCAGCGGTGGAGCGGCTTTGCTGTCCTCTTGGAAAGGTGCGGCAATCGTGACAGAAGGTTTCGATAGGCGGGCGGCGCGCGCATCGAAGCAGCGTCAGCGCTAGACGCAAACGCAGCGCCGAGAGAAACGATCGCGTGAAGGCATGAAGGTTCTCATCGCCGACGACCATTGGGTGGTTCGACAGTCCTTGAAGCAGGTCATGCGGCGCCTGCATCAAGCGCTCGAAACCTACGAGGCCGAGACGTTCGACGAAGCGGCCGCCTTGCTGGTCGAGCACGACGACATCGATCTGATGCTGGTCGACCTCGTGATGCCCGGATTCGACGCCTTCGACGGACTGAGGCGGCTGCGCGCGAGTTTCCCGGACGTTCCCGTCGTGGTCGTGTCGGTCCACGAGGACGTGGACCATGTCCTGCGGTCGGTCGAACAGGGCGTCATCGGCTACATTCCCAAATCGTCTGGTGGTCCGGAAATCGAACGCGCTCTCGAACGGGTGCTCGCGGGCGAGGTGAGCTTTCCGCGCAGGATCATCGAGCGCTCCGCGTCCGCCCAGCCGCCGGCGGTGCGGGCTCCGGCCTCGGCCGAGGCGACGACCGCCGCGGCCGTCGCGATCGATCCAGCGCGCGATCTCGACGCGCTCACCGCGCGCGAGCGGGGCGTTCTCAGCCTGCTGGGGCGTGGCTATTCGGTGAAACGGATCGCCGAGGAACTGGAGCTCAGCAGCCAGACCGTCCGCGTCCACCTCGGCAACGCCATGCGGAAGCTGAACATCCGCGATCGTTCCGCCGCGGTGCATTACGCCATCAGCCGGTTCGGCGCCGCGGCGACCGCAGGACGTGGCTGAGACCGACGCCGCCGCGGACCCGGACGGTCGGCTGGCGGCGATCTGGGCCGGCCTCGACGTCGCGCCCAACGGCATCCTGGTCTGGGGCGACGACCGCCGGCTGCTCTACGTCAACGACCGGTTCCGCAAGACCTGCGATCTCCCGGCGTCGGTCGGGATGACCTACGACGCCTTCGTCTCCGCCATGGCGCGCTCACACGAATGCTTCCTGCCGTGCGAGCCGGAGGAGTGGGAGCGCGAGGAAATCGCCGATTTCGGCGTCGAAAAGCAGCGCGACTACCTCTTCGCGACCGGCGCGGTGATGCAGGTGACCCATGCGCCGTCCCGCCTCGGCGGGATGACGGTGACCTTCACCGACGTGACCGCGATCAAGCGCAACGAAACGGCGCTGCAACTCGCCAAGGAGGCGGCGGAGGCCACCGACGAGGCTAAGTCCCGCTTCCTGCGGGCGGCGAACCACGACCTCCGCCAGCCGCTCGCCTCGCTCAAGATCCTGATCTACAATTGCATCCGCGAGCCGATCGAGGAGCACCGCTCCGACATGCTGCACGCCATGGGCGTGGCGGTCTCGATCATGGAGGACCTGCTCGGCGCGCTGCTTCAGATCGGCCAACTCGACGCGGGCCGCATCCAGCCGCGGATCACCTCGTTCCAGCTGTCGCAGCTGTTCGAGCGCCTTGACATCCAGTTCCGCCATCAGGCGGAGGAAAAGGCCTTGCGGCTGAAGTTCGTCGCCCCGCGCGGCACGATCGCGACCGACCGCGCGCTGCTGGAGCGGATCCTCAGCAACTTCGTCGCCAACGCGATCCGCTTCACCGAGGTCGGGGGCGTCGTGGTCGGATGCCGCCGCGAGGGCAAGAGCCTCCGCATCGAGGTCGTCGACACCGGCCGGGGCGTCCGGCCCGAGGATCGCGAGCGGGTCTTCGACGAGTTCTACCGCGCGACCGAAGAGCGGCGGATGCAGAAGAGCGGCCTCGGCCTCGGCCTCAACATCGTCAAGCGGCTGGCTGAACTGCTGGAACATCCGGTCCGCCTGCGTTCGGAGCTCGGCAAGGGCTCGATCTTCTCGGTCACCGTCCCTCTCGGAAACATCTGGCACAGCGAGGCCGGCCGGGAGGTCGAGATCAGCGAGGCGGTCGCGGGCGAGTTCGTCGGCACGCCGGTGATCCTGGTCGAGGACGACGACATCCTGCGCGAAACCATGACGCAGCTGCTGCGCCGCTGGGGGATTGACGTGCACGCGGCCGCCGACGAAAGCGAAGCCATTCGCCTGGTGGAGGGCGGCGTCACGCCCCAGCTGATCGTGGCGGACTACAACCTGAAGACGCGGACGGGCGTCGATGTGGTCGAAGGCGTGCGGCAGGCGATCGGCGCCGCCACCCCCGCCATGATCGTCACCGCGGACGCGGAGCCGCGCGTGCTCGAAGGCATCCGCGCCGCGGGTCTGCCGGTGCTCGTGAAGCCGGTCAGCCCGCCGCGGTTGCGGGTTCTGATGCACAACCTGCTTTTTGAACCTAGTCTCACGAAGTTGTCCGGCCGCTGAGCGCGCGGCCCTAGGGAAAGCAGAGCGTGGCCGCCAGCCAAGACGTCGTGCCGATCGGCAGCATGATCCCGCTTACGGGGCCTTCGGCCGCCGACGGCGCAGAGTTCCGCAAGGGAATGATCCTCGCCGTCGAGGAGTTGAACGCGCGCGGCGGGCTGCTGGGGCGGCCGATCCGGCCGATCTTCGCCGACACCTGCCGCCAGACCGCCGAGGAGGTGGTCGGCGCCGCCCGCTGGCTGATCGAGAAGCATCAGGTCCACGCCATCGTCAACGGCTACAACATCGGCCCGCAGAACTCGGAGTATGAGCCGATCGCGGACGCCGGCATCATCTACGTCCACGCCAACACGCTGCTGCAGCATCACGACACGGTGATGAGCGACCCCGAGCGCTACTTCGGCTGCTTCATGGCCGACCCGGCGGACTACTGGTACGGGCCGGGCTTCATCAAGTTCATCTCGTGGCTCCGGGACTCCGGGCAGTGGACGCCGAACTCGGACAGGCTCGCGATCATCTCAGGCTCGAAGCCCTACAGCATCGTCATCGCCAACGCGATGGCGGCCGCCGCCGCCGATTTTGGCTGGCGCCTCTGCTTCGGGCCGAAGATCGTGCAGACGCCGACCAGCCAGTGGCGGGACGTGCTGGACGAGGTGCGCGCGACCAACCCGGCCGTCATCGCCAACACCCACTTCTACGCCGGCGACCTCGCGCATTTTCAACGGCAGTTCAGCGAGAAGCCGATGGACTGCATCGTCTACCTGCAATACGGCGCGATGCACCGCACCTTCACCGACATCGCCCAAGAGGCGGCGGTGGGCGTCATCGTTTCCTCCGTCATCGGCCTGCTACGCGACGAGATGGGGAAACGCTTCGAGGCGCGCTACAACGCCCGCTTCGGCGAGGGCTCCACCGCGACCATCGGCTGCCAGTCCTACAGCAACATGCACCATTACGCCGTCGCCGCCGCCATGGCGGGAGGCTCCGGGCCGCCCGGCGACTTCGAGCAGAACCGCAAGGTCGCCTTCGCGCTGAAGGGCATGATCTACCGCAGCGTCCACGGCACGATCCGCTACCACCCCGATTGGCAGGCCGTGGTGCCGTACCCCGTCGTGACGCACGACCCGTCTCTCGGCATGCCGCACATCTTCTACCAGATCCAGGACTTCCGGAAGCCGCTGTCGATGATCGCGCCCGAGCCCTACAACACCGAGCGCTTCGTCTATCCGCCCTGGATGAGCGGGCGAGGGACGGCGGTCCGCCCGGCGGCGCCGGGCAATCCGCGGGGTCTCACGGGCCTTTAGCCCCGCAAAGGCTTGAAGCCCGCGCGGTTTCGGGCGTTAATCGGGTCAAGGCGTCGCGACAGGATCGTCGCGGCGCGTCTCCGGCAAAGGCGCCGGGCGGCAGGCGTCGCAACGACCGCCGCGCATCCCGCGCTTTTCCCAGACAATCCGGAGACCGCCATGGCCGCAACGCCGGCGTCGGGCCGCCTGTCCGCCCACGAGATCCACGACGAGCCGTTCTATCGCCCGGTCGGCGACGAGATCGACATCTTCGCCGCCGCCTACGCCAGCCGCCTGCCCGTCATGCTCAAGGGACCGACTGGTTGCGGGAAGACGCGCTTCGTCGAGCACATGGCCTGGCGCCTGAAGCGGCCGCTGGTCACCGTCGCGGCGCATGAAGACCTGACCGCGGCCGACCTCGCCGGCCGCTTCCTGCTCGCGCCGGAAGGCACGATCTGGCACGACGGACCGCTCACCATGGCGGTGCGCGAAGGCGCGATCTGCTACCTCGACGAAATCGTCGAGGCCCGGCAGGACACCACCGTCGTCATCCACCCGCTGACCGACGCGAGGCGGGCGCTGCCGCTGGAGAAGAAGGGCGAGCTGGTTCCGGCGCACCCCGATTTTCAGCTCACGATCTCCTACAATCCCGGCTACCAGAGCGCGGTGAAGGACCTCAAAGAGTCCACCAAACAGCGCTTCGTGGCGATCGAGTTCGACTACCCGGAGGCGGGGATCGAGGCCGAGATCGTCGCCCGCGAGGCCGGGGTGCCCGCCGATCTCGCCGGGACGCTGGTCGACGTGGGCTTACGCTCCCGCAACCTGCGCGGCCACGGCCTGGCAGAGGGCGCGTCGACCCGCATGCTGATCCACGCCGCGGTGCTCGCCCGGGGCGGGGCCTCGCTCGAAGCCGCGGTGCGCTCCGCGATCCTGCTGCCGATCACCGACGAGCGGGACGTCCGCGAGGCGCTCGGCGCCGCCATCGCTGCCGGGCTGCCCGCAGCCACGCGCCCGCGGTGAGCGTGCACGCCGTGCTCGAGGCGACGCCACACGCTTCGGCGCGCCGGGACGTGGCGCGCCTGCTGCTCGGCCGCGAGGACGTGGGCCCGGCGCTGGCCCAGACGCTGCGCCGCCTCGACACGCTGTGGCCGGAGGCCGAGGTCGAACTCTGGGCGGGCGGCGTTCTCAGCCTGCTGCACGCCAACGCCGGAGCCCGCTGCCTCCATGCCTTCGCTCGCGCGACGGAGGCCCTGGCCGGCCGGCGGGACGCCGCAGCGCTCGTGCGCGACGCCGCAGGCGCCGCTGAGGTCGCGCGCCGCGGCGGGTCTCAGGCGGGGCGGGCGGCGCTCGACGCGCTGCCGGCCGCGGCGCTGAAGCTCCCCACGTCCGCCGAGCGCGCCAAGTGGTGGGCCGGCCTTGCGCGTCTGGCTAGGGAGGCGCCGGACTGCCTCGCGCCGGTCTGCGAGCGCGCGTCCGCGCTGCTCGGCCACGGCGAAGGCGCCGCCTTCGAGAGCTTCGTGGCGGCGGGCCTCAAGGCCTCCGGCGGGGACCGCGAGAAACGCCGCGCCTTCTTCACGCTGCAGGACCCCGCGGCGCGCGCCTTGCTCGAGCGGGCCGCGGGCGCCGTCGCGTTCCAGGACGTCGAGCGGCGGCTGAAGCTTTTCGGCCGCGCCTTGTGGGGGACGGCGCCGAGGCTCGCCGCGCTCCAGGGCGCTGGCGTCTCAGCCGCGCCGCAGCGCGCGTCGATCGTCGGCGATCTGGTGCGCCTGCCCGCCGTCTACCGCGGCGTCACCGGCGCGCGCGCCGAGCCGCTCTACCGGGCGGCGCTCGCCCACGCCCAGGCGCATCAGGCGTTCAGCCGCCGCCAGCGGGCGGAGAAGCTGAAGCCGTTGCAGATCGCGCTGGTCGGCCTTGTGGAGGACGCCCGCGTCGAGGCGCTCGCGCTCCAGCGGCATCCGGGCCTGAAGGCCCTCTGGGCGCCGTGGCACATGGCGCAGCCCGGCGACGCCATGACGGCCGCGTTCCTAATGGCGCGGCTCGCGCGCGCGTTGTTCGACCCGGACTACCAGGACGACGACGGCTTCGTGGGGAAGGGGAGGCGGCTGTTCGCGGAAGCCTCCGGCCGGCTCGACGACCCGACCGCGGCGCGCGCCATCGGCGGCCTGCTCGGCCACGACCTCGGCCAGATGCGGCTGCGGTTCGATCCCAAGATCTACGTTCCCGAGCCGCTCTACCGCGACGAC
Source organism: Methylopila sp. Yamaguchi (assembly GCF_002897035.1). Taxonomy (GTDB): domain Bacteria; phylum Pseudomonadota; class Alphaproteobacteria; order Rhizobiales; family Methylopilaceae; genus Methylopila. The sequence continues at coordinate 52,357 of NZ_BAUX01000020.1, forward strand.
AACCTCGGCCTCTGGACCTTCGACGACGAGCCTGACCAGCAGGCCGACGAGATCGAACAGGCGGTCGACGCGGCGCGGCTGACGCCGCAGGAGGCCGACGAAGGCCGGGAGGGCGACGACCCGCCGAAGCCGGACGCGGGCCGGGCGCGCGAGGCGCCGGCGGACGACCGCGGCGTCGCCATTGCGACTTATCCCGAATGGGATCGGGCGGCGGGCGTCGAGCGCCCGGACTGGACCACGGTGCGCCTCGTGGCGGCCGGGCTCGGCGACGCCCGCGCGCTGGAGGAGAAGCTCGACCGCCTCGGCGGCTTCCGCGACAGGATCGCTAGGCTCGTGCGAGGCGCGCGCGTGGGGAAGGCGGCGCGGCTGAAGCGTCAGCCGGAAGGCTTCGACCTCGACCTCGACGCCGCGGTCGACGCCGCGATCGCGATGCGCACCGGCGACCTGCCCGACGACCGCATCCACCGCGCCTCCGGCCGCCGCGCCCGCGACGTCGCGACGGTCGTGCTCGTGGACGTCTCGGAATCGACCCGCGACCGCGCCGGCGCCGGCACGGTGCTCGACATCGAAAAGCTCGCGGTGGCGGCGCTCGGCCACGCCATGGAGACGGCCGGCGACGTCTTCGCCGTGCGCGCCTTCGCCTCCTGCGGGCGGGACGAGGTGCGGCTCAAGGAGGTGAAGAACTTCGACGGCCGCCTGGACGCGGCCGCCATGGCGCGGCTCGCGGGGCTCGAGCCCGGACTTTCGACACGCCTCGGCGCCGCGCTCCGGCATGTGGGCGCGGAGCTGGAGGACGTCCGATCGCACCGCAAGCTGGTCATCGCGCTGACCGACGGCGAGCCCTCCGACATCGATGTGACGGACCCGCTCGACCTCGTGGAGGACGCCCGTCGCGCGGCCCTATCACTCAGGCGGCGGGGCGTCGACGTGTTCGGCGTGACGCTCGGGCCGCACGCGGCGACCGACGTGTTCAGGCGGGCGAACACCATGCCCGCGCGCCGGCTCGACGACCTGCCGGCGCGGCTGTCGGAGCTGTACTTCCGCCTGGCGCGGCTGTGAACTGATTGGCGTTCAAACCCTGGCCGTCATCCTCCGGCTTTGACGGAGGATGCATCTAAGGCGCTGAACGCAATCTCTGGCGTGGGTGGCCCGGCTAAGCCGGACCACGACGCAGCTTCAACCGCTCTACTTCCGTCTCCGCGCCGGGGCGAAGCCCAGCATGGCCGCCACGCCCAGGTTGAAGATCGCCTCCACGCCCGTCGCGATGCGTCCGCCGTTGGCGGCGAGCATCCGCACGCCGACGCCGGCGCCGTTCGGCAGCGGGCTGGCGCCCGCCCGGCAGCCGACGGCCTCCAGCGCCTGCTCCAGCGCGTCCGCCGAAGGGAGTTTTTCCGCGGGACCGAGCAGCATCGCCGAGCCGTAGGCGCCCATGCCGGCGCCGAGCAGCGAGGCTGGACCGATGAGGTCGGCGCCGTCGACCGTCGAACGGTCGAGCGCGAGCAGGCGTCCGTCCGGTCCATAGACGGCGACCTCGGAGGTCAGCGACCGGAACGGGCGATCCCGCCCGGCGAAATCATGCCAGGCCACGCCGTCCGCGAGGATCGCCAGCGCGCCCTCGGCCAGATCCACCCGCGTCCGAACGCCGAGTTCGGCTCCGGGAAACAGAATTAGCGGGTCGAGCGTCAGCGCGCCGAAGGCGCCGGCACCGATAGCGATGTCCGTCGTCTGCCGAGCGCGGGCCGCTCCGGTGTCGTGCACCACCGTCGCGGCCTGGCTTGTGACATGCGCCGCCGCTCCGTCCTTCACCGTGAAGGCGAGGTCGAGCACGTCGCCGCGGTAGACGCCGCCCGAGGCCGACTGCAGGTAGAGCGTCGCGAGATCCGGCCGCGCCCGGTCGAGCGCGAAGGGCCGCGTGGTGTGGAAGGGGTAGGGGCTGACCTGCCGGACAAGCGCCGAGCGACCACCGCCGCGGGCGAAGACCAGCTCGGCGCGGCGATGGCGGCCTGCGGCGGCCTCGCCTGACGCGTAGTCGGCCGGCTTCATTCGCGGAACAGCACGGAGCGGCAGATGGCGTCGGCCAGCGCTTCCACGCCGTCGCCGGCGCGGGCGTTGGTGGCGATGACGGGGCGGCCGCTCCGCACCGCGCTCGCCTCCGCCAGCATGCGTTCGAGATCGACGCCGACATGCGGCGCGAGGTCGATCTTGTTGACCACCAGCAGGTCGCTCTTCAGCACGCCCGGACCCTTCTTGCGCGGGATGTCGTCGCCGCCCGCGACGTCGATCACGAAGATCCACCAGTCCACGAGGTCGAGCGAGAAGGTCGAGGCGAGGTTGTCGCCTCCGGACTCGAACACGATCAGCTCCAGGCCTGGAAAGCTCGCCTCCAGCTCGTCGCCGGCCGCCATGTTCAGCGTCGGATCTTCGCGGATGACGGTGTGCGGGCAGGCGCCGGCCTCGACGGCCAGCACCCGCTCCGGCTCGATCAGCCCGGAGCGCCGCAGCCGCTCGGCGTCCTCCTTGGTGACGAGGTCGTTGGTCACCACCGCGAGGTTCACGTCGCGGGCGCGAAGGACCGGGATCAGCCGCTCGATCAGCGCGGTCTTGCCGGAGCCGACCGGCCCGCCGATCCCGATGCGGGCGGCGGTCGATTTGGGCGCGCCGGCGAAAGTCTGGGGAGACGGGTGGAGCACGGTCACCTCAGCATGTAGCGCCGCGCGAGCGGCAGTTCGGTCGCGGGCTCGCAGGTCGCGAGTTCGCCGTCGACGAAGACGTCGAAGGTCTGCGGATCGACGCGGATGTTCGGCAGGGCGTCGTTGTGCAGCATGTCGGACTTCTTCAGCCCCCGCGTGCCGCTCGCCGGCAGCAGGATCTTGGAGACGCCGAGCTCCTCCCGCAGCCCGCGGGCGATGGCGAGCGGATGCACGAAGCAGGCGGACAGCGCCGGCGCCGCCTTGCCGTAGGCGCCCCATTGCGGGCGCAGCAGCATCGGCTCGCAAGTCATCAGCGAGGCCGCGCTGTCGCCCATCGCGCCCCACGCGATGAAGCCGCCCTTGATGACGAGCTCCGGCTTCACGCCGAAGAACGCCGGCCGCCAGACCACGATGTCGGCCATTTTGCCGGCTTCCAGCGAGCCGATGTGCTCGGCGATCCCAAAGGTCTTCGCGGCGTTGATCGTGTACTTGGCGACGTAGCGCTTGATGCGCTCGTTGTCACCGAAGCCCGGCTTCTCCTCGGGGAGCAGGCCGCGCTGGTCCTTCATCTTAGAGGCGAGCTGCCAGGTCCGGCAGATCACCTCGTGGATGCGGCCCATGCCCTGGCTGTCGGAGCCGAGCATCGAGATCGCGCCGATGTCGTGCAGGATGTCTTCCGCCGCGATGGTCTGCGCGCGGATGCGGCTCTCCGCGAAGGCCACGTCCTCCGGGATCGCCGGATTGAGGTGGTGGCAGGTCATGGTCATGTCGAGGTGTTCGTCGAACGTGTTGACCGTGTACGGATTGGTCGGGTTCGTCGACGACGGCAGGCAGTAGCCTTCGCCCGCCACGCGGATGATGTCCGGGGCGTGGCCGCCGCCGGCGCCCTCGGTGTGGTACATGTGGATCGTCCGGCCGCCGATCGCGGCCAGCGTATCCTCCAGAAAGCCGCTCTCGTTCAGAGTGTCGGTGTGCAGCTGCACTTGGTAGTCGAGCTCGTCGGCCGAGCGCAGGCAGGCGTCGATCGTCGCCGGCATCGCCCCCCAGTCCTCGTGGATCTTGAGCCCGAGGCATCCCGTCTCCAGCTGCTCCGTGAGGCAGCCCGGAATGTGGCTGTTGCCGCGGCCGAGAAAGCCGAAGTTCATCGGCCAGGCCTCGGAGGCTTGGATCATCTTGCCGGTGTTGAACGGGCCGCCGGAATCGATGCCGACCGTGATGGGCCCGAGCGACCCGCCGAGCATGGTCGTCAACCCGCTCGCCAGAGCGTGGTCGACCAAGCCGGCGGAGTCGAAGTGCACATGCACGTCGATCCCGCCCGCGGTGGCGATCAGCCCCTCGCAGTCGCGCACGGTGGTGCCGGCGCCGACGATCAGCCGCGGGTCGACGCCGTCCATGACGGCGGGGTTCCCCGCCTTGCCGACGCCGACGATCTTGCCGTCCTTGATCCCGAGGTCGCCTTTGACGATCCCGAGCACGGCGTCGATGACCAGCACGTTGCAGAGCAGGAAGTCGAGCGCGCCCTCGGCGTTGGTGATGCCGGCGGCGAGGCCCATGCCGTCGCGCAGCGTCTTGCCGCCGCCGTGTAGGCACTCGTCGCCGTAGGTCGCGTAGTCCTTCTCCACCACCGCGATGAGCGAGGTGTCGCCGAGCCGGACGCCGTCGCCGACGGTCGGGCCATAGAGGGCGGCGTAGTCCTTGCGGGCGATCGTGACCATGGCGTGTCTCCTCAGGCGCCGCGGAAGCCGGCCGCGCGGGCCTTGGCGAGCGCGACGTCCTTCGCCTCTTGGGTGGTGGTGTCGCCGCCGAGGCCGTTGAGGCCGCCGACGAAGCGGCTGCCGCCGAAGGTCGTCAGCGTCACCTCCTTGGTCTGGCCCGGCTCGAAGCGCACGGCCGTGCCGGCGGGAATGTCGAGCCGCATGCCGAAGGCCGCCGCGCGGTCGAACTCCATCGCGCGGTTCACCTCGAAGAAGTGGAAGTGCGAGCCGATCTGCACCGGGCGATCGCCGCTGTTGGTCGCCTCCAGCGTCACGCGCGGCCGGCCGTCGTTCAGCTCGATCTCGCCCTCGAGCGCGAGCGTCTCGCCCGGCTGCACGGGATCCGCCTCGGAGCCCTCCGCCGGGCGGATCGGCTCGTGCACGGTCACGAGCTTGGTGCCGTCGGGGAAGACGCACTCCACCTGCAGGATGTGCAGCATCGCGGGCACCCCGGAGAGCACATCGTCGCTGGTCAGCACGGTCGCGCCGAAGCCGATGAGGTCGGCGACGGTGCGGTCCTCGCGGGCGCCTTCCAGGATCTCGTCGGTGATCAGCGCCACCGCCTCCGGGTAGTTGAGCTTGAGCCCCTTCGCCCTGCGTTTTCGCGCGAGCTCCGCCGCGGTGAAGATCGTCAGGCGTTCGAGTTCCGTCGGGGTCAGCAGCATAGGCGCTCGCGTGGGGTCAGTTCGAGAACAGGCGCAGCTCGCCCCGGGCGTGGCGAGCGGCGGCGATGTCGAGGCGGGGCGCGAAGCTCGCGATCCGCTCCGGGGCGGGCGCGGCGGCGAGTTCGGCGAGGAGCGGCAGCAGGCGGCGGACGACGGCTTGCGCCGCGACGGCGCCGACGACGCCGAGGCGCACGGCCGCTGTGGTGAAGCCGGAGAGGACCATGTAGCCGGAGGCGAGCGTCGCGCCTTCGGCGTCGAGGCCCGCGCCGCGCCAGACAACCCCTTGCGTCGGCGCGAGATGGCCCTGCGCACGGCCGGCGCGCACCCGCGCCTGCCACTCGCCCGCCCCGGGCGTCGCGATGCGGACATGAGCGGCGAGCAGCCCCGCCCCGTTGCGGCGTGAGCCGGCGCGGAACGGCTCCGACAGCGTGGTGGCCTCCACCTCGGCGTCGATCTCGGCGACGGCGTCGAGGTCGTCGGCGCGGGCGAACGCCTGAAGCATGGCGACCCGGTCGGCGGTCGCCCAGCGGCGGCGGAGAACGCCGGCGATCATCCGCTCCAGCGCCTCGCCGTCTAGGGCCTCTGAGGCCGCGAGGCCTTCAAGCCCGTTCGAAAAGGCGAAGCTCCCGCTCGGAAAGGCGGCGTCCGCCTGCCACATCGCGAGCAGCGGCCCGATCACGCCGCGAGATCCTGCGTCACCACGGAGCTCTTGATCGAGCGTCCGGCGAACAGCGCGTCGAGCCGTGCGAAGTAGGCCTCCGCCGGCCCTTCAAGCGCGACCAGCAGGCACTCGCCCTCGAAGCGCACGCGCCAGTGCAGATTGCCGGCGTGATAGCCAAGCTCGACCGCGTCGGCGATCGAGGTCGGCTGCAGGCGAAGCCAGCGCTCCACCTCCGCCCTCACCACGATCGCGCGGTCGTCGTCGATCAGCAGAACGGCGCCGTCGAACAACTTCTGCTCGCGGGGCAGGGCGATCGCGAGCTCCTCGCCCTTCGGCGTCGTAAGGCGCAGGCGTCGGCGCGCCATGTCGGCGCTCGCGATTGTCACGGTTTCCACCGCCCCGTGGTGTTCGAGATGATGGAGGCGCCGGTGGAGGCCGGGCTCGGCCCGGTCTCCGACGACGCTATCAATGTGCAGCATTGGGGCAGGTCCTGTGGTGGCGCGCGTCGTCAGGAGGCGAGCAGGTCCTTGAGCTTGGCGTCGATGAAGTCGACGTCGGTCGGGTTGGTGCCGGGGCCACCGGCAAAGTGGCCCCAGATCGAGGGCACCGGCACGAGGGTGGCGTTCGGCATGTGCGCGACCTCGAATTCGCTGTCCTCGGGGGGGAAATAAAGGTCCGTCTGCCCAGGCATCACGAAGGCCTTGGCCTTGATCGCCCCGAGCGCGGCCTTGAAGTCGCCGCCGTAGAGCGAGTTGTCGCTGATGTCGCCGTTCTGCCAGGTCCACAGCATCGTCAGCAGGTTGTTGGCGTCCTTGGGCAGGAAGAAGCCCTCCCAGAAGGCGACGAGGAAGTCTTCGAGCGAGGAGTAGCCGAGCGCCTCGATGTCCAGCTTCTCCCGATAGAACGCCTGAGAAAAGCCCCATCCGGCGTAAACCCGCGCCATCGCCCGCAGGCCTCGCGCCGGCTTGTCGACGTACCAGCCCTCGGCGAAGGCGGCGTCCGCGGTCAGCGCGGCCTTCACGCCCTCGAGGAAGACGAAGTTGTGCCGCGAGCATTTGGCGGACCCGCAGAACGGCGCGATCAGGTCCATCATGTCGGGGAACAGCGCGCCCCAGTGGAAGGTCTGCAGCGCGCCCATCGACCAGCCGGTCACCAGCCGGACATGCTCGATCCCGAACAGCTCCGTCACCAGCCGATGCTGGACCATGACGTTGTCGTAGGCCGTGACCTGGGGAAACCGTGGGCCGTTGTAGGGCTCCGGCGTGTTGCTTGGCGACGACGACAAACCGTTGCCGAGCATGTTCGGCACGATGATGAAGTACTTCTCAGGATCGAGCGCCCGGCCGGCGCCGATGAGCCACTCGTTCTCGTAGTGCTGTCCCGAATACCAGGTCGGGTAGACGATCACGTTGTCCTTGGCGGGGCTCAGCGTCCCGTAGGTCTTGTAGGCGAGCTTCGCGCCACGGATTGTCGCGCCGCGTTGCAGGGACACGTCCCCCAGTTCGAAGATCTTGTAGTCGACGGTCATCGCAGAACCTCCTTGAGGCGGGGACACGAGGCGCGCCGGCATGACCGGCGCGCCTCGTGCGCGTCGCTCAGCGGTGGAGAGTCTTCGCGGTCGGAAGCCCCTCGATCGGGCATTCGTCAACGCCGACCGTCGGGCGCGTGAAGGACTCGACCATCTCGCGCGTGCCCTCCGGGTCCGCGATCCAGCGCTTGTAGAAGTCGTAGGGGCAGTCCGCCGTGCCCTTGTCGCCGTCGCCGGAGTTGATCATCCCGGTGTAGCCGCGGTGGACCAGCTTGAAGAGGTGGTTGTTGGACTGGCCGTTCTTGCGGAAGTCGCGGATCAGCGACACGGAGAGCTGTGCGTAGTTGACCCCGTTCTCCTCGGTGCCGCACTCGCCGAGCGTGCGGCCGTCGAAGCCAACGATCGCGGAGTGGCCGAAGTAGGAATAGACGCCGTCGAAGCCGGTGGCGTTGGCGACCGCCACATAGGTGTTGTTTGCCCAGGCCATGGCCTTGGCCATCACCACCTGCTGATCCTTCGCCGGGTACATGTAGCCCTGGCAGCGGACGATCAGCTCGGCGCCCCGCATCGCGCAGTCGCGCCAGATCTCCGGGTAGTTGCCGTCGTCGCAGATGATCAGGCTGATCTTCAGGCCCTTCGGCCCGTCGGAGACATAGGTGCAGTTGCCGGGGTACCAGCCCTCGATCGGCACCCACGGCATGATCTTGCGGTACTTCTGAACGATCTCGCCCTGGTCGTTCATCAGGATCAGCGTGTTGTAGGGCGCTTTGTTCGGGTGCTCCTCGTGGCGCTCGCCGGTGAGCGAGAACACGCCCCAGCACTTCGCCCTGCGGCAGGCGTCGGCGAAGATCTCAGTCTCCTCGCCGGGGATCGCAGACGCGGTGTCGTACATCTCCTTGGAGTCGTACATGATCCCGTGGGTCGAGTACTCGGGGAAGATCACGAGGTCCATACCCGGCAGGCCGGCCTTCATGCCGACCACCATGTCGGCGATCTTCTTGGCGTTCTGCAGCACCTCGGCCTTCGTGTGCAGGCGGGGCATCTTGTAGTTCACCACCGCTACGCCGACGGTGTCGTTGCTTGAACCGATGTCGCCGTGAATCATGCTCAGTCTCCTTGGGCCTTCGGGCGCTTCGCTTGGCGCCTCAGGGGTGGCGCGCGCCCCCCGTCGCCGCCGGCGAAGCGCGCCGGCGCGGCGTCGAGCAGGCCGCGGGGTCGAAGTGTCTGGTCTGGCGAAGCAAAGGCGCAGGTCGCGCATGCGTCGCCAAATGGAAGCAGTGCCGGACGACCGACGACGGCGCTGTCGCGGACGCGAAAAACAAAAAAGCCCGCCAAATCCTCTCGGGAGGATCTGTCGGGCTACATCGCCAAGCCGGATCGACCACCTTGTGATCCGGCGAAGTCGCTCGGCCGCTGCATCGCGCTCAAGCAACGGCCGAAGCTAAGCACCATCCGCGCGGAAGTTCAATAGCTCGTTGGCGTTGATGATCGCGCTCGCCATCTCCTCCATCGGCACCCGCTTCGACATGGCTTGGCGGCGGATGGTCTGGAACGCCTCCTCCTCGGAGATGCCCTGGTTGGCCATCAGGATGGTCTTGGCCTTCTGGATCTGCTGGATGCCGTTCAGCTTGCGCTCGAGCTTGCGCAGCCGCCGCGCCTGCTCCTTGCGCTCAAGCCAGAGACTGCGCGCGAGGGCGATCTGCGTCAGAAGGCCGAACGGCTTCAGCGGCCGCTCGATCACCGCAAGCGCCCCGCTCTCCAGCAGCAGCGAGAGCGTCGACGGGTTCTCGTAGCCGACGATCGCGATCACGGTCGGGGGCGAGTCGGAGCGCGACTTCATCAGCTTCAGCAGCCCGTCGCGGTCCTCCTGTTCGATCGTCAGCAGCACCAGGTCGACGTTGTCGGAGTAGGCGTCGGGGATCGGCCACGTCGTCTCGACGAAACAGCCGATGCGCTTGAGGTGGTCGACGAGCTGCTTTCCCTCCGCATCGTTGGGGTGAATCGCCTGAACGCGCAGGCCCTTGATGTCGCGCAGGATCTGGATCGCCATCGCCAGCGGCCTCAGCGCGCGCTGGGCGACGGCTCGACGAAGTCCGCGGACCAGTCGTCGAGCCGTTGCGTCACGCAGTAGGGGTCCGGCTTCACGCGCACGCCGGGGTTCCAGACGATCTGGAACGCGCCCTTGGCGTCGAGCCGCGCCACCCGAGGCCAGAGGTAGGTGTGGTGGTTCTCCGGATCGACGCGCACGCGGCCCTGCGGCGCGTCGATCTCGACGTCCATGATCTCCGCCAGCACCCGCCGCGGGTCGTCCGCGCCGGCGCGCGCAAGCGCGGCGGCCGCGAGGTGGACCTGGAAGTAGGCGGCCTCCGCTGCGGATGGGATTGGCGCCTCGGCGCCGAACCGCTGGCGATAGGCCGCGACGAACTTGCGCGCCGCGGGCGAGCCGAGCGTCGAGAAGAAGGTCGCCGCCGAGATGTGGCCTTCGGCGACGCCGGGCCTCATCTCCGCGACGTCGGCCTCGGAGGTTGTGAGGCTCGCGATCGGCATGTCGGAGGCCTTGAAGCCGGCGTCGGCGTAGGCCTCGTAGAACGCCGGGGTCGCCTGGCCGACGATGGTCGAGAAGATCACGTCCGGGCCGAGCTTCCGGATCCGCTTGATTACGCCCTTCAGGTCGTCCGCGGAGGCGTCGAGCGGAATGTAGAGCTCATCGAGGATCTTGCCACGCGACTGGACCACGAAGTCGCTCATGATCCGGTTGATCTCGTACGGGTAGACGTAGTTCGAACCGACGAAGAGGTATCGCGGGCCGTGGCGCGCAAGCAGGTACTTGGCGAGCTGGAACGCGTTCTGGTTCGGCGCGGCGCCGGTGTAGATCGTCTGCAGCGAGTACTCGAAGCCCTCGTAGAGCGTGGGGTAGAACAGCAGACCGCGGAAGGGCTCCACCGCCTGCAGCACCGCCTTGCGGACGCTCGACATGTAGCAGCCGAAGATCAGCCGGACGCCGTCCGCCGCGATCAGCTGCTCGGCGAGCGCGCGGAAGCGCTTGGGGTCCGAGGCGCCGTCATAGACCACCGGCTGGAGCTCGCGGCCCATGACGCCGCCGGCCGCGTTGATCTCGTCGATCGCCAGCAGCGTGGCGTTGAGCTGGGCGCGCTCGACGTTGGCCGTCACGCCCGTCATCGAGAACAACACGCCGATCCGCCAGGGCTCGCTCGTCACCGTCACGCTCCGCACCGTCCATCCCGCCCGCGCTCGGCGGTCGGACGCATGGATAGACCATTTTTTCGCGTGTGCAGCACGTCCTTGATGCTCTTTGACGCGCCACGCCTAAAATCCGGTCGCCGTGGTGCGGATCGCGGTTGCGCGGAGCGCGGAGCTTCGCCCTAATAGGCCGCAGCGGCCCCGGATCAGGCTCGTCGCGCCCCCATAATCCCGGTTGCGGACCCCATGACCCTCCTCACGACGCCGTCGCGCGACGACGCGGCGGTCGACGACTTCCATCGCCTGTTCGACGCCGTCGCCGCCTGCGGCGCCACCCCGCGCGGCGGCCTCGAACGCCAAAGCGCCAGCGCCGCCGACGGCGAGGCGCGGCGCGTCTTCGCCGCGGCGCTCGAGGCGGCCGGCGCGACGGTGCGGACCGACGCCGTCGGCAACCAGTACGGCGTGTTCGCGCTCGCCGACCGGGCCGACGCGCCGCTCGTGATGCTCGGCTCCCACCTCGACAGCCAGCCGCGCGGCGGCCGCTTCGACGGCGCGCTCGGCGTCGTCGCGGCGGCGGCGGTCGGCGCGGCGCTGATGCGGGCGAAACAGGCGGGCGCGCGCTTCGACGCCGATTTTTGCGCGGCGAACTGGACCAACGAGGAGGGCGCCCGCTTCCGCCCGAGCCTGCTCGGCAGCGGCTTCTTCACGGGCAAGCACGACGCGGCTTTCGCGCTCTCCCGCGCCGACGACGCCGGCGTGACGCTGGGCGAGGCGCTCGCCGCCATCGGCCAGCGCGGGACGGACGCGCCGCCGCCGCTCCCGGCCTGCTATCTCGAGCTCCACATTGAGCAGGGCCTCCATCTCGAGAGCGCGGCCGCGAACATCGGCGTGGTCCGCCGCAACTGGGGGGCGATCAAGGTCGACGTCCGGTTCCAGGGCGAGCAGGCCCACACCGGCCCGTGCCCGATGCCGCTCCGCCGCGACGCATTGCTCGCCGCCGCCTACCTCATCGCCGAGGCCCGCGCGATCGCCGACCGCTGGCCGGGCGTGGTCCACACCTCCGTCGGCCGCATCCTCGTGGCGCCGAACTCGGCCAACGTCGTGCCGTCCGAGGTCGCGCTGTCGCTGGAAATCCGCTCGGCCGACGACGCGGTGCTGGCGGAGGCCGGCGCGCTCGGCGTACGCGCCATCGTCGAAGCGGCGGAACGCGCCAAGGTCACGGTCACGGCCGAAAGCTCGGAGCGCCCGATCCGGCAACTGCCCACCGAGGTTTGCAACCTCGTCGGCGCCTGCGCGCAGGCGTTGGGGCTCAGTCACCGCGACATCGACACGGTTGCGGGCCATGACGCCATCAGCCTGCTCGGCCTCTGCCCGACCGGGCTGATCTTCGTGCCGAGCGTCGGCGGCGTCGCCCACAACGAAGGCGAGTTCACCGAGCGCGCCGACATCGAGAACGGCCTCCGCCTCTGTCTCGAGGCCGCGTGGCGTCTCTGCCAAGCGGGCGGCTCGCCGGAACGCGCGACCCTTGCCGGAGGTCCCGCATGACCCCGTTCGGAACCGCCGCGAACGCCTTCGACGAGCGGGTCGAGGCCGCCGTCGCCCGGCTGCCCCGGCTGGCGGGCAAGGTGACGCGCTATGGGCTCGCGGCCGCCGCGGTCGCCTCGCCGGTGCACCGCGGCGTGGCGTCGGACGGCGTGCGCCTCGACCTCGATGACGGCGGCTCCGTGTTCCTCAAGATCCGCCACGACGATTGCGCCGCCGACGTCGCGCCGCAGGCGGCGGAGGCCGCGCGCAAGGCTGCCGCGCTCGGCGTCGGGCCGGCGGTGGTCGACGAGGGCGAGGGCCTGCTGGCGCTCGATTTCCTCGATCAGCCCTGGCGCTACGGCCGCGTCGGCGACCTCCAAGACCTAGCCGTTCTGGGCCAAGCTCTCTCGCTGACGAAGCGGCTGCACGGCGACGGCCTGATCGGGCGGCGGTTCGACCCCTTCACCCGCGTCGCCGCGCTCTACGCGGAGGCCATGAGCGCCGGCGCCCCGCTGCCGGACGACGCCGACCGGCTGGTCGCGGCCTGCGCCCTGATCGGCGAGGCGGTTTCTGCGGCTGGCGTCGATCTCGCCTTCTGCCGCAACGACGGCGTCGCCTCCAATGTCATGCTCCAGCCCGAGACCGGCGAGGTCCAGCTCGTCGACTTCGACCTCGCGGGCGACAACGACCCCTGGTTCGACGTCGGCGCGCTGATGAACGAGGCCTGCCGCTTCGAGGCGGACCAGCGTGCGGCGCTCGAGGCCTACGCCGGCGCCTGCGACGAGCGCGTCCTCAACCGCTGCCGGCTCTACGGCGCGGTCGACGACGTGATGTGGGGGCTCTGGGGCGTCGTGCGCGCCGTCACGTCGCCCCGCACCGGCGTCGAGTTCTACAAGTACGGGACGTGGCGGCTGTCGCACGCGCGGGCGACCGCCGCGGCCCGCGCGTTCGAGGTCTGGCTGCGGCGCCTCTGAGGCGTCACGGCAGAGGGAGGGAGCGGGCCGCCATGCTGACCTGGAAACGACCCGGCGAGGGCGAGAGCGCGGGCGAACGCGCGCTGGAGGCGATCCTCGCCGACGTGCCGCGCTGGCGGGGAGAGCCGCTGCGCTACCGCCCCGTGTCCGGCGGCATCAGCAACGCCAACTGGCGCATCGCGGTCGGGGAGGCCGGGGACTACTTCCTCAAGGTGCCCGGCCGCGGCACCGAGATGTTCATCGACCGCCTCGCGGCGAACGACGCCAGCCGCAAGGCCCACGCCAGCGGCTTCGGCGTTGAGGTGGTGGATTTCCTGCCTGATCTCGGCGTCGAGATCTTCGCTTTCGTGGAGGGCTACCGCGCCTCCTCGAACCTCGACTTCCTGCGCCCGACGGTGCGCCGGAACGCCGTCGCGGCGCTCAAGGCCTTCAACGACAGCGAGCCTCTGGGCCTGACGAAGACCATCTTCGACATGATCGAGGAGCATGTCGCGCAGGTGGAGCAGGTCGGCGGCCGCCTGCCGGCCGACCAGCCTTTCCTGATGCGCCGCTACGCCGAGGCCAAGGCGGCCCTGACCGCCTCCGGCATCGATCTCGCGCCCTGTATGAACGACACGCTCGCCGGCAACTTCATGATCGACGCCGCCGACAGCGTGCTGATCGTCGACTTCGAATACGCCTCGAACAACGAGCGCTCGTTCGAGATCGCCGGCTGGTTTGACGAGATGGCGTTCCCCGAGGCGGTGGAGCGCGAGATGCTGGAAGCCTACTTCGGCGCCGTCACGCTGCAGGTCGAGGCCCGGGTCGCCGTGTTGAAGGCGCTGGGGGACCTCAAATGGTCGACTTGGGCGATGATTCAGGAGGCGGTCTCGACCCTCGATTTCGACTTCTACAAGTACGGGACCTGGAAGCACATGCGCGCTCGCACCCTGTTCCACCATCCCGACTGGAACGCCTGGCTCCGCCGCCTCTGACCGCGAGAGCCGTTTGGGCTTCCGGGAGAGCTCTAAACCCAACCACTGTGCCATTCCGGGCGAATGGGCCCCAGAGACGAGCCGGGGCGAGTGTGGAAGGCCAATCGAGCGCGCCTACGCGAGGCCGCTCTGGCTCACCGCGTCTTCGGACCGGAGCGTTCTACTCGTCCGGATCCAGCTTCGGCCGTGCGGTCTGATTGGGGTCGAACAGACGGTACTCGCCCTCCTGCTCGCCGAGCGTGAGGCGGAGCGAGGACGAGTCGATCGCCGTCACCAGCCAGCCGTCCAACATGTCGCCGAGGCGGAGCTGGCTGACCGTGTTCGAGCCCATGTCCTCGACGACCGCGACGGTCTCCTCCGGTCCCTCGATGACGCCCGCGAGGCGCAGGTTGGGCTGCGGGGCCGGCGGCGGCGCGGTCGCGGTCTCCGGTTCGGGCTCCGGCTCCTGCTCGACGGCGGCGGGCGGCTGCGGCGCGCGGCGCGAGGGGGTGAACAGCGGCCGGTCGCGGAACGCGGACAGGCTGTCCGGCCCCAGAGCGTTCAGGGGGTTGAGCGCAGCTGCGGCGGGCGGCGCCGGTCTGTCTTCCGCCGGTCCCTGGGCTGAGGCGGCGAGGGGGAGACCCGGAAGCGCGGCGGCGAGCAGAGCCGGCAGGACGGCCTGAAGGATCGTTGTCATCCCGCGACGAACCTCCCCGGGCCATTGATCACGACGCCGACGCGCAGCGTCGGATCGTCGGGATCGGCGTCCGCCGCCGCGTCGAGGCGGCGGATTTCGAGGCGCTCGACCGTCAGCAGCGGCAGGCCGGTCTCGATCCGGCGCAAAAGCTCGAGCAGCGGGCCGTTCCGGGTGTCGAAGGTGACGCGCAGCCGGACGCGGTCGTCGACCAGGTCCTGCGCCTGTCCCGGCGCCTCGACGTCCTGAGCCTCGATCAACCGCCCGCCGGTCGCCTCGACGGCGTCGGTCAGCAACCGCTGGAGCGCCGCCTTGGCGAGCGCCGGCGTCGCGCCGGGCACATAGATCGCGGAGGCGTCGATCGCCGTCGATGTCGGGCCGCCGGCCGCGGCGACCCGTCGCTCGAGCTGGGCGACGATCGCCTCCTGTCCGGCGGCCAGCCGATCGACCTCCGTCGCCTGCAGGACATTCAGGACCGAGAGCACGATCGCGGCGAGCGGCAGCAGGACGGCCGCGGTCACCAGCGCCCAGAACGCGACGCCGCGGGACGACGCGGAGGCGCTCGCGCGGCCGAGGCTTCCCACGCTCATATCAGCCGCCTCATGGCTGGACCTTCGGGCCGGCCGGCCGCCGACCGACAATCTCGAACCCGTCGCGACCGTCGGCGTTACGGGTCACCGGCGCGCTGAAGCGGGCATCCGGCAGCGCGCCGGACGACGTCAGCAGCCCGATCAGCTCGGGGGCGGCGTTCGAGACGCCCGCCAGCCGGACGCGGTCCGGATCGATCTCGAGGTCGCGCAGCGCCGTGCCGTCGGGCAGGGCGGCGGCGAGCCTGTCGACCAGGGTAACGACCGCCGTCTCCGGCCGCTTCTCCGCCATCAGGTCGCGCTCGCGCGCGCCGCCGCCGCTCGCCTGCATCAGCGTCCGGCGCGCCGCCTGGGACCGTCGTTCCAGGTCCGCCAGCCGCTCTTCCGCACGGTGCAGAGCCCAGTAGGAACCGGCGGCGAGCGGAACGAGCGCGCCCACGACGGCGACCGCCGCGATCGCAAGGCCGCGCCGCACCCGCCTGCGGAACGGGTCGCGCGTCCCGCGCCAAAGGTCCACGGACAGCGGCGCATCGAGCGGCTCGCCCCCGCCGCCGAGCGCCGTCGGCGTGAAGCCGATCGCCGCCGCCTTCGCGGTCCAGCCGTCGGCGACTTCGCGGGAGGCGGCGACGAAGCGCACGTCGAGCGAGCCGTCGGCGGCGTCGGAGGCGCGGTAGCCGTAGAGCACCCGCTCGGGCGCCCAGGGGGTGAGCCGTTCGAGCCGGTTCTCGATCACGGCGTCGAGGTAGTCTCGGGTCGCCGCGGGAAAGCTCAGGGTGCGCGTCAACACGGCCCCCGCCGGAAGGCGGAGCTCGCCTTGGACCGGCCCCCGCGTCGCGCCGTCCTTCAGGGCAAGGCGCTTCGCGGGCGCGCCGAGCGGCGCATCGTAGAGCGCCAGCGCGCCGTCCTCCGCCACGGCCACGCGCCGCGGCCCGCGCGCGAAGCGGGCCGCCAGCGGCGCGACGGCGTCGACGATCGCGTCGATCGCCTGGGCGAGCGTCTCCTTCAGCGCCATCGGCGGCGAACTCCCTCAGCCAAAGGGCTCGCGTCGGCGCCGCGGGCGCTCCCGTCAGCCGGTCGCACGGAGCACCTCGTCGATGGTGGTGAGCCCCCGCCCGGCCTTCCAGACGCCGTCCTCGAGCATGCTGGTCATGCCGCCGTCCCTCGCCGCGCGCTGCAGGCTCGTCGGATCCGGGCGCTCGCGGATCAGGACGCGGACCGCGTCGTTGACGCGTAGCGCCTCGAACACGCCGATCCGGCCGCGGTATCCCGACTGCCCGCACGCGGAGCATCCGATCGCGCGGTGGAACGACGCCCTGGGCGGGAGCGTCAGGCCGCGCGCCGCCGCGAAGGCGCGGGCGTCGTCGTCGGCCGCGGCGTCCGGCCGCTTGCAGCGCTCGCAGAGGCGGCGCACCAGCCGTTGGCCGATGACTCCCCGAAGCGAGGCGCCGATCAGGTAGGATTCCACGCCGAGGTCGGCGAGGCGGATGACGGCGTCCGCCGCGGTGTTGGTGTGCAGCGTCGTCAACACCAGATGGCCGGTGAGCGCGGCCTGCGCGCCGACCGCCGCGGTCTCCTTGTCGCGCATCTCGCCGACCATGATGACGTCGGGGTCGTGGCGCAGGAACGAACGCAGCGCGGTCGCGAAGGTGAGCCCGATCGCCGGCTTGATCTGGGTCTGGTGCACGCCCGCGATCTGGTACTCGATCGGGTCCTCGACCGTCACGATCTTGCGGGCGGGATCGTTGAGAGCGGCGAGCGCGGTGGCGAGAGTCGTGGTCTTGCCGCTGCCGGTCGGGCCGGTGACCACCACGATGCCGTGCGGCTCCGCCAGCATGGCCTCGAACGTCGCGCGGTCGCGCGGGCTGAGGCCCAGCCGGTCGAAATCGAGCAGCCGCGCGTCCTTCAGCAGCATGCGCAGCACGGCGGTCTCGCCGTACATCGTTGGCGCCGTGGCGACGCGGAGGTCGGCCTCCTGGCGGCCGATCCTGACGTTGGAGCGGCCGTCCTGCGGCAGACGCCGCTCGGCGATGTCGAGGCCCGCCAGGATCTTCACGCGCGAGATCAGTCCGGCGGCGAGGCCCTTCGGCAACACCTGCTCGACCCGCAGGCGGCCGTCGATGCGGAAGCGCACCCGCACCTCCTCGCGGCCGGTCTCGATGTGGATGTCGGTCGCGCCGGTCTCGATCGCCCGCTCGAGCAACTGGTCGATCGAGCGCACGATCGGCGCGCCGCGGGCGAGATCCTGCAGCGCCTCGACCGTCTCTGCGCGGTCCGCCGCCGTCGCGGGCTCGGCGGAGAGGGTGGCCGCGGCGGCCTCGGCGTCACGCTCGAACAGCAGCTCGATCTCTTCGAACGAGAGCACGACCAGCTGCGGCGGGGCGCCGAGCGCGAGGCCGACGGAGTCGATCGCCGTCTCGTCGGCGGGATTGGCGACCGCCGCGGCGAGCGCGCCGTCCTGGTCGAAGGGATAGATGCGCGCGTCCCGGAGGTAGCGGCGCGAGAGCCCCTCGGTCAGCCCCCTCCGCTCTTGCACCTCCGCGAAGGTCAGGCGCGGGAGCGCGTAGGCGGCGGCGACGGCGTCGGCGAGGTCGGACGCCGGAACCGCGCCCGAGCGCCACAGCGACTCGAGGTCCCCGGTCGCGTCCGCCGCGAAGCCGCGCCGGCGCAGCTCCCGCGCCAGGGCGAGCGGTTGCGCATCCCCCGTCTCCGCCGTTTGGACGTCCCGCGCCGTCATCCGTCGCCTCGCGCTCGAACCGCGGTCGCCCCCGGCCAGGCTGCATACGTCTTTCTTGGTAGCACGCCGTACGCCGCCGGAGCGCGGCCTCTGCCCCTGTCGCGCCGCCGTCGCACGCCGACGCTACCGTCTCGCTTCGGCGTCACCGCCGCCCCGTCAACGAATCTGTTCATTTTCTTGGACACAACGCCCACGAGAGGAAACTACGAAATTTTGTGGTTAATGTCGCCGCCGAATTCTTCAGGTCAACCCCGAAACGCATGTAACGCACCGAATGACGACTGTAAAATTTGACTTCGCCTTTGTCTTCTTGCTTCATGTCGCCTGGGGAATGTGCGTGCATTCGGGGTCTTTATCATGGTAGCGGCGCTGCGTTTGGCGGTCGCGGCGTGCGTTTTCGCGCTCGCCGGCTGTTCGACGGTCGATCCCGCCAACGATGGCGGCGTCAGCATCGTCCGGACCGGACTGATGGCCGACCTGTCGGCCCGTCAGCCGCGCGCCGACGGCGCGCAGGCGCAGGCCGTTGCGGCGCCGGTCTCGTCCGAGGCCACCGGCTCCGTCGCCGCGTCGTTCGCGTCCGAACCTCAGCCGGCAGGGGGCGCGCCGCTTCGGCTCGTGACCGAGCGCGGGGAGGGCGAGGGCCGGTCCGGCGCGCTCTACCGCCTCAACTTCGAAAACGCCGACCTGCGCAACGTCGTCCAGGCGGTTCTCGGAGAGGCGCTGAAGATCAACTACGTCATGGGCGCCGACGTGGCCGGCCAGGTGACGATCTCGTCGCCGCGGGCGATGAACGCCGAGGAGCTGCTCAGCGCGCTGGAGGCGCTGTTGCAGAGCAACGGCTTCACCATGACCAAGACCGGGGGCACGATGCGGATCACCGCCGCCTCGCCGGTCGGCGGGGCGGCCGAGGCCGCGGACCGGACGACGCCGGGCTATGGTCTTTCTGTAGTGCCGCTGCGCCACGTCTCGGCCAGCACCATGGCGCAGCTCGTGTCCGGCTTCGTGGTGGACGCCGACGGGCTGAAGGTCGACGCCTCCCGGAACGCCATGATCGTGCGCGGCTCCGGCCCGAAGCGGGCGGAGGCGGTGCAGGCGATCATGTCGTTCGACGCCGACTGGATGCAGGACCAGGCGGTCGGCATCTACGAGGTGCGGCGCGCGACGCCCGAAGCGGTCGTCGGCGAGCTTCGCCGCGTGTTCGACGCCGAAGAGAAGGGCGTGGGCGCGGGCGCCGTGCAGTTCAAGGCCATCGGCCGCCTGCGCGCGGTGATGGTGATCGCCAAGACCCAGGCGCTGATGCGCCGCGCCGAGACCTGGGTGAAGCGGCTCGACCGCGAGAGCGCGGCCGGAGGCGACAACGTCTTCGTCTACAAGGCGCGCTACCGCGACGCGCGCGAGCTCGCCCGCATCATGACGAGCCTGTTCCGCGCGGGCGGCGACGGCGGCGGCCGCGCCCCCGCGACCACCGGCGGGCGCTCCTCGACCGGCGGCTCGGGCGACGCCTCGGACCTGATGTCCGATAACCGTTCGGGCTCGTCTTCTTCGTCCTCCTCGTCCTCCGGAAACGGCTCGGTCTCGAACGTGTCCGACCGCGGATCGAACGCCGGGAGCGGCTCGGGGCAGGCGGGCTCCTCGCCCTTCAACAGCCCGTTCTTCGGCGACGGCGCCAGCGCCGCCGCCGAGACGGGCGGCAGCGGCGGCGAGACCATCGACCTGTCCCGGCAGAGCGACGACCGCGGCGGCGGAAAGGTGCTGATCAGCGCCGATCCGGCGAACAACGCCGTCGTGACCTACGCCGACGGCTTCACCTATCAGAAGATCCTGACCGCCCTCCGGCAGCTCGACTCCGCGCCGCTCCAGGTCGCGATCAGCGCGACGATCGCCGAGGTGCAGCTCAACGACGACATGAGGAACGGCGTCGAGTACTTCGTGAAGAGCGGCGGCGTGGGCCTTGGCCGCAACAACGGCTCGTTCAGCCTGTTCGGAACCGCCGCGAACGCGCTGTCGAAGCAGACGCCCGGCTTCAACCTGCTGATCGGGACCAACTCCAACCCCGATGTGGTGATCTCGGCGCTTGACCGGGTGACGAACGTCGAGGTGCTGTCGTCGCCCTCGCTTGTGGTCGCCGAGAACCAGGTCGCGAACTTCCAGGTCGGCGACGAAATCCCGATCGTGACCCGGCAGGCGCAGAGCGTCGAGAACATCGACTCCCCGCTGGTCAATCAGGTGGAGTTCAAGAACACCGGCATCATCCTCAACGTCATCCCGCGCATCGGCCAGAACGACGCGGTGACGATGCAGATCGAGCAGGAGATCTCGTCGGTCGCGAGCGGCGCCGACACCCTGACGCCGACGATCTCCAAGCGCCGCGTGGCGAGCAACATCTCGGTCGTCAGCGGGCAGACGGTTCTGCTGGCGGGCCTCATCAGCAAGCGCAACGAACGCGGCAAGAACGGGCTGCCGATCCTCGGCGACCTGAAGGGCATCGGCAACCTGTTCAGCCAGCGCACGAACGCCAAGGACCGCACCGAGCTCGTGGTGTTCATCCGCCCCGTCGTCATCCGCAGCGGCGAGGACGCCCAGTCGGTGGCCGAGGAGTTCCGCTCCCGCCTGACGTCGATGGGCGGCCCCCGCCCGGCGACTTACACGAAGTGACGCCTGGACGATGAACGCCGAGGCCGTCGCCTCCCGCACCGACGGCGCGCTTGGCGCCGCGGCGCTCGTCGCAGCCGTCGCGGTTGGGCTCGGCAGTCCCGCGCTCCTGCTGCCCACGGCGGCGGCGCTGGTGACGGCGTGGATCGCCTGGCGGGACGCGCGCAGCTTCATCATTCCGAACGAGGCCGCCGCGGCGCTGGCGGCGCTCGGGATCGCGGCCCGGTTCGCCGAGGGCGGGTGGAGCGCGGATGTCCTTGGCGCGCTGGCGGTCGACGTCGTCCTGACGGGCGGTCTCCTCTGGGCTGTCCGGGAGGCCTATTTCCGCGCGCGAGGCCGGGACGGACTGGGGCTTGGCGACGTGAAGCTCGCCGCCGCGGCGGGCTGCCTCGCCGGCGCGGCGGGCTTCGCGGTCGCGCTGTTCGCGGCGAGCCTCGCCGGCCTCGTCGTCGCGGGTCTTCGCCGCGCCGGCCGCGAGGATCGTCTTCCCTTCGGCGCTCTGCTCGCGCCGGCGGTCTGGGTCGTGTGGGCGGCGGCCGGCTTCGCGGCTCCGGGCCTCCTCGGATGATCCCGGCGCGCGCGATCCTCCGCGGGCGCGGGGGCTGAGCCATGGCCACGTTCGAATACCGGGCGGTCAGCGCGGCGGGCCAGATGCTCACCGGCGTCATGGAGGCCGCCTCCCGCGCCGAGGCCCTCGCCCACCTCGAGCGCTCCAACGTCACCCCGATCGACGCGCGCGAGACCCACGGCGGTCCGCGGCGAACCTGGCGTGAGATGCTGACGCCGGAGCCGCCGCCGGAGCACATCACCGCCTTCACGCTCGATCTCGCGATGATGCTGAAGGGCGGCGTCACGCTCGACGAGGCGCTGCAGATCCTGGCTGAGATGGAGTCGCGGCGCTGGCTCGCCAAGCTCATCCGCCAGCTCCACGGCGAGCTTTCGGGCGGCAAGAGCTTTTCGGCGGTGCTCGCGATGCACCCCAAGACCTTCCCGCCGGTCTACGTCCAGACCATCGCCGTCGCGGAAAGCGCCGGCCGGCTCGAAGCGGCGCTGGGCGACCTCGCCGCGGAGCGCCAGCGCAACGAGAGGCTGAAGCGGAAGTTCGTGTCGGCGATCGCCTATCCCGCCTTTCTCGCGGTCGCGGCGGTGGGCGTGCTGTGCTTCGTGCTGCTGTTCGTGGTGCCGCAGTTCGAGGGCGCGCTGCAGGGCTTCCAGAGCCGCATGTCGCCGTCGTCGAAGATGGTGTTCGACCTGTCGCGCTGGTTCCGGGTCAATGTCGACCTGGTCTTCGGCGGAGCCGCGGCCCTGCTCGTCCTTGGCCTCGTGCTCAGCCGGATCGGCCGGAACGGCTCCATGCTCGTCAGCCTGCTGGCGCGGGCGCCGCTGACGCGGACGGTTCTCGCCTACGAACTCACCGTCGCCTTCTGCCGCACGCTCTCGATCCTGCTCGCGAACGGCGTGCCGATCACCGCCGCGCTGCGGCTGGTGCGCGACGTGGTGCGCCCGCCGGCGGCGCGCGCCGCGATCGATCTCGCGGCTGCCGACGTCCGGCACGGCGAGCGGGTCTCCGTCGCGCTTGCCCGCCAAGGCTTCCTTCCGGCGCACGTCACGCAGATGCTGCGCGTGGGCGAGGAGGCGGGCCAACTGCCCGACAGCGCCGCCCGCGTCGCGGCGTTCTACGAAACCAAGCTCGAAACGGCGCTCAACAGGCTGACGGCCGTGATCGGACCGGCGATGATGATCGTCGTGGCCTGCCTCATCGCGTGGCTCATCATCTCGGTGATGTCGGCGCTCATCAGCATCAACGATCTATTGGTTTGAACCGCGTCATGATCCTCGCCGCACACCGCCGTAACCGCCGCGACCGGGACGCCGAGGGCGGTTTCACGCTCGTCGAGCTGCTCGTCGTGCTGGTCATCCTGAGCCTCGTCATGGGCCTCGTCGGCCCCCGGGTCCTGAGCTACCTCTCGAGCTCGCGCGAGCGGGCGGCGAAGCTGCAGATCCAATCCTTCGCGAGCGCCCTCGACCTCTACTTCCTGGACATGGGCCGCTACCCCTCCGCCTCCGAGGGGCTGGCGGCGCTGGCCCGCGCGCCGGCGGGCGAGAGTCGCTGGGCCGGGCCTTACGTGCAGCAGGGCTCCATCCCGGCGGACCCCTGGGGCAAACCTTACGAATACCGCACGCCCGGGCGCGGCAAGCCCTACGGCATCACCTCGCTCGGCGCCGACGGCCAGCGCGGGGGCGAAGGTGAGAACGCCGACATCTCGAACGACTGACCGCGGCGACCCGCGCGCGGGCTTCACGCTGGTGGAGCTGATGCTGGCGCTCGCCGTGATGGCGATCGTGGCGGGCCTTGCGCTGCCGTTCGTGCGGATCGAGGAAAGCTACGCCGGTCTGCGCGCGCAGGCCTACCAGGCCGCGGCGCTGCTTCGCGCCGACCGCGCCGCCGCCCTGCGCGCCGGCCGCACAGTCGTCGCGGGCGTCGATTTCCCGGGCCCCCGCCTGCGCTCGGGCGCGTCAGGGGAGGTGGTCGACCTCTCGCGCGGGCTCGCGGTGCGCGCCTCCGGCCTCCGGCAGGGCGGCGTGGCGTTCTACCCCGACGGACGCTCCTCCGGGGGGACTCTTGCGCTCGCCACCCGCACGGCGCGGATCGACGTCGTGATCGACGAGGTGACCTCCAGCGTCTCGATCCGCCCGAAGACCGCGGACGAGCCATGAGGCGCACCATCGGATCCGCGGCGAGGGGCGGCAGGCGCGACGGCTTCACGCTGGTGGAGACGCTGGTGGCCCTCGCGGTGGTGGCCGCCGTCGCGGTCGCGCTCCAGCGCGGCGTGGTCTCCGCGCGCTCCGCGCTCGCGCGCGCCGAGGCGTTGCTGGAGGCGGAGGCGGTCGCTCGGGACGTTCTGGAGAACCGGCTCGACGCGCTGGCGCCGGGCGTCGGCATTCGCCGCGGCGACGACCGCGGCCTCGTCGTCACGGTCACGAGCGAGGCGCTCGACCTTCCCCTGCCGCCCCCCGGTCCGCCGGATCCTGCGCAAGGTCCTGCTCAAGCTCCAGGCCGCGAGGCGGGCCGGCCTCCGGCGCCGGGGCAGGCCCCGGTGCAGGTCGCGGCCGGGGCCCCGCAGCAGGCTGGAGAAGGGGCGCCCGGCGAGGCGGCGGCCGACGCCGCGCTCGGCCGCTTCACGCCGCTGCGCGTGACCATCCAGGTCGAGCCCGCGATTGGGCCGCCGCTGGTGGTTGAGACCCTGCACGCGGCGGCCGCGCCGTGACGCGTCTTGGGAGAGGGCGGAGCCAAGCCGACGGCGAGGCTGGCTACCTGCTGGTCGAGGCGCTCGCGACGCTGACGCTCGCGGCGCTGGTGCTGGCGGGATTGCTGGCGCTGGGCGGAGGCCTGTCGCGGGTCGCGGACCGCATCGCGGGGCGGGTCGAGGCGACCGAGGCCGGCCGGCTCGCGGTCGCAGCCATGGCGCGCGACATCGCGCAGCTCTCCCGCCGCAGGTTTCCCGGCGCGCAGGAGCCGCGCTTCGCCTTCTACGGCCAGACGGACCGCATCGTCTTCGTGGTCGAGGCGCCGCAGCAGGACGGTCTGGCCCGACCGGTCGTGGTCGCCTATCAGGCCGACGGGCCGGGCGCGGCGCTCAGGGCGGAGGGCGAGCTGCCGGTGGGCGCGCAGAGCCTGGACGACGTCGCCTTATCGCGTCCGCACCGCATGCCGTTCGGGGACGCCGAGCTGCGCTTCGCCTTCGTGGAGCGCCTGAAGAGCGGCGGCGAGCTGATCACCGACGCCTGGTCGCGCTCCGACCTGCTGCCGGCGGCGATCCGGATCGACCGGCTCGATCCGGCGAGCAAGCGTCTGGTCGGCTCCCGCCGCGTCGCGATCGTCGCGGAGACCGAGCCCGGCTGCGCCGCGGCCGAGATCGCCTTCTGCAGCACGAAGAAGAAGCCGAGGCCCGGCGCCGCGTCGCCCGACCAGCCCGGGCCGCAACAGCCCGACCCTCCGGACCGCGGCTGATGCGGGGCGGGCGGGACGGGTTCGTGCTGGTGTCGGCGCTCGCGGTGCTCGCGGCGCTCGCCGCGGTCGTGGTGGGCGCCAGCGTGCTAGTCCGCTCCTCGGTCGCGGAAGCGCGGCTCGCGCGCGACCGGCTGACGGAGGACGCGCTGGTCCACGCCGGCCTCGAGTTCGCGGCCTATCAGCTCGTCGCGCTGCGCCGGCCGCCATCGGAGCTCGCGGGCCAGCGGCTCCGGCTCGACGCCGGCGTAGTGACTCTGTCGGCGGCGGCGGAGGCCGGCAAGGTCGACCTCAACGGAGCCGATCCCAAGCTGCTCGCCGGCCTCTGGCGTTCGCTCGGCCTGACCTCGATGACGGCCGAGACCTTCGCCGATCGCGTGGTCGACTGGCGCGATCCCGACGGCAAGCGCGGCCGGGCGGGCGCCGAGCGGCGGGACTACGGCGCCGCCGGACTCCCCGGTCCCGCCGACGACGCCTTCGCGACCGTCGACGACGTGCGCGAGGTGCTCGGGGTCGGCGTCGCCGAGGCGCGGGCGCTGAAGCCCTTCCTCACGGTCGCGAACCCGCGCGGCCGGGTGTCGGCGCTCGAAGCGCCGCCGGAGGTGCTGCGCGCGACGCCCGGCCTCGGCCGGCCCGTGCTCGACCAGATCCTGAGCCTGCGGCGGCGCGGCGCGGCGTCGATGGAGGCGGTCCAGCAGCTGCTCGGCGGCGGGTCCACAGCGCCGCTCGGGGCGTTTTACGGCCCGGCGTTCCGCGTCGAGATCACGATCGAGGAGCCGCGCCGCCGGCCGGCGCGTGCGTTCGAGATCCTGCGCGGCGAGGGGCCGCGGCTGTTCTGGGTGCTGCGAGAGGCGCGGTGAGGGCTGCGCCGGCGCCCTTCTCCGGTCACGGATTCGCGAACTTGCGCCGCGCCATCTTGCGCTGCGGCGCCTTCGATCTAAGTCTGGGCTCACCAGAACGGTCCGGGCCCCTCTGGCGATCCCTTCACGGTCGCGATGTCGGACCTGCGCTTCAACCAAGGCGCAGCGTCGACCTGTGTTCGCGCGCGCCCAGACCGTGAGAGATCATCTTGATGGAGTTTGTTCCGTCGTTCCTCCTCGCCGAATTCGTCGGCAAGCCGGCCTGGCTCTGGCTGGCCTTCCTCGGCCTCGTCGCCGTGCTGCTTGCCTTCGACCTCGGCGTGCTCAACCGCAAGGGCAAGGAGCTCGGCGTTGCCGAAAGCCTGAAGCTCTCGGTGTTCTACATCGCGGTGGCGGTCGCCTTCGGCGGCTACATCTGGTGGTCGATGGGCCCCGAAGCCGGCATGAACTACTACACCGGCTATGCGATCGAGAAGGCGCTCTCGATCGACAACGTCTTCGTCATCTCGCTGATCTTCAGCTACTTCGCGATCCCCGCGCGCTACCAGTACCGCGCCCTCGTCTGGGGCATCCTCGCGGTGCTCGTGCTGCGCGGCCTGATGATCGGCGTCGGCGCGGCGCTGGTGCAGGACTACGACTGGATCATGCTGGTCTTCGGCGCCTTCCTCGCCTTCACCGGCGTGAAGATGCTGTTCGCCGGCGACGAGGAGGCCGACCTCTCCGAGAACAAGGCGGTGCGCTGGCTGTCCAAGCGCATGCGCGTGACGCCGGAGCTCCACGGCGAGCGCTTCTTCGTGCGTCAGCCGCACCCGGTGACCGGCAAGCTCGTGCTGTGGACGACGCCGCTGTTCCTGGCGCTGGTCGTGATCAACGTCGCCGACCTCGTGTTCGCGGTCGACTCGGTGCCCGCGATCTTCGCGATCACCACCGACACCTACATCGTGTTCACGGCGAACATCATGGCGGTGCTCGGCCTGCGCGCGCTCTACTTCGCGCTCGCGGCGATGGCGGCCCGCTTCGCCTACCTGAAGTACGCGCTGGCGCTCGTGCTGGTGTTCATCGGCGCCAAGATCTTCTGGGCGCACTTCTTCGGCAAGGTCGACCCCGCGATCTCGCTCGGCGTCACCCTCGCGCTCATCGCCGGCGGCGTGCTGGTCTCGCTCTGGAAGACCAAGGGCGAGCCGATCCCGGCGACGATCGACCAGCGCTGAACCCTCGCCCCGGGTCACGTCCCGGGGCGATCCATCCCGTAGCTCATCCCGCCGTTCGGCCCCCGTCCCGAACTGGCGGGATGAGCGATTCTGAGCCCTCGCCTCGAGCAGGAAGGGCCTATCGTCGCGTCTCCGCGCGGCTGGTGCGGCCAAGCGGCGGCGATGACCTATAACGCCCTGTGGGATCTCTCGCGGAGCGTCGCGCCATCTTCTCCGGACCTCTCCAGCCGTTCGAACTCGCCGTCACCGCCGCGCATTTGGCGGCGGCGTCCGCCGCGACCGTGCACGCGCTGCTGCGGAAGCGCGAGGTGCGGGCGGCGATCGGCTGGATCGGCGTGGTCTGGCTCTCCCCGGTGTTCGGAGCGCTGCTCTACTTCGGCTTCGGGATCAACCGCGTGCACCGCAAGGCGCAGCGGTTGCGCGGCCTCAAAAGCCCCCGGCTCTATGGCGCGCGCGGACGCGGCGCTGAGCGCTCCATTGAGAGGCTGAAGACCGCTGTCGGCGCCATCACCGGCGTGGACCTGGAGGAGGGGACCGTCGAGGCCGTGCTCCAGTCGGGCGACGAGGCCTACCCGCAGATGCTGGCGGCGATCGACGGCGCGAAGACCAGCGTCTCGCTCTCCACCTTCATCTTCCGGGCGGACAAGCCGGGCCTGCGCTTCATCGAGGCGCTCGCGCGCGCGCGCCGCCGCGGCGTCACGGTGCGCGTGCTGATCGACGGCATGGGCGGCGGCTTTTTTCTTTCCCCGGCCTACCGACGGCTGCGGACCAAGGGCGTGCCCGCCGCGCGGTTCCTGCACTCGATCTGGCCATGGAAGATGCCGCTGCTCGACCTGCGTCTGCACAAGAAGGCGCTGATCGTGGACGGCGAACTCGCCTTCATCGGCGGGTTGAACATCGCGGCGGAGAACGTGCTGGCCGAGCCCACGCGGCACCCCGTCCGCGACACGCATTTCCGGATCGTCGGCGGAGTGGTGCAGCAGATCGCCGACAGCTTCGACGACGACTGGGCCTTCACGACCGGCGAGGAAACGCCGGAGCGCACGCGGCCGCCTGCGCGTCAGATCCCCGGCGCGCCGGCGCGGGCGGTGGCCTCCGGGCCCGACCATGCCGTGGAGCAGCTGGCGTTGGTGCTGCTCTCCGCGATCACCGCAGCGCGCAAGACCATCCGCATCGCGACGCCCTACTTCCTGCCCGAGGAGCAGCTCATCACCGCCCTGCAGCTCGCGGCCCTGCGGGGCGTGGAGGTCGATCTGGTGATGCCGGCCGAGAACAACCATCGCATGGTGGCTTGGGCGTCCGACGCCCACATCCGGCCCTTGATCGAGGCGGGCTGTCGGCTCTGGCGTTCGCCTCCCCCTTTCGACCACTCCAAGCTGATGACCGTGGATGACGAGTGGTGCCTGATCGGCAGCGCCAACTGGGACGCCCGCAGCCTGCGGCTCAATTTCGAACTGACGGTTGAGCTGTACGACGCCGCGCTCGCGGCGCGGCTGTCCGGACTGATCGACGCGAAGCGCGGCGATCCCGTCACGCTCGGCGACGTCGACGGACGGATGTTCGTCGTGAAGCTGCGCGACGCCACCGCCCGCCTGCTTTCCCCGTATCTCTGAGGACACGCCGCCGCCCGTGAAGGTCGCTTCGTACAACATCCACAAGTGCCGCGGCACGGACGGCAAGGTCGAGCCCGGCCGGATCGCCGCCGTGCTGGGCGAGATCGGCGCCGACCTCGTCGCGCTGCAGGAGGTCGACCATCGCTTCGGCAAGCGGCTGGGCCTGCTGGACCCCGAGGTGGTGAAGCAGCAGGCCGGGCTGCATCTGCTCGCTCAGTCCGACGCGCCCGGCGGCCATGGCTGGCACGGCAACGCGCTCCTGGTGAAACGCGAGCCGTCCGTCTACCGCCGCCAGCGCATCCGGCTGCCCGGCGTCGAGCCGCGGGGAGCAATCATCGTCGAGCTCGATCTCGGCGAAGGGCCGTTTCGCGTCATCGCCGCGCATTTCGGCCTGTTGCGGCGCTCGCGCGTCAGCCAGGCCGACACGCTGGTCGCGGCCTTCGGCTGGCTGAAGCCGATGCCCACGATTCTCCTGGGCGACCTGAACGAGTGGCGCCGTGGGCGGCGCTCGTCGCTCAGCGCCTTCGAGCCCTTGTTCGGCGAGCATCCGCATCTGCCGAGCTTCCCCTCCCGGCGGCCGATCTTCCCGCTGGACCGGATCCTCGGCTGGCCGCGCGGGCTGGTGCAGAACCTCGCCGTCCACAACACGCCGCTCGCCCGTAAAGCGTCCGACCACCTACCGCTGACCGCCGAAGTCGATCTGGCGCATCCCGGAGCTTTGCTGCGCCATGGCGGGTGATGGAGGAGGGGAGGGGGCTTCGGGGCGCGTGATTCCGGTCGCCGGTTTCGACGGCGTCCTGACGACCGCGGACCTCCCGTTCGACGCGGCGGACGAGGCGGCGATCGCCGCCCACTGGGCAAGCGAGATCGCGGCGAAGCCGAAGCTGTTCGACGGCCGTGTGCTGATCGCCCTGAACGCTCGCGTCGAGGCGAACCGGCTCGTCGCGCGGCACGCCGAGATCGGGTTCTCTGCGTTCCATTGGTGGCGCCTCCGCTGCGAAGCGCGCGGGCTGAGCAACGTCTTCGGCGCGGCCGCGGTGGTGACGGCGGACGGCGCCGTGCTTATGGGCCGCATGGGGGCGCACACCGCCGCCGCCGGCATGTCCTATTTCCCCTGCGGGACGCCGGATCTGTCCGACGTCGTCAACGGCCGGGTCGATCTCGAGCGCTCGATCGCCCGGGAATTGCAAGAAGAGACCGGCCTCGCCGCGCCGCTGGCGCGCCCCTGCGCTCAGGCCTTCGCCGTGTTCGCGCCGAAGGTCACCGCCTACGTCCGCCGCTACGAAACTGACCTGAACGCCGACGAGCTCGAGCGACGGATCGCGGCGCACCTCGCCGCCGACCCAGAGCCGGAGCTCGACGGCGTGGTCTTCGTGCGTTCGGTCGACGCGCTCACGGCGTCGTCCCCGCCCTACGTGCGCCTCGTTCTGCCGCACCTGCTCGGAACGTGAGCCGGCGCTGCTGCGCTCCGCACCATCGCTGACAGGCCCGAGCGCGCGGCCGGCCGGACGAACTCCCCGTCATGCGCCGCGCGCGGAGGCCGGCATGACGGGGTGATCGATCTGACCGATCATGGCCTCAGGCCGCGGCCTTCAGCGTCGCCATGTCGATGACGAAGCGGTATTTCACGTCGCTCTTCAGCATGCGAGAATAGGCCGTCTCGATGTCGGCGATCGGGATGATCTCGATCTCGGACGTAATGCCGTGCTCGCCGCAGAAGTCGAGCATCTCCTGCGTCTCGGCGATGCCGCCGATGAGCGAGCCCGCGAAGTTGCGGCGCTTGAAGATCAGGCTGAACACCGCGACGGCCAGCGGATCCTCCGGCGCGCCGACCTGGCAGAGCGTCGCGTCGCGCTTCAGCAGGCCGAGGTACTCGTTGATGTCGTGCTGGGCCGCGACGCAGTCGAGGATGAAATCGAAGCTTCCGGCGTGCGCGCCCATCTGGTCCGGATCCTTTGAGATCACCACCTCGTCAGCGCCGAGCTTCTTGGCGTCATCCACCTTGTTGGGCGAGGTGGTGAACAGCACGACATGCGCGCCCATCGCGTGCGCGAGCTTGACGCCCATGTGGCCGAGCCCGCCGAGGCCCACGATCCCGACCTTCTGCCCCGGACCGACCTTCCAGTGCCGGAGCGGCGAGTAGGTGGTGATGCCGGCGCACAGCAGCGGCGCGACCGCCGCGAGGTCGAGATTCTCTGGGAGCCGCAGCACGAAAGCCTCGTCCACGACGATTTCCTTCGAGTAGCCGCCGAAGGTCACCTTGCCGGTCTGCTTCTCGACGCCGTTGTAGGTGCCGACGAAGCCGTTCTCGCAGTACTGCTCCAGGCCCTCCTGGCAGCTCGCGCAGGTGCGGCAGGACTCCACCATGCAACCGACGCCGGCCAGATCGCCGAGCTTAAACTTCGTGACCTCGCCGCCGACCTCGACCACCTTGCCGACGATCTCGTGCCCGGGCAGGCAGGGGTAGACGGTGTTCTTCCACTCGTTGCGGGCGGTGTGGAGATCCGAATGACAGACGCCGCAGTAGGAGATCTCGATACGCACGTCGGTGGGACCGACGTCGCGTCGCTCGAAGGAGAACGGCCCGAGCGGCTGATCAGCGGATTCGGTGGCGTAGCCGATGCAAGCGAACATGGAATAAGTCCTTCGATCGAGAAATGGACATGGACGCGCGCGGCCGCGCCGCGCGCCGTCGAGGTCAGGGGCGAGATAGCGTCCAGGGTAGAGGCGACGATTGCGCCATTGCATAGCGCCCCGGCGGAAACTGCAAGCCGGCCTGGGACCACGCATAATGACACAGCGTCCGTGCAGGCCATTGAGCGACGGAGGCTCGCTCTTTTGGTGACCGGTCCGCGGCCCGCCGAGAGGATCAGGCGGCGACTGGCGTGACGCCCGCGCCGTAGACGCGGACCGCCCCCTTGCCGCCGGCCTTCGCCGCATAGAGCGCGGCGTCGGCCCGCGCAAACAGCTCCTCCGGCGTGCCGTCGCCGTGGGCGACGCCCGCCGAAGCGCCGAGATGGAGGCTGATCCCGCCTGCGACCACCGCCATGCGGATCTCCCGAACGATCCGGCCGGCAAGTTCTTCGGCGACGGCGGCGCTGGCCGCCGACAGGAGCACGGCGAACTCGTCGCCGCCGATTCGCGCGACGAGCGCCGCGTCGCGCGCCGCCTCCTTAAGCCGGCCCGCTGCTTCCGTCAGGCAGGCGTCGCCGCGCGCGTGGCCGAGCGTGTCGTTGATCTGCTTGAAGCCGTCGAGGTCCACAAGAACCAAGGCCCCGAACCCGTGCTCGGGCGACTGCGACGCAGCCATCGCGTCGAGCCGAGCCTGAAACTGGCTACGGTTGGCGAGACCTGTCATCGCGTCGAACTCCGCGAGGTGGCGCATCCGCTCCTTCAGCGCCGTCTCCTCGGTAATGTCCTGCTTCATGCCGAAGATTCGCGCCGGCGCTCCATTCTCGCATTCGACCGTTGCGGTGATGCGGATGACGCGCCGCCGCCCCTTGGCGGTGACGATCTGCACGTCGAGCGAAAAGCCGTCACGCTGCGCGATCGCCGCCGCGCGGGCGGCCTCCATCTCGCGGCGCGCGGCATCCACGTAAAGTGCGAGCGTTCCTTCGCGGTCGATGAAGGAGCCGCGAGGCAAGTCGAACAGGTCGTAGACCACGTCGCTCCAGCGCAGCGCCTGGGTCGAGAGGTCGCACTCCCAGACGCCGATGCTCGCGGCTTCCGACGCGCGCTCGAAGGTCTTCCGGCGGTGTTCCAAGGCCGCGGCCTGCTGGCGGATCAACTGCTCCTGCGCGGCGATCTGCGCCTTCAGGTTCAGAACCGCCTCGAGAATGTCCGCCAGATCGGCCTTCGCCGCCATGCCATGTTACGCCGCCGCCGTCCGCGCTGTTCGCGGCTCGTGAGGATGATAATCACAGAGCGATTAAGGAGGTCTAGCCGTCGCGTCTGTTAGACGCCATGGCGCGCGCGGAACCAAGGCACGAACGCCGCGACGCCGCCCTCGAGTGAGGTGGTCGGGAACCAGCCGAGGTCGCGTGTGGTCGCCGTGATGTCGGCGAAGGTGTCCTTCACGTCGCCGGGCTGCATCGGCTCGAAGACCCGTACCGCTTCGCGGCCGCAGGCGGCCTCGATCAGCTCGATCAGCCTGAGGAGCTTCTCGGAGCGGCTGTTGCCGAGGTTGTAGAGGCTGTGCGGGCCGCGGCTGCCGCCGGGCTTCGGCGCGCCGTCATCCGGGGGAGGGCGGTCGAGCGCCGCGAGCACGCCGGCGACGATGTCGTCGACATAGGTGAAGTCGCGCCGCATGTCGCCGCCGTTGAACACGCGGATCGGTCGCCCGGCGAGGATCGCGTCGGTGAACAGCCAGACCGCCATGTCCGGCCGTCCCCAGGGGCCGTAGACGGTGAAGAAGCGGAGGCCCGTGAGCGGCAGACGGTAGAGGTGAGCGTAGGTTTCGCTCATCAACTCGTCCGCCCGCTTCGTCGCAGCGTAAAGCGAGACCGGATGGTCAACGGGGGCGCCGACCGAGAAGGGCAGTGCGTCGTTGCCGCCGTAGACGGAGGACGACGAGGCGTAGACGAGGTGTGCGACCTGAAGCCGGCGGCCGAGCTCGAGCAGGTTCAGATGGCCGACGAGATTGGAGCGGGCGTAGGCTCGCGGGTTTTCGATCGAGTAGCGAACGCCGGCCTGCGCCGCGAGATGGACGATGCGCTCAACTGGCTGAGCTTCCAGGCCGCGGTCCACGGCGACGTGGTCCGCGATGTCCGCCTCGACGAAACGGAAGCGATCTGCGCCGGGCGCCAGCGCGAGCGCCGCAAGACGGTCGCGCTTCAGTTGCGGCGGATAGTAGGGGTTAAGGTCGTCAAGGCCGACGACCTCTTCGCCGCGAGCCAGCAGAGCGCGCGTGACATGGTGGCCGATGAACCCGGCGGCGCCGGTGACAAGGATTGCCATGGGCGGATCGGATGCTCCTCAGTCCGGCTCGAGCGGCGGCGGATCGCCCCCAAGCGGCCAGATCGTCTGAGGCGGCTGTAAAGGGATGGGCCTCGCCCCGCAATGAACTTTGCGGCAGGGCGCTTTTTGTTTGGCGTGGCGCTGGGCGTCGGG
>NZ_BAUX01000021.1 GCF_002897035.1 Methylopila sp. Yamaguchi
AAAAATCGACATATCACGCATTACTCCGCAGAGCTTGGATCGTCTTCGCTAGATCGTCGACGGTCACAACACTCGCCATGTCATGCAGCGGAATCGAGATGTCGAACTTGTCCTCCAGCGCCATGCAGAAGTTCATCACGGCAATTGAATCAAGGCCAAGATCGTTCACGATGTTCATATCCGTTCGTAACTCGACCCGCCGATTGACTACCGTCTCTAGCACTTCGGAAATCTCAGCGAGCAACTCGTTTTTCTCTTCACTCATCTTTTCGTCCAAGCGGACGGATCCGTATTTCGTTGTCAGCGCGGAAAATATGGAGTTGTCGTCGATCTGTAAAGTTTCTGCGCCGGCCAGCAAATCAACAGGGGATTCAGCGTGTTACACATGCGCCACATCTCCCCGCGAGCGGATTTCGGCCAAATGTTCCGTCGCCGCTTCGTTCCGCCGTCAGGTGTTGCGAAAATGGCAATGCCCCGCCAATGGCTCGGCGAGACCGTGGCGCTCCTGGTCCTCCAACTGAGGCGGCCGCCAATGGGCGCCTTTCAGCCTTGGAAACTCCTGATAATCCAGAAGACGGCACATCTGGTTAACGAAGCGTCTGCGCGTCCTCGGCGGCGCCCGCCGACGCGCGAGCGTTGCAAACCCGCAAAAGGATACGGCGTCGGCGCCGCCGGATCAGCCGGGAGTTGAAACAGAACGGCGCCGAATGTGTTCAGCTTTCGGCGGAACCCAGCGAGAGATGGAGCTCACGGGAGCGGCTTCGGCTGAGCTTTCCTGACGACGTGACCGGCAGCGCATGGGCTCCGACCAGGCGCACGACCGGCGCGACGCCGAACCGCATCCGAAGCACTTTCTCCACCTCGGCCCTCAGCGCGTCGCGAACGTCGGGGGCGCTCGCGCGGCACTGGACCAGCGCGACGACTTCCTCGCCCTCGGCGGAGTCCACCGAGAACACCGCTACGTCCCCGCTGCGCAGGCCGCCGACCTCGCTCTCGGCCGCCCATTCCATGTCCTGGGGCCAGATGTTGCGCCCGTTGATCAGGATCAGATCCTTGGCGCGGCCCGTGATCACGATCTGGCCGTCGACGAGGTATCCGAGATCGCCGGTGTCGAGCCAGCCGGCGGCGTCGATCGCCGCGGCCGTGGCTTCATCCTCGCGGAAGTAGGCCTGCATCAGGCTCGGCCCCCGCGCGAACACCTGGCCGACGGCGCGCTCCGGCTGCGACGCGCCGGCGGGGTCGCGGACTTCGATCGCGTGGCCGGGGAGGGCGACGCCGCACAGCACGAATTCACGCGTCCGGTCGGCATCCGCCACGGCGGCGGCGACGCCGTCGCTCTCCAGCTTGTCGAGGTCGAGCGTTTCGGTGCGGAGCCCCTCGCTCAGCGGCGCGAACGACAGCGCGAGCGTGGCCTCGGCCATGCCGTAGCTCGGCACGAAGCTCCCGAGCCGGAATCCGTGGGCTGCGAAGCGATCGGCGAACCGGCGCAGCACATGGGGACGGATCATGTCGCCGCCGATGCCGGCGATCCGCCAGGAGGTCAGGTCCAGAGCGCCGAGGTCGAGCGTCGCGGCGCGCTGCACCGAGAGCTCGAAACCGAAGCTCGGGCTGTAGGAAATCGTGGCGCGGTTGCGCGAGATCAGCTCGAGCCACATCAGCGGCCGTCGCGCGAAGTCGCGGGTCGAGAGGTAGTCGACCGAGAGCCCCGCCACGATCGGCGTGAGCATGAAGCCGACGAGCCCCATGTCGTGGTAGAAGGGGAGCCAGGACACGCAGCGGTCGTCCGGCGTGGTTTCAAGTCCGGCGCGGCTGATACCGACGGCGTTCGCCATCAGCGCCGCATGGGTCACCATGATGCCCTTCGGGAAGCGCGTGCTGCCGGAGGAAAACTGAAGGTAGGCGAGGTCCTCGGACGCGGGACGGACAAGCTCGCCGCTTGCCTCCGCCTCGGGGACGTCGGCGATCGACCCCACCAGCTTCAGCGGCAGCCCGTCCACCGCCTCCAGCAACCACTCCTTGAGGTTCGCCGGGGCGAAGGCGGCGGCGGCGTCCGCGGTCTCCACCATGCGGCGGATGTGAGCGAGGTAGGTCTCGCGCCCCCCGAAGGCCATCGGCAGCGGCATCGGCGCCGGCACGAGCCGCGCGTAACCGCACGCGAAGAACAGCCGCACGAAATCGGCTTCCGTCTCGGCGATCAGTCCCACGCGGTCGCCGGGCGTCAGGCCCGCCCCGAGCAGGCGGGCGGCGAGCGCGCGGGCGTCCTCGCGCAGCCGCGCATAGGGCAGATCGGCCAGGACCTCGCCGCGGGCCGAATGGAACGTGAAGCCGCGGTCGCCCGTCGCCGCGGCGTCGAGCGCGTCGAGGATGGTCTCGTGCGGGAAGGGGCGATCCGTCATGCGCAGGCTAAGTCCAACAGGAGCGGGGGAGGCGCTGCGCCGCGGGTCGCATCACGCGGCGTGGCTGTCAACCTTCACCACGCGCCCTTCGGCCAGATGAACCACGTGGTCGGCCGCCCGCGCCCAGGCCGGCTGATGCGAAATCGCCAGCACCGTCAGGCCCGTGGAGCGCGCCAGATCCATCACGTTGCGCACGATGTTGGCCTCTGTGTCCGGGTCGAGCGCCGTCGTCGCCTCGTCCAGGATCAGGAGCTGCGGCCGGTGGATCAGCGCGCGCGCGATGGCGATGCGCTGCCGCTGGCCGCCGGAGAGGCGTGCCCCGCGCTCGCCCACGATCGTCTCGACGCCCTCCGGCAGCCGGGCCACGAAGTCCGCGGCGCCTGCGGCCTCCAGCGCGCGCTCGACGTCCTCGCGGGTGAACTCCGGCTGGCCGAGGGTGACGTTCGAGAGCAAG
This sequence comes from Methylopila sp. Yamaguchi, assembly GCF_002897035.1. Lineage (GTDB taxonomy): Bacteria > Pseudomonadota > Alphaproteobacteria > Rhizobiales > Methylopilaceae > Methylopila. Next base: position 2,851 of record NZ_BAUX01000021.1, read on the forward strand.
GTGTCGTGGAACAGGATGAGCTCCTGCGGCACGTAGCCGGTCATCCGCCGCCAGGCGACGAGGTCGACGTCGGGCAGCGGGGCGCCGTCGATCAGGATCTCGCCGGCGGTCGGCTCGTGCAGCCCGAGCAACAGGTCGACGGTGGTGGTCTTGCCCGCGCCGGAGCCGCCGGTGATCGTGGTGACGAGCCCCTTCGGCACCTCGAAGGAGGCGTTTTCAATCACCGGCTCGCGGTCGTAGGCGAAGCTCACGTCCCGGAACGTGACCGCCCGCTCGAAGCGGGGCGCCGCGCCGGGATGAAGCGATTCGCGCGCGCGTCGGGCGAGGTCGATCGTCTCGGTCACCGCCACGAAGCCCGCCTCGGCGATGCGCACCGCCTGCAGGCCCTGCTGGGCCTTGCCGATGGTCGTCACGGTGCGCACCAGAAGCACCGACATGACCAGCACCTCGCCGGCCGGCAGGTCGAGCACGACGAGGGCGAAGTAGATGCCGACCGCGAGGCAGATCGCGAGGATCGGCTCCTGGAGGGCCTTGTTGGCGTGCCGCGCGAAAGACTGGCGGCGCTGCGCCTTGCGGATGATCTTCACGTCCCGCTCGAACAGCGCCTGGAAGCGCGCGTGACGGCCCATCGCCTTCATGGGCTTGATGCCCACGAGGAGATCGGTCAGCCCAGCCACCATCCGCTTGACGTGGCGGGTCTGCTTTCGCGCCGTCCGCTTTGCGATCAGGATGAAGCGGTTGAGCGTCAGCACCATGATCAGGCCGACGCCCAGCGACAGCAGGCCGACTTGCCAGGAGTAAAGCGCCACGATCGTGAGGTAGGTGACGACCTGGATCACCTCCGACGCGAGCTGGGCGGCCTGGTTGTAGGCGTCCCCCGCCTGCGCGGATTCGCTCGACAGCGCGTTGGCGAAGCGCCCGACGGGCTGTCGCACGTAGTAAGCCCAGCGGGCCGCGAGCAGGGCGTCGATCAGGTCGAGCCGGACCTTGACCGCGACGTCGGCCATCGCGCGCCCGACCTGGTGCATGGCGAACAGCGTGAGGGCGGCCTTGAGGGTCATGCCCACGACCAGGGCCGTCAGAAAGAACCCGATCGTCGGCTCGAAGCCGAGCCCGTGGATGAAATCGAGCGCCTTGGCGCTCCCGCCCTTTGGATCTCCGCCTTCGCCGATCAGCGTGATGAGCGGCAGAAGGCTCGCGATGCCCAGGCCCTCCGCCACGCCGGCGAAGACGAGGCAGGCGAGCGTCGCCGCGGTCCGACCGAGCGGAATGATGGACGCGAGGCGGATCCACGTGCCAAGCGTCGCTTGCGTCGCGACGTTACGTTTGGTCGAGGTTTTCGGCACGCGCTGACTCTCTTAGGCGGCGGCCGTTCCGGCCGACGGTTCCAGAGCCCGCCGGCCGGAACGGCCGCTGAGCGAGCGTGGTAAAACCAATCACCGGCGGTCTCAAGGGTTGGCGGGACGAACAAGCGCACGCACCCGCGTCGCGGCCTCCTCCAATTCCGCCGCGGCGCGACGCCTCGCCCTGTCGCCGCCCGCCATTAGGCCCTCGGCTTCGAGCCGTTCCGCATAGCGGTCGAGGTCACGGATCGAGGTGACGATCCCACGGGCGATCAGCCGATCGAACATCGCCCGGGCGACTCCGACGCGGTCGACGAGGGCGCGCGCCAGCGCCATCCGTCGGTGCGCGGCGGTCGGGCGCCGAGGCAGCCGATGAAGCGTCACCGGCGCGCCGGACAGGACGGCGTCGGCCGTCATCGCGGCGCTGTCGTCAGTGACGACGATCGCGTCGGCGGCCGTGAGGAACGCCGCATAGTGGTTTGTCCCTTCGCCGAACACCGACAGGCGGATTGGCCGCGTCGCGTCCGCGAGGACGGACGTCAGCGCGGCGACCGCGTCCGGCGAGGTTCGCGGCGAGGTCGCGACCAGCAGCGATCCCTGATCGCGCGCGGCGCGCTCGATCGCGGCTTTCCCGAGCGCGCGCGCGGCTGCGGCGTCTAGGACGCGGGGCGGGCTGTCGCCGCCCACCAGCACGAGAAGCCTTGGGCGCGGCAGCGCCTCCAGCGCGGGATCGCGAGCGGCGGCGCGCGGCGTCGTCAGCGGCAGCGCGTTGATCAGCACGTTCGGGGCCGCAGGCAGGCCATACTGAGGCGTGGTGACGACCAGGTCGAACCAGCTGAGGGGCCGCCAGGGCCGGCCGACATGCACCAGCCGCGTTCGCCCGCCCGAGGCGTGACGGATTGCAAGCGCGATGGGCGCCGACCAGCGGCCGGCCGCCACCACCACATCCGGCCATGGCGGAACGAGGCTCGCGCGCGATGGGGCGTCGAGCGCCCGGAATGAGCCGTTCCGGGTTGCGGCGCGCTTCGTCAGGTCGCCGAAGGCGAGCGGCTTGGCCTCCCAAGCCAGGCCCGAGGCCTCAGCGAGGGCGACGATCTGGCGGTTGTCGCCCGCGCGACGGCCGAGCAACGCCCAGAGCCGCCCAGGCGCGGTCACAGCGGCGCCCCGGCGCGCCGGCGGCGCGCGATCAAGCGGCCCGTGCGGTCGCCTGTCCGCCCCTGGCGGCCTCGCGCCTGCCGCCGCTCGTGGTCGTCAGGCTCCACAGCCGTCCAGGGTTCCTGCCTTCCGCGAGCTCCAGCTGGAGCCGCCACCATGCGGCAGGCAGCGCGCCGGCGCGTCCGGGGCGGGCCGGATCCAGGGCGACCGCCACGCAGAGGAAGCTGCGGCCCGCGGCGAATAGCGCGTCGAGCGCCCACGGCACATCCTCCTCGGGCAGCTCGGAGAGGCCGCCCGCACAGATCACGCCGTCGCCGCCACGGTTGGCTCCGGCCCGCAGCAGGTCCTCCAACCGCGCCGTCTCGACGCTCAGCCCCCGGATCGAAATTTGACCCTCGCCGCGCGGCGAGACCAGCAGGGCGGTCTTGGCGCCGACGGCCTCGGCGAGCTTGCCCGCCTCCCGCCCGATGCGCTCCAGCCCTGCCGCCGGGGTCGATGCGAGCGCGCCGAGGGCCTGCGCGAAGTCCTCGCTCGGCCGCTCGCGCGTGAAGCCGTTGAAGCGGGCGGCATTGGACGATCTCTCAAGCGCGAACCACACCTCCCCGTCGGGATGATCCGCGTAGAACAACTGGTCCGGAAACGGCTTCCACGGCTGAGTCCGCAGGGTCGTGAAATGGAAGCACTTCGAAGCGTTTGCGCTGAACTCGCTGTCGCGGGCGTTCCAGACGCCGGGAAGCTCGCCCCATAGGTTCTCGCGCGCGATGATGTCGAGGAAGTACTTGCGCTTGAGCGTCTTGCGCGCGTCCTCGATCCGCCAGTGCTTCGCCATCCGGGCGCAGTCGATCAGCGCCACCGAGGTCTCGTCCTTCTGGACGCACAGGATGCCGGCGCCCTTCATGTCGAGATCGAACATCTCGGCGGGGTCGGCCAGGTAGATCTGGTCGACGTCGTTGTAGATCGCGCGGCCCTGTTCGCCGGCCAGCGCGGGGATCGCGTAGCGGTAGTTCGTAAAGCCCGTGGTCCAGTCGGTTCGGTCGAAGCCTTCGAGGTCCTTCATCAGGTAGACTTCGTAGACGCGCGCCGGATCGCGGTGGCGCTCGACGGACCACAGGAACACGCGTTCCGCGCGGGCCTGCTGCGGCTCCGTGCCGAGGAAGATGCGCACGGGCGGCTTGGGGCTCGGAGCGACGCCGGGTTGCGGCTCGAAGCGCACCAGCGCCGGCGCGCTTCGATGGCCGGCCGGACGCGGTCGGTCTTTTCTGAACCAGTACTTGGGGTGTCTGTGGTACCAGCGCGTTTTATACTTTACGCGCGTGTCTGCTGTCTTGGACAAGGCGGTTATTCACCGGTTTTGGAAAGGTTCTTGTCTCGAAAAGGGCGGGGGAGACCTCTCGATCCTACGCCATCGGGCCGCAGAGAGGCAAGGGAGCCGGCGTTGTCGATAGGCTGCGAGGCGGCGTCGTGGCGTGCGGACGGACTTCGCAGGTCGCAGCCTTGCCGAGGGTTTAAGGGGCCTGTGCGCAAATGCTAGGATGCGTCGATGATTAATGAGGCGCTTCCCCCGGGGCACCTGGTCTTAGGCCATTCTGCTGCATGAGCGGAATACGCCGGATCGCGGCGGCGGAAGTCCTGTCTTGGTACCAGGACTGTCCACTTATGAAGACGATTGTCGTCAGCGCGGCGAAAAACGGCCACGTCAACCAGTGTCTAGCGGTTTGCGACGTCGCCGGGTGGCGGCCCGATGGGGTTGTGCGCATCCCCGCTCCCGGACGCATGACCCCTTGGCCCCAGCGCGTCTGGTTGAAGCTCCGGCGCGCGTTCGCGACCTCGCGCGCGCTGCCCGACCGCCGTGAGGGCGAGCGGTTGCGGATCGTGGCGAGCGGCGCCGCCTCCGAGCGCGTCGTCGCCGCCTATCGCGCGCTCTACGGCCGCGATCTGTTCGCCGCCTTTAGCGGCCGCCCGAACTGGTCGACGCCGATCTTCGATGTCGCGCTCGTTCCAAGGCACTCGCTCTCCGAAAACGAATGCCCGGACACGTTCGAAGTGGCCGGCGCGCGGCGCGCGATCCTGAGGCGCGGCGTTCCCGTCCGGACATCGCCCGTGCCCGCGTGCGAGGGTCAGGGCGTGCTCGCGATGATCGGCGGCGTGAACAAGGCGTTCGACGTGGAGCCCGTGCGGATCGTTCAGCAGGTGGATCAGATGCTGCAGCGCGGGGTCGACGGGCCGTTCTTGATGGCGTTTTCACGCCGCACGCCGGGCTCGGTCGAGGGCGCCCTTAGAGCCTCGTTGAAGGACAAGAACGTCGACTTCATCGATCGCCACGACCGCGCCGGCTTCGAGCGCGCCCTGTACGGCGCCGCCCGGTATGTGGTCACCCCGGATTCGCTGACCATGCTCTGCGAGGCCTGCAACACCGGGCGTCCCACGCAGGTGTTCGATCTGCACTGCTTCGACCCGTCCTCCACGACGGCGCGCTGCGTCCAGGATCTGGTCGACGGCGGCGAAGTGGCGCGGGCGTCGCAGGGGACGCCCGCGGCTTCCGCGCCAGGCGGCTTCGTGGCGCCCGCCGCGGCGCTGGACGCCTACGAGGCTTGGCGGGCGGAACTTGCGGACGCCCCCTGAAAGTCGCGGTTACCCGAAGATTCGGCGCAGGAGCGACGGCTTTCGCGACTTAGCCTTAGTGTGGGCGTCCTCCTGAGCCCGTCGCTTGAGGACGTTGCGGCGGTCGGCGGCCGCAAGGTCGGGCCGCGCTTCGACGTCTTTTCGGAGCCGCGCAACTTCCGTCTCCTCGTCCGAATCGGATCCCTGGCCCAGGATGTCGAAGTGCTGAAGGTCGCGCGCCGCCGCGAGCCGGTCGAAAGCGGCGTCGTAGGCGGGGCGCCGCGCCTCGATGTGGTCTAGCGCCGACCGCAGGCCGCCTTCGCTCTCCACCATCGGCAGATCGCCACCTAGCGTCTCGAGCAGGCCCTCGCCCTTCCAGGTGCGGCCCCTCAAGGCGATGAAGGGCGTTCGGGCGAGACCGGCGAGGTAAAGCCCGTGGTGTCGGCTGGACACCACGGCTCGGGCCGCCGAGAGAGCGGCGACCGCCTTCGGCCAGGCGTCCATCTCGCCGCGTTCGCCGTGGACGGCGAACAACTCGCACGCGCTTCCAAGGTCGGCCGACTGACGCAGCCCCATCGATACGGCCCCCGCTCCGGGATCGTTCTTCGCCGTCCAGTCAGTCAGGACGATCTTGTCGCCGAGGTCGCTCGGGCCGCTTGCGAAGCGCGCCGCCACGATCGAGTCGAAGGTCTGCACGCACTCGACGCCCCGGGACCGCATGTAGGCCGCAGATCGGGTCTCCCGCACGCTGAGCCGGTCGAACGCTGCGAGCAGGTCGTCAGCGAGCGGAACCTCCTCCAGGAGGCAGTTGACCAGCAGGGTCGCCTTTCGCCGCCGCTTCGCGACGTGCAGCGCGGCGATCAAGGCGAGGCCTGATCCGTGATGGATCGTCCCCTCGCCGTTCACCACCACGGCCTCGACGCCGTCAAGCGCCGCCATGAACCGGTCGTCGCGTTCGACCGCGGCGACCAACTGCTCGAACCGGTCTTCCCCGTCCACCCGGATCTCGTTGACGAAGAACCGCGCCGTCACCGCATGGCCCAGCCGGCCAAGCATGCGCGCATGAGCGTCCGAGACCGCCCGGCAGCCGACGTGCGATTTTACGGCGGTGTCGTTGCACACCATGACTTTCATCGACGCTCTCCGTGGTCCTCAGGCCGGTCCCGGCGGCGCAGGTCCATAGCATGGCGCGAAAGCGTCGCTCCAAGACAAACGGCTGACCGTCATCGTCCTGTCCCTTGTGCTTCGAGTAAGCCGCATGATATCGCGGCGGGACAGAGACGGGCCTGCGCCGAGCGCAGGGTCCCGGCGGCCGCGCTCCACGTCGAAGAGCGCAGAGCGCCCATCGAGGATCCGAACGCCATGACGATCACCGAAAACAAGATCCCCGCGGTCACCTTCATCATCGAGTGGGAGAACGCGATCGACGTCGAGGACGAGTGGGCGAAGCGCGCCATGTCGTCCTTCCAGAACGAACTCGAGCGCAACCACAACCGCATGAGCGCCCGTCCGCGCATCATGTATCTGTACGACGACGGCGCCGTGCAGGCCTCCACGATCCAGGGCGTCATCGATGAGGTCGCGCCGCGGCTCAAAGAGTTGGCGGACCTCGAGCTGGTCGCCGCTCCGGGCATGACTTACTATAAGCTCAAGAACTTCGGTGTCTCACGCGCGAACACCGAACTCGTCGTGATGCTCGACAGCGACGCCGGCCCGCAGCCGGGCTGGCTGGAGAACCTGCTCAAGCCGTTCACGGATCCGGAGATCATGGCGGTGGGCGGTTTCACCGTCCTCGGCCACGAGGATCTCCTATCGAAGACCATGGCGCTGAGCTGGATCTTCAATCTGCCGAGCGAGCGCTCCAAGACCGAGAAGCGCAAGAAGATCCACGCCAACAATTGCGCCTTCCGGACGGCCTTCTTTAAGAGTAACCCGTTTCCGGACCTTCCTGCGTTCAAGAAGCAGTGCGGTTTCTGGCTGAGGGACATCGAAGCGCGCGGCTACAAGTACGTCCGGACCGCCGACGCGATGACGGTGCACGCACCCCATCCCGGCTACAAGTTCCTGGCGTGGCGAGCCTGGACGACGGGGCTCGACCGCGATTTCCAAGCTTACCACACCATCACCAAGTCCCGCGTCGGTCGGTTCGCCTACAGCTTCCAGTTCTTCGCGAGCAAACTTGCCCGGTCGTGGAAGCGGATCTGGACCAAAGGCGACGAGGTCGACCTGCCGGTCTGGCAGCGCCCGATCGCGATGGCGCTCTCGCTCGCTTACTTCGTCACCGCGCTCATCGGGCAGATCGTCAGCTCTCTGACGCGCAGTTTCGGCCCGTTGCCGGCGACCGGCCCGATGAAGCCGCCGGCCGTCGCGCACGGCTGACCGGCGTCAGTTCTCGCGGGGCGTGCGTCTGCGGCGAACGACTTCGCCGACGCCTTCGAGGACAAGCCCCGCGAGCGTCCCGCGGCCGAACGCGTCGCCGAATCGGCGCGCGTCTTTGAGGGCGACGCCGATCCGTCCCTTGCGCGTCAGCCGGATGAAGTGGCGGGCGAGATCCCGCGCCAGCCCGACGCGGTGTTCCGGCGTCATGATGTAGTTCGGGTGCCTTCGGACGAGGTCGATCGTGGCCGCCATGAAGGTGTCGTTCTTGGCGGAGATCGCATCCGGCGACCATTCCTTGGTCCAAAGCACCGCGTCGGTCGAGGCGCAGCGCGCCGTCTTGACCAGACGGAGCACCAGATCGAAATCCTGCCGCCGCTTTAGCGTTTCGTCGAACAGGCCGGCCGCCACGATGGCGGGCTTGCGCAGGCTGATCGCGGGCGTGGCCTTGAACATGCGTCGAGCGTAGAGGGCGGTCTCGATCGCGCTGCTGTTGTCGAGTACGGGATTTCGCCGGGCGGCTTTCGGCTTGTTCATCTCGGGCGGATAGACCAGCTCGAAGCTGTCGATCAGCACGTCGATCTCCGGGCGCCGCGCGAAAACCTCGACCACGTGCGCGAGCTTGTGCGGCAGGAAGCAGTCGTCGCTGTCGAGAAACGAGATCAGGGAAGCTTGAGCCTCTCGGACGCCGCGATTGCGTGCGGCGTTGCCGCCGCGGTTTTCCGGCTGGCGCAGCAGGCGCACGCGGGGGTCGGCGAACGCCTCGACCGCCGCGGCCGTGCCGTCCTTCGAGCCGTCGTCCACGATCACCAGTTCGAAGTCGGCGTGGGTCTGTGCGAGCACGCTTTCAATCGCGCGGCCGACAACCCGTTCCCGATTGTAGACGGGCATCACGACCGAGATCGACGGCACGCGCAGTTCTCCTAAGGCCTGCCCCCAAGGGGCGCGCGATCCTTCCCCGCCCGGTCGCGCAAAGTCAAACCTGCTGGCTGATGGTTGCCGCCCCCCTCAGCCCGGCGGGGGCATCAGCGTCGGCGCGGGGCGCTCGAAGCTGAGGCGGCCGCGCTTGAGGCCGAAGACGGGGAGCGCGATCTCGGCGATCGCGGTCTCCGCGTCGGGGGCGTCCAGCACGACGACGTCCGCCTGACGGCCGACAGCGATCCCGTAGTCGGCGAGGTTCATCAGGCGCGCGGGGCCTGCCGTCACCAGGTCGAGGCAGGCGGGGAAACCATCGGGGCCCACCTGCGCCACATTGGCGTAGAGGTTCGCCATCCGCATCAGCGACAGGTCGCCGAAGGGCGTGAAGGGGTTCATCACGTTGTTGGTCGCGACGGAGCAGAGCACGCCGCGCCGCTCCAATTCGTGCACGCGGGTCACTCCGCGCGGCGTGTCGAAAGGCCGGTCGCGGCCGTTGAGGTAGAGGTCGGTCGCGGGCAGGGCGGTGACCGCCACGCCAGCGTCGGAGAGCCGGCGGGCGGCGCGCTCGAAGGCGTTTGGCGTCATCGCGGAGAGTTTGGTCGCATGGCCGATCGTGACGCGTCCGCCACGGCCGTAGGCTTCCGCCCGACGACAGACGTCCTCCAGGTGACCCCAAGACGGGTCGAGGTCGAAGTCGAGATGCAGGTCGAGGTCGACGTCGTAAGCCCGGGCGAGATCGAACAGGCGGTCGAGCTGAGCCTCCGGGTTGGCGTCGGTGTAGGGGCAGCCGCCCAGCAGATCGGCGCCCCCGTCGAGCGCCTCGACGAGGAGCGGATCGCAGCCCGGGTCGTTGGTGAGCCCCTCCTGCGGGAAGGCGCAGAGCTGCAGCTCGATCGCCCAGGCGTAGTCGCGCTTCAGGCGCCGCAGCGCCTCGAAGCTGCGGAGCCCGGCGCGCGGGTCCACCTCCACATGGGCGCGCATGTGCGTCGTGCCGAACCCGATCGCCCTGTCGAGGCAGCGCGCCCCCCGGGCGTAGACGTCGTCCTCCGTGAAGTCCCGCTTCAGCGCCGAGACGGCGGCGATCGCAGCCTTAAGGTCGCCGTGGTCGTGGCCGCAGCGGCCGAGCAGGCAGGCCTTGTCCAGATGCACGTGGCTGTCGACGAAGCCGGCGATGGCGAGCCGCCCGCCCGCCGGGAGCCTCGGCGCATCGCAGACGATCGCGGGGGCGATCTCCGCCACACGGCCGGCCCTGATCCCGATCGAGACGGGAGACGCGCGGCCCGGCAGGCGCGCGTCGGTGACGACGAGGTCGAGGCTCACGGGAGACGGGGTCCTGAACGGTTCCGAGGCGCCCACAAACTAGCGTTTCGAACGAGCAATCTGCATGAACTAAATGCATGCACTTTGCCGGCGCTTCTGCTTAAGATTTGGTCGAAGCGCTTCCGGAGCCAGCCCCATGTCCCTCTCTGACGCCGCCCTCTCCCCCGACGCCGCCCTCGTGCGCGACTTTCTCGAGGCCTCGATGGCGCCGGATCCGGAGCGGGCCGCCACCTACATGGCGGAGGACGTCCGGATCGTGTTCACCGGCGGCCGGCCGTTCTCGCATCCGAGCGGGCCGACCGGTTTCAACGCGATGCGCTACGCCTGGGTAAAGAAGCGCATGGAGCGCTTCGACGTGGCGCCGGGCGACGGCGAGACGGTGGTCTACAGCGTCGGCACGCTCTACGGAGCATGGCCGGACGGGGAGACCTTCGAAGGCAACCGCTACGTCGACCGTTTCGTGGTGCGCGGCGGCAAGATCGTGCGGATGGACGTGTGGAACGACAGCGCCGAGCGCATCCTCACGCGCCGCGGCATCGAGGCCTGACGCGCGGCCTGCTCCTCGCCCTTGGCGGCAGGCCAGCCGGGCGGGTGCGTCGCAGGATGAGGCTCCGTGGAGGGCAGTCCGCCCTACGTCAGAAGAGCCTGCAGCGCGCGGAGGATTTCCCGCGCCAGGCGCGATGCCGTCAGGCGCTCACCCTCCCGCGCGGCGTTTCTTCGGTCCCGCGGCGTCGGTCACGTAAGGCGCGAGCACGTCCATGATGTCCCGGGGCTTCGCGGCTTCGGACACGAGCGCCCGGCTGGCGACGGCCTCCAGATGGTGGTCCATCAGGGCGCAGGCGCGGTCGGCGTCGCCCGAGGCCAGCGCGGCGACGATCTCCAGGTGCTCGTTCACCGCGCATTCCGAGGAGTGCGGCCGACCGAACAGCGACAGGGTGAGGCCGCAGCGGTAGCCGATCTCGCTGACGTAGCGGATGAGGATCGGGCTCCCCGTCATCTCGGCGAGCGTGATGTGAAACTCGGTCGCGAGCCGGATGGAGGCCGACTCGGGGCCGCCCTGCGCCTCGCGCTCCTCGGCGATGCCGGCTTCCAATTCTTCGATCTGCTCCCGCGTCAGTCGCCCGGCGAGCTGCTTGACCACTAGCCGCTCGAGGCTCACGCGCACGTCGAACAGGTCCCGCGCCTCCTCCCAGCTGGGCGTCGCCACCACCGCGATCCGGTTGCGGCGGAGCTCCACCAGACCCTCGGATCCGAGCTGTCCCAGCGCGTAGCGCGCGATGGTGCGGCTGACGCCGAAGCGCTCGCCCAGCGCGTCCTCCGGCAGCTTGTCGCCGGGCCGCAGCGCCCGCTCGAGGATCGCGCGCCGCAGCGCCCGGCAGATCAGTCCGAGGCGGTCGGTGGAGCCGCTTTCGGACTCGTCGCTGTCCGCCGCCATTTCCGCCCGCCGCTCCGCCCGCTCGTTCTCGCCACCTCGGTGATAGCGCCCGCCCATGGCCTGACGCAAGCGACCCGTGGCGCCAGACTTGCATGCACTTTTGCGACGGAGGCGTATGCAAAATGACGGACGCTTTGATGCCACTTTCACCGGCGCGCGGCGGAGCGGCGATCGACCTGTCGCAGGCGGCGGTCATCTTCGGCCGCGGCGCGAAGGCGACCCGGGCGCTGCAGCCAACGACGCTCAGGATCAACGACGGTGAGTTCGTGGCGCTGGTCGGGCCCTCCGGCTGTGGCAAGTCGACGATCCTCAAGCTCGTCAGCGGCCTGATCGCGCCGAGCGGCGGCGTGGTCGTGGTCGGGGGCCGGGAGCCCTCCGCGAAGGCCGCGCGCATCGGCATGGCGTTCCAGAACCCGACGATGCTGCCCTGGCTGACCGTCGAGCAGAACGTGATGCTGCCGCTCAAGATCGTGCGGCCGTTCCGGAGCGAGTACCGCGCCAAGCGCAAGACCGAGTTTCGCGATCGGGCGCATGCGCTGCTCGACCAGGTCGGTCTCAAGGGCTTTGCGGCCAAATACCCCTGGCAGCTCTCCGGCGGCATGCTGCAGCGGGCGAACCTCTGCCGCGCGTTGATCCACGAGCCGCGGCTGCTGCTGCTCGACGAGCCTTTCGGCGCGCTCGACCAGTTCACGCGCGAGGAGCTGTGGGGGGTGCTGCAGGACCTGTGGCTGCTGCACAGGCCGACGGTGCTGCTTGTCACCCACGATCTGAAGGAGGCCGGCTACCTCGCGAGCCGCATCTGCGTGATGAGCGCGCGCCCCGGCCGCATCCTCGACGACAGCCCGGTGGAGTTTCCGCGCCCGCGCACCGTCGCGATGACCTTCGAGCCTGATTTCGTCGCGCTCAATCAGCGTCTGAGGGCGCGCATCGTCGAGGCCCGTGGCGGGTCCGAGGAGCTGGCCCGATGACCGATTTCGCCGCCGTCCGCCGCAAGCTCTGGGCCGTCGTCCTGATCGTGGGCTTCTTCGCGCTGTGGGAGGTGCTCTGCCTGGCGCTGGGGGTCTCGGATCTCGTGCTGCCGCGGCCGAGCCAGGTGTTCGCCACCCTGTTCGAGCGGCTGCCGATCCTGTGGCCGCACATCCTGCAGACGCTGATGACGACGATGATCGGCTTCGTCGGCGGGGTGGTGATCGGGGTCGCCATCGGCGCGCTGATCGGCGTCTCGAAGGTGGCCTACGACACCGCCTATCCGCTGCTGATCGGCTTCTCGTCGATCCCGAAGGTCGCGGTGGTGCCGATCTTCGTGCTGTGGTTCGGCTCCGGCACCGTGCCGGCGGTGCTGACCTCGCTCATCATCTGCTTCTTCCCAATCGTCGTGAACGTCGCGACCGGCCTCGCCACCACCGAGCCCGAGCTTGAGGACGTGCTGAAGGCGCTGGGCGCCTCCAAGTTCGACATCCTTTGGAACGTCGGCCTGCCGAGGGTGATGCCGTTCTTCTTCGCCGCGCTGAAGGTGTCGATCACCTACGCCTTCGTTGGCACCGTGCTGGCCGAGACCGTCGCCTCCAACCGCGGCGTCGGCAACGTGATGATGAGCGCCTCGTCGAACTTCGACGTGCCGCTGGTCTTCGCCGGCCTGTTCATCCTGGCGGCGCTCGGCGTCGCCCTCTACGTCGCCTTCTCCCTCATCGAACGCCGCGTCACCGGTTGGGCGACGCGCCGCGACGACTTCGCGGCGGCCTGAGGCCGCCCGCCCATGACACCGACCCTCAGAAGGACCGCCGCCATGTTGAAGTCCGCCGTCGCCGCAGCGCTCGCGCTGGGGCTCGTCCTCGCCGGCCCCGCCGCCGCCGAGACCACCAAGATCAAGTTCACGCTCGGTTGGAAGACCCAGGGCTCGGACGCCGCCTTCTTCCTCGCCAAGGACAAGGGCTACTTCGCGGCCGAGGGCCTCGACGTACAGATCGATCAGGGCGAGGGCTCGGGCGCGACGGTGACGCGCATCATGTCGGGCGCCTACGACGCCGGCTTCGGCGACATCAACGCCATCATCCAGAACGCCTCCGCGCGCCCGGATCAGGCGCCGGTGATGGTCTACCAGATGTGGAACCGGCCGCCCTTCGCCATCGTGGTGAAGGCCGACAGCACGGTGAAGGGGGCGAAGGACTTCGAGGGCAAGACGCTGGGCGGAGCGCAGGGCACGCCGACGACCCGTCTGCTCCCCGTCTTCGCCAAGACCAACGGCGTCGACATGGACAAGGTGAAGGTGTCGAACATGGCGCCGAACCTCCAGGAGCCGCTGCTGATCCGCGGCGAGATCGACGGCGCGCTGGTGTTCAACATCACGAGCTACTTCAACCTCGTGCTGAACCGGCAGGACCCGGACAAGGACTACCGCTGGTTCTCGTTCGGCGACTACGGCCTCGACCTCTACTCGAACGGCATGATGGTCTCGCGCAAGCTGATGACCGAGAACCCGAAGGCGGTCGAAGGCCTGGTGCGCGCCGTCAACAAGGCGACGATCGAGATCGGCAAGGACCAGGAGGCCGGCATGGCGGCGGCTCAGAACTTCGATAACCTCATCAACATGAAGGTCGAAAAGCGCCGCCTGCAGTTCGCCTATGAGAAGCTCATGGTCTCGCCGGAAGCCGCCGAGATCGGCGTTGGCGATCTCAAGGACGACCGGCTGAAGCGCGCGATCGACATCGTCGTCGCGGGCTACGGCCTCACCCGCGCGCCGGAGCCGAAGGAGATCTTCTCGCGCGCCTTCCTGCCCGCCCGCGACCAGCGCGAGCTGGCCTACGCCGCGAACTGAGCGCCGTGGCGCGCACGCTCGCCTGCGCCGCGCTGTTCGACGGGACGGCGCTGCGCCGCGATGTCGTCCTGCGCGTCGAGGGCGGCGTGGTCGCCGGGGTCGCGCCGGCGGAGGGGCCGGTTTCTGGCCCCCGCCGGCTGGCGCTGCCGGCGCTGGTGGACGCGCATGACCACGCCCGGCCCTTGCCCATGAGCTCCTTCGGCACGGCGTTCCAGCCGTTGGAGACCTGGCTGCCGCGCACCGTGTTCGCCACGCCGCCGGACGCCTACCTCGCGGCGGTCGCCCCGCTCGCCCGCGCCGCGCGGGCCGGCTGCGGGGCCGCGATGGTGCATTACACCCGGCCGAGCGGCAGGCTTTCGCCGGTCGACGAGGCCCAAGCGGTGGCGCGCGCCGCCTCCGACGTCGGGATACGCATCGCCTTCGCGCTCGCGGTTCGCGACCAGAACCCGCTGGTCTACGGCGACGAGGCGGACCTGATGGCGGAGCTGCCGCCTGAGGCCGCGCGGATCGTCCGCGACCTGTTCCTGAAGCCGGCGGCGGCCCCCGCCGCCTATGTCGCGCTCGTCGACGAGATCGCGGAGGCGATCGCCGGGCCGCGGGTGGACGTCCAGTACGGTCCGGCCGGTCCGCAGTGGTGCTCGACCCCGCTGCTGGAAGCTATCGCCGAGGCCTCCGCTCGCACCGGGCGGCGCGTGCACATGCATCTGCTGGAGACCGAGCGCCAGCGCGCCTGGGCGGACCGCGCCTTTCCCGTTGGGATCGTTCCTCATCTCCAGCGGATCGGCCTGCTCACCGAGCGGCTGACGTTGGCGCACTGCGTCCACGCGCGGCCGGACGAGCTCGACCTGATCGCTGCGAGCGGCGCGCGGATCGTGACGAACCCTGGCTCCAACCTGCACCTGCGCTCCGGCCTCGGTCCCATCCGCGAGGCGCGCGCCCGCGGCTGCCGGATCGCGGTCGGCGTCGACGGGCAGGCCTTCGACGAGGACGACGACGCGCTGCGCGAGCATCGCCTCGCCCATGCGCTTCACGCCGGCGCCGGCCTCGACCCGGCGTGGACGCGCCAAGCCTTCCTGCGTGAGACTGTAGCCGCGGGCCGCGCGGCGGTCGGGGCGCCCGGCGATGGCGCGCTGGTTCCGGGCGCGCCCGCCGACCTCATCGTCGTCGACCTCGACGCCCTCGACCGCGACGCGATCCTCGACGTCGACGCGCTCGACCTGCTGTTCGCGCGCGGGACCGCGGCGCACATCGTCGAGACGATGGTGGACGGCCGGACGATCGTGGCCGACGGCGTCGTGACGGGGGTCGATCTGCCGGCGGTCGAGGCGGAGCTTCGCGCTCGCTACCGCACGGAGGTCCGCCGCTACGACGGCCTCGAACGCAGCTGGGGCGCGCTGGACGGCGGGCTGCGGCGGTGGTTCGCCGGCTGCGCGGGCTGCGGCTGAAACCTCAGCGCACGAAGGCGAGGGGCGCGGCGGTCTGCGGATGGGAGATCACCTCCATCGGCACGCCGTAGATCCGCTCCAGCGTCGCCGGGTCGACGATCTCCCCCGGCGCCCCGCGGGCGATCAGCCGGCCGGAGTGCAGCGCCACGATCTCGTCGCAGAACCGCGCGGCCATGTTGATCTCGTGCAGCACGACGATCACGCCCAGGCCGCGCGCCTCGGAGAGCCGCCGCACCAGCGCCAGCACCTCGACCTGGTGGGCGACGTCGAGCGCCGAGGTCGGCTCGTCCAGCAGCAGCCAGCTCGCTTCTTGCGCCACCAGCATGGCGAGCCACACCCGTTGGCGTTCGCCGCCGGAGAGCTCCTCGACCAGCCGGTCCGCGAAGGGCTCGATGTCGGTCAGCTCCATCGCGGTCTTCACGGCGGCCGCGTCCGCCGCGCCGAACCGACCGAGCGCGCCGTGCCAGGGGTAGCGGCCGAGCGCCACCAGTTCGCGCGCCGTCATGCCGGTCGCGGCCGGCGGTTGCTGCGGCAGGTAGGCGACTTCGCGGGCGAAGGCGCGCGAGCCCCAGCTTGCGATCGGCTCGCCGCCGAAGCGAACCGCGCCCCCGGTCGGCTGCTGCTGGCGGGCGATCAGTTTGAGCAGGGTCGACTTGCCCGAGCCGTTATGGCCGATAAGCCCGACCACCCGCGCGCCGTCGAAGCCCAAGGTGAGCGGCTGCAGCAGGGTGCGCCCGTCGACTGCGAAGGTCAGCCCCTCGAGCTCGAACGAGGGCGCGGCGTTTGCGTCGGCGCGGACCGCGCGGTGGGCGAAGAACATCGAAGGGCTCTTTCTCGCGAGGGAACCTCGTCGTCGCCCGGCCGGCCCCGTGGGTCAAGCCACGGCGTGGCCGCAGCCGCCGCTGCGCCATGTCTGACCCGTCTGAGACTGCCGTCCTGGTCAAGGCGGGTTCGCCACGGATGCGGATCCCGGCGGGCCTCGGCCGGGAGGAAGAAGGCCTTGACACCCTCAGCGCTATTGGCATACCAAATACCACAAAGCGCACAAAAGTCCTCAAGGACAGCGCGCGAGAGCGGCGAAGCCGCCTCGACAGAGTGGAGGAAATGAACCCGTGACGCGCCGCACCCGCACCACCTGACGCACGACGTCGTCGCGCCGAACATGAACGTAGACGCTGCTCGCCCGTCGTCCGGGTCGTGGCCGCGTTCGGCGTTCCCGTCGGCGCTTGTCCGAGGAAATCGACGAGACGCGGCTTCGCCGCAGGCCAGCATGTCCGCAGAGATCGATTACGCCCAGATCGTCGAAACCGCCGGTGACGCTGTCGTCGTCTCGGATGCGGCCGGCTTGATCACGGTCTGGAATGCGGCGGCCGAACGGATTTTCGGGTTCACCGCCGACGAGGCGATCGGCCGGTCGCTCGACCTGATCACGCCGGAGCGCCACCGCGCGCGCCATTGGGCGGGATACGAGAAAAGCATGCGGACGGGCGAAACGCGCTACGGCGCGGAAACGCTTCGCGTGCCTGCTTTGCACAAGGACGGGCGCCAGCTGTCGATCGCCTTCACGGTCGGCCTGCTGAACGCGCCCGACGGCTCGGTCGCTGGAATCTCCGCGATCGTTCGCGACGAAACCACGCGCTGGAACGACGAACGCCAGATGCGCCGCCGCTTGGCGGAGCTCGAAGCGGCCGCACGCCCAGCGCCGGTCAGCTGACCGCGCGGGCGCCCAGCGCCTGCGCGTCCAAAGCCAACGCGCCAGATCGACCAAGAGGGTCGGGTGGCGCCAAGAGGGAGTGACACTGCGATGACCCAGCCGCTCGAGGGAATCAAGATCATCGACTTCACGCACGTGCAGGCCGGACCGGCGTGCACGCAGCTGCTCGCCTGGTTCGGCGCGGACGTCATCAAGGTCGAGCGTCCCGGCGCCGGCGACGTGACTCGCTCGCAGCTGCGCCACATCGAAGACGCCGACGCGCTGTACTTCACGATGCTGAACTCGAACAAGCGCTCGCTGACGCTCGACACCAAGACGCCGGAAGGCAAGGAAGTCCTTGAGAAGCTCATCAAGGAATCCGACGTCATGGTCGAGAACTTCGGCCCCGGCGCGCTCGACCGCATGGGCTTCTCCTGGGCCCGCATCCAGGAGCTCAACCCGGGCATGATCCTGGCCTCGGTCAAGGGCTTCTCGGACGGCCACCACTACGAGGACCTGAAGGTCTACGAGAACGTCGCGCAGTGCGCCGGCGGCGCGGCCTCGACCACCGGCTTCTGGGACGGCCCCCCCACCGTGTCGGCCGCCGCTCTCGGCGACTCGAACACCGGCATGCATCTCGCGATCGGCATCCTCACGGCGCTCCATCAGAAGAACAAGACCGGCAAGGGCCAGAAGGTCGCCGTGTCGATGCAGGACTCGGTGCTGAACCTCTGCCGCGTCAAGCTGCGCGACCAGCAGCGCCTCGACGCGCTCGGCTACCTGGAAGAGTACCCGCAGTACCCGCACGGCGAGTTCTCGGACGTGGTGCCGCGCGGCGGCAACGCGGGCGGCGGCGGCCAGCCGGGCTGGGTGCTGAAGTGCAAGGGCTGGGAGACCGATCCCAACGCCTACATCTACTTCACCATCCAGGGTCACGCCTGGGCGCCGATCTGCAAGGCGATCGGCAAGGAGGAGTGGATCGACGATCCGGCCTACAACACCGCCCGCGCGCGCCAGGACAAGATCATGGACATCTTCGGCGTGATCGAGGAGTGGCTTGCCGACAAGACCAAGTTCGAGGCGGTCGACATCCTGCGCAAGTTCGACATCCCGTGCTCGCCGGTGCTGTCGATGAAGGAAATTTCGGTCGATCCGAGCCTGCGCGCCAGCGGCACGGTGGTCGAGGTCGATCATCCCAAGCTCGGCAAGTACCTGACCGTCGGCAGCCCGATCAAGTTCTCGGACATGAAGGTCGACATCAAGGCCTCGCCGCTGCTCGGCGAGCACACCGACGAAGTGCTCAAGGATCTCGGCTACACCGAGCAGCAGATCGAGCGTCTGCACCAGGCCCGAGCGGTCTGAGGAGGGGCGCCCTCCGACCCTCGTAGCCCGCGTGGGAGGCGGCGCCGTCGGGCGCCGCCTCTTGCCTTTTCGCTCGCCGTCATTCCACAGATCGACCCCGTGTCCCGCGTCCGCCGCGGCGCGCCGGGCCGTGACGCCTGGACGGTCCCCGCGCCGCCGCTCGCGGTCCGCGCCGTTCAGGAGGCTTTCCGCCGATGCCCTTCCGCCTGCGCGATCTCATTCCCGAGATGGGTCCCATCAGCCTGCAGGAGCGGGCGCGGTCCGGGATCGGGGCGCTGATCGGGATTCTCGTCACCGGTCTCGTCAGCCGCGCCGTCGTCGGCGACAGCTCCGCGCTGCCCATTCTGATCGCGCCGATGGGCGCCTCCTCCGTGCTGCTGTTCGCGGTGCCGGCGAGCCCGCTCGCCCAGCCCTGGTCGATCCTCGGCGGCAATCTGGTCGCGGCCCTGGTCGGGGTCACCGCGGTCCTGCTGATCCCGAACGTCTATGTCGCTGCGGCGGTCGCCGCGGGCGTCGCGATTGCGCTCATGGCCTCGCTGAAGTGCCTGCATCCGCCGAGCGGCGCCGTGGCGCTGACCGCCGTGTTGGGCGGTTCCGCGATTCATGACCTCGGCTACGGCTTCGTGCTCTGGCCGGTGCTCGCAAACTCGATCCTGCTGCTCGCGACCGCGCTCGTCTTCAACAACCTGACCGGCCGGACCTATCCGCACCGGCCCACGCGCGCCGCACCAGGCCGCGGGACCGCCGATCCCACGCCCGCCGCCCGTCTCGGACTGTCCGCCTCTGCCCTCGCCGCGGCGCTCGAGGATTACGGCCAGGTGCTGGACGTCTCCCCGGCCGACCTCGCGGCGATCTTCCGGCGCGCGCAGGTCCACGCCTACCGGCCGGGCGAGGGCGCCGCCACCTGCGCTGAGATCATGTCCAAGGACGTCATCGGGGTCGGTCCCGACGCCCCGATGAAGGAGGCGCTCGAACTGATGCGCGGCCATCACGTGAAGATGCTGCCGGTGACGGACGAACGCGCGCGCGTGCTGGGCGTCGTGACCCAGACGGACCTGCTCGACAAGACCACCTGGGGCGCGGGGGGGCCGAGGCTCGGCCTGCGCCAGCGCATCCGCGTCAGCCTAAGCGGCCTGCGCGCTCCGCACGGCGTGGTCGCCGACATCATGACGCGCGCGGTGACGGCGGTCCGGCCCGAGACCTCGATTGCAGAGGTGGTGCTGCGCATGACCGAGGCGGGGCTGCATCACCTGCCGGTCGTGGACGGCGACGGACGGCTCGCTGGCGTCGTGTCCCAGACCGATCTCGTGGTCGCCCTGCTGGCGCAGGCGACCGCCGGCCAGCCCTCCGCGGCGCCGGCCTGACCCGCAGCACCCAAGCAACGGGACCTTCGCATGCTCGATCCCCATCTCGCCGGCCGGCTCGACTTCATGCATCGCCTGCCGACGGAGGACCCCCTCGTCCCCGGCCTGAACCGGCTCGGCCTGTTCGAGGAGCGCGACGCGTTCCTGTTGGTCCCCGGGAGCGTGAACCCGCGCCGCCCTACGCCGCTGATGACGCTGTTCCATGGCGGGGGCGGCAGCGCCGAGAAGATCCTGCCGATGATGCGCGACCACGCGGAGGAGCGCGGCTTCCTTCTGCTCGTGCCGCAGTCGCTTTTCCCCACCTGGGACATCGTGATCGCCGGCAACGGTCCGGACCGGGAGCGGCTCGACGCCGCGCTGGAGGCGGTCGCCTCGCGCTACATGATCGACCCCACGCGCTTCGCCTTCGCCGGCCACTCCGACGGCGGCAGCTACACGCTCTCGCTTGGGCCCACCAACGGGCATCTCGTGACGCACATGATCGTGTCCTCCGCCGGCTTCATGTCCGTGCACATGCAGGCCGGCGCGCCCCGGATCTTCATCTCGCACGGGCTGAGGGACGAGCAGATCCCGATCGAGCGCAGCGGCCGCCGGCACGCGGCCGCGCTGAAGGACGCCGGCTACGACGTCACCTATGTGGAGTACGACGGCCCGCACGCCTGGCGGCCGGCGGTCGCCGCCCGCGCGGTCGATTTCTTCCTCAGCTGACGGAGGTCAGCGGGGTCCGCAGGCTCGTGCCGCTGAGGTCCAGCGTCGCCGAGCCGGGAAGGCCAAGCTCGGCGTGGGTCGCGGCCACGATCAGGCCGCCCTTCGCGCGGTGGTCCGCCATCAGCCGCGCCAGCAGCCGCTGGCCGCCGGCGTCGAGCGCCGCGGTGGGCTCGTCCAGCAGCCATAGGGGGCGCGGAGCGGCGAGGAGGCGCGCGAGCGCCAGGCGGCGGCGCTGCCCGGCGGAGAGCGCCGAGCCGGGTAGGTCGGCGATGTGGCCAAGGCCGACCGTCTCCAGCGCGGCGTCGAGGTCGCCGCCGCCGCCGAGCACGTCGCGGGCGAAGGCTAGGTTGCGGCGCACGGCAAGGCCGCCCTTCACCGCGTCGAGATGGCCGAGCATGTGGGTCTGCTCGCGGAGCGCGAGCTCCGGATCGCCGCCCTCGAGCGCGACGCGGCCCGCGGCCGGGGCGATCAGGCCCGCGATCGTCCTGAGAAGCGTGGATTTTCCGGCGCCGTTGGGGCCGAGGACGGCAAGCGCTTCGCCGGCTCCGACGCTGAAGCCGACATCGCGCAGAACGGGGCGGCCGCCGCGGTCGACCCCGAGACCTTCGACGACAAGCTTCATGGCCGCCGCCCGGGGCTGGCCGTTGGAACGCTTCGACGCCCGCTCGATTTCGCGTGCGAGCCACGAACTTTCGCGCCCGCGGGATGCCGCTTCAACCGCGTCTCGACTTCCCCTATAACCGCGCAGGACTTACTAGTTGTGCAGCGCACGCGTCACTCCGGCCGCTCGTCCGCGCATCCCGCGCAGGCGTTCAAGGCCCCCTTCAAGCAAGGAGCCCGCCCCCGTGTCCCATCCCGACAGCTTCAAATCGGCTAAAACCCTGTCGGTGAACGGCAAGGACTACCGCTACTACAGCATCGCGGAGGCGGAGGCGAACGGGCTCGAGGGCGTGGCGCGGCTCCCGCACTCCATGAAGGTGCTGCTGGAGAACCTGCTGCGCTTTGAGGACGGACGCACCGTCAAGAAGGACGACATCGCCGCCGTCAAGGGCTGGCTCGAGAACCGCGGCAAGGGCGAGTACGAGATCGCCTACCGGCCGTCGCGCGTGCTGATGCAGGACTTCACCGGGGTGCCTGCCGTCGTCGACCTCGCGGCGATGCGCGACGCCATGAAGCACCTCGGCGGCGACCCCAAGAAGATCAACCCTCTCGTGCCGGTCGATCTCGTCATCGACCACTCCGTGATCGTCAACTTCTTCGGCGACGCCGCCGCCTTCGGGAAGAACGTCGACGAGGAGTACAAGCAGAACCAGGAGCGCTACCGTTTCCTCAAGTGGGGCCAGGACGCGTTCGACAATTTCCGCGTGGTCCCGCCCGGAACCGGCATCTGCCATCAGGTCAATCTCGAATACCTCGCCCAGACCGTGTGGACGAAGGACGAGGACGGCGTGACTGTGGCCTATCCCGACACCTGCGTCGGCACCGACAGCCACACCACCATGGTGAACGGCCTCGGCGTGCTCGGCTGGGGCGTCGGCGGCATCGAGGCGGAGGCGGCGATGCTCGGCCAGCCGGTCTCGATGCTCATTCCGGAAGTGATCGGCTTCAAACTCGTCGGCCAGCTGAAGGAAGGCATCACCGCGACGGATCTGGTGCTCACCGTCACCCAGATGCTGCGCAAGCGCGGCGTGGTCGGCAAGTTCGTCGAGTTCTTCGGCGACGGCCTCGACCATCTCTCGCTCGCCGACCGGGCGACGATCGGCAACATGGCGCCGGAGTACGGCGCGACCTGCGGCTTCTTCCCCGTGGACAGCGAGACCATCGCCTACCTCGAGGAGACCGGCCGCGATCCGCAGCGCGTCGCGCTCGTCGAGGCCTACGCGAAGGCCCAGGGGATGTGGCGCGAGGCCGGGTCTCCCGACCCGGTGTTCACCGACGTGCTGGAGCTCGACATCGGCACGGTCGAGCCCTCGCTCGCAGGTCCCAAGCGCCCGCAGGACAGGGTGCTGCTGAAGGACACCAAGGCCGGCTTCCTCGCCTCGCTCGAAGGCGAGTTCAAGAAGCCGGGCGAGGCCGGCAAGCGCGTGCCCGTCGCCGGCACGGACTACGATCTCGGCCATGGCGACGTGACGATCGCCGCAATCACCTCCTGCACCAACACCTCGAACCCCAGCGTGCTGATCGCGGCGGGCCTGCTCGCCCGCAACGCCGTCGCCAAGGGCTTGAAGTCGAAGCCCTGGGTGAAGACCTCGCTTGCGCCCGGCTCCCAGGTGGTCGAGGGCTATCTCGCCTCCGCTGGTCTGCAGGACGACCTCGACGCCCTCGGCTTCAACCTCGTGGGCTTCGGCTGCACCACCTGCATCGGCAACTCCGGCCCGCTGCCGGAGCCGATCTCCGAGGCGATCAACGCCCATGACCTCGTGGCGGGCGCCGTCATCTCCGGCAACCGCAACTTCGAAGGCCGCGTGAACCCGGACGTGAAGGCGAACTACCTCGCCTCGCCGCCGCTGGTCGTGGCCTACGCGCTGGCGGGCTCTCTCCAGATCGACCTCGCCACCGAGCCGCTCGGCCAGGGCGCGGACGGCCCGGTCTACCTCAAGGACATCTGGCCTTCGAACAGGGAAGTCGCCCAGTTCATCCGCGAGAACGTCACCAAGGCGATGTTCCAGGAGAAGTACGCCGACGTGTTCAAGGGCGACGTCAACTGGCAGAAGATCACCGTGCCGCAGGGCGAGACCTACGCCTGGGACGACCGCTCGACCTACGTCCAGAACCCGCCGTACTTCGAGGGCATGGACCGCGAGCCGAAGCCGGTGACGGACATCGAGAACGCCCGCATCCTTGGCCTGTTCCTCGACTCGATCACCACCGACCACATTTCGCCGGCGGGCTCGATCAAGCAGGCGAGCCCCGCGGGCGAATACCTGCGCGACCATCAGGTGCGCCCGGCGGACTTCAACCAGTACGGCACCCGTCGCGGCAACCATCAGGTCATGATGCGCGGCACCTTCGCCAACATCCGCATCAAGAACCAGATGCTGGCTGGCGTCGAAGGCGGCATGACCAAGCATTATCCGGACGGCGAGCAGCTGCCGATCTACGACGCGGCCATGAAGTATAAGGCCGAGGGCGTGCCGCTGGTCGTCTTCGCCGGCAAGGAGTACGGCACCGGCTCGTCGCGCGACTGGGCGGCGAAAGGCACCAATCTGCTCGGCGTCCGCGCCGTGATCGCGCAATCCTTCGAGCGCATCCATCGCTCGAACCTCGTCGGCATGGGCGTCGTGCCCCTGACCTTCGAGGAGGGGACGAGCTGGCAGTCGCTCGGCCTCAAGGGCGACGAGACGGTCACGCTCAAGGGCCTCGCGGAGGGGCTTCGCCCGCGCATGACCATGAACGCGGAAATCGTCTCTGCCGACGGATCGACGCAGACGGTGCCTCTGCTCTGCCGCATCGATACGCTGGACGAGCTCGACTACTTCAAGAACGGCGGCATCCTGCACTACGTCCTGCGGAGCCTTGCCGCCTAAGCGGCGAGACGCCATCTTCCTGCCTCCGGCCGGCTCCCCGCCGCCGGAGGCGCCTTTGCGGGACCCGCGTCGATCACGAGGCCGCGCGTCACCGCCATGTGAGTGGTCTCGCATGGGCGTCGCGACCTACTCTCCGACTCCCCGAATGCGTCCCACGTCCGGCTGTTCCCCATGCGTCTCGTCGCTCTCGCCTTCGCTTCTTTCCTCGCGGCCGCCCCGGTCGCGCAGGCGGGCGAAACCGCGCCTCGCGGCGTGATCGAGCTGTTCACCAGCCAGGGCTGTTCGGCCTGCCCGCCGGCCGACCGTCTGGCGAGCGAACTGGCGCGTGACGGGCAGAACCTCGTGCTGACGCTGCCCGTGGACTATTGGGACTATCTCGGCTGGCGCGACACGCTGGCGAGCCCCGCCAACAGCGCGCGGCAGCGCGCCTATGCGGCGACCCGCGGCGACCGCAAGATCTACACCCCGCAGATCGTCGTGAACGGCCGAGAGGCCGCCGTCGGCGGCGACGGCGCGGCGGTCGCGGGGGTCGTGACCCGCGCCGAAGCCGGCGACAACGCCCTGACGCTTCCGGTCGCGGTCACCGCGGCGGACGGCCGGGTGTCGGTCGCGGTCGCCCAGGCGCGGACCGGGGGCGAACCTCGCCATGCGGAAGTCTGGGCCTTCTCGGTCGAGCGCTCGCGCACCGTCCAGATCGGGCGGGGCGAGAACGCGGGACGGACGGTCACCTACGCCAACGTGGTCCGCAAGATGACCCGCCTGGGCGTCTGGAACGGGGACGCCGCCAAGTTCGAC
The DNA here is from genome assembly GCF_002897035.1 of Methylopila sp. Yamaguchi. Classification (GTDB taxonomy): domain Bacteria; phylum Pseudomonadota; class Alphaproteobacteria; order Rhizobiales; family Methylopilaceae; genus Methylopila. The sequence goes on from NZ_BAUX01000021.1 coordinate 27,708, forward strand.
GTGCCGGCCGACGAACTCAGCCACCCCGACAGCGACGCCGTCGCAATCGTCGTGCAGGCGGGCAGCGGCGGCCAGCCGGGGCCGATCCTCGGCGCGGCGCAGGTCGACCAGCCGAAGATCGCGCCCACGCTGCAGTCGCGTCTGCGAGATCCCTTGTGATCCGTCGCCTGGCGGTTATCGCCGCGGCTCTGCTGGCCTCCGCCGGCGGCGCGGGGGCGGCCGCCTACGGCGAGCGTCTGGACGGCTTCGCCTACCCCTATCAGGTCATGACCTTCGCCTTCGTCTCGCAGGGCGAGCCGGCCGAGATGGCCTACATGGACATCGCGCCGACCGGCCCCGCGAACGGCCGGACGGTCGTGACGCTGCACGGCAAGAACTTCTGCGCCGCGACCTTCGAGAGCGCGATCGGCGCGCTCACGCGGGCGGGCTATCGCGTGATCGCGCCGGACCAGATCGGCTTCTGCAAGTCGTCGAAGCCGGCCGCCTACCAGTACTCGTTCAACCAGCTCGCGGCGAACACCCACGCGCTCCTGCAGAGCCTGAAGATCCCGCGCGCCACGATTGTCGGCCATTCCATGGGCGGCATGCTCGCCGCGCGCTACGCGCTCAGCTATCCGGCTGAGGTCGAGCGGTTGGTGATGGTGAACCCGATCGGCCTCGAGGACTGGAAGGCTAAGGGCGTGCCCTACGCGCCCATCGACCAGCTCCTCGCCGCCGAGCGCAAGACCTCGTTCGACAGCGTGAAGGCCTATCAGCTGAAGTACTACTACTCCGGCGAATGGCGCGCGCCCTACGATCGCTGGGTCGACATGTACGCGGGAATGTACGCGGGCGACGGCAAGGACGCGGTCGAACGCGCCTCCGCGCGCACGAGCGACATGATCTACACCCAGCCGGTCGTGTACGAGTTTCCGAAGATCGCGGTTCCGACCACGCTGATGATCGGCCAGCTCGATCGCACCGCCCCGGGCGCGAACCGCGCGGCTCCCGAGATCGCGAAGACGCTCGGCGACTACCCGGCGCTCGGTCGCGCCGCGGCGGCGGCGATCCCCGGCGCGACGCTGGTCGCCTTCGATAGGCTCGGGCACTCCCCGCATGTGCAGGCGCCCGCCGAGTTCGAGGCGGCGCTCCTCAAGGCCCTGAGCGCGCCCGCGCCCTGATCGCCCCCGCGTCGCCGCGCCGCTTGCGCTCCCCCGTCCGGGGCGCGATCATGACGGCGCGATGAAGGAGGCGCCATGAGCGATCAGGAGCCCATACGTTTTACGCCGCGTCCGACGCCCAGCGTCCCGCCTGCGGCGCCCGCCCCGCAACCCACTCCCGCCCAGGTCTCGTTCGACCGCCGCGAGCTTCAGGCCATCCTGGGGCTCTACGGTCGCATGGTGGCGGCCGGCGAGTGGCGCGACTACGCCATCGACTTTCTCAAGGAACAGGCGGTGTTCTCGGTGTTCCGGCGCGCGAGCGAGGCGCCGCTCTACCGCATCGAGAAGACGCCCAGGCTCGCCCGCCGGCAGGGCGCCTACGCGGTGGTCACGACCACCGGGCTGATCCTCAAGCGCGGGCACGATCTCGCCCGCGTTCTTGACGTGCTGGACCGGAAGCTCCGCCTCGTCACGACCTGACGCGGGCGGTCACCTCGATTTCGATCTTCATCTCGGGCTTGATCAGAGCGCAGACGACGGTGGTGTTCGCCGGGCGGATCTCGCTGAAGATCTCGCCGGTGACGGTGAACAGTTCGCCTGCGGTCGCGGGGTCGGTCAGGTAATAGCGGGTCTGCACGACGTCGGCGAACGTCGCGCCGGCGTCCTTCAGCGCCTTCTCGATGGTCGCGAAGGCGTTGCGGGCCTGCTGCTCGACGCTGTCCGGCATCGTCATGGTGGCGTAGTCGTAGCCGGTGGTGCCGGAAACGAACACGAGGTCGCCGTCGACCACAGCGCGGCTGTAGCCCGCCGTCTTCTCGAAGGGCGAACCGGTGGAGATCAGGCGGCGGGTCATGGTTGGGCTCTGTCGTAGGACACGTGAGACGTCATGGTCCGGCTTGGGCGGACCATGATCTGCGGCGTCAAGATGGCGCTGGCGGTGGGTCCTCCGGTCGAGCCGGAGGAGCACTGCGGTGATTTACGCCCAGGGGCGGTCGGCGGCGAGCTTCTGCTCGAAACCGGAGATGCGGTCGACCTTCTCCATCGTCAGGCCGATGTCGTCGAGGCCTTCCAGCAGGCAGCGCTTGCGGAAGGGGTCGATCTCGAAGGTCACCGTCCCGCCGTCCGGTCCGGAGATGGTCTGCGCCGCGAGGTCGATGGTCAGCCGGGCGTTGGCGCCGCGTTCCGCGTCGTCCAACAGCTTGGCGTGGTCCTCCGGGGACACGACGATCGGCAGAATGCCGTTCTTGAAGCAGTTGTTGTAGAAGATGTCCGCGAACGAGGTCGAGATCACGCAGCGGATGCCCTTGTCCAGCAGCGCCCAGGGAGCGTGCTCGCGGGACGATCCGCAGCCGAAGTTGTCGCCGGCGACCAGGATCTCCGCGTTCTTGTAGGCCGGCTGGTTCAGCACGAAGTCCGGGTTCTCCGAACCGTCGGCGTTGTAGCGCAGCTCCGAGAACAGGCCCGCGCCGAGCCCGGTCCGCTTGATCGTCTTGAGGTACTGCTTCGGGATGATCATGTCGGTGTCGATGTTGATCATCGGCAGGGGGGCGGCGACGCCCGTCAGCGTGGTGAACTTCTGCATGGGTCTTCTCCTCGCGCGCTGTCATGCTCCGGCGCCGGCGGGCGGTCAACCCGTTCCGAAGCGCGCGCTCTCTCGGCCTCATATGGGAGGCCGCCCGTTCATCTCAGCGGATAGGCCGCCTCGACCACATAGGGGCCGCCGCCGACGGAATCGCGCGAGGAGTAGATCACGAACTGCTCCGCCCGGAACGACAGCCGCGCCGGCCCGCCGCGGAGGCCGAGATAGTCCGCGACCGCGCGGGGCGAGGCGTCGCGCAGGCGCGCCAGCGTCACGTGCGGCGTGAACTTGCGCGACTCCGCCGGGAGCCCCGCCCGACGCATCAACCGTTCGTGCTCGGCCTGCAGCTCGAGGATGGCGGGCGAGGGCGCGACCTTGGCGATCAGCGCCCGCGGCCGCGCGCCGCCGAAGGCGTCGAGGCCCTCGATCGCCACGTCGAACGGCGGACGCCGGATCGCGCCCAGCAGGTAGGCCGCCTCCTGCGCGACGCCTTCGTCCACGTCGCCGAGGAAGCGCAGGGTGACGTGGTAGTTCTCGACGTCGATCCAGCGCGCGCCGGACAGACCGCCGCGGTAGCCGGAAAGCGCGAGGCCGATGTCCTCGGGCACCTCGATCGCGGTGAACAGCCGCGGCATGGCGCGTCTCCTCGCAACACGCGTCCCGCGGCGGTCAGGCCCTCAGGGACAAGGATTCGCGCGGACCTTGTGGATGGCGTCGACGCGGGCTTCGATGTCCTCCGACCACGGCTGGTCGAAGGCCGCGAGGTCGTGGTCGAGCTGCTCCAGAGTGGTCGCGCCGATGATCACGGAGGTCATGAAGGACCGGGTCGCGGCGAACTTCAAGGCGAGATGGGCGGCGCTCCAGCCGATCTCCCCAGCTAGATCGCAATAGGCCTCCACCGCGCCTTCCGCCCCCGCCGTCTCGTAGCGCTGGAGGCGGTCGAACAGCGTCTTGCGGGCGCCGGCGGGCAGCGCGCCGTCGCGGTACTTGCCCGTGAGATAGCCCTGGCCCAGCGGCGAATAGGCCAGCAGCCCGACGTCCTCGCGCAGGGCGACCTCGGCGAGGTTGGTCTCGAAGGTGCGGTTCAGAAGATTGTACGCGTTCTGGATCGAAGCCACGCGCGGCAGCCCGCGGGCGTCGGATTCGGCAAGGAAGCGCATGGTCCCCCAAGCGCTTTCGTTCGAGAGCCCGATGTGACGGATCTTGCCCTCACGCACCAGCTCGCCAAGGATCTCCAGCGTCTCGTGGATCGGGTGCTCGCCCGGCGCCGGCTCCACCGGGCGGAAGACGACCGGGTTCGAGCCGAACTGCGTCACCTCCCGGTCCGGCCAATGCAGCTGGTAGAGGTCGATGTAGTCGGTGCGAAGCCGCCGCAGGCTGCCTTCGACCGCCTCGCGGATCTGGCCGCGCGACAGCTCGCCCTTCGAGCCGTCCTTTCGGAACCACTCCATCACGGTGCGGCCGACCACCTTGGTGGCGACGATCGTCTTGTCGCGGCCACCGCGGTCCGCGAGCCAGGAGCCGATGATCTCCTCGGTCCTCCCCTGCGTCTCGGGCTTCGGCGGGATCGGGTAGAGCTCGGCGGCGTCGAGAAAGTTCACGCCCGCGTCGCGAGCGCGGTCCATCTGCGCATGGCCCTCAGCCTCGGTGTTTTGCTCGCCGAAGGTCATGGTGCCGAGGCACACGACGCTGACGTCGAGCTCCGTCCGCCCGAGCTTGCGATACTCCATCGAATAGGCCTTTGCGTTGAGGTCGGCAGCGCGCCCGCAGCCGCCAGCGCGGGGCGGGACGCAGTGCTGAGGGGTGGCGGGCTTACGATCGCCGCGCGGCGATCTGGGCGAGAAATTTTTCGACCGTCGGCGTGATGTTTGCGACCACCACGTCCACCCCCTTGGCGGTGGGGTGCAGGCCGTCAGGAAGATTGAGGGAGCGGTCGCCAACCACGCCTTCGAGGAAGAACGGGTAAAGCACCAGGCCGCGCTCTTTCGCAAGGTCGGGATAGATGCTCTCGAACCGCCTGACGTAGTCCGACCCGAGGTTCGGCGAGGCGCGCATGCCGGCGAGCATGGCGGGGATTTTGCGGGCCGCCAGACGGTCAAGGATGCGGGTCAGCGCGGCGCGCGTGATCTTCGGGTCGACGCCGCGGAGCATGTCGTTCGCGCCGAGCTCCACAATCACGCCGTCGGTCCCGTCCGGCACCGACCAGTCCAGCCGATCGGCGCCGCCGCTCGCGGTGTCGCCGGAGACGCCGGCGTTCGCGACCACGACATTGTGCCCGCGGCTCTTGAGCGCCGCCTCCAGACGCGGCGCGAAGCCTTCCCGCGGCCCGAGCCCGTAGCCGGCCGTAAGGCTATCTCCGAAGGCGACCAGTCTGATCGGAGACTGGGCGCGCGCCGTACGCAGAGGCATCACGCTTGCGAGAGCGGCGGCGGCGAGCGCCAGCAAGGCGCGGCGGGACGGCTGGCGCGCCGCGTTCCCGTCGTTATCTGACGTGATGCTGCGCCGCACAGGCGCGTTCCGCGCCGAGACCAGAGGCTTCATGTCTGCGATCGAACTCCGAAACGTCAATCTGTCGCTGGGCCAGGGTCCCGCGCGGGTCCACATCCTGAAGGACGTGAGCCTTGTTATAGGGCGAGGCGAAGTGGTCGGATTGGTCGGCCCGTCTGGGTCCGGCAAGTCCACCCTCCTCATGACGCTCGCAGGCCTGGAGCGCCCGGATGGCGGAACGGTCTCGATCCTGGGCCAGGATCTCGGCGCGCTGGACGAGGACGGCCTCGCGCGCTTCCGCGGCCGCAACGTAGGCGTCGTGTTCCAGTCTTTCCACCTCATCCCCACCATGACCGCGCTCGAAAACGTCGCGGTGCCGCTGGAGCTCGCGGGCGTGAACGACGCGATTGAGCGCGCCAAGGCGGAGCTCGCCGCGGTCGGGCTCGGGCATCGGCTCGATCATCATCCGGCGGAGCTCTCGGGCGGCGAGCAGCAGCGCGTCGCGCTCGCGCGGGCGCTCAGCTCGCGGCCGGAGCTGCTGGTGGCTGACGAGCCTACCGGCAATCTCGATGAGACGACCGGCCGGCAGATCGCCGACCTGCTGTTCGCCAAGACCGCCGAGCGTGGCGCGACGCTGGTGCTCGTCACGCATGATCCCGCGCTCGCCGCGCGTTGCGGCCGGACGGTGCGCCTGCGTTCGGGCCGGATTGAGGATCTAGTGGAGGCCGCGGCGTGAGCGACGTCGCCGCCGCCCGCCCCGCCGACCGCCGCTCCGCGTTTCGCCTGCCCATTCCGTTCCGGCTCGCCGCGCGCGATCTGCGCGGAGGGGTGCAGGGGTTCATCGTGTTCCTCGGGTGCCTCGCGCTCGGCGTCGCGGCGATCGCGGGCGTCGGCTCGCTGTCGCGCGGGCTGACCGAGGGCCTGCAGCGCGAGGGTCGCGCCATCCTCGGCGGCGACGCCGCCTTCGCGCTGATGCACCGGGAGGCCACGCCCGCCGAGCGGACGCTGCTGGAGGCCAAAGGCCGGATCGCGACGGTGGCCACCATGCGCTCCATGGGCCGCGCGGCCTCCGGCGACTCGACGCTGATCGAACTCAAGGCGGTCGACGGAGCTTGGCCGATGGTCGGCCGCGCCACGACCGAGCCCGCCGCGCCGCTGCCGGAGCTTCTGGCGGTAAAGGACGGCGCGTTCGGCGCGGCGGTCGACCCGGCGTTGCTCGCCCGGCTGGACGTCAAGGTCGGGGATCGCATCGAGATCGGCTCCTCCCGCTTCGACATCCGCGCGACCCTGACGCAGGAGCCGGACAAGCTGTCGGACGGCGTCGGCTTCGGCCCGCGCGTGCTGGTGTCCGAGCCCGCGCTCAAGGCCTCGGGCCTGCTGCAGCCCGGCAGCCTCGTGCGCTGGTCCTACCGGGTCGCGATGCCCGGCGAGCCGAGCGACGACGCGGTGCGGGCGCTGCTTGCCGACGTCGAGCGCGAGGCGAAGGGCTCCGGCTTTGAAGCCCGCTCCCGCCTCAACGCCGCGCCGCAGCTGCAGCGCAACGTCGACCGTTTCACCCAGTTTCTCACGATCGTCGGCCTCGCCGCGCTCGTGGTCGGCGGGGTGGGCGTCGCCAACGCGATCTCCGCCTTCGTCGACCGCAAGCGCAACACCATCGCCATTCTGAAGAGCGTCGGCGCCTCCGGGCGGACCGTCTTTCTCGTCCACCTGATCGAGGTGGCGGCGCTCGGCGCGCTGGGCGTCGCCATCGGCTTGGTCCTGGGCGCGGCGATCCCGTTCGGAGCGGCCGCTGCGCTCAAAGGCCTGCTGCCGCTGCCGCTCGCGCCGTCGATCTTCCCGCGGGAGCTGGCGCTCGCCGCGGCCTACGGCGGCCTGACCGCGCTCGCCTTCGCGTTCTGGCCGCTCGGGCGCGCGCATGACGTGCCGGTCGCGGCGCTGTTCCGCGACGCGATCGCGCCGGACCGCCGCTATCCTCGCCTCGGCTACATGGTCGCGACCGGCCTGGCCGCCGCGGCGCTTGCCGGGCTTGCGGTGTTCGCGGCCTACGACCGGCGCATCGCCACCGCCTTCGTCGTCGCGACGATCGGCGCTTTCATTGCGTTGCGACTGATCTCCTGGGGCATCATGGCGGTCGCCGCGCGGCTGCCGCGGCCGAAGCGGGTGGAGCTGAAGCTCGCGCTCGCCAACGTCCACCGGCCGGGCGCGCTGACGCCGTCCGTCGTCATGTCGCTCGGTCTCGGGCTCGTGCTGCTGGTGGCGCTGACGCTGATCGACTCCTCGATCCGCCGCCAGCTCTCGAACGAGCTGCCTCAGAAGGCGCCGGCGTTCTTCTTCCTCGACATCCCCTCCACCGAGCGGGAGCGCTTCGCAGAGGTGGTGAAAGCGAAGGCGCCCGAGGCGGACTTCAACAGCACGCCAATGCTGCGCGGCTCGATCGTGTCGTTGAAGGGCGAGCCTTCCGAAGACGCGGCCGTCGATCCCGAGTCCCGCTGGGCGCTGCGCGGCGACCGCGGCGTCACCTTCTCCGCGACGGCGCCCGAAGGCTCGACGGTGATCTCGGGCGAATGGTGGCCGGCGGACTACGCCGGACCGCCGCTGGTCTCGTTCGACCGGCGGCTGGCCGAGGGCCTTCGGCTCAAGGTCGGCGATGAGATCGGCGTCAACGTGCTCGGCCGGACGATCACCGCGAAGGTCGCGAACCTGCGCGAGATCCACTGGGAGACCATGGGGATCAACTTCTTCATGGTGTTCTCGCCGAACGCCTTCGCCGGCGCGCCGTACATGACGCTCGCGACCGTCGGCTTCCCGCAAGGCGCCGGCGACGCGAAGGAGCTCGGCCTGCTCCGGGACCTGACGCGCGACTTCCCCACGATGACGGCGATCCGGGTGAAGGACGCGCTCACCGCTATCGAGGCCATCGTCGGCAACCTCGCGCTGGCGATCCGCGCCGCGAGCGGGGTGACGCTGGTCGCGAGCATCCTCGTGCTGGCGGGCGCGCTCGCCGCGGGCCACCGCCGCCGGGTCTACGAAGCGGTGGTGCTGAAGACGCTGGGCGCTACTCGTGGCCGCCTGCTCGCGGCCTTTGCGGCGGAGTACGCACTGCTGGGGTTGGTGACCGCGGTCTTCGGCCTCGTCGTCGGCTCGCTTGCGGCCTGGGCGGTCGCGACCGAGATCATGCGCATCGACTTCTGGTTCGACCCTGTCGGGGCGGGCGGCGCCGCGCTTGTCGCGCTGGTGCTGACCATCGTGCTCGGCCTTGTCGGCACCTGGCGCATCCTGGGCGAGACCCCTGCGCGGCACTTGCGGAACCTCTAACGCCCACAAGACAACGAAAAAGGCCCCGGGGAGCGATCTCCGGGGCCTTTTTCGTGGCCTCAGCTCAGGTAGCCGAGGAACCAGAGAATGAGAATGATCGGCAGCGGAATGCCGATCAGCCAGAGAAGCCCGCCCTTGAACATGATCGTCGCCTCCGTGTGGTCTCGACGAACAAACTCCAGAGCTTAGGACTCGGTTCCGATCGGGCGGGAGCGGCCGCTCAGATCTGGTCCTTCTGGTCGGTGATGAGCCGCGCGCCGCGCTGGAAGGTCATGAAGTCCCACACCCACTTGAACGCGACGGCGATGCGGTGGCGCACGCCGATCAGGAAGAACACGTGGATGACGGACCAGAACAGCCAGGCCGTGATTCCGGTCAGGTTCATGTAGGGCAGCTTCACCACCGCGGACTTCCGCCCGATGGTCGCGAGATCGCCCTGGTGCTTGTAGCGGAAGGCCGGCGGCGGGACGGCGTCGCGGGCGCGCGACGCGATCACGTCCGCCACGTAGACGCCCATCTGCTTGGCGGCGGGCGCGACGCCCGGCACCGGGGAGCCGTCCTCGCGGGAGACGGAGGAGGTGTCGCCGATGACGAAGATCTCGGGGTGGCCCGGGACCGTCAGGTCCTTCTCCACCTGCACGCGGCCGGCCCGGTCGCTCGGCGCGCCGAGCCAGACGCCGGCGGGCGAGGCGACCACGCCGGCCGCCCAGATCACGGTTGACGCGTCCAGTCGCCCGCCCTCGAGATCGACGCCGCTCGCGTCGCAGTTTGTTACCCGCGTGTTAACCCGAACGTCCACGCCCATCTTCTCGAGCGAGGCGTGGGTGTAGGCCGACAGCGTCTCCGGGAACGCTGGCAGCACGCGCGGCCCGGCCTCGATCAGGATGACGCGGGCGGTGCGCGGGTCGATTCGGCGGAAGTCGGACGGCATCACATGCTTCGCGACCTCGACGATGGCGCCCGCCATCTCCACGCCGGTCGGGCCCGCGCCCACGATCGCGAAGGTCAGCAGCTGCTCGCGCTCGGCCGGGTCGTCGGCGAGCTCCGCCCGCTCGAAGGCGATCAGCAGCTTGCGGCGGATGACGGTGGCGTCCTCGATCCGCTTCAGGCCGGGGGCGAAGGCCGCCCAGTCGTCGCGCCCGAAGTAGGAGTGCGTGGCGCCGGTCGCGAGCACGAGCTCGTCGTAAGGCACGGTCACCGTGTCGGCGACGACGCGCTTGTTCTCGACGTCGACGCCGGTGACGTTCGCCAGCAGCACCTTGGCGTTGGCCTGGTACTTCAGCACGTGCCGGATCGGCCAGGCGATGTCCGCCGGCGAGAGTTCGGCGGTCGCGACCTGGTAGAGCAGCGGCTGGAAGCAGTGGTAGTTGTGCCGGTCCAGCACCGTCACATCCACGTCCGCCTTGGCGAGGCCGCGCGCGACGGTGAGCCCGGCGAAGCCTGCGCCAACCACGACGACCTTGCGGCGGGCCTTTGGGGTGTCAGCCAGGGGCGTGTCGGTCATCGGCGGCGGTGTCCTTTGCGGATCGTGTGGGTCTTGGGTCCACAATGCCTCGGAACGGGGGGCGGTTGTCCACCCCGGGCTCCGCGACCATCTGCCCTGCGGGCCGGCGCGGCCCATTTGCATTCGCGCTCCGGTTCCCCCATCTGTCACGCCAACGAAAGCTGCGGATCACTGCGTCCGCCGTCCTCATCAGGAGACCGCGCATGACGCTCGCCGATGGCGCCACGCCCCCCGTCGGAGCCGCCGACGGCCTCATCGTCGAGACCACGACCCGGACCTTCATGGCCGACGTGGTCCAGGCGTCCCAGACCGTCCCGGTTCTCGTCGACTTCTGGGCGCCCTGGTGCGGCCCCTGCAAGCAGCTCACCCCCGTGCTCGAGAAGGTGGTCAAGGCGGCGGGCGGCAAGGTCAAGCTCGCCAAGATGAACATCGACCAATACCCGGAGATCGCGGGCCAGCTCGGCGTGCAGTCGATTCCGGCGGTGTTCGCCTTCACCCGCGGCCAGCCGGTCGACGGCTTCATGGGCGCGCTGCCGGAGGCGCAGGTGCAGGCGTTCGTGGAACGGCTGCTGGGCGAGCCGGTCGGCGGCGGCGGGATCGCCGAGGCGCTTGCGGAGGCCGAGGCGACGCTGGCGGAGGGCGACGCAGTAACCGCCGCCGCGATCTTCGCCGACATTCTCGCGGAGGAGCCGGAGGAGGTCGCGGCGATCGGGGGCCTCGCCCGCGCGCTCATCGCCCAGGGCGACCTCGCCGCGGCGAAGGCGACGCTCGACGCCGCCCCCGAGGCGAAGGCCGGCGACCCGGCGCTTGCGGCCGCGCGGGCGCAGATCGAACTCGCCGAGAAGGCTGCGGCCGTCGGCGATCTCGCCCCGCTCGAGGCCAAGGTCGCGGCGGATCCGGCCGACCATCAGGCGCGCTTCGATCTCGCCGTCGGGCTTGCGGCCGCGGGTCTGCGGAAAGAGGCGGTCGGCCACCTGCTCGAGATCGTCAAGCGCGACCGCGCGTGGAACGACGACGGCGCCCGCAAGGAGCTCGTGACCCTGTTCGAGGCCTGGGGGCCGAAGGACGAGCACACGATCGCGGGCCGGAAGCGCCTGTCCTCGTTGCTGTTCTCGTGAGAGGGTGGCGGGATGGCCTCCAACATCGTCTACCATAAGCTCGACGAGCTTCCGGCCGTCCTCCCTCTGTTTCCGCTGCGCGCCGCCCTGCTGCTGCCGCGGGGCGAGTTGCCCCTCAACATCTTCGAGCCGCGCTATCTCGCGATGATCGAGGACTCGATCCGGTCCCACCGCCTGATCGGGCTGATCCAGCCGACGCCGGAGGCCTCCGACGACGAGGAGCGGCCGGCCCTTGTCCGCGTCGGCTGCGCCGGCCGCCTGACGGCCTTCGCGGAGACAGGCGACGGCCGTTATCTCGTCACCCTGACGGGCGTCGCGCGGTTCGCGCTTGTCGAGGAGCTGACCGCCGCGACGCCCTACAGGCAGGCGCGCGTGACGTTCGACGAGTTCGCTCTCGATCTCGCGCCCGGCGAAGGCCAGGAGGATGTCGACCGCGAGGCTCTGCTCAAGACGCTCAAGGATTATCTCGCCGCCAACGAGCTCGAGGCCGACTGGGACGGCATCCGTCGTGCGCCCAACGAGGCGCTCGTCAACGCGCTCGCCATGATGAGCCCCTTCGGCGCCCGCGAGAAGCAGGCGCTGCTCGAAGCTCCGGATCTCAAGTCGCGCGCTGAGATCCTGGTCGCCGTCACGGAGATGGAGCTGGCCAAAGCGCGCGGCGATGCGAGTTCATCACTGCAATGACCGACGCGACCGACCTTCCGCCCCGCGCCAGCGGCGTCGATCCGAAGCTGCTCGAGATCCTGGTGTGCCCGCTCACCAAGGCGACGCTGACCTATGACGCGGCGCGCCAGGAGCTGATCTCGAAGCCCGCCAAGCTCGCTTATCCCATCCGCGACGGCATTCCGATCATGCTGCCGGACGAGGCTCGCCCGCTCGAGGATTGAGACCGGCGTTCAGCCGCCGGCCGCGATCTCGACGATCTTCCGTTTGAGCGCCGGCGTCCGGTCAACGAGCCCCATGCCGACGTCGCGCGCAAGGCGGGCGGCGTCAGAGCGGAACAGCCGATAGAGCCCATCGGTCGCCGCGGCGAGCGCGGCGACGTCAAACCGTCGCGCGCGCTCGTAGCGGTCGAGCGTCTGGGGGGCTCCCCAGTCCTCGCCCGCGCGGGCGGCCTCCGCCACGACGCTCGCGAGCGCCATGACGTCGCGCAGCCCGACGTTCAGGCCCTGACCGGCGAGCGGATGCACCACATGGCCGGCGTCGGCGACAAGCGCGACCCGGTCTCCCACGAAGCTCCGGGCCAGCAGCAGCCGCAGCGGGAAGGACCCGCGGCGCCCCGCCAGCGTGATCGCGCCGAACGCGGGCCCGGCGCGGCGTTCGACTTCGGCCAGGAACGCGGCGTCGTCGGATGCCATCACGGCCTCGGCGGCCGCGCGCCGCTCGCTCCACACCAGCGCGGACCTGTTCCCGGCCAGCGGCAGCATCGCGAAGGGGCCGCCCGGCAGGAAGTGCTGGGTCGCGATGCCGTCGTGCGGCCGCTCGTGGGCGAGGGTCGCGGTCAACGCGATCTGGTCGTAGGCCATCACGTGGGCCGCGATTGTCGCGCGCTCCCTCACGCTCGACCGCGCGCCATCGGCGGCGACCAGAAGGCGCGCTGTCGTCTCTCCGCCCGAAGCGAGCGAAAGCGCAAGGCCCCCGCTCGCGGACCGATGCCCGACGACGCCGTCGGCGGCCAGACCGACGCCCAGGGCTTCGGCCTGCGCGCGCAGGGCCGCTCGCAGATCCGCGTCGAACGCCATGTGGGCGAAAGGCTCGCCCGCAATCTTCGCTCCAAGCTCGAGAAAGATCGGGCGGAGGACGTCGTCGAGCCGGCTGTCGGTGATCCGGAGCCCGGAGACCGGGGAGGCCGCCTCCGGCCAGCCGCCGAGATCGCTGAGAAAGCGCCTGACGTCGGCCGCAAGCATGGAGGCGCGGCCGTCGTCTCGCGGCTCGCGTCCGAGCGCTGGATCGAACGCCGTGATCCTGAGGCCGGGGCCCAGCGCCCGCTTCAGCGCCACGGCGAGAGCGAGGCCCGCGGCGCCGGCGCCGGCGACGGCGACGTCGAGGGGAGCGGAGGACGTGGCGGGAGCGGTCATGAGGCGCGTGATAGCACGGCCTAGCGCGGCCGGCATTTCCAGGATTTCACCGTCCACTTGGGATGGCGGTCGGTCCAGTCGACGACGACCGGCTGGGCGCTGACGATGCAGCCCATCGCCGGACCTTCGAACTCGACCCGCTCCTCGTGGCACGCGCTCGGATCGGTCGCGCGGCAGACGGTCATCAGGATGGCGAACAGCATCGGCTGGTCCTCCGCGCGTCGGCCGGCGCGCTCGCTTTCGCTCGCGCCGAGGCTCCGTTCGGATCGACCGGGCCGCGCCTTGACGCCGGACGCGCTGCGTCCATGCTCGCACAACGCACGAGTCAGGGAATCCGCATGTCCGCCGTCGCCGATCTGTTGAAGATTCTCGACCTCGAGCCGCTGGAGAAGAACCTGTTTCGGGGCCTGAGCCCGCAGACCGGCTGGCAACGGGTGTTCGGCGGCCAGGTCGTGGGCCAGGCGCTGGTGGCGGCGACCCGCACCGTCGACGGCCGCCCGCCCCACTCGCTCCACGGCTACTTCATGCGCCCGGGCGATCCCAAGACGCCGATCATCTACGAGGTCGACCCGATCCGCGACGGCCGCAGCTTCGTCACCCGTCGCGTCGTCGCGATCCAGCACGGCGAGGCCATCTTCTCGATGTCGGCCTCCTATCATCTCGACGAGGAGGGCTACGAGCATCAGCTCGACATGCCTGAGGTTCCACGGCCCGAAGACCTGCCCGACGAGCGCACGCTCAAGGAGCAGCTGATGCCGACCATGCCGGAGGCGATCCGCAATTACTTCGAGCGCGAGCGGCCGATCGAGCTCCGGCACGTGGACCCCATGCGTTATCTGGACGGTAAGCCGCGGCCGCCGCACCAGAGCGTGTGGATCCGGACCACCGCCGCGCTGCCCGAGGATCCCGCGATCCACCAGTGCGTGCTCGCCTACGCTTCCGACATGACGCTGCTGGACACCGCGCTTGTGGCTCACGGCAGTTCGGTGTTCTCGGGCGAGATCCAGGCCGCAAGCCTGGATCACGCGCTCTGGTTCCACCGGCCGTTCCGGGCGGACCAGTGGCTGCTTTACACTCAGGACAGTCCCTTCGCCGGCGGCGCCCGGGGGTTCACGCGCGGGCGGATCTACACGGAATCCGGCCAACTCGTGGCCTCGGTCGCGCAGGAAGGTTTGATCCGCCGGCGCCGCCCTGGCGCATAAACCGGCGACGGTATTGCTCACTTCCTAAGCGTCGCCATGCGGACGCCTAATTTGACGGCCGCATAATTAGGCTTTTTGCATATAAATCATGCAACTTGCCCGTAGAGCGTGACACTATTCCGTCCCGGCGTCGCTGGAAGCTGGCGGAATCAACGTTTTCCCAACCGTTCCATCAGTTGGCACGACCCTTGAATTCCCCGCGCCGGCGAGACCCGACGACGCAGCCGCGTCGTGCTGTCGTCTCGGACCACGCAACTGTCTCCCGGCGCCGCGCGCGACCATGCGCCGGCCCGGCGGGCCAACGGGGAAGCGACGCATGAAACTCGTGATGGCCATCATCAAGCCATTCAAGCTGGACGAGGTCCGCGACGCCCTGACCGGGATCGGCGTTCACGGGCTGACCGTCACCGAGGTCAAAGGGTACGGGCGGCAGAAGGGGCACACCGAAATCTACCGCGGCGCGGAATACGCCGTGAGCTTCCTGCCGAAGCTGAAGATCGAGGTCGCGGTCGCGGCCGGGTCGGTCGAGAAGGTGGTCGAGGCGATCGCCGCCGCCGCCAAGACCGGCCAGATCGGCGACGGCAAGATCTTCGTCCATTCGATCGACCAGGCGGTGCGCATCCGCACCGGCGAGACCGACAACGACGCGCTCTGACGAGCCGCGGTCGACGCCCCAACCCTATCCGACGTCTTCGGGAGTTCACTCGATGAAACTGAGTTCCGTGCTCCGCTGGGGAGCCCCGGCTTTGACGGCCGGCCTGATGCTCGCGACCGCGGCCTACGCGCAGGACGCGGCCGCGCCCGCGGCCGCCGCCGCTCCGGCCGCCCCCGTGCCCAACAAGGGCGACACCACTTGGATGCTGCTGTCCACCATCCTCGTGCTGCTGATGACCGTTCCCGGCCTCGCGCTGTTCTACGGCGGCCTCGTCCGCACCAAGAACATGCTGTCGGTGCTCATGCAGGTGATGGCGATCTCCTGCCTCGTGATGATCATCTGGGTCGTCTACGGCTACTCGCTCGCCTTCACCGACGGCGGCTCGCTCAACCCCTTCGTCGGCGGCTTCTCGAAGGCCTTCCTTGCGGGCGTCGACGTCACCACCGTGGTCGAGAGCTTCTCGCGCGGCGTCGTGATCCCCGAGCTGGTGTTCGTCTGCTTCCAGATGACCTTCGCCGCGATCACGCCGGCCCTGATCGTCGGCGCCTTCGCCGAGCGCATCAAGTTCTCGGCGCTGCTGCTGTTCACGGTCCTCTGGGTCACGTTCATCTACTTCCCGATGGCCCACATGGTGTGGTTCTGGGGCGGTCCGGAGTTCGCCGCGACTCATCCGGCTGAAGAGACCGTCGCTACCGCGGGTCTGATCTGGAGCTTCGGCGCGATCGACTTCGCCGGCGGCACCGTCGTGCACATCAACGCCGGCATCACCGCCCTCGTCGGCGCGCTCGTCCTCGGCAAGCGCATCGGCTACGGCAAGGAGCTGATGGCGCCCCACTCCCTCACCCTCACCCTGGTCGGCGCCGGCCTGCTGTGGGTCGGCTGGTTCGGCTTCAACGCCGGCTCCAACCTCGAGGCCAACGGCTACGCCGCTCTCGCCATGATCAACACCTTCCTCGCGACCGCCGCAGCGGCTCTCGCCTGGATGTTCGTGGAGTGGATGGCCAAGGGTCACCCGAGCATGCTCGGTCTGGCCTCCGGCGCCGTCGCCGGCCTCGTCGCGGTCACCCCGGCCGCCGGTTTCGCCGGCCCGATGGGCTCGATCGTCCTCGGCCTCGGCGCCGGCGTGGTCTGCTTCATCGCCTGCACCAGCGTGAAGAACGCCCTCGGCTACGACGACTCGCTGGACGTCTTCGGCGTCCATTGCGTCGGCGGCATCCTGGGCGCCATCGCCACCGGCATCCTGGTCAACCCGGCCCTCGGCGGCGCGGGCGTGGTGGATTACACGCTCGACAACGGCGCCGGCACCGCGGGCGCCTACGACCTGGCCACGCAGGTGATCGCCCAGCTCAAGGGCGTCGGCGTCACGATCCTGTGGTCGGGCATCGGCTCGTTCATCATCTACAAGATCGTCGACGTGGTCATCGGTCTCCGCGTGACCGAGGACAAGGAGCGCGAAGGCCTCGACGTCACCGAGCACGGCGAGCGCGCCTACAACCTCTGAGATCTCCGGCCGCGGTCGTGCGGCCGTCGATCCCAAACCTCGAAAGGCCCCGGCGCAAGCCGGGGCCTTTTGCGTTCGTGGAGCGCCGCATCAGCGCGCGGAGAGAGGTGTCTTGGCGCCGTCTGAGGCCGCGGGGTAAGGCCCTCTTAACCGTCTCGGGCTAAGACTCTGAGAAACGATCGACCACATGTCGGTCAAGCGTTCAGAAGGGTCGCGTCGTTCATGCAGGTGCGTTGCAAGGACGAAATCGCGGGTGGCGAAGCCGTCCGCAGGGGCATGTCGCGTCGGAAGTCCGGCCGCGCGGCCGAGGCGTCCTGAGGTGCGGGCCGTCCGCTCCCGCTCGCGCGGCTTCCAGTCGGTCGCTCTGCTGCCGGACAGCCTGCGCGACACGCTGCTGAAGCGGGCGACGGAGCTCGGCGGGCTGGCCCTGGTCGCGCTCGGCGCGCTCGCCGCCGTCGCCCTCGCGACCTGGTCGGTGCAGGACCCGAGCTTCAGCCACGCCACCAACGGTCCGGTCCACAACGCGCTTGGCCCGCTCGGGGCGGTGGTCGCCGACCTTCTGACGCAGACCTTCGGCCTCGCCGCCGCAGTCTTTGTGCTCCCCGTCGCCATCTGGGGCTGGCGTCTGCTGACCCACCGCGCGGTCGAGCGCGAGAAGATCAAGCTTCTTGCCTGGCCGCTCGCCGCGACGCTGATCGCGGGAGGCGCCGGGCTGCTGCCGGCGACGCCGTCCTGGCCTCTGCCGACCGGCCTCGGCGGCGTGCTCGGCGATCTCGTCCTCATGACCGCGGACGCCCTGGGGATCGCCAGCGGCGCCATCCGCGCCGGCGTAGCTGCGGCGCTCGCCGGCGGCGGCGCGGTGGCCTTCGCGCTCGCGATCGGGGCCACGCCGACGTTCCGCCGCGCCGAGGCCGACGAGCCGGCCCGCGCCGCGCCGCCGCTGTCGGCCGCCCGCGCCGAGCCGCGCATGACGGCCGAGCGCACGTCGGCCGCGCCGGAGGCCGAAGCCGATCCTTACGAGGACGACGACGACCGCCGCCTGATCTCGCTCGGCCTGCTCACCCACTGGGCGCTGTCGGCGAAGGCCGCCGCCGGGCGCGCCTTCTCCCGCCGGGGCGGAGAGCGCGACGACGACCGCGCGCTGTCCCGCATCCTCGAGCGCGCCTCCCGCGACGACGAGGACCTCGGCGCTCCGCTGCGGCGCGAGCCCGGCTTCGGCGTGGGCGAAGAGCGTCGCGAGCCGCCGCTGCGCCGCGAGACCCCCTCCGTTCTGGGCGGCGCCCCGCTGCAGCTTGCGGCTGGAGATCGGCCGATAGGCCGGGTCGCCGCGCCCCCGGCCGCGCCCAAGCCTGGCCGCCGTCTGGCGCGCGAGGCGCAGCCCTCGCTGCTCGACCGCGACGGCTACGAGCTGCCGCCGCTCTCGCTGCTGGCCGAGCCCAAGCGCACGATCGCTCCCCAGGTCAGCCACGAGGCGCTGGAGCAGAACGCGCGCATGCTGGAGGCGGTGCTGCAGGACTACGGCGTCCGCGGCGCCATCATCAACGTCAAGCCCGGCCCCGTGGTGACGCTCTATGAGCTGGAGCCCGCGCCCGGCGTGAAGTCGAGCCGCGTCATCAGCCTCGCCGAGGACATCGCCCGCTCCATGAGCGCGGTCGCGGCCCGCGTCGCCGTCATTCCCGGCCGCAACGCCATCGGCATCGAGTTGCCGAACGCGCGCCGCGAGACCGTCTACCTGCGCGAACTGCTGGCCTCCGCCGACTTTGAGAAGGCCAAGATGCGGTTGCCGCTCTGCCTCGGCAAGACGATCGGCGGCGAGCCGGTGATCGCCGAGCTCGCGCGCATGCCGCACCTGCTGATCGCCGGCACCACCGGCTCCGGCAAGTCCGTCGCGATCAACACCATGATCCTGTCGCTGCTCTACCGGCTGAAGCCGGAGGAGTGCCGCCTGATCATGATCGACCCCAAGATGCTGGAGCTCTCGATCTACGACGGCATTCCGCACCTTCTGACGCCCGTCGTCACCGACCCGAAGAAGGCGGTGGTCGCGCTGAAATGGGCGGTCCGGGAGATGGAGGACCGCTACCGCAAGATGTCGAAGCTCGGCGTCCGCAACATCGACGGCTTCAACGCCCGCGTGGCGCAGGCGGTCGAGAAGGGCGAGGCGATCACCCGCACGGTGCAGACCGGCTTCGACAAGGAGACCGGCGAGGCGGTCTACGAGCAGGAGATCATGGAGCTCGGCAAGCTCCCCTACATCGTCGTCATCGTCGACGAGATGGCGGACCTGATGATGGTCGCCGGCAAGGAGATCGAGGGCGCGATCCAGCGTCTGGCGCAGATGGCGCGCGCGGCCGGCATCCACATCGTGATGGCGACGCAGCGTCCTTCGGTCGACGTCATCACCGGCACGATTAAGGCGAACTTCCCGACCCGGATCTCCTTCCAGGTCACGTCCAAGATCGACAGCCGCACGATCCTCGGCGAGATGGGCGCGGAGCAGCTGCTCGGCCAGGGCGACATGCTGCACATGGCCGGCGGCGGCCGCATCTCCCGCGTCCACGGACCGTTCTGCTCCGACGAGGAGGTCGAGGACATCGTGGCGCATCTGAAGGCGCAGGGGCAGCCCGACTACCTCGACGCCGTCATCACCGAGGACGACGAGGCGGGCGAGGCCGGCGACGACGGCGCGGTGTTCGACAAGGGCGGCTTCGGGGACGAGGGCGCGGACGTCTACGACCAGGCGGTCGCGGTGGTGCTGCGCGACAAGAAGTGCTCGACCTCGTACATCCAGCGCCGCCTGCAGATCGGCTACAACCGCGCGGCCTCGCTGGTCGAGCGGATGGAGAAGGAAGGCGTCGTGGGCCCGGCGAACCACGCCGGCAAGCGCGAGATCCTGCTCGAGGGCGCCGACCGCGACGACGACGCGGCCTGACGGGCGGTCAGTCCTCGAGGAGTCGAGCCACCACGCTCGCGGGGTCCGCCAGAAAGCGCTTGTAGAGCCGGACGTGGCCCAGCTCGTGGTAGGCGCGGCGCTCGAGGCCGCGTTCGGTGAGCTCGTAGAGGGCCGCGCCGGGAAGCGCCATCAGCAGCGGCGAGTGCGTCGCGAGCACGAACTGCGCCCCGCGGCGGGCGAGCTCGGCGATCGCGGCGATCGCTTCGAACTGGGTCTCGGGCGCGAGCGCGGCCTCCGGCTCGTCCATCACGTAGATCCCGCGTGGTGAGAACCGGTGGCGCAGCAGCTGAATCACGGACTGCCCGTGCGACATGTCGTGGAAGTCGTCGCCCCCGTAGAATTCCATCCGGGCGCCGATGCGCCGCATCTCGGTCGCCAGATTGTAATAGGTGTCGGCGCGGTAGAAGAACGCGTCTTTGTGCGTCGGCGCCCCACGGATCAGGCGGAGCGTCCGGTGAAGCGGAGAAAGAGTGTCTTCGGTCACAAAGTTGTAGTGCGACGAGCCGCCCTCGGGATTGCAGCGGAGCTGCGTCGCGATCGCCTCCAGCAGCGTCGATTTGCCGGACCCGTTCGAGCCGACGAGGATCGTGATCGAAGCGCTGAGGTCGAGCTCTTCGATCTGCGCGAGCGCGGGAATGTCATAGGGGTAGACGCCGCGGTCCTCGACCTTGCTCCACTCGATCCGCAGGCCCCGCAGCATGCCGTCTCCTCACGCGTTCCGGCGGAGGATGCCCGCGGGCGGCGCGTCGCGAAACCTCAAAACGCCACGAACGCGTCCTAGGCACCATCGACCGACCGACCGTCGCGCCCTAGTCTCCGGGCGCCGCCCCCTATGACGAGGCCCTCTCTGCAGATGACTCGCCTTCTCGCCTCCACGTTGCTCGCCAGCCTCGCCTTCGCCGGCCCCGCCTTCGCCCAGCAGCAGGCGGCGCCGATGGACGTCTCGCCCCCGCCCGGCGTCGCCGACGCCCAGCTGGCGGCGGCGAACCGCGGCGTGCCGGTGGCGAAGCTCGATTCGACGCAGCGCGCGACGCTCTCCCGCGTGAACACCTATTTCAACGCCCTGCAGCAGATGACGGCGAAGTTCGTGCAGGTCGGGCCGGACGGCCAGCGCACCACCGGCACGCTGTGGATGGACCGGCCGGGCAAGATCCGCTTCCAGTACGACTCCCCGAGCCCGCTCGAAATCATCGCGGACGGCAACTCGGTGGTGGTCCGCAACCGCCGGCTCAACACCCAGGACATGTACCCCCTGAGCCAGACGCCCCTGCGCTTCCTGCTCCAGAGCAAAGTAGATCTGCTCGGCGACGCGAACGTGCTCGGCGTCTTCCAGGAGCCGGAGCTCGTCTCCGTGATCCTTGAGGAGAAGCGCTCGATCGGCGGCAGGGCCCAGCTCCAGCTGATGTTCGGCGGCGCCGACTATCAGCTTCAGCAATGGACGGTGACGGACGCCCAGGGGATGGAGACCTCGGTCGCCCTGTCGAACGTGGACACCTCCGCCAAGCCTGATCCGCGGATCTTCCGCATCAACCGCCAGGGCGTGGCGCGACCGCCAAAGTAGGTTTTTCCCGCGTCGATCTTTTCTACGTAGATTTACGCATTCAGGCCTTGACGCCATGGCTCGGCGGGCCCATCTCGGATCTCGAGCGAGGCGAACGAGCCACAGACCGCGTCCCCCCGTCGCGTCTGCAGCCGCACCCCGCGTCGTCGGTCTTCCCCCGATGCCGACGAAAGCGCTTCAAGCGCGAGACGCCCAGCCTTCCCCCCGAGGCTGGGCGTCTTTCTTTTTGGCGAGGTCGCTGGCGCCGCGGAGCGCGATGGCCTAAAGCCGGCCGAATCCTCCGATCGGTCGCCTGTCTCCGCCCATGCCGCTTCGCCTCGCCACTTGGAACATCAACTCGGTGCGCCTGCGCATCGGGCTCGTCGAGAAGCTCGTTCGCGAGCACGGCATCGACGTGCTGTGCCTGCAGGAGACCAAGTGCCCAGACGACAAGTTTCCGATGTCGGACGTGCGCAAGCTCGGTTTCGAGCACGTCGCGCTGCACGGCCAGAAGGGCTACCACGGGGTCGCGACATTCTCGCGCTTCCCCTTCGTCACGACCGCGCGTGAGCGGTTCGCCGACAAGGACGATGCGCGGCACCTGGCCACGACCTTCGCGGCCGGTCCGCTCGAAGGCGTCACGGTGCACAACTTCTATGTGCCGGCCGGCGGCGACGAGCCCGACCCGCTCGTCAACCCGAAGTTCGCCCACAAGCTGCAGTTCCTGTCCGAGCTGACCGACTGGTCGACGCGGATCGCCGACACGGGCGGTCGCATCATGGTCGGCGACCTCAACATCGCGCCGGACCCGAGCGACGTCTGGAACCACAAGCAGCTGCTCAAGATCGTGAGCCACACGCCGATCGAAACCGAGGGCCTCGACGCCATGCGCGAGGCCGGCCGGTGGGTGGACGCGGTGCGGACCCATGTGCCGCATCCCGAAAAGCTCTATTCGTGGTGGAGCTACCGCGCCGCCGACTGGGAGGCGGTCGACCGCGGCCGCAGGCTCGACCACATCTGGGCGAGCGCCGACGTCGCCGGGCGCACCACCGGCGTCGAGACCCTGCGCTTCGCCCGCAGCTGGGAACGCCCGTCCGACCACGTGCCGGTGATCGTCGACATCGGGTGAGGGAATTCGTACCGGCTCCGCGCCTTCAAAATTGAAGCGCGGGCGATCCCTCCCCCGGGAGGGAGGGTGGACGGGCGAAGCCCGGCCGGGTGGGGTGGGGCGCCGCACTGAGTTCGCCGACGCCGCCGCGCCTTACGCTCCAAAGCCCCACCCGACCTCGGCTGGCGCCGAGGCCACCCTCCCCACGCCTCCGGCGCGAGGAGGGATCCCCGCGTCCGGCTTCTCAGCTCTCGCAGAACAAGCGCGGGCGATCCCTCCCCCGGGAGGGGAGGGTGGACGGGCGAAGCCCGGCCGGGTGGGGTGGATTTAGGACGTGACGCTCGCGTTTCGGTCGCCGCGCCCTACGCCCAAGGCCCCACCCGACCTCGGCTGGCGCCGAGGCCACCCTCCCCACGCCTTCGGCGCGAGGAGGGATCTCCCGCGTTTCGTTTTGGACCGTGCAGTCGGAAACCTACTCCGCGGCGTCCTGGCCAGCCGCGCCCTGTCCCGCGCCGCCGAAGCGGCGGTCGACGTAGGCCTCGACCATCTCCTTGAAGTCCTGCACCAGGTTCGGGCCGCGCAGCGTCGCGACCTTCTTGCCGTCGACGAATACCGGGGCGGTCGGGGCCTCGCCGGTGCCGGGCAGCGAGATGCCGATGTCGGCGTGCTTGGACTCGCCGGGGCCGTTCACGATGCAGCCCATGACCGCGACGTTCAGCGCCTCCGCGCCGGGGTAGCGCGCCTTCCACTCCGGCATGCGATCGACGATGTAGGTCTGGACGTCGCGGGCGAGCTCCTGGAACACCGTCGAGGTGGTCCGCCCGCAGCCGGGGCAGGCCGCGACCAGCGGCACGAAGGTCCGGAAGCCCATGGTCTGCAGGATCTCCTGCGCGACCTTGACCTCGGTCGTCCGGTCGCCGCCGGGTTCGGGCGTCAGCGAAACGCGGATCGTGTCGCCGACGCCCTGCTGCAGCAGCACGCCCAGCGCCGCGGACGAGGCCACGATCCCCTTCGAGCCCATGCCCGCCTCGGTCAGCCCGAGGTGCAGCGCGTAGTCCGCACGGCGCGCCAGCTCGAGATATACCGCGATCAGGTCCTGCACGGCCGAAACCTTAGCCGACAGAATGATCTTCTCGCGGGGCAGACCGAGCTCCTCGGCGCGCGCGGCGGAGAGCAGCACGGAGCGGATCAGCGCCTCGCGCGTCACCTCACGGGCGTCCTTCGGAGCGGGCGCGACGGCGTTCTCGTCCATCAGCCGCGTCAGGAGCTCGCCATCGAGCGAGCCCCAGTTGCCGCCGATCCGCACCGGCTTGTCGTTCCGCGCGGCGATTTCGATGATCTGGGCGAAGTGCCGGTCCTTCTTGGCGCCGAAGCCGACATTGCCGGGGTTGATGCGGTATTTGGCGAGCGCCTCCGCGCAGGCGGGGTGCTCCGCCAGCAGGGTGTGGCCGATGTAATGGAAGTCGCCCACCATTGGCACGTTCACCCCGCGGGCCGCCAGCCGGTCGCGGATGTGGGGGACGGCGGCGGCGGCCTCGGCGCGGTCGACGGTGATGCGGACCAGTTCGGAGCCCGCGCGCGCGAGCGCCGCCACCTGGCGCACGGTGCCCTCGATGTCCGCCGTGTCGGTGTTCGTCATCGACTGCACAACGATGGGAGCGCCGCCGCCGACGGTCACGCCGCCCACGTCGACCGCCCGTGCGGTCCGCCGCGGAGACAGCGCGGAGGGACAGGAGGCGGGCTCGGGCAGGCAAGGCTCGGACAGGCGGCCCTCGGACGGGGCGGGTTCGGACAGGCGGGTCATCGCTTAATCCTCGTGCGCCCCTTCGGCGGCGCGGCAGTGGGCGCAGTCGCCGGCGATCTCGATCACCGGCGCGCGGGGACGGAAGCCCGCGGCCCTGGTCAGTTCGTCGAGCGCGGCTCCGAGCTTCGGCGTCGCCGCCTCGCCGACCGCGCCGCAGCGCTCGCAGATGAGAAACACCACCGGCTGCCGTGCGTCCGGCCCGTGGTCGTGGCTGCAGGCGACGAAGGCGTTGCGGCTTTCGATGCGGTGGGCGAAGCCGTGCGCGAGCAGGAAGTCGAGCGCGCGGTAGACGGTGATGGGCGCCGGCCGCCGCTCGCCGTCTTTCGCGAGCCGCTCGATCACCTCATAGGCGCCGGCGGGCGCATGGTCGGCGGCCAGCGCCTCCAGCACGCGCCGGCGGATCTCGGTGAGCCGGGCCCCCCGGGCTGCGCACAGCCTCTCGGCGCGGGCGATCACGTCGCGCGCGCAGGCGTGGTGGTCATGGTCGGGGCCCGCAAAGGCGTGGGCGTGGTCGTGTGTCGCGTGAGCCTGCGTCATCGGTCGGTTCATAGCATGGTTCGTGTGACGGCGCGTTGCGAAGGCCGGGGCTGCGCTCCAGATTGTCGCCGTCCAAGGACGGCTCGTCCGAGCCGCGAACGCATCAGGAGCGCGCCATGCTGAAGGGCAAGACGGCCGTCGTCACGGGTTCCACCAGCGGCATCGGGCTCGCGGTCGCCCGGGGGCTTGCGCAGGCCGGAGCGAACGTCGTGATCAACGGCTTCGGCGACAAGGGGGAGATCAAGGCGATCCGCTCCGCCATCGAGGCCGAGTTCGGCGTCACCGCGGTCTACGACGGCGCCGACATGAGCGACCCGAAGGCGATCGCCGCCATGGTCAAGGCGGCGGACGACCGTTTTGGCGGGGTCGACATCCTGGTCAACAACGCCGGCGTGCAGTTCGTGGCGGCGGTGGACGAGTTCCCCGAGGACAAATGGGACCAGATCATCGCGATCAATCTGTCCTCGGCGTTCCACGCCACCAAGGCTGCGCTTCCGGGCATGAAGCGCAAGGGCTGGGGCCGGATCGTCAACACCGGCTCGGCGCACGCTCTGGTCGCCTCGCCCTACAAGTCGGCTTACGTCGCCGCGAAGCACGGGATCGCCGGGTTCACCAAGTCGGTCGCCCTCGAGGTGGCTCAGCAGGGAATCACGGCCAACACCATCTGCCCCGGCTACGTCTGGACGCCGCTGGTCGAGCGCCAGATCCCCGACACGATGAAGGCCCGCGGGCTGACGGAGGAGCAGGTCAAGACCGACGTGCTGCTCGCCGCCCAGCCGACGAAGCAGTTCGTCACCGTCGAGCAGGTCGCGGCCTTCGTGGTGTTTCTGTGCTCGGACGCGGCCTCGCAGATCACCGGCGCGACGCTGCCCATCGATGGCGGCTGGACGGCGGCCTGAGGCGCCGCGCCGCGGGGGCGGCAGGGGGAGCCGAAAGCGCAGCGAGGCGGCGTCGCAGGACGACGCCGCCTCGTACGCTTGCCTCGACCGGGAATGGCGTGGCCGAAGCAATTTCGGTGATGATCGTCTGAAAAGGGCGGTCTCTGTCCGCCGTCTCTTCACCGCTTCATCTTGAAATCACAATTACGACAACCATGATCAAGCTTCAATCAAATTCATCTCGAATTTTAGATGAACTTGTGCGGTTCATTGCTTGTGGTTAACGAAGGTTAAGGCGGTCTTTACCGGGCGCATTAACGGCCATTGACCATCAGCCGACGGCGCCGCTTCAGGCGCCGATGGTCGCCCTTGCAGCGGCGGCGCAGCCGATCAGGCCGGCGATCTCGCTCGTGACGACGACGGTGGCCGTCCTGCGCATCAGCGCCTCGTGGGGGCGTTTCGCCTCGAACGCGGCGCGAAAGTCCGCGACGTCGAGCAGGCCGAGCAGCTTGGGCGCCACCCCGCCGCAGAGATAGACGCCGCCCTGCGCGCCGAAGGTCAGCGCCACGTCGCCGGCGAAGCGGGCGAGCAGCCGCAGGAACAGCGCGGTCGCCTCCGCCGCCCGGGCGTCTCCCGCCTCCGCCCGAGCGACGATCTCCGCCGGCTCCAGGCCCGGCGCCGGGGCGCCTTCGACGGCGGCCAGCGCCTCGTGCAACCGGCGCAGGCCGGGGCCGGAAAGAACATGCTCGGCCGAAATGCGGCCGAAGCCCTGGCGGACACGGTCGAAGATCGCGAACTCGCGGGCGTCGACCGTCGCGAGTTCGATGTGCCCGCCCTCGCTCGGAACGGGGAGCCACGCGCCGCCGGCGCGCAGCAGCCCCGCGACGCCGAGCCCCGTGCCAGGCCCGAGCGCGGCCTTCGACGCCGCGTCGGAGGGCGCCACGTCCCCGATCGCCGTGGTTTCGCCGATCTGGAAATGAGGGAGCGCGGAGGCCTGGGCCACGAAATCGTTGAGCAGGGCGACGTGGTCCAGGCCAAGACGCGCCTCGAGCGCGTCGGCGTCGATCGGCCAATCCCGGTTGGTGAGCCTCGACACCCGCCCGACCACCGGTCCCGCGAGCGCGAAGGCCGCCCGCGTCGGGCGCTCCGCCGCGGCGTCGAGATAGGAGACGACGGCCTCCTCGAACGAGGCATGATCGTCGTTCCGGATGGTCAGAACGCCGTGGGGACGAAGGTCGCCTCCCGCCACGAGCCCGAAGCGCGAGTTGGTGCCGCCGATGTCGCCGACGAGAAGGGTCACAACGCCTCCGGAGCCAGGAACGGAGCGGCCGTCTTAGCCAAGATCGAACAGCCGCACGCGCTTCAACTTGACGAAGGGCCGCACGGCCTCCTCGAAAGCGCGGCCGGCGGCGGTCCGGTCATGGGCGGCGGCCGCCTGGTCGTCGGCGTAGAGCGCGGAAGTCAGAAAAAAGCCCGGCGCCTCCGGGTCCTCGGCGATCGCCACCCCGCGGCACGCTGGATCGGCGCGCTCGACCTCGTTCGCGCTCGCGAAAACCGCGGCGCGGAAGGCGGATATGTGTTCGGGGTCGACTTCGAAGACGGTGGCGACAAGCTTCATCAGCGCCGACATAGTGCGGCCTCGCCCGTCGCCTATACCGATCCGAGACCCAGCGCTTCGCAAATGCGTCACATCAACGACTTCACGCCGGACGATCTCGCCGCCCGCGTCCTGCACAGGGACGGGCTGATGCTCGTCGTCGATAAGCCGGCTGGCCTGCCGGTGCACGCCGGGCCGAAGGGCGGCGCGAATCTGGAGCAGATGTTCGACGCCCTGCGCTTCGGCCTGCCGCGCAACCCCGCGCTCGCCCACCGCCTCGACAAGGACACCAGCGGCTGCCTCGTTCTTGGCCGCCATCGCAAGGCGCTCGCCCGGCTTGGCAAACTGTTCTCCAACGGCCGGGTGGCGAAGACCTACTGGGCTGTGGTGCGCGGCGCGCCCGAGGCGGACGAGGGCCGGATCGACGCGCCGCTCGCCAAGCGCAGCCCCGAGCGGGGCTGGTGGATGGCGGTCGATCCCGCGGGACAGCCGTCCGTCACGGAATGGAAGGTGATGGCCCGCGGCGCGGGCTTGGCATGGGTCGCCTTCTCGCCGCTCACCGGCCGCACCCACCAGATCCGGGTGCACGCCGCCCACATCGGCCTGCCGCTTCTGGGCGACCCGATCTACGGGGCGGAGGCGGCCGGCGGCGCGGCGCTCCATCTCCACGCTCGCGCGCTGTCGATCCCGATGCGCGAGAAGTTGCCGCCGGTGGTGGTCGAGGCGCCGCTGCCGCCGCACATGGCGGCGACCTTCGCCGCGCTTGGCTGGGAGGCGCCGGCGCCCATATCCACGGGAGAGGTCGCGCCTATATAGCGCGGAGATTTCGCCGCCTCATCGAACCCATCGAAGGACCGACGCCGATGGCCCGCTGCCTCGTGCTGCTCAACCCGCGCGCGGGAACGCTGAAGGACCTTGCGGGCGACGGCGACGGCGCGGACGCCGCGGAGCGGGTGCGCAAGGCCTTCGCCGCCGCCGGCAAGGACGTCGACGTGCGCCTGATCCCGCCGCGCGACCTCGGCCGCGTGCTGGACGAACTCAACGCCGCCGACACTCACGACGAGATCATCGTCGGCGGGGGCGACGGCTCGCTGTCACGTTCGCTGCGGAAGCTGATCTCGTCGGGCAAGACCTTCGGCGTCCTCCCGTTCGGCACGATGAACCTGCTGGCCCGCGACCTCGGCGTGCCGCAACAGGTGGAGGAGGCGATCTCCGCGCTGGCCCGCTCCGAGCCTCAGATGATCGATCTCGCCTCCATCAACGGGCGGCCGTTCCACTCGATCTCCGGTCTCGGGTTCTTCGCGCAGATGGCCCGGGCGCGCGAGGCGGCCCGGGGGCTGAAGGGCTTCGGCCGCTACGCCGGCTTCAGCCTGGCCGCCCTGCGGGCGTTCTTCCGCTCCGGCCGCTCGCGCTACACGCTCGTCATCGACGGCGCGCCGATCAAGGTGGACGCGACCGCGGTGCTCGTCACCAACAATGCGTTCGGCGACGGCGCCTGGCGGAGGCCGCGGCTCGACGCAGGCGAGCTGGAGATCATCGTCGCCCATTCCGGAACGATGAAGGAGCGGCTGCGGCTCGGCCTCGACGTCGTGGCGGGCGGGTGGCGGACCAACCCGCTGATCGAGTCGTTCCGCGCGCGCAAGGTCGAGGTGACGAAGTCGTGGCGCCGCCGCGCCTGGGTCGCGACCGACGGCGAGCTGACCCGCGAGACCATGCCGGTGGTTTACGAGACGCTGCCGAAGGCTGCGCGGATGATGGTCCCGGTGAGCTCGGCGGCCGTTCTGGCGGCCCCCCCGCCGTCCGCCGGCGAAGCCGGCGTCGAGACGACCGCGCCGGCGCGCTCGGTCGCCGGCTGAAGCCTTACGCGGCCGCCTGTGTCTCTAAGGTCGCAGGCAGGCTGCGCGCGTCCTGCGCGTCGGCGTCGTGCAGCTTGCGAAGCACGTCGCGAATGCCGGCGTCGTGGGTCTCCGCCACCTGCCGGATCTCCTCCGCGTCCGAGAGTACGCGCTGGGCGTGGAACACGTGCTCGCGCACGCGGATCATCACCATGGCGTTGTGGAACGAGAGCATCAGCGCGCGCTCGCCCTCGAGCATGGGTCGCTTCGCCAGCGGCGGCAGACCCTCTTCGCGGCGCCATTCGTCGAGCATCGCGGTCCAGATCGGCCAGCAGCGGTTGGCGCTGGCGAAGATCGGGCCGGGATAATTGTCGAGGCCGGCGCGGAACAGCAGGCGGGTCGCCGTGCAGGTCATGCGCGACACCATGCCTTCGTAGACCGCGGACGTCCGCTCGACCATCGGCAGGTTCGCCGTCATCTTGAGCGTCTCGAGCGCGCCTTCGGCCCAGTGGTCGCGGAACACCTCGGCGAACACGGCGTCGATCAGGTCGGTCTTGCGGTCGAAGTAGCGATAGAGCAGCGCCTGCGTCACGCCGATCGACGCGGCGAGATCCCGGGTGGGGCCGCTGAAGCCGTTGTCGGCGAAGAAGGTGCACGCGGCGGCGACGATTTGCGCGCGTCGGGCGTCGCCCGCCAGACGAGGCGCGCGGCGGCGCGGCTGGGCGGGGAGGGCTGCTGCCACGGGGGAAGATGACATCTGGCGTCCCGACGTTAGCGACCGCACAAAGCGCGGCTGATCTTTCGAACACAATGCCTGCTTGACCCCCGTCGTGCCAGACAGGTAAAACACCTAGCGGCGTTATGCCGCATAGTTCTTATGTCTAAACCCCTTGCGGCCTGTAATCGCGGCTCCAAATCGCAAGCTGGCTCAGTCAGTTGGCGGCGGGAGTGGCGATCCGATGGCCGGCGGCGAGAGACGTCCGCCTAAGCAGCTTCGACGCTCAGCTCCGTGATCTGCGCGTCTCAGATATTCGTCTCAGAGGGGGGTCTGCGACATTGCGCTGCAGCGCAGCGTCCGCTAACCCCATCCGGCGCATACTTCGAAGAGGTCCAAAAGCGATGGCGTCGTCGAACGCCGGTTCAAGCCGGCCGCTGTCCCCGCACCTCCAGATCTACCGTCCGATGCTCTCGATGATGATGTCCATCGTGCATCGCATCACGGGGGCGGCGCTCTATGTCGGGTCCCTCCTGCTGGTGATCTGGCTGGTCGCAGCGGCGTCGGGACCTTCGGCTTTCGAGACTGCCCAGTCGATCTACGGGTCGATCCTCGGCCAGCTCGTGCTGTTCGGCTACACCTGGGCGCTCATTCATCACGCCCTCGGCGGCGTCCGGCACCTGATCTGGGACACCGGCCGCGGCTTCGATCACCAAAGCCGAGAGCGGCTGATCAAGGGCGGCCTGATTGGCTCGATCGCTCTCACCGTCCTGATCTGGGTCGTCGTCTACGCGACCCACGGCGCGACGGGCTGAAGGAGGCATTCATGCGCACCCCTCTCGGCCAGGTCCGCGGACTCGGCGCCGCCGGCTCCGGCACCGACCATTTTTGGCTCCAGCGGCTGACCGCCGTCTCGAACCTCGTGCTGTCGACGGTCTTCGTCGGGGTGCTGGTGTCGCTCGCCGGCGACAGCCACGCGAGCGTCGTCGCGACCCTGTCGAACCCGATCGTCGCGATCCTGATGCTGCTGTTCGTGATCTCGGTCGTGGTCCACATGCGTATCGGCATGCAGGTGATCATCGAGGATTACGTCCATGCGGAGCTGCCCAAGCTGCTTCTGCTGATGGGCAACACCTTCTTTGCGATCGTCGTCGGCCTGTCGGCGGTGTTCGCGCTTCTGAAGATCAGTTTCGGAGTCTGACGCCATGGCCGACGCCGCGAAGCCAAACGGCGCTCCTGGCCTCAACGGCCGCGCCTATCCCTTCATCGACCACGCCTTCGACGTGGTCGTCGTCGGCGCCGGCGGCGCGGGCCTGCGCGCCGTCGTCGGTTGCTCGGAAGCCGGCCTGAAAACCGCCTGCATCACGAAGGTGTTTCCGACACGCAGCCACACGGTCGCGGCGCAGGGCGGCATCTCGGCCGCGCTCGGCAACATGGGCGAGGACGACTGGCGCTTTCACATGTACGACACCGTCAAGGGCTCCGACTGGCTCGGCGACCAGGACGCGATCGAGTACCTCGTGCGCAATGCGCCGGCCGCCGTCTACGAGCTCGAGCATTGGGGCGTGCCGTTCTCCCGCACGGAGGAAGGCAAGATCTACCAGCGCCCGTTCGGCGGCATGACGACCCATTACGGCAAGGGGACCGCCCAGCGCACCTGCGCCGCGGCCGATCGCACCGGCCACGCCATCCTGCACACGCTCTACGGCGCGGCGCTGAAGGCCAAGGCCGAGTTTTTCATCGAATACTTCGCCATCGACCTGATGATGGACGACGAGGGCGCCTGCGTCGGCGTCATCGCTCTCAAGATGGACGACGGCACGCTGCACCGCTTCCGCAGCCACAAGACCATCCTCGCGACCGGCGGCTACGGCCGCGCCTACTTCTCGGCGACCTCGGCCCACACCTGCACCGGCGACGGCAACGCCATGGTGCTGCGCGCTGGCCTGCCGCTGCAGGACATGGAGTTCGTGCAGTTCCACCCGACCGGCATCTACGGCGCGGGCTGCCTGATCACCGAAGGCGCCCGCGGCGAGGGCGGCTATCTCACGAACTCCGAGGGTGAGCGCTTCATGGAGCGCTACGCGCCCTCCGCGAAGGACCTCGCCTCCCGCGACGTGGTCTCCCGTTCGATGACGGTGGAGATCCGCGAAGGCCGCGGCGTCGGCAAGAACAAGGACCACATCTACCTCCACCTCGACCACCTCGACCCGAAGATCCTGCACGAGCGGCTGCCGGGCATCTCCGAGAGCGCGAAGGTGTTCGCGGGCGTGGACCTCACCAAGGAGCCGATCCCGGTGCTGCCGACCGTGCACTACAACATGGGCGGCATCCCCACGAACTTTCACGGCGAGGTGCTGACCAAGTCGAACGGCGACCCCGACACGGTGGTCCGTGGGCTGATGGCGCTGGGCGAGGCCGCCTGCGTGTCGGTGCACGGCGCCAACCGCCTGGGCTCGAACTCGCTGATCGATCTCGTGGTGTTCGGCCGCGCCGCCGCCGACCGCTGCGCCGCGACCATGGAGCCGAACGCGACCCACCGCGAGCCGCAGGCCGCCTATTCCGAGCCCGCGATCGCCCGGCTCGACCGCCTGCGCAACGCCTCCGGCGGCACGTCCACGGCTGAGCTTCGTCTTCGGATGCAGAAGGTCATGCAGTCCAACTGCGCGGTGTTCCGCACCGGCGAGGTGCTGCAGGAAGGCCATGGCCTCATCCACGAGGTCTGGTCCGGCGCGGAGGACGTGCGGATCGCCGACCGTTCGCTGGTCTGGAACTCGGACCTGATCGAGACGCTCGAGTTTGACAACCTGATCGCCCAGGCCGTCGTCACCATGGACAGCGCGGTCAACCGCAAGGAGAGCCGCGGCGCCCACGCCCGCGAGGACTTCCCGGATCGCGACGACAAGGAGTGGATGAAGCACACGCTCGCCTGGGCGGACGTCGCGAAACGGCAGGTCTCGCTCGATTACCGGCCGGTCCACACCTACACGATGACCAACGACATCCAGTACATCGAGCCCAAGGCGCGGGTGTACTAAGAGCCTGGAGATCGGCGATGACCTGGGAACGCGCAATCGCCGTCCTCAGCGTTCTCGTCGCCTTAGCTTCCGCCGGCTTTGCGTACCGCGGCCAAATTCGCGTTCAGGAATTGGAGCGGGAAGCTCGATATAATCAAGAGCGATTATCTAAGTTGGTGGAGCTCCGTTCTGGTATTCTTAAGGCTCTCTATGAGGCAAACCCTTGCTTCCAAGCAGCTGGCTTCGATGGCGAAACAACTGAATGCAATCAAAATTCTAAGCTGACCGCAAAGCAATCGAACGAAGCCGTCGGGCAGACGATCTATCGAATGCTAGTTAATGCTCGGCCTTACCTCTCTCATCAAGCGCGGAATGAGATTTTCGTTCTTGGTGAGGACGGCACACCGACGCCGACAACAGCCGACAAGATTATTTACGACCTGGATGATTATGAACTACTCACACGCGTATCGGAAATAGTAAAGTCGCTCGATAGCGAATTAGAGCGCTGGTCTTAGCGGTAATAAATAGGAACAGTCGTGGTTCAGCTCAACCTGCCCAAGAACTCCCGCATCGTCGGCGGCAAGTCCTGGCCGAAGCCGGCCGGGGCGAAGACCACGACGGAATTCAAGGTCTACCGCTGGAACCCGGAGGACGGACAGAATCCGCGCGTCGACACCTTCTACGTCGACCGCGAGGACTGCGGCCCGATGGTCCTCGACGGCCTGATCTACATCAAGTCCAAGATCGACTCGACGCTGACCTTCCGCCGCTCGTGCCGCGAAGGCATTTGCGGCTCCTGCGCGATGAACATCGACGGGACCAACACGCTCGCCTGCACCAAGGGCATGGACGATTGCGCCTCGGGCGGGACGGTGAAGATCTACCCGCTGCCGCACATGCCGGTGGTGAAGGATCTCGTGCCGGACCTCACCCAGTTCTACGCCCAGCACGCCTCGGTCGAGCCCTGGCTGAAGACCGACACCCGCGCGCCGGGCGACGAGTGGAAGCAGTCCCGCGAAGACCGCGAGAAGCTCGACGGCCTCTACGAGTGCATTCTCTGCGCCTGCTGCTCGACCTCGTGCCCGAGCTACTGGTGGAACGGCGATCGGTACCTCGGCCCCGCCGCCTTGCTGCAGGCCTACCGCTGGCTGATCGACAGCCGCGACGAGGCGACCGGCGAACGGCTGGACGACCTCGAAGACCCGTTCAAGCTCTACCGCTGCCACACCATCATGAACTGCGCCAAAGCCTGCCCGAAGGGTCTCAACCCGGCAAAGGCGATCGCCGAGATCAAGGGCATGATGGTCGCGCGGCAGTTCTGAGGCTGGTCAGGCGGCGGCCTGTGGCTTCCGACGCCCTGGTCACCGTGGCGGTCTGTTACGGCTATCCCGCCGCCGCGGTCACGCAGTCGGCGCTTGAGGCCGAAGGCATCCCTGTCACGGTCGTCGGCGGCGCGTTCGCCTCGCTCGATTGGCGTTTGCTTTCAGCGCTGGGCGGGATCGAGATCAGGACAGCGGCGAGAGATGCGGAGCTCGCCCGCGCGCGCCTAGCCGGCGATAGCCCGCCCCTGCGGGAATCGCGTGCGTTCTGGGCTGCACCGATCCGCAACGCCGCGACGTTCTTCCTGATGTTCTATATCGCGGGCGTCGCAGTTCCGTTCTGGATCCGGCGAACGGTGCCGACGGATATCGTCGAATCCGCCTGAATTTTAGGCGTGCCTAGCGCTCGAAAGGCGTCTGCCTCCGACCCACGTCGATCGAACGATCAACGCGTGTCAGGGAGGTTGCGATGAACGACGTTGTCGACCAGGACCGTCCGTGGACGGTGGAGAACGTGCAAGATCTTCAGGCGCTCGCCCGCGAGAAGGTGCCCGCGAGCGTCATCGCCATGCGGCTGCGTCGCTCGCAAAGCGACGTCCACGCCAAGGCCTCCGAACTCGGGGTGACGCTCGTCGCCGAGTAGTTCAGCTCCACGCCGGTGACGTGAACAGCGCGACGGTCGCGAGGAAGCTGAGGCTCCACACGCCGGAGCGCAGCGTCGGCCGGTCGGCGAGATAGCAGACGACGTAGACGACGCGCAGCAGGACGAAGGCGACCGCGAGGGCGTTCGCCGTGACCGGATTCCCGTCCTGCGTGACGGCGACCAGCGCCGCTGTGGCGAACAGCGGGAAGACCTCGAAGCCGTTCTGCTGGGCGGCCACGGCGCGCTTGCGCCAGCCGGTCAGGCCGTCCGCCCAACGACGCGGGTTGGCGTTGTCGAAGCCACGGTCGCTCCATTTGGCGAGGCCGACGGTAAGGATCGGCAGCAGTCCTGCGATCAGCACGCACCAGAGCGTCAGGGGCATTGGGGTCTCCGGCCTCGTCGCAGAACGGGCGGCGTCGCGACGCCTCAGATACGAGTTTCCGCGCTGGCGGACCACCGCCAAGCGCAGGGTTGCGGTTCGCCGCGCGGGGCGGAATGGTCCACGGCCCCATGCTCAGGAGACTGCAATGTCGGATCCCCGTCCTCTCCTTCCGCTCGTCGACGACACTCTGGCCGACCCACGCGTGCGCGCGGTGTTCGACGACATCCGTGCGGTTCGCAAGACCGACCTCGTCAACAACTTTTGGCGTGCGCTCGCGAACGACCCGGCGGCGCTGGAGCGCACCTGGACCGAGGTCAAGGCGGTGATGGGCGAGGGCGCGTTGAACCCGCTGACCAAGGAACTCGTCTACATCGCCGTCTCGGTGACCAACGGCTGCGAGTACTGCATCCGCTCGCACACCGCGGGCGCCCGCGCCAAGGGGCTGGACGACGCCGGCCTCGCCGAGCTGCTGTCAGTGATCGCTCTCGCGAACAAGACCAACGCCTTGGTCAACGGCCTGCGGCCGACGGTGGACGAGGCGTTCCGCTGAGCCGATCGTCAATAACGCCACCAGTACTCCCGCATGTTGCCGCGCTTGCCCGTGGAGAAGTCATACATCGACTGCTGCTCCTGCTCCTGGGTCTGGTAGCGCGGGCCGTAGGGCGTGTCCGGCGCGTAGGTCCGCCGCTCCCGAACGCCGCCGAAAGGCTGCCAGGCGTCGTCCGGCGCGCGGTCGTAGATGCGCGCCTCGCGGCGAGCGTGGGATTTGGTCTGGCCAGCGTCCGCGGCGGCGACGCCGGCTGCGAGCAAACCGAGGGCGAGACAGAGTGCGATGCGCACGCGAGGACTCCTTCCCGTGGGGTTGCCGAAGGCGGGGGTGAAGCCGCGCCTAGCCTCTGAAAAACGCCTCCGTCGCCGGCCGCGTTCCGCGCCCCCGCAGATGTGATGCGCGCACGACGAAGGTCTGTCCCACGATCGGACCGCATGACGGGTCTCCGATCGTCTGCTAAGCGACGGTCATCCCTCCCGGACCGCGGCCCCTGTCCGCGCTCCGCCACCTCGCGAGGCGTCGCGTCCCTGCGATGACCGAAACCACCACACAGCGCTACGAAGCGCTCGTCCGATCGGGCGCGCTCGATCGCGATCCCGCTCAGGAGGCGGTGGTGCGTCGCCTGGGCGAGCTTGACCAAGCGCTGCGGGACCGCGGGCGCGGCAAGTCGGGCGCCCTCGGCTGGCTGTTCGCCAAGCGCGCCGCCGAACCGCTGCGGGGACTCTACGTCTGGGGCGACGTTGGGCGCGGCAAGACGCGGCTGATGGACCTGTTCTTCGAGTCGGTCCCGGTCGCGAAAAAGCGGCGCGCGCATTTCCATGACTTCATGATCGACGTCCACGCGCGGATCCATGCGGCCCGCGCTGAGGCGAAGGCCGGCAGAGGGGCGGCGGGAGACGTCATCCCGCAGGTGGGCGAGGCGCTGGCGGCGGAAGCGACGCTGCTCTGCTTCGACGAGTTCCACGTCACCGACATCGCCGACGCCATGATCCTGGCGCGGCTGTTCGAGCGCCTGTTCGCCGCAGGCGTCACGGTGGTCGCGACATCCAACGTGCCGCCTCAGGAGCTGTACAAGGACGGCCTCAACCGCTCCCTGTTCACGCCCTTCATCAAGATGCTCGAGCAGCGGATGGAGGTCGTGAAGCTGGCCTCGCCCACGGACTTCCGCCGCGAGAAGCTCGGCGACACGGGCGTCTGGCACACGCCGGCGGACGCCGCCGCGGAGGCGGCTCTCGACCAGGCGTTCCGCGCTCTCGCGGGCTCCGAC
Organism: Methylopila sp. Yamaguchi; assembly: GCF_002897035.1. Lineage (GTDB taxonomy): Bacteria > Pseudomonadota > Alphaproteobacteria > Rhizobiales > Methylopilaceae > Methylopila. The sequence continues at coordinate 64,434 of NZ_BAUX01000021.1, forward strand.
GGCGCGCCGGCCGCGCTGGACGTGCAGGGCCGCCACGTGGCGCTGCCGCGGGCGGCGAGCGGCGTCGCGCGGGCGAGCTTCGACGATCTCTGCGCGAAGCCGCTCGGCGCCGCCGACTACATCGCGATCGCGCGCCGCTATCACACGCTTGTGCTCGATCGGGTGCCGAGATTGGACGAGGAGCGCCGCAACGAGGCGCGCCGCTTCATGACGCTGGTCGACGCGCTCTACGAGCATCACGTCAAGCTGGTCGCTTCGGCCGAGGCGGAGCCGGACGACCTCTGGCGCGGGACGCAGGGTTACGAAACCTTCGGCTTCGCCCGGACGGCCTCGCGCCTCGTCGAAATGCGCTCCGACGCGTGGCTCGATCGTCCTCACGGACGGCCCGACAGCGCGGCGAGCGGAAGCGCCGCGGGGCTGGTCGAAACCTGAGCCCGCCTTACCCTCTGCTCGACCTCGCAATGCGAGATCGCAGCGCACAATTCACAGGTCCGATCACTTGAACGGATTGCTCAATCGCGATAGTCGAAGGGCCGCCGCGCATAAGCGGCAAAATGCCTCGCCCTTTCGGCAGGTCGTACGACCAAAGAGGAACTGACAGACATGGCGCGCAGCAAGATCGCACTCGTGGGTTCCGGCCAGATCGGCGGCACGCTCGCCCATCTCGTCGGTCTCAAGGAACTCGGCGACGTGGTGCTGTTCGACATCGTCGACGGCGTTCCCCAGGGTAAGGCGCTCGACATCGCCCAGAGCTCCCCGGTCGACGGCTTCGACGCTGCCCTGTCCGGCGTCTCGGCCTACGAAGGCATCGCGGGCGCTGACGTCGTGATCGTCACCGCCGGCGTGCCGCGCAAGCCCGGCATGAGCCGCGACGACCTGATCGGCATCAACCTCAAGGTCATGGAACAGGTCGGAGCCGGCATCGCGAAGTACGCGCCGGACGCCTTCGTGATCTGCATCACCAATCCTCTCGACGCCATGGTGTGGGCGCTGCAGCAGGCGTCGGGCCTGTCGCCGGAGAAGGTCGTCGGCATGGCCGGCGTGCTCGACTCGGCGCGTTTCCGCTACTTCCTGGCCGACGAGTTCAAGGTCTCGGTCGAAGACGTCACCGCTTTCGTGCTGGGCGGCCACGGCGACACCATGGTCCCGCTCGCGCGCTACTCTACCGTCGCCGGCATCCCGCTGCCGGACCTCGTGGCGATGGGCTGGACGACCCAGGAGCGCCTCGACCAGATCATCCAGCGCACCCGGGACGGCGGCGCCGAGATCGTCGGCCTGCTGAAGACCGGCTCGGCCTTCTACGCCCCGGCCGCCTCGGCCATCGCCATGGCGGAGAGCTATCTCAAGGACAAGAAGCGCGTGCTGCCCTGCGCCGCCTACCTCACGGGCCAGTACGGCGTGGACGGCATCTACGTCGGCGTTCCCGTCGTGATCGGCGCGGGCGGCGTCGAGAGGATCGTCGAGATTGAACTGCGGGGCGATGAGAAGGCGGGCTTCGACAAGTCGGTCGGGGCCGTGAAGGGCCTGATCGAGGCCTGCAAGCAGATCGCGCCGAACCTCGGGAAGTAGGCGGGCCGGGGCTTAAGCCGACACGGGAGCGGACGTCATGCGGCCGGAAGGCGCCGACGGGAGCTGCGATGGACGAGCTGGACCTGTCCGACGTGGCCGACGGCCTGAAGGACTGGCCGGACGCACCGAACCCGGGCTCGGGACCGGTCCGTCGCGTGATCGACTGGGCCGCCGCGCTGGCGGGCGGCTTTCTTGGGCCGCTGTTCGCGCTGGCCGCGCTCGCCTCCGCCTTCGGGCCGGGCGCGGCGTCCGACCGCGTCGTGAACGGGGTCCTGCCGCCGATCGTCATGGGCGCGTCGCTGACCGCGTTTCTTCTTCTGGCGCACGCCATCCTGGCCACGGCGGCCAACGGCGTGGACCGCTTGGTCGTCCAGCGTCGCCGCAAGGCCGTGCGCGGGCGGCGTGGAGCGGCCACGCAGTTCGGCGGGGCGCCCTCACTCAGGCCTCAGGGACATTTCAATGAACATCCATGAGTACCAGGCCAAGGCCCTGCTGCGGACCTTCGGCGTTCCTGTCCCGACCGGCTTCCCGATCCTGACCGCGGCGGACGCCGACGCGGCGATCGGCGGCCTCGGCGGCCCGGTCTGGGTGGTGAAGTCGCAGATCCATGCGGGCGGCCGCGGCAAGGGCACGTTCAAGGAGCCCGAGGCGGGAGAGAAGGGCGGCGTCCGGCTCGCCAAAACTGCCGACGAGGCCAAGACCTTCGTGTCCG
>NZ_BAUX01000022.1 GCF_002897035.1 Methylopila sp. Yamaguchi
CTCGCGGGCGCGCCGGTCGGCGAGTTCGTCCGCCAGCGCCAGCGTCCGGTCGACGCTCTCGGTCTCCGCGGCCCGGACCGTGGCGTCCTGATGCGCGACGCCCGCGCGGTGCGCTGCGCGGACCTGCGCCCAGGCGGCCTCGCGGGCGGCCCGCGCGGCGCTGAGCGCCGCGTCTGTCGCGATCTCGCCGCCGGACTGCAGCCGCGCGATGGCGGCGAGCGCCGCCGAGCGCTTCGCCTGCGCAGCCACTCCGGCCTCCGCATGTCGGGCGCGGCGCTCCGCGCGGGCCTCGGAGGCGGCCAGCAGGTGCCCTGCGCTCTCGGCGGACGGGCAGGGCAGGTCGCGCGCAGCCGCTGCGTCGGCGAAGCCCATCGCCTTGGCGCGGGCGGCGACGTCCGCGGCGGCCGTCCTGGCCCGAGCGGCGCGCGCCTCCGCTTCCGCCGCCAGCGAGGGCAGGCCCGCGAGCTCCGCCGGCGCGACGCCCGAGGGCCTGTGATGGCCGGCGGCGTGCGCCGCGGCGATGCGGGCGTCGAGTCGGCGAAGCGCGAGAGCGCCGTCGCCGATCTGCGCGTCCAGCGCCGCGCGTTTGGGCGCGCGGGCCTCGGCCGCGGTCGCGAGCCGGCGCACGGCCTCCACCGCCTCCGGCGGCGGGAGGCGCAGGCTCAGGTCCTCGTCCTCGCGCGCGCCGATCATGCGGCGCAGCCGCGCGAGGTTGGTCTCGGCCTGCGCAAGCTCGCGCTGCCGGTTCGGCCGGTCCTCGCGCGCCTTCGCCACGTGCACGAAGTCCTCGACGACGTCGCGGATCGCGGCTTCCGCCGCCACCAGCGCGTCGTCGACCGCGATCGCGGCGAGCCGCTGGCCCAGCGTCGCCGCGACGGCATCGCTCTCCGCCAGCGCCTTCTCGGCCTCGGCGCAGGCGGTCAGCGCCGCCCTGGCCTCGTGCGCAAAGGCGTCCGGCAGAAGCGCGAGGTCCGGGTCGGCCGCAAGCCGCGCGGACAGAAGTTCGAGCCGCTGCAGCAGCGGCGAGACGCGGGCGATGCGCTCGAGGCCCGAGCGTTCGCGGGCGAGCGCCCGGCGGGCCTCCCGCAGCCGCGCGGTCTCGGCCTCCGCCTCGGACAGGGCCGCGCGCGCGCGGTCGTAGGCTTCCTTCGTGAGGAGCCCCGCCTTGGCGTCGCGGTCGGCCTCCTCGAAGGCGGTCAGCGCCTTGTAGAAGGCGCGCTCGCCCGAGCGCCGCGGCGCGAACAGGCCGTCGCGCGCGCGGTCGATGGCCTCCAGCCGCGCGACGAGGCTTCTCAGACCCCCGCCGGCCTCCACGATCAGCCGGCCGATCTCGCCGTCGGCGGTCAGCATGCGCTCGCCGCCGTCGCGCAGGCGCGTGTGGTCGAGGCCGAACAGGCTCTCGAAGCGTTCGCGGGTGGTCGCGCCCAGCAGCGCGGCGAGCAGGCCTTCCTCGGCGGGCGCGCCGTCCCAGTCGGTGAGCGTCCGCCCGGCCCGGCCCTTGCGCCGACGAAGCGCGAGTTCGCTTCCGTCCGCCCGGACAAGCCGCGCACCGATCCGCATGGCGTCGTAACCAAACACCCCGCCGCGGGCCGTCTGCGGCGGCACGCCGAACAGGAAGTCTCCGACCGCCGCGAGCGAGGTGCTCTTGCCGGCCTCGTTCGGGCCGTAGACCACAGTGAGCCCGGGGTGCGGAAAGGCGATCGTGCGGGCCTTCACCGCGCCGTAGCTGTCGAGCGCGAGCTCAGCGAAGCGCATCGTCGCGTCCTTCACCGACGAGCGCCAGCGCCAGCGCGCGGGCCCGCGCCGGGGCCTCCGCCCGCAGCGCCTCCAGCAACGCCTCCGCCCGCGCCGAGGCGGGGAGACGGGCGCGGATTTCAGCGATTCTCGCCTCAAGCTTGTCGGCCAGCGCCTCCGCCGGCAGGGCCGCGATCTCGGCCTGGATGCGGCCCGCGACGGTCGGGTCCGGCGCCGCTTCTGTGGCCTTCGGTGCGCGGGTTGCGAGGCTGAGCTTCTCGAGCCAAACCTCGGCGGAGAGGCCCGCCGCGATCGTCTCCGCCTCCTCGCGCAGCTCCGCCCGGCGCAGCGCCAGCTCGCCGTGCAGCGGCGTCTCGCCGGCCAGCGTCAGCCGCAGCGCCAGCGGCCGGCCCTCGGCGGCCTCGCCCGCGCGCTCCATCGCGTCTCGCAGCCGGCCCAGCGCCTCGGCGGAGGTGGTGGCGCCCCCGACGTCGACGCGCTCGTGCGCCCAGCGCACCGCGTCGAGCGTCCGGTGCTCCAGGCTCTCCACCGCGCCGTCTTGAACGCGAACGAGCGTCGCGCCCTTCGCGCCGGTCTCGCGGGCGCTGCGGCCCTGCAGGTTGCCGGGGTAGACCACGTAGGGCCGCTCGTTGAGCAGCCCGCGATCGTGGATGTGGCCAAGCGCCCAGTAGTCGTAGCCGTGATTGACCAACTGCTGGACAGAGCAGGGCGCGTAGGCCGCGTGTTCGCCCTCATGGCCGATGCAGGCGGTGTGCAGCAGGCCGATGTTGAACGCGCCGGCGACCGGCGGGGGATAGGTCTGCGCCAGATTTTCGGTCACGTCGCGCTGGGGAAAGCTGCGCCCGTGGATAGCGACGTCGATCTCCGGGAGGGTCGCGGTGTGGGCGGCCCGGGCCGAAAACAGCGTGACGTTGTCGGAGAAGTCGAGCTTCGCCATGAAGCGGTTCTCGGCGTCGTGGTTGCCGAGGATCATGTAGACGCGGACGCCCGCCTCGCGCAGCCGGGCGAGCCGCGAGACCAGGAACAGGCCCGCGCGGATGTTGCGCAGGTCGCCGTCGAAGACGTCGCCCGACAGCAGGACGAAGCGGCAGCCCTCGTCGATCGCAAGCTGCACGAGAGCGTCGAGCGCCGTGCGCGAGGCGTCCTCCACCCGCGCCGCGAAGTCCGGCGAGCGGCCGGAAAGACCGATCAGCGGACTGTCGAGGTGAAGGTCCGCCGCGTGGAGGAAGCTGAAGCTCGCCATGAGGCAGGGACGCTACACCGAAGCGGGGGCGAGGGGAGGGGCCGTGACGCGATGGGCTGTGGGGAACCGCCGACGGCGGATCGTTTGCTTTGTCCGAAGAGATGCGCTCGGCCATGCCCCGGCTCGTCCGGGGCATCCACCGCGCCGAGGCGCTGCAGGTGGCGGATGTCTGGATCCCGGACAAGCCGGGGGATGACGGCGGGGCGAGGGGCAGGGGATGTGCGCTCGGACGAGCTCCGGTCGACGTTCCCCCACCGTCCGCCGTCGTCCTCCGGCTTGACCGGAGGACCCATCTTCGTCGTGGCGCGCGACGTCGAAGATGGATGGTCCGGACAAGCCGGACCCTGACGGCTGGGGTGGGCAGGAAAGCGCCCCTTCAGTCCTCGCCGCGCCCGGCCAGCCGCTTCCCCCAGCGCGTCGCGAGCAGCTCGCCCACTACGCCGCGGCGGAAGGCGAGCACGCAGAGCATGAAGGCCACGCCGATGACGATGGTCGGCGGGAAATCCGAGGTCGCGAGGTAGTTCTCGAGCGCGGTGACGATGGCGGCCCCGACCACCGGTCCGATCATGGTTCCGATGCCGCCGAGCAGTGTCATCAGGATGACCTCGCCCGACATCTGCCAGCCGACGTCGGTCAGCGTCGCGAACTGGAACACCAGCGCCTTGGTCGCGCCCGCAAGTCCGGCGAGCGCCGCGGACATCACGAAGGCCGCGAGCTTGTAGGAGCCGACCGATATCCCGAGCGAGGTCGCGCGGCGCTCGTTCTCCCGGATCGACTTCAGGATCATGCCGAAGGGCGATTCCGTGATGCGGTGGATCGCGACCATGCCGGCGAGGAACACGACCGCGACGAAGCCGTACATGGCGAGCGGCTGATTGAGATCGATCACGCCGAACAGATGCCCGCGCGGCACGCCCTGGATACCGTCCTCGCCGTGGGTGAACTTCGCCTGCAGGCAGAAGAAGAAGAACATCTGCGCGAGCGCCAGCGTGATCATCGCGAAGTAGATGCCCTGCCGGCGGATGGCGAGGAAGCCGACCGCGAGCCCGAGGGCCGAGGCGCCTGCGACGCCCACCAGCACGCCGAGCTCCGGCGTCAGACCCCATTCCTTCACCGCATGGGCGGTGAAATAGGCCGCGCCGCCGAAGAACGCCGCATGGCCGAAGGACAGCAGGCCGGCGTAGCCGAGCAGCAGGTTGAAGGCGGCGGCGAACAGCGCGAAGCACAGCAGCTTCATCACGAAGATCGGGTAGACCACGAAGGGCGCGACCGCGAGCAGGACGAGCCCCACGGCGATCAGCGCGACCCCGCGCCCCTTGGAGCGCCCGGCGGCGGGAGCGAGCGCGGCGTCGGTCATGGCCGTGCGGTCCTAGAGCCGGCGGTTGCGCGCCGCCTCAGCCGGCGGTTCGCGCCGACCTCTTGTTGCCGGGGAGAGGTGAAGACCTGCGCCTCCTCCCGAAACGAAACGCGAGCGCGCCGCGCGTCACCTCTCCCCGGCAGGAAGAGGTCGGATCGCGCAGCACTCCGGGTGAGGGGGCTCACGGCCCTGCATCCTCTCACGCCGTCCTCCCGAACAGGCCTGCGGGGCGGATCAGCAGGACGATCGCCATGATGACGAAGATCACGATGTTGGAGGCCTCCGGGTAGAACACCTTGGTGAGCCCCTCGCAAAGGCCGAGCATGTAGCCGGTGACGACCGCGCCGAGGATCGAGCCCATGCCGCCGACGACCACCACGGCGAACACCACGATGATGATGTTGGAGCCCATGAGCGGGCTGACCTGGTAGATCGGCGCGGCCATCACGCCGGCGAGCCCCGCCAGCGCGGCGCCGAGGCCGTAGGTGAAGGTGAGCAGCAGCGGTACGTTCACCCCGAAGGCGCGCACCAGCGTCGGGTTCTCGGTCGCGGCGCGCAGGTAGGCGCCGAACTTGGTCTTCTCGATCGCGAGCCAGGTCGCGACGCAGATGGCGAGCGAGGCGACCACCACCCAGCCGCGGTAGTTCGGCAGGACCATGAAGCCGAGGTTGCGCGCGCCGGTGAGCGCCTGCGGCACGGCATAGGGCTGGCCGGCCGAGCCGTAGACGTAGCGGAACGAGCCCTCGATCGCGAGCGCGAGGCCGAAGGTGAACAGCAGCCCATAGAGCGGGTCGAGATCGTAGAGCCGCGAGAGCGCCAGCCGTTCGATCGCCGCGCCCGCGAGGCCCACGATCAGCGGCGCGAGGATCAGCGCGCCCCAGTAGCCGATCCCGGCGTAGGCCAGCAGCAGGTAGGCGACGAAGGCCCCCAGCATGTACTGCGCGCCGTGGGCGAAATTAATGATGCGCAGCAGCCCGAAGATGATCGCGAGTCCGAGGCTCAGCAGCGCGTAGAACGAGCCGTTGATCAGCCCGACCAGCAGCTGACCCAGAAGCGCCTGAAGCGGAACGCCGAACACCATGGTCATGGGGCGCGCTCCATGGGACAGGCTCGCCGCGATCCCTCGCCTTGCAAAGGGAGGGTGGCCGGCGGAGCCGGTCGGGTGGGGTCGGCCCAAGCGCGAGCGCGACGTCCAAGGACCCCGCCCGACCCTTGGCTGCGCCAAGGGCCACCCTCCCCAAGCTCCGCTTGAGGAGGGATCCGCGCGCCTTGGCCTGAAGCCGGGCGTTCTCCATCCTCACACCCCCAGCGCCTCTTTCAGCCGGTCCATGCGGTCGGGCAGCTCCGCCGCCGCGAAGCCGTCGACGATCTGGCCGTGGTCCATCACGTAGAACCGGTCCGCCACCCGGCTCGCGAAGCGGAAGTTCTGCTCGACCAGCAGCACCGTCATGCCGCGGCGCTTCATCTCGAGAATGATCTCGCCGATGCGGTCGACGATGACGGGCGCGAGGCCCTCCGTCGGCTCGTCCAGCAGCAGCAGCGTGACGCCGGTGCGGAGCACTCGGGCGATGGCGAGCATCTGCTGCTCGCCGCCGGAAAGCTGCGTGCCCGCGCTGCGCCGGCGCTCCTTCAGGTTGGGAAACAGCGCGTAGAGCTCCTCCACCGTGAAGCCGCCCGCGGCGACCACCGGCGGCAGCGTCAGGTTCTCCTCGACGGTGAGCGAGGCGAAGATTCCGCGCTCCTCCGGGACGAAGCCGAGGCCGGCGGCCGCCACCTTGTGCAGCGGCGTGCCGATCATCTCGCGGCCGTTGAGGCGGACGGAGCCCGTGCGCTTCGGCAGGATGCCCATGATGGCGCGGAGCGTCGTGGTCTTGCCCACGCCGTTGCGGCCGAGCAGCGTCACCGTCTCGCCGGAGGCGACGTCGAGGTCGACGCCGTGCAGCGCGTGGCTCTCGCCGTACCAGGCGTTCAGCCCGCGCACCTTCAGCAGCGCCTGGGCCACGGGCTTCGTCCCGCGGGACGAGGGCTGGAGCGTGGAGTTCGACGGCGGCGGCGCCAGCGGAGCCTCAGTCATGGCCCGCTCCGAGATAGGCGACGCGCACGCGCTCGTCGCGGGACACCGTGGCGTAGTCGCCCGAGACCAGGATCTCGCCGCGCTGGAGCACGGTGACGCGGTCGCAGAGGTCGGCGACGACCTTCAGGTTGTGCTCGACCATCAGCACCGCGCGGGTCCTGGCCACGTCGCGGACGATGGCGGAGACCACGGCGACGTCCTCATGGCCCATGCCGGCCATGGGCTCGTCGAGCAGCAGCGCCTTGGGGTCGAGCGCGAGCGTGGTCGCGATCTCGAGCGCCCGCTTGCGGCCGTAGGAGAGGTCGGCGGCGGGGCGGTTGCGCGCGTCCTTGAGGCCCACAAGCTCGATCAGCTCCAGCGCCCGCGCGTTCAGCCGGTCCAGCGCGCTCATCGGCCGCCAGAACTGGTGCGCGAGGCCGTTCGGCCGCTGCAGGGCCACGCGTACGTTTTCCAGCACGGTGAGGTGCGGGAAGGTGGCCGAGATCTGGAATGAGCGCGCCAGCCCCATCCGCGCGACCTTGGACGGCGAGGTCTTGGTGATGTCCTGGCCGAGCAGCGTGATCCGCCCCTTGGTCGGCTGCAGGAACTTGGTCAGCAGGTTGAACACGGTGGTCTTGCCCGCGCCGTTCGGCCCGATCATGGCGTGGATCTCGCCGTGCCGCAGGTCGAGGTCGACGTCGTTCACCGCCGTGAACCCGGCGAAGTCCTTCCGCAACCCGCGGCAGGAGAGGACGATCTCGGAACCTGGAGCGTCCATGGTCACGTACGGGTGTCCTTTAAGAGCGCCGTCTTGCCCCGGCTTGTCCGAGGCATCCACCGTTCCGGCAGGCGGACGCTCCGGCCTGGATCCCCCGGCCAAGCCGGGGGATGACGGAGCGTCATCGGCGGCCGTTTGCACAGCGGGCCGTCACTGCGCCAGCGGGCAGCCGCTTTCCGACGGCTTGATGTAGGCCTGGTCGCCAGGAACGGTCGCGAGCACCTTGAAGTAGTCCCAGGGCTGCTTGCTCTCCTCCGGCTTCTTCACCTCCATCAGGTACATGTCGTGGATCATGCGGCCGTTCTTGGCGACGATCCCGCCCTTCGCGAAGACGTCGTCGACGGGCATGGCGCGCATGGCCTCGGCCACCTTCTCGGTGTCGTCGGTCCCGGCCCGCGCGATGGCCTTGAGGTAATGCGTCACGCCGGAATAGGTGCCGGCCTGGATCATGTTCGGCATCCGCTTGGTGCGCTCGAAGAAGCGCTTGCCGAACGCGCGCGAGGCGTCGTCGCGGTCCCAGTAGAAGCCTTCGGTGAGAGACAGGCCCTGCGCGGCCTCGAGCCCAAGGCCGTGCACCTCCGCGAGGGTGAACAGCAGCGCCGCCAACCGCTGGCCGCCGGCGACGATGCCGAACTCCGAGGCCTGCTTGATGGCGTTCGCGGTGTCGAGGCCGGCGTTGGCGAGGCCAATCACCTTCGCGCCGGAGGACTGCGCCTGCAGCAGGAAGGAGGAGAAGTCGGCGTTCGAGAGCGGATGGCGCACCGAGCCCACCACCTTGCCGCCGTTCGACGTCAGGAACTTGGTGGTCTGGGCCTCGAGCGAATAGCCGAAGGCGTAGTCGGCGGTGAGGAAGAACCAGCTGTCGCCGCCCGCCTTCACCAGCGCGCCGCCGGTGCCGACCGCGAGCGCGTTGGTGTCGTAGGCCCAATGGAAGCCGTAGGGGCTGCACTGCTTGCCGGTCAGCTCCGTCGTCGCGGCGCCGGTGACGAGGTTGATCTTCTTCTTTTCCTTCGAGAGCCCCTGCACCGCGAGCGCGACCGAGGAGGTGGTGAGCTCCATGATCGCGTCCACCTGGCCGGTGTCGTACCACTGCCGGGCGATGTTGGAGGCGATGTCGGGCTTGTTCTGGTGATCGGCGGTCACGACCTCGATCGGCATGTCGAGCACTTTGCCGCCGAAGTCCTCCACCGCCATCTTGGCGGCCTCGTAGGACCACTTGCCGCCGAAGTCGGCGTAGACGCCGGACTGGTCGTTCAGGATGCCGATCTTGACCTTGTTGTCCGACACCTGAGCCGCCGCGGGCAGCGCGCTCGCCACGAGCAGCGCCGCGGCCATCGCCGCCGAAAGCTTCATGCTTCATCTCCTCCCAGAGATACGCCGGCCTGTCTCGCCCGTTTTCGGGTCATGCGGCGGCGTTGAAGACGTTCTTGGCGCGCGACTTCGCGATTCTTCGTATTGTGACGAAGCGCGCACGGTTTTGTTCACTATCGGAAGGTCGCCCGAGGTCCGAGCGTCGCCGCGTTTCCTCTTACATCTCCTGAACTCGGCGACGTTGCCCGTCGCTCTCTGCCCGACACGAGCCTAGCATCGGGGCGAAGGCCATCAAGCGCTAAATTTCGTTTTGGACGGGGATGCGAAAGGCGCGCGCTTGGCCCCGCCCTCGCCGTCGTCCTCCGCCTCGACCGGAGGACCCACGCCCGCGTCCATCGCGCCGATTGACGTGGGGTTAGATGGTTCGGTCAAGCCGGACCATGACGGCGTGGGTCGTCTTCGGATGATTGAAACGTCGCTCGCCGGCCACTCACCCCACGTCGAACCGGACCCCCTGCGCCAGCGGAAGCGAGCGGCCCCAGTTCACGGTGTTGGTGGCCCGGCGCATGTAGGCCTTCCACGCGTCGGAGCCGCTCTCGCGGCCGCCGCCGGTCTCCTTCTCGCCGCCGAAGGCCCCGCCGATCTCGGCGCCCGAGGGCCCGATGTTGACGTTCGCGATGCCGCAGTCGGAGCCGCGGTCGGACAGGAACAGCTCCGCCTCCCGCAGGTCGTTGGTGAAGATCGAGGAGGACAGGCCTTGCGCCGCCGCGTTGTTGAGCGCGATCGCGGCGCCCAGGTCGGCGTGACGGACGACGTAGAGAACGGGCGCGAAAGTTTCTTCCAGCATCGGTCCCTCCTGCCGCGGCAGCTCGACCAGCGCCGGCCGCGCGTAGACGCCGGGCCCGGGCAGCCGTTCGCCGCCGGTCACCCGTCCGCCCAGCGCCGCGGCGGCGCCAAGCGCGCGGGCCATTCCCGCGGCGGCGGCCTCGTCGATCAGCGGCCCGACGAGCGTCTTCGGGTCGCGCGGATCGCCGATCGCGACCGAGCCGTAGGCCTTGGCGAGGCGCGGGACGAAGGCGTCGTAGACCGCGTCATGCACGAACAGGCGTCGCAGCGTGGTGCAGCGCTGGCCCGCCGTGCCCATCGCGGCGAAGGCCACGGCTCGCAGCGTCAGGTCAAGGTCGGCGGAGGGGCAGACGATCGCGGCGTTGTTGCCGCCGAGCTCCAGCAGGGCCTTCGCGAAGCGGGCGGCAAGACGGGGCGCGACCGCCCGGCCCATGGCGGTGGAGCCGGTGGCGGAGACGAGCGCGACGCGCGGGTCGTCCACCAGCGCTTCGCCCGCGGCGCGGCCGCCGATCAGCGTTGCGGTCAGTCCCTCGGGCGCGTCGCCGCCCGCCGCCCGAAAGCGGGCGAGGGCGCGCGCCAGCAGCGCGTCGACGGCGAGCGCCGTCAGCGGCGTCTTCTCGGACGGCTTCCACACAACGGCGTTGCCGCAGACCAACGCCAGCGCCGTGTTCCAGGCCCAGACCGCGACAGGGAAGTTGAACGCCGAGATAACGCCGACGACGCCGAGCGGTCGCCAGCTCTCCGACATCCGGTGTTCGGGCCGCTCGGTCGCGATGGTGAGCCCGTAGAGCTGGCGGGACAGGCCGACCGCGAAGTCGCAGACGTCGATCATCTCCTGCACCTCGCCGAGACCTTCGGAGAGGATCTTGCCGGCCTCGAGCGTGACGAGCCGTCCGAGCGGCTCTTTGGCCGCGCGCAGCTCCTCGCCGAACAGCCGCGCCAGCTCGCCGCGCTTCGGCGCCGGGACGTCGCGCCACGCGCGGGCGGCCTCCGCGGCGCGTCCGATGGCGCGATCCACGGCGCGCGCGTCGCTCTCCACGAGATGGCCGATCACGGCGCCGTCGATCGGCGAGCGCGCGGGAAGCCCCGCCGGGCCCAAGCGTCCGAGGTCGACGCCGAGCGCGTCAAGGACCTGGCGCGCCTCATCGACGGGGGGGTGGAGCGTGGTCATTGTTCGCCTCCCTCTCTCGCCAAGGCGCTCAGCGCCGAGGCGTCACACGCGCCGTCGCTCCGGGCGAAGTCCCCGAACCACGACGTGGTCATCGGCTGCGCCCGACGCGTCTCGAAGCACCCACGCGCCCTCGCGTCACCCCCCGCCCGCCGCCGCCTTCAGGTCGGCGAGGAAGCTGCGGATGCGCTCGGCGTTGGCGCCGAAATCGCCGCGGCCCAGGCGGGAGGCGGAGCGCATGTCGACGCGCGATCCCGTTCCGTCCTCGCGCACGCGAATCACGACGTCGTCCTCGAAGCCCAGCACGGGCGTGCGCGCCACCGCCTCCACGCGGCCGAGCGGCGGCCCGCCGCGCGGGTAAGCGGTGGGGCCGAGCGTGCGCCAGCCGCGCTCCTCCACCAGCGCGATCACGAGGTTCGACACTTCGTCGGGCCCTTGCGACAGCTTCAGCGGCTGAAGGTCGCCGTAGGCCGCGCGCAGCCGCTCGGCCTGCTCCGGCGGGATCGGGCCGGGGACCGGCAGATCGCCGGGCGTGCGGTCGCGGACGGCGCGAGTGAAGGCGGGCGGGTCGGCGAGGTCGGTCGCGACGTCGTTCAGCACGGGCGCCCCGAACCCGCGGGCCGCCACATAGGCGGGGCCTGCGAGCACCGCGAGCGCGATGGCGATGGCCGCGACGGCGCGCACGCCGCCCCGCAGCCCCGTGGTCCAGACGACGACGAGGGCCGCCGCCCCGAGCAGGATCGCGATCACGGCGATCCCGAGCCCGGAGGCGAAGGCGGCGAAGGCGGCGAACGGCTCCACGAGCCGCAGGCGAATCAACGCGAAGGCGTAGAGCGCGACCAGCGCCGAGAACCACGCGAACGCGAGCGCGAGGCGCGCGAGGCGGGACCGGCGGCGCGGCGGCTCTCTCAGGTCGAACGTCACGCGGTCAGGATCCCTCGTCAGCCGTCTCAGGCCCGCAGATCGTCTTCAGCGCCGCGAAGGCGGCGGCGTCCAGCGCGGGCCTCGCGGGCGCGTCGCCCGCCGCGGCGTCGATCGCGCGGCGGCGCTCGGCGACCGCCGGATGAGACGAGAGATAGTCGAGCGCGGAACCGCCGTCGCGGTCTTTCTCGACGTCGGCCCCGTCCTTCGACTTCGACTCGGCGACAAGGCGGTCCAGCATCGTCCCGAGCGCGCGCGGGTCGGCGCCGATCCTGCGCATGAGACGGACCGCGTAGAGATCGGCGTCGCTTTCCGCGGCGCGCGAATAGGACGCCTCGCTCAGCACCCGGGCCACGAAGATCGTCGCCGCGCCGCCGCTGAAGTCGCCGAGCACGAAGCCGAACAGGAACGACAGCCCGCTCGCCTGCAGCACGCGGCGGGAGCCGTCGCGATGCGCCACGTGCCCGATCTCATGCGCCAGCACGCCGGCGATCTCGTCGGGCGTCTCCGCTTCGCGGATCAGGCCGTCGAACAGGTAGATGTAGCCGCCCGGCAGCGCGAAGGCGTTGGGGATCGAGCTGCGGACGGCCACGATCTTCAACGGCACGGGAAGCGCCGCGGCGTCGGAGAGCTTTGTCGTCAAGGCGTCGAGCGCGGCCTTGCCCGCCGCTTCGCCGTCGCCCGCGCCGCATTCGAAGTCGCCGTCGCCGGTCGGCAGCAGGAAGCGGATCTGGGCGTCGAAACCTTCGCCCATGCGTTGGTCGACGCTCCAGGGCAGCAGCGGCGCGATCCGGTCGGCGAGCGCCGGCAGGCCGTAGACCGCGAACAGGCCGGCGGAGACGGCGGCCGCGCAGCCCCAGAGCGCGACGCGCCGCCTGAGGCCCCGCTCCGCGCGCTCGCCCGCGGCGAGGCTTGGCGCGCGCGCCCGGATCGCCGCGGCGAGGGCTGCGTCTCGCACGTCCAGCCGGGCGAGGGCGTGCGCCGACTGCGACGACAGCCGCAGCGCGCCGGGCGGTCCCGCGACCTCGCGCAGCAGCGAGTAGGGCCAGAGCTGCGGCGCGGCGCCGTCGCTTTCGCTCAGGCGAAGCCCCGTGTCGTCGAGCGCGACGAGCACCGGCCGGCGCCGGCTGGTGACGCCGTCGAAGTAGGAGGCGGGACCGCTCAGCCCCATTCAGAAGCCGCCGAAGTCGAGCGCGTCGGCCACGCCCTCGCCGAAGGCGTTGGCGGGCGGCGTCGCGGACTGGGCGGCGGCGAGGTCGGCGAGCCCCAGGATCGCGACGCTCTCGAACGATTTCCGCCACAGCCCGCGCGCGCCGATGAGCTGCCAGAGCGCGGAGGCGCCCAGCGCGGCGCCCAGATAGAGCGCTAGTCCCAGAACGATGACGATCGGGCTCGGGGCGCGCTCGAAGTCGACGAGGCCTGCGAAGGCGCCGCCCGCAAACACGGCGCCGCCCGCGGCGGCGAGGGCCAAGCCCAGGAGCAGCAAGGCGCCGAAGAAGAGGAGATAGGTCTTCAGGAAGGCGAAGAGGCCGAGATCGCACTCCGCCCGCGCCGGGCCGATCCGGCATGCGTTCGCCCACCAGCGGAACTCGATGGCGTTCAGCAGGGGGAAGGTCACGAAGAGTGCGAGGTAGAAGGTGACGGTGAAGAAGCCCGCCGCAGCGGCGGTCCGGCCCGCGGCCAGATCCTGCTGGGAGGCGGCGTAGTGCACGCCGAGGAAGGCCGCCGCCGAGCCGAGGCCGACGACGACCGCGAACAGCCACAGCAGGACGCCCTTGCGGAACAGCTGCCCGCCCGTGCCGTCGAACGCGCCCTGCTGGTCGCCGTACCAGGTGTTGCGCATCTTGAAGCGCTCGAGGCTGGCGCGCATCCAGGGGTAGGCCAGCCCGAGCGTGAGGACCGCCACGATCAGCCAGCCGAGGCTCCGTCCGGCGTAGGCCCAGCCCGAGCCGGTCTGCTGCAGTCGCACGCCGCGCCAGATCGTGCGCGTCAGCCGGTAGCGGCGCGCCCGGTAGAGCGCGTATTGCGCCAGAACCACCACGAGCAGGGAGACCGCCACGTTCACGAGCGGCCCGAAGGCGCCCGCGGCGATGCCGAGCAGCGCCGCGCCGCCGTAGAGCGGGATGAGCACGCCGAGCGCGATCAGGAAACCGATGAACAGTTCGAGCCCGCGCCCGGTGTATTCCAGCGCGTCGCCGTCGATCTCGACGTTGTTCCAGAGGAAGCGGCGGACGTCGGTCTGGTACCAGAACCGGTAGACGCCGAGAGTGACGACGCTGAGGGCGAGACCCTTCAGAACGAGCGGCGCCATCGCCCGCTTCGTCCCGTGAAACCGCGGGCGGATTGCGCCCCATCCGCCGTTCGGCCCGCCGTCCATGTTCGCTCTCCCCTTAGCCGACTCACAACTCGGAGCTTCACGAGCTTAGCCCGAACCCAAAGCCTCGCCGCCATCAGTCCATCGTCGGTCGACCACGCAACGCCTTGACGTCGCCCCGCTTGGTCTTGCCCTCGATCCGGCGAACCTTGGAGGCCTTCGTGGGCCGCGTCGGACGCCGTGGCTTCGGCTTCTCCGCCGCCTCGCGCACCAGAGCGGTCAGGCGTTCGATGGCCTCGGCGCGGTTATCGCCCTGCGTGCGGTGCGACTGCGCCGTCAGCACGAGCACGCCCTCGTTGGTGAGCCGCGAGCCCGCGAGCTTCATGAGGCGGATCGCCACGTCGTTCGGCAGCGAGGGCGAGCGCCGCACGTCGAAGCGCAGCTGCACCGCCGTCGAGACCTTGTTGACGTTCTGGCCGCCCGGTCCGGACGACCGCACGAAACTGAGCTCGACCTCGTTGTCGTCGATCGACAGATTTGGTGTGATCACGATCATGACTTTAAGAGTCGTTTCACGTTTGGCGTGCGTCGTTCGCGGGGCGAAGCCATGCGCGAGGGCGAAACCTGCGCCCCTCGCCGGGCGTCGGCCGCGCTCCCCGGCGCGCGGCGCCGACCGAGAGGCCAGCCTATGACCGAGCCGTACGCCTCACGCAACGAGGACGAGCGGATCGCCGCCCTCGAGCGGCTGCGGATTCTGGACGCGCCGCCCCCGGCGGGGTTCGATCGCATCGTGGCGCTGGCCCGCGACCTGATGCGCGCGCCGGTCGCGATCCTGACGATGATCGACCGCGAGCGCGCGTGGTTCAAGGCAAAGCGCGGCGTGGAAGGGGACGGCGCGCCGCGGGAGCTGGCCTTCTGCAACCGCACGATAGAGGGCGCCGGGCTGCTCGTGGTCGACGACCTCGCGGAGGACTCGCGCTTCGCGGACAACATCCTCGTCACGCAGCACCCGTCGTTCCGCTTCTACGCCGGGGCCCCGCTGGCGCTGACGCCGAACGTCAATCTCGGCACGCTCTGCGTCATCGACGACAAGCCGCGCTCGCTCGACGCCGACCAGCGCGAGGTTCTCGCGCGTCTCGCGGAGCTCGCCTGCGACCAACTGCGTCTGCACGAGATCAACGAGACGCTGAAGCAGGAGATCGCCGCCCGCCAGCGCCTGCAGGCGGAGCTGGAGGAGCAGGGCCGCGAGCTCGAGCGCCAGCGCGACGCGCTTCGCCACCTGGCCGAGCATGATCCGCTGACCGGCGTCGCGAACCGCGCGCTGCTGCAAGGGCGGCTCGACCAGGCGGTGGCCTCCGCCGAGGGGCGCGTCGGGCTGCTGCTGATCGACCTCGACGACTTCAAGCGCCACAACGACCTCTACGGCCACCCCGTGGGCGACGCGCTGCTGCGGACGGTGGCGCGGCGGCTGGAGAGCTGCACGCGGCCGGGCGATCTCGTCGCCCGCGTCGGCGGCGACGAGTTCGTGCTGCTCGCGCCGGGGATCGCGCACCGCGACGACCTGCAGGCTCTCGGCGACCGCGTCGTCGCCACGCTGTCGCGCGAACCGGTCGTCGTCGGCGAACTCGCGCTCGTCTGCCGCGCGAGCGTCGGCGCGTCGCTGTTCCCGGACGACGAACGCGAGGCCGACCGCCTGCTCGCGGTCGCCGACAGCGCCATGTACCGCGCCAAGGCGGCGGGCAAGGGCCGCGCCGTCTCCCGCCCGGGGTGAGGCGAGCCTCCGGAGCGGGGCGTGAGGGGACTGCGGTCTCCTTCACGCCGTCTCTGAGGTCAGCTTCAGCCGAATAGGTCCGCGTCGAGGAAGTGGTCGGCCGTCAGCTCCGGCGCGCCGCGGAGCGTGGCGAGCAGCACGGCCCGTCCCGATCCCGAGCCGTCGGCGTCGAACAGCAGCCGGCCGTTGGTCTCGTTGTAGACGAAGCGGGCCTCCGCGGTGGTCGCGACGCCGCCCACGTTCGACTCGAACAGGCTCGCATCGAAGCTCGTCAGGCCGAAGCCTTCGACGTCGATCGCGATGAAGTCGGAGTCGATCTGGAAGTCGGTGATGGTGTCGCCGGCGTCGCCCACGTCGTGGAACAGGAAGGTGTCGTTGCCGGCGCCGCCGGTGAGTACGTCCTTGCCGGCGCTCCCGATCAGCAGGTCATGGCCCGCGCCGCCCTTGATGCTGTCCGCGCCGAGGCCGCCGGCGAGCCGGTCCGCGCCGGCGCCTCCGGTCATGGCGTTGTCGGAGTCGTTGCCGGTCACGGCGAGGCCGTCAGCGCTGCGGACGATGACGTTTTCGACGTTGGCGGCGAGGATGTGGTCGACCGTCGTGTAGACGGTGTCGGTTCCCTCGTCCGCGAGTTCGACCACGACGTCGCCGGCGTCGTTGACGAAGTAGCTGTCGTCGCCGGCGCCGCCGATCATGCTGTCGGCGCCGCCGCGGCCGTCGAGGCGGTCGTCGCCGTCATAGCCGATCAGCGTGTCCGCGCCGACGCCGCCGGTCATGGCGTTGGCGAGGGCGTTGCCCTTGACCGACAGGCCGGCGTCGCCGCGGATGACGATGTTCTCGACATTGTCCGACAGGCGGTAGGCGGACGTGGTGTAGACGGTGTCGACGCCTTCGCCGGCCAGCTCGACCACGACGTCCGACGGCTTGTTGACGACGTAGGAATCGTCGCCGAGCCCGCCGACCATGGTGTCGACGCCGCCGCGGCCGTTCAGGGTGTCGTCGCCGTCGAGGCCGTACAGCGTGTCGCCGCCCGCGCCGCCGATCAGGCTGTTGTCGAGCGCGTTGCCGGTGAGGGTGAGGCCGGTGTTGGCGAAGGCGATGATGCGCTCGACGTTGTCGGGCAGCGTGTAGTCGACCGTCGTGTAGACCGTGTCGTAGCCTTCGCCGCCGTTCTCCGTCACCACGTCGTCGGCGCTGTCGACGTAATAGCGGTCGTCGCCGTCGCCGCCGATCATCTCGTGGGCGCCGTCTCCGATCGCGCCGAGCGTGCCCGTCCCTCCGTCGACGATCTGCGGCAGCACGCCGGCAGGGCCTGAGCTCTGGATCATCGTGTAGTTGCCGTCGTTGTAGCCGTAGCCCGCGAAGCGGATGTAGTAGGTCTCGCCCGCGACGACGCTGAATTCCTCATAGAAGTTGCCGGAACCGAAGCTGGCTCCGGATCTTAGCTCCTGGAGAGAGCCGAACGACGAAGAGCCGTCCGGGGAGAGGAAGATGTTATAGGCGAACGACGAATCGAAACCTTCGGTCTCGAGAACGATCGTGCCCGTCGCCGACGCCGTGTAGACGAACCAGACGCTGTCGTCCGCGTCGTTATCCGGGTAGGGGTCGCCGTCATAGGCGGCCGGTTCTCCGACCTGCAGGGTCGCGTCGGCGGTCGTGCCGCTGTACGTGAAGCCGTCACCGGCGATGACGATGGCGTTTTCGATGTTGTCGTTGACAGGCTGCGCCATCGGCGTCTGCTCCTAAAGGCGTATTCGTGCGCGCTATAAGACGGAGCTTGTCTGTAGGAAAGTTTAACTGTGTAATGTTCAATCGAAAATCAAAGTTTTCCTGAACACGACAAGCAACCCGTGCCGGGACGGGACAAGCCGGCCGCCGTTCCCCCATGCCGCGGGGTAGCGCGCTCGCGATTGCGCCGAGATCGTTGCCCGGCTATCGCTCGCCGCGCGGCCGCGCTGCGCCGCCGGACCCCGCCTCCAGCCTCCGAGCGTCGCCGCGTGACTGACCCCGCCGAGCCCTTCGCCGTCTCCACATCGCCCGGCTTCGCCGCCTGGCTCGCCCGCGCGAAGGTCAGCCTCGCCTTCTCCACCTACCAGGCCGGAAAGCTGCTGATGCTCGGAGCGCGGCCGGACGGGCGGCTGTCGGTGTTCGAGCGGTCGTTCAAGCGCTCCATGGGGATCGCGGTCGCGCCCGGCGGCCGCAGCTTCGCCCTGGCCACGCACAACCAGATCCTGCGGTTCGACGACGTCCTGCCGCGCGGGCAGCGGAAGGACGGCCACGACGCGGTCTATGCGCCGCACGCCGGATGGATCACCGGCGCGTCCGACTCCCACGACGTCGGTTTCGGGCCGCGGATGCGGCCGATCTTCGTCAACACGCGGTTCTCCTGCCTCGCCTTGGTCTCAGACGGCCATTCGTTCAAGCCGGTGTGGCGGCCTCCCTTCATCACGGCGCTGCAGCCAGAGGACCGCTGCCACCTGAACGGCCTCGCCATGCGCGGCGAAGCGCCGGCCTACGTCACCATCGTCGGACGCTCGGACGCCCCAGGCGGCTGGCGCGAGATGCGCGGCGACGGCGGAATGGTCATGGACGTCGCAACCAACAAGACGGTGGTCGAGGGGCTCTCGATGCCGCATTCGCCCCGGCTGGCGGACGGCAGGCTCTGGGTGCTGAACTCAGGCCGCGGCGAATTCGGCTTCGTGGACGTCGCCGCCCGTCGGTTCGAGCCGCTCGCGTTCTGTCCCGGCTACGCCCGCGGCATGACCATCGTCGGCCGCCACGCGGTTGTCGCCCTGTCCCTGGCGCGTGAGAACAGGACCTTCGGGGGGCTCGCGCTGGAGGAGGAACTGGCCCGGCGGGGGGAGGAGCCCCGCTGCGGGCTGCTGGTGATCGACGTCAAGACCGGCGAGACGGTCGAGTGGGTCCGCCTCGCCGGCCCGGTGCGGGAGCTCTACGACGTGGCGGCTCTTCCCGCCGTTGCGAACCCGTCGCTGGTCGGGCTGTTCGGCGACGACGTCGACCACGTCATCTCGATCGAAGGGGTGTGAGGGGCGCCTCGGCGCCGCCTGCTTCCGGCCGGGATGGAGCGGTCCGCGGGAGACGGACGCGCGTCGGCACCCTGCGACGGCGCGTCAGACGAGCAGGCTGGCGTCCGTGAAGTCGTCCGCCGGCAGTTCGGGCGCGCCGCGGAGCGTCGCGATCAGCACGGCCTGAACCGTCGGCGTCGAAGAACAGCCGGCCGGTGGTCTCGCTGTAGACGAAACGGGTGCCGGCGTCGGTCGCGAGCCCGCCGGCGTTCGACTCGAACAGGCCGGCATCGAAGCTCGTGAGATCGAAGTCCGCGCGGTCGATCCCGATCTTGTCGACGCCGATCTGGAAGTCCGTGATCGTGTCGCGACCCTGGTCGACGTCCGTGAACACGAAGATGTCGGCGCCGGCGCCGCCGGTGAGCACGTCATTGTCCCCTCCGCCGAACAGCACGTCGGCCCCTCCGCCGCCGTTGATCCGGTCCGCGCCTGCGCCGCCCGAGAGCGTGTCCGCGCCGACCCCGCCGGTCATGACGTTGTCGGAGTCGTTGCCCGCGACATCGAGGCCTGCCGAACCGCGCACGACGACTTTCTCGATGTTCGCTGACAGGGCGTAGTCGATGGTGGCGTAGACCGTGTCGGTTCCTTCGTCCGCCAGTTCGACCACGACGTCGCCGGCGTCGTTGACGTAGTAGCTGTCGTCGCCGTCGCCGCCGACCATGCTGTCGGCGCCCGAGCGGCCGTCGAGCTTGTCGTTTCCAAGGCCGCCATGAGCGTGTCGGCGATCTACTGATGGCCGCCGAATTTGGATGTGCGCAAAAGATTACTTGCGGCTCGGCTCCGCCAGTCTAATCGCCCCGCCGGAAGCCGACGCGCCGGCGGCGGGGAGGCTTGGCGAGACCGCCAATCTCCGCCGTCAGCGCCGCTTCGGCCCCTGCCGCCGTCCGCCCGGGCGGTAGTTCGTCGTCATGTTGTCCGGCTTCGCCGGAAGCGGCAGCACGGGCTGCAGCGGCGTCGCGCGGTCGGTGCCCGGACCCATGTCGTCCAGCGACGGCTTCGACACGCGCGATCTGCTCGCCGAAGACTTCGGCGGCTCGTTGGCGGAGCGGCCGTACCTGCGCTCGCCGGCGTAGCCGCCGGTCTGGCGGTCGATGTCCTGCTGGCGGGCCAGCGGGTCGTCGGCGAGCAGCAGCTCCGTCGCCTGCAGCCGCTTGATCTCGTCGCGCAGCCGGGCGGCGGTCTCGAACTCCAGGTCGCCGGCGGCCTTGCGCATGCGCGCCTCGAGATCGGCGAGAGTCGCCTTCATGTTGTGGCCGGCCTGGGGCGCGTCCTCGGCGAAGCCCTTGTCGACGGTGACGCGGTCGCGCTCGTACATCGAGTTCATCACGTCGGAGATGTCGCGCTTGATGCTCTCCGGCGTGATGCCGTGCTCGGCGTTGTAGGCGAGCTGCTTCTCGCGTCGCCGGCCGGTCTCGGCCATGGCCCGCTGCATCGAGCCCGTCTCCTTGTCGGCGTAGAGGATGACCTTGCCGTCGACGTTGCGGGCGGCGCGGCCGATGGTCTGGATCAGCGAGGTTTCCGAACGCAGGAAGCCTTCCTTGTCCGCGTCGAGGATCGCGACCAACGCGCACTCCGGGATGTCGAGGCCTTCGCGCAGGAGGTTGATGCCGACGAGCGCGTCGAAGGCGCCGAGGCGCAGGTCGCGGATGATCTCGATGCGCTCCAGCGTGTCGATGTCGGAGTGCATGTAGCGCACCCGCACCCCGTGCTCGTGCAGGTACTCCGTCAGGTCCTCGGCCATGCGCTTGGTGAGCACCGTGATCAGCGAGCGGTAGCCCTTGGCCGCGACCTCCTTCACCTCGCCGAGCAGATCGTCGACCTGCGAGCGGGCGGGGCGCACGTCGATCACCGGATCGACGAGGCCCGTCGGCCGGATCACCTGCTCCGAGAACACGCCGCCGGTCTGCTCCAGCTCCCACGCGCCGGGGGTCGCCGAGACGTGGATGGTCTGCGGGCGCATGGCGTCCCACTCCTCGAACCGCATCGGCCGGTTGTCCATGCAGGAGGGCAGGCGGAAGCCGTATTCGGCGAGCGTCGCCTTCCGCCGGAAGTCGCCGCGGTACATGCCGCCGATCTGGGGCACGGTGACATGGCTCTCGTCGGTGAAGACCAGCGCGTTATCCGGCAAATATTCGAACAGCGTGGGCGGCGGCTCGCCGGGCTTGCGGCCCGTCAGCCAGCGCGAGTAGTTCTCGATGCCGGCGCAGCTTCCCGTCGCCTCCATCATCTCGATGTCGAAGGTGCAGCGCTGCTCCAGCCGCTGCGCCTCCAGCAGCCGGCCCATCTTGGTGAGCTCGACCAGACGGCCCTTCAGCTCCTCCTTGATGCCCTTGATCGCCTGGTTCAGCGTCGGCCGCGGCGTGACGTAGTGCGAGTTGGCGTAGACCTTCACCGCCGCGAGGTCCTGGATCTTCGCGCCCGTCAGCGGGTCGAACTCCTGGATGCTCTCGATCTCGTCGCCGAACAGGCCGATGCGCCAGGCGCGGTCCTCGTAATGCGCCGGGAAGACCTCGATCGTGTCGCCGCGCACCCGGAAGGTGCCGCGCACGAAGTTCACGTCGGCGCGCTTGTACTGCAGCGCCACGAGGTCGGCCATCAGCTGCCGCTGGGAGACGGTCTCGCCCACCTTCAGCACGAAGGTCATCGAGGTGTAGGTCTCGACCGAGCCGATGCCGTAGATGCACGACACCGAGGCCACGATGATGACGTCGTCGCGCTCCAGCAGCGACCGCGTCGCGGAGTGCCGCATGCGGTCGATCTGCTCGTTGATCGACGACTCCTTCTCGATGTAGGTGTCCGAGCGCGGAACGTAGGCCTCCGGCTGGTAGTAGTCGTAGTAGGAGACGAAGTACTCCACCGCGTTGTCGGGGAAGAACGACTTGAACTCGCCGTAGAGCTGCGCCGCCAGCGTCTTGTTCGGCGCGAGGATCAGCGCCGGCCGCTGGGTCTCCTGGATGACCTGCGCCATGGTGAAGGTCTTGCCGGACCCCGTCACGCCCAGCAGCACCTGGTCGCGCTCCTGCCGGCGCACGCCGTCCACCAGCTCCGCGATCGCGGTGGGCTGGTCGCCCTTGGGCTCGAACGGACTCGACAGCCGGAAGGTCTGGCCGCTCTCCAGCTTGTCCGGCCGGGGCGGGCGGTGCGGCACCCAGGGCTTGCCCTGCAGCTCGGGCCGCCCGTGCTGGATCAGGTCCTCGAGCGCCTTGACCGTGGCCGAGACCGAGGCCGAGGCGTCGAAGTCCGCGGGCAGCGCGGCGAGGTCGGTCTCCGGCGTCGCGCCGAAGCCGCGCGGGGCCTTCTGCGGGTCGGGCGCGCCGGCGGGCGCCGCGTCCCGCTTCTGCTTGCGCTTGCCCTTTTCCGGGGCGACGGCGAGCTTGCGCGCGCCCGCGGCCTTGGCGGGGATCGCCTCCGGCGCCGGACCCTCGCTCGCCGCCCGCGCCGTCGCCTCGTCCGCCACCGCGGCCCGCGCGGCGTCGGCCGCCTTCGCCCCGCGGCCGAGCGCGCGCAGCAGCGCGGCGTCGCCGGAGATCTCGGTCAGGTCGAGGGGCGCCCCGGCGTCGAAGGCGGCCTGAGGCTGCTCCGAAAAGCCGGGGGAGGGGCGGCGCGTGGGCTTTGGCATGGAGGCAATATGGAACGTCCCCCGCGGCATTGCGAGGGGAGAACGCGCCATGAACGCCGCGCCCCCGCGCAGGCCCGGCCTGCGCCCCGCGCCGCACGACCTTTGGCGATCTATTCAACAGGCCGCGAGCGGATAATCCTCGTCGGGCCCTCCGGGGGAGGGCGCAGGGGAGGCTTTCATGACGGACATGGCGCGGCGCGTGGTCGCCGAATTCTTCGGGACCTTCTGGCTCACCTTCGGCGGCTGCGGGGCGGCGGTGCTGGCCGCGGCCTTTCCGGAGCTCGGCGTCGGCTTCCTCGGCGTCGCCTTCGCCTTCGGCCTGACCGTGCTCTCCATGGCCTACGCCGTCGGCCACATCTCGGGCGGGCACTTCAACCCGGCCGTGACGCTCGGCCTCTGGGCCGCGGGCCGCTGCGCCCCGAAGCACGTCGCGCCCTACATCGCGGCGCAGGTCGCCGGCGCGATCGTCGGCGCCGGCGCGCTCTACCTCATCGCCTCCGGCAAGGCCGGCTGGATCCCCGCGGGCTTCGCCTCCAACGGCTACGGCGCCCAGAGCCCCGGCGGCTACGGGCTCGGCGCCTGCCTGCTGACGGAGCTGCTCGCGACCTTCTTCTTCCTGTTCATCATCCTGGGGGCGACCTCGAAGGGCGCGGCCACCGGCTTCGCGGGCATCCCGATCGGCCTCGGCCTGACGCTGATCCACCTCATCACCATCCCCGTCACCAACACCTCGGTGAACCCGGCCCGCTCGACCGGCCCGGCGCTGTTCGCCGGCGGCGAGCACCTCGCCCAGCTCTGGCTGTTCTGGCTCGCCCCCATCGCCGGCGCGGTGATCGCGGGCCTCCTCGCCCGCTGGCTCTACGCCGACGGCGCGATCGTGGACACCATGGTGGTGGAGGAACGCGGGGTGGCGTGAGGGGGACGCGCGCCTGCGCGGATGACATCCGCGCAGGCCTATGGTCCGCTTGCAATGCGGGCGCCGAC
The DNA here is from genome assembly GCF_002897035.1 of Methylopila sp. Yamaguchi. Classification (GTDB taxonomy): domain Bacteria; phylum Pseudomonadota; class Alphaproteobacteria; order Rhizobiales; family Methylopilaceae; genus Methylopila. The sequence continues at coordinate 23,204 of NZ_BAUX01000022.1, forward strand.
TCGGGCGCCTCAGGGGGCGGCGACATGAGGCGTGGGAACCTGCGACGGGCGATGCGCCTGAGCGTGGCGGCGGGCGGGCTGGCGGCCCTTGGCCTCTCCAGCTGCGCCACGCCGCCGGAGCGCACGCCGCAGAACTCAGGCATGGCGACATGCCGCGCGGAAGACATGGTCTACTGCAAGGAGCTGGCGGGCTACACGCACCGCAGCCTCGGCCCCGCCCAGATCGAGTACATCGCGCCGGACGGCAAGCTTTATCTCTGGATCAACGACCGCATCACCAAGGGGCACTGGGAGATCGGCCACGGCCTCGGCACCTTCATGTGCTACGACTACGGCGGTCCCCCTAACTGCAAGTTGCTCAGCGCGGAGCGTCGCAAGAAGGACGAGAGCGTTCCCGGCGACCCGCTGCGGCTCGCGGAGCGCTCGACCGCGCCGCTGGCGCTGGAGTTTTTCGACAGCCGGACGATCGTGCAGCTGGTGGCGGAGGTCGACGGGGCCAAGCCGGCGAGACGGTGAGCGATGACGCGATGCTTGGTTTTTATTGCATGGATTGCCCTAGGAGCGTGGGCTAGTTCGGCATTGGCTCAAGATGACACCGAGAAGACCTTTCCAGGCGCTATTAAACTTAGCGAATTAGCCCTCTTGAAGCGTGTAATCCGGAATCACCTTGCCATCTCGACGGATCCCACAGTGTTCATAGCGATGGCGCGCGTAGGAGGAAACGGGGTTGTCTACCTTTCTGGGGTTACGGATGGTGGCAGCGCGTCGACCTCCAATCTCTTCTTTGCGCATAAGAAAGGTGAGGCCATTGAAGTCTTGGAAATAGATAGCGGTTCAAAAATCAATAGCAGAGCCAAAAAGCTTTGCGATACTCATGGCTTTCAAACCCCCATCCCCGGCTGAGCCTCCGCAGGCTTTGAGGGCAGCTTCCCATTTCGCCCAATCTCTCATTCTGAAATTTTGATTTAACGACCTAGGATGCTATCAGATTTACAAGGACACCAAGGAATTCTCTTCCGCTCCGTATTTAGAATCCATCCCCAATCAAGTAAAATGGCCATGAAACGAACCGTACTGACCAGCGTCGTCTTGCTGCTTTTGGCTACCCCGGCTTTCGCCGTGTTTCCCTGCGACGAGCTTTGGGGCGAACGGAACGCGGTGTATGCGGAGGCGGGCTACTGCTTCAAAACGGCGAAGGCCATCCGAGCGTTCGGCAACGCCGGGTGCCGCTTCGACCGGTTGGAGGACGTGCCGCTGTCCGACCGCGACCGCGCTAAGGTGCACGAGATCGAGCGGGAGGAGCGCCGGAACGGCTGCCGAAGCTGACGCGCGCTCCCAATCCACACCGCGTCGTGCCCGCGCTTTCGCGCGGGTATCCACGTCTTGGGCGTCGGGCGCGGCGGACGGGGGGGTGGGGGGGAAGTAGTGGATGACCGCGAAGGGGGCATGACGATGCGGACGGCGCATTGGCGCGCCCGATGCCATGGCTTAACCGGGCGACTCTCCGCGAGGCGTCGCGAAAGCGCGGGACGTTTGAGAGCGCGCCGCAGAGGGTGCGACGTCGAGGGGGACTCTCCCGGCGCGGTGGTGGCCGAAATCTACTTCAACCGCACATAGACGCTGCGCTGGCCGGTCGAGCTGCGTTCGACCTCGAACAGGCCGGTGGCCTCCACCAGATCGCTGAGACGGGCGAAGCCATAGTTGCGCGGGTCGAACTCCGGCGAGCGCTTGGCGATGTGGCTGCCGATCGCGCCGAGGCTGGCCCAGCCCGAGTCTTCGGCCACCGCCGCGAGCGCCGAGGTGAGCAGGGCGCGTGCGGGCGCGTCGACGGCGTCGCCGCGCCGCTGCTGCGACTTCGCCGCGGGGCTCGCGGTCGCAGCAGCCGGGAGGAGCGGCTTCGAAGCGCCTTTGTCGGGCGCCGGCGCGACGGCCTTACCGGCCCCCTTCTCCGCGGCCTTGGCCCCGGTCCTGGCTGACGGTTTGCCGGCCGGCGTGTCCGTCGCGGCGGGATCCGGCGTCGGGGCGCCGGGAGTCTTCGCGGGCGCCGGGACGACGAGGCCGCCCGGCTGCGCCAGCACGTCGAAAAAGACGAACTTGTCGCAGGCGGTGATGAACGGGCGCGGCGTCTTGCGCTCCCCGAAGCCGTAGACCAGCACGCCCTGCTCCCGCAGCCGCGAGGCGAGGCGCGCGAAGTCGCTGTCGCTCGACACCAGGCAGAAGCCGTCGAACCGGCCGGTGTAGAGCAGGTCCATGCCGTCGATGATCATCGCCCCGTCGGTGGCGTTTTTTCCCGTGGTGTAGGCGAACTGCTGGATCGGCTGGATCGAGTGCTCCAGCAGGCACTGCTTCCAGCCGCCGAGGTTGGGCTTGGTCCAGTCGCCGTAGATGCGCTTCACGCTGGCCGTGCCGTAGGTCGCGATCTCGGCGAGCAGGCCCTCGACGATCTTCGGAGAGGCGTTGTCGCCGTCGATCAGGAGCGCCAGCGTGGCTGAGCGGTCGGCGGGATCGATGCGGCGCGGCGCGGGACGGTTGGTCATGCGCGGACCATGCGTCGCCGCGCGGGCCGCGGCAACCGGAGAGCGAGGGGAAGGCGGCCCAAGCCGCCGCAAGGCGCGCGGCGGATCGCCTGCGTCACCTTTCCTTCATCGTTCCGGCCTTTCTGCGGCGCCCGCGAGGAACGGCGGGGCCGCCGAGACGTTCTGGCCTGCGAGGGCGAGATGCGCGGCTCCGGCCGCGTGGGGGACGTGACGATCATGGCGGAGACTTCCGACGCGCAGGGACGGGGCCTCGCCCCGGCGAGCCCGCTGATCACGGCGGCCTGCGCCGCGATCATCGGCTGCATCGTCGTGGGCGTGCTCTATGTCGGGCGCGACCTGCTGATTCCGCTGGCGCTGGCGCTGCTGCTGAGCTTCGTGCTGTCGCCGCTGGTCGGCCGGGCGAAGAAGCTCGGCGCGCCGCGCACGCCCGCCGTGATCGTCGTCACGCTGTCGGCCTTCCTGCTGCTGTTCGGCCTGTCGGCGATCATCGCGGGGCAGGTGGGGCAGCTCGCGGCGGACCTGCCGCAGTACCAGTCCACCATGCGCCAGAAGGCGCAGTCGGTCCGCGAGATCACCGGCGGCAGCCGCACGCTGGAGCGCGCGGCCGAGCTGCTGCAGAGCCTGGGCCAAGAGCTGAACGCCCCCGCCGTCGGCGGCCGCACGCTCGGGCCGGACGGCAAGCCGATCGAGGCCGAGCGCAAGCCGGACCAGCCGCTGCCGGTCGAGATCCACTCGCCGCCCCCGACGCCGCTGCAGAACCTGCAGGCGATCCTGGAGCCGCTGATCCACCCGCTCGCGACCACCGGCATCGTGCTGATCTTCGTGATCTTCATCCTGCTGCAACGGGAGGACCTGCGGAACCGGCTGATGAGCCTCGCCGGCGCCCACGACATCCAGCGCACCACAGCAGCCCTCGACGACGCCGCCAAGCGGCTGAGCCGGCTGCTGCTGACCCAGCTCGCGATCAACGTCGCCTTCGGGATCGGCATCGGTTGCGGTCTGGCGCTGATCGGGGTGCCGAGCGCGGCGCTGTGGGGCATCCTCGCCGCGGTGCTGCGCTTCGTGCCCTACATCGGCGCGATCATCTCCGCGATCTTCCCGCTCGTGCTCGCGGCCGCGGTCGATCCGGGCTGGAGCATGCTGATCTGGACCGCGGTGCTGTTCGCGGTGGTTGAACCCATCGTGGGCCACGTCGTCGAGCCGCTGGCCTACGGCCGCAGCACGGGCTTGTCCCCGGTCGCGGTGGTGGTCGCCGCGACCTTCTGGACGGCGCTGTGGGGGCCGATCGGGCTGGTGCTCGCGACGCCGCTGACGGTGTGCCTGGTCGTGCTCGGCCGCCATGTGCAGGCGCTGCGGTTCCTCGACGTGATGTTCGGCGACCGGCCCTCGCTGTCGCCGCCCGAGCTGTTCTACCAGCGCATGCTGGTGGGCGATCCGGCCGAGGCGGCGGAGAAGGCCGAGGAGTTCCTGCGCGAGCGCTCGCTCTCGGCCTATTACGAGGAGGTCGCGCTGCCGGGCCTCATGCTCGCGAGCCGGGACGCGCTGAGCGGGGCGCTCGACGAGCGCCGCATCGCCACGGTGCGGGGCGCGGCGGACGAGTTGGTCGAGGATCTCGACGAGTGGGACGACGCCGATCCGGAGCCGCCGGTCGACCAGACGCAGGACATCGAGTCGGTCGACGCGGTGGAGCGCGCCGAGCCCTCCGCGTCCGCCGCGGCTCTGCCGGACGCGAGCCCGGTCCAAGCGCTGAAGGTGCGCTGCGTCGGCGCCCGCGGGCCGATCGACCAGGCCGCCGCCGGCGTCGTGCGGCAGGTACTGGAGAAGCACGGAATGGCCGCGACCCTCGAGGCCGACGACTTCCTGTCGACGACGAGCGTGGTCGAGCTCGACGGGCCGGGCCGCACGGTGATCCTCCTGGCGTCGCTCGCGCCAAGCGAGGCGCATCTGCGGCTCGCGGTCCGCCGCATCCGCCGGCGCGCGCCGGGCGCGACGGTCGTGCTCGGCTGCTGGAGCGCCGAGGGCGACGCGGGCGAGACCGCAATGCGCCGCGCGGGCGCGGACGCCGTCGGCCGCAGCCTGCCCGAGGTCGTCGCGCTCTGCCTCGCCGCCGGCGAGCCCCAGCCGGAGACGGGCGTCGCGGAGGCGCCGGCTCTCGCCGCCGTAACGTGACGTCGGGCCGGGGCGTACCTACATCCCGACCCGACACCCCTGATGGAGGCGCGCGAGATGCTGGACGAGGTCTACGAGGTCACCCGCACTGACGAGGAATGGCGGGCGCTGCTCACGCCCGAGCAGTACCAGGTGATGCGCCGCCACGGCACGGAGCGGCCCGGCAGCTGTTCGCTGCTGCGTGAGAAGCGCGCGGGCGTCTTCGCCTGCGTCGGCTGCGGGCAGCCGCTGTTCCGCTCCGGCGAGAAGTTCGAGAGCGGCACGGGCTGGCCAAGCTTCGACGCGCCGATCGAGGGTGCGCTGGGCGAGACGGTCGACCACAGCTACGGCATGACGCGCACCGAGGTGCACTGTTCGCGCTGCGGCAGCCACATGGGCCACGTGTTCCCCGACGGCCCGCCGCCGACCGGCCTGCGGTACTGCATCAACGGCGTCGCTCTGGCGTTCGAGCCGGAGTGACCGTGACGCGCGGCGCGGTGGGGTCCGGCCCCGCGGGCTCGGGCTAGGGCCGGGCCTCGATGGATCTGCCGTCGATCCTGCCGATCGTCGTCGGGCTGTGGTGCGTGGCGTTTCTCGTCCGCGCCGTCGCGGTCGCCCGCCGCGGCGGCCCCTTCGCGACGGGTTGGGTGGTGAAGGCCGCGCTGGCGCTGCTCGGCGTAGGCGCGGCCCTCGCGCTCGGGTCCGAGACCGCGCTCTACGGGGTCTCGGCGGCCTGGGCGGTGCTGCTGGTCGCGCCGGCGCTCGCCGCGCAGGGGCAGGCGCGGGAGCTCGCCGGCCTGCGGTTCGACCGCGCGCGCGTCTACGCCGAGATCGTCCGCCTGCTGCACCCCATCGACGGCTGGCGCGGCGCGCCGGACCTGATGCGCGTGCTCGCCAGGGCGCAGGCCGGCGACGCCTCCGTCGTCCCCGAACTCCGGCGCAGGCTCGAGGCGGACGACCTTCCCGCGGGCGCCCGGCCCTATGTCTGGGGCGAGATCGCGCGGCTGACGGGCGATTGGGACGGGCTGCTCGCGCTGCGCCGCCCGACGCTTCCGGCGACGGCCGGCCTGAGGCTGCGGGCGCTGGGGGAGACCGGACGCCTCGCGGAGCTGGCGCAAGAGCACGCCCGGCTGGAGGAGCCGGACCCCTTCGCCGATCTCATGCTGTTCGCCTTTTCCGGACGGAAGCGAGGCGTCGCGGCCCTGATCGACGGCGCGCCCTTCGCGGCGCTGAGCCCGAGCGCGAAGGACTTCTGGCGCGCCACCGCTGCGATGGTCGCCGATCCCGGCGACGCCGCGGCGCGCGCCTTGGTGGAGGCGAGCGCGGCGGGGCCGCAACGGGACGCCTTGATCGCCCGCAGGCTGGGCGGAGGGCTCGGCGAGCGCTCGGCTCTCGACCCCAAGACCTCTGCGGCGATCGACCGGCTTGAGAACGACGTCGTCGCGGCGATGACTGGGGCCGCTCCCGTGGTCCGGCGTTGGCCGATCGTCACGGCGGCGCTGATCGCGGCCAACGTCGCGGCCTTCGGCGCGGAGATCCTGGTCGGGGGATGGGGCGGGCCGACCGATCTCGACACGCTGTACCAACTCGGCGCGCTGTGGCCGCCGTCCGTGCTCGAGGACGGTGAGTGGTGGAGGCTCGGCTCCGCCATGTTCCTGCATTTCGGCGCGCTGCATCTCGCCCTGAACATGCTGGCGCTGGCCGTCTTCGGACGTCAGGTCGAGCTGAGGGTCGGGCCTTGGCGCATGGCCGCGCTCTATGCGCTGGCGGGCCTCGGCTCCATGGCGGGCGTGCTCGCGCTCGGCGAGATCCGCGGAGCGGAGCCCGATCTGCTGATCGGCGCGTCCGGCGCCATCTTCGGCGTGGTCGGCGCCTTCGGCGCGCTGCTGGTCGCGGACGTCCGGGCGGGCCAGCGCGGCGCGCGCCGGAGGCTGATCGAACTCGCCGCCATCGTCGCCCTCCAGATCGCGTTCGACGCGCTGACGCCCGAGATCAGCATGTCCGCGCACGCCTTCGGTTTCGTCCTCGGCCTCGCCGCGGGGTTCGCGCTCCTCGGCGTCACTCGCCGACGTAGCTGACGCGGTAGACGGCGCCGTTGTGGTCGTCCGAGACCAGCAGCGATCCATCCGAGAGCGGCTGCACGTCGACCGGGCGGCCCACGTACTCGTCGTTCTGCACGAAGCCGCTGAGGAACGACTCGACCCCGGTCACGCGGCCCATGCCGTCGCGCAGCACGGCGACCACGTCGGCCTGTTTGCGCGCCCGGTTCCAAGGGCCGTGGCGGGCGACGAAAATGGCGTTGCGATACTTTTCCGGGAACGCGGTCCCTCTGTAGAAGCGCATCCCGAGCGGCGCGGCGTGGGGCCCAAGCAGAGCCTCCGGAGCCGTGAACTCCGAGCAGGAGCGCCCGGCGCCGAAGGCGGGGTCGGGCAGCAGGCCGGAGTGGCAATAGGGGAAGCCGAAGTCCTGGCCGAGCCGCGTCACGTGGTTCAGCTCGTCGGAAGGCTCTGGGCTGGTGAGGCCGTCGCGCTGGTTGTCGGTGAACCAGAGGTCGCCGGTCGTCGGGTCGAAATCGAACCCCACGGAGAACCGCACGCCGCGGGCGACCGTCTCTACGCCGGTCCCGTCCAGGTTCATGCGAAGGATCCGGCCGTGGGCGTCATCGGGCCGGCAGACGTTGCAGGGCGACCCGACGGTCACATAGAGCTTGCCGTCGGGACCGACCTTGACCGCCTTCCAGCTGTTCGGCGACTCGGCCGGAAACGCATCGTAGACCACCGCCGGCTCGCCCGGCCGGTCGATCCGGTCCTCGATTGCGTCAAAGCGGAGGATCTTGCGGGGCGTCGCGACGTAAAGCGCGCCGCCGGAGACTTCGATCCCGTTCGGCAGCGGCGTGTCGTCGAGCACGACATGGACGGCGCGACCGCCGGCGGGCGTCTTCACCAGCGCGTAGACGCGGTTCGCGACGAACAGCGAGGAGACGAAGACCGTGCCGCGCGGCCCCTCCCGCAGCATGCGCGCGTCCAGCACGTCGCTCGCGAAGGTCTCGACCTTGAAGCCGGGCGGCGCCCTGAGCTTCGCGGTCGGCAACTCGTCCGCAGGCGTGGCCGCCGGAAACACCGAGGGCGGGGCGAGCCGGCGCGGGCTCTCGGACGGCGGTCGGCCGATCGCCCAGAAGTCCTCCGCGGCGACGGCGGGCGCTAGCGCGCCGACCAGAAGCAGGGCGGCCGCGGCGACGCGGCGGATATGGTCGAGCGTCGCTATGGCGATCCGTCTCCTGCGGCGGCCGCCGTCTCTGAGGCGGCGGTCTGTCGCGCGCGACGCTAGCCTCGCCAAAGCCTGTCGCCAAGCGCGACTCCTGACGGTTGCGCGGCTCCTCAGGTGAGCGCAGGATCGCTAGGCACGGGCCGCCATAAGGCCCGGCTAGGGAGTGAAACCGACATGGGAAAATCGCGTCTTTGCGCCGCGACGGCGCTTGCCCTTTTGTGCTCAATTCCGGCCCAGGCGGCCGACGACGCTCTCGACAAGCTTGGCGGGTTCCGCACGACGGGGACGAGCCTCGACATCCCTCAGGTCGAGCAGAGCGGCAAGAAGGCCGAGAACCTCAAGTCCATCGCGCAGAAGATCAAGGTTCCCGACGGCTTCAAGGTGGAGCTCTACGCCATCGTGCCGGACGCCCGGCACATGGCGGTCGGAACCAATGTCGGCGTCGTCTTCGTCGGCACCCGCAAGTCCAAGGCCTATGCCGTGACCGACCGCGACGGCGATCACGTGGCGGACGAGGTGAAGGAGTTCGCGCCGTCGCTGAGGAAGAGCGTGCCCAACGGCATGTGCTTCACCAAGGACGGCTTCCTCTACGTCATCGAGCACAACCGCGCGCTGCTCTTCCCGGCGGCGGAGTTCTTCTACGAGAGCCCGGACGTCGCCGTTGCGGTGATCGCGGAGCAACTGATCCCGAAGGAGGACGAAAGCTTCAATCACGGCGCGCGCACCTGCGCGATCGGCCCGGACAACAAGCTCTACATAACGCTCGGCCAGCCGTTCAACGTGCCGCCCAAGGAGAAGCTCAAGGGCTTCGCGGAGGCCGGGATCGGCGGGATCATCCGCATGGATCGCGACGGCAAGAACCGCGAGGTCTTCGCGCGCGGGATCCGCAATTCCGTCGGCCTCGACTTCAACCCGGCGAACGGCGAACTCTGGTTCACCGACAACCAGGTGGACGGCATGGGCGACGACATCCCGCCCGGCGAGCTCAACCGCGCGCCGAAGCCGGGCATGAACTTCGGCTTCCCCTGGTACGGCGGCGGCAAGATCCGCACGGTCGAGTACAAGGATGACGAGCCGCCGGCCGACGTCACCTTCCCCGAGGTGGAGTATGCCGCGCACGCCGCGGATCTCGGCATGCGGTTCTATGCGGCGGAACAGTTTCCGGAGAAATGGCGCGGCGGGATCTTCGCCGCCGAACACGGCTCCTGGAACCGCACCAAGCCGATCGGAGGACGGATCATGTTCACGTCGTTGAAGCCGGACGGGACGGCGGACAAGACCGAGGTCTTCGCCGAGGGATGGCTCGATCCGAAGACCGGGCGCTATCTCGGCCGCCCTGTGGACGTCGCCATCGCGCTGGACGGGTCGATGCTCGTCTCCGACGACCTGTCGGGCGCGATCTGGCGCATCTCCTACGGCGAGTGATGCGCGCGCGGGAACTCCTCGCTGCCGTCGCCGTCCTCTCGCTCGCAGCGGCGCCGGCCTTCGCCGACGCCGCTGCGGGCAAGGACAAGGCGCAGGCTTGCGCGGCCTGCCACGGGCTCGACGGCCTGTCGCAGATGCCGAACGCCCCGCACATCGCGGGGCAGCCGGAGGTCTACCTCAAGGCGCAGCTCGAGGCGTTCCGCTCCGGCGCGCGGGTGAACGAGATGATGTCGGTGGTCGCCAAGGGCCTCAGCGACGAGGACATCGACGACCTCGTCGCCTGGTACTCGGCGATCGAGGTGACGGCGAAGCCGCCGGAGTGAGGCGTCCGCGCCGCTCGCTTCCGCGAAACGTTAAGCGATTGGCGGCATAGAGACGAAGCGCCCTAGATTCGCCTCATGGCGGGCGGATCGGGGCGCAATCGTTTCCGGAGACCGCCATGCGCCTGGTCCGTCTGATCGCCGCCGCCTTCGCTTTCGCGCCCGTCGCTGCGCAGGCCGCGGACGTGGAGCCGCGTCTGACGATCGTTGCGCCGGACCCCTCAGTGCGGACCGTCGCCCTGACGCTTGACGCCTGCTCCGGCGCCACCGACCACCGGGTGCTCGACATGCTGGTGGCCGAGGCCATTCCCGCGACGGTGTTCGTCACGCACCGGTGGATCCGTTCGAACCCCGCGGGCCTCGCCACGCTGAAGGCGCATCCCGAGCTGTTCGAGATCGAGAACCACGGCGAAAACCACGTGCCGGCGGTGACCGACGTCTCGCAGGTGTTCGGCCTCAAGACCGCCGGCTCGCTGGAGGCGGTGCGCGCCGAGGTGGCCGGCGGCGCCGCGGCGGTCGAGGCGGCGACGGGCGAACGCCCCCGCTGGTACCGTGACGCAACCGCGCGCTACAGCCCCGACGCAGTCGCCGAGATCAAGGCGCAGGGGTTTGCGATCGCGGGCTACTCGCTGAACGCCGACATGGGCGCCTCCCTGATGGCGCCCACCGTCGCGCGGCGGGTGGCGGCCGCGAAGTCCGGCGACGTCATCATCGCCCACATCAACCAGCCCGGGCGGGCAGCGGGGGAGGGGCTTGCCGCCGGCATAAGGGCGCTGAAGACGGCCGGCGCGCGGTTCATGCTGCTGAAGGACGTCGAGACCCGATTGGACGACGGGCCGGAGACCACGATCGCCGTGCGGAAGGCGGCGCCCGCCCTGCCGAGCGCGGCGCCGAAGAAGGCCAGGACCTCCTGACGCTTCAGGAGACGCCCTGAGTTTCAGAGGCCGCTGGCGAAGTCGTAGAGCAGCTTCATGTTGAGCGCGACGATGACCGCGGCGGTGACGCCCGCAGCGACGCTCATCCAGCGCGGCGCGACGAACTCGCCCATCTTCGAGCGGCTGGCGGTGAACCACACCAGCGGGATCACCGCGAAGGGCAGCTGCAGGCTCAGGATCACCTGGCTCAGCACCAACAGCTGCGCGGTGCCGCTCTCGCCGTAGATCAGGGTGACGGCGATCGCCGGCGTGATGGCGATGGCGCGGGTGATCAGGCGGCGCAGCCAAGGCGCGAGCCGGATGCGCAGGAAGCCCTCCATCACCACCTGGCCGGCGAGCGTCGCGGTGACGGTCGAGTTCAGGCCGCAGCAGAGCAGGGCGACGCCGAAAGCGGTCGCGGCGATCGCGCCGCCGAGCAGCGGCCCAAGCAGCGTGTGCGCCTCGCCGAGCTCCGCCACTTCCGTGCGCCCGTTGGCGTGGAAGGCGGCGGCGGCGAGGATCAGGATCGAGGCGTTGATGACGAAGGCGAAGACCAGCGCGATGGTCGAGTCCGTCGTCGCGTAGCGGATCGCCTCGCGCTTGCCGGCGTCGGTGCGCTCGTAGCCGCGGGTCTGCACCACCGAGGAGTGCAGGTAGAGGTTGTGCGGCATGACCGTCGCGCCGACGATGCCGAGCGCGATGTAGAGCATCGCCGGGTTCTTCACGAGTTCGGTCGTGGGCGCGAGGCCGCGGATGATCGCGCCGAGGTCCGGATCGGCCATCGCGAGCTGCACCGCGAAGCAGGCGGCGATCACGAACAGCAGCCCGATGACGAAGGCCTCGATCCAGCGGAAGCCCACCCGCTGCAGCAGCAGCACGAGGAACACGTCGAGCGCGGTGACGACGACGCCGATCTCGAGCGGGATGCCGAACAGCAGGTTCAGGCCGATCGCGGTGCCGATCACCTCCGCGAGGTCGGTGGCGCAGATCGCGGCCTCGGCGAGCATCCACAGCACGAAGGCGACGGGCTTCGGGAAGGCGTCGCGGCAGGCCTGGGCGAGGTCGCGGCCCGCACCGACGCCGAGCCGCGCGCACAGCGCCTGCAGCAGCATCGCCATCAGGCTCGAGAGCGCGACAACGGCCATCAGCGCGTAGCCGAACTGCGAGCCGCCGGCGAGCGAGGTCGCCCAGTTGCCGGGGTCCATGTAGCCGACAGCGACGAGGTAGCCCGGACCCACGAAGGCGAGGAAGCGCCGGAGCGGGGAGCGCCCGCGCACGCCGACCGAACCGTTGACCTCGGCGAGCGACGCTTCGCCGGGGCGGCCGCGCCATCCGGAGAAGGGGGAGTCGGGCAGGCGCTGGGTCAGTTCGGTCATCGGGCGGGCTCGCTGACGGGGGCGTGCGGGAGGCGAGAACGATAATCACTTGCAACAACACCTTTTGCAAGTGGTTCGCAAGAGCGTCTTTTGCAAGCGCGAAGGGGCGCTGGCGTTTGGCATGCAAGAGATAGAGCGCTTAGCGGGCCGTCGAGTTCCCCCGCTGCCGCGACGCAGCATCGGTCTGCGACAACTTGCCATTGAACGAAAGGCGTGCAAGGTCCCTAATGCCGGACATGTAGGGCCCTAAATGGCCCGCGGGGGAACCGGCGGACAGGCGGAGAACGACGCATGACGAAGTGGGTGCTGACCTTCGGCGACGGACGTGCGGAAGGCCGCGCCGAGCTGCGCGAGCTGCTCGGCGGCAAGGGCGCGAACCTCGCCGAAATGGCGAACCTCGGCCTCCCTGTGCCGCCCGGCTTCACCGTCACCACCGAAGTCTGCACCTATTACTACGCCAATGGCCGGAGCTATCCCGCCGAGCTGCAGGCGCAGGTCGACGCGGGCCTCGACCACATTCAGGCGATAACCGGCCGCGTCTTCGGCGACGCCGCGAATCCGCTGCTGGTCTCCGTCCGCTCGGGCTCGCGCGCGTCGATGCCCGGCATGATGGACACGATCCTCAACCTCGGCCTCAACGACCAGACGGTCGTGGGCCTCGCCGAGGGCTCGGGCAATCCCCGCTTCGCCTACGACAGCTACCGCCGCTTCATCCAGATGTACTCGAACGTCGTGCTCGGCGTCGGCCACCACGCCTTCGAGGACATCCTCGAGACCGCGAAGGAGAAGAAGGGCGTCGTCGAGGACACTGACCTCAACGCCGACGATCTCCTCGCGCTGGTCGCCTCCTACAAGGCGAAGGTGCTGAAGGAGACCGGCGAGCCCTTCCCGCAGGACCCGCGCGACCAGCTCTGGGGCGCTGTCGGGGCTGTGTTCTCCTCGTGGATGAACGCCCGCGCCATCACCTACCGCAGGCTCAACGACATTCCCGAGAGCTGGGGTACGGCGGTCAACGTCCAGGCCATGGTGTTCGGCAACATGGGCGACACCTCGGCCACCGGCGTCGCCTTCACCCGCAATCCTTCCACCGGCGAAAACCGTCTCTACGGCGAGTTCCTGGTGAACGCCCAGGGCGAAGACGTCGTCGCCGGCATCCGCACCCCGCAGCCGATCACCGAAGCCTCCCGGATCGAGGGCAACGTCACGGCGCCGTCGCTCGAAAAGCGCCTGCCTGAGGTCTTCACCGAGTTTGTCCGCGTGTCCAACGTGCTCGAGAAGCACTACCGCGACATGCAGGATCTCGAGTTCACGGTCGAGCGCGGCAAACTGTGGATGCTGCAGGCCCGAAACGGCAAGCGCACCGCCAAGGCCGCGCTCAAGATCGCAGTGGATCTGGCGAGCGAAGGCCTGATCACCCGCGACGAGGCGGTGGCGCGCATCGATCCCCCGTCGCTCGACCAGCTGCTGCACCCGACGATCGATCCCAAGGCCGAGCGCAAGGTGATCGCCACCGGCCTGCCGGCCTCGCCCGGCGCCGCGCAGGGCGAGCTGGTGTTCTCGTCCGAAGACGCCGAGGTCGCGGTCGCGGCGGGCAAGAAGGTCATCCTCGCCCGCACCGAGACTTCGCCGGAAGACATCAACGGCATGCACGTCTCCGAGGGCATCCTCACCACCCGCGGCGGCATGACGAGCCACGCGGCGGTGGTCGCCCGCGGCATGGGCAAGCCCTGCGTCTCGGGCGCCGGCATGCTCCGTATCGACGAGAAGAACGGCACGCTCACCGTCTCCGGCCGGGTGTTCAAGGCCGGCGACGTGGTCACCATCGACGGCTCCACGGGCCAGGTGCTCGACGGCGCCGTCGCCATGGTGCAGCCGGAGCTTTCGGGCGATTTCGCCACGCTGATGCGCTGGGCCGACGAGGTGCGCCGAATGGGCGTGCGCGCGAACGCCGAGACGCCGGACGACGCGCGCGCCGCGCGCCGTTTCGGGGCGGAGGGCATCGGCCTCTCCCGCACCGAGCACATGTTCTTCGACGAGAGCCGCATCGTGTCGGTTCGTGAGATGATCCTCGCCGACGACGAGGCCGGCCGCCGCAAGGCGCTCGGCCAGCTGCTGCCGTTCCAGCGCGCAGACTTCGTCGCTCTGTTCGAGATCATGAAGGGCCTGCCCGTCACGATCCGCCTGCTCGACCCGCCGCTGCACGAGTTCCTGCCGCACACCGAGAAGGACATGGCGGAAGTCGCCGCCGCCATGGGGGTCGACGTCGAGAAGCTGCGCGCCCGCGCCGCCGAGCTGTCGGAGTTCAACCCGATGCTGGGCTTCCGCGGCTGCCGTCTCGCGATCGCTTATCCCGAGATCGCCGAGATGCAGGCGCGCGCCATCTTCGAGGCCGCGGTCGAGGCCGCCAAGTCCACCGGCGCGCCGGTGACGCCTGAGGTCATGGTGCCGCTCGTCATGGGTCGCCCGGACTTCGACTTCGTGAAGGCGCGCATCGACGCCGTGGCGAAGCTGGTCGAAGAGGAGACGGGCGAGAAGCTCGTCTATCAGGTCGGCACCATGATCGAGCTGCCGCGCGCCTGCCTGAAGGCGGACGAGATCGCCGAGACGGCGGAGTTCTTCTCCTTCGGCACCAACGACCTGACGCAGACCGCGCTCGGCATCAGCCGCGACGACGCCGCGACCTTCCTGAAGCACTACACCGACAAGAACCTGCTGCCGTCCGACCCGTTCGTGACGATCGACCGGGAGGGCGTCGGCGAGCTTGTGGTCCTCGGCGCCGAGCGCGGCCGCTCCGTGCGGCCCAAAATCAAGCTCGGCATCTGCGGCGAGCACGGCGGGGATCCCGCGTCCATCGCCTTCTGCGAGGAGGTCGGGCTCGACTACGTCTCTTGCTCGCCGTACCGCGTGCCGATCGCGCGCCTCGCCGCGGCCCAGGCTGCGCTGAACGCGAAGAAAGCCGCGACCAAGAAGGCGGCCGTGGCGTAATCGCCCCGACGCGTCACGCTCCCCGTCGCCCCGGGCTTGTCCCGGGGCCATAACCCCGCGGGTCGATCACAGGCTCGCCTCGGGGTCCTGGCCTTGAGCCGCGCCCCGGACGCGGACCCTCGCCAGCCAGGTGTCCACGGCGCCCGTCGCGTTTTCATTTGAACCTGAAGAGCGCCCATGCCCCGGCTCAAGGCCGGGGCATGGGGAACCGCGGGATCGCTTGTTCAGCTGCAGTGCCCGCTACTCTGTCCCCTCGCGAGATCGAAACCGCGCTTGCCCCTGTAATCCGCCGGGCCTTCAATCCGTAGACGAAGGAACGACCCGCCGCGCGGAGTCGTTCTGACGGAAACGCCGGCGACGATCGCGATCGGCGAGGATCGAGAGGACTTCATGGCTTTGAGCGAGGCGCGGGCCCAAGCGGCCCGCTCGGCCGTGCACGAGCGTTATGCGAGCGTTCGGGCCCACAGCCGTCGGCTGGCGTCGCCGTTGAGCGACGCGGACGCCACGGTCCAGTCGATGGCGGACGCAAGCCCGGCGAAATGGCACCTGGCGCACACCACCTGGTTCTTCGAGACCATGGTGCTGAAGCGCTTCGCGGCGGACTACGCCGTCTTCGACGAGCGCTTCAACTACCTGTTCAACTCCTACTACGAGACCATCGGAGCGCGGCAGCCCCGTCCGAAGCGGGGCATGATCACGCGCCCGTCGCTCGAGGAGATCATGGCCTATCGGGCCCATGTGGACGCCGCGATCGCAACGCTTCTCGACGGAGGCGCGGAGCCCGCGGCGGAAGAGCTCGTTGAGCTGGGCTGCCACCATGAGCAGCAGCATCAGGAGCTTCTTCTCACCGACATTCTGCACCTCTTCGCGCAAAGCCCCGTGCGTCCCGCCTACCGCGACGGCTCGGCGCCTGAGGCGGTGCAGGCGGCTGCGCCAGCGGAATGGATTGCGTTCGACGGCGGCATCGTCGAGATCGGGCACGCCGGCGGCGGCTTCTCCTTCGACTGCGAGGGCCCTCGTCACCGCGCGTTGCTGGAGCCGTTCCGGCTGGCGGACCGGCTGGTCACCAACGGCGAATGGCTGGAGTTCATGGCGGACGGCGGCTACCGCGACCCACTGCTGTGGCTCTCCGACGGCTGGGCGCAAATTCTCGCGAACGGCTGGGCTGCGCCGCTGTACTGGGAGGAGGGCGACAGCGGCTGGCGCTCCATGACCCTGCGCGGCATGCAGCCGGTCGACCCCGCCGCCCCTGTGACTCACGTCAGCTACTTCGAGGCCGACGCCTTCGCCACCTGGGCCGGCAAGCGCCTGCCGAGCGAGTCGGAATGGGAGCACGCCGCGGCGTCGCTTTCGGTTTCGCCCGGGTCGGAACCGCAACGGCTTCGGCCGCGGCCAGCGTCGCGCGAGCCGGGGCTCAAGCAGATGTTCGGCGAGGTCTGGCAATGGACCCGCAGCCCCTTCACACCCTATCCGCGCTTCAAGGCGGCCGAGGGCGCGGTGGGCGAGTACAACGGCAAGTTCATGTGCGGGCAGTTCGTGCTGCGCGGCTCGTCGATCGCAACCCCGCCAGAGCACGCGCGGGCGACCTATCGCAACTTCTTCCCGCCCGACAAGCGCTGGCAGTTCTCCGGCCTTCGTCTCGCCGAGGACAACTGATGCTGGATCGCGCGCCGCTGCAGGCCGCCCAGCGCGAGGCGTTTCGCGCCGACGTGCTGGAGGGGCTGTCCAAACCCGCCAAGACTCTGCCGAGCCGGTGGCTCTACGACGACCGCGGCTCAGAGCTGTTCGAGGAGATTACGCAGCTTCCTGAGTACTACCCGACGCGGACGGAGACCGCGATCCTCCGCGCGGGAGCGGAAGCGATCGCCGCCTTTTGCGGTCCGCGCGCGACGCTGATCGAATATGGCGCGGGAGCGGGCGTGAAGACCGAGATCGTGCTCGCAGCGCTCGACAACCCGGCGAGCTACGTGCCGGTAGACATCGCCGGGGACTTCCTCGCGCTCTCCGCCGAGCGGCTCGAGCGGCGATTTCCGTGGCTCGAGATTCGGGCCGTGGTCGCCGATTTCACCGACGACTTCGACCTGCCGACGGATCTGCCGCGCCTCAACCGCCGCATCGGCTTCTTTCCCGGCTCGACGATCGGCAACCTCTCGCCGGCGCAGGCGGTGGCCTTTCTCGCGCAGGTCGGCGCCCACGTGGGCGACACGGGGCGCGCGGTGGTTGGTGTCGATCTCGTGAAGCCGCTCGAGCGGCTCATTCCGGCCTATGACGACGCCGCCGGCGTCACCGCCGCCTTCAACCTGAATCTCCTCGTCCGCATCAACCGCGAACTCGGTGGGACCTTCGACACCGCCCGCTTCGCCCACGAAGCGCGCTGGAGCGTAGAGGATCAAGCGATCGAGATGCACCTCAAGAGCCTAGGGCGGCAGGTCGTCAGGGCGGCCGGGCGGGAGTTCGAATTCGCCGAGGGCGAAACGATCCATACCGAGAGTTCGCGGAAATACAGCGTCGACACCTTCACGGCGCTCGCCGCGCAGGCGGGCTGGCGCCAAGGCTCCGTGTGGAGCGACCCTGACGGGCTGTTTGCGGTCGTCGGCTTGGAGCGAGCCTAGAACCGGTAGTTCAGACCGACCCGCACCTGGCCGCCGGCGGCGTCGAGGCCGACGTCGCCGCCGGCGTTGAAGGTCTTGCGGTCGAGATCGACGTAGACGTACTCGGCGGTGGCGGAGACTCGGTCGAACAGCCGCACCTCCACGCCCGCGCCGACCAGCCAGCCGGCCTGGAAAGCGCTGTCGCGCCTTCCGGCCCGCACGTAGTCTGTCGCGGCGAAGGCGGCGCCGACGGCCCCATAGGCCATGAAGCGATCGAAGGCGTAGCCGATGCGGGCGCGGATCTCCCCGACCGCCTCGACCTCGTAGCGGCCGCCGTCGCGGCGGCCGTCCATGCCGCTGGCGAGAAGGCCGCCGTCGACGCCCACGACCACGTCGCCGAAGCGCCAGTCGTAGCCGATGGATGCGCCGGTAAGAGCGCCTTGGCCGTCGAGCGACCCATAGCCCGCGTAGATCCCCGCCCGCGGTCCGCTCCAGTCGAACGGGGCCGGGTCCGCAGCCGCCGTCACCGCGTCCGCCCCCAGCGCGTGGGATGCGCCGGCGAGAACGATCAGCCAGGACAGCGACAGCAGGCGAAGCATCATCGGCGGGGGGTCCGTGTGCGACAGCGACGCCGTCAGGATACCTCCGCGCGGCGACACTTCGGTTAACGTAACCCTGCCGTCACCGCTAAAATTTCCCTGAGTCAACCAAGCGTTAACACGGGCGCGGGGCGTAAAAGAAACCCCGCGCGAGCGAGCCGCGCGGGGTTTCGGAGATTCGTCAAGCCGCTCGCGGCGAGGGATCACCACAAATTGTTGAACTTGTACGCCACGCCGCCCATCAGGCGGTTCTCGGTGGTGGAGCTCTTCAGCTTCTCGCCGCCGATGTTGTACTTGTCGCTGCCGTAGTCGGTGTAGCGGTACTCCACGCGCGCCGTGACGTTGTCCGTCACCGCGCTTTCGGCGCCGACGCCAACGGTGTAGCCGACGGCGGTCTTGCTGTCGTGGCCGGCGACGACGCCGTCCGAAGCCGTAACCTTCTGGTCGGCGTAGGCGACGCCGGCCGCGCCGTACGCGAGGAACTTGTCGAAGGCGTAGCCGACGCGGGCGCGGGTGGCGCCGCTCCAGCTCTTCCTGTTGCGGACGCTCACGCCGCCGTTGCTCTTGCGGTCTTCGCCGTCGTCGTAGTTGAAGTCGGTCTCGACGCCGACCACGACGGGCGAGCCGTCGAACTGGTGGTTATAGCCGGCGTAGGCGCCGACGATCCCGCCGTTCGGCTTTGTGTCGGGGGCGTTCTTGTTCTTCGACTTCGACCAGCCGTAGCCGGCCTGGGCGCCGAGATAGGCGCCGGACCAGCTGTACCCTTGCGCCGGCGCGGCGTAGTCGGCCGGGGCGCTCTCATAGGGAAGGTCGGCGGCGAAGGCGGCGGGAGCCACGAGCGCGACGGCTGCGGCTGCGATGACGGTGCGGATCATTGGGGGGCCTCGATACTCAACAACCGGACGGGATGAGGAGCGCGTCCGTACGCAAAACGACACGGGGCAGGCGCAGGCGCTTCGGCCCGCGTTGACCTGACCCTAGCGGCCAATTGTTAGCGATGCGTGAAGGTTATCGGGGCGTGAAAAGATCTCGCAATGCGATTGTGCACGGCTCCGATGCAATCGCGAAGCAACGCGAACGAAAAAAGCCCGCGGCGAGCCGCGGGCTTTTCAAGAACGGTCCGGGCGACCTAGGTCGCCCGGGCGTTATCAGAACGGGCTGGTGAACTTGTACGCCACGCCGCCCATGACGCGGTGCTCGGTGTACTGCGACTTGGTGGTCGGGTCGATCTTGAACTTGTCCCGGCCGTAGTCCGCATAACGGTAGTCCGCGCGGACCGTAACGTCGTCGGTCGCAGCGTACTCGACGCCGCCGCCGACGGTCCAGCCGAACGCGGTGGTGTCGTCCTTGCCGCCGCCGACGCGGGACTTCAGCTCACGATCGGCGTAGGCGACGCCGGCAGTCCCGTATACGAGGAACCGGTCGAAGGCGTAGCCGAGGCGAGCGCGGGTGGCGCCGTTCCAGTCCGTCGTGGCGCGGGTGTTGCTGCGCTTGGCGTCGATGTCGGCGTAGTTGAAGTCGGTCTCGATGCCGATCACGACCGGCGAGCCATCGAACTGGTAGTTGTAGCCGGCGTAGCCGCCGACGACGAGGCCATCAGCCTTGCGGTTGATGGTGCGGCCCCAGCTGTAGCCAGCCTGAGCGCCGATGTACGGGCCGGTCCAGGTGAAGGACGGCACGGCGATGGCGGCGGCCGGAGCTTCGTAGGCCGGGAGATCCGCAGCCATAGCGGCGGGAACCACGGCGACGACCGCTGCAGCCGAGGCAGCGCCGAGAAGGAAGCGACGGATCATTTTGAGTACCCTCTTACTGATGTTCAGCCTGAACGCGTCCAGGCTCCGTGTCTGCCATTTAACGGGAAGGCGACTGAATTGCAGTGCCTAAACTGCAACAGTGCTAAATCTTCGCCAACCCTCTACTCGAAACGGACAACTACACGTGGTGACAACCGACGATGATCTACACTCACCGCCAGTAATTTTACCTGCGAAGCTAACCGCAGGTCAGGCCCAACCGAATGACCGATAAACGTTACCAGCCGGTTGAGAATTTATATCCGACGCCGAGCATCACCCGGTTCTCGGAGAGATCAGATTTCACGCGGCTCCCGGCCACGCTGAACGTGTCCGTCCCATAGTCCGAGTAACGGTATTCGACGCGCGCCGTGACGTTGTCGGTCACAGCCGCCTCGACGCCGCCGCCGATGGTCCAGCCGACGGCGACGGTGTCGTCCGATCCGCCCGCGGCGCCCTGCGCCTTCACCTCATGCTCGGCGAAAGCGAGACCGCCAGCCCCGTAAACGAGAAAGCGATCAAATGCATACCCGATTCGACCCCGGATCGCGCCCGTGTATCCGATGTCGTTCCGAATTCGCGCATCCGGCGCGCCGGTGAAGCCGGACGTGCCGCGTCGGGCGTCCGCGTCGCTCCAATTGATGTCGGCCTCCAAGCCGAGGACGATCGGGGAGTTGTCGAATTGGTAGTTGTAGCCCCCAAAGGCGCCGAGGCTGACGCCGTTGGGCTTGGAGCCCGGCGACGCGCCGTTCACGCGATTGTCGGCGTCGAACCAGCCGTAGCCGGCCTGGAGGCCGACGTAGGGGCCGGTCCAACTGAAGGAGGGCACCGGGGCGATCGCCGTCGACTGCTCGTAGCTCGGCATATCAGCCGCCATGGCGAACCCGCCGGAGGCCAACACGACAGCGATGCTTCCGAGACTGGAAGAGAACTTCATTTCCACCCGACTCCTGCGGCGCAGACCCATTTTTCGGGACTGCAGCCGGGACCCCCAATACGCCGACCGCGACGCAAACGCGGGGTACGCCTAAAAGTTCCGGACCAAACGGTGCGTATGGCGATTTTTATGACGCGGCTTTGCGGCTCTTTCGAAACCTGAATGTGGCCGCTGGCGGACTGAAATAAGACGCAGGCCGGCGTGACGTTCCTGCCACACCAGACCAAACTCCTTCATTCTCAGCGGTTTAGCTGGATCTAGGCTGAGTTGAGCGTACGTTTCCGCAGGTGGCGCGGGGCATCGAAGAGCGCCGACGCCTCGTAAACCGATGGGCAAAGCGAGCGAACCGAAACCCGGTCCGCGGATGTGAGGTGGGTACGGGCATGACGAACGGCCTCGGTGCGGCGTTGATCACGGGAGCGAGCCGGCGCATCGGCGCAGCGATCGCCGAAGCCTTGGCGGCCGAGCGGCGCCCCGTCGCCCTCCATTGCCATGAGTCGATCGACGGGGCGCGGGCGCTCGCGCAGCGGATCGTTGCGCGGGGCGGCCGGGCGGCGGTGGTCGTCGGCGACCTCGCTGATCCGGCCACCCCGGAGCGTCTCGTGCTGGAGGCCACAGCCGCCGTCGGCGCGCCTCTCGAAGCGCTGGTCAACAACGCCTCAACTTTTGAAGAGGACGAAATTGGCGCGCTCGAGTCCGTCGCGTGGGACCGGCAGATGGCCGTCAACCTTCGCGCTCCGGTGTTTCTCGCCCAGGCCTTCGCCGCCCGCCTGCCGGCGAACGTCGGCGGCTGCGTCGTCAATGTGATCGACCAGCGCGTGCTGAAGACGACCAGCCGCTTCGTCTCCTACGCGCTGTCGAAAAGCGCGCTGCGGACCGCCACAGAGACGCTCGCGCTCGCGCTGGCGCCGCGCGTCCGGGTCGTCGCGGTGGCGCCGGGCCCCACGCTCGCGAACGCGCGGCAGTCCCCGGAGGCCTTCGCCCGGCAGGCGGAGGCGACCCCGCTTCGGCGAGGCCCCACGCCGGCCGAGATCGCCGAGGCCGTGCGGTTTCTGCTGAACGCGTCGAGCGTCACCGGCGTCATGCTGCCGGTCGACGGCGGACAGCATCTCGCGCCGGATCGCGACGACGACTGAGGCGCCTCGCGGAATCGGCTTCGGTCGCTTAAATTGACGGCTCCATGATCGATGACGACCGCCCCCCGATCGAGCCTGACGCGCTCGACGACGACGAGCTTTTCTCTGTCGAGGAGCGCGAGACCGCCGAGGCGGCGCTCGAGGCCGCGCCCGAGAACCTGCGCCGCGGCGTCGAGGTCATTCGCTCCCATCTGAAGCACCTGCCGAATGGGCCGGGCGTCTACCGCATGTTCGCGGCCGACGGCGACGTCCTCTACGTCGGCAAGGCGCGGAGCCTGAAAAAGCGGGTCGCGAACTACGCCCGCGGCATCGGCCATAACATCCGCATCGCCCGCATGATCGCCGAGACCGCGGCGATGGAGTTCGTCTCGACCGAGACCGAGACCGAAGCGTTGCTGCTCGAGGCGAACCTGATCAAGCGGCTGCGCCCGCGCTTCAACGTGCTGATGCGGGACGACAAGTCGTTCCCCTACATCCTGATCTCGTCCGAGCATCCTGCGCCGCAGATCGCCAAGCACCGCGGCGCGCGCACCCGCAAGGGCGACTACTACGGTCCCTTTGCTTCGGCCGGCGCCGTCGGGCGCACGATCGACGCGCTCGAGCGCGCTTTCCTGCTGCGCTCCTGCGCCGACAGCTATTACGAGCGGCGCACGCGGCCCTGCCTGCTGCACCAGATCAAGCGCTGCTCCGGACCCTGCACCGGCGAGATCGCGCTCGACGACTACGCCGTGCTGGTCGAGGAAGCCCGCGACTTCCTCTCCGGGAAGAGCGACCGGGTGAAGACCGAGCTGGCGCGCGCCATGGACCAAGCGTCGGAGACGCTCGATTTCGAGCGGGCCGCGGTCTACCGCGACCGGCTGGCGGCGCTCGCGGCCATTCAGTCCAACCAGGGCGTCAACCCGCGCTCGGTGGAGGAGGCGGACGTCTTCGCGATCCACGCCGAAGGCGGACAGACCTGCATCGAGGCGTTCTTCTTCCGCGCCTATCAGAACTGGGGCGCGCGGGCCTACTTCCCCAAGGCCGACAAGTCGCTGGAGACCGGCGAGGTGCTGGGCTCGTTCCTCTCGCAGTTCTACGACGCCGAGGAGCCGCCGCGCCTGGTGCTGCTGAGCGAGGACATGGAGGACCGGGCGCTGCTGGCCGAGGCCCTGACGATCCGGTCAGGCCACAAGGTCGAGGTCGCGGTGCCGGCCCGCGGCGAAAAGAAGGAGCTCGTCGACCGTGCTCTCTCGAACGCCAAGGAGGCGCTCGGCCGCAGGCTGGCGGAGACCTCGACGCAGGCGCGACTGCTCGCGGGCGTCCAGGCCGCGTTCGAACTCCCGGCGCCGCCGCAGCGCATCGAGGTCTACGACAACAGCCACATCATGGGGACGGCCGCGGTCGGCGGCATGATCGTCGCCGGGCCCGAGGGCTTCCTGAAGAACCAGTACCGCAAGTTTAACATCAGGCCCGAAGATCTGACCCCGGGGGACGACACCGGGATGATGCGGCAGGTGCTCCGCCGCCGCTTCGCTCGGCTGCAAAAGGAATCGCCGCGCGACGCCGAGGGCAAGACGCCCGAGGGGGCGCCGCCATGGCCGGACCTCGTGCTGATCGACGGCGGCCAGGGCCAGCTCAAAGCCGCGCGCGAGACGCTGAAGGAGCTCGACCTTGCAGGCGTGCCGCTGGTCGGCATCGCCAAGGGCGTCGACCGCGAGGCGGGCCGCGAGACCTTCTTCCTCGAGGGCAAGCAACCGTTCCGCATGCCCCCGCGGGACCCCGTGCTCTATTATGTCCAGCGCCTGCGCGACGAGGCCCACCGCTTCGCGATCGGAACGCACCGGGCGCGGCGCTCCAAGGAGTTCGTCGCGAATCCGCTCGACGAGGTGCCGGGCATCGGCCCCACGCGCAAGCGCGCGCTGCTGCGCCACTTCGGCACCGCCAAGGCGGTGGCTCGCGCAGGTCTTTCCGACCTCGAGAAGGCGCCGGGCGTCAGCAAGGCTATGGCGAGGACGATCTACGACTTCTTCCACGCACGGGGCGACGGGGGCTGACGTTTCGGGGGCCCGCGCGCTTAACGAAAGGACGGTTCGATGACCCTGGGGCTCCGTTTGGCCGCGGCCTTCCTCGTCGCCTGCGCTGTGGGCGCGGGGGCGATGGTCTACGATCAGACCCGCGGCGCTGACTGGGCGGTCTCGCCCCAGCAAATCGCCGGGGCGAAGGCCGCCGGCCGGGCCGGCGTCGAGACCCGTTCAGGATCGGTCGCCGTGCTCCCGATCCGGTCCGAAACCGCGGATGCCCTACCGTTCAAGTGGGCGCTGCTGGGCTTGGCCGCGGGGGCGCTTACCTTCGTCGGCCTGCGTCGGCGGAACCGAGCATGAGGGGGGACGTCCGCCGAGGCTCTCGTGTTGACGCCCGCGGACGCGCGTGGTCGTGTCGCCGCCTGACCCGTCAGCATGCCGGCGCCGATTTATGACTTCCGAAAGCCATCTCGAACCCGTCGGTCCCGCCGCTGCGCGCCGCGGCGACAACGCGTCGCGACGGCACGCGCTCAGCCTTCCGAACATACTCACCTACGGCCGCATCGCGGCGGTGCCGGCGGTCGTCGGATGTCTTTTCGTGGGCGGCGACGCCTGGCGCTGGACGGCGCTCGCGTTGTTTGCGCTGGCGGCGATCACCGATTTCCTCGACGGCTACCTTGCGCGGGCCTGGCAGCAGCAGTCTCCGCTCGGACGCATGCTCGATCCGATCGCGGACAAGTTGCTTGTCTCCGCCTGCCTGCTCATGCTGGCCGCGGACGGCACGATCCACGGCTGGACGCTGTGGGCGGCGATGGTGATCCTGTGCCGGGAGGTGCTGGTCTCAGGGCTGCGGGAGTTCCTGGCCGAGCTTCGGGTCAGCGTGCCGGTCACCAACCTCGCGAAGTACAAGACCACCGCTCAGCTCGTCGCCGTGGGCTTCCTTCTGGCCGGGGCCGCCGGCGACAAGGTGATCCCCGGGGTGACGGCGGTCGGGCTCGGCCTGCTGTGGTTCTCCGCGGTGCTTACGCTTTACACCGGCTATGACTACTTCAGGGCGGGACTGCGCTACGTGCTGGAGGATCCCGTCGAGTGAAACTGAAATATTTCGCCTGGGTGCGGGAGCGGGTCGGGTTGGCCGAAGAGGACGTCGACGCGCCGGCCGGCGTGGCGACGGTGGCGGAGCTGGTCGACTGGCTCCGCGCGCGTGGCCCTGATTACGAGCGGGCCTTCGCGGCCGGTCCCGCGATCCGCGCCGCGATCGACAAGCGGCACGCCAAGCCCGACGCGTCCATCGCCGGCGCCGGCGAGATTGCGTTCTTCCCGCCGATGACCGGCGGCTGAGCCGCCATGACCGTTCGTCTTCAGAGCGAGCCGTTCGACGCCGGAGCGGAGTTGGCGCGGCTGAGCGAAGGCCGCGACGGCGTCGGCGCGGTCGTGACCTTCACCGGCCTCTGCCGCGACCGCGCCGACAGCGGGGCGCCGCTCGAAGCGCTGATCCTTGAGCACTATCCCGAGATGGCGCAGGAGGAGCTCGAGCGGATCGAGGCGGAGGCGCGGGCCCGCTGGCCGCTGATCGACTCGCTGCTGGTCCATCGCTATGGGCGGATCCGTCCGGGCGAGCCCATCGTGCTGGTCGCGACGTTGTCGTCCCACCGGGCGGCGGCCTTCGCGGCGGCCGAGTTCCTGATGGATTACCTCAAGACCTCCGCGCCGTTCTGGAAGCAGGAAGAGACGGCCGCCGGGACGGGCTGGGTCGCGGCGAAAGAGGCCGACGACGCGGCCGCCGAGCGCTGGAGCCGCGGCTGACCCGCGCCCCGGGCGGACGGGCGCGAACGACGCTTGCCGGGCGTGCAAACCGCGGTAGAGTTAACCCGATGTTAACCGCGCTGTCGCGCGGCGCGCCTCTCGGGTAACCCTGCGATGACCGGCAAGCTCTCGTTTCGCGCCAGCGCGACCTTGATCGTCTGCGGCTACGCCGTCATCGCCGCCCTGCTGGTCCTCGCCGCCGGCCAGAATCTCGGACATGGGGTGTCGAATTACGCCCAGCAGATGACCTGGCTGTCGTCGGAGACCACCACTGCACGCTTAGCCGCGCTGCGGCAGGCGGGACGGCCGGAGACCGCGGCGCTGTACGCGCTCGTGGCCGCCGTCTCCTGGGGTCTGATCGCGGCGATGGCCGCCGCCGGCTTCGCCTGGGGCGTGCTGCACAAGGGCGAAAGTCTCCTTGGACTCGACAAGGCGCTGACCTACCTCGCGGCGCTCTCCGGCCTCTACGCGTTGTCGACCTGCCTCACGATGGGCCTGAGCGCCGCGCATCTGACGCTCCCGCGCGAGGGGCTGCACGCGATCCCCGGGCTGTGGTTCGCGACCATGATCCCGAGCGCCGCCGTGCTCGCGCGCTGCGCGGCGCTGATCGCCCACGACGCCGGATCCCTGCTCGCCGTGGTCGTCGCCGCGGAGCCGAGGCGGATCGCGCAGTTCGTGGAGGCGACCGAGGCCGCCAGGGGCGTCGACAGCGTCGAGGCGAGGCTCGCCCGTCGGGTCGCGGCCGCGCGCGTTCGCGGCTAAGGCCTTAGGTATCAAGCGAAAAAGCCCGCGAACCGGCCGGTCCGCGGGCTTTTGTTCGAAAGTGGCGGAGCTCAGGCCGCCGCGACGGCCTTGGGCGCGGACGGCTGCACCGCCGCCATGTAGTCGTTCATCAGCGTGCTGGTGATGTCGCCCACCGTGAAACGCCAATCGGCGATCTCGGCGACCGGCGTGACCTCCGCGGCCGTCCCGCAGATGAAGCACTGCTCGAAGCCCGACAGCTCCTCCGGTCGGATCGCCCTCTCGACCACCTCGATGCCGCGCGCCCGGGCGAGGCCGATGACCGTGCGGCGGGTGATGCCGTCGAGGAAGCAGTCCGGCGTCGGGGTGTGGATGACGCCGTCCTTGACGAAGAAGATGTTCGCGCCGGTGCATTCCGCCACCTGGCCGCGCCAGTCCAGCATCAACGCGTCGGCGTAGCCCTTACGCTCGGCGGCGTGCTTCGACATGGTGCAGATCATGTAGAGGCCGGTCGCCTTCGCCTTGGACGGCGCGGTCAGCGGGTCCGGGCGGCGCCATTGGGCGAGGTCGAGCCGGATGCCCTTCAGACGCTGGGCCGGATCGAAGTAGCTCGGCCACTGCCACACGGCGATGGCCAGATGGATCCGGTTGTGCTGGGCGGAGACGCCCATCATCTCGCTGCCGCGCCAGGCGATGGGGCGGATGTAGGCGTCCGAGAAGCCCTGACGCGCGAGCGTCTCTTCGCAGGCCCGGTCGATCTCCTCGACGGAGTAGGGGATTTCGAAATCGAGCAGCCGCGCGCTCTCGATCAGGCGCTGGTTGTGCTCGCGCATCTTGAAGATTACGCCGCCGTAGGCCCGCTCGCCTTCGAACACCGCGCTCGCGTAGTGCAGCGCATGCGTAAGAACGTGAACCTTGGCGTCGGCCCACGGGACGAAGGCCCCGTCGTACCAAATGACGCCGTCGCGCATGTCGAAAGGTTGTGCGTCGGCCATGACAATCGCTCCTTGGCAATCGCTCGCCGGCTCGGAACCGGCGCAATAAGGCTGTTCAATCTTCGTCGTTCGAGGTGCGCCTGAACGCTGCGACGGTCAAGTCGAGCGTTCAGGCCTTACGCATTTTGCGCCGCGCGAGCGGACTGGCTATCCTCGGCGAACGCCCTGCCGGCTCAACGGCCGCGCAATGATCCGCTTGCTTGCGCTCGTCTTAGGTAATTTCCTTTCGCGGATAGGGCAGGGTGTGTAACGAACGGATCGGGATAAGTCAATATGACTGACGTAATGACCGAGGCGTCCGGCGCGACTCAGCGCTCCTCCGCCGCACGCGCCCTCGGTCCCGACGGCGCGCCGGCTTACGACCTGATCGAGCTTCTGTTTTTCGCCTACCGCGACTTCGTCCGCGACGCCGACGAGGCGCTTGCGGCCTATGGTTTCGGGCGGGCGCATCACCGCGTCCTGCATTTCGTGGATCGCAACCCAGGCCTGCGCGTTACCGAACTGCTCGACATCCTGAAGATCACCAAGCAGAGCCTCGGCCGGGTGCTGCGCGAGCTGATCGACCAGGGCTTCATCATTCAGCGCGAGGGTGCGTCCGACCGCCGCCAGCGGCTTCTGTTCGTGACGGAGCGCGGCGACGCCCTCGCCTTGAAGCTCGCGCATCTTCAGACCGAAAGGATTTCGCGGGCGCTCGAGGGGTGCGGCGACGACGTCGGCGCCGCCGCGCGGCGCTTCCTGTTCGCGATGGTCGATCCCGAGGAGCGAGACGCCGTAGCGCGGCTCGCTATGCCCGGACGGCCCCGCGGAGGGCGAGCCTGACCGTGGCGTCCTCCAGCGAGACGGCCGTCAACGACGACGCCGCCCACCTGCTCGTCGTCGACGACGACGCGCGAATCCGCACGCTTCTCCACAAGTTCCTGACGGGCAAAGGCTACCGCGTCAGCACCGCCGGCGACGCCGCCGAGGCGCGGGCGAAGCTGGACGCCCTGGCGTTCGATCTTCTGGTGCTCGACGTGATGATGCCCGGCGAAAGCGGCCTCGACCTTGCCCGGGCCGTGCGCGCGCGTTCGCCCGTGCCGATCCTCATGCTCACCGCGCGCTCCGACGCCGACGACCGCATCGCGGGGCTCGAAACCGGCGCCGACGATTATCTGGCGAAGCCGTTCGATCCGCGTGAACTGCTGCTGCGCGTGGGCGGCATCCTCAGGCGGGCTGGCGCTATGGCCGCGACGTCCGCGCCGGAAGTCGTGTTCGGCGAGTTCGCCTTCCACCGGGGTCGCGGGGAGTTGAAGCGCGGCGACGAGGTGGTCCGTCTGACGGACCGGGAGCGCGACCTGCTCGCGACGCTGGCGGAGCGCCCCGGCCAGACCGTACCCCGCTCTGCGCTCGCGACCGACGACGCCGCGCCGGGCGATCGAGCGGTCGACGTCGTCGTCACCCGGCTCCGCCGGAAGATCGAAGTCGATCCGGCGAACCCGCTTTTGCTCCAGACGGTGCGGGGCCTCGGCTACCGCCTCCTCGCCGACGGATGAGCGAGGCGCCTGCGACGGGGACCTTCCTGCGGCGCTTGATGCCGAAGGGGCTCTACACCCGCTCGCTGCTCATCATCGTGGTGCCGATGGTGCTGCTGCAGGGGGTCCTCGCGTTCGTGTTCCTGGAACGGCACTACCAGCTGGTGACCGAGAGGCTGTCCTCGGCGGTCTCGCAGGACATCGCGGCGCTGGCGCGTCTCCACGATCTCCAGCCGACCCCTGAGAACGACGCGCGGCTCACCCGCATCGCGCGCGACCAGCTGTCCCTGCAGGTGGAGTTCCTGCCGCCGCAGCCTCTGCCTCAGGAGCGACCGCGCCCGTTTTTCTCGATCATCGACGAGGCGCTTTCCAGCCAGCTCGCGGACAGCCTGAAGCGCCCGTTCTGGATCGACACCGTGGGCCGGTCGAACTTCGTCGAGATACGGGTGTCCCTTGCCGACGCCACCATGAAAGTCCTGGCGCGACGCAATCTCGCCTACGCCTCCAACAGCCACATCTTCCTGGTCTGGATGGTGGGCGCCTCGGTCGTGCTCATCACCGTCGCCATCCTGTTCCTGCGCAATCAGATCCGTCCGATTCTCGCCCTCGCCGCGGCCGCCGAGAGCTTCGGGAAAGGTCGGGCCGGGCCGGACTTCAAGGTGCGCGGCGCGCGGGAGGTCCGTGAAGCCGGCCGCGCGTTCCTCGACATGCGAGACCGCATCGAACGTCAGATCGAGCAACGCACCACCATGCTCGCCGGGGTCAGCCATGACCTGCGGACCATGCTGACCCGGTTCCGCCTCCAACTCGCGCTGCTCGACGAGACCCCTGAGATCGAGGACCTGAACCGCGACGTCGATGAGATGTCGCGGATGCTGGAGGCCTACCTCGCCTTCGTGCGCGGCGACGCCGGCGAGGCGCCGTCGCCCACCGACGTGCCGGGGTTGCTGGAGGAGCTGAAGCGGGCGGCGGAAACGTCCGGCGTGCGGGTGAGCGTGGAAAGTCACGGCCCCGAGACCGCCGTGGTGCGGCCTGACGCCTTCCGGCGCTGCCTCGGCAATCTCGTCTCCAATGCCGCGCGGTTTTCCACGCGGATCGCGATCCAGGCGATCAACGACGGCCGAACGCTCGAGATCCGGATCGACGACGACGGTCCGGGCATCCCGCTTGAGAAGCGCGAGGAGGTGTTTCGACCGTTCCTCCGACTCGACCAGGCCCGGAACCAGGATCACGGCGGCACTGGCCTAGGCCTCGCGATCACGCGCGACATCGCCCGCAGCCATGGCGGCGACGTCACGCTGGAATCGAGCCCGCTCGGCGGCTTGAGGGCGGTGGTGCGGGTGCCGGCCTAGAGCGTCCGGTCCGACGCGTCTGCCCGGGCCGAGCTTACGCGGCCGCCCGCAGGTTCTCCTCGCCCGCCCAGGCCTCGGCGCGGTCGAGCGCTCTTGCAAGCTTGTCGAACAATTCGTCGATCTGGGCTTCGATGATCACGAGCGGCGGGCACACCGCGATGGCGTCGCCGATGGCGCGAACGATCAGTCCTTCCTGCTCCGCAAAAGCGACGACCCTCGGCGCGACGCCTTGCTTCGGACCGAACGCGCGCTTCGTCGCCTTGTCGGCGACGACCTCGACCGCGCCCACGAGCCCCGTGCCGCGAGCCTCGCCCACCAGCGGATGATCGGCGAGCGACCGCAGCCGCGCTTGGAAGTGCGGGATCAACCCGCGGACATGCCCGATGATGTTTTCGCGCTCGTAGATCTCGAGCGTGCGCAGCGCCACCGCCGCCGCGACGGGGTGCCCGGAATAGGTGAAGCCGTGGCCGAACACGCCGATCTTTTCGCTCTGGCGGGTCAGCGCGTCATCGATCCACTCCGGGATCATGACGCCCGCGATCGGCAGATAGGCGGAGGACAGCGCTTTGGCGATCGAGATCGTATCGGGGCTCATCTCCATGGCGGTCGAGCCGAACCATTCGCCGAGCCGTCCAAAGCCGCAGATCACCTCGTCCGCGATCAGCATGACGTCATGCTTCGCGAGAACCTCCTGGATCTTCGGGTAGTAGGTCTCAGGCGGCACGATGACGCCGCCGGCCCCCATGACCGGCTCGGCGATGAACGCCGCGACGGTGTCCGGTCCCTCCGCCTCGATCTGGGCGTCGAGCTCGGCCGCAAGCCGGGTCGCAAAGTCGATCTCGCTCTCCCCGGGATGGGCGAAGCGATAATGATGCGGGCAGGCGGCGTGCCGGACGCCGGCGATCGGCAGGTCGAAGTCGATGTGGTTGTTCGGCAGGCCGGTCAGGCTCGCGCTCGCTATCGTGACGCCATGGTAGGCCTTGATCCGCGAAATGATCTTCTTCTTCTGCGGCCGGCCCAGCGCATTGTTGACGTACCAAACGAGCTTCATCTGGGTGTCGTTGGCCTCGGAGCCCGAGTTGCAGAAGAACACCTTCGAGATCGGCGTCGGCGCCAGCTCCTTCAGCTTTTCCGCAAGCGCGATCGCCGGGTCGTGGCTTTTGCCCGAGAACAGGTGCGCGAAAGGCAGCTTCGACATCTGCTCGGCGGCCACCTCGACGAGTTCCTGGCGGCCATGGCCGAGCGCCGTGCACCAGAGGCCAGCCATGCCCTCGAGGTAGGGTTTGCCGTCGGTGTCGTAGACATGGACGCCGTCGCCCCGTTCCAGGATCAAGGTGCCCTGTTTCGGCAACGTCGCGAGGTTCGAATAGGGATGGAGGACGGTCGCGACGTCGCGGGCCTGAAGGTTCGTGAGCATGGCGCGTCTCTCCCAATCGGCGATCTCCGACGCCTCACGCATAGGAAATTCGCGCGGCCCTTGGAAGCGCGGCGAGCGCATGCCGCAGCAGCGAAAAATTGTTCTCGCATTCGGTGAAATTAACTGGAACGATAGTCGAAGTCCGGCGTTCTTACGCTCGATCGCACTCCGTCATTTCGGTCTCAAAACGATGCGGCTCGCACTCGTTGGCGCTGCCCTTGCGTTCGCAGGCTATGCGGCGCTCAACCACGTGACCTATCTCGCCGATGGCGGGTATACGAGCGGATTCCCTGAGCACAGACGGATCGACGTACGCTCGCCGCAGGAGTGCGCCGAGGTCATCGCGCGGGCGGACCGGACTCTAGGACCCAATCACGGCCTCATCTGCGAGCAGGTTCCCCTGGCGCGTCACTGGTTCAACCTGGCGCAGGATGCCTTCGAGCGACGGCAGGTCATGGCGACGGTCGCCAACGCGGTCCGCACCGACGCTGTAGCGAGCACCGCCGGTCTGCGCTGACGGACGCCTTCAGCCGCCCCGCCAGCTGCACAGCCGGCCGCCGCGGTTCTTCCGCTTCCGCAGATCGAGATGCAGGTGATCCTCGTGGAACCCGTCGGATCCGGGTCCGAGCACCGTCATGAATCGCGCGCAGGCGGAGCCGCGTACGGCGGCCGCGAACGGAGCCGGCAGCGTCTCGTCGTAGACGTCCCGTTCCTGACCGTCCGCGAAGCGGAAGCCGGACACGTCGACTGCGTTGGCGAGTCCATGCTCGCTCATCTTGGCGTTCCGGCGGTTGTTGCGGCCCCGGCAGACGAACGACGAGGCGGTGCGCACCTCCGTCAGCTTAGGCCCGGCCTTCTCCGCGGCCGGGGCTAGGTCGTCGCGCACGTAGGCCGTGACCGCGCGCGCCGTCTCGCAGCGCAGGATAGCAGCAGGTTTGATCGCCACCGTGCTCCCGTCCTTCAACCTTACCCCCGACAGCTCCACCGGCAGCGGCGCTCCGCAGGACATGGGGCCGAGGATCGGCGGCAGCGGCTTCGAGATCGCGCCTTCCCGCTCCAGCGCCACGCAGTCGGCGTCCTTCGCGCGGGCGTCGGAGGCGGGCGCGGAGACGGGCGGCGGGGTGTCGGCGTCGGGCGGAGCGGGCAGGGGCGGACCGTCGAGCGGCGCGCGCGGCATCATCGCGAGCATGGTCGGCTGGGGCGTGCGCTCGGGCGGGAGCGGAATCCCTGGCGGCGGCGGACCCGCTACCTCCGTCGCGTCCTCGCGCACGCGCGCGTCGGGATCGGGCAGAGGCGCAAGCGGCGGCGCTTCGGGGGTCGGCGCGAGACGGATGGCCACGAAATCCGCCACCCGCGCCGCGCTCTCGGCCGAAACCGCCTCGACGGGAGAGGCGGCGGCGAAGACCGGCGCGACCGCCGGCGTGGCCGCCGCCGCTGCGGGCGGCGAAGGCGCGCTTTCGGGTTTCGGGGCGCGGCTCGGCGCGGGCTTCGGAACCGGCGCGGCGTTTCGTGCGCGCGGCGCCGCCGTGGCGGGCTTCTCGCGCTTGGCGCGGCGAACAGGCTTCCGCGGCTGCGACCACGGCAGGCGAAAGTCTGAAAACACCGAACCGCCGCTGCGTGGGGCGGCGAACGCCTGGGGAGCGGCCGGGACCGTCGACAGCGCAGCCACGGCGCCGGCGACGAGGAGGCAGCTTCGGCCGAACCTCTTCATCGCGCGACGATAACCGTTGGACGCCGTGTTGAGCAAGGCGCCGAACGCAATCTCCGGCAGGCCCCGCTCGCGAAGCGCTGTCGCGGAAGTTGCGGATTGCAGCGTCGCGCGGCTGCGGCCGTGGTCCTTTGGTCGGAACCGAGCGCAGTTTGCGCGCCTTCTGACGGTGGTGTAACGCTCGAAGCTCAATCTCGAGGTTAACGCACGCTGTGACCGAGCCGACCGCGACGCCCCTGCTCGACGCCGTCCATGTTCCGTCGGACTTGCGGCGGATCCCCGAAGACCGCCTTCCGCAGCTTGCCGACGAGCTGCGCCGCGAGACGATCGACGCCGTATCCGTGACCGGCGGCCATCTTGGAGCTGGCCTCGGCGTCGTCGAGCTGACGGTCGCGTTGCACCACGTGTTCGACACGCCGGCGGATCGGCTGATCTGGGACGTCGGCCATCAGGTTTATCCGCACAAGATCCTGACGGGCCGCCGCGACCGTATCCGCACCCTGCGCAAAGGCGGGGGCCTCTCCGGCTTCACCAAGCGCTCCGAGAGCGAGTACGACCCGTTCGGCGCCGGGCATTCCTCCACCTCGATCTCGGCCGGCCTCGGCATGGCCGTGGCGCGCGACCTCAAGGGCGCTGACAACCGCGTCGTCTGCGTGATCGGCGACGGCGCGATGTCGGCGGGCATGGCCTACGAGGCGATGAACAACGCCGGGGCCGCAGGCTCGCGGCTGATCGTCATCCTGAACGACAACGACATGTCGATCGCGCCGCCGACGGGCGCGATGTCGGCCTATCTCGCGCGGCTCGTGTCCGGCCGCACCTACCTCTCGCTGCGGGAGATCGGGCGCGGGCTCGCGAAGCGGCTGCCGAAGTTCGTCGAGCGCGGCGCCGCGCGGGCGGAGGAGTACGCCCGCGGCCTCGCCATGGGCGGCACGCTGTTCGAGGAGCTCGGCTTTTACTACGTGGGGCCGATCGACGGGCACAACCTCGAGCACCTGCTGCCGGTGCTGAAGAACGTGCGCGACGCGGACCAGGGCCCAATCCTCGTTCATGTCGTCACACAGAAGGGCAAGGGCTACGCGCCGGCGGAGGCCTCCGCGGACAAGTACCACGGCGTCTCCGCCTTCGACGTCGTCTCGGGGGCCCAGGCCAAGGCCGTCGCCAACGCCCCGAGCTACACCAAGGTCTTCGCCCAGAGCCTCATCGCCGAGGCGCGCGACGACGACCGCATCGTCGCGATCACCGCGGCGATGCCGGGCGGCACGGGCCTCGACCTGTTCGCCCAGGCGTTTCCCGCCCGCACCTTCGACGTCGGCATTGCGGAGCAGCACGCGGTCACCTTCGCGGCGGGCCTCGCCACTGAAGGCCTCAAGCCCTTCTGCGCGCTCTACTCGACCTTCCTGCAGCGCGCCTACGACCAGGTCGTCCACGACGTCGCGATCCAGAAGCTGCCGGTGCGCTTCGCGATCGACCGCGCCGGCCTCGTCGGCGCCGATGGGGCGACCCATGCCGGCGCTTACGACATCGCCTACCTCGGCTGTCTGCCGGACATCGTGCTGATGGCGCCGGCGGACGAAGCCGAACTCGTCCACATGGTCGCGACCGCGGCCGACTACGACGAGGGCCCGAGCGCTTTCCGTTACCCGCGCGGGGAAGGCGTGGGCGTTGAGATGCCGGCGCGCGGCCAGCCCTTGCCGATCGGGCGCGGCCGGATCGTACGGGAGGGCACGACCGTCGCTCTGCTGTCGCTCGGGCCGCGGCTCGCAGCCGCGCGCGAGGCGGCGGAGGAGCTGGGCCTGCGCGGCGTGTCCACGACGGTCGCCGACGCCCGTTTCGCGAAGCCCCTCGACCGCGACCTCATTCTCCGGCTCGCCCGCGAGCACGAGGTGCTCGTCACGGTGGAGGAGGGCTCCGCCGGCGGCTTCGGCGCCATGGTGCTGCAGCTCCTGGCGACGGAGGGCGCGCTCGACCGCGGGCTGAAGATCCGCACGCTCACTCTGCCGGACCGTTTTCAGGACCACGACAAGCCTGAGCTTCAGCTCGCGGAAGCGGGCCTCGACGCCAAGACCATCGCCGCGACGGCGCTGCTCGCGCTCGGCCGCGAGACGCGGGCGGCGCTGAGGGCGTAAGTCGGTCCGAAACGTCAGAACTTCGCAGGTCCGACGCACTCCGCCGTTGCCATCGGGTGGGCCTCGCGGCACACGGGAAGCTCGGCTGCCGAGGGCGGCGCCCATGCCCGTCGCGGAGGACTGAACCCATGCCCGGAAAGCTGCAGGACAAGGTGGCGATCGTCTCCGGCGGGGCGACGGGCATGGGCGGGGCCTCCTCGCGCCTGTTCGCCCAAGAGGGCGCAAAGGTCGCGATCGTTGATCTCAACGGCGAGGCCGCGGAGGCGACCGCGGCGGCCATCCGAGCAGAGGGCGGCGTCGCGGAGGCCTTTGTGGCCGACGTGTCGGACGAAGTTGCGGTCGGCGCCGCCGTGGCGGCCGCGGCCGAGCGCTTCGGGCCCGCGACCGTGCTGTTCAACCACGCCGGCACGATCGTCATAAAGCCGTTCCTCGAGACCACGGTCGCCGAGTGGGACTGGCTGCACGCGGTGAACGTGCGGTCGATGTTCCTCATGACGAAGGCTGTGCTGCCGGGGATGATCGCGGCGGGCGGCGGCTCGATCGTCTGCACGTCGTCGATCTCGGCTGTCGCCGCGACCCCGATGGAGGTGCTGTACGACACCACCAAGGGCGCCTGCCACATGTTCGCGCGGGCTATCGCGGTGGAGTTCCGCGACCGGAACATTCGCTGCAACGCGGTGTGCCCCGGCTTCATCCGAACACCCCATGGCCTGCGCGAAGTCGCCGACCTGCAGCGGCTCGGCGTCGACACGTCCGACGCCGCGATCGCGGCCGCTCAGGGGCGCATCGGCGAGGCGGAGGAGGTGGCGAAAGCCGCGCTGTTCCTCGCAAGCGACGACGCGAGCTTCGTCAACGGCGCGCATCTGTTCGTGGACAACGGCTTCACCGCGATCTGAGCAGGGCTCAGAAGCCCAGCATCCTCGCGATCTCGTCCGCGGCCAGCGTCGGGGCGAGCTCGCCGCCCGCGACCGCGGTCTCGAGCGCAGGCACACGCTCGGCGAGCCGCGGATCGTCGGCGAGGCGCTCGCGGAACCGGGCCTCGACCATGGTCCACATCCAGCGCACCTGCTGAGCCTCGCGGCGCTTCGCGAGCTCGCCGGCCTTCGCGCGCAGATCGCGGCAGGCGACGACGCGCGCCCACAGCGCGTCGAGGCCCTGGTCCTCACGGCCGGAGACGGTTAGCACCTCCGGCGTCCAGGCGCCGCCCTGGGCGTTGAGGATGCGGAGCGCGGCGGCATAATCGGCGGCGGCGGCCTTCGCAGGTCCGGCGCCCGCGCCGTCGGCCTTGTTGACGGCGATGATGTCGGCGATCTCCAGCACGCCCTTCTTGATGCCTTGCAGCTCGTCGCCTGCGCCCGGCAGCATGAGGACCAGGAAGACGTCGGTCATATCGGCGACGGTCGTCTCCGACTGGCCGATGCCGACCGTCTCGACGAGGATCACGTCGAAGCCCGCCGCCTCCATGAGGAGCATGCTTTCCCGGGTCTTGGCCGCGACGCCGCCGAGCGTCCCCGCCGACGGAGAGGGGCGCACATAGGCTGCGCGGTCCATGGCGAGCCGTTGCATCCGCGTCTTGTCGCCGAGGATCGACCCGCCTGTGCGCGTCGAGGAGGGGTCGACCGCCAGCACTCCCACCTTACGGCCCGCAGCGGTGAGCCGGCTCCCCAGCGTGTCTATCGTGGTCGACTTGCCGACGCCCGGCACGCCTGTGACGCCGACTCGGATCGCCTTGCCTGTGTCCGGCAACAGCTCCTGCACCAGCGCGCGCGCTGCAGCCTGATGATCGGGGCGGCGCGATTCCGCAAACGTGATCGCCCGGGCGAGGGCGGCGCGATCTCCGGCGCGGATGCGGGCCGCGAAAGCGGAAACGTCGGAGATCTGAGGGGGAGCGGAGGGCGGCACGAGGATCCTTGAAGGCGTGGGTCGAAGCGTGGGGACGCTACCAGCCCGTCTACGCGCCTGCGACCGAGCGAAAAGTCGTGGCGATGTTCGAAATCGGCGCGCCGAGCGTGAACTGTCATCAGGCCGTCGGCGTTCACCTACCAAATCAATGTTTCAAACAATTTCGGCGGCGGAGACACCCTGATGAACGCGGATCGGATCGAAGGTCACGGGAAGCAGCTCAAGGGCAAGCTGATGCAGCTCTGGGCCGGATGGACGGGCGACGCTGCGCTCTCGCGGCGCGGTCACGCCCTCGAGCTCGTGGGCTCGGCCCAGGCTGGCTTCGGTCGCGCTATGAGCGTGGCCCGGGCTCACCTCGGCCTTCGGCGTCGCTTGGGCGTGTAACAGCACGCCTAAGATTGCCTCAGGCGTCGAGCACGGCTTTCGCCACCAATAGCGCGTCGCGGTTCTCGCGAATGTCGTGAACGCGGAACAGCGTCGCGCCGGCGGCCCAGCCGAGAACCGACGTCGCGACCGTTCCATGGACGCGCTCCTCCGGCGTGCGCTGGATGATGTGGCCGATCAAAGATTTTCGCGAGGTCCCGAGCAGCACCGCGAAGCCCATCTGCGCGAGCGCGCCGACCTGCTGAATGGCGATCAGGTTCTGCGCGACCGTTTTGCCGAAGCCGACGCCGGGGTCGAGCGCGATCGCGCGCTCCGGGACGCCGGCCTTTAGCGCGATCTCGATCGACCGGCCGAGAAAACTCTTCATATCCTCGACGATATCGAGCGCGGGGTCCACCTCGGTGCGGTGATGCATCACCACCACCGGGGCCCCATGCTCCGCCGCCACGCGCGCGATGTCGGGATCGCGCTGTAGCGCCCAGACGTCGTTGACGATGTCGGCGCCGGCCTCGAGCGCTGCCGCCGCGACCGAAGCCTTCATGGTGTCGATTGATATGGGCAGATCTAAAGCTTCGCGAACAGCGCGGATCGCCGGAACCACGCGGCGGATCTCCTCTTCGGCGTCCACCGGCTTGTAGCCGGGCCGGGTCGACTCGCCGCCAATGTCGACGATGTCAGCGCCGTCGCCCGCCATCTTGACGGCATGCGCGACCGCGCCCTCGACCGCGGCGAAGCGCCCGCCGTCGGAGAACGAGTCTGGGGTGACGTTCAGGATCCCCATAACGCGCGGCCCGCCGGCGCGGTCGAACAGATAGGCGGCGGCGAACGGCGTGCGTGGACTGGTCATGGGCGGAGGTCTCCAGAGAGCGGGACGGACCCATGTCTTAGAGAGCGCGCCGGTGATTCAAAAGCGCGTCCGGATTAGTAGGTCATCACCGGCGGCAGGGCCTTGGCCTGCCCGATCCACTTCGCGACGACCTTTTCGGAGGGGGGGAGGCGGACCAGACCGCGCCGGGCGTTCAGGTCGCGGATGGCCTTCGACAGGTTGGCGAGGTTGCGGTTTCTCAGATCCTTCACCGTGTCGACGCCGACCGCCGCCAAAAGATCGGCGTATTCGCCGCCGACGCCCCGCACGCGCATGAGGTCCGCCTTGTTGGCGAAGCGCAGGATCAGGCTCTCGGGAATGCCGGTCGCGGCGGCGAGCGCCTTCCGGCCTTTCGGGTCCTTGGCCCGATCGAGCAGGGTTGCGGAGGTCCGCACCCCCGACTTCTTGAGCCGCTCCGCGCTCTCGGGGTCGACGCCTTCGATCTGCAGAATGGGATAGGGCATCGATCCTCCGCTGGTCGTCGGCGCCAGTCGGCGCGCTCGCCACAGGCTACGCGGGGAACGCCACTCAACGCGGGACCGGACGCCGGAGGGGCGTCAGATGAAGGCTTCGAGGCCCGGGATGGACCCGACGATGCGGCCGACCGTTTCCTCCCCCGCCTTCTCACGGGCGTGGGCGAGCAGCTCCTTGGTCACAATCTGGACCTCTGAGCCAGACAGTCCGACCGCCGTAAGAGCGTGATACGCCGCCATCGCGCCAAAGCCTGCGAAGCCCTCTGGCTCGCCGTTCTCGGCTTTGGCGTCGAACAGCGCCTGTCGCGAACCCGGCAGCGCGTCCATCAGATCACCAACGGCGTCCGTGGGCGCCTCCTTGTCGAGGAACACGAGGATGGCCTTCACGGCCGCCGTCGCCCTTGCCGCGTCGATGTGGGCCGCCGTCGATAGGCGCGTCACGAGTTCGTCCATGGGGCCTCGCGGGGGATGTGTCTTTTTGTCGGCGGGATAGAGACCACCTGCGGGCGGCGATGACAAGCGGACCTATCGACGGAGGGCCGCCCTTGGTCGCGCCGCCGGGTCATGGCACCTTCCGCCCGATGCGCCGACCGAACCGGCGAGGAGGAGTGAGACGCGATGCTCGACGAGGGCAAGATCTTCATCGGGGCGAGTTTTGACGCGAACCACAGGCGGGTGAAGGCGGAAAATCTCGAGCTGAAGCTCGCAAACCGCCACGGCCTCGTCACGGGCGCGACGGGCACCGGAAAGACCGTCACGCTGCAGGCTCTTGCGGAAGGCTTTTCAGACGCGGGGGTGCCGGTCTTCGCATCTGACATCAAGGGCGACCTGTCAGGCGTCGCGGCCAAGGGCGAGCCGAAGGACTTCCTCCTCAAGCGCGCCCAAGAGATCGGCCTGGAGCCGTACGTCAACGATCAGTTTCCCGTTGTGTTCTGGGATCTGTTCGGCGCGCAGGGCCACCCGATCCGCGCCACCGTCTCGGAGATGGGGCCGCTGCTCCTGGCGCGGCTGATGAACCTCAACGACACCCAGGAAGGCGTGCTCAACATCGTCTTCCGGGTGGCGGACGAACAGGGCCTCCTGCTGCTCGACCTGAAGGACTTGCAGGCGCTGCTGAGCTACGTGGCGGAGAACGCCGCAACCCTGACGACCAAGTACGGCAACGTCGCGAAGGCGACGGTCGGCGCGGTCCAGCGGCAGTTGCTGGTGCTTGAGACGCAAGGCGGCGACGCCTTCTTTGGCGAGCCCGCCCTCGAGTTGGGCGACCTCATGCGCACCAGCCGCGACGGCCGGGGCGTCATCAACATCCTCGCGGCCGACAAGCTGATGTCGAGCCCACGGCTCTACGCGACGTTTCTGCTGTGGCTGCTGTCGGAGCTGTTCGAGCAGATGCCGGAGGTCGGCGACCTCGACAAGCCGAAGCTCGTCTTCTTCTTCGACGAGGCGCACCTGCTGTTCGACGAGGCGCCGAAGGCGCTTATCGAGAAGGTGGAGCAGGTCGTCCGGCTCATCCGGTCCAAGGGCGTCGGCGTCTACTTCGTGACCCAAAACCCGATCGACGTGCCGGAGGAGGTCGCGGGGCAGCTTGGCAACCGCGTTCAGCACGCGCTTCGCGCCTTCACGCCGCGCGAGCAGAAGGCTGTGAAGGCCGCCGCCGAGACCTTCCGGCCGAATCCGGAGCTGAAGACCGCCCAGGTCATCACCGAGCTCGGGGTCGGCGAAGCTCTCGTCTCGATGCTTGAGGGCAAGGGCGTTCCGTCGATCGTGCAGAGGACCTTGATCCGCCCGCCGGCGGCTCGCATCGGGCCGGTGACGGCGGAGGAGCGGCGCGGCCTGATCCAGAACTCCTCGCTCGCCGGCAAGTACGACGCGGTGGTCGACCGCGAGTCCGCCTACGAGATGCTGGCGAAGAAGGCGCAGGACACGGTCGCCGCCGACCAAGCCGCGGTCGAGGCCGACGCGGGCGGCATCGGCGGGATCTTCAAGAGCATCTTCGGAACGGGCGGCGGGACCCGCAAGCCGCTGTCGCCGGGACAGTCGATCGCCCGCGACGTGACGCGCACCATCGTCAACCAGACCGCCGGCAACATCGCGGCCCAGATCGGAAAGTCCGTCGCAGGCTCCGTCGGAAGCTCCGTCGGCCGCGCGGTCGTGCGCGGCGTGCTGGGCAGCCTTCTGCGGCGGTGA
>NZ_BAUX01000023.1 GCF_002897035.1 Methylopila sp. Yamaguchi
GGATGACCAACCTCGGCCCGCTCGGCTGGGTCTCGGACAAGGGCCGCGGCTACCGCTACCAGCCGACGCACCCCGTCACCGGCGCTCCCTGGCCCGCGATCCCCGCTATGCTTCTGGACGCCTGGCGCGATATCGGCGGCTACGACCTGCCGCCGGAGGCCTGCCTGCTGAACTGGTACGAGCCCGGCGCGAAGATGGGCCTGCACCAGGACCGCGATGAGCAGGACCTCGCCGCCCCGGTGGTCTCGGTCTCGCTTGGAGACAGCGCCACCTTCCGCATCGGCGGGACGGCGCGCTCGGACCCCACGCGCTCGTTCCGGCTGGCGTCCGGCGACGCGATGGCGCTCACGCGCGACAGCCGCCTCGCCTTCCACGGCGTCGACCGCATCCTCGCCGGGACGTCGGACCTCTTGCCCCGGGGCGGCCGCATCAACCTCACGCTCCGCCGCGTCTCAGCGCGGTGAGAGGCTCATCCCAGGATCATCCTCACGCACTCGTCCGGCGCGCGACGTCCGACCCATTCCCGCGGGTTGCCGAGGGAAACCTCATGGAACGGCACGCCGTCCAGCCGGCGCTCCGAGCGCAGGTGGAGATGTCCTGAGACTACGGCGCGCACGTTGAACCGCCGGTGC
Organism: Methylopila sp. Yamaguchi; assembly: GCF_002897035.1. Classification (GTDB taxonomy): domain Bacteria; phylum Pseudomonadota; class Alphaproteobacteria; order Rhizobiales; family Methylopilaceae; genus Methylopila. The sequence continues at coordinate 633 of NZ_BAUX01000023.1, forward strand.
CAATCCGCGGTCAGGCGCGTGCCGCACCAGGGCGCGAAGCGCGGGATGCGCGGCGCGCGCGCGAGCGCCTCCACCAGCGGCCAGTGGTTGGCGAGCACCAGCGGGACGCCGTCCGCGGCGGCCTCGGCGAGCCGAGCTTCGGTCGCCATGCAACGAGCCCGGCACCAGGCGTCGCGGTCGGGATAGGGGTCGGGCCGCAGCAGGTATTCGTCGGCGCAGCCGACGCCGGTCTCTCGCGCCCAGGCCACGACCTTCTCACGGGCCACGTCGTCCGGCCGGAAGCTGTAGTCGTAGAGCGTGAACAGCGGCGCGATCCGCACGCTGCGCCCGCCGAAGGTCTCCACCGGATAGGGATCCTCCGGCGTCAGCACGCCCCTCGCCCGGCAGAGCGCGACGAAGCGCTCGTAGCGCGCCACGCCCCGGAGCGGCGTGCCGGACGGCAGCGCCCAGAGCTCGTGGTTGCCCGGCAGCCAGACCAGCCGCTTGAACTTGGGCTGCAGCGCGTCGAAGGCGAACTGCAGGTGCGCCTCGGTTTCGCCGACGTCGCCGGCGAGGATCAGCCAGTCCTCCGGCCGCGGGCGGATCTCGGCCAGCGCCGCCCGGTTCGCCTCGGCCGCGAGGTGCAGGTCGCTTATGGCGTGGAGCTTCATTTCGGGCGTTCCTGCGCGCGACGCGGGACGCGCGACGAACGGGAGGGCGAGCGGAGCGGGATTTATCACCACAGGCCGCGGCGAGGCGCCAGCGGCGGCGGGCCCGCCCCCGCGCGTCAGTCCAAACAAAAAGGGGGCCACGCCCGAAGGCCAGCCCCCTTTTCAGCAGCGCTCAGCCGCCGCTCAGCGTGGCACGACGACGGTCGTCGACGGCCGCTCTTCGACCGTGGTCGTGGAGGAGCCCCCGCTCGGCTCGGTGGTCTTCGAGCGGGTCACCGAACCGTCGGGATTTTCGGTCTTCGTTTTGGTGGTGCGTTCGATGCCGTCGTCCTCGACCTTGGTCTTGGTTCTGGATTCCGCGGGCTGATCGGTCGTGATCACCGTGGTCTGCGCCATTGCGGGCGCGCCCGCGAGGCCGACGGCGAAGGCTGCGGCGGCGCAAACGGCCCCGAGCGGGCGGGCGACGGCGTCGATGTCAAAGCTCTTCATGTGTGTCTCCTCCTTGGCGGCGACCGATTCGGAAGCGGGAAGCCGCGACTCGCCCGCTCCCGGCGATCGGGAACGAGGCGCGCGCGGAAGCCGTGCCGTTTCATTGCGGGGGCTCGATCGCTTTGGGATCGGCCGTTCGCCCTTTCTTGCCCTCGCACGAGAACGTCGGAGGATCGGGAGGGTTCCTGAGCGCCGCGGCGGGGTGAACCGCGATCGGCAAACCGCTATCCTGGCGGGATGGAGACGACGCTCTATCCGCCGGTCAAACGCTTCCTCGAGACTCTCGGCTTCGCCGTGAAGGGCGAGATCGGCGGCTGCGACCTGCTGGCGCTTCGGGACGGCGAACCGCCCCTGGTCGTGATCTGCGAGCTGAAGCAGCGCTTCAACCTCGACCTCGTGCTGCAGGGCGTCGACCGCGCCGCCGCCTGCGACGAGGTCTGGCTGGCGGCCACGGTGGGCCGCGGCAAGGGCGGCCGGGAGCACGACCGGCGGTTTCGTGACCTCTGCCGCAGGCTGGGGTTCGGGCTGCTCGGCGTGACCGCGCGGGGGGAGGTGCAGATCATCCTAAGCCCGGCGGCGCCCGCCCCGCGCCGCGACCCCAAGCGCCGTTCGCGCCTCGTCGACGAACACACCCGCCGCCGCGGCGACCCCGCGGTCGGGGGAGGCTCTCGCGTGCCGATCATGACGGCCTACCGCCAGCAGGCGCTGCTCTGCGCCGCCGCCATGAGCGAGGCCTCCGCCCGCCCCCGCGACCTCAAGGCGGCCGCGCCAAAGGCGGCGACCATCCTCAGGGCGAACGTCTACGGCTGGTTCGTCCGGGTCGACCGCGGCCTCTACGCCCTCACCGACGCAGGCCGCGCCGCGCTCGCCCGCTGGCCGCAACAGGATCTCGCCGCAGCGACGCCAGAGGCCGCCGAGGCGGCGGAGTGATCCGACGGGCCGACGTCGCGCCACGGAACGTCAGGTCACGCGCCTCAAGCCCGCGGTGAGAGCGATAAACTGACCGTAAACGAAAGCTGCGCTCGCAGGGAGCGTGGTGCCCGGAGGCGGACTCGAACCACCGACACGCGGATTTTCAGTCCGCTGCTCTACCAACTGAGCTACCCGGGCAGGGTCCCCACCGGGCCGAGGCGCGGCGGAGCGAGCCGCCTTATAGGGAACAGCTTCCGGCCTGTCCAGCGCCCTCACACCAGGAAAACGCCGACGGCGATCGTGGCGAGCGTCAGCGGCGCGCCGACCTTGAGATAGGTCCAGAAATCGACATCGACGCCGAAGGCGCGGGCGCGCTCGGCGACGATCAGGTTGGCGATCGAGCCGACCAGCGTGAAGTTGCCGGCGAGCGTCGAGGCCATCGCCACCACGAGCCAGGCGCGCTGCGGATCGGCGAGGCCCTTCACGAAGGGCTCCAGCACCAGCACCGCCGGCACGTTGCTGACGACGTTCGACAGGGCCGCGGTGACGAGGCTGAGCACGGCCGTGTCGTCAAGCGCGAGGCGGCCCGCGGCCTTCACCACGTCCGGCGTGATCAGGGCCTTCTCCACGCCCGCGGTGACGACGAACAGGCCTGCGAACATCACCAGCAGCGGCCAGTCGATCTCGGCCCAGACCCGCGCGGGCTTCAGCCGGCGCGTCAGCAGCAGCGCGGCGCCGGCGACGATGGCCGCGGTCGCGATCGGCGCCCCGAGGAAGAAGGCCGCGACCATGACGGCGGCCGCGAGCCCGGTCTTGATCGCAAGCGGGCGGTTCACCTGCGCCCGCCCTGCGGTCGCCGCGTCCTCCGCCGGCGCGAAGGCGCCGTTCGACAGGAACTCGCGACGGAACGCGACCGCCACGAAGGCGATCGTCAACACGAGGCCCGCCGCCGCCACCGGGGCGAGCGTGGCCGCGAAGGTCGCGTAGGGCACGCCCGAGAGCGAGCCGATGATCATGTTCTGCGGGTTGCCGGTGATGGTCGCGACGCTGCCGACGTTGGAGGCGGTCGCGATCGCGATCGCGTAGGGAACCGGGTTGCGCCTGAGCTTCAGGACGAGCGCCATGACGAGCGGCGTCATGACGAGGCACACCGTGTCGTTGACGAGGAAGGCCGACAGCGCGCCCGCGGCCAGGGCGACCGCGACGAGCAGCGTGAAGGCGTGGCGCACGCGCGCGGCGATGGCGGCGTTCACCAGCGCGAAGAAGCCGGAGAGCTTGAGGTTCGCCACCACGATCATCATGCCGAGCAGCAGCACGATGGTGTTGTGGTCGACCGCGGCGAAGGCGGCCTCGGGCGTGAGCACGCCGAGCGCCACCATCGCCGCGCCGCCGGCGAGGGCCGCCCCCGCGCGGTCGATCCGCACGAAGGGCGCCCGGCCGAAGGCGACGACGCCGTAGGTCGCGACGAAGACGAGGACCGCGGCGGCGGTCGTAAGATCGAAGGGCAAGGGCTGAGGTCCGCGGACGACGGCCCGGGGCGGGCGCGCGAGGGGCAACCTAGCGCGTCCGCCGCCGCCCGACAGCGCTCCGGCCCGCGGGGCCGGCGCGCCATGGCGTCTCAGGTGACGATGAAGTCCGTGTTCGACAGCACGACCGAGCCCGCCACCGTGGCGAACTGGATCTGGGCCTGCGCGCCGTCGCCGTCCGGATCGTAGAACAGCTGCCGGGTCGAGGAGTCGAAGATGATGCGGTCGTTCGAGTCGGCCGCCTCCGAGCCCAGCCGGAAGAACGCCGCCGACATGGTGGCCGCCGCCGTGATGCCGGTGAACACCGCGTTCTCGAGCGAGATCTTCTCGCCGGCGGTGAAGTCGCCGATGTAGTCCACGCCCGCAGCGCCCGGCGCGACGTCGAAGCGGAACGTGTCCGTTCCGCCCTCGCCGTAGAGCTGGTCGGAGCCGGCGCCGCCGTTCAGCGTGTCTCCGTCGCCGCCGCCGTAGAGGTAGTCGGAGCCGGCGCCGCCGTTCAGCGAATCCGAGCCCAGGCCGCTCTGGAGATTGTCGGCGCCGCCCAGCCCGTTCAGCGTGTCGTTGAAGATCGAGCCGACGATCGTCTCGCCCGAGGCCGTGCCGTTCACCTTCAGCCAGGCGGCGGCGGGCGTCGTCAGCGAGATCGTCGACGACGATCCGTCCTGGAACGTCACGCGCTCCACGCGCGCCTGAGCGCCCGTGCCGTTGGCGTACTGATCCTGCACGGTGATCTGCTCGTCGCCGAAGCTGATGACGAGGTCGTCGCCGATCACCCGGAAGCTCAGGTCGGAGGACGAGATCTCTGGCGTGAAGCGGATCGTGTCGGTGCCGCCGCCGGGGCTCTCGGCCACCGTGTCGTAGCCGGAGCCTTCCGAGAAGCTGTACGTGTCGTTGTCCGCGCCGCCGACGAGGTAGTCGTCGCCAGAGCCGCCGGTCAGCAGGTCCGCGCCGGCGTCGCCGTAGAGCGAGTCGTCCTCGTCGCCGCCGTTGAGCTGGTCGGCGCCGACGCCGCCGTAAAGCGCGTCCGAGCCGGTCCCGCCGTTGAGCTGGTCGTTGCCGGTCGAGCCGCTGAGGGTGTCGTTGCCCCCTCCGCCGTTCAGCGTGTCGTTGAAGATCGAGCCGCCGAAGTTGTCGCCGCCGTCGCCGCCGTCCCGCACGAGCCAGCTCGACTGCACCGACTTGAGGCTGACCCTGGAGCCGTCCGAATGCTGCAGCGTCTCGACCCGCGCGTCCGCGCCCACGCCGCTCGCGAACTGGTCCGACACGCGGATGTAGTCGGAGCCGTAGCCCAGATAAAGGTCGTCGCCGTCGATCCAGATGTCGACGTCGGCCTTGGCGATTCCCGTGTTCAGCCGGATGAGGTCCGTCCCGCCGTTCAGTCCCTCGGCGATCTCGTCCCGTCCGAAGCCGGGGCCGAAGTAGTAGATCTCGTCCCCGGCCCCGCCGACGAGGTAGTCGTCGCCCGAGCCGCCGGTCAGGCGGTCGTCGTCCGCGCCGCCGTAGAGCTGGTCGTTCTCGGCGCCGCCTTCGAGCGTGTCGTCGCCGGCGTCGCCCTGGAGATAATCGTTGCCGGAGTCGCCGCGCAGCCGGTCCGCGGCTGCGCCGCCGTAGATCGAGTCGCGGCCGGCGCCGCCCGAGAGGGTGTCGGAGAAGATCGAGCCCGACATCGAGTCGCCGCGGGTGGTGCCGGTGCGCGTCAGCCAAGCCGACTGCACGGTGGTCAGGTCGAGCACCGTGTTGTTGGTGTAGCGTAGGTCCTCGACCCGGGCGTTGGCGCCGGCGCCGCTCAGGAACTGATCTTGGATGGTGATCTCGTTGTCGCCGTAGACGATCTTCAGATCGTCGCCTTCCACGTAGAGGCGGACGTTGGAGGCGGTGAAGTTGCCCGAGAAGATCAGCCGGTCGTTTCCGGCGTTCGCCGCCTCGAACACTGTGTCGCTGCCCGAGTTGGCGTCGAAGCGGTAGATGTCGCTCTCGGTGCCGCCTGCGAGGTAATCCTCGCCGGCGCCTCCGTTCAGGTCGTCCTCGCCGCTTTGGCCGTAGAGCGAGTCGTTCTCGCCGCCGCCGGAGAGCTTGTCGTTATCGGCGCCGCCGTCGAGGTAGTCGGCCCCGCCGCCGCCATCGAGCGTGTCGTTCCCGGCGTTGCCGTAGAGGTAGTCGGAGTCCTCGCCGGGGCGCGCCCCAGCCGGATTGGCGGCGACGCCGCCCGAGACGCTCGTCGGCGTGATGGTGTCCGCCGCCCCCGTCCCCGTGAAGGTAGCCATGGTTTCCCCCTTAAACCCGATTTGGTCCGCTGGTTGGGCCCCACATGCCCCCGGCGCCCAAGGCTCGCTTCGCGATGCCAAGGCTCAGATTGGACTCTTTTTGGTTGGACGCACAATAGGGGATACGAGGTATGCGCCTCGAGCGATCCAGAGGCGCGGAACCGGTCGCGCCTGACCGACGGCCCTCGAATGGAGGCGCATTCCTCGACCGGCGGGCGTGCCCGACCCCACTGCCGGCCGTGAGGCGCGCGTTATGGATCGCCGGGGTCACAGGCGTTACCGCGTCGCCTTGGCCAGCGGTCGTTCTTCTGGGAATCGCCCCCCACGCTACGCCTTCGAACGTCCGTGGGGTTCGTCTAGGACGGCAGAGGATCGTCAGTCCAAGCGAACTGCGCGCTTCAGGGCGTCGTCAGGCCTCGTCGTCGTCGTTCGCCGGCCGCTCGACCTCGTCGGCGTCCGGCGTCGGAACCGCGTAGACGCCCTTGAACCAGCGCGACAGATCGATGTCCGCGCAGCGCTTCGAGCAAAAGGGATGGTACTCGGGCAGCGACATCTTCTGGCAGATCGGGCACGGCCGCGGCGACGGTCGGGGCTTCGCCGAGGGCGTGTCGCCAGGGGGCTTCGGCGCGTCGGACATGGCGGCTCTAGGCCTTCGCCAGCCAGCCGCGGTGCAGCGGGTAGCCTTCGCCGACCAGCAGATTGACGGTCTCGTAGAGCGGCAGGCCGACGACGGCGCCGTAGGAACCGCTGAGCTTGGCCACGAAGGCTCCTGCGAGACCTTGGATGGCGTAAGCGCCGGCCTTGCCGCGCCATTCGCCGGAGGCGAGGTAGGCGTCGATCTCCCCTTCCGAAAGCCGCTTAAAGCGTACGCGCGTCTCGACGAGACGGCTCCGCAGCGCGCCCCTGCGGGTGGTGAGGCAGACGGCGGTCGAAACGTGATGGGCGCGGCCGGAGAGCAGGCGCAGGCAGTCCGCGGCCTCCTCGACCGACTCCGCCTTCGGTAAGATCCGGCGGCCGACCGAGACGACCGTGTCCGCGCCCAGCACGAGCGCGCCTGCGAGTTCCGGGTCCTGCGAGGCGAGGGAGGCGCCGGCGAGCGCCTTGGCCTCGGCGAGGCGCAGCGCGAGCGTGCGGGGCCGCTCGTTGCGCTCAGGCGTCTCGTCGAGCGAGGCCGGCAGCAGCGCATCGGGCTTGGCGCCGATCTGGTCGAGCAGCGCGAGGCGGCGCGGGCTCGCGGAGGCGAGGACGAGTTTGGGGCGGTCGGTCATCGGCGGTCGATCATGGACGACGCGCGGCCCCGAGGCGCTCGCCCCTCAGGCGCTTGCGCGCCGCGCTCACTTGAAGCGGTAGGTGATGCGGCCCTTGGAGAGGTCGTAGGGCGTCATCTCGACGAGAATCTTGTCGCCCGCGAGCACACGGATGCGGTTCTTGCGCATGCGGCCGGCGGTGTGGGCGATGATCTCGTGGTCGTTCTCGAGCTTGACGCGGAACGTCGCGTTCGGCAGCAGCTCGATCACGGTGCCCGGAAACTCGAGCAGTTCTTCTTTCGACATGTGATCTCGACAAGTGCGACGGCTGAACGAGCCTGAAATCCAGGCGCAGCCGATCGGAGCGTGACTTAGGAGAGCGCCTGATACCGGAAATAACACGTTTCCACAACTCGCGTGACGACCTCCTCAGGTCGAGCATCGAGAGGGCCGTCGCGCCGTCCGGCCGCTACACCCGCGCCGGGGCGGCGTAGCGGAAGCGGTCCCTGATGCGATCGATCAGGCTGTCGCGCATGGCGCGGTAAGCGTCCATGGTCTGCTCGCGCGACCCGCCGGCCGCGAGCGTCGGGTCCATGGTCGGCCAGTACTCGACCTCCACCGGGAGCCGGCGCGTCAGCTCAAGCGCGGCGTGATGGGCTTCCGGCGCAAGCGTGATGATGAGGTCGAAGTTCAGGTCTTCGAGGTCGTCGAGCGTGTGCGGGCGATGCTTGCCCAGCGTCAGGCCCACCTCGTCGAGGGCGGCCTCCGCGAAGGGGTCGTTTTCCCCCGGCCGGACGCCGGCGGAGGCGACGTAGAGCGAGCGGCCGAAGTAATGGCGGGCCAGAGCTTCCGCGATCGGCGATCGGATGACGTTCTGCCCGCACATGAACAGAACCGATTGGGGACGCCCCTGCTCAGGACCGCCCGACACGGCCGCGTCAGCCCTTCCAGCTCAGGGCTGCGATCAGCGTGAACAGGCGGCGCGCGGTGTCGTGATCGAGCGCGATCTTGCCCTCGAGCCGTTCCGCGAGCAGTTGCGCGCCCTCGTCGTGAAGGCCGCGCCGGCCCATGTCGATCGCCTCGATCTGGCTCGGGCTCGCGGAGCGGATCGCGGTGTAATAGCTCTCGCAGATCAGGAAGTAGTCCTTGAGAAGCTTGAGGAACGGCGTCAGCGACAGGAAGTGCGTGACGACCTCCTCGCCCGACACCCGACGCACGTTGAGCGCCAGCTTGCGGTCGATCAGCGCGATGTCGAGCTTGAATGGGCCCTCCCCGCCGCCGATCGGCTGGAACGCGTTGTCCTCCACCAGGTCGTAGATCGCGACCTGGCGCTCGTGCTCGACCTCGGTCGCCGCACGCCCGATCGACGCGTCGTCGATGGTGACGGCGACAAGTTTGGCTTTGGGGTCGCGTCCGCTCGGGCTCATGGCCGCATCCTATCCGGTCGCGACGCTCAGTTCATGCGGATCGAAACGGAGCGGGCGTGGGCGTGCAGGCCCTCGGCCTCCCCGAGCTTGATCGCGGCGCCGCCCAGCGCCTTTAGCTGCTCCGGCCCGCAGCGCAGGATCGAGGTGCGCTTCAGGAAGTCGAGCACGCCCAGGCCCGAGGCGAAGCGTGCGGTGCGGGCGGTCGGCAGCACGTGGTTCGATCCGCCGACGTAGTCGCCGATCGCCTCCGGCGTGTGGGCGCCAAGGAAGATCGCGCCGGCGTGGCGGATGGCGTCGGAGAGGTCGTCGGCGTCCTCCGCCACGATCTCGAGATGCTCGGGCGCGATGCGATCGGCGAGCGCGGGCGCCTCGTCGATCTGGCCGACCAGGATGATCGCGCCGAAATCACGCCAGCTCGCGCCCGCGATCTCCTTGCGGGGCAGCAGGGCGAGCTGCCGCTCGACCGCCGCCTCGACGGCGTCGGCGAGACTGGAGTCGTCGGTGATCAGGATCGACTGGGCGGAGGCGTCGTGCTCGGCCTGGGCCAGCAGGTCGGCCGCGATCCAGTCGGGATTGCCGGTCCTGTCGGCGATCACCAGCACTTCGGAGGGGCCCGCGATCATGTCGATGCCGACGGTCCCGAACACCCGGCGCTTGGCGGCCGCCACATAAGCGTTGCCGGGGCCCACGATCTTGGCGACCGGCCTGACGGTCGCCGTGCCGTAGGCGAGCGCGCCGATCGCCTGGGCGCCGCCGACGCGGAACACCTCGTCCACGCCCGCGAGCTTGGCGGCGGCCAGCACCAGCGGCGAGAGCTTACCGTCCGGCGCGGGCACGACCATCGCGAGCCGGTCGACGCCCGCGACCTTGGCCGGCACCGCGTTCATCAGCACCGAGGAGGGGTAGGCGGCGGTGCCGCCGGGAACGTAGAGGCCGACGCTGTCGAGCGCGGTCCAGCGGTGGCCGAGCTCGACGCCGATGTCGTCTCGGTAGGTCTCGCTCGCCGGCATCTGGCGGCGGTGGTGGGATTCGATCCGGTCGCGCGCGAAGGTCAGGGCCTTCAGGGTCTCGGGGTCGCAGGCCGAGGCCGCGGCGTCGATCTCGGCGTCGGTCACCCTGAGGCCGACCGCCTCCAAGTCCACGCGGTCGAACCGTTTGGAGAGATCGACGAGAGCCGCGTCGCCGTTGCGGCGGACCTCGTCGAGGATCGTGGCGACCGCAGCGTCGACGTCCTCGGAAACCTCGCGCTTCATGGCGAGCAGGGCGGCGAAGCGGGACTCGAAATCGGCCTCCGCGGAGGACAGGCGCAGGACCATGGGGCGTCAGGCCTCGTCGAGGTCGTGGGTGGGCTCGGCTTTGGCGGCCCAGACCGGGCCGAGGTCGGCGGCGCGGGCCTCGACGCACTCGACCTCGAGCCGAAGGCTGGCGTCGCCGGAAAACACCAGCTCGATGGCGCCGGAGGGCGCCTCGTCCGGCGTAAAGCCGATCGCGAGCAAGTTCAGCACCGCGTCCGGCCGGGAGCGGTCGACGCCCCGGGCCCTCACCGCGGTCACGCGCTCGAAGTGACCCGCGGTGCGCCGGCGCCGGGGCTCGCCCGCGACCCGAAGGTCGAGCCGGTTGCCGACGAAGGCGAAGCGCTTCTCCACCGGCAGGAAGACAAGATCGCCGACCTTGACGACGAAGTCCTGCAGATGGGCGGACAGCACGGCGAGGTCGTCCTCGTCGAGCGCGAGCAGCTTGAGCGGAGCGTCGGCGTCGGGATCTATCATCGGTCCAGCCGGTTCAAGTCTCGAATGACGGAAGATCGGGCAGAGGTAACCGCCGGCGACCCGAACGGCAACCGGGCGTCAACCGCGCGTCAACCCCGGCGCAACCGGAGTTAACCCGAAACGCGCTCGATCAGCGCGCCGCAGCGCGACAGCTTGGCCTCGAGCCGCTCGAAGCCGCGGTCCAGATGGTAGACGCGGTTGACCATCGTCTCCCCCTCCGCGACCAGCCCCGCGATCACCAACGAGACCGAGGCGCGCAGGTCGGTCGCCATCACGGGCGCGCCCTTGAGCCGCTCCACGCCTTCGATCGTCGCGGTGTCGCCGTCGAGGTGGATGCGGGCGCCGAGGCGGGCGAGCTCCTGCACGTGCATGAAGCGGTTCTCGAAGATCGTCTCGGTGATCGTCGAGGGGCCTTTCGCCTTCGCGGTCAGGGCCATGAGCTGCGCCTGCAGGTCGGTCGGGAAGCCGGGATAGGGGGCGGTGACGACGTTGACCGGCGCTATTCCGTGCCCGTTGCGGGCCACGCGAACGCCGTCGTTGAGCTGCGTCACCTCGGCTCCGGCCTCGACCAGCACGTCGAAAGCCGCGTCCAGCAGGTCGCGGCGCGCGCCCTCGAGCACCACGTCGCCGCCGGCCATGGCGACCGCGATGGCGTAGGTTCCGGTCTCGATCCGGTCCGGCAGCACGCTGTGGCGGGCGCCGTGGAGCCGGTCGACGCCGGTGATCACGATGGTCGAGGTCCCAGCGCCCTCGATCTTCGCCCCCATCTTCACCAGGCACTCGGCGAGGTCGACGATCTCCGGTTCGCGGGCCGCGTTCTCGATGACGGTCTCGCCCCTGGCGAGGGAGGCCGCCATCAGCATCACGTGGGTCGCGCCGACGGAGACCTTCGGGAACACGACGCGGCCGCCCTTGAGGCCGCCAGGGGCCTTGGCGATCACGTAGCCGCGGTCGATCTCGAGTTCGACCCCGAGCGCCTTGAGACCGTCGAGGAAGAAGTCGACAGGCCGCGTGCCGATGGCGCAACCGCCGGGCAGCGACACAGTCGCCTCGCCCATGCGCGCGAGGAGCGGGCCGATCACCCAGAAGCTCGCCCGCATCTTGGAGACGAGGTCGTAGGGCGCGGTGGTGTCGACGATTTCCGAGGCGGTCAGCCGCACGGTCTCGCCCAAAAACTCGTCCTGGCCGGCGCGCTTGCCCTCCACCGTCACCTCGCAGCCGTGGTTGCCGAGGATGCGCTTCAGCATCGCGACGTCGGCGAGGCGCGGCATGTTGTCGAGGATCAGCGTCTCGTCAGTCAGCAGACTCGCGATCATCAGCGGAAGGGCGGCGTTTTTCGCGCCGGAGATCGGAATGCGACCGACAAGCTCGGGGCCGCCGACGATGCGGATGCGGTCCATGGAATCTCCTCGAAGCGCCACGAACGGCGGAGCGGCGCGAAACCCGCGGTCTAGCGCAAGCATGCGGCCGGCACAAACGCGCGACGGCGCCGGCTGCGTTTCTCCTCAGCGGCCTTCGTCGTCCATGCCGCCGGAGGCGCGGCGAGAGCGTGCATGGGCTTTGCGCCGCTTGAGGTTCTCGCGAAGCGCCGCCGCGAGTCGCTCCTTGCGCTCCGCCTCGCGGCGGTCGGCGTCGGCGCCCCGGACGGGGCGTTTCGGATCGGGAGCGTCTGTCGTCATGGGAGGATGCTTAGCGCCCCGCCCGTCGTCGCGGAAGCCCTTACGGCGACACCCGAAACGCGCGCAGCGTCGTCCCCCGAGGAAGATCGATCGGCGTGAGCCACGCCGGCGGCGTGGGTCCTAGCGCTTTCGCCACAAAGCCCGTTGGATTCCTCTCGCGCTCGGCCCGCACGCCCGGATTGCCGGGGCACAGCACGACGTAGGCCGCACGGCGCGACAGCGCGACGGCGCGGGCGGTCTCCTCGCTGCCGGTCATCATTTCGATCTGCGCGGCGATGCCGTCGACGTCGCGGTGATAGGGCGCCGCGACCGCCGACAGACGGCTGAAGGCGAGGATGTGGGGGCCGCTGTCGATGTTGTTCAGCGCCAGGCCGGGCGTCAGCGCGTTCAGCGCGCGGTAATCGGCGACCGGACACAGCCGGGCCGCCATGGACGCGGAGGGCTTCGCTGGAAAACCCAAAGCCGCCGCCGCGCCGAGGCCGAGAACAGCGAGCGTCGTGTGGTTGAGCGCGACGAGGCCGAGCGCGCCGCGGAGCGGGCCTCCGGAGCGCGCGAGCGCCGTAATGCAGGCGGCGAGAAAGGGAATCGCGAAGGCCAGAGCGAAGGTCGCCCCGCGCACCTGCCAGCAGGCGACGAGGCAGCTGACCACAAGCACGGCCGTACCGGTCCAGACCCGCCAGCGCGCGCCCCCGGCGCATCGCAGGCTCAGCCACAGCGCCGCGCCGACTCCCGATAGAGCGAGCGTGGCGATGACGAGCGCCGACTGCGGTTCATCGTGAGCGAATGTGAGCGCTCCGCGCGCTTCCGAGACTTGCTCGAGCCACTCCGTCCTGACGATCTCGGGCAACGCCGCGTAAGGGTCGCCGAGACAGGCCGGGGCCACGAAAGCGACGACGAGGACCACCATCACGCCGATCAGCGCGAGGCCGGCGAATCGCGCCGCCGCTCCGTCCCCCGGACTGCGCGTGGCGAGCGCGAGACCGGAGCCGCCGACGACGGCCGCTCCGAGATGCGCGGGGCCGAGAGCGTCGCACACCGGAAGAAGCCAGCGCTCGGGCGCGACATCTATGAGGAAGGCCGCCAGGGTGGCGAGGGCGAAGACGGCGCCGAAAGCCGCAGTCCCACGCGCGACCTCGGGGCCGGTGACGGCCCAACGCAGGGCGATGGCGGCGGCGATCACGGCGACGGTCGGGAGCGTCTCCATGCCGATCGCGAGCATGGCTGCGCCTGCGAGGCCGGCCCCTGCGGCCGCTTTCGCCGAGCGATCGAGCCGCAAGGCGCAGGCGAGCATGATCAGCGCGAGCGCGAGTTGCGGTCCGTGGTGGTCGATCATGCCGGGAGCGAAGCGGGACATCGGCCCCGGCGACATCACGAAAAGGAAGGCGCCGAGCACGCCCGCGCCGCCGAGCGAGCGGGTGAGCGACGCCACGGCGAACAGCGCCGGCAGAAGCGGCAGGGCCGGCCAGACCGTGACCGTGAGCCGAAGCGCGGCGTCGGCCGCCGCGACGCGATCGAACGCCCCCAGCAGCAGCGCGATCGGGAGATCGATCAGGCGCGACCAGTGCATGAAAACGCCGTCCGGCGGATTGAGCCGCCGCTGCAGGAGATCGTACCAACCCTGGCCGGCGAGGAAATCGCGCGCCTCGACGAGCCGCATGGCGTCGTCGGTCGACATGCCCTCGATCGCCGCTGCGTAGCCGACATAGCCGGTGATGACGGCGAAGACAGCCCAGATGAACAGGACGAGCGCGGCTTCCGAGCGACGGTCGCCCTGGAAAAGCACCCTCTGCCGCGCGCCCCCGAGCGGAGCCGCACCCGCCATCGCCATTTCAGATCTCCTGCCTTTGGGAGCAGTTTGCTTAACGAGCCTTAGGAAGCGGTGAACGCTACGAGGTCGTTTCGCCGCCAGAGACGCCGCGCTATGGTCGCCCTCAAGCGCCGGGACGAAGCGCGGCGCAGGGTTCGGGGGAACGCTGATGACACGACTGCGCGCCAAGACCCTCAAGGGCGGCCTCCTCGCAGCGGCGCTGGCCTTCGCGATTCCAGCCGCCGCGCAAACATCCCCCGGCTTCCAGAACCGCGACGCGCTGCAGAGCGCGCTGAAGCTGCAGGCCCGCGTCCAACGCGAGGCCGCGTCCGACCCGCGCCCGGTCGCCGAGATCCTGAAGCAGGGAATTGCGCAAATCCGGGCCGGCGAGTGGCGCGACGCGGCGGTCACCATGGCGCTCGCCGCGGGCAAGGATCCGAAGAGCGAACAAGCCTGGCGCAACCTTTCGGTGGCGCTGTCCCGCATCGAAACCGACGACTACAGCGAACGCGAGAGCTTCCGCGAGCAGGCGACCGGCGCGGCGTGGCGCGCCTATGAGCTCTCGACCGACGCCAAGACGCGCGCCCGCGCGCTCGCGGTGCTCGCCAACGCCTTGGTAGCGAAGGAGGATTTCCGGCCTGCGCTCGACGCCTACAAGGCGAGCCTCGCCGCCGCGCCGAGCGCCGAGGTCAAGACGACCTATGAGCAGCTTCGCGCCGAACACGGCTTCCGTGCCCTCGACTACTCCATCGACTCCGACGCCTCGTCGCCGCGGGCCTGCGTGCAGTTCTCCGAGAATCTCGCGAAGGGCCGCATCGACTTTGCGCCTTACGTCATCCTGAAGGGCGCCGAAAATCCGGCGGTGACGGCCAATGACTCGCAGCTCTGCGTGGACGGGCTGAAGCACGGCGAAGCTTACGATCTCACCGTGCGCCAAGGCCTGCCCTCCGAGGTAGACGAGCCTCTGCCCTCCTCGAAGGACTTCCGCATCTACGTCCGCGACCGAAGCCCGAGCGTGCGCTTCACCGGCCGCAACTACGTGTTGCCCTCGACCGGCCAGCAAGGCCTGCCGCTGGTCTCCGTCAACGTCGACGCCGCCACGGTCGAAATCTTCCGCGTGGGCGACCGCAGCCTCGCGCCCTCCGTCGTGTCGGGCGATTTCCAGAGCCAGCTGAACGCGGAGGCGATCCAGAAGCTGCGAGACGACAGCGCCGCGACGGTCTACTCCGGCGAACTCGCAATCGAGCGGAAGCAGAACCAGGACGTCTCGACCGCCTTCCCGGTCTCCGAGGCCGTGCCGCATCTTGCGCCCGGCGTCTACGTGATGGCGGCGCGGCCGAAGAACGTCGTCGACCCGGAACCCTGGGACTCGCAGGCGACCCAATGGTTCGTGGTGTCCGACCTCGGGATCACCGCAGTCTCGGGCGCCGACGGCGTGAAGGCCTTCGCGCGCTCCCTCGCCTCCGCCGCGCCGCTGAAGGGCGTCGAGTTCAGGCTTGTCGCGCGCGACAACGAGGTGCTCGCGACCCGCACCACGGACGCCGCCGGCTTCGTCACCTTCGAGGCCGGGCTTACGCGCGGGACCGGCGGCTCCGCCCCGGCCGTGCTGGTGGCCGCGAACGGCGGCGACTACGGGTTCCTCGACCTCACGAAGCCCGGCTTCGACCTCTCCGACCGCGGCGTCGGCGGCCGCGCGGCGCCGGGGCCGCTGGACGCGCAGGTGTTCACGGAGCGCGGCGTCTATCGCTCGAAGGAGACGGTCCACGTCTCGGCGCTGCTCCGCGACGACAAGGGCGCGGGCGTCGAAGGGTTGCCTCTGACGCTCGTGGTCACGCGCCCTGACGGCGTCGAGGACCGGCGGGCGGTGACGACCGACGCAGGCGCCGGCGGACGCACGCTCGACGTTCCGCTCGTCGATCAGGCCATGGGCGGCACGTGGCGGGTCGAGGCTTTCGCTGACGTGAAGGCCGCGCCGAGCGGCGCGGCCACCTTTCTCGTCGCAGACTATGTGCCGGAGAAGCTGGACCTCAAGCTCTCGACCGCCACGCCCGCGCTCGGCGCCTCCGGCGCCGCCGTCGACGCAGACGGCCGCTGGCTCTACGGCGCGCGGGCGGCGGACCTCGCGCTCGAGGGCGAGGTCACGCTGAAGGTCAGCGACCGCGCCCCCGCGGGCTTCGAGGGCTACCGCTTCGGCCTCAGCGACGAACAGGTCGCGCCCATCCGCACGCCGCTCGACGGCCTGCCGCGCACCGACGCGGACGGCAAGGCGCGGGTGACCGTCATCCGCCCGTTGCTGCCGGACACAACGCGGCCGCTCGAGGCCGAGATCGCGCTGCGGCTGCTGGAGCCCTCGGGTCGGGCGCTTGAGCGCACGGTGACGCTGCCCGTCGCCGCAACGGGGCCGCGGATCGGCGTAAAGCCGTTGTTCCGAGACCGCGTCGGCGATGGCGAGACCGCCCGCTTCGACGTCGCGATGGTCGGCGCCGACGGCAAGGCCGTCGCCGCGAACGGACTGAAGTGGCAGCTTCTGAGGCTCGAGACGGACTACCAGTGGTACGCCTCCAATGGCCGCTGGAATTTTGAGACCGTGACCCGGACCCGGCGGGTGGCCGACGGGACCGTCGACGCGGCGGCGGCCGCGCCGGCGAAGATCGAGGCCAAGACCGCCTATGGCCGCTATCGGCTCGAGGTCGAAACGCCGGATCCCCAGGGGCCCGCCACCAGCGTAACCTTCGACGCCGGGTTCTACGCCGCGGCCTCGGCCGACTCCCCCGACGTGCTGGACGTGGCGCTCGACAAGCCGGCGTACCGCCCGGGCGAGACCGCGACCGCGACCCTTTCCTCGCGCTTCGCCGGACGCGCCACCGTGCTGGTGGTGGGCGCTGGCGTCGTGGACCAGACGACGCTCGACGTGACGGACAAGGGCGCAACCGTGTCCTTCCCCGTCACTGAGGCGTGGCGGCCGGGCGCCTATGTGGTGGCCTTCGTCCATCGCCCGCTCGACGCCAAGGCGAGCCGTATGCCGGGGCGCGCGGTCGGGGTGGCGCACGCCCAGATTGACGCCCGCGACCGGACGCTCGGCGTCTCGCTCGGCGCCCCCGACGCGGCGGAGCCCCGAACGACCCTTTCGGTTCCCGTAAAGCTCGCTGGCCTCGCCGCCGGCGAGCAGGCCTATGTGACGGTCGCCGCCGTCGACGTGGGCATCCTCAACCTCACGGGCTACGTCCCGCCCGCGCCGGACCTCGTGGTCTTCGGCCAGCGCAAGCTCGCGGCTGAGCTTCGCGACCTCTACGGCCAGCTGATCGACGGCATGAACGCGCAGCGCGGCAAGCTGCGGTCCGGCGGCGACGGCGCCGGCGCCGGCGGCCTGCAGGACACGCCGACGCAGGCGCCGCTGGCGCTGTTCTCCGGAATCGTGGCGGCGGACGCGAGCGGAACGGCCAACGTCGCCTTCGCGCTCCCCGCCTTCAACGGCACGGTCAAGCTGATGGCTGTCGCGTGGTCCGCGACCAAGCTCGGCCACGCCTCGAAGGACGTGACCGTCGCCGACCCGGTCGTGGTCACCGCGGCGCTGCCGCGGTTCCTCGCCGACGGCGACCGCTCGCGGCTGAGGCTCGACCTCGACAACGTCGCGGGCCCCGCCGGCGACTACGCGCTCGACGTCCGCGTCTCGGGGCCGCTCACCGGCACGGCGACGGCCAAGCCGATCACGCTCGCCGCGAGACAGCGCGCGGCGGTCGATATCCCGCTGATGGCGAAGGGCATAGGCGCGGCGCGCCTCGACGTGGCGCTGCGCGGGCCGGACGGCCGCGTCTACGTCCAAGCGCTTGCGCTGGAGGTGAAGCCCGCGACCGCGCCCGTCTCCCGCCGCAGCGTGGTCGCGCTCGCCAAGGGCGCGGGGCTGACGGTCGGGACCGACATGCTCAAGGACCTCGTGCCCGGCACGGGCGAGGTCGCGGTGTCGGTCGGCAAGCCCGGCGCGCTCGACGGCGCCACCTTCCGCCAAGCGCTCGACGGCTACCCCTACGCCTGCTCGGAGCAGCTCTCGAGCCGCCTGCTGGCGCTGATCTACGGCGACCAGCTCGGCCTCTCGGCGCAGACCGCCGGCGTGCGGCCGGCCGACGTGACGGCCCGCATCGGCGACATCATCGCCCGCGTGCTGTCGCGGCAGGACTCGAACGGCTCGTTCGGTCTGTGGTCGGCGGAGGGCGGAGACCTTTGGCTCGACGCCTATGTGACCGATGTGCTGGCCCGCGCACGCGCGGCCGACGCCGCCGTGCCGCAGCGCTCGCTCGAGCTCGCGCTCGACAACCTGCGCAACGCGATCGGCCTGCGCCAGGACTCCACTGACAGCGACATCGCCTACGCGCACTATGTGCTCGCCCGCTCGGGCCGCGCGCTCGTCGGCGAGTTGCGCTACCTCGCCGACGTGAAGCTCGCCGAGTTCGCGAGCCCGCTCGCCCGCGCTCAGATCGGCGCGGCCCTGGCGCAGATCGGCGACCGCACGCGCGCCGCGAAAGCCTTTGCGGCGGCGGAAGGCGCCGAGGCGGACGAAGCGGCGCGCACCGACTTCGGCTCCGCGCTGCGCGACCAGGCGGCGATCGTGGCGCTGGCCTCCGAAGCGCGCGTCGGCGCCAGCATCGCGCCCGCGGCCCTTCGGCGGATCGGCGCCGCGCGCGCGGACCGCATCACCTTCTCCACGCAGGAGAACGCCTGGCTGCTGCTCGCCGCCCGCGCCCAGCGCGCCGAGAGCGCGGACCTCACGCTCACGGTCGACGGCGCCGCGCACAACGGGCCGCTAAGCGCGGTCTATCCCCCCGATCGCCTCGTCGCCGGCCCCTCGCGCATCGCCAACGCCGGGGAGACGGCGCTCGAGGCCGTAGTAACCGTGAAAGGCGCGCCGCTGGCGCCGGAATCTCCGTCCGAGAACGGCTTCCAGCTCGAGCGGCGCTACTACACGACCGCAGGCGTCGAGGTGGACCCCTCGAAGGTGGCGCAGAACACCCGTCTCGTGGTGGTGCTGACCGTCACGGAGCCAGAGCCGGCGCAGGGCCGCGTGCTGGTGGTGGACCGTCTGCCGGCGGGCTTCGAGATCGACAACCCCGAACTGGTGTCGAGCGCGAAGCTGCCGGCGCTGTCGTTCCTCAGCGAGCAGCCGTCGGCGACCCACGCCGAGTTCCGCGACGACCGCTTCGTGGCCGCCTTCGACCGCGAAGCCGGCGGCGACGCGATCTACGCCGCCGCCTACGTCGTGCGCGCGGTCGCGCCCGGCGTCTACGCACAGCCGGCGGCGACCGTCGAGGACATGTACCGTCCCGCCCGCTTCGCCCGCACTGGCGCCGGCCGCCTCGAGGTGACGGCGCGGTGAGCAGGGAGCGGGGCTCAAGCCGTCATCACGGCCGCAGCGGCGAAGCTGCGGAGAGCCGGGATCGCATCGAGCTGTCCGCGAGACCGGCGCGTCCGAGTTCGTGCAGCCGTCCTACGATCCCGGCTCGGCCCTGCGGGCCGTCCGGGATGACGCGCTAGCGCAGAGGTCCGCGCTGATGGCCGGCCGTAGCTCCCGTCCCGCGCGTCTCGCGGCCTCCGCGCTGCTCGCGATCCTCGTCGCCGGCTCCGCCGCCGCGATCAGCCTCGCCTCAATGCCCGCGCCCTCCCCCGGCCGGGCCGACAAGCTCTCCACGCTCGTGCTCGACCGCGACGGCCGGCTGCTGCGCCCGTTTACGGCGGTCGACGGCGCCTGGCGCCTGCCGGCGGGCAAGGACGAGGTCGATCCGCGCTTTCTGCGCTTCCTGACGACCTATGAGGACAAGCGCTTCCTCTCCCATCCCGGCGTCGACCCGCTGGCGGCGCTCCGAGCCATTGGGCAGGCGGCGCTCCATCGCGGCGTGGTGTCGGGCGGCTCGACGCTCACCATGCAGGTCGCCCGGCTGCTTGCGCCGGACGCCCGCGACCGCACGCTCGCCCGCAAGTGGCGCGAGATGGGGGCGGCGCTGGCGCTTGAACGCGCGGTCGGCAAAGGCGGCGTGCTCGACCTCTACCTCCGGCTCGCGCCCTACGGCGGCAACCTGGAAGGCGTACGCGCCGCAAGCCTCGCTTATTTCGGAAAAGAGCCAGGGCGGCTCTCGGTCGCCGAGGCCGCGCTGCTGGTCGCTATCCCCCAGGCGCCCGAAGCCCGCCGCCCCGACCGCGACGTCGCTGCGGCGAAAGCCGCCCGCGACCATGTGCTCGACCGGCTGGTCGCCGCCGGAGAGCTCGCGCCGGCCGAAGCCGCCTACGCCCGCGAAGAGCCCGTGCCCACGGGCCGTCGCCCCTTCCCCAACCTCGCCGCCCATGCCGCCGAGGCGGCGGCGCTCAGGGTCGGTCCGGGCGGCGTGGCGCGCCTGACGCTGAAGCGCGACCTGCAGCGCGCGCTGGAGGACCTCGCCCGCGACCGCGCCCGATCGCTCGGGCCCGGCCTCTCGGTCGCGATCCTCGTCGCCGACCACCGGACCGGCGCGATCGAGGCCTCGGTAGGATCGGCCGACTACTTCGACGCCTCGCGCGCCGGGAGCCTCGATCAGACCCGCGCCGTGCGCTCCCCGGGATCGGCCCTCAAGCCGTTCATCTATGGCTTCGCCTTCGAGAATGGCGTCGCCGCGCCCGAAACCCTGATCGAGGACCGGCCCGCGCGCTTCGGCGCCTACGCCCCACGAAACTTCGACGAAGGATTCCACGGCACGGTCTCCTGCGCGCAGGCGCTGGCGCTGTCGCTCAACATCCCGGCTGTCGCGCTGCTGGAAGCGGTGGGGCCGACGCGGTTCGTGGCGCGGCTGCGCGGCGCCGGCGCGCAGGTCTCGCTGCCGGGCGTGGAGGCGCCAGGCCTCGCCGTCGCGCTCGGCGGCCTCGGCGTGCGGCTTGTGGATCTGGCGACGCTTTACGCCGGCCTCGCACGGGGCGGCGCGACGACGCCGCTTGCCGACGACCCCCTGGCGCTTGCCGACCCAGCAGGGCCCGGCCGCCGCCTCTTGGACCCGATCGCCGCCGCGCAGGTGGCCGCGGCTCTGCTCAAAAGCCCGCCGCCGCAGGCGGCGCTCGGGGGCCGGATCGCGTTCAAGACCGGCACGTCTTACGGCTACCGCGACGCCTGGGCGGTCGGCTTCGACGGCGCGCATGTGGTGGCGGTCTGGGCGGGGCGCCCGGACGGCGCGTCCAGCGCAGGCCTCGTTGGCCGCGACGCGGCGGCGCCGATCCTGTTCGACGCCTTCGCCCGGCTCGGGCGCGACGTCGTCCCGTTGAGCCCGGAGCCGCCGGAGGCGCTGGCGGCCCTGAGCGAGCTCCCCCAGGCGCTGCGACGCTTTCGCCCGGTTGGGACGCTCGCGGCCGACGGCTCCGCCGAGGCGCCGCCGCTTGCGGTCGCCTTCCCGCCCGACGGCGCGCGGGTCGAAGTCGGCGCGGGCTCCGAACTCACGCTGAAGGCCGCGGGCGGCGTCGCGCCGTTCCGCTGGCTCGTGGACGGCCGCCCGCTGCCGCCCCAGCGCCGCCGCGACGCGGCGTGGACCGTCGCCGGTCCCGGCTTCGCCCGCGTTACCGTGACCGATGGCGCGGGCGCGACGGCGTCGGCGAACGTGCGGATCGACTGACGCGGGCCACGCTTGATTTTTGGGTCGGCGCGCCTGATATCCGGCCCGCCCCATCCCTTTCGCAGACTTGAAGAAGAGGCGCGCGATGCCGGACCCGACTTCGCCCCGCAACGCCACCAGCGAGACCGCCGAGACGGTCGCCCCGACCGCCGCCGGACCGGCGGCGACGCCCGAGACCGACGAGGAACGCGCGGACGCCACCATCGAGGCCGAGGTCGCCGAACCGGCGCCGGCGGACCGCACCGCCGAATTGGAGGCCGCGGTCAACGACCTGCGCGACCGGCTGCTCCGCAGCCACGCCGAGATGGAGAACCTGCGCCGCCGCACCGAGCGCGAGGTGCAGGACGGCCGCCGCTACGCGATCTCCTCCTTCGCCCGCGATCTGCTCGGCGTCGCCGACAACCTCCGCCGCGCGCTCGACGCCGCCGCGGCGGGCGGCGCGCCCGCCGACCCGATCCTCACGGCGCTCGTGGAAGGCGTGGAGCTGACCGAGAAGGAACTGCTGAAGTCGCTCGAGAAGAACGGCGTGCAAAAGCTGGAGCCCAAGGGCCAGCCCTTTGACCCGAACTTCCACCAGGCGATCTTTGAGGCCCCTGACCCGAGCGTGCCGAACGGCACCGTGGTTCAGGTGGTGCAGGAGGGCTACGTCATCGGCGACCGCATCCTGCGCCCCGCAATGGTGGGCGTCGCCCGCGGCGGCCCGAAGCCGGGCGCGACCAGTGAGACCGCGGGGGTCGACAAGTCGGCTTAAGGCCCCCGCCGCTGTCTAACTAAATTCCTTTGGATAGGCTTTGAAACAGCGCTCACGGACTCGTGAGCGTGATTTCAGGCGGCTTCGCTTCCGCTAGTCTTCGCTCACTCTCCGGGGGGAGAGCAGCAGCGGAGATATCGGTGGCGACCCTCTATGGCACGCCCGGTCGGAACAACGTCCTGACCGGCGGCGACAACTATGACTACATCTACGGAGCCGAACTTGCGGACACGGTCCGCGGCGGCTTTGGCGGCGACCAGCTGTATGGGCGCGCCGGAGACGATCAGCTCTTCGGCGAGAGCGGCGACGATTGGCTGTACGGCGAGGATGGAGCCGACCGCCTCGAGGGCGGCGGCGGCTCCGACCGGTTGGCTGGGGGCGCAGGCGGCGATACGCTAATCGGCGGCGCTGGAAGCGACGACATCTCCGTCGGGAACCTCTCCCAGATGATGGGCGACCGGGTCGACGGCGACGGTCCACTAGCGACCGACAGCGCCGGGATCGACACCCTGTCCGCGAGCTTCGCCGGACGGCTTGAGGCGCTCGTCTTCGCGCCGAACGATCCCGCATACACCACCCGCGTGCCCGGGGCCTTCCTGTTCAAGGGCATCGAGCAGTTCGACATCGTCGGGGGCTCCGGAAACGACACCCTCTCGGGCTGGCTGCTGGACGACACGTTGTACGGCGGCGCCGGCAGGGATTTGATCAGCGGGCTCGGCGGTGACGACGAGTTGGGGGGCGGCGACGGCGACGACCGACTCTTCGGCGACGCAGGCGACGATGATCTCAGCGGCGGCGCGGGCGCGGACGCTCTGGTCGGCGACGTCGGCGACGACCATCTCGACGGCGACGGCGGCGACGATCGCCTCTACGGCGGTCGGGGCGCGGACGCGCTCCACGGCGGCATGGGCGCTGACCTCCTTAAGGGGCAAGACGGCGACGACGAGCTGGACGGCCAGGACGGTGAGGACACCCTGGACGGCGGATCAGGCAACGACACTCTCTTCGGCGACGACGACTACGACGGCGACCAGCAGCGCGACGTTCTTCTGGGAGGCGCCGGCGACGACCTCATCCGCGCGGGCGTTTCCGATATCGCTGTTGGCGGCGACGGTTCCGACGTGCTCCAGATCCGCTTCAGGAATTCCTGGGCCGGCGAGGATTTCGCCTTCTCCGACGGCAGTTTCGAGTTCGCGTCGGGGGCTTCGTTCTCAGGCTTCGAGAAGCTGGATTTCCTGGGCGGCTTTCGGAACGACCAGGTGAGCGGCGGAGAGTTGTCCGACACCTTGTCCGGCGGAGCAGGCGACGACCGGCTCGACGGTCTCGGCGGCGACGACGTTCTGATGGACGGGTATGGCGCGGACACGCTGTTCGGCGGCGCCGGAGACGACGTGTTTTACCTGCAGGAGAACGATTTCTATTACACGCTGCCGAGCAAGGACGTCATCGTCGGCGGAGCGGGCTTCGACACGGTAATCGCAGCCTCCTACGACACCGGGCTCGTCCTTGACCTTGCGGACAACGCCCTGAACGACGGCCTGCTTCGAGGCGACCGGTTCCGCAGCGTGGAGGCCTTTGTTGCGACGGACGCGGACGACGTCATGCGCGGCGACGCGCAGAGTAATGCGTTTTACGGCGGCGGCGACAGCGACGCTCTCGACGGCCGCGGCGGAAACGACACCCTGCAGGGCGGGATGGGCGCGGACCTGCTGACCGGCGGCCAAGGCGCCGACATCTTCGACATGTCGGACCTCGCCTACCGGTACATCTACGACCCGGGGACGGGCGGATATCCGATCGGATTTGACTTCGCTGCCCGCAACGACCGGATCACCGACTTCTCGTCCGCCGAGGGGGACAAGATCCAGGTCTCGATCGAGGAGTTCGGCCCCGCCGCCGACTTCACGCTGACGCTCGGGACCGAAGCGAGCACGGCCGCCCGCGGCTTCATCTTCGACGCGGGTTCGCACCAGCTCTGGTTCGATCAGGACGGCGCGGGCGACGGCGAGAAGTACCTGATCGCGACGCTGGACGGCGTGACGGCGCTCACGCGGGACGACTTCGTGTTCGTTCCCGCGTCGAACCCGATCGGCAGCGAGCCGCTGTTCGGCTGACGACGACGAACGCCGGAGTCTCCGCGCTGCGGCCGACGGAGACTCCGACGAGCTTAAGCCGACGTTGCGGCCACCCTGCGGTCGGCGCGCGCGAACAGGATCGGCAGCGTCGCGCTCGCGAGCAGCGCGACGGCCGTCGCAAGCGCGAAGGACGCGGCGTAGCCGAAGCCGTCCGCGAGGTAGCCCGCGAGGTACCAGCCGATCAGGCTGACGATGCCGTCCATGCACTGGAACAGCGTGAAGTCGACGCCTGCCTGATCTGGGGAGGCGTAGCCCATCAGCCGCGCGTAGAGCGCGACGAACCCGAGAGCCATGATCGCGGAGTTGGCGACGACGATGGCGCCGAGCAGCCCGGGGTCGCGCACGTGGAGCAACGCGCAGGCGGCGAGGGCCGCCGCGAGCGCGCACTGGAGCCCGAGCGCCCCGATCGCGATCCGCTCCGCGCCGAACCGCCGGGCAGCGGCGCCGCCCGCCAAAGCGCCGAGCAGCCCCGCGCCGGTCGCGCCCACGCCGTTCAGCACGCCGATCGTGGACAGGCCGAGCCCGGCGTCCACCAGAAACGGGCCGATGACGAGCAGGATCCACTTCTGGCCTGCGACGAACAGCGCGGTGAGCGCGAGGCCCGCGCGCACCTCCGGCCGCCTCAAGGCCGCCATCAGGCTGGGGCGGGGGGCGTCGGCCGGCGCCGCGGGACGGCCGTCGCGGCCGAACACGAACAGCGCGCCGAGCGCGACCAGCACGCCGCACATGACCCAGGTCGCGGGCCCCCAGTCGACGTGGTCGACCAGCACGAGGAACAGGCCGCCGCCGATGGCGGAGCCCATGTAAGCGCCGCCAACCTGCGCCGCGTTGCCCCAGCCGCGGTGACGCTCGGCGAGGCTTTCGACCGCATAGCCGTCGCAGGCGATGTCGACCGTCGCCGTGGCGAAGGCTGCGACCACGAGGGAGACGACGAGCGGTCCAAGCGCGGCCGGGCCGAACAGGCCGGCGAGCGCCAGAGCGCCGGCCGCGATCGACCCGCCGATCGCGACCACCGCCCGCGACCGGTGCGGCCGGCCCCGCGGCAGCCGGTAGCGCTCAACGGCGGGCGCCCAGAGGAACTTGAACGACCAGGGCAGGACTGTGAGGAAGATCAGCCCGATCTCGCCGAGCGAAAGCCCCGCCGATCGCAGCACGGCGGGAAGCCCCGTGAAAGTCACCCCGCCGATCACGCTCTGCGCCACATAGATCCCCCCGATCGCCGCGATCACCCGCGGCGCGGAAGGACGGGCGGCCGGCGACGCGGCCACGGGATGCGTGGTCACCACTGATACTTGAGGCTTGCGATGACCTTCCGACCCTCGTCGTAATAACAGTAGTTCGACGAGCAGACCTGTTCGACCTTGTCGAGCAGATTCGTAGCGTTCACCTGCAGCTTCACGCCCTTGAGCTGAGGGTTCAGGTTCTCGAGTTCGTAAGAGACCTTGGCGTCGACGAAAGCGCGCGCCTTGTTTGCGATGATCGAGCGGTTCTTGTTGTCGCCGTAGTTATAGCCGGTGTAGCGCACGCCAGCCCCGAGGCTCAGACCCTTCGCGACACCATCCGGCGCGTCATAGCCGCTCCAGATCGAAAACGAGTGCTTCGGCGTGCTCGTGAGGTCCTTGCCTTTGATGCTGTCGGGCTTGCCGATTTTGGTGTCCACATAAGCGTAGGACGCCACGAAGTTGACGCCGTTCGCCAATGTCCCCGAAGCTTCGATTTCAAAACCGCGCGAGCGGAAGTCAAGCTGCGTCTGCCGGTTGTTCGAGCCGGTGTCGTCCGTGACGACAGCATAAACAACGCCGTCATCCTGCTGGAGGTTGAAGACCGTCGCGTTGATGGTGGCGTTGACGTCCGGGAATTTATACTTGACCCCTGCCTCGACCTGCTCGCCGACGGTCGGCCTGGTCACTTCGCCCGAAATGACAGTGCCGGGATTCGGCACGAACGACGTGCCGTAGCCCACATAGGG
The DNA here is from genome assembly GCF_002897035.1 of Methylopila sp. Yamaguchi. Classification (GTDB taxonomy): domain Bacteria; phylum Pseudomonadota; class Alphaproteobacteria; order Rhizobiales; family Methylopilaceae; genus Methylopila. Next base: position 26,877 of record NZ_BAUX01000023.1, read on the forward strand.
CGTAAGGCCGAAATCCGTGACATAACTCAGGCCGACGCGGCCGGTGAACTTGCCGTCGTTCTGCTTTTGCGTGTCCTTCGTGCGGTCGCCATTGAGCGCCGTTGTATCGGATTTGTACGTGCTATCGAACCAGTCGTAGCGGCCATTCAGCGTCAAGCGCCAAGCGTCCATCTTCATCTCGTCTTGAGCGTAAATCCCGACCAAGCTTTGATCCTGCTTCGATCTGAACGGAGTCGCAGCGCTCGACCCAAAATTTGGAACCTCGATATCGTCGGGGTCGGTATAGTAACTCAGCGCGTACTTCGAGGAGTACTTCAGCAAGCTGACGTCGACGCCCGTGAGAAGCGTGTGCGCCACGGGGCCGGTCTCGAACCTCGACTTCAGATAGGTGTCAGCCGCTAATGCGACGAACTGCTCTTTTACGAGCCCCGCCGCGCCTGCTTCCGAGATCTCGTCGTATCGCCCATTGTACTCTTCGCGCTGCGTCAGCGCCGAGAAGCGCACGTTCTGGTGGACGCTGATCGTATCGCTGAAGTCGTGGCGAAACTCATAGCCCACCCGACCCTGATCCTGAGTGAAGTTGTTGAACTTGCCGTTCGCTAGAGGCGTCTTTACCGCGCCGATCGAGTCGAAGTTAGCATCGTAATGGTTGACGTACGCCGCCGAGCCGCCAGTACGGCCGTGCATAAACTCGGTCAGGACCGTGAACTCGGTTTCGTCGCTCGGTTTGAAGGTGACGGCCGGCGCTATGAAATAGCGATCGTCCGGAACGTACTTCAGTTCGGTGTTCGCGTCGCGCGCGAGACCCGTGAGACGGTAAAGCACCGTGCCCTCATCGTTCACGGGGCCGCCGATGTCGAAATTGAACTGCTTGCGCTCATGCGAGCCGGTCTGGACCTCGACCTCGCCGAACTTGTAATCGGTCGGCCGCTTCGAGATCAGATCGATGATTCCGACCGACGCTCCCGCCCCATACAGCGCCGACGCGGGCCCCTTGAGCACCGAGATGGATTCGACGCCATAGGGCTCTAGCCGGAACAACCCGCTCGGGCTGCTGAACTGGCGCAGTCCGTCACGGAACACGCCGGTGTAGGTGACGTCGACGCCGCGGATGTAGAAGCTGTCGAAGCGCGGGTCAAAACCGTAGGCGCCGGTGCGCACGCCCGGCGTGTAATTCAGCGCCTCTTGCAGATTCTGCGGCCGGCGATCATCCAGCTGCTTCTGCGTCACCGTATTCACCGTCGCCGGAATCTCGGTCACCGGCGTGTCCGTTTTGGTGGCCGTACGGGTCGTCTTCGCCACATAGCCGTCGTTCGTCGCGACGCCGGCCGCGCCGTCGCGGCGGGGGGCGGCCTGGCCTTCGACCGAGATCTCCTCGAGCGTGGTGGTTGCGCCTTCGACTGGAGCGGTCTGGGCATGGGCGGCGCCCGCGGTCGCCAAGGCGACGATGGAGGCGGTCGCAAACAGAGCGAACGGCGTTCGAGACATACGCGGCGGTCCTTTAACGAGAATTTTCGTGGACCTAGCCGCGATTAAGGCAGGAATACAACAGATTTAGTCTAGAATTAAAATTAGAATAATGAGAATTCAGTTGTCATTGCGCCCGTGACCGCAATAAATATCGACGTCCGACTTGTTCTTTAAACATTTCTTATGAAAGAATTATCTTACATATCGAGTATTCAACTTAAAGTAATTGGCCTTACGGCCGCTTCAATCCGGATAATCCTCCGTCTGCTTTTCGATCGCAGCGAGTTCATTCGAGGAGGGGCGCTCATTTCGGTCGGCGACGCCGGCAGGATCGCTTGAACGTCCTCCCCAAAACCGACGCGTCGACCCGGTATGCCGCTGTGGCGCATTTGCGACAGATCAGCGGCCGTGAGCGGACGTGCCCCCCAAGCTTGCGCTTTCGGCGCGTATCTGCCTCCGGGCCTTGATCGTTCGGAGGGCGTTTCCACCGCCGGTCGATGCGTGTATCGAAGGGGCGGTATTGCACTGCGATCACGGAGCGGGCGAGCGGCGATGGCGCTTCCGAATTCAACGGCGACGACTTCCTCCTCCACGCATCTGAAGGCGCTGTGGACGCGGCTGGAGGCGAAACGGATCTATGAACAGCCGTTCGCGGACCTGCTGTTCCAGGCGCAGACCGTGCACCGCCGCCACTTCGATCCCAACGCCGTGCAGATGTCGCGCCTGCTGTCGATCAAGACCGGCGGCTGCCCGGAGGACTGCGGCTACTGCAGCCAGTCCGCTCGCATGCCGGGCCAGAAGCTCTCCGCCTCCAAGCTGATGGAGGTCGAGCGCGTGATCGACGAGGCGAAGAAGGCCAGGGACGGCGGCGCCACGCGCTACTGCATGGGCGCCGCCTGGCGGAGCCCGAAGGAGCGCGACATGGACATGGTGCTCGCCATGGTCGAGGGCGTGAAGGGCCTCGGCATGGAGACCTGCATGACGCTCGGCATGCTGTCGCCGGAGCAGGCCATCCGCCTGAAGGACGCCGGCCTCGACTACTACAACCACAACATCGACACCTCGGAGCGATACTACGCCGAGGTCATCACCACCCGCACCTTCGCCGACCGGCTGGAGACGCTGGACAACGTGCGCCAGGCCGGCATGAAGGTCTGCGCCGGCGGCATCCTGGGGATGGGCGAGACGGCGGACGATCGGGTGGACATGCTGGTCACGCTCGCGAATCTGCCCGAAGCGCCCGAGAGCGTGCCGATCAACATGCTGATCCCGATCCCCGGCACCAAGCTCGAGAACGCCGCGCCGATCGATCCGATCGACTTCGTGCGCACGATCGCTCTCGCCCGCATCATGATGCCGACCAGCCACGTGCGGCTCTCCGCCGGCCGCACCGACATGTCGGACGAGACCCAGGCGCTGTGCTTCCTCGCCGGCGCGAACTCGATCTTCGTCGGCGAGACGCTACTGACCGCCGACAACCCCGGCGAGGACCACGACGCCGCGCTGTTCCGCCGCCTCGGGATCCAGCCGGAGGCGCTGGACGCCTCCGAGTGAGCCGGCTCGCCCGCTTCGAGGCCGCGCTCGCCGGCCTCGAACGGCGCAGCCAGCGGCGCCGGCTGATCCCGCGCGCAGGCCTCGACTTCGCCTCCAACGACTACCTCGGGCTGGCGGCCTCGCCGCGGCTGGCGACGGCTGTTGCTGAGGCCGCCGCCCGCGGGGTCCCCGTCGGCGCGGCCGGCTCGCGCCTGCTGCGCGGCAACCACCCGGAGCATGAGGCGCTGGAGGCGGAGGCCGCGAGGTTCTTCGGAGCGGAGCGCGCGCTCTACTTCGGCGCGGGCTACGCGGCGAACGTCGCGCTCGTCGCGGCGCTTCCCCAGCGCGGCGATCTCGTCGTTCATGACGCTCTGGTGCACGCCAGCATCCACGAGGGGCTGAGGTCCACCAAGGCCGAGGTGGCCGCCGCCGCCCACAACGACGCGCAAGCGTTCGAGGACGCCATCCGGGCCTGGCGCGCCCAGGGAGGGCGCGGGACGCCCTGGATCGCGGCCGAAAGCCTCTACTCCATGGACGGCGACATGGCGCCGGTCGCCGATCTGCTGGCGATCGCGGAGGCCCAAGACGGCTTCCTGCTGCTGGATGAGGCCCACGCCACCGGCGTGTTCGACGCGACGGGCCGCGGCCTCGGCGAGGCCTTCGAGGGCCGCGAGGCGCTGATCTCGGTGCACACCTGCGGCAAGGCGTTGGGGGCGTCCGGCGCTCTGGTCACGGGCCCGGCCGCCATCGTCGATTTCCTCGTCAACCGCGCGAAACCCTTCATCTACGCCACCGCCCCCTCCCCTCTGATGGCGGCTGCCGTGCGGGAGAGCCTCAGGATCGTCGCAAACGAACCCGAGCGCCGCTCGGCGCTGAAGGCGCGGATCGCGGTCGCCTCCGAACGGCTCGGGCGCCTCGGCGTCGCTCCCACGGGCACGCAGATCCAGCCGGTCATTCTCGGGCTCAACGCGCGCGCGGCGCAGGCCGCCCGCAGGCTGCAGGCCGCGGGCTTCGACTGCCGCGCCATCCGTCCGCCCACCGTGCCGGAGGGGACCGCCCGGCTCCGGATCTCGCTCACGCTGAACGTGTCCCAGGACGAGGTCGCCGCCTTGATCGACGCCGTCGCCGAGGTTCTGACGGCCGCTGCGGCATGAGCCCGATCGTCATCAGCGGAACCGACACCGGGGTCGGCAAGACCGTGTTCGCCGCAGCCCTGACGCGCGCGCTCGGCGCGCGCTACTGGAAACCGGTGCAGGCGGGGCTAGACGAGGCGACCGACAGCGCCTCGGTGGCGGCGCTCGCCGGGCTGTCGCCGGAGCGCGTCATTCCCGAGGCCTACCGGCTCCAGACGCCCGCCTCTCCGCACGTCGCCGCAGAGATTGACGGCGTGACGATCGACGTCGAAAGCCTCGCCCCGCCTCAGGTCGACAGCCGGCTGGTGATCGAAGGCGCAGGCGGCCTGCTCGTGCCGCTCACGCGCTCGCTGCTCACCATCGATCTCTTCGCGCGCTGGGGTTTTCCGGTGGTGCTGGTGGCTCGTACGGAGCTCGGCACGATCAACCACACGCTGCTGTCGCTCGAGGCTTTGCGCGCCCGTGGAATCGCGGCGCTGGGCGTGGCGTTCGTCGGCGACGACCGCCCGGACACCATTGCGACCATCGCCGCCTTTTCGGGCGCGAAGGTCCTCGGACGCCTGCCGCGGATCGATCCGCTCACGCCAGAGGCGCTGGCCGCAGCCTTCGCAGCGGCGTTCGACGTCGAGGATTTCAGGTCGTGACCTCCCCCGTCTGGCGTCCGTTCTTTCAGCATGCGGTCGAGCCCGATCCACCGGTGATCGTCCGCGCCGAAGGGGCTTATCTCCACACCGCCGATGGCCGGGCTCTGCTGGACGCGATCTCGTCGTGGTGGGTGACGACCCACGGCCACCGCCAGCCGCACATCATGGCGGCGATCCGCGCGGCGACGGACAGCCTTGACCAGATGATCTTCGCCACCGTGACCCATGAGCCCGCGGAGCGGCTCGCGCGGGAGTTGGTCGCGATCGCCCCGCCGGGCCTCGCTCATGTGTTTTATTCCGACTCGGGCTCCACCGCGGTCGAGGTCGCGCTCAAGATGGCGCTGGGCGCCTTCGCCAACCGCGGCGAGAGGCGCACGACGATCGTCGCTTTGGAGGGCGCCTACCACGGCGACACCATCGGCACGATGAGCGTGGGTGAGCGCAGCGTGTTCAACGCGGCCTACGAACCGCTGCTGTTTGACGTCGCCCGCCTGCCGTTTCCGGCGCCTGGCCGCGAGCAGGCGACGCTCGACCGGCTCGAGCAGCTCGCGCGCGACGGCGGAGTCGCGGCGCTGATCGTCGAGCCGCTGGTGCTGGGCGCCGGCGGCATGCGCATGTACCCGCCCTCGGTGCTGGCGGAGCTCGCCCGGATCGCTCGCGAGGCGGGCGCGCTGGTGATCGCCGACGAGGTGATGACGGGCTGGGGCCGCACCGGCTCGCTCTTCGCCTGCGAGCAGGCCGGGCTCTCGCCGGACATCCTCTGCACCTCCAAGGGGCTCACCGGCGGCGCGGTTCCGCTCGCGGCGACGCTCGCGACGGCCGAGATCTTCGAGGCGCATCTGTCGACCGACCGCTCCAAGACCTTCTTCCACTCGTCGTCCTACACCGCGAACCCGATCGCCTGCGCGGCGGCGGTCGCCAATCTCGGGGTCTGGCGCGACGAGCCGGTGCGGGCGCGGATCGCGGCGCTCGCGGCGGCGCAGGCGAAGAGGGTCGCGCGGTTCGAGGGCGACCCGCGGTTCGCGAACCCCAGGGTCTGCGGCACCATCGCCGCGGTCGACCTCGTGGCGCCCGACACGGGTTATCTCGCGGAGATCGGGCTGACACTTCGGGGCTTCTTCCTCGAGCGTGGGCTGCTGGCGCGCCCGCTCGGCGAGGTGCTCTACCTGATGCCGCCCTACTGCGTGACCGAGGCCGAGCTCGACCGGCTGTACGACGCGTTCGAGGAGGCCGCCGGGCTGATCGGCGGCCCGCGATGAAAGCCCGGGGAACCCGCCTCGCCAGCTTTGGCTGGGCTGCGCCCGCGCGACGGGTCGCGAACGCTGAGATCGAAGCGAAGCTCGGCCTCGACGACGGCTGGATCGAGCGCCGCACCGGCATCCGGGAGCGGCGCTGGGCCGTCGAGGGCGAAACGCTGTCGGGGCTCGCGGTCGAGGCCGGCGAACGCGCGCTGGCGACCTCCGGGATCGACCGCGCCGCCGTCGGCCTCACTCTGCTCGCGACCTCGACGCCCGACCAGCTGCTGCCGCCCACGGGGCCGCTAGTCGCGCATCGGCTGGGACTGAGCCGATCCGGCGCCATCGATCTCGCGGGCGCCTGCGGGGGCTTCCTTTACGCGCTGGCGCTGGCGGAGTCCCATGTCCGCGCCCATGGCCGGCCGACGCTGGTCATCGCCGCCAACCTGCTCAGCCGCCGGATCAACTTCTCGGAGCGCGGCAGCGCCGTGCTGTTCGCCGACGCCGCAGGCGCGGTCCTGGTCGCGCCCTCCAACGATCCGGACCGAGGCGTTCTAGGCCTGTCGCTCGCCTCCGACGGAGCGGGCTACGGGCTTGTCGGCATCCCCGCCGGCGGCAGCAGCCTCCCTTACGCCGAGGGCATGCCGATCGAGGACACGCGAATGACTATCGCCGACGGCCGCGGCTTGTTCGCGGACGCCGTGCGGCTGATGACGGCCTGTTCGGGCGAGGCGCTGGCGGAGGCGAACCTCTCCGCCGAGGCGATCGACCGCTTCGTGCCGCACCAGGCCAACGCCCGCATCTTTTCGGCGGTCGGGGCGAAGCTCGGGGTTCGCGACGACGCCATGGTTTCGACCATCGCCGCCTTCGGCAACTCCTCGGCCGCGACCATCCCCCTGTCGCTCGCCCTCGCGCACGAGGCGCGCCCGATCGCGCCCGGGGAGACCCTGCTGCTGACGGCGGCGGGGGCGGGACTGACCGGCGGAGCGCTCGTGCTCAGGGCTTAGACGGCGTGGCTCGAAGCACGCACCGGGGTTGATCTGCGCTTGTGCCCCTCACCCCAGCGTCAGCAGCCTGCGGCCAAGCTCGTCCACCGCGAGGTCCTCGCGGGGCCGCGGCGCGTCCGGCTTCTCGCGCGTGCTCCAGAGCAGGTAGTCCGTCGCCCCGCGGTCCGGCAGACCGGGATGAAGCGTTCGGGCGGGAACGTGATCGCCGTAGAGGCAGAGCGCGGCGCCGCCCGGGACCTTCGCCAGGGCTTCCGCCACCCGCGCAATCATCCGGTCGGCGTTGGCGAGGTGCCGGGCGTACTGCTTCGCCGGATCGTCGGTGTCCGGTAGCCGTCCCGGTCCCCAGGGACCGTGGTTCTCGATCGTCACGACGAACAGGAACAGCGGCTCCCGCGCGCCGGCCGCCTCCGCCGCGATGGCTTCGGCCACTGCGACGTCGGCGACGTAGGGGCCGCAGCGCTCGGCGCCCCGGAAGGCCTCGCCGTCGATGAAGCGCTGGAAACCGAGCTGGGGGATCAGCGTCTCGCGGTCGAAGAAACGCCGGTCGTAGGGGTGCAGGAACGCGGTGCGGCGGCCGGACGCCAGGAAAAGGCGCGGGATCGCGCGCGCGGCGTAGGGCGGAACGGTGAGATAGGGATCGAAGGCGTCGAGGCCGAGCGTGTCGGAAGGGAGGCCGGTGAGAAAGCCGAACTCGCTTCGCATGGTGTAGGCGCCCTCGGCCGGCACGCGGCAGCGCCCCCAGCAAAGCGCCTCATTTTTCAAGCGTTCGAAGGCCGGGAGCCGAGGGCCGGCGACGCCGCGGCCGGCCAGGTCGACGAAGCTCTCGATCTGGATTGCGACGATGACCGCCGGCCCCGCCTTCGGGTGCCGCGGCGTCGGCAGAGCGGCCGCGGCGGCGGCGGCCGCGGGGCTTGGACGCTCCATCGAGCGCCAGGCAAGCGCGTGCAGGATCAGGGTCGAGACGAGGCCGAAACGGGCGACGTCGCGGTTCGGATCGGGCGGCAGTTCGACGACCTCGCGCGCGAAGCGGCCCGCCGCCTCGAGGCGCAGGAGGGCGAAGGCGCCAAGCGCGATCGCGGGCGGGAGCCCCAAGAGAACGAACGATCCGCCTGATGGAAACACGGAGGGCTCGACCGAGAACCAGAGCGTCGTCGCGACGATCAGCACCACGAAGACCGCAAGCGCACGGGGCTCGGCCAACTTCTCGGCGTAGTAGAGCCGCGGGTGCCGGATCGCGTTCCGCACCAGAGCCCCGTCCGAGAAGGTCAGGGGCTCGCCGAGGATGTTGCGCTTCATGCCGCTGCCGGCGGCGGCGAGGAAGGTCGCGACGCAGACCACGAGCGCCGCGTGCCAGGGCCGCCACGACAAAGCGAACGCGAGGGCGAACGCAACGACATGCAAGGTTAACCTGAGGGTAACCACCCGCCACGGCGCCCGCATCGCCTGGGTCGACGGCGGCAGCGTCTCGAGCGCGAGCGACACGACGAAGGACAGCGCGAAGGCGGCGAGCGTGGCGATCATCTGAGCAGCCGCCCGATCGGGCCGAGCACGACATGCCGGGACATCGCATAGAGGTGGCGGAGCTTCGCGGCGCGCCGTCCCGCCGGGGTGACGGCCGCGGCCCGGCGTTGGGCGATGACGTCGAGCGCCCGCTCCGGCCCGCAGGGAAGCCCGGAGCCGGGATCGCGGTAGAGCGGATAGAGGATCAGCGTCGCCGCGACGAGTTCGTCAAGGCTCCGGGCGCGGCCTCGCCTGACATGCGGCGCGAGATCTTCGGTGAGGCCCCAGCCGGCGTAGAACGGCTGGCCGTGGGTCGTGACCTCGAGGCCGCGCAGCAGCGCCTCGAAGCCGGAGAGCGAGGTCATGGTCTCGACCGCGCGGCACTGCGGGTAGAGCGCGGCGATCGAGCCGTCGATCACGACCGCGTCGGCGAGGCCCGCGAGGTCGCGCTCCGCCACCGTCCCGACGCGGTAGCCCGCGACCACGTCCGGATGCGGCTTGTAGATGAGGAAGGCGTCAGGCCTGCGGGCGCGGACCGCCTGGAGCAGGCCAAGGTTTGTGCGCACGGCGCCGGCGCCCTTCGCGATCGAGGCGTCGTCCTCGACCTGCCCCGGCACGAGCACGCCGAACCGGCCCTCCGGCACGACGCGGGGCGCCGCCGCGCCGACGTTGTACTTGGTCACCTCCTCCGCCACGAGCCGCGCCCGAAGCCGCGCGGCGCGGGCGATCGTCGACGCGGGAATGTCGGCCTCGCGCAGCAGGGTCTCGAGGTCGCTCGGGGCGGAGGGATCGTAGTAGACGCCGCTTTCGTCGAGCACGAGCGACAGCGCGGCGACGAAGGCGGAGCCGAGCCCGACCGAGCGCAGAAAACCGTCCTCCAGCCGGGCGAAGGGCGCGCCGGCGGCCCGCGCGGCCGCTTCCGCGGCGTCCGTCCGGCGGGAGGCCCAGGCGACGACGCGGCCATGCGCGAGCGCCGCGCCGCGGGCGGCCTCCGCCGCTGAGCCGGCGAACACCGGCGCGCCGTTGGGCCCGTCGAGGAAGCCCGCGACGGTCGGACGCTTCCAGCGCGTGATCCCCACGCCGAACGACCGTCGAGCCGTCCGCGCCCGGTGCCGCAGCACGTCCGCCGCGATCTCGAGCCCGCGTTGCGGCGAGATCCGGCTTCGGTCGTAGGGGCAGAGCCAGACCACGTCGGCGTCGGCCGGATCGAAGCCCGCCGCGAGCCGCAGCTCCCCAGGTCCGGCGAGGGCCAGCAGCTCCGACATCGCGGCGAGAAGGGCGCTCCGGTCCGGCACGCGCTCGACGGCGGGCTGTTTGGCCGCACCGCCGCCGATCAGGCGATAGCCGAGCGGGCGGCGCGCGGCGTCGAGTGCGGCAAGAGCCAACGGGTGCGGCGCAAGACGCAAAAGCCTCAGACCTCTCGCATTTGCGAGCGCTTCCGCCGCGGCCTCGAGGGGGTCGCCCACGGTCGTGACCACCCCCTCGAGCGGCGCATTCTCGGTGTTTCCCAATGAGACGGCGAGGCCTGTCACGGCCTCCACGTCACGGGCGCGCGTCCGCAAACGGTTGGAAATGATTGCGACGCAGCCGGGCGTGTGGTTCAACTAAAGGTGTCCGAGGCATTCTTGGGTCGAGCTTTACGTCAGCGCTAACGGCCTGCCGCGCGCGGCGCAATGCCCAAAGAAGACGCCACGTCGATGCCGCTGCTTCGCAGCTGCAGCATCGTCCGGACGGGGGCATGACAGGGACGGCGCGATCCGTGAAGGCGGGGCGCGCCGGTTGGCGCACGATGAACGACGGAAAAGGCGACCGGTCCAGCCGGCCGACCCGGACGTTTCTGTTCCTTCAGGGCCTGGCGTCTCCATTTTTCCGTCGCCTCGGGCGCACGCTGAAGCGGCAGGGCTATGGCGTCGAACGCATCAATCTGAACCTCGGCGACCGGCTGTTCTGGAACCTCCCGGGCGCCACCGACTACCGCGGCAGCTTCCAGAACTGGCGACGCTTCCTCTCGGCCTTCATCGAGGAGCGCGGCGTCACAGATCTCGTGCTGTTCGGCGACGGCCGACCGTATCACCGCATCGCCATCGGGGTCGCGCAGCTGCGCGGGGTCCAGGCGCATGTGTTCGAGGAAGGCTACTTCCGCCCGGACTGGATCACGGTCGAGGCCAACGGCGTCAACGGCTACTCCACCCTGCCGCGCGATCCCGTCGTCGTACGCGAGCTCGCCCGCGGCCTGCCGGAGCCTCCGAAGCCGCAGCCGATCTTCGGCGACATGGGCGCGCGCACGGTCTGGGATGTGACCTACAACTTCGCGCACGTGTTCTTTCCCTATCTCTACCCCGGCTACCGGCGCTACCGGCCGCACCATCCGGTGGTCGAGTACGCCAGCTGGATCCGCCGGCTTGCGCGCCGCAAGACCGAAACCGCCGCCGCGAACGCCGTGGTCGCCGCGCTCAAGGCGGACGGCGCGCCGTTCTTCCTGCTGCCGCTGCAGCTCGACAGCGACTACCAGATCCGCCTGCATTCCCGCTTCACGCTCATGACCGAGGTTGTCGACCTCGTCGCCGAGTCCTTCGCGGCCCACGCTCCGGCCGACGCAAAGCTGGTGGTGAAGCTGCACCCGCTCGACAACGGGCTCGTCAACCGTCGCAAGCTCACCCAGGCCACGGCCGACCGGCTGGGCCTTGGGGACCGGCTGATCTTCATCGACGGCGGCGACGGACGAGATCTCATCGCCGCTTCCTCCGGCGTCGTCGTCGTGAACAGCACCATCGGCACCGAGGCGCTGATTCAGGGCAAGCCGCTGATCGCCTTAGGCCAGGCGATCTACGGCATGGAGGGCCTGAGCCATCAGGGCGACCTCGACGCCTTCTGGACCGAGCGGACGCGTCCCGACATGTCTCTCGTCGACGCCTTCCGCCGGGTGGTCTTCGCACGCACCCTGCTGAACGGCGGGTTTTACGCGGAGCAGGCGATCGAGATCGGCGTCGCCAACGCGGCCGAACGGCTGATCGAGACCGCGCCTTCGCGATTCGCGCCGTTCGCGGCGGGGTGGCGTCCGGAGGGCGCCTTTGGCGAGGCGGGCGCGGCCCTGCCCGGCGAGTGAGCGCTCCGTCGTCGAACTCCATCGTCGTCACGGGGGCTGGCCGCGGCATCGGCGCCGCCCTCGCTCGCGCCTACGCGCGCCCCGGCGCCACGTTGCTGCTGGTCGGCCGGACCGCGGCGACGCTCGAGCGTACGGCCTCCGAGGCCCGCGCGAAGGGCGCGGAGGTGGAGATCGCCGCGCTCGACGTGTCGGACGCCGGGGCCCTAGCGTCCGCGCTGCTCGCCTTCGACGCCCGCCGGCCGGTCGATCTCGTCATCGCCAACGCGGGCGTCTCCGGCGGGCTGGGGCCGAACCGCTCCGCCGAGCCGTTCGAGACCGCCCAGCGTCAGCTTCGGGTCAACCTCGAAGGCGCCGTCGCGACCGTGACGCCGCTGATCGACCCCATGCGCGGCCGCCGCTCAGGCCAGATCGTGCTGATGAGCTCGCTCGCCGCGCTGCAGCCGATCGGCGACACCGCGGCTTACTCGGCCTCCAAGGCCGGCGTGCTGGTCTGGGGCCGCGCCCTTGCGGACTACCTCGCCCCGTTCGGAGTCGGCGTGTCGGTGGTGTGCCCCGGCTTCGTCACCAGCGACATGAGCCAGCGCTACCTCGGCCCCAAACCCCTCGAGATGTCGGCCGACGCCGCCGCGGAGCTGATCCGGGGAAAGGTCGCGAGGCGGCGGGAGATGATCGCCTTCCCCTGGGCGATGGTGGCGCTGATCCGCCTGTCGAACCTGCTGCCCCGCAAGGTCTCGCGTTTCGTGCTGTCGCGGGTGCCGGTGACCATCGAGCCCGACCGGCACATGTGAGGCGCCCCGCTCTCAAGGCCGTCAGCGTGGCGCAGGCTTAAGATCGATGCCCTTCTTCGCCAGGACGCGCGTGAAGGCCTCCTGCATGCGCTTCGCCGACTCCAGCATCTGGGGAGTGAGCGTTTGCATCAGCTCGCCCATCAACGCCGGCATGACCGTGATCGTCTTCCTGCCCGTCGGTGTCTCGTAGAAGGCGAGCATGTCCTTGAGCTCCTGCGCGGAGAAATGCTTGGCGTACACGGCCGGGACGGAGGCGAGGCTCGCCGCGATGTCCTTCTCGGCTATGGCCGCAAACTCGCTCTTCAACTCGACGAACTGATCGGACGTCACCTCGGGCGCCGACTGGTGGATCAAAGCCTCCATCTGGGCCCAGCTCTGATCGACCATCTGGCGCTGAAGCTGGTCGACCAAGGTCACCTGCATGAGCTGTCGTGCGAGGTCGATCGCCTCGGGATCGGTCTGCGCTCGACCGGCTGCGGGGGCCAATGCGATCGCCGACGCGACGCAGGCCGCGACGGCGACGTTACGAAAAGTCGACATGACGTTTCCTCTTCGGAGCGGCCCGCGTCCGCCTTCACGAACAGGGGAGCTAGGGCGCTACGGCCGCGTCGTCGACTCCGCGAGGCGCCGGTCTTCGGTCAGCGCCGCTCCGCCCAGGTGAACCAGCCGACGCCGGCGAGCACCAAGGCGGCGCCGGCCAGGTCGACCGCGGTGATCCGTTCGCCGAGGAACAGCGCCGCCAGCACCAGTGTCGCGATCGGGCTCACCGTGCCGATGGCGGCGTTGGCCTGCGCCGAGATCCGGTGCAGCGCGGCCGACAGCAGGAAGCTCGGCAGGATGGTGCTCAGCACCGCGATCATGGCGGCGTAAGTCCACGCCTTCGCCGACAGCTCCCCGAGCACGCCGAGATCCCGAACCACGAAGAACTGCAGGATGGCCGCCCCGGCGGCCCCGGTCATCGCGATGCAGGTGAAGAGCTTCGGGCCGAGCCTGGCGATCTGTCCCTTCGCGAACAGCTGATAGAGCGCGAAGGCGAGCGCGGAGGCGAGCACGAGCGCCGCGCCGTCGCGCGTGGCGTCGAAGCCCGCCGCCTCCATGTCCTTGGTGAAGACGAGCGCGAGCCCGCCGTAGCTCAACGCGAAGGCGAACAGCGCCTTCAGGCGGAACGGCTGGCCGAAGAAGGCCGCGCCGAGCAGCACCGTGAACAGCGGATAGGTGAACAGAATCAGCCGTTCGAACGGCGCGGAGATGTAGGCGAGGCCGAGGAAATCCACGTAGCTCGCGAACCAGTAGCCGAGCAGACCGACCGCGAGCGAGGCGGCGAGGGTCCGCCCGTCGAGCGCCGCGGGCCTGCCTGTCCGCGCCACCGCCATCAGCCCGATCGCCAGGTAGACCGGGACCGACAGCCCCATGCGCAGCGCAAGCAGCGTCTCGGTGTCGACGCCCTCGGCGTAGGCGAACTTGATCAGGACGCCCTTGCTGGAGAACAGGATCGCGCCGGCCGCGGCGAGCGCGTAACCGCCCCAAGGCGCCGCGGCGCGGACGCGCGTCGGCGTCGTGACGACTTCGGGATCGGCGGGGGTGGTGGCGGACATCGCGGAACCTCTCGTCCGCGGGTATCACGCGGGCGGGAGACGGCAAACGCCGAAGCGCGCAGGGCTGCCTTGTTCAGGCGCTGAAAAAGCGAACGGCCCAGGCGGAGGACCCGGACCGTTCGGGCAAGGCCAAGAAGTTGGAGTTTCGAACGCGTCAGGTGCCGGTGTGGTTGGACTGGGTCGCCGCGGTCGTGTTCTTGCGGGCGCAGGGCTCGGCCGAAGCCGGCGCCGCGACGGCGACGCCGAGGGCTACGGCGAGCAGCGTGGCGGTCAACGTCTTCATCGTCGCTCTCCTCGTCAGACAGCGGGCGGGATCGCCCGCAGCCCGATCAGGCTACCACTGGTCAGCGACGCGCCAAGCCCAAAGGGCAGGCGCCCGGTTCACGCTTTCGCGCGTGGAGGCGGGACACATGCGTGCGGAACGCGCGCGGCGCCGTCATGCCCGCTCGTCTCTGGCGCAGCGGTCGGCTTTCGACTATCGACGGCGCGACGCCTTCTCCTGCCCTCTCCTCCTTCCGGAGACGAGATGCCCGACCTTCTGCTTGAGCTGTTCTCGGAAGAGATCCCCGCCCGCATGCAGGCCCGCGCGGCCGACGACCTGAAGGCGCTGGTGACCAACGCGCTGGTGGAGCGCGGCCTCACTTACGAGGGCGCCAAGGCCTTCGCGACGCCGCGGCGGCTGACGCTGGTCGTCGGCGGCCTCCCCGCCCGCCAGCCGGACCGGCACGAGGAGCGCAAGGGTCCTCGGGTCGGCGCGCCGGAGAAGGCGCTGGAGGGCTTCCTCAAAGCGGCCGGCCTCGCCTCGATCGACCAGGCGACCGTGCAGGCCGATCCCAAGGGCGACTTCTACGTCGCCCGCATCCACAAGCACGGCGCGGCCACCACCGAGGTCATCGCCGCGATCGTCCCCGAGATCGTGCGCTCCTTCCCCTGGCCGAAGTCCATGCGCTGGGGGACCGGAACGCTGCGCTGGGTGCGGCCGCTGCACTCGATCGTCGCGACCTTTGGGGTTCCGCAGGAGGAGCCCGAGGTCATCCGCTTCGAGATCGACGGCATCGTCTCCGGCGACGTCACCCGCGGCCACCGCGTGCATGCGCCGGGCGAGATCCGCGTGCGCCGCTTCGACGACTACGTGGCGAGCCTGGAAAAGGCCCACGTCGTGCTCGACGCCGAGCGCCGCCGCGACATCATTCGCGCCGACGCGCGGACGCTCGCCCAGGCGCAGAACCTCGAGCTGGTCGAGGACGAGGGCCTGGTCGAGGAGGTTGCGGGGCTGGTGGAGTGGCCTGTCGTGCTGATGGGCGAGTTCGAGGCGGAGTTCCTGGAAGTGCCGGACGAGGTGATCCGCGCCACCATCCGCGCCAATCAGAAGTGCTTCGTGCTGAAGGATCCGGCGACGGGTCGCCTCACCAACCGCTTCATCCTGGTCGCGAACCTCGAGGCCAGCGACGGCGGCAAGGCCATCGTCCACGGCAACGAGCGCGTGGTGCGCGCCCGCCTCTCCGACGCGCGCTTCTTCTGGGAGACGGACAAGAAGGTCCGGCTCGAGGACCGGCTGGAGAAGCTGAAGAGCATCACCTTCCACGCCAGGCTCGGAACGCAGTACGAGCGGGTGGAGCGCATCGCGCGGCTGGCGAAGGAGCTCGCCCCGCTGGTGGGCGCCGACCCCGCGAAGGCCGAGACCGCCGCCTGGCTCGCCAAGGCCGACCTCGTCACCGAGATGGTCGGCGAGTTCCCCGAACTGCAAGGCCTGATGGGGCGCTACTACGCCGCGGCCGAGGGTCTCGACCCCGAGATCGCCGCCGCGCTGGAGGAGCACTACAAGCCGCAAGGGCCCTCGGACCGCATCCCGACCGCCCCGGTCTCGATCGCCGTCGCGCTCGCCGACAAGATCCACACGCTGGTCGGTTTCTGGGCGATCGACGAGAAGCCCACGGGCAGCAAGGACCCTTACGCGCTGCGGCGCGCCGCGCTGGGGGTGGTTCGGATCATTCTGGAGAACGGGCTGCGGCTGAGCCTTCTCGACGTGGTCGATGGCGCGTCGAAGGCGGGGATCGGCCCCGACCTCCTCGCCTTCCTCGCCGACCGCCTGAAGGTCCAGCTTCGGGACCAGGGCAAGCGGCACGATCTCGTCGACGCCGTGTTCGCTGCGGGCGACGGGGCGGCCAACGACGACCTCGTGCTCGTCGTCCGGCGGGTCGAGGCGCTGGAGACGCTGCTTTCGACCGAAGACGGCAAGAACCTGCTCGCGGGCTATCGCCGCGCGGCGAACATCCTGAAGGCCGAGGAGAAAAAGGACGGCCCCGGCGCGTTCGAGGCGGCGCCCGATGCCGGGTTGCTGACCGAGCCCGCCGAGCGCGACCTTTCGGCGGCGCTCGACGCCGCGGAGCCCGCCGCGACCGAGGCGCTGGCGCGGGAGGACTTCACCGCCGCGACCACGGCGCTGGCGAAGCTGCGGCCGCAGGTCGACGCCTTCTTCGACCAGATCATGGTCAACGCGCCCGAGGTCGAGCTTCGCGCCAACCGCCTGAAGCTGCTGGCGCGCCTGCGCCGGGCGGTCCGCGCCGTCGCCGATTTCGATCGCATCGCGGGCTGAGCGCCGCGGCGTCGAGCAGGCCGTCGTCCTTCGGCTCGACCGGAGCGCACATCTGCGGCGCGGGCTACGGCTTCGACGTGGATGGTCCGGTTAAGCCGGACCATGACGGCGCGGGTGGAACGAGGGCGCGCTTAGATCGCGGTCATGCTTAGGGGTATCGCCTTCATGCCCGGCGAAGCCGGGCATCCACGACTTGGACGTCGAGCGCGGCCCGAAGTCTTGGATGCCGCGCGAAGGCGCGGGCATGACGGCGCGGTTGAACGAGGCGAGGTAGGGGGACGAAACGCCCCCTCCCCTCACATGTGGATGGCGCGGCCTTCCACGGCGAGCGCGGCCTCCTTCACCGCTTCGGCCAGCGTCGGGTGCGCATGGCAGGTGCGGGCGATGTCTTCCGACGAGGCGCCGAACTCCATGGCGATCGCGGCCTCCGCGATCAGGTCGCCGGCGCGCGGCCCCACGATGTGGACGCCGAGCACCCGGTCGGTCTTGGCGTCGGCCAGCACCTTCACGAAGCCCTCCGTCGTGCCGTTGGCCTTGGCGCGGCCGTTGGCGGTGAAGGGGAACTTGCCGGCCGTGTACTGCGCTCCGTCCGCCTTCAGCTCCTCCTCGGTCCTGCCCACCGAGGCGACCTCGGGGTAGGTGTAGACCACGCTCGGGATGACGTCGTAGTTCACGTGGCCGGCCTTGCCCGCGAGGATCTCCGCGATCGCCATGCCCTCGTCTTCGGCCTTGTGGGCGAGCATAGGGCCGGCGATGACGTCGCCGATGGCGTAGATCCCGTCGACGCTGGACTTGAAGTGCCCGTCGGTCTTCACGCGGCCGCGCTCGTCGAGCGCGACGCCGACCTCCTCCAGGCCGAGGCCGGCGGTGTAGGGCACGCGGCCGATGGCGACCAGCACCACGTCCGCCTCCAGCGTCGCCGCCTCGCCGCCCTTGGCGGGCTCGACCGTGACCTTCAGCCCCTCGCCCGCCTTCTCGGCGCCCGTGACCTTGGAGCCGAGCTTAAAGGCGACGCCCTGCTTCTCCAGCAGGCGCTGGAACTGCTTGGCGACGTCGGAATCCATGCCGGGCAGGATGCGGTCGAGGAACTCGACGACGGTGACCTCGGCGCCGAGACGCCGCCACACGGAGCCGAGCTCCAGGCCGATGACGCCCGCGCCGACCACCAGCAGCTTGCCCGGAACCTGCTTCAGCGTCAGCGCGCCGGTCGAGGACACGATGGTCTCCTCGTCGATGTCGAGGCCGCGCAGCTTCGCGACGTCGGACCCGGTCGCGATCACGATCGCCTTGGTCTCGAGCGTCTGGGGGGCGCCGTCCTCGGGCGTCACCTCGACCTTGCCGGCCCCGAGGATCTTGCCCACGCCATGGAAGGCGTCGATCTTGTTCTTCTTCAGCAGGAAGGCGACGCCCTTGGTGTTGCCGTCCACGCCCTCGTCCTTGAAGGCCATCATGGCGGGGAGGTCGAGCTCAGGCGCCGGGACCTTGATGCCCATCTTGCCGAACTTGTGGCCGGCCTCCTCAAACAGCTCGGAGGCGTGCAGCAGCGCCTTGGAGGGGATGCAACCCACGTTCAGGCAGGTGCCGCCGTGGGTGGCGCGCTTCTCCACCACCGCCACCTTGAGGCCGAGCTGCGCGGCGCGGATCGCGCAGACATAGCCGCCGGGGCCGGTGCCGATGACGATGAGGTCGTAAGCCATCTGTCTCTTTCGCTTCGGGTCGTGGGTCAGGCCGCGCGCTGCGGCGCGTCGTGAGGAGAATGGCGCGCCGCGAAGACGCGTGCTGAAAAGGGAACGACTTCGGGGCGGTCGCGGTTGAATCGCTCGAAGCGGCGACCACGCGGCCGCTGGGCCCTGCACCTCGAGAAGGAACAATCGACATGGCGGCCGCCAAAAAGACCGAGACCAAGACCGCAGCGAAGACGTCCGCAGCCAAGGCTGAAACCAAGAGCCCGGCGAAGCCGAAGGCTCCGGCCAAGGCCAAATCCGCTGACAAGCCCAAGTCGTCTGGGGCGAAGAAGCCCAACGCTCTCAGCGTCGAGGTCAAGCCCTCGGCCGACCTCGCCGCCATCGTCGGCGACAAGCCGCTGCCCCGCAGCGAGGTCGTCAGCAAGACTTGGGACTACATCAAGAAGCATAAGCTTCAGAACCCCGATGACGGCCGCGAAATCCTGGCCGACGCCAACCTCGAGAAGATCTTCGGGAAGAAGAAGGCGACGATGTTCGAGATGAACAAGTTCCTCAACGCGCATCTGAGCTGAGACGCCACGGGGCCGCCAGACGCTGGTCGGCTGGCGGCCTCGATTAAACGCGAACGTCCGAGGCGCCGTCACGGATCGATGTGGCACCCGCGCCTCCCCCCGCTCAGCCGTTCCGGGCGCCGCCGGCCGGCTTGGACGCGCGCGCCAAAAGCGCGGCGGTCCCGCGATTGACCACAAAGATCAGCGCCGACAGTCCGATCAGCCACGGCAGGACCGGCGAGAGGGCGTCGATGGTCTTGTCGAGGTCGCCCGGATGGATCGTCATGATCCCGCCGATAACGACCATCCCCAAGACCGCCATCAGGGATTGACGATCCGCCGCCTTCTTGCGCGCCGCGGCGATGGTTTCTGAACGGTTCTCTGTCATCGGCCGTCCATCGCGATACGCCACGTTGAAAGAACGTCGGGATTGGTCACGGTTTCTCCAGTCGAACGGAGCCGATACTCGCCGGGCTTCGCTCGCTCGAACCAACTCAGTGCAGGGGGAAGCACAAGCATTTCCCCTTTCCAACGGCCCTCGCAGGCGACCGAGATCCCGGTGACAGGGTCCGTCAAGATCACCTGATCATGATACTGGCCGACGAGATCGCCATCATCGAAGGCCCAGGTGACGCCGACGAGGGCATACTGCCCGAGCAGCCACTCCGCCTCGGCCGCGTCCCAGGGCTCCGGGGCGGGCTGATCGGAGCCTATGAAGGACGGAGGCGGCTGCAAAGGGGGTGACCCTCACAGATCCATCACCAGCCGCGACGGATCTTCCAGGCTCTCTTTCACGCGGACCAGGAAGGTGACCGCCTCCTTGCCGTCGACCACACGGTGGTCGTAGCTCAGCGCGAGATACATCATCGGCCGGATCTCGATCTTGCCTCCGACGGCCATCGGCCTCTCCTGGATCTTGTGCATGCCGAGGATGCCGGACTGCGGCGCGTTCAGGATCGGCGTCGACATCAGCGAGCCGTAGATGCCGCCGTTGGTGATCGTGAAGGTGCCGCCCTGCATCTCCTCGATGCCGAGCTTGCCGTCGCGGGCGCGCCGGCCGAAGTCGGTGATCTTCTTCTCGATGCCGGCGAGGCCGAGCGCGTCGGCGTCGCGCACGACAGGCACCACCAGGCCCTTCTCGGTGCCGACCGCGATGCCGACGTGGTAATAGTTCTTGTAGACGAGGTCATTGCCGTCGATCTCGGCGTTGACCGCCGGCAGATCCTTCAGCGCCTGAATCACGGCCTTCACGAAGAAGCCCATGAAGCCAAGCTTCACGCCGTGCTTCTTCTCGAACACGTCCTTGTACTTCGCGCGCAGCGCCATGACCTCGGTCATGTCGACCTCGTTGAAGGTCGTCAGCATGGCTGCGGTGTTCTGCGCGTCCTTGAGGCGCCGGGCGATGGTCTGGCGCAGCTTGGTCAGCTTCACCCGTTCCTCACGGGACGCGTCGTCCGGCGCGGAGGGCGCGCGGGCCTGAACGGCGGGCTGAGGCGCAGGCGCCTTGGCGCCGCTCTCGACCGCGACCAGCATGTCGCCCTTGGTCACGCGGCCGTCCTTGCCGGTGCCCTGCACAGTCGCGGGGTCGACGCCGCTCTCGGCGCCGATGCGGCGCACCGAGGGGGCCTGGCCGGCGTCGGCCGGCGCATGGCCGCCGTTCGCCTTCGGAGCCTCCTTGGACTTGGTCTCGTTGGCGTTGTCCTTGATCACGGGCTCGGCCGCCTTGGCCGGCTCCGCCGGCTTCGCTTCGGCCTTGGGCGCGGGCGCTGCGCCCTCGCCCGCCTCGATCGACCCTAGCAGCGCGTCGACGCCGACGGTGTCGCCCTCGTTCGCCTCGATCGCGCCGAGGACGCCGGCGGCGGGCGCCGGCACCTCAAGCGTCACCTTGTCGGTCTCGAGCTCGACGATCGGCTCGTCGACGGCGACCGCCTCGCCCGGCTTCTTGAACCACCGGCCGATGGTGGCCTCGGTCACGGATTCGCCAAGCGTCGGCACGCGGATTTCGGTCGCCATCGAAGTCTCCCATGGGGCCGGCGCTCGTCGCCGTCCCGCTTCAGCTCTCAACGTTCAGTCAGCGGTCAGTTCGATCGTTCTGGCGGGGCGGCCGGTCAGTCGCCCAGCGCCTCGTTCAGGAACGCCTGCAGCTGGGCCAGATGCTTCGACATCAGGCCGGTCGCCGTCGCGGCGGAGGCCGGGCGCCCGGCGTAGCGCGGGCGGCGGTGCGCCGCGCCGACGGTGTTCAGCGCCCACTCGATGTAGGTCTCGACGAAGAACCAGGCTCCCATGTTCTTGGGCTCCTCCTGGCACCACACCACCTCGGCCTGCTTGAAGCGCGAGAGCTCGTTGACGAGCGCCTTGGCCGGGAACGGGTAGAGCTGCTCGACGCGCAGGAGGTAGACGTCGTCCACCCCGCGCTTCTCCCGCTCCTCCAACAGGTCGTAATAGACCTTGCCGGAGCACAGCACGACGCGGCGGATCTCGGCGTCCGGCTTGAGAGCCAGCGTGGAGCCGGGGCTCATCTGCGCGTCGTCCCACAGCAGGCGGTGGAACGAGGTGCCCGCGTCCATCATCGACAGCGGCGACACCGCGCGCTTGTGGCGGAGCAGCGACTTCGGCGTCATCAGGATCAGCGGCTTCCGGAAGTCGCGGACGAGCTGGCGGCGCAGGATGTGGAAGTAGTTCGCCGGCGTGGTGCAGTTCGCGACCTGCATGTTGTCCTCGGCGCACATCTGCAGGTAGCGCTCGAGCCGGGCGGAGGAGTGCTCCGGACCCTGGCCTTCGTAGCCGTGCGGCAGCAGCATCACGAGGCCCGACATGCGCAACCACTTGCGCTCGCCGGACGACAGGAACTGGTCGACGACGACCTGGGCTCCGTTGGCGAAGTCGCCGAACTGCGCCTCCCACAGCGTCAGGGCGTTGGGCTCGGCCAGGGTGTAGCCGTACTCGAAGCCCAGCACCGCCTCTTCCGAGAGCATCGAGTTGATGACCTCGAACCGGCCCTGGTTGTCCGAGAGCGCGTTGAGCGGGACGGCCCGGTCCTCGGTCTCCTGGTCGACCAGCACGCAGTGGCGCTGGCTGAAGGTGCCGCGCTCCACGTCCTGGCCGGACAGCCGCACCGGCTTGCCGTCGACGAGCAGCGAGGCGAAGGCGAGCGCCTCGCCCATCGACCAGTCGACGCCTTCGCCCGTCTCCGTCATCTTCCGGCGGTTTTCGAGCATGCGCAGGATCGTGCGGTGGGCCTTGAAGCCCTCCGGCAGCGTCGTGAGCTTCTGGCCCAGCTCCTTCAGCCGCTCGATCTCGACGCCGGTCTTGCCGCGGCGCGCGTCGTCCACGTCGCGCGAGGCCTTGATGCCGGACCAGCGGCCGTCGAGCCAGTCGGCCTTGTTCGGCTTGTAGGCCTGGCCGCTCTCATACTCGCCCTCGAGGCGGGCGCGGAACGCGGCGCGGATCTCGTCCACCTCGCCGGGCTTGATCACGCCCTCCTGCTCCAGCCGCTTGGAGTAGATCTCCAGCGAGGTCGGGTGGCTGCGGATGACCTTGTACATCCGCGGCTGCGTGAAGGCCGGCTCGTCGCCTTCGTTATGGCCGAAGCGGCGGTAACAGAAGATGTCGATGACCACCGGCTTGTGGAACTTCTGCCGAAACTCGGTCGCGATCTTCGCCGCGAAGGTGACGGCTTCCGGGTCGTCGCCGTTCACGTGGAAGATCGGCGCCTCGATGGTCTTCGCGACGTCCGAGGGATAGGGCGACGAGCGCGCGTAGCGCGGGCTCGTAGTGAAGCCGATCTGGTTGTTGATGATGACGTGGATCGAGCCGCCGGTGCGGTGGCCCTTCAGGCCAGACAGGCCGAAGCACTCCGCGACCACGCCCTGCCCCGCGAAGGCGGCGTCGCCGTGGATCAGCAGCGGCAGCACCTTGGTCCGGTCGCTGTCCTTCCACTGGTCCTGCTTGGCGCGCACCTTGCCCAGCACCACCGGATCGACGATCTCGAGATGCGAGGGGTTGGCGGTCAGCGAGAGATGGACGGAGTTGCCGTCGAACTCGCGGTCGGACGAGGCGCCGAGGTGGTACTTGACGTCGCCGGAGCCCTCGACCTCCTCGGGCGTCCAGGAGCCGCCCTTGAACTCGTGGAAGATCGCGCGGTGCGGCTTGCCGAGCACCTGAGCGAGGATGTTCAGGCGGCCGCGGTGGGCCATGCCGAACACGATCTCGCGCACGCCGAGCGCGCCGCCGCGCTTGATGATCTGCTCCAGCGCCGGGACGATGGACTCGCCGCCGTCGAGGCCGAAGCGCTTGGTTCCGGTGTACTTGACGTCGAGGAACTTCTCGAAGCCCTCGGCCTCCACCAGCTTGGTCAGGATCGCGCGCTTGCCCTCGGGGGTGAAGGCGACGCCCTTGTCCGGCCCCTCGATGCGCTCCTGGATCCAGGCCTTCTCGGCCGGCTCCGAGATGTGCATGAACTCGACGCCGAGCGTTGAGCAGTAGGTGCGCTTCAGGATCGCGAGCATCTCGCGCACGGTCGCGAACTCAAGCCCGAGCACGTAGTCGATGAAGATCTTGCGGTCGAGGTCGCCCTCGGAGAAGCCGTAGGACGCGGGGTCGAGCTCCTCGCGGTCGGGACGGGGCTCAAGCTTCAACGGATCGAGGTCAGCCGCGAGATGACCGCGGATTCGGTAGGCGCGGATCATCATCAGCGCGCGGGTCGAGTCGCGGGTCGCGGCGCGGATCTGCTCCGGCGTCAGCCCCTGGCCTTTGGCCTCGGACTTCGCCTTGATCTTGTCGCCGATGACGATTTCGGCGGCGCCCCAGTTCCCGTCGAGCGCCGAGACCAGTTCGCCGTTCGCGGGCACCGGCCAATTCGGCTTCTCCCAGGACGGGCCCTCCGCGGTCTTCTCAACCGCGTCCGACGGGTCGCCGAGATCCTCGAAGAAGGCCCGCCACTGCGGGTCCACCGAGGACGGATCCTTCTGGTAGCGCGCCTGAAGGTCCTCGATATAGGCGGCGTTTCCGCCCCAGAGGAAGGAGGTGCGGTTGAAAGCCTCGTTCGCCGCCTGGCGTGACATCGGATTAGACCTTGCGTTGATTTCGGAGCTCGCCCCTTGCGTCCATATGGGGGCGACGGTTCAGTTTTGAACGTCCGGAACGCGATTGCACTCTGATCGTGGCGTCATTCGGACGCCGGTTAAAACGAGCAAGAACGGCGCCGCCGTCCTCA
>NZ_BAUX01000024.1 GCF_002897035.1 Methylopila sp. Yamaguchi
GAGAGCGCCGAGGCCCGCGAGCAGCGCGCGCGCCTCGGCGACGGCGGCCTTCGGCGGCGGGTCGAGAAAGGCGAGGGACGCCGGATCGCTCACGCCCCAGGCGGCGAGGTCGAGCATAAAGCCGCTGAGATCGCTCGCCAAAATCTCAGGCTCGGCGAAGGGGGGCAGGCTCTGGGTCGCGGCCTCCTCCCACAGCCGGTAGCAGACGCCGGGCTCGGTGCGCCCGGCGCGGCCGCGGCGCTGGTCGGCGGCCGCGCGGGAGACGCGGGCGGTCTCCAGCCGGGTGATCCCAAGCGCCGCTTCGTGCCGGGGCACGCGGGCGAGACCGCTGTCGATCACGATCCGAACGCCCTCGAGGGTGAGGGAGGTCTCGGCGATCGAGGTCGCGAGCACGACCTTGCGGCGGCCGGGCGCGGCGGGGGCGACCGCCCGGTCCTGCTCCCGCGGGTCGAGGCCGCCGTGGAGTTCGACCACGTCGACGTCGGGCCCGAGGTCCGCTTGCGCCAGTCGCTCGGCGACGCGGCGGATCTCGGCGCGGCCGGGGAGGAACATGAGCGCGCCGCCGCGCTCTTCGGCGAGCGCGCGCCGGATGGCGGAGGCGGCGGCGTCTTCGACGCGCGTCCGGGCGTCGCGAGGTGAATAGCGGGTTAACACGGGGTGAACCCGGCCCGCGCTTTCGATGACGTCGGGTTGACCCATCAGAGCCGCGACGCGCGCGCCGTCGAGCGTCGCCGACATCACCACGATCCGCAGGTCCTCCCGCAGCCCGGACTGGGCGTCGAGCGCGAGGGCGAGGCCGAGGTCGGCGTCGAGCGAGCGCTCGTGGAACTCGTCGAACAGGACCGCCGCGACGCCCTTCAGCTCCGGGTCGTCGACGATCATCCGCGCGAACACGCCCTCGGTCACCACCTCGATCCGGGTGCGGGGCCCGATCTTGGAGCCGAGCCGGACGCGCAGGCCGACCGTCTCGCCGACGCGCTCGCCAAGCGTCGACGCCATGCGGTCCGCGGCCGCCCGGGCGGCGAGGCGGCGGGGCTCCAGCACGATGATCTTGCCGTCGCCGCGCCAGGGGGCGGCGAGCAGGGCGAGGGGCACGCGGGTGGTCTTGCCGGCGCCGGGCGGCGCCACGAGCACGGCCGAGGACCGCTCGGCCAGCGCCGCCGTCAGGCGCGGCAGCGCCTCGTCGATCGGGAGCGGGACAAGGTCAGCCATGGCCGCGGAGGAAGCATCTCCGCCGGGCCCGTGGCAAGGGCGCCGCTCAGACGCTCAGCGGCATTCCTTGTCGATGCGGTCGAGCGCGGCGGAGATGCCGGCCAGCGAATAGGTGTCGGTGGTCACGTTGCCGCGGAGCGAGGTCGCCTTCACCGTCATGTCGGAGCCGCCCTTCATCGCTTGGATGAGCTTCGCCTCCTCCTCGGCCGACTGCATGAAGGCGCCGTCCGCGCGGGTGTAGAGCGAGAAGTTCTGGCCGCCGACGCCGAGCTGCACCGCGCTTTCGGCCTTGGTCGAGAATCCGACCACGATGCTGACCTCGTTCTTCACGCTGTCCTTGGGCCGGTTCGAGATGAAGAAGTAGGCCGGATCGCGGTTCAGGCCCGCCGGCCTGCGGGAGCCGGGCTGCGCCAGCGCGTAGCAGACTTTCCCCGCCTTCACTGCGGCCGAATAGGCTCCCCACGCGTTGTACTTGCCGAGTTCGACCGGCTGCGCGCCCGGCGCGCCCTGCGCTGCGGCCGGGCCCGCCGGCGTGAGCGCGACGGCGCCGAGAGCGAGAGCGAGGGAGAGGCGGGTGCGAGCAGGCATAGGCGTGTCTTTCAGTCTGGTCCGCGGCGCTGGAGGACAGGCGCTGCGGGGCGGCCCGGGAGAGGGCGGCGGAGCGCGCGAACGCGCGCCCACGGCCGTCGGCTCGTGGTGACTGCCATGAAGCTACGTCAAAAGTTTAGAAAATTTGACCAAGCCCGCCGCTTATCCGGTTACGAGAAGTCATGCTTTAGTGAGTTGACGTCGGTTTCGGCGGCGCGCGCCGCGCCACGGCGGCGAGGGAGCGGGCGGACGGACGGGTGACTTCGGCGGGCGATCTTTCAGCGGCGATGGCGAATCTTGTCGCTCGCGTCGCGCAGGACCGTGACCGCGAGGCCTTCGCGGCGCTCTATGACCATTACGCCCCGCGACTCGCGGCCTACCTGCAGCGTCTCGGCGCGGACCCGGCGCTGGCTGAGGAGGTCGCGCAGGACGCGATGGTGGCGCTCTGGCGCAAGGCCGCTCTGTTTGACCCCGCGAAATCCTCCGTCGGCACCTGGCTCTACCGAATCGCCCGCAACCGGCGGATCGACCTCTTGCGTCGGGCGCATGGCGCGACGGTCGAGCTCGACGAAGCGATCGTCCCAATCGACGACGCGCCCCAGGCCGACGTCGCGATGGCGGCGAACGAGCGCGACGGCATCGTCCGCCGGGCGATGGAGACCTTGCCGCCCGAGCAGCTGACGCTGGTGCGGCTGGCCTTCTTCGAGGGTCGCTCCCACAGCGAGATCGCCGAGTCCGAAGGCCTGCCGCTCGGCACCGTAAAGTCCCGCATACGGCTCGCGTTCAGCCGCCTGCGCCGCCGTCTCGAGGGCGACGGCCTCGTCGACGCGAAGTAGCGCGGCGGCCTCATCCAAGTCTCTCATCCCACAACGGAGCGAACCGCATGAAGGCCGTGCTCTGCACCGAGCTCGCCGGCTATGAGGCCCTGAGCCTCGTCGACCTGCCCGCGCCTGCGCCCGGCCCCGAGGAGGTCGTGGTCGACGTCGCCTACGCCGCGCTCAACTTCTTCGACACGCTCATCACCAAGGGCGCCTACCAGACCAAGCCCGCCTTGCCGTTCTCGCCCGGCGGCGAGATGTCGGGCGTCGTGGCGGCGGTCGGCGACCGGGTGGAGGGCCTTGCGGTCGGCGACCGGGTCGCGGGCTACCTCGGCTACGGGGCCTGCCGCGAGCAGGTCGTGGTCCGCGCCGACGCGTTGACGCTGGTGCCCGACGAGCTCGACCTCGCCAAGGCCGCCGGCCTCATCATCACCTACGGCACCACCCTGCACGCGCTCGCCGACCGCGGGCAGCTCCGCCGGGGCGAGACGCTCGCGGTTCTGGGCGCGAGCGGCGGCGTCGGGATCGCGGCGGTCGAGATCGGCAAGCTGCTTGGCGCGCGGGTGATCGCCTGCGCCTCCTCCGACGACAAGCTCGCCTTCGCCCGCGCCCGCGGCGCCGATGAGACGCTGGACTACGCCGCGGAGGACCTCAAGACGCGGCTGAAGGAGCTGACCGGGGCTAAGGGCGTCGACGTGGTCTACGATCCGGTCGGCGGCGCCTCGACCGAGGCCGCCGTCCGGGCGCTCGCCTGGCGGGGCCGGCTGCTCGTCATCGGCTTCGCGGCCGGCGAGATCCCCAAGCTGCCGCTCAACCTGCCGATGCTGAAGGGCGCCGACGTCCGCGGCGTGTTCTGGAGCGCGCACGCCGAGCGCGAGCCGGAGGCGAACCGGGCGGAGCTGGCCCGCCTGTTCGCGTGGGCCGCCGACGGCGACATCTCAGCCCCGGTGGACGTCGTCCTGCCGCTCGACGAGACGATCGAGGCCATCGGCCGCATCGCCCGCCGCGAGGCCAAGGGCAAGGTCCTGGTGCGCGCGAGCGGAGCGGGGTAAGGGCGCAACGCCCAGACGCCTGAAGAGCTTGAGGTCTCCTAGGTCTGTCGGTCAGACGCGGGGATCTCTCCTCGCGCCGGAGGCGTGGGGAGGGTGGCCCCGGCGCAGCCGGGGTCGGGTGGGGCCTTTTGGGCGTAGACGTTCGAACGGAGCGGGGTCTGCGGAAGCGCCCCACCCAGCCGGGCTTCGCCCGTCCACCGGCCCCTATCCAAGGGGAGGGATCCCGCGATCTATGCGGCGCAGAGGCGGCGGCAGTCGGCGGAGACCGCCCCTACTTGGACGCGTTCTCTCCCTGCGTTGGAAATCAGCCCACAAAACGCCGCGGTTGCGTCCTGGCCCTGAGCCAGGACCCAGACGCGCGCCGGCGGAAGAAGGACGCGCCTGCGTGGCGGTCTGTTCGGAAAGGAGGGCCGTTATGGGCCCCGGCTCAAGGCCGGAACATGACGGCTTGGTTCCGAGCGCCCCTCAGCCCCCCAGCGCCTTGGTGACAATCTCGCGCGCCTCGGTCTGGATGCGGGCGAGATGCTCCGGGCCGATGAAGCTCTCCGCATAGATCTTGTAGACGTTCTCCGTGCCCGAGGGCCGCGCGGCGAACCAGCCGTTTTCGGTGGTCACCTTCACCCCGCCGAAGGCCTCGCCGTTGCCGGGGGCGTCGGTCAGCCGGGCACGGATCGGCTCGCCGGCGAGCTCCTCGCCGGGAATCTGCTCGGGCGAGAGCTTCTTCAGCACCGCCTTCTGCTCGGGCGTCGCGGCGGCGTCGACGCGGGCGTAGACCGGCGCGCCGAGCTCGCGCGTCAGGTCCTCGTAAAGGGCGCCGGGATCCTTGCCCGTCACCGCCGTCATCTCGGCGGCCAGCAGGCCGAGGATCAGCCCATCCTTGTCGGTGGTCCAGACCGAGCCGTCGCGCTTCAGGAAGGTCCCGCCGGCGCTCTCCTCCCCGACGAAGCCGAGCGAGCCGTCGGTCAGCCCGTCCACGAACCATTTGAAGCCGACCGGCACCTCCACGAGCTTCAAGCCAAGCGAATCCGCGACCCGGTCGATGATCGAGCTGGACACCAGCGTTTTGCCGATGGCGGGCGAACCCTTCCAGTCTGGGCGGTGGCGGTAGAGGTAGGCGATCGCGGTGGCGAGGTAGTGGTTCGGGTTCATCAGCCCGGCCGAAGGCGTCACGATCCCATGGCGGTCGGCGTCGGGATCGTTGGCGAAGGCGACGTGGAAGCGGTCCTTCAGCGCGATCAGCGACGCCATGGCGTAGGGGCTGGAGCAGTCCATGCGGATCTTGCCGTCCCAGTCCGCCGTCATGAAGCTGAAGGTCGGATCGACGCGGTCGTTGACCACGGTGAGGTCGAGCCGGTGGCGCTCGGCGATCGGCGCCCAGTAGGGCAGCCCCGCGCCGCCGAGCGGATCGACGCCGATGCGCACGCCCGCAGCGCGGATGGCGTCGAGATCGATCACGTTGGCCAGGTCGGCGACATAAGGCGAGATGAAGTCGTGGCGGGTGACGTTCGGCAGGCGGAGCGCGCGCTGCAGCGGAATGCGCTTCACGTCCCTGAGGCCGCCGGCGATCAGCTCGTTCGCAGTCTTTTCGATCCAGCCGGTGATCTCGCCGCCGGCCGGTCCCCCGTTTGGCGGGTTGTACTTGAAGCCGCCGTCCTCCGGCGGATTGTGCGACGGCGTAATCACCACGCCGTCGGCGAGGCCCTGCGTCCGGCCGCGGTTGTAGGCGAGGATCGCGTGGCTCACGACCGGGGTCGGCGTGTAGCCGAGCGCCTCGTCCACCACGGTCTCGACGCCGTTCGCGGCTAAGACCTCGACAGCGCTCGCGAAGGCCGCTTCGGACAGCGCGTGGGTGTCCTTGCCGACATAGAGCGGGCCATCGATCCCGGCCTTGGCGCGCCAGAGGCAGATGGCCTGGGCGACGGCGAGAAGGTGGGTCTCGGTGAAGATCGCGTCGAGCGACGAGCCGCGGTGGCCGGAGGTGCCGAAGGCGATGCGCTGCGCGGGGACGGCGAGGTCCGGTTCGCCGGTGAAGTAATCCGTCATCAGCTTGGGCACGTTCACCAGCCAGGACGGCTCCGCCGGCTTGCCTGCGCGTTCGCTGATCTCGGCCATCGTCGTCTCCGCGTCGTTTGAGGCTCTCGTTGCGCGGGAGTTATAGGACCGAATGGGCCGCGGGCGCGGCGACGGCGAAAAAAGTCGGCCGGGGCGGGGGTAGAGCGCGGCCCTTCGCGCCCGCTGCCGGCGCGCGCGCTACCGCTCCAGCGTCAGGTGTCCGGCGTTGGCCTCCATGCGGCGGAGGCGGCTGAGGAAGCTCATGCCGAGCAGGTTGCCGTCCATAGCGCCGCGGGTGAGCACCAGCGCGGCCACGTCGCGCACGATGATCGACCCCAGGCGGACGTCGCGCAGCACCACGCGCTTGGCGCCGACCTGGCCGTTGGCGGTGGAGACGGCCACGTCGAACCTGTCGCCGCCGCTGACGAGGCCGAGCGCTAGGCCCTGCTCGTAGGACAGCGCGACGACGCTTGCCCCGGTGTCGACCAGCACCGGCACGCGACGGCCGGAGATCAAGGCTTCCGCGCGGTAGTGCCCGTCGGGTCCGGCGCGCAGCGTGAGGACGCCCCCGTCGGCGGCGTCAGGCGCCTTGGCCGTCGCCGGGCGCGCGGACGGCGCCGCAGGCGTCGTCTCCGCCCGCTCCAGCACCTGCGGCGCGACGAAGGCGGCGCCGGCCACCAGCCCGGCGGTCACGAGCAGCATCTTGATCACGCGCAACGTCTCCCGGACCGGCGGCTGTCGATCGAGCCTCGAGCCTCCGGCGCCGGGGTTGGGACGGGGTTAAGCGGCGGGCGGCCTTTCGCGGGATGGTGAACCGGAGGTCAAGACCGCCCTCAGTTCCCGAAGCGGTCGCGCCAGAGCTGCTCGCCGACGGTGCAGGACGACGGGCCCTGGGCGACGCCTGCGGCCGGAACGGCCGTCAGGGTCTCGGGCTCCGCCGGGGCCGCGGGCGGAAGCCCCGCGATCTCCATCACCAGTTTGGTCCGCACCGCGTCCGGGAACTGGTCGACCGAGCGCACCGGCAGCACGAAGGCGCCGGGGCCGCCGATGACGCAGTCGCGGTAGTAGGCGTCGAGGTCGCCGAGATCCATCATCGCGGAGCTCGGCCGCTTCAGCATCAGCGGCAGGCCGTTGATGACCACGCCGCGCTCCAGCACCTCGTCGCGCACGCGCTCGACCATCTCGCCCTGGTTGTTCGGCCCGTCGCCGGAGACGTCGATCACCTGGCGCAGCCCGCGCACGCCGCTCGCCTCGAAGGCGCGGGCGGAGTAGGCGAGGGCGCCCGAGATCGAGGTGCGGTAGGCCCGCCGCAGCGGCTGCGCCGCGAGCGCCGCGGCGAAGGCCTGCGCGCTTTCGGGGCCGTCGATGATGCGCCAGGGAACGATCGTCGCCTGCTCCTCGGAGCCGGCCCACTCGACGTAGGTCACCGCGATGCGGCCGAGCAGGCCGTCCCGGATCGCGTCCAGCACCGGCTTCGACACGATCGCCGCGCCGTAGCCCTCGCGCTGCACCTGCTGCTCTTCGGTGTCCATCGAGTAGGAGATGTCGACGGCGAGCACCAGCTCGAGGTCGACGTCGGTCTCCGCGGGCTGCGCGGCGAACGCGGCGGAGCCCGCGAGCGCCGCAAGCGGAAGGACCATCCGGATCGACGCCCGGAGCATGCGCACCGCGATCGCACCCATGCAGCCAAGCCTCCTCGAAGCCCGTCATGGCGGATACCTACCAAGGTGCCACCGCTGTCCGAGCAGCGCCAGCGGATAAGCGACGCGGCCGGCTGGCCCCGGCGCGCGGGGGCGGTCTATGCTGCCCGGCCCGCCGCAGGACCTTAAGGACCGCATGACCGACGCGCCGACCGTGGCCGCCCTGTTCGACGCCGCGGTCGCGGCCCGGGCCGCGGCCTATGCGCCCTACTCGCGCTTCCGCGTGGGCGCGGCGCTCGCGACGCCCGAGGGCGCGATCCACGCCGGCTGCAACGTCGAGAACGCCGCCTACCCCGTGGGGACTTGCGCCGAAGCCGGCGCGATCTCCGCCATGGTCGCGGCCGGCGGGCGCCGGATTGCGGCGATCCTGGTGCTCGGCGACGGACCGGCCCTCTGCACCCCCTGCGGCGCCTGCCGCCAGCGCATCCGCGA
Source organism: Methylopila sp. Yamaguchi (assembly GCF_002897035.1). Classification (GTDB taxonomy): domain Bacteria; phylum Pseudomonadota; class Alphaproteobacteria; order Rhizobiales; family Methylopilaceae; genus Methylopila. Next base: position 7,855 of record NZ_BAUX01000024.1, read on the forward strand.
GTTCGCCGCCGACGGCGCGCACGTGCTGGCCGCAGGGCCCGAGGGCGTGCGCGCCCGCTTCACCCTGGAAGAGTTGCTGCCGGCCTCCTTCGGGCCTGCGAACCTGGAGACGCAGCCATGACGTCCGCCGCCGACCGGATCCGCGGCCTCGCAGGCGGCGCAGCCATCGAGACCGCGCTGGTGCTCGGCACCGGCCTTGGGGTCGTCACGGAACGGTTCGAAGACGCCCACCGGATTGCCTTCGCCGATCTCGAAGGCTTTCCGGCGGGCGCCGTCTCGGGCCACGCCAAGCGCGTCGTGGTGGGAACGTTCGCCGGCAAAAGGGTCGTTGCGCTGGACGGCCGCGCCCACCCCTACGAGGCCGGCGACGCCGCCGCGATGCGGCCGGCCTTCGCCACCTTGAAGGCGCTCGGCGTCCGCCGGATCGTGCTGACAAACGCAGCCGGCTCGCTCGATCCGGCCACGCCGCCCGGCGCGCTGGTCGCGATCTCGGACCACATCAATCTGACGGGGCTCAACCCTCTGGTCGGCCTCGCCGGCGACGAGCGCTTCGTCGACATGGTCGACGCCTATGCGCCGCCGCTCCGCGCCGCGCTCGCCAAGGCGGCCGCCGCGGAGGCCGTTCCGCTGGGGGAGGGGGTCTACATGTATTTCCCCGGCCCCAGCTTCGAGACGCCGGCGGAGATCCGCGCGGCCAAAGTTCTCGGCGCCGACCTCGTCGGCATGTCGCTCGCGCCGGAGGCGGTGCTGGCGCGCTGGGCCGGCTTCGAGCTCGCCGCGATCTCGGTGGTCACCAACCTCGCGGCCGGGCTCGGCGCGCAGGGGCCGAGCCACGCCGAGACCAAGACGGCGGCGGCCGCCGGCGCGGCGGCGCTGACGCGCCTGCTGACGCGGTTCGTGGAGGGGCTGGATGGCCTCTGACCTTCCGCCGCAGGAGCTCCTGCGCCGCAAGCGCGACGGCGCGCGGCTCTCGGCCGGGGAGATCGGCGCGCTGGTCGCCGGCGTCGCCTCGGGAAGCCTGAGCGACGCGCAGGTCGGCGCCTTCGCCATGGCGGCTTTCCTCCGGGGTCTCGACCGCGACGAGACGGTGGCGCTGACGCGCGCGATGACCGCCTCGGGCCGGACCCTGAGCTGGGACGACCTGCCCGGCCCGGTGGTCGACAAGCACTCGACCGGCGGCGTGGGCGACACGGTGAGCCTGCTGCTCGCGCCGGCGCTCGCGGCCTGCGGCGCCCATGTGCCCATGATCGCGGGCCGCGGTCTTGGCCACACCGGGGGCACCGTCGACAAGCTGGAGGCGATCCCGGGCTATGCGGTCCGGCCCGCCCTCGACGCGCTTCGGGCGACAGTGCGCGACGTCGGCTGCGCCATCGTGGGCCAGACCCCCGACCTCGCGCCGGCCGACGGCAGGCTCTACGCGATCCGCGACGTGACCGGCACGGTCGAGGCGATTCCGCTGCTCACCTCGTCGATCCTGTCGAAAAAGCTCGCGGCGGGCCTCGGCGGCCTCGCCATGGACGTGAAGACCGGCTCCGGCGCCTTCCTGCCGGACGACGACGACGCCCGGCGGCTCGCGACGAGCCTTGTCGAGGTGGCGAGGGGCGCGGGGCTTCCCACGGTCGCGCTGCTCACCGACATGGACCAGCCGCTGGCGAACGTCGCCGGCAACGCGTTGGAGACGGCCCACGCCGTCGCGGTTCTCGCCGGCCGGCGCAGCGACGCGCGGCTGATGGAGGTGACGTTGGCCTTGGGCGCCGAGGCGCTGCTGCTCGCGGGCCTGACCGGCGACGCCGCGGCGGGCCGCGCGGCGCTGGAGCGCGCCTTCGCCTCGGGCGCCGCCGCCGAACGCTTCGCCCGGATGGTGGCGGCGCTCGGCGGACCAATCGACCTGATGGAGCGCCCCGACGCCCATCTCGCGGGCGCCCCCGTGGTGGTCGAGGTCGCGCCCGAGACCCCGGGGCGGGTCGTGCGGATCGAGGTGCGGGCGCTCGGCCTCGCGGTGGTCGGCCTCGGCGGCGGCCGTACGCGACCCGACCAGACGATCGATCCCGCGGTCGGGCTCGACCGGCTTGCGCCCGTGGGGGCCGAGGTCGGACCGGAGCGGCCGCTCGCGAGGGTTCACGCGCGCGACGCCGCGGCCGCGGACCGGGCCGCCGCTGCGGTTCGCCGCGCTTACGAGATCGGCGTCGGGGCGGTCGCGGAACGGCCGCTGATCCAGGAGCGGATCGCGTGAACAGTCCAGATCCGGGGAGCTTGGGGGCTACGATGGCGCAAGTGACGGTGATCGACCATCCGCTGGTGCAGCACAAGCTGACCCTGATGCGGGACAGGGAGCGCTCGACCGCGGACTTTCGCCTGCTGCTGCGGGAGATTTCGCTGCTGCTCGCCTATGAGGTGACGCGCGACCTGCCGACGGAGCTGGTGGACATCGATACGCCCGTCGCGCCGATGCGCGCGCCGAAGATCTCCGGCAAGAAGCTCGTGTTCGCCTCGGTGCTGCGCGCCGGGAACGGGCTGGTGGACGGCATGCTCGACCTCGTCCCGGCGGCGCGCGTCGCCCATGTCGGCCTCTACCGCGACCACGACACGCTCGAGCCCGTCCAGTACTTCTTCAAGGCGCCGGCGGGCCTCGGGGATCGGCTCGTGATCGTGGTGGATCCCATGCTCGCGACCGGCAACTCCATGGTCGAGGCGGTGGAGCTGATGCGCCGCAAGGGCGCCCGCGACATCCGGGCGCTCTGCCTGCTGGCCGCGCCCGAAGGCGTGAAGCGGTTCGTCGAGGCCTGCCCCGGAGTGCCGCTGTTCACCGCGGCGATCGACGAGCGGCTGAACGAGCTCGGCTACATCGTCCCCGGTCTGGGCGACGCCGGCGACCGGCTCTACGGCACGAAATAGCATCGACGACAGAAGGAAGCGCCCGCCGAATGGCGCCAACAATGTGTGGCGGAACGCAGCGGCTATCCCCCGATTGGCCGCCGCGTTCCGCCGACACGTCCCTGACGGGACTTCGTTCGGCGACCGATTGTTGCGTCGAAGGGCTTGTCTCCGACATATGATCGCCTGCTGATGACCAGAATGATGCCAAAATTAAGCGGCGTCAATCGGGGAGATAGCGAGTCATGAAAGCAATTTTTGCGCGATCAAGAGGTAAGATACAATCATAGAGATTGCCGCGCGCTTCCGTTCGGCGCTGCGTCGAGCGATTAAGTTACTGTAGTTGAATGAAAAATTTACTCATCGCCCTATGAAGGCCCGTCAGGCGTCTGACCTCGTGCAATGTGCCTGTCAGGGATGCTGTCCTGTCCTAATTCACAGATTTTTCTTGTAGGCTAACGACGCCGGATCTACGCTGTGGCGTGAGGACGGCGCCGCCGCTTGGATACGAAGCCGGCAGCGCCGTCTGGCGATGCGCCACGCCCAATCCTCCACGCGCCGGGCCCTAAACGGACGCCAGGATCGGGGCGCCGAGGCGTCGCGACGCATGCGAAGCCATACCGTCGTCGCTGATGCTGGGGGGCATGGCCGTGACGCTGATCCTGACGCGTCGCACTTTTGTCGCCGGCGCCGCCGCGAGCGTTCTCACAGTCTCGGGCGGGCCTGCCTCGTCCGCGCTCCACTTCGACGTCGTGGTCTATGGGGCGACCTCCGCGGGCGTCATCGCCGCCTACGCCGCGGCGCGCGAGAACCTGCGGGTTGCGCTGGTCGTCGGGCCAAACCCGATCGGGGGCATGACCGCGAACGGGCTCAGCCGCTCCGACGCCAACGCGAAGCAGCCAATCGGCGGTCTCGCCGGACGCTTCTTCACGGCGATGGGCGCGCACTATGGCCTGCCCAAAGCGTTCCGGTTCGAGCCGCACGTCGCCGAGGCCTTCTTCCGCGGGCTGTTGGACGAAGCGGGGATCGTGGTGTTTCCCGGCGACGTCAATGAACGGCGCCCGCTCGCGCGGGACGGCGCGCGCATCAAGTACCTGCTGCTGGAGGACGACACCCATCTCGCCGGCAAGGTCTTCATCGACGCAAGCTACGAGGGCGATGTCCTGGCCGCCGCGGGCGTGTCCTACGAGGTCGGCCGCGACGCGAAGCGGGCCTATTCCGAGCCCACGGCCGGCTTCGGGGTCGCCCAGCTGCCGAAAACCAAAATCACCGTGCGGGACAGCGCCGGCCGCCTGCTGCCGCTGGTGCGGCCGTTCCCCAGCCTCGCGATCGGCGCGGCCGACGCCGGCGTCATGGGCTTCAACTACCGGCTGAGCCTCACCAACGTCCCAAGCGATCGCCGCCCGTTCGAGCGGCCGCGGACCTACGATCCCGACCTCTACCTGATCGATCTGCAGCGCAGCTATTCCGGCGACGCGTTCCATGCCGGCGGCGAACTTCCCGGCATCGCGAAGGTCGATCGCAACAACGACGAGCCGGTCGGCGCGAACTGGGCCTATCCCACCGCCACCCGGGCGGTGCGGCGGCAGATCAACGACTTCCACGCCTCGTACCAGGCCGGGCGGCTGTATTTCTTCGCCACCGATCCGAGACTTCCGCAGACGTTCCGCGACAGCGTGAACGAATGGGGCCTTTCCCGCAGCGAGTTCGCCAACAACGACAACTGGCCGCGCCAGCTCTACGTGCGTGAGGCGCGGCGCATGAACGGGCAGTTCAAGCTCCACCAGCGCTACACAAACCGCGGCGCGCGCTTCGCGGACGGCGTGCTGCTGTGGGGCTACGACTACGACAGCCACCCCACCCAATATCTGGCCGACGTCAACGGCAAGCTCGTCATCGAAGGCAGCAACGCCAAGGACACGCCCGGGATGGGCGCGCAACGCTACAGCCTGCCGCTGCGCGCGCTGCTGCCGCAGGAGCATGAGTGCATCAACCTGATCGTGCCGGTCTGCGCCTCGGTGACACGAGTGGTGAACTGCAGCTACCGGATGGAGCCCGCCTACATGATGGCGGGCGAGGCGGCGGGCGTCTGCGCCGCCCACGCGGTGCGGGGCGCCTCGACCGTGCAGCAGGTCAACCGCCGCGGCGTGGTGCTGGCGCTCACGGGGTACGGCGCGGTGCTTTGACCGCGCGGTCGCGGGCCCGGGGCGGCAGCCCGACGCGGCCGATCCCTCTCCCGCGGCCGCCGAAGGTCGGCGGAAGTCCTAAGGACCTATCGCCCGGCGCTTGAAGCCCTCAGGCCCCCTGCTCCAACAGGCGTCGGGCGATGACCTGGGCCTGAATCTCGGCCGCGCCCTCGAAGATGTTGAGGATGCGCGCGTCGCAGAGCACGCGGGAGATCTGGTACTCGAGCGCGAAGCCGTTGCCGCCGTGGATCTGCAGGGCGTTGTCGGCCGCCGCCCAGGCGACGCGGGCGGCGAGCAGCTTCGCCATGCCGGCCTCCAGGTCGCAGCGGTGGTCCTTGTCCTTCTCGCGCGCCGCGAAATAGGTGATCTGGCGCGCGATCTGGACCTCGACCGCCATCATCGCGAGCTTGTCGGCGACGCGCGGGAAGGCGACGATGGCCTTGCCGAACTGGGCGCGCTCCTCGGCGTAGCGCAGGCCGATGTCGAGCGCCGACTGCGCCACGCCCACGGCGCGCGCCGCGGTCTGGATGCGGGCGCTTTCGAAGGTCTTCATGAGCTGCTTGAAGCCCTCGCCCTCGACGCCGCCAAGCAGGTTCGCGACTGGGACCTCGAAGCCGTCGAAGCCGATCTCGAACTCCTTCATGCCGCGATAGCCCAGCACCTCGATCTCGCCGCCGGACATGCCGGGCGCCGGGAACGGGTCGCCGTCGGTGCCGCGCGGCTTCTCGGCCAGCAGCATCGAGAGGCCGCGGTGGCCGCGCTCGTTCGGGTCGGTGCGCACCAGCAGCGTCATCAGGTCGGCGCGGACGGGGTGCGTGATCCAGGTCTTGGCGCCGTTGACCTTGTAGACGTCGCCCTCGCGGGTGGCGCGGGTCTTGAGGCTCGCGAGGTCCGAGCCGGTGTTGGGCTCGGTGAACACCGCGGTCGGCAGGATCGAGCCGTCGGCGAGCTTCGGCAGGAAGTGCGCCTTCTGCTCCTCGGTGCCGCCGCCCATGATCAGCTCGGCGGCGATCTCGGAGCGGGTGCCGAGCGAGCCGACGCCGATGTAGGCGCGGCTGAGCTCTTCGGAGACCACGCACATGGCCTCCTTGCCAAGGCCGAGCCCGCCGTACTCCTCCGGGATCGTCAGGCCGAACACCCCGAGTTCGGACATCTTGGAGATGGTCTCGAGCGGGATGTAGGCGTTGGCGAGATGCCAGGCGTGGGCGTAAGGCGCGACCTCGGCGTCGGCGAAGCGGCGCATCTCGTCGCGGAACTGGCCGTGGGTCTCGTCGAGGCCGCTGTCGCCGAAGCCGGCGCGGCCGTCGGCCTCGCGCATCAGGTCGACGAGCGCGGCGCGCGCTTCCGCGGTTCCGCCGTCGGCGATCAGCTCGCGGCCGGCGTCGCCCAGCAGTTCGGCCGGTCGGCCGGCGTCGAGGCCAAGATCGGTCGCGCGCAGGATCTCGCCCTGGTTCATCGGGATGCCGCCGATGAGCTGCGCGACGTACTCCGCCGCGCCGATCCGCAGGATCGCCTCCTCGATGGCGCCATAGCGGCCCTCCTGGGCGAGACGCTCGCTCCAGTGGTGCAGCTCGCGCAGCGCCATGCGGTAGGTGGCGAGCCAGGCAAGGCCGTGAGTCGCCCGCTGCTCGCGCTCCAGCAGCCCCGGGTCGAGCCGGTCGCCCTTCAGAACCTTCGCCCGGACCGCCGCGGTCGCTTCCGACAGCAGCGCGTCGAGCGCCGGCAGGACGGACGCGAGTCGGGCCGCGGGGCTTTCGGCCTCGGCGGCGAGGGGCTTTGCTACGGCGGTCATGCAGGAGGCTCCGATGGCGCGCACGACGTCTGGGCCGATCAGGCCGACGGTCGCGATCTCTCGGCCGCATCCTCCCCGGCGGGGACGTTCGCCGCAATGCACCCTTCGGCGGACGCAGGCGCGCCTGCCGCCGTTCCCGCCGCAAGCCCGACCCCGACGGCGGCGAGCGCCATGCCCGCAAGCTGGATCGGCGAGAGCGTCTCGCCGAACAGGAGGTAGGCCTGAACCGCGGCGGTCGGGGGCACGAGATACATCAGCGCGGCGACGCGGGAGACCTCGCCGCGCTTGATCATCGCCAGCATCAGCATGATCGCCGCGATCGAAAGCACGAGCACCGACCAGGCCATGGCGATGATCGTCTCGCCGGTCCAGTCGATCCGGGTCGCGCCGGTCGCCCAGACCAGCGGCGCGGTGACGGCGAGCGCGCCGAGGTACTGCGCCGGAGCCAGCGTCCGCAGGTCCGAGCCGGCAAGCGAACGCTTCTGGTGCAGGGTCGCGGCGGTGACGGCCGCCATCGCCAGCACGTTGACGGCGATCGGCAGGCCAAGGCCGCCGAGGCCCTCCGTCGCGCCGCCGGCTGCGAGTTTCGGCGCGACCACCGCGGCGACGCCCGCGAAGCCGAGCGCGACGCCGAGCCAGCGGCGGGTCCCCAGCCGCTCTCCGAGCACCGGGCCGGCCGCGAGCGCCGTGAACAGCGGCTGCAGCGCCGCGATGAGCGCCGAGACGCCGGCCGGCACGCCCTGCGACACCGCCCACCACACGCCGCCGAGATAGACCCCGTGGAGCAGCGCGCCGTTCAGCAGCGCATGGCCCCATTCGCCGCGCGTCGCCGGCCAGCGGGCGCCGAGGACGACGGCGAGGGGCGCGAGCAGCGCCGCGGCGCCGACATACCGTGCGATCAGGAACGCGAAGGGGTCGGCGTGCGGGGCCGCGAGCTTGGCGACGATCCAGCCGGTCGACCAGATCAAGATGAAGACGATAGGCGTCAGGCGCGCGATCATGACCAACTCCGGGGACGCTGTCTCCTCGACCGCTTCGTCGCCGCGCTCAAGCGCAAATCGCCGATGGCTGCATCGCGCGCGGCGATGGCGCGCTGTAGCCGCGCGCTGCGCGGACTCCATTTCCGCCGCGGCGGCGCTACATTCCCGCCACATGCGCAAAGGTTTGCGGGACGCGTCGGCTTCGGTGGTTTGGCTGGTTTGGGACGCGCTCCAGCGTTTCGAGCGCGACGACGGCTGGGCGATCGCGAGCCACGTCGCGCTGTCGGGCCTGCTCGCAATCTTCCCCTTCCTGATCTTCGTGACCGCGCTCGCGGCGTTCCTCGGCGCGGGCGCCGAGACCTCGACGATCGTCCATCTGATCTTCGACACCTGGCCGTCGGGCGTCGCCATGCCGCTCGCGACGGAGGTTCAGAAGGTCCTGACCACGCCACGCGGCGGCATTCTCACCATCGGCGTGCTGCTGACGCTGTGGGTGTCGTCCTCCGCGGTGGAGTCGCTGCGGATCGCGCTCGGCCGCGCCTACGCCTCGCCCACCTCGAAGCCGGTCTGGCTCGCGCGGCTGCAGAGCATCTGGTTCGTGATGCTCGGCGCCTTCGGCCTGGTGGTGGTCGCGATCTTCATCGTGCTCTGGCCGATCCTCTGGGGCTTCGCCCTCACCTATGTCTCGAACTATTTCCCGGAGTACGCCGTCTCCTTGGTGAATCTCGAGTTCGTCAGCGATCTGGCGCGCTACGGGCTGACGATCGTGGTGGTGACGACGGGGCTGGTCCTCACCCACCTCTGGCTCCCGGGCGGTCGCCGGAAGGTGATGGACGTGCTGCCGGGGGTCGCGATCACGGTGGCGCTCTGGATCGCGGGCGCGACCGGCTTCTCGATCTACCTCGCCCGCTTCGCGAACTACGCGTCCACCTACGCCGGGCTCGCGGGCATCATGACGGCGATCGTGTTCCTCAACGTCTCGGCCGCGCTGTTCATCCTCGGGGCCGAGTTCAACGCCGCGCTCGCGGCCCGTCGCAAGGCGCAGTTCGCCGGAAAGCAGCTGAGCGGCCCGACGGCGGCGCAGCCCGCCGAGTGACGCGTTCCCGCGCGTCTCTGCACGCGGGGCGTGCGCCCGCTCGCCCCTGACGATCCGATCCCCCGCCCTAATTCGTCTCTCAACGCCGCCAAAACGGCGGCCGGCCCCAAGGAGATTGACGTATGAAGCGCACTGGCAGCGCCGTTTGGAACGGCTCCGTCAAGGAAGGTTCGGGCAAGGTCTCGACCGAGAGCGGAGCCCTCTCCGACCTCAACTATTCGTTCAAGAAGCGCTTCGGCGATGAGAAGGGCACCAACCCGGAAGAGCTGATCGGCGCGGCCCACGCCTCGTGCTTCTCGATGGCGCTTTCGCTGATGTTGGGCGAAGCCGGCTTCACGCCGGACGAGATCAACGCCACCTCGGCGGTCTCGATCGAGCAGCAGGGGGGCGGGTTCCAGATCACCTTCATCGATCTCTCGGTGACGGCCAAGGTGCCGGGCATCGACGAGGCGCAGTTCAAGGAGATCGCGACCAAGGCGAAGGACGGCTGCCCGGTCTCCAAGGTGCTCAACGCAAAGATCAACTTCGAGGCCTCGCTCGCGGGCTGAGTTCCCCCTGGGCTGCGGCGCGGGCCGGACAGGCTCGCGCCTCGGGTCCCGGCCTTGAGCCGGGACTGAGAAACGCGGCGCTCGCAAGAAGGTGCGGGACGGGCGCGCCATCCCGTGGCCGCACGGGTCCGGGTCCCGGCCCAAGGCCGGGGCACGAGCGTTCCGGCTCCAGCCCTGGCTTGAGGCAGCGTCAGGTCATGCGCGCCAGCACCGCGTCCTTGAGGAATAGCCGGTGGTAGAGCGCCGCGGCGACGTGGAGAAGGATCAGGCCGCCAGCGACGAATCCCAGCGTGGCGTGCACGGCGAGGATCTGCTTCGACAGCTCCTTGTTCTCCGACATGATCCTCGGCATCTCGAACAGCCAGAACACGGGGACCGGCGCGCCGAAGGCGTTTGAGCCGGCCCAGCCCAGGATCGGCATCACCAGCAGGATCAGGTAAAGCGTCCAGTGCACCGCGTGCGACAGGCCGATCTGCCAGCGCGCCAGCGTCGGCTCCGACGGCGGCGGCGGGTTGGTCAGCCGCCAGGCCAGCCGGACGATCATCAGCGTGAGAATGACGATCCCGGTCGATTTGTGCAGGTCGTAGATCGTGTTCTTGGTCGGCCCGTCCGGAATGCTGTCGAGCGACAGGCCGACGATGATCTCCGAGATGACGAAAATCGCCACCACCCAGTGCAGCACCTTAGCCGTCGGCGTGTAGCCGCCGGCTGCGGGCGTCCTCGTTGAGGCCGTCAGCGTCATGGCTTACCCCTCCTTCCGCGCGCCGGTTCTGAGCCGAGCGTCGCATGTCGCAATCGAACAGGATGTCTTCGCCGAGCGTGAACGCGGCGGCGACGGGCCGGCGCGCGAGGTCGAGCCGGTCGATCGGCGTCAGCGCGAGGCCCGCGCGCCCCGACCCGACCAGCAGCGGGGCGACCATCACATGCAGCCTGTCCACCAAGTCCGCCTCGATGAAGGCGGAAACCGTCGACGCGCCTCCCTCGATCAGCACCCGGCGCAGGCCGCGGCGCGCAAGCGCGGCCACGACGTCGCGCGGTTCAATGCGGCCGGCGACGGCCGGCAGATGAACCGTCTCCACCCCGGGCGCGGCGCAGTGCGGCGCGCCCTCCGCCCGGATCACGATGCGCCGCGTTCCGTCGTCCGCGAGCAACCGCGCGCCGGCCGGCATGCGGCCCGCGGGGTCGATCACGACGCGCGCCGGCGAGACGCCCTCGACCCGCCGCACCGTGAGCTGGCAGTCGTCGGCGCAGACCGTTCCGACGCCGACCACGACCGCTTCGACGAGCGCCCGCAGGCGGTGCAGGTGATCGAGGCCGCCGGGACCGTTGATGTAGTGCGAGGCGCCGGTCACCGTGGCGACGCGGCCGTCGAGCGATTGACCGATCTGGGCGACCACAAGGTTGCGCGGGGCCGCCGTCGGCCCGAGCATCCGCAGCAGGGGATGGGACCTGAGATGCGCCGGCGGCGTCGCGCCGTGGCGTACGGCGCGAACGGCCGCCCAGGCTGCGGCGTCCAGCGCGTCGTCCTTCGGCTCGAGAGCCTCGGGCGAGGCGGATGCGATCATCGGCGTCCGATCCTAAAGGCGGCGTTGCTCATGCCCTCGAACGGTTCCAGATAGACCCGCCGCGGCGTTCGGCCAGACGGCTCGCGCGAAGATGAGGCCGCGACCCTCTGCGCGATTGACGGGCGCCCGGCCGGCGTGGTCCGTGCGCCCGGCGCCATTTCCTTTTCAACCCTACGCGGCGACAGGGGGCAGCGGTTCATGAATGACGGTCACAGCCCCGCGACGACGCCCGAGCGGGCAGGTTCGCTGGACGCTCTTTTCGACGGTTACCGGCGGTTCCGCGCCGAAGCCTGGCCCGAGCTGCAACGCCGTTTCGAGCAGCTCGCCAAGGGGCAATCGCCGAAAGTGATGGTGATCGGGTGCTCGGACAGCCGCGTGGATCCGCAGCAGATCCTGGGGGCGGCGCCGGGACAGCTGTTCGTGCTGCGCAACGTGGCCGCGCTGGTGCCGCCCTACGCGCCGGATCAGGCGCATCACGGCGCGAGCGCCGCGGTCGAGTTCGCGGTGCGGGTGCTTCAGGTCCACCGCATCGTCGTGCTGGGCCACGCCGGCTGCGGCGGCGTGAAGGCGCTGTTCCAGGGCGCGCCGGCCGAGGCCTCGGACTTCGTGGTCAATTGGATGGGCATCGCCGAAGAGGCGCGCGCCAAGGTCGACCCGTCGCTCGACTGGGACGCGCGCGAGAGGTTGGCCGAGCAGGCCTGCGCCGAGGTGACGGTCGCGAACCTGATGACCTTCCCTTGGGTGCGCGAGCGGGTCGAGGAGGGATCGCTCTCCATCTCCGCCATGCATTTTGGCGTCGCCAACGGCTGCCTCCGGTGTCGCGACGACGCCCGAGGCGTGTGGTGCGACGTGCCGACGGAATGACGACGACCTTCATAGGAGCTTTCTGATGACCGACATCATCTTCCGCGCCGGCGAGGCGACCGTTCTGGCCGCCGAGGGCCAGGCGACCGACGCGATGCCGGAGGTTCTGATCGGCGCGGTCAACGGCCCAGTCGGCCAGGCCTTCGCCTCGATGCTCGGCCAAAGCGTCGGTCACACCCGCATGTTCGCGGTGCGCGACCTCAACCAGCTGGTCCGCCCCGCCACGCTGATGACGTCGAAGGTGACGATCCCCGGCGCGGAGTACGTCGACCTGCTCGGCGGCGTCGTCCAGGGCGCGATCGCGGACGCCGTGCTCGACTGCGTCATCGACGGCGTGATCCCCAAGGACATCGTCAACGAGATCTGCATCATCGTGACGGTCTGGCTCGATCTCCGCTGCGCGGAAGACCCGAACCTCGACAAGCCCGACCTCTATCGCACGAACTACGAGGCGATGAAGCTCGCCATCAAACGCGCGATGAACAACGAGCCGACGATCGACGAGCTGATCGCGAACCGCAAGACGATCAAGCACTACGCGCTCGACGGCGTCGTCGAGTACTGAGCGCGGCGCCGCCTCTCAGTCCTTGTCGTCGGTGATCTTCGCGCGGTCGTCCGGCGGCGCGCCGGGAATGGCGGAGGCGATCGCCTCGTGGACGATCGCCTGCAGGGCGGAGCTCTTCGCCCGCGCCTCCGCGAAGGCGGCTTCGAGCCGCTCCGGGTCGTAGGGCTGGGCCTTCATCGCGACGCGGGTGGCGCGGCGGGCTGTCCGGATGTCGTCGAAGGCCGCCTTAAGCTCGGCGCGCCGCTTCTCCAGGGCGGCGCGGATCGCCCCGCCGGTGGCGCCGGGGTAGCGGCCGGCGACGGTCTCGATCGTGCTGTCGATCGTGCGGGGGCCGCGTCCGCGCTCGACCGTCGCGAACAGATAGCCGGCGCCGCCGAGGTTGAGCGCGACCGAGAGCGCGAGCGCGGCGTAGAGCGCCCAGTGCGGCCGTCGCGCCATCACAGGTCCACGTCGTTGAATGCGACGTCGATGGCGTCGCCGGGATCGTAGCCCGCGCCGGTCGGGCTTGTGGCGAGGCCGAGGCTGACGCCGATCACGACCGCCGCGGCGCAGAGGCCCGCGCTCGCGAGGCCGAAGCGGCCGGGCGAGCCGAACAGCCGGAACCAGCGGTCCTCGCGCCGCGCCGCGATCTCGCCGACGACCCGAAACGCGAAGCCGTTGGGCGCGGGGGCCTCCGCCGCGGAGGCGAGAAGGCGCGCGAAACGCTGCGATTCGCTCTGGAGCGCCCGCGCCTCCGCCGACCGCGCCAGCAGCGCCTGGGCTTCCCCGGCGCGGTCCGCCGGCCAGCGCGCGAGGTCCGGGCTGTAGGCGTCGAGCCGGTCGGCGAAGACGTCGATCTCGGATCCTTTGATCATCTCAGGCCTCCTCACGCCCACGATGGCGGGCGCGCAGCGTGCGCCGGGCGCGCACGAGCATCGATTCCACCGCCTTCTCCGTCGTCTCCAGCACCGCGGCGATCTCGGCGTTGGAGCGCTCGCCGTCGGCGGCCAGCAGGATCGCGGCCCGCTGTCGGGCCGGCAGTTCGAGGATGTCGCGGCGGACGGCGTCGACCGCGTGGCGGTCCCCGAGCGAGCGCTCGGGGCTTGGGTCCTCGGACGGCGGATCGAAGTGGTCCGCGAACGGCAGCATCCGCCGCAGCCGCTCGCGCCGCGCGCGGTCGACGCAGAGGTTGACCACGATGCGGTGCAGCCAGGTCGAGAACCGGGCGACGCCCGGCGTCCAGTTGTGCGCCGCCCGCCAGACCCGCCAGAACGCTTCCTGAACGATGTCCTCGGCCTCGTTGGCGGAGCCGGTGAAGCGGTGCGCGAGCGCCTGGGCGCGGGGACCATGGCGGGCGACGAGCCGGGCGAAGGCCCGCTGGTCGCCGGCCGCGGCGCGGGCGACCAGTTCGTCGTCGTCGTCCGCCTCGGCGCGGCCAGGCCGCGGAGGCTCAGGCTCGGACACGGCGCGCCCGACGCGTTCGAGGTTCGCCATGCGGCCGACGCCCGCCACCCCTCAAGCCCCGCCTCGAGCCTCCCTTACTGGGCGGCGCGCCTGGCGTCCGCCTTCTCCGCCCGCTTCTGCAGCGTGCTGACGTAGTCGTCGAGCTCCGCCTTGGTCACCTTGCCATCCTTGTCGGAGTCGGCGCGCATGAGCCAGGGGGCCGCGCTCGCGGCGAATTCGTCGCGGGTGATCTTGCCGTCCTTGTCGGCGTCAGCCCGGGCGAGGCGGTCCTTGTGGTTGGCCTTCGCCGGACGGTCGCCGCGGCGCTCGGCCAGGCGGTCGCGGATCGCCTTGGCCTCGGCCTCGTCGATCACGCCGTCCTTGTTGGTGTCGGCCCTGTCGAAGGCGCGCTTGGAGGCCGCCTCCATCTCGGTCTTGTCGACCGCGCCGTCCTTGTTCTTGTCGAGCTTGTCGAAGCGCTTCGACATCATCTCGGCGCGCTTCTGCAGGCGGTCCTGACGGGTGTCGCCGTCGCCGGCGGCGGCGGAGGCCGCGAGCGGGGCGAGGGCGACGGTCGCGGCGAGAGCTGCGGCGGCGATGCGGATCATGACGATCTCCTTAATGGGGTGGACCAACGGCCCCTTCGAAGGCTGATACGCGGGACGGCGCCGCTCCCTGCGCGCTTTTTCACGTCGCGAGCGCGCCGCGGACCAGCCGGCGCAGTTCGGGAACCAGCTCGGCGTCGAACCAGGGGTTGCGCCTCAGCCAGGCGTTGTTGCGCCACGAAGGGTGCGGCAGCGGCAGAACGCGCGGGGCGGCCGCGCGGTTCAGGACGCGGCGCCAGTCCATCACCGCTTCGGTCAGCGAGCTCCCGGCGTCTTCCCCCAGATGCCAGCGCTGCGCCGGCCGGCCGACCGCGAGCACCAGCTCGACGTCGGGCAAAGCGGCGAACACCGAGGCCCGCCACGCCGGCGCGCACTCCCTGCGGGGCGGCAGATCGCCGCCCTTGGCGTCCTGGCCGGGAAAGCAGAAGCCCATGGGCACCACCGCGATCCGGGTTTCGTCGTAGAACTCCTCGTCCGTGACCCCCATCCAGCCGCGGAGCCGCACGCCCGAGGGGTCCGTGAACGGCAGTCCGCTGGCGTGCACCCGGGTGCCCGGCGCCTGGCCGCTGACGACGAGGCGCGCGGACGCCCGCGCCCGGACCACCGGACGGGGCTCGTGCGGCAGCGGCGCCCCGCGCGGGGCGTCGCGACAGATCCGGCACCGCCGGATCTCGGCCACCAGCGCGTCGAGGTCGGGACTGGATTGCACGGCGCTCATTTTGCAATTGATCGGTCGCGTCAGCACCCTTTTAAGCCTTTGGCGGTCATCCTTGCTCCAAACGGGCTCCGGGCGAGGCGGGACGCGATCTCCACGTGGACATGTTCGATCTTCCGGCCATGCGGGACGCCGAGGGCCGGTCGGGCGAAACGACGACCGAGCGTCGACGCACGGTGACGGCGAAAGTGCGCGCCGAACGCGAGCGGCTGACCTCCACCACGGGCACGCGTCCGGAGTTCGACGTCGAACTCGCGCGCATCTACGCCCAGAACCGCCTGTCCGCCGTCGCCGTCGTCCTGACGCTCGCGGCCGTCATCGCCGGCGTGTCGACGCTGTGGGCCGAACCCCAGTTCGCGATCGCCTGGTTCGCGACGGTGTTCGCCGGCCACGCCCTGATCGGGGCCTTCGCCAAGCGCTTCATGCGCCAGCCGTCCGAAGGGCTGGACGTGCGGCGCTGGACGACCCGCTTCGTCTTCGCCGAATGCCTCAACGGACTCGCCTGGGGATCGATCGTCGCCCTGCTCAGCGGCGGCGAGGATTCCGCCGAGCTGATCTCCCTGTTCGTGATGCTCGTCGGCGTCGCGGTCCCGGTCATGCTCGCCGCAAGCGTGCCGGCGGCGGTCTACGCCGGGACGATCCCCATCGCCCTGGTCGTGGTGGCGGCCTACCTCGCCAAGGGCGGCATCGGCTCCGCGGCGGTCGCGGGAATGACGGCGGGCGTCGAGATCTATTTTCTGCTCCTCGCGCGCAAGCTCTACCGCAACGCGCTCGGCGCGCTGGAGTTTCAGGCGGAGAAGGACGCCCTGATCGGCGAGCTGGAGCAGGCCAAGGCCAACTCCGACGAGGCCCGTCGCCGGGCGGAGGAGGCGAACCTCGCCAAGTCGCGGTTCCTCGCCACCATGAGCCACGAACTGCGCACGCCCCTCAACGCCATCCTCGGCTTCTCCGAGGTGATGAAGTCGGAGGTCTTCGGGGCCCACGCGGTGCCGACCTACAAGGAGTACGCCGGCGACATCCACCAGAGCGGCCAGCACCTGCTTCAGCTGATCAACGAGATCCTCGACCTCTCGCGCATCGAGGCCGGTCGCTACGAGCTGCACGAGGAGAGCGTCAGCCTTCCCTATGTGGTGGAGGACTGCCACCGCCTGTTGAAGCTCCGCGCCAAGAACCGCGGCATCTCGATCCGGGAGGTCTACGAGGCCAACCTTCCGCCGCTCTGGGCGGACGAGCGCGCGCTGCGCCAGATCACGCTCAACCTGCTGTCGAACGCGATCAAGTTCACCCCGCAGGGCGGGGAGATCCGGCTGAAGGTCGGCTGGATGGCCTCGGGCGGCCAGTATCTGTCGGTGTCGGATTCGGGCCCCGGAATCCCCGAAAACGAGATCCCGACGGTGCTCGCCTCCTTCGGCCAGGGCAGCCTCGCCATCAAGACCGCGGAGCAGGGCGCCGGGCTCGGCCTGCCGATCGTGAAGGGGCTCGTCGATCTTCACGGCGGCCACTTTTCGCTGAAGAGCCGGCTGCGGGAAGGCACCGAGGTCATCGTCGCCTTCCCCGCAGCGCGCGTGATGAGCACGCTCGCGCCGATCAAGCAGTACGCCGACGATCTGCGCCGGGTGGTCTGACGGTACCGGCGTCACGCCGCGACGCGTTCCGCCGCGGCGAGACGGTCGCGCACGACCGCGACGCCCTCGAGCGAGGCGATGCGAGCGGCCGGATCGAACATGTGGCCGGTCGCCATCAGCTCGTCCGGCTGCAGCCGCGCGATGAAGCGCGTGAGCTCCCGCTCGACGGTCTCGACCGAACCCACGAAGGCGTAGCGCAGCATCTGCTCGAGGCTCGCCACTTCGCCCGGCGACGCGACCATTCCGATGTCGTCGACAGGCGGCGGCAACGGGCCGGGACGGCCGCGGCGCAGGTTCAGGAACGCCTGCTGCTGCGAGGTGAACAGCCGCTGGGCCTCGGCGTCGGTCTCCGCGGTCAGCACGTTCACGGCGACCATCGCATGCGGCTTCGCGAGCGTCTCCGAGGGCTGGAAGCGCTCGCGGTAGACCGCGAAGGCGGCTTCGAGATCCGCCGGCGCGAAGTGGGCGGCGAAGGCGAAGGGCAGCCCAAGCATCGCCGCGAGCTGGGCGGAGAAGGTGCTGGAGCCGAGCAGCCAGAGCGGAACCTCGAGGCCTGCGCCCGGCACGGCGCGGATCGCCTGTCCCTCGACCGCCGGCGCGAAGTAGGCCTGCAGTTCGATCACGTCCTGCGGGAAGCGCTCGGCCGCCGCGTTGACGTCGCGCCGGAGCGCGCGGGCGGTCAGCATGTCGGTGCCCGGCGCGCGGCCGAGGCCGAGGTCGATGCGGCCGGGATGGAGCGAGGCCAGCGTGCCGAACTGTTCGGCGATCACCAGCGGCGAGTGGTTCGGCAGCATGATCCCGCCGGAGCCGACCCGGATCGAGGAGGTCGCGGCCGCCACGTGCGCGATCACCACCGCCGTGGCGGCGCTGGCGATGCCGGTCATGTTGTGGTGCTCCGCCAGCCAGAACCGCCGGAAGCCGAGCCGCTCGGCGGCCTGCGCGTACGACGCGGAATTGCGCAGGGCGTCCGCCGCGGTGGAGCCTTCGGCTATCGGCGCGAGATCGAGAACGGAAAAGGGGATCATCAAGATCATCCGATCAGGCGTCGCGGCCGGGAGCGCCGGCGTCGCCCGGCGTGCCCCCGCGCGTGACGCGCAGGAGGAAGAGGCCGTCGCGGGTCGCGCGCCAAGCCTCGCGTTACTCCCAAGATCGGGGTCCTCGGCCGAAAACGGAAGGGGCGCCCCGCGCGGAGCGCCCCCTCGCGGAGGTCAGAGCGGCGCGCCGGGGCGCTCCGCGCCGCCAGCCGGCGGCGGCGGGGGGGCGTCCGCGCCGCGCCGCGGACCCTCCTCGCGCTCGCCCCGCTTCGGCCCGTGGCCGTGGCGGTCGCGCTCCTTCGGCCCGCCGGGACCGAAGCCGCCGACCTTCTCCGCCGCGCCGTCTGCGCGGACGATCCAAGCCGCGCGCAGGAAGCCGTCCTCGAAGCGCCCCTGGACCGTCACCGCCTCGTCGGCCGCCACGAGCTTGCCGCCCTCGCCGGCGCGGCCGGTCTCCACCAGGGCGCGGCCGGTGTCGTCCTGAAGCACGAACTTGTTGCCGAAGATCTCGGCCACCTTGCCCCTCACCGTGGTCACCGCGCCGTCCTTCACGGCGGAGATCGCGACAGGCGCGAGCGGCGCCATCTCGCCGCCGCCGTGACGGGCGAAGGACGCGGCTCCGGCGCCGGCCGCGGCGCCCGCGGCGAGAAGCGCGACGCCGGCTGCGGCGAAGATGGCCCGGCGGCCGCGCTTCGGCCGGATGGGCTCCGCGGGCTTCGGGGCGAGCGGCTCGTCGGTCGGAGCGGCGTTGTCAGTCGTCATCGGATGGTCTCCGGTTCGGTTTCGATGACGCCGTTCTAGATGAGGGCCCTCGAACCCGGCCTGAACCGCGCGGTTCAGCTTCGGTTCAGCCTGCGGGGCTATCGAACGCCCACGAACTCTCGAGGACATGTCATGCGCGTGCTGCTGGTCGAGGACGACGCCGCGCTCGCCGAGCGGGTCGCGCGGGCGCTCAGGGAGGAGATGTTCGCGGTCGACGTCGCCGCGAACGGAGAGGACGGCGGCCATCTCGGCGCCACGGAGCGCTACGACGTCGCCGTGCTCGACCTTGGCCTGCCGAAGGTCGACGGCGCGACCGTTCTCCGCCGCTGGCGCGCCGACGGGCGCGACCTGCCGGTGCTCATCCTGACCGCGCGCGAGAGCTGGTCCGACAAGGTTGAGGGCTTCAAGGCCGGGGCCGACGACTACCTGACCAAGCCGTTCCGGGTGGAGGAGCTCGTCATGCGGCTTCGCGCGCTCGTCCGGCGGGCCGCGGGGGCGTCCGCGTCGCGCGTGGTCTGCGGCCCTCTCGTCTTCGACGCCCAGCTCGGGACCTTCGAACTCGACGGCCTGCCGCTGAAGCTCACCGGCATGGAATGGCGCGTGCTCTCCTGCCTCGCGCTGCGGAAGGAGGCGGTGGTGGACCGGATGGAACTGCTGGAGCGGGTCTACGAGGGCGACGCGGAGGTCGATTCGAATTCGCTCGAGGTCATCGTCGGGCGGCTGCGCCGCAAGATCGGCCGCGACCTGATCGAGACGGTGCGCGGCCGCGGCTACCGGCTGACGGCGGACGGCGCATGAGGCTCGCGCCGCGCTCCCTCGCCGGACGGCTGACGCTCGCGGCGGCCGTGCTCACCCTGGTCGCGCTCGTGGGCGCCGGCCTCGCCATCGGCTTCATCCTCCAGCGCTTCGTGACGCAGCAGGTCGAGCAGCGCCTGGACGCGCAGACGACGACGATCGCCGACGCGCTGGAGCGCGACCCGGACGGCCGGCTCCGCCTGTCCCGCAACGTCGACGGCCCGCCGTTCGACCGGCGGCGCTCCGGCTGGTACTGGCGCGTCGACGAGGAGGGCGCGGCCGTCCTGCGGTCAGGCTCGCTCGGCGACGAAGGGTTCGAATCCGGGCGGCGGCGGCCGCTGCCGGCGCCCTTCGACCCGCGCTGGCGCGAGCCGAAGCCGAAGATGGACGAGGGCCGCGGCCCCGCGGAGGAGCCGCTGATCGTGCGCGCGACGCGCGTCGACGTGGGCGGCAGGCCGGTCGATATCGCTGTCGCGGCGCCGTTTGGCGCGGTCGCCGGACCGATGCGGGACGCCCTGAGGCCGCTCGTGCTCTCGCTCGCGGCGGTGGGCCTCGGCCTCGTCGGCGCGTCGCTGCTGCAGGTTAGGTTCGGCCTGACGCCGCTCCGCCGGCTGCGCGAGGCGCTCGGCGAGGTGCGCGCCGGCCGCGCGGCGCGAGTGCCGGACGACCAGCCGGCCGAACTCAAGCCGCTCGCCTCGGAGCTGAACGCGCTGATCGAGCAGAACGCCGCGGGGCTCGCTAGCGCGCGGCTGCACGTCGCGAACCTGGCGCATGGCCTGAAGACGCCGCTCGCGACGCTCTCGGTGGCGCTCGACGATCCCGGCCGCGACCCGGACGGCGCCCTGCGCGCCGAGGTCGATCGCGTCGAGCGCCGGATCCGGCACCATCTCGCCCGCGCCCGCGCCGCAGCCCTCGGCGGACCGCAGCGCATGCGGACCGAGCTCAAGCCCCGGATCGACGATCTCGCGGTCGCGCTGAAGGCGATCCATGCGGGCAAGACGCTGTCGATCGCGATCGACGTGGCCGACGACATCCATGTGGCCTGCGACCCGCAGGACGTGGACGAGATGGCCGGCAATCTGCTCGACAACGCCTGCAAATGGGCCCGCGGCGCGATCGTGGTTCACGCACGGCGGAGCGACGCGCAGGTCGCGCTGACGATCTCAGACGACGGCCCGGGCCTGCCCGAGGACGCGCTGCCCGAGGCGATGCTGCCGGGCCGGCGGCTCGACGAGACCACGCCCGGTCACGGCTTCGGCCTGTCGATCGCCCGGGAGCTCGCGGAGCTCTACGGCGGCGGGCTCACGCTGGAGCGAGGGCCGGCGGGAGGACTGGCCGCACGGCTGACCCTGCCGGCGCAGGACTGAAGTCGGCTAATCGAGTTTGGCGCCCGACAGCCGCACCATGTCCCTCCACATCGGGTTCTCCTGCGCGATCCGGGTTTTCAACTGCTCCGGCGAGGCGTCGGTCACGGGCGAGAAGCCGATCGGCTCCAGCCTCGCCTTCACCGCGGGGTCCTCCATGATCTCGGCCAGGGCCTTGGACAGGGACGCCTGCTTGTCGGCGGGATAGCCCTTGGGCGCGACGATCGCGTACCAGGTCTGGAGATCGACGTCGGCGAGGTTGAGGTCCGAAAAGTCCTTCATGCTCGGCGTGTCGGGGAGCGCGGGGATGCGCTCGCGGCTGCCTACGGCGAGCGGCAGGAAGGCCTTCTCCTTCACATGCGGCATCAGGGCGGGGATGACGTCGAACATCATGTCGATCGTGCCGCCGAGCAGGTCGAGGATCGCCGGGCCGCCGCCCTTGTAGGGCACGTGGAGGATCCTGGCGCCGGTGCGCGCCTTCACGAGCTCGATCATCAGGTGCGAGACCTGGCCGAGGCCTGAGGAGCCCATGCGCGTCTCGTCCGGGTGGGCCTTCGACCAGGCGATCAGGTCGCGGAAGGTCGCCCAGCCGCGGTCCTGCGCGATCTTCGCGTTCGCCACGCACAGTACGGTGCCGGTCGCGACGCGGCTGACCGGCACGAGGTCGGCGTCGGCATCGTACGGACTGGATCCGTAGAGATACTTGTTCGCGATCAGCTGCGACGTGGAGGCGACGCCAAGGGTCGCGCCGTCGGGCTCCGCCTTCGCCACCGCCGCCGTGCCGATCATTCCGCCGGCCCCGCCGCGGTTGTCGACGATCACGGTCTCCCCGAGCTTCGCCTGCAGGCGCTCGGCGACGAGCCGCCCCAGAATGTCGACGGCGCCGCCGGCGGGAAACGGCACGATCAGCGTC
Organism: Methylopila sp. Yamaguchi; assembly: GCF_002897035.1. Classification (GTDB taxonomy): domain Bacteria; phylum Pseudomonadota; class Alphaproteobacteria; order Rhizobiales; family Methylopilaceae; genus Methylopila. The sequence goes on from NZ_BAUX01000024.1 coordinate 29,560, forward strand.
ACGGTCGCGGCCTGGGCGGGGAGCGTCAGGCCGACCGCCGCGGTCGCGGCGGCTCCGGCGATCGCGGCGCGGCGGGTCAGTCGCATCGGCATGGAGGGCGTCTCCTCGTCGAGGGCATCCCTGCCGAGCTAGCGCGCCCGCGCCAAAAGTCAGGCGGTCACGCGCCGAGGGTGAGCCGGTAGGCGTAGGCGTCGCCGCGGAACAGGCCCTCGACGTACTCGACCATGCGTTCGCCCGCGAAAGAGCGGCGCTTGATGAGCAGGCAGGGCAAGGGCTCCTCGAAGCCGAACACCGCGCATTCGTCCTCGTCCGGGGTGGCGGCCTCGATCGTCTGCTCGCAGCGCGTCAGCGCGCAGCCGATCTCCCGCAGCCGGTCGTAGACCGACCCCGAGAGGTCGGCCTCGGCGAGCTCGGGCGCGACCCCGAGGTCGTACCACGCGACCTCCCGCGACAGCGGCACGTCGTCGCCGAAGCGAATCCGCACGAGCTTCAGGAACGGCGCGGTCGAGGGCTGCTGGAACAGCGAGGCGAGCGAGCGGTCGTGGGTGATCACGCGCTCGATCACCTTCGACGACGCGACGCGGCCGAGCTCGCGCATCTCCTCGGTGAAGCCCTTGAGGCGCTCCATGCCGGGATGGAGCTTCTCCGTAGGACCTTCGACGATGAAGCCGAGGCGGCCGTGCGCGCTCACCAGCCGGCGCCGGCGCAGGGCGCCGTAGCAATGCTGCACCGTCGTGCGGCTGACGCCCAGCTCGGACGCGAGCTGGCGCTCGGCCGGCAAAGTGGCTCCCGGGCCGATCTCGCCGCCCTCGATCAGGGCGGCGATCTGCAGCTCCAGTTGCCGGTAAAGCGGCATCGCTGTGTCGTCGCGCAAACGCAGGCGACTGTGTAAGCTTGGAGTGTCGTGCAACGCTTTCAGCATAATGTGCGGAGCGGCTCAGGCGCTCTCGGCGCAGGATGGCGGGAACGACGTCGCGTCGGGGGGCGTGACTTATGATGAACCAGAACGACGCGCGAGCGAAGCTTTTCATTATGGGGAGCTTCGTGACGGCGTGCACGACACGTGTTGCGCGGCTGCCCATGGCCGGCGAATCGCTCGCCGCGTCTGGGTTCCGGCTGGAGCCCGGCGGCAAGGGATTCAACCAGGCGGTCGCCGCGCGCAGGCTCGGCGCGACGGTCGATGGCCTGTTCGCGGTCGGGGACGACGCGCTCGGCGCGCTCGCGCCGCCGGCCTTCGCGCACGCCGATCTCGACCCCGCCATGCTGCGCCGCCGGACGGGCGCGACGGGCGCGGGCGTCGGCTTCATCGCCGAAGACGGCGAGACCGCCATTGCGGTGTTCTCCGGCGCCAATGCGTCGCTGTCCGCCGATGACGCCCAGGACGCACGGCCGGCGATCGAGGCGGCCGCAGTGACGCTCGCCCAGTTCGAGATCGGCGACGCGGCCATCGCCGAGGCCTTCGCGATCGCCCGCGGCGCGGACCGAATCACCGTGCTCAACCCGTCGCCGTTCCGCCCCGTGGCGCCCGAGATCCTCGCGGCCTGCTCGATCGTCGTCGCGAACGCGGTCGAGACGGAGGCGCTCGCCCTCGCGCTCGACGTCGCGGTCGACCTCGACGCCGAGGCGCTTGCGGCGGCGCTCTTCCAACGCGGCGTCCGCGCGCTGGTGGCGACCCGCGGCGCGGCCGGGGCGATCGCCCGGCTGTCGGACGGCGCGATTCTGACCCAGCCGGCCTTTGAAGTGGCGACCGTCGACACCATTGGGGCGGGGGACGCCTTCGCCGCGGGATTCGCGACCACCTTCGCGGAAACCGGCGACTGGCCCAAAAGCCTGCGGCACGCCGCCGCCTGCGGCGCCCTCGCGGTCCGCGCCGAAGGAGGTTTCGGCGCCTTCCCGACCCGCGCCGAACGCGACGCGCTGCTCGCCGCGGTCTGGTGAGGCGAGGCGAACGGCGCGGTCGCCGCGGGCGGGACCCTTCCAACTTTTAAGACATCGTCTCGCCGCTTCCGGCGTATGCCTTGTCGCCGCCCCGCCCCCGGGGGCGCACGTGGAGGCCGTCGGGCATGTTCGTATCGTTTTTCCCGAACCCGAAACCGTTCTTCGTCTCGGCCGTGGTGTGGTCGCTGCTTGCGATCGGTCTGTGGTACGCGGGCGGCTGGGCCGCGGGCGATTGGATCGGCCTGCCGCCGCCCGCGCCGGACGCGCCGCCGATCGTCGGGCCGGCCGTCTTCGTCTCCGCGCCCTTCCTGTGGTTCTACATCTACTATGCGATCGCGGTCGGCCTGTTCTCGGCCTACTGGTTGGCCACCTCGAAGCATCCGTGGGCGCCGTGGTCCATTCTCGGCAGCGCGCTGATCATTTTCGTCACCTACTTTCAGGTGCAGGTGGCGGTCGCAATCAACGCTTGGTACGGGCCGTTCTACGACCTGGTGCAGGCCGCGGTCTCTAAAAGCCGGCCTGTTACACTCGCTGATTTCTACGGCGAAGCCTTCGCGTTCATCGGCATCGCCATGGTTGCCGTAATTGTCGGCGTCTTCACCCGGTTCTTCGTGCAACACTACATCTTCCGCTGGCGGACGGCGATGAACGACTACTACATGTCGTTCTGGCCCAAACTTCGCCATGTCGAAGGCGCCTCGCAACGCGTCCAGGAAGACACCATGCGGTTCTCCACCCAGATGGAGACGCTGGGCGTCAGCCTGATCGACGCGGTGATGACGCTGATCGCCTTCCTGCCCGTGCTGATACGGCTGTCCGGCCCGGTCAGCGAGCTGCCGATCGTCGGCGCCGTTCCCCAGCCGCTGGTCACGGCGTCGATCCTGTGGGCCGCGTTCGGAACCACCTTCCTCGCCCTTGTCGGGATCAAGCTACCGGGTCTCGAGTTCCGCAACCAACGCGTGGAAGCGGCCTACCGCAAGGAGTTGGTCTATGGCGAGGACGACCCTGATCGCGCACAGCCGCCAACTGCCAGAGAACTGTTCGCTAATGTCCGCAAAAATTACTTCAGGCTGTATTTTAACTATCTATATTTTAACGTTGCACGTATTTCCTATTTGCAAATCGACAATATATTTCCCTATCTGGTGCTTGCGCCCACCATTGTGGCCGGCAAGATAACGCTCGGGCCGATGCAGCAGATCCTGGGCGCGTTCGAGGAAGTGCGTAAATCGTTCCAGTACCTCGTGAACTCCTGGCCGCAGATCATCGAGCTGCTGTCGATCTACAAGCGTCTGCGCGGCTTCGAGGCGCAGATTCACGGCGGGCCGCCGCCGGCGCAGGACCTCGAGGTCCCCGAGGCGGAGGTGGACGCCGCGGGCGTCCGGGTCTGAGGATTGGAGGCGCGGCCCCTCGCGGGCCGCGCCCAACCGCGGTATGTGAGCCCCATGACGACAGCATCCCGTCCCGCCTGGCGCTCGCCGCGCTCGTTGCTGATCCTGGCCGGCGCGCTCGCGCTCAGCTTCGCCGCGTCCCAGCTCGGCTCCGCGGCGACCGTCCCGAATCTTCCGTGGTACGACGGACTGGCGAAGCCCTCGTTCAATCCGCCGAAGCTCGCGTTCCCGATCGCCTGGACGATCCTCTACGCGCTGATGGCGGTGTCGCTCTGGCGGGTGGCTGTGATCGGGGAGGGGGCCGCGCGGCGGCGAGCGCTGACGGCCTACGCCGTCCAGTTCGCCCTCAACGTCGCCTGGTCCTTCGCCTTCTTCGGCGCGCAAAATCCGGGGCTCGGTCTCGCGGTCATCCTGGCGCTGCTCGCCGCGATCGTCTGGACGATCCTGACGTTTCGGACGATCGACGGGCTCGCGGCCGGGCTGCTGCACCCCTATCTGGCGTGGGTCGCCTTCGCCACGGCGCTGAACGCGTCGATCCTGTTTTTGAACTGAGGGACCGCCATGGCCGATCTTCTCTCGGGCTACGCCGTGCCGGTCGCCGTCGGCGCGGTCGCGATCGTGCTGATCCTCGGACTGTTCAACATGATGCGGGGCGGCGATCCCAACCGGTCTCAGAAGCTGATGCGCTGGCGCGTCGGGCTGCAGTTCGTGGCGATCGTCGTCATCATGGCGACGGTCTGGGCGATGGGGTCCTGAGGCCGCGATGGTCAAGCTCAACAAGATCTACACGCGCACCGGCGACGACGGCACCACGGGGCTGGCCTCCGGCCCCCGACGTCCGAAGCATGACCTGCGCGTGGACACCTACGGCGCCGTCGACGAGGCCAACGCCGCGATCGGGCTCGCCCGGCTGCACGCCGCGCCGGAGCTCGACGTCATCCTGTCGCGCGTTCAGAACGAGATGTTCGACCTCGGCGCCGATCTCGCGACGCCCGACACCGGCGAGGACCTGGGCTACGAGCCGCTGCGGATCGTGCAGAGCCAGGTCGACCGGCTCGAGGGGGACATCGACGCGCTCAACGCGCAGCTGGAGCCGCTGAAGTCCTTCGTGCTGCCGGCGGGAACCGCGCTCGCCGCGAACCTGCATCTCGCCCGCACCGTCGCCCGCCGCGCCGAGCGGCTGATGACGGCGCTCGCGGAGCGCGAGGCGGTGTCGAAGCCGGCGCTCGCCTACGTCAACCGGCTGTCGGACTTCCTGTTCGTCGCCGCGCGGGTCGCGAACCTCGGCCAGGGCGACGTGCTTTGGGCGCCCGGAAAGACACGCTGACGCGCCAATCGCCGAGCGCTGCGTCCGAGCGCTTGTGACGGTCGCCCACGCCGCCATATTTGCGGAAGCGCGCCGGCCCGCAGGAGGTCGCAGCCGCGCTTGACGGGTCGAGACCGCCAATGTTCGTCCCCTTCCTGGACGACGCTCCCCACCGCCACATCGGGCGGCCGTGGGTGACCTATGCCTTCATGGGCGTCTCGATCGCGATCTTCGTCGTGTTCCAGTCCGGCCTCGTGATCGACGCGCGCCAAGCCTCGGTGGTCTCGTTCGGGCTCATCCCCAGCGTGTTGTTCGGCGAGGCGGTGCTCCCGGCGGGCTATGAGCGGGTGCCGGCCTGGGCCACGCTCGTCACCTCGATCGTGCTGCACGGCGGGTGGCTGCACCTCATCGGCAACATGATGTTCCTGTGGGTCTTCGGCGACAACGTCGAGGACGATCTCGGCCGCGCCCGCTACCTGCTGTTCCTGGTGCTCTGCGGGGTCGGCTCCGGGCTCGCCCACGCCGCCGGCGCGGCGAACGCCGACGCGCCTCTGGTCGGGGGCTCGGGCGTCGTCGCTGGCGTGGTCGCCGCCTATGTGATGCTGCACCCGCAGGTGAAGGTCTGGGTGCTGGTGTTCTACCGGATCCCGCTGCGGCTTCGCGCCTTCTGGATCATCGGCGCCTGGGTCGTGTTCCAGGCCGGCAACGCCCTGCTCGCGGGCGAAGGCGCCCAGATCGCTTGGTGGGCGCACGTCGGCGGCTTTCTCACCGGCGGCGTCCTTGTGGTCGCGCTCAAGCGGCGCGACGTGCACCTGTTCGATCGCGGCCTCGCGGAGCGCATCGAGCGCCGCCGCCAGCCGGCGCCGACGCTGGAAGAGCGGTCGGCCTAGCGCGCGCCAGCCGCCATCGCCTGCGTCGCGGGCGACGCCTGCTGGGCGCCGTCGTCCGACGCGAAGGCTACGTGCATCGCGACGATCGGCGCGAACACCAGCGCAAGCAGGATGATCAACGCGAGATCGCCGCCGCGCTCACGCGGGGCGGCCTCGAACTCGGCGGCGATGCGCCCGGGGGCGCGCTTGGGAAAGGTCATTGGCTCACCTCGTCCGACCGGCCGCACGGGCCGGTCGCGGGCGAGCCCGATCAAGCGATCAGGCGAGGCGCTCGCGAACGGCCGCGCAGGGCGCGGTCCATCGACTACTGTCGCTTGGCATAAAGGGTCGAATTCCTGTGGAGCCGCGAACGGCGTAAGCCGCTGCGGATGCGCGCTGAAATACGCCGATCGGGAGCTGTGTCAAGCCCTGTGGCGCATGGCTGGCGGTCAGTTTCCGTCGTCGGGGAAACGCGGCAGCGGATGGACGGGCACGCCCTCCTCGGCCAGCGCCTTCGCCTCCTCGAACGTCGCCCTGCCGTAGACCGAGCGGGGCTCGATCTCCTCGGCGTGGATCTGCCGGGCGACCTCCGGAAACCGGTCGCCGACGTCTTCGGCGGTCCGCGTCACGTGCTCGCGCAGCTCCCGAAGCATCGCGCGCAACGCCCTGTCCTTTTCGGAGACGAGCGTGACCGGCTCGGCGGGGGAGGGGGCTGCGAGGGCGGGCCCCGGGACGTCGGAAGCGGTCGCCAGGGCCGGGGCCATCAGCGCCTTGCGCACCTCGGCCGACCCGCAAGCGGGACAGGACAAAAGGCCGCGCTCCGCCTGGCCGTCGAAATCGGCAGAGGAGCGGAACCAGCCGTCGAAGCCGTGGGCCGCGGCGCAGGTGAGTTGGTAGCGGATCATGGGCGAGGGAGGGTTTGGACGGCTGGGCCGGCGTCGGGCGTCACGTCCCGACGTCGCGCAGCGGGGTCGGGTCCGAGGCCTGGGGCAGAACGCCGAAGCGCCGCCCGTTCTCGAGCGCCGGGATGCGGCGGCGGGCCTCGGCGGACTGCGCGAGGTCGATCTCCGCCAGGATGACGCCGGGGCGGTCGTGGTCGGCTTCCGCCAGGACGCGGCCCCAGGGGTCGATGATCAGGCTGTGGCCATAGGTCTCGCGGCCGTCGTCGTGCTTGCCGCCCTGGGCGGCCGCGATGACGAAGGAGCCGGTCTCGATCGCGCGCGAGCGCAGCAGGACGTGCCAGTGCGCCTCGCCGGTCTGCCGAGTGAAGGCCGCGGGGGAGGCGATCGCCTCGGCGCCGGTCTCGGCCAGCGCGCGGTGCAGCGTGGGGAAGCGGACGTCGTAGCAGACGGTGAGCCCCAGCCGGCCCCAGGGCAGATCGACGCCGACGGCCGATTCGCCCGGACGGTAGGTCGCGCTTTCCCGCCAGCTCTCGCCGTTCGGCAGGTCCACGTCGAACATGTGGATCTTGTCGTAGCGCGCGACGATCTCGCCCTCGGGGTCGATCACGAAACTGCGGTTCGCCGCGCGGTGGCCGTCGAGCTTCACCGCGAGCGACCCGAGATGAACGTAGACCGCGAGGCCGCGCGCGAGCTCCTGGAAGGCCGCGAGCGCCGGGCAGACGTTCTCCGGCATGATGGCGGCGAACAGTTCGTCGCGGGAGCGCACCAGGATGTTGGTCATCTCCGGCGTCTGGACATAGGCCGCGCCGCTCTCCGCCGCCTCCCGGATCAGCTTCGCGGCGGCGTCGACGTTCGCGGTCATGTCCTTGCCCGAGCGCATCTGCGCGCAGGCGGCGACGAAGCTTCTGGAGACCTCCGCCATCGCCGTCACGCCGCCAGCAACGGGTCGAGGCCGCCGCTCTCGTCGAGAGCGTAGAGATCGTCGCAGCCTCCCACATGGCGCCCGTCGATGAAGATCTGCGGCACCGTGGTGCGGCCTCCTGATTTCGCGATCATCTCCGGTCTCCTGTCCGGCGCGCGGCCGATGTCGATCTCGTCGAAGGTCACGCTCTTCCGGCGCAGCAGGCTCTTGGCCATGTCGCAATAGGGGCAGCCGACGCGGGAGTAGACCGTCACCGTGGGCATCGAAACCTCGACGCAAAGGAGCGAAAGGGCGAAAGCGTCACGATATAGGCTGTCAGCCGTCGTTCACAACCAGCGCGAACACCAGCGCGTCCACGGAGCCTGCCCCTGCGCGCCGCACGAGCCGGGCGAGGCGGTCGAGAGTGGCCCCGGTCGTCATCACGTCGTCGACGAGAACGACCGCCCGCCCGGCGATCCGCGCCTTCCCCTGGTCGCCCAGGCGGAAGGCCCCGGCAAGGTTTTCGGCCCGTTCGCGCCCGCTCAGGCCCACCTGGGGCCGTGTGGCCTTGGCGCGCACGAGGAGATCGAGCGCGAGCTCCGCGCCGGAGAGCGCCGCAATCCTGCGGGCGAGCAGCGCCGACTGGTTGAACCGCCGGCGCCACAGCCTCCCCCGGTGCAGCGGCACAGGGAGCAGCAGCGTCTCGGGCGCCAGCAGTTCATGGCCGGCCCGCGCCATCATGCCGCCGAGCGCGTCCGCGAGATGGGTGCCGTCGCCGTACTTCAGGCGGTGGACCAGCGTGCGGGCCGTGCCGTCGAACCGGGCGACCGCGCGGGCCCGGTCCCAGGCCGGCGGGCTCGCGAGCGCCTTGGGCGACACCAGGCCGGGACCGAAGTCGGCGGGGAACGGCGTCCCGAGCCGCTCGCAGAACGGCCGCTCGATCGCCTTCAGGCCGCTCCAGCAGGCGACGCAGAGCCCGCCCATGTCGGCGACCGGCGTCGCGCAGGCGAGGCACTGGGGCGGCAGCGCGAGATCGAGCGCGCGCCGGCCGAGCCGGGCAAGCGGCGCGCGGAGGCGGGCGAGGCGGGACGGCGCGGCCTCGTCGACGGCGCTCATGCGTTCCCGCGTTCTCTGGACGCCCTCCACGAGCAGAGGCGTGACGTGGCTTCCTCCGACGAGACGAACGCCCTCCGCCGGACGGCCCATGCACAAAGACGATGCGGGATCGCGCGCGCTGTTCTAATCAAGCGCCCAGCCTTTCACGCCCGGAGCCGCCGATGGATCTGTTCCAAGCCATGCTACGCCGTTTCGTCGGCCGCGGCTCGCTCACGATCATCGACCACAAGGGCGTCCGCCACAGCCACGCCGGCGAGCCCGGGCCGGCCGTGACGCTCAAGTTCCATGACGCCAAGGTCGCGCGCGACCTGCTGCTCAATCCCGAGCTCAAGGCGGGCGAGGCCTACATGGACGGCCGGCTCACCATCGAGCAGGGAACGCTCCGGGACTTCCTGACGATCTACGCGCTAAACCGCACCAATCTGCGCGCCCAGCCGATCCAGAAGGCGCTGCGCCGCGGCTTGAAGACGCTCAAGCGCTGGGCGCGCTCCAACACGACGGCGCTGTCGAAAAAGAACGTCGAGGCGCACTACGACCTCTCGAACGAGATGTACCGGCTCTTCCTCGACAAGGGGCTGAACTACTCCTGCGGCTATTTCCGTTCGCCCGACGACACGCTGGAGGAGGCGCAGGTCGCCAAGCTCCGCCACATCGCGGCGAAGCTCGACCTCAAGCCCGGCCAGCGCGTGCTCGACATCGGATCCGGCTGGGGCTCGATGGCGATCTATCTCGCCGAGAACTGCGGGGTTGAAGTGGTCGGCGTCACGCTGTCGAAGGAGCAGCGGGCGCTCGCGATCGAACGCGCCGCGGCGCGTGGCCTCTCCGATCGGGTGCGGTTCGAGCTGATGGACTACCGCGATGTGGAGGGCCCGTTCGACCGCATCGTCTCGGTCGGCATGTTCGAGCACGTGGGCGTCAAGAACTTCCCGGCCTTCTTCGCCAAGGTCTCGAAGCTGCTGAAGCCGGACGGCGTGGCGCTGCTGCATTCGATCGGGCGCAAGGGCGGCCCGGGGATCACCGGCGCCTGGGTGAAGAAGTACATCTTCCCCGGCGGCTACTCGCCCGCGCTCTCGGAGACCCTGACCGCGATCGAGGGCGCCAAGCTCTGGGCGACCGACATCGAGATCTGGCGGATGCACTACGCGGAAACGCTCGTGCACTGGGAGCGCCGGTTCCAGGAGAACCGCGCCCAGGCCGCGGCGCTGCTCGGCGAGCGGTTCTGCCGGATGTGGGAGTTCTACCTCATCACCGCGGAGTTCTCGTTCCGCCACGGCAAGCACATGGTCTTCCAGATCCAGCTCACCAAGGACGTCGCCGCCACACCGATGACGCGCGACTACATGGCCGAGGCCGAGGCGCGGCTGCAGGCGGGGGAACGGCGGCCGGATTGAGGGGGCGGCCTGAGCCCTCACCCGCGGCTTCGCGGCGACCTCTCTCCGGCGGGAACAAGGAGGGCCAGCGTCTTCCTCGGCTTTGGCGTAAGCTCCGGCCCAGCCTGAAAGCGCGCGCGTCATGCCCCGGTTTATCCGGGGCATCCAGTCGACCCCCTGCGTGCGGAAGAGCTGGCCTGGATTCCCCGGATAAACCGGGGAATGACGATTGAGCTCGCCCCTTCGCAGTTGGGGAAGACTGTCGCGAAACCGGGTGCCCGCGCAGAGCGGGCGAAGACGGTCGCGGAGGCGGAGGTCGTCGTCAGTGCGCGAGAAAGCGCGCGGCGATCTCCGCCACGCGCTCGACGGTTACCCCGAACTCCTGCTCGACGGCGAGGGGATGCGCGGTCGGCTCGACCTCGATCCAGGGGATCTGGCCCGGCGGCTGGATGTGCACCCTGGTCTTCAGGCCGCGTGTCTCCTCGGCGTAGGGCAGCGAGCTCTGGAGCCATCCGAAGAACGGGCCGGTCGTCTCGTGGCGGTCGGGATCGTCCCAGGTCTCCGCCATCGCATTCCAGCTCTCTTCCGACAGCGACACCCACACGTCCCAGGCGAGCGGCTCGTCCATGCCGTGGATGGGGATGTAGATCCCTCCGCGGACAAAGAACGTGTTGTCGTCGAGGATCCCGGTGTCCCGGTTGAAGATCGCGCGCCGTTCGCGCTCCCCCTCCGGCAGAAGATCGAAGGGCGAGGGAGAGCCCCAGCATGTGGGCAGCTCGTCATGAGCCTCACCGCAGCACGCGCAGGCCCACCGATACAGCGCCATCGCCCGCCCCCGGTCCGACGTCAGTTCGCGCATAAGTAGAAATCATGTGTGTATTGCAGTCAACGGGCCGGCTGGCGGGACGCGGGCTCGCGGGCCGGCCGGGTCAGTCGAGAAACGTCCGGGATCGGGCCCTCCTTCGGGGGATGACCTGACCGGCGCGGCGGCCTATCTCTCGCTCATGACCGCCGTCCCCGCTCTCATCGACCGCCGCACGCTCGGCCTGCGGCTCGCGCGCGCCGCGACGGCGGGAGGCGGGCCGGACTTCCTGCGGCGGCGGGTGGCCGAGGATCTCGCCGACCGGCTGGCCGCGACGCTCCGGCCCTTCGCCGACGCGCTCGACCTCGTCTCGACCGGCCCCGAGGCCGCTGGCGTCTTGCGCGCGCGGCCGGGCGCCGGCCGGGTGGTCCGGGCGGCGGCGCGGGCGGAGGCCGGGGCGGACCTCGTCTCAGACCCGGCGGCCTCGCCGTTCGCGCCCGAGAGCTTCGATCTCGTGGTCTCGTCTCTTGCGCTGCAGCTCGTGGACGATCTGCCGGGCGCCCTGGCGCAGGTCCGGCGCTCGCTGAAGCCGGACGGTCTGTTCCTCGGCGCCCTGCTCAGCGGCGAGACGCTGACGGAGCTGCGGCAAGCCTTCGCGGCGGCCGAGGGCGAGGTCGAGGGCGGCTTGAGCCCGCGCGTGCTGCCCTTCGCCGACGTCAGGGCCTTGGGCGCGCTGCTGCAGCGGGCGGGCTTCGCGCTGCCGGTCGCGGACGTCGACCGCGTGACGGTGCGCTACCCGCATGCGCTCGCGCTGATGGCCGACCTGCGCGCCTGGGGGGCGACCAACGTGCTGCTGGAGCGGCGGCGCCGGCCGCTGCGGCGGGCGACGCTCGCCCGGGCGCTCGCGATCTACGCCGAGCGGTTCGCCGACGCCGACGGCCGGGTGCGCGCGACGTTCGACGTCGCCTGGCTGTCGGGCTGGGCGCCGCATCCCGAGCAGCAGAAGCCGCTCAAGCCCGGCTCCGCCCGCGCGCGCCTCGCCGACGCGCTGGGCGTGCCGGAGGGGGAGTTTCCGGGGAAGGGGTGACGGCGGGGCGCCTTCGGCGGCGGAGCGTGACTGGTCGCTTGGAGATGATGCGCCACGTCGCGGTCCCCCTCTCCCCTTGCGG
>NZ_BAUX01000025.1 GCF_002897035.1 Methylopila sp. Yamaguchi
AGAAGGTCGGGGCCGGCGGCTGATCGCCGAGACGCTTGGCGGCCTCGGCTTCAGCGCGGCGCTTCGCCTCGTCTTCCTGAGCCCGGCGCGCGTCCTCCTCGCGCTTGCGCGCTTCCGCGGCGAGACGCTCGCGCTCCTCGTTCGCCTCGCGGATGATCCGCGCGCGAGCCTCTTCTTCGGCCCTCTTGCGATCCTCAGCTTCACGGACGCGCGCGCCGGCCAGCGCCTGGGCGCGGGCGCCCATCTCGTCGCTGGTCAGGGTGCGCAGCACCATACCGCCGGGGCCGCCGCCGCGCGACGGACCGCTCGGACGTCCGCCCTGCGCGGGACGCTGCGGGTTCGCTGGCGACTGCGGCGCCGCGGGACGCGGCGCGCTCGCGGCGGAGGTCTGGGACGCAGCCGGCCGCGGCGCGGCGGGAGCCGACGCCTGCGTCGGCGCCGATGCCGGCGTCTTGGCGGTCTCGCCCGGTCCGAGCGTGCGCCGCTTCACCTTCTCCACGACCACCGCGTTGGTGCGCCCGTGGCTGAAGCTCTGCCGCACGACGCCCGGCTCCGACGAACGCTTCAACGTCAGCGTCTTCGGCGAAGCGGTCAGCGTCTTGTCGCCCGTGTTTTTCGTATCCGTCATGCCTTGTCCGTTCCCGCGGGCTCGCCCGCGCCTGTAACTGTCGCTCCGACGGCGTCCGTCGGAGGAGGTCCGTCGCCGCTTACGCCTTCATACCGCGCGAGCGCGTCGCATCGCGCGAGGAAGGCGGCGCTGACCGGACCTGCGAGCAGCGCTGCATGTACCACATTCGACCGCCCCAACGCCAAGTCCAATTGACCTGAGCGAAACAGGCTCATCACCCGCAGGCCCGAGCTTTTCCCGAGCCGCGTGGCGGTCTGTCTCAGCTTGCGGAGGCCGTCGGCTCCCGCGTCGTTCGCCTCCACCAGCGCCAGGACGGGCTCTTTGGCGAGCGCCGCCTCGACCTTCGCGAAGCCGCAGATCACTCGGCCCGCCTTGTTGGCGAAGCCGAGCATCGCGAGCGCTTGGCGCTCCAACAATTCCCGCACGCTCGCGTCCAGCGCGGGATCGACCGAGATCGCGCCGTCCTTGAAACCGCGGGCGAACGCCTTCTTCTTCAGGGCGAGGCGAACCGAGTCCGCCGTCGCCGTCACCCACACGCCCCGGCCGGGAAGCTCGCGCTTCAGGTCCGGAACCACCGTCCCGTCCGGCGCCCGGACAAAACGTAGCAGCTCCTCGACGGGTTTCGCCTCGCGCGTGGCGACGCAGGTGCGCTCCGGCGCCTTGCGGTCGTCCTCGCGTTCAGCCACGTCCGCCTCGTTCGCTCCGCTCAGACCCGCGCCTCTCCGTCCGTGACGTAAGCCTCTTCGCCTTCGGCCGCTTCCGGCTCGGTCGACGCCAGGTCGGCCTCGTCGATCCAGCCCGCCTTGACGCGCGCAGCCATGATCATGGCCTCCGCCTCGTCGCGCGACAGGTCGAAGCCGTCGAGCGCGCCCGCCTCACGCTTCGGCTCGGGGCCGGAGCGGTCGATCCAGCCGATCAGGTCGTCGGTGGCGCAGCCCGCGAGGTCCTCGACGCTCTTCACGTCGTTCTCGCCGAGAGCCACCAGCATGGCGGTGGTGACGCCGGGCACCTCCTTCAGCGCGTCGTCGACGCCGAGTTCGATGCGCTTCGCGTCGTGCTCGGCCTCAATGCGGGCGAGATAGTCCTGGGCGCGGGCCTGAATTTCCGCCGCCATGTCCTCGTCGAAGCCCTCGATGGTCGCGAGCTCGGACGGCTCGACATAGGCGAGCTCCTCGACGGAGGCGAAGCCTTCCGCCGCGAGCAGCTGGCCGAGCGTCTCGTCGACGTCGAGCGCCTCCATGAAGGCCTGGGTGCGCGCGGTGAATTCCTTCTGGCGCCGCTCGCTCTCCTCAGCCTCGGTCAGGATGTCGATGTCCCAGCCGGTGAGCTGAGACGCGAGGCGCACGTTCTGGCCGCGACGGCCGATGGCCAGCGAGAGCTGGTCGTCGGGAACCACGACCTCGATCTTTTCCGAGTCCTCGTCGAGGACGACCTTCACGACCTGCGCCGGCTGCAGCGCGTTGACGATGAAGGTGGCCGCGTCCTGCGACCACGGGATGATGTCGATCTTCTCGCCCTGAAGCTCCTGCACCACGGCCTGCACGCGCGAGCCGCGCATGCCGACGCAGGCGCCGACGGGGTCGATGGACCCGTCACGCGAGATCACGGCGATCTTGGCGCGCGAGCCGGGGTCGCGGGCGACCGCCTTCACCTCGATGACGCCGTCGTAGATCTCCGGCACTTCCTGGGCGAACAGCTTCGCCATGAACTGAGGATGCGTGCGCGACAGAAAAATCTGCGGCCCGCGCGGCTCACGGCGCACGTCGTAGACGTAGGCGCGGACGCGGTCGCCGGGGCGGAACATCTCGCGCGGCAGCAGTTCGTCGCGACGCACGATGGCCTCGCCGCGGCCGAGGTCGACGATCACGTTGCCGTATTCAACGCGCTTCACCAGCCCGTTGACGATGTCGCTGATGCGCTCCTTGTACTCCTGGTACTGACGATCGCGCTCGGCGTCGCGCACCTTCTGCACGATCACCTGCTTGGCAGATTGCGCGGCGATGCGGCCGAAGTCGAAGGGCGGCAGCGTGTCGGCGATGTAGTCGCCAGGCTGCGCCGCGGGGTTGCGCTTGCGCGCGTCTTCGACGGCGATCTCGATGTTGTCGTTGTCGACCTGGTCGACGACGAGCATCAGGCGCGACAGCCGGATCTCGCCCGACTTCGGGTTGATCTCGGCGCGGATCTCGGTCTCCTGGCCGTAGCGCGAACGCGCGGCCTTCTGGATCGCGTCCTCCATCGCTTCGAGCACGATGCTCTTGTCGATGACCTTCTCGCGAGCGACCGCTTCGGCGATCTGCAGCAGTTCGAGCCGGTTGGCGCTGACCGCCATTGACGTCACCTCCGTCCCTTAGGGGCCGGCTTTGCGCCGTTCCCCTTCGCATTCCCGCTCCACCGGCGGGCCGGCCGCGCGCCGGACGGCGCAGCGGCGTCAGTGTCTTCGTCGTTCGCAGCCGGAGACGGCGCGCCGTCGTCCGTCATCGGCCTGTCCTCGTCGGCGTCTTCCGGCGCCCGACCCGCGGCCTTGGCGCGGCGCAGCGCCTCGCGGATCAGCTCGTCCGTCAGGATCAGCCGCGCCTCGCCGACGTCGGCGATCGGCAGTTCGACCCGGGCGACCTCGTCCTTGGCCGCGTCGTCGCGGCGCAGGATCGCCTTGTCGCCGGCGACGCCTTCGAGGAAACCCTTGAAGCGTTTCCGGCCGTCGACCGGAATCTCCATCTCGACCTTGGCGAGATGGCCGGCCCAGCGGGCGAAGTCGGAGACCCGCACCAGCGGCCGGTCGATGCCCGGCGACGAGAGCTCAAGATGGTAGGCCTTGTCGACCGGGTCCTCGACGTCGAGCACCGGCGAAATCGCCTTGGAGGCGACCTCGCAGTCGTCGACCGTGAAGGTGCCGTCCGGGCGCTCCGCCATGATCTGGAGCGTGTAGCCGTTCCGCCCGGAGGACTTCACGCGCACGAGGCGGAACCCGAGATCCATCAGCGTCGGACCGACGATCGAGGCTACACGCGCGTCGACGCCGCTCTCGGTCACGAGGCGCGGTTCGTCGAGGGGGCTGTCGATCTCAGTCGCGATGGCGTCTGCCATGGAGTCCGTTCGGCTAACAAGGTTTGGGAGCGGGCCCGGGAGGACCCACCCTCGAAGGCTCATTCGAGCCAGTCGACGATGTCATTGAGTAAGGCGGATATACGCGGCTTGCGCCCGGATCGCAAGGGCGCGGCGTTCCCGGGCTCCAATGGACAGCCGCCGGCCGGCCGTGCAGTCATGCCGCCCAACAACGATAAGCCTCATAGGGAGAAACGGATCATGGGTTCGCTGTATTCGGCCGAGCATCTGGCCTTGCAGGACGAGTTCGGCTCGACAAAGCTCGCGGGCTTCCTGGACGAGCATCACGTGACGGACGCGCTGAGCGACAAGGACGCGGCCTTCGTAGCCTCGCGGGACTACTTCTTCCTGTCGACCGTGGATCCCGAGGGCATGCCGACCGTCTCCTACAAGGGCGGGCCAGTCGGCGTGGTGAAGGTGCTCGGGCCGAACGCGCTCGCCTTTCCCGGCTTCGATGGCAACGGGATGTTCTATTCGATGGGCAACGTCGCGGGGCAGGCCAAAGTCGGTCTGCTGTTCATCGATTTCGAGACGCCCCACCGCCTGCGCGTTCAGGGAACGGCGCGCGTAGAGCGCGAGGATCCGCTGATCGGCGCCTGGCCGGAGGCGAAGTACGTGGTCCGAGTCGACGTGAGCAAGTCCTGGGTCAACTGCCCGCGCTACATCCACAAGCATGTGCGGGTCGAGACCTCGAAATACGTGCCGGAAGCCGGCAAGACCACACCGCTCGCCGCGTGGAAGCGGCTCGACATCGTGCAGGACGCGCTGCCCCAAGAGGAGCGCGCGCGGGCGGAAGGCGAAGGCCTGCTCGACCTCCCGTCCTATGAAGCGAAGCTCGTGACCGGCGACGCCTGAGGCCCCGTCGTTCCTTTGTCGCGGTCGCTGCCCGACGGACCCGCCCTAGTTGGCCGCTCCCATCAAAGAGCAGGAGCGCGTCATGCACGTCACGCTAGAGAACGCCGAAGCCGCCATCGCCAAGGCGATCCAGAAGGCCCGCGAGATCGACACCTTCATGTGCGTCGCGGTGGTCGACTCCGGCGCGGATCTCAAGGCGTTCCACCGCATGGACGACGCCTGGGTCGGCAGCATCGACATCGCGATCAAGAAGGCGAAGACCGCCGTGTTCTTCGGGATGCCCACCGGCGAGATTGGCAAGCTGTCGCAGCCCGGCGCGCCGCTGTTCGGGATCGAGCATTCCAACGGCGGGTTGATCACCTTCCCCGGCGGCTTGCCGATCGTGGATGAGAACGGCGTCATGATCGGCGCGATCGGGGTGAGCGGCAGTTCGGTCGAGAACGACCATGCGGTTGCGACCGCGGGCGTCGAGGCGCTGGGCTCGTCGGAGCTCCCCGCGCACCCTTGGAGGACCTGAGCGAACGCCGTAAGACCGTCGGCGCGGCGACCGCGCCGCGCCGAGGAGGCCCCAAGCCCATGCCCGACGTCCGCTCGATCTGCGCCATCGGCCTCCGCGGCCAAATGGGGCTCAATGGCGTGCTACCCTGGGAGGGCGACCGCCGAGCGCCCTTCGTCGAGGACGTGGCGCGCTTCTTCGACATCACCCGCGGCCATGTGCTGATCGCAGGGCGCAAAACGATCGAGGCGATCCCGGAGTTCGCCCGCGGCGACCGCACGCTGTTCATCACCGATCGCACGATGGAGCCGCGCGAGGTGCTCGCCCGCTTCCCCGACCGGATCGTGTACGTCGGCGGCGGTCCCGTCGCCTGGGGGGCCTACGCGCCGTACATCCGACACTGGGACATCAACCGCCTGCCCTATGACGGCGAAGCGGACCGCTGGTTCGATCCGGCCTGGCTGCTTGCGGGGGGTCAGGCGCTGGAATTCTGAGCTGCGACGCTTACTCCACCGCCTGCCGCTCCTTCGCCTCGCCGAGCCGATCGGACAGATCCGCCAGGTTGCCGACGAGGTTCCTGAGCGCGAACACAAGCCCCATGGTGGGCACCGCGGCCGCGACGTCGATCAGTCGGACGGTCTCCCCATCACGGAGGTGCGCCACGGCGTCGTCGAGCGCTGCGAGCCGCGCCTCGGCTTCGTCGCGCTCGACGGTCACGTCCCGGCCAGCGGCGACGCTGTCGAGCATGTCGGCGGCCGCCAGAATAACGGCGTCGGCCAGCGGCCCGACCAGCCGGCGGGTGACGTCCGGCGCCGCGTTCAAGGCGCGCTCCACCGCCACAGCGTCATTGCGGACCCGCCAGAGCGTGCGGGCGAGCGCCGCCCGCCCCTCCGCGCCCGATCGAGCGCCGGGCGCGCGGCGGGCGTCGGCCACCGTCTTCTCCAGCGCCGCCAGCTTGCGCCGGATCGCGTCTTGCGCGCCGAGGAGCGCATGCGCGCCTTCCGGCCCGCGACGGCGGGTGGGAGCCCCGCGGAGCAACGCAGCGATGTCCTTCGCCACGCCGCGCGCTTCGCGGGCGAGATCCCGGTCCACATGCGCGGGAAACACGATCAGCGTGGTCGCCACGCCGATGGCGCAGCCGAGAAGCACCTCGGCCACCCGCTCCGCCGCGACCACCAGGGCGCCCGACTGGTTCGCAGTCGCCACCAGCAGGATCGCCGCCGTGATGGGCGCCAGCCGCAGCATGGGCCGCCCCGCGGCCGCGAACGCCAGCAACGCGACTGTGGCCGTGAGCACGACCGACGTCGCGACCAGCGACTGCGGATGGAGGAAACCCGCGGCTCCGCCGACAATCGCGCCGACCACCGTCCCGACCGCCCGCTCCTGGGCCGCGGCCACCGTGCCTCCCACGCTCGTCTGAACCACGATGAGCGCCGAAATCACGCTCCAGTAGCCTTGCGGCAGCGAGAGCAGCGTGGCCGCGACGAAAGCCGACGCGGAGGCCACCGCGACCTTCGCGGCGAACTTCAGGTCGGCGGCGTGGCGGTCGGCGAAGGTGAGGCGCATCGAATATGTCCCGTCGATGACGTTATGGCGCGACCTGCGCCGGCGCGCAGACCCGCAAGATCAGCGCTCCGCTATTCTCTCCCACGCGGTTTCGGGCTAAAGCTTGGGTTCGAACGGGCGGCTTCCGCCGCCCCGCGGAGCTTCAAAGACCGTTCTGGAATGACAGCCCACACTCCCAAGCTCTTCGTCAAATCCTACGGCTGTCAGATGAACGTCTACGACGCGGAGCGCATGGCCGGCGCGCTTGCGCCCGAGGGCTACGTCGAAACCCAGTCGGCGGACGACGCCGACCTCATCATCCTCAACACCTGCCACATCCGCGAGAAGGCCGCCGAGAAGGTCTACTCGGAGCTCGGCCGCATCCGGAAGATGAAGCAGGAGACCGGGCGCCGGCCCAAGGTCGCGGTCGCCGGCTGCGTCGCGCAGGCCGAAGGCGCCGAGATCCTGAAGCGCGCGCCGGTCGTGGACCTCGTGGTCGGGCCGCAGAGCTACCACCGCCTGCCGGAGCTCCTGCGCGAGGCGGCGGAGGGGCGTCGCCCGGTCGACACCGAGTTCTCGGTCGAGGACAAGTTCGACCACCTCTCGCGGCCGGCCCCCAAGGCCATCCGGGGCCGTGGCGTCACGGCCTTCGTCACCGTGCAGGAAGGTTGCGACAAGTTCTGCACCTTCTGCGTGGTGCCCTACACCCGCGGCGCGGAGGCCTCCCGGTCGGTGGCGCAGATCGTCGCCGAGACCGAGCGTCTGGTCGCCGCCGGCGTTCGCGAAGTGACGCTGCTCGGCCAGAACGTGGACGCCTTCCATGGCGAGGGACCGGACGGCCGGGCCTGGTCGCTGGCGCGCCTGCTCGCGCGCCTCGCCGAGATCCAAGGCCTCGCGCGGCTGCGCTACACCACCAGCCACCCCCGGGACATGGGCGACGACCTGATCGCCGCCCATCGCGACCTGCCCAAGCTGATGCCGTACCTGCATCTCCCCGTGCAGTCCGGCTCCGACCGCATCCTCGCCGCCATGAACCGCAAGCACACGGCCGACGAGTATCTCCGGCTGATCGGCAAGGTTCGTTCCGCCCGGCCGGACCTGGCGCTCTCGGGAGACTTCATCGTCGGCTTTCCTGGTGAGACCGACGCTGACTTCGAGGCGACGATGGCGATCGCCCGCGCGGCGGACTACGCCAGTGCCTTCACCTTCAAATACAGCCCGCGGCCCGGCACGCCGGCCTCCGACATGGCCGGCCAAGTTGAGGAGGCGGTGAAGGACGAGCGGCTGCAGCGATTGCAGGCGCTGATCTCGGCGCAGCAGGCGGCCTTCGCGCGCTCGCTGGTCGGCCGCCGCATCGACGTGCTGCTCGACCGGCCGGGACGCCATGAGGGCCAGCTCGCGGGCCGCTCGCCCTATCTTCAGCCTGTGCAGATCGTCGCTCCGGGCGCTAACCTCGGCGACGTGATCGACGCCGTGGTGACCGACGTCGGCGCCAACAGCTTGTTCGCCGCGCCCGCGGGCGGCGTGCGCGAAACCCGTCGTGAGCCCGCGGAGGCGACCGCTTGAGCGCGGACAGCACCGTCAAAGGTTTCGATCCATTGCGGGCGAACGCGGCTGCGCCGTCTCCCCGCAAGCCCGGCTTCGCGCGCGAGACATCCTCGCCGGCGGAGGTCACCATCGCCTTCGACGACAATCGGCACGCCTCGAGCCTGATGGGCAGCCACGACCAGAACCTCGCGTTCCTGGAGCGCAGGCTCGGCGTCGAGGCCACGGTGCGCGGCAATCACGTGGCGCTGCGCGGCCCGGCCGAGGCCTGCCGCCAAGCCCGCAAGGTGCTCGAGAGCCTTTACGACCGGGTGAAGCGCGGCGAGTCCGTCGCGCTCGGGGACGTCGACGGCGCGATCCGCATGGCGGCGTCGCAGGGGCAGCTGTTTCCAGCGGACGGCGACGGCCCGCGTCCCGGCTTCGCCCAGGTCGCGACCCGCAAGAAAACCATCGTCGCCCGCACCGCGGCCCAAGACGCCTACATCCGCTCGCTCGGGCGCCACGAGCTGGTGTTCGCGACCGGCCCCGCCGGCACCGGCAAGACCTACATCGCAGTCGCCTGGGCGGCCGCGCTGATCGAGCGCGGCGAAGCCGACCGCATCATCCTTTCCCGTCCCGCGGTTGAGGCCGGCGAGCGCCTCGGGTTCCTGCCGGGCGACATGAAGGAGAAGGTCGATCCCTATCTCCGCCCGCTTTACGACGCGCTCTACGACGTGATGCCGGCCGAAAAGGTCGAACGCGGCATGACCTCGGGCATGATCGAGATCGCCCCGCTCGCCTTCATGCGCGGTCGGACGCTCGCCAACGCCGTGGTGCTCCTGGACGAGGCGCAGAACACCTCGTCCATGCAGATGAAGATGTTTCTCACCCGGCTCGGCGAGAACAGCCGCATGATCATCACCGGCGACCCGACGCAGATCGACCTGCCGCCAGGTCAGGTGTCGGGGCTGGCCGAAGCGGTGGGCCTGCTTGAGAACGTCGAGGGCATCGGCGTGACGCGCTTCTCCGCCGCCGACGTGGTGCGCCATGAGCTCGTCGCGCGGATCGTCCGCGCCTACGAGGGCGCGCACGAGAGTCCGAGCGTATGAGCCCGGATCGATCTCCCCCCGTCGCGCTCGAAATCGTGCGCGACAGCGAACTCTGGGACGCCCTCCCCGACGCGGAGGAGCTTGTGGCGGCCGCGGTGCTCGCCGCCTTCGACGAGGCGGAGCTCGACGCTCTCCCGGCCGCGGAGCTCGCGGTGACGCTCGCCGACGACGCGCGCGTGCGTGAGCTCAACGCGGCCTGGCGGGCCAAGGACACGCCCACCAACGTGCTCACCTTCCCGGCCTTCGAGCCGGACCAGATGGCCGACGCGCCGATGCTCGGCGACGTGATCCTCGCTTACGAGACCGTCGCCCGCGAGGCCGAGGACGAAGGCAAGACCTTCTCCGCCCATCTCTCCCATCTCGTGGTCCACGGCGTGCTGCATCTCTTCGGCTACGACCACGTCGTCGACGCCGCGGCGGAGGAGATGGAGGCGATCGAGACCCGCGCCCTCGCTCGCATCGGGGTCGCCGACCCCTACGCCGACGCGCCTGAAACTCTCCGAACGGTCTGACCCCATGTCTTCCTCCGACACCCCCGCCCGCGAACGCGCCCCCCACGGCCGCGAGTCCGACGGGCGTTCCGACAACTGGATCGAGCGATTGCGGGCCTTCGTCGGGCTCGGCGCGCCGCAGACGCTGCGGGAAGAGTTCGCGGAGGCGCTGGAGGAGACGGACGAGACCGATCTCTCCGTCTCGCCCCAGGAGAGGGTGCTGCTTCGCAACGTGCTCGGTCTGCGGGGCACGCGCGTCGACGACGTGATGGTTCCCCGCAGCGAAATCGTGGCGGTGTCCGACGACATCACCCTCGGCCAACTGCTCGCGACCTTCGCCGCGGCGGGGCATTCGCGGCTGCCGGTGCACCAGGGCTCGCTCGACGAGCCGCGCGGCATGATCCACGTGAAGGACGCGCTTGCGGTTATCGCCCGCGGCTCCGCGGGCGAAGGGACGGCCCTCGACCTCACGACAGTGGACGTCACAGCGCGCATCGGCGACGCCGACCTGATCCGGCCGGTGATCTACGCGCCGCCCTCCATGGCCGCGACCGATCTGCTCGTGCGGATGCAGTCGCTGCATATCCACCTCGCGCTCGTGGTCGACGAGTACGGCGGCGTCGACGGGCTCGTCTCGATCGAGGACATCGTCGAGACCATCGTCGGCGACATCGAGGACGAGCACGACGACGAGGAAGAGGTGCGGATCGCGGCCGACGGCGAAGGCGGCTTCGTCGCGGACGCCCGCGCCGCGCTCGAGGACGTGGCGGAGGCGGTTGGTCCGGCCTTCGACATTTCCAACTTCGTCGACGAGGTCGACACGCTCGGCGGGCTGATCGTGACGCTGGCCGGCCGCGTGCCGGCCGAGGGAGACGTGGTGGCCGGCCCCGGCGGGCATCGGCTCGAGGTGCTGAAGGCCGATCCGCGACGAGTCGTGTCGGTGCGCATCGTACGCGGCGGAACCGACCCCGCGCGCGCATCGGACGAATCGGATACCTCGGGGAGCGCCGCGGACGCGGCCTGAGCCGTTCCCGACACCAAAGAGCCCGACCGCCATGCCGCGCCGTCTCGAGGTCCTATCGTCGTGCGCGGAACGGGTGACGCTGCTTTCGGGCTGGCGGCGCGCCTTGGTCGCCGTCGTCGCCGGCGCTGTGTCCGCTATCGCCATGCCGCCGTTCTCGGTCTGGCCGGCGCTCGCCCTCACCCTTCCCGTCGCCGTCTGGCTGATCGACGGAGCCTCCGGCGCGACGCGGCTCCGCAGCGTCTTCGCCGCGGCCCGCATCGGCTGGTGTTTCGGCTTCGGCTATTTTCTCGCGGGCCTCTGGTGGGTGGGATCGGCCTTCCTGGTGGACGCCGACGTGTTCGGCTGGCTGATGCCTTTCGCCGTCGTCGGCTTGCCCATGGGTCTGGCGCTGTTTCCGGCCGCCGGCTTCGCGCTCGCCCGACTGCTGTGGAGCGGCGGCGCGCGGCGGGTTTTCGCCTTCGCGCTCGGCCTCGGCCTCTCCGAGCTCGCACGCGGCCACATCCTCACCGGGTTTCCCTGGAACTCCTTCGGCTACGTGCTCGCCGACCAGCTGTGGCTCGGCCAGTTCGCCTCCGTGATCGGCGTCGAGGGCCTGACCTTCCTGAGCCTCGCGATCTTCGCGGCGCCCGCGGTCCTCGGCGACCTGCGACCGCGGCTCGGCCTCGTCGGCCTCGCCGCGGCGACGCTCGCCGGCCTCGCCGTCTTCGGCGCCGCGCGCCTCACGCTCGCGGGCGAGACCGAGTTCGACCCGCGGGTCACGGTGCGGGCGTTGCAGCCCGAGATACCGCAGGACCTGAAGACGCAGGAGGCGGCGCGCGACACCATCATGGACTCCTACCTCGCCCTGTCGGACGAGGCGCGCTCGCCGGAAGCGCGGGGCTTCGCCGACGCGACGCTGACCGTGTGGCCGGAGTCCGCCTTTCCCTTCCTGCTATCGCGCGCGCCGGACGCCCTCGACCGCATTGGACGAAGCCTCGCGCCGGGAGCCACGCTCGCGACAGGCTCGGTGCGCGGCGAGCGGCGCCCGGACGGAGAGGGCGCCGATTTCTGGAACGCGCTGCATCTCGTGGGCGACGACGGCTCGATCCTCGCCACCTACGACAAGATTCACCTGGTGCCCTTCGGGGAGTACCTGCCGCTGCAGTCCTGGTTGGAGGCGATCGGCCTTGAGCAGCTGACGCGCCTGCAGGGCGGCTTCGCCTCGGGGGAGCGCGCAAACCTGATCGCGCTGCCGCAGGGACCGCGCTTTCGGACGCTAATCTGCTACGAAGCGATCTTTCCCGAGGAGATCCTCGGCGGGGACAGGCCCGACTTCCTGCTGAACGTCACGAACGACGCCTGGTTCGGCCGCACCCCCGGCCCCTATCAGCATGCGGCCCAAGCCCGTGTCCGAACGGTCGAGCAGGGTCTGCCGATGGTCCGCTCGGCGAATGGCGGGGTGTCCTCGGTGGTCGACGCCTATGGGCGGGTCGTCGCGTCCCTGCCGTTGGGTCAACGTGGGACAGTCGACGCGCGGCTGCCGCGTCCAATAGCCGCCACGCTGTACTCACGTACCGGGGGTTGGCTTTTCCTTCTGCTCCCAGTGGTGTTTTTGGTCGTTGTATGCATAAAGCGTTCCCGCGTTTGACAGGGAAACGTGGCAAGATCAGAGTTGCGGACGTTGTTCGCGTCGCGCGTTTTGATCTTTCTGCGCTAGCGCATGCGCAAAGCGAAACGAAGCAGGTTCGGCGGGGGCGACGCCGCACGCTCAAGTGTGCGAGGAGAATTCGATGATTAAGAAGACGCCGAACCCGGTCGACAAGCACGTCGGCAGCCGGGTACGAATGCGTCGTGTCTTGATCGGCATGAGCCAGGAAAAGCTTGGCGAAGCTCTCGGCATCACGTTCCAACAGATTCAGAAGTACGAGAAGGGCACCAATCGCATCGGCGCCAGCCGGATGCAGCAGATCGCCACGGTGATGGGCGTGCCGGTGTCGTACTTCTTCGAAGACGCGCCCGGCGCGCAGGCGGAGGGCCAGCCCGGCTTCGGCGAGGCTCCGAGCTCCGACTATGTGGTGGACTTCCTGACCACCACCGAAGGCCTTCAGCTGAACAAGGCGTTTGTTCGGATCGCGGACCCGAAGGTCCGTCGCAAGATCGTGGACCTAGTCTCCGCGCTCGCCGAACCCGCTGCTTGAACGCCTTCTTGACCGTCCGCATGGCTTCTGCGAGGAACAAAACCGTTCGGCCTACCGGACGGTTTTGTCTCCCTTTTCTGTCGCAGGAGGCCGCTTGTGGCGCGCGCTGATTACCTGTTCACCAGCGAGTCGGTCTCCGAGGGTCATCCGGACAAAGTCTGCGATCGGATCTCCGACGAGGTGGTCGACATCTACCTCGGCGCCATGCCCGAGGCGCGCGTGGCCTGCGAGACGCTCGCCACCACGAACCGCGTTGTGATCGCCGGCGAGGTGCGCGGCCCCGACAGCATCACCAAGGACCAGATCGTCGAGGCCGCGCGCGCGGCGATCAAGGACATCGGCTACGAACAGGACGGCTTCCATTGGAAGACCGCCGAAATCGACGTGTACCTCCATGCCCAGTCCGCGCACATCGCGCAGGGCGTCGACGCCTCCGGCAACAAGGACGAAGGCGCGGGCGACCAGGGCATCATGTTCGGCTACGCCTGCCGCGAGACGCCGGAGCTGATGCCGGCGCCGATCTATTACGCGCACAAGATCCTAAAGCGCCTCGCCGAAATCCGGCACTCCGGCGAGCAGCCGACGCTCGGACCTGACGCCAAGAGTCAGGTGACCGTGCGCTACGCCAACGGCGTCCCGGTCGGCGTGACCTCGATCGTGCTCTCGACCCAGCACACCGACGAGGCCCAGACCTCCGCCGACATTCGCGCCCTCGTCGAGCCCTACATCCGCCAGACTCTCCCAGGCGGCTGGATCTCCGATGAGACCATCTGGCACGTGAACCCCACAGGCTCCTTCGTCATCGGCGGTCCCGACGGCGACGCCGGCCTCACGGGCCGCAAGATCATCGTCGACACCTACGGCGGGGCGGCTCCCCATGGCGGCGGCGCCTTCTCGGGCAAGGACCCGACCAAGGTCGACCGCTCGGCCGCCTACGCGGCGCGCTACCTCGCGAAGAACGTCGTCGCGGCGGACCTCGCGGATCGGGCCACGATCCAGCTGTCCTACGCCATCGGCGTGTCGCAGCCCCTGTCGATCTACGTCGATCTGCACGGCACCGGCCGGGTGGACGAGGCGAGGCTCGAAAGGGTCCTTGGGGAGGCGATGAGCCTGTCGCCCCGCGGCATCCGCGAGAAGCTGCAGCTCAACCGCCCGATCTACGCGCGCACCGCCGCCTACGGTCACTTCGGTCGCGCGCCGGACGCGGACGGCGGCTTCTCGTGGGAGGCGACCGACCTCGCCGAGGCGTTGAAGTCCGCGCTCGGCTGAGCTCGGACCGAAGTCCCTTTCCGCGCGAGCGATCGAACGTCCCATGTCCGACGACACGCGCTATGAAGGCTCCTTCTTCGGCCGCCGCCGCGGCAAGCCGTTGCGGGCTGGCCGCGCGGCGCGGATCGAGGACGACCTTCCCCGGCTGAAGGTCGACCTCGACCAGATTCCCGACGATCTGACGCGGCTGTTCGAGACGCCGGTGTCCGAGGTGCGCCTCGAGATCGGCTTCGGCGGCGCCGAGCATCTGCTGCATGAGGCGGAGACCAACCCGCACGTCGGCTTCATCGGAGTCGAGCCTTTCCTTTCGGGTCTCGCCAAGGGTCTGGCTGGCGTCGCCGAGCGGGACTTGCGCAACGTTCGTCTCTACGACGACGACGCGACGCAGCTGCTCGACCGACTGCCGCCCTCGTCCCTCACGCGGGTGGACCTGCTCTATCCCGACCCCTGGCCCAAGACGCGCCACTGGAAGCGCCGCTTCGTCTCGGACCAGAACCTCGGCCGCATCGCCCGCGTCTTGAAGCCCGGCGCGCCGTTCCGCTTCGCCTCCGACATCGACACCTACGTCGCCTGGACGCTGGAGCACGCGCGCCGTTCGAACGATTTCGAATGGACCGCGCGGCGCGCCGCCGATTGGCGTGAGCCCTGGGCCGGATGGCCGGGGACGCGCTACGAGGCGAAGGCGATCCGCGAAGGGCGGCGCGGGAGCTATCTGATCTTCCGCCGGCTCTGACGCTTCAGACCGAGGTTCCGCGCCGGGCCGCGCGCGACAGCCGGAACAGCACCAGCGTCGCCACCCCGAAGAAGGCGACGGTGATCGGCAGCGGCAGCACGCCGCCGACGCCGAGCGTGCGGCCGAGCGCGACGCCGACGATCGCTCCGAACGCCATCTGACTGAAGCCGACGAGCGATGAGGCCGCGCCGGCCCGCTCCGGGAACGGCTGCAGCGCGGACGCCATGCTCTGCGGCATCACCAGTCCAACGCCGAACAGATAGATCATCATCGGCGCGACCACCTCGGCCGGAGACCCCGGCCCCAGGGTGACGAGGGCCAGCATCAGGCAGCCGCCGAACGCGACGGCGCAGGCGCCAAGGCCGATCGCGCCGTCGAGCCCGCGGGTCTTCACCAGCGGCCCCGCGGCGAGCGTGCCGCCGATGAAGCCGATTACCCCGATCGCGAAGGCTGCGGCGTAGGCGATTTCGGAGAGCTTGTAGACCGACTGGAGGATGAACGACGAGGTCGAGATGTAGGCGAACAAGCCGCCGAAGGCGATCACGGTCAGCCCGAGATAGGACAGAAACCCCTTGTGGCGCAGCAGCATGCGGTAGCTGGCGAGCACCGTGCGCGGGCTGAGCGCGCCGGTGGTTCGCGCCCGGAGCGTCTCCGGCAGCAGGAGCGCGACGACCAGCATTTCGAAGGCGAGCACGACGGTCAGCAGCACGAAGGTGGCGCGCCAGTTGAAGGTCGTTTCGAGCACGCCGCCGATCAGTGGCGCCGCCGCGGGCACCACGCCGAGGATCGTCGCCATCCGCGCAAGCTCGCGGGCCGCGCGGGGCCCGGAGTAGAGATCGCGCACGATCGAGCGCGCCAGCACGACCGGCCCCGCGCCTCCCAGCGCTTGCACGAAGCGGGCCGCGATCAGCATCTCGATCGAGGGCGCGAGCGCGCAGAGCGCACTTCCGAAGGTGAACAGGGCGAGACTTGCGATCAGCGTCGGCTTGCGGCCTCGCGCGTCCGACATCGGGCCATAGACGATCTGGCCCGCGGCGAACCCAAGGAGAAAGGCCGAGAGCGTGAGCTGACCCTCGGCGGGGCTCGCGCCGAGCGCGGCCGTGAGATGCGGCAGCGACGGCAGATACATGTCGATCGCAAGCGGCCCGACCGCCGTCAGCAGCGCGAGCAGGCACGTGAGAGCGAATGTGTCGGGCCGCAGATGCATCGGACGCCGGAAGACGAGGCGGAAGGCTGCGCAGATAGGCCGGGCGCCGGCGAGGTCGAGGCGCGACGGCTCAGCCGTACCGGTGCAGCGTCGCCCCGTGGGCCTTGAGCCAGGCCTCCGCCCGGTCGTAATCGGGAACGATGCGCGCGACGTGCGCCCAGTACCGCGGCCCGTGATTCATCTCCTTGCGGTGCGCGACCTCATGGGCGGCGAGATAGTCGAGCACGTAAGGCGGCGCCAGAATGAGCCGCCAGGAGAAGGCGAGATCGCCGGCGACCGAGCACGAGCCCCAGCGGCTCTTGGTGTCCTTGATCGTCATCCGTCCGACCGTCACGCCCAGCGCCGCGGCGTGGCGCCGGACCGCCTCCGTGAGGTCGTCGCGGGCCTCGCGCTTCAGGAAGTCGCCGAGCCGGCGCGCCGCGTGCGCGGCGAGGCCGTAGACCGCGAGGACCGGCGTGTCTCCCCGCAGGCCAGGCTCCACGCGCACGAGCCCGCGGACGCTCTCCTTCAGCACGATGCGATGCGGCTCTCCCCGCAGCGGGATGATCTCGCCCTGGGCAAAGGGCACGCGCTCCGGCAGTCTGGCGAGACGCTGCTCGATCCAGCCGACGTGGCGCTCCACGAAATCGCGCGCGGCGGCGAGCGACGTGCGCGCCGGCAGCGTCAGAGTCACGTCGCGCGCGGCGGAGCGCACCCGGAGCGTCATCCGCCGCGCCTGGGGGTTCCGCCGGACCGCGATCGCGACCTCGCCGAGCCGGGTGTCGACGCGCAACGCGCCGTCGTGCAGGCGCGCGTCGGGACGCGCCAGAAGCGGCAGGGCACGGAAGGCGCGGAACAGCGACATGGCGACCGGACGGTGGTGGGCCGACCGCCGGAAAGGCGGCGAATCAGCGTCGCCGCCGACTTTAGCCGCGCGGATTCCGGCTGCGCGACCCTTTCATCCTCAGCTCGCGACGCCGTCCACGGCTTCGAGCAGGCGCGCGATATCTTCGTCGCGCGACAAGCGATGGTCGCCGTCCTTGATCAAGGTCACGACCACGTCGTCCTCGGCGAGGCGTTCGACCGTGCGCAGGGCGTGCTCCCACGGCACGTCAGGGTCGCGCATGCCCTGCAGGATGTGGATCGGCGCGCCCACGCGGATCGGACCGCCAAGCAGCAGATGGTCTCTGCCCTCCTCGATGAACCGCCGGGTGATCGGGTACGGCTCAGGCGCATAGTCGCTGTGGCGCAGCCAACGGCCGGTCTCCAGGATCTCGGCGCGAACCTCCTCCGAGAATCGGTCCCACATCAGCGCCTCGCTGAAATCGACGGCCGGCGCGATCAGCACGAGGCCGGAGGGGGGCCGCGCCATGCGCCGCGCGACCAGGAGCGCGATCCAGCCGCCCATCGACGAGCCGACCAGAACGGGCGCCGGTCCGGCGTGCGCCTCGATCGCCGCGAGCGCGTCCTCGGTCCAGGAGCCGATCGTGCCGTCCTCGAACCGCCCGCCCGAACCACCGTGCCCGGAGTAGTCGAACCGGAGCGCGGCTCGGCCTTTCTCTGCCGCCCAGGCATCCAGCGCGGTCGCCTTCGTCGCAGTCATGTCGGAGCGGAAACCGCCGAGCCAGACCACGCAGGGCCCGGTCCCGGGCCGCACCAGCAGCGCGATCTCGCGCGCCTCCGCGCCTTCGCCCACCGTCAGGCTGAGGGAGGTGATCTCGGGCATGCGCTCGCCTCGCTGTGCTCAGACGATCCTCGCAGCGTGCGAAAGATCATGGCGCGCACGCTTGGCACAGGACGGCCCTGACGTCACGCCTCGCGGCCCGCAAGGGGGCCGGAGCGGTGCGCGCTTCGGCCCAGGCTCATTGCGCAAGCCCGGCGGAGGCTGCTAACCCCCAGGGCGACGTTCTGCGGCGGAAGACCCTCGTTCATGACCTCTCCACGCTTTCGCATCGGCACCCGCGGCAGCCCGCTTGCGCTCTGGCAGGCGAACCGGGTGCGCGACGACCTGATCGCTGCCCATGGCCTCACGCCGGAGGCGGTCGAGATCGTGACCATCAAGACCACGGGCGACGCCATCCAGGACCGGCCGCTGTCGGAGGCCGGCGGCAAGGGCCTGTTCGTCAAGGAGATCGACGAGGCCCTGCTCGACCGGCGCGTCGACCTCGCCGTGCATTCCGCCAAGGACCTGCCCACCGAACTCGCGCCCGGCACCGACCTCTTCGCGACGCTCGAGCGCGCCGACGTGCGCGACGCGCTGATCGGCGGGTCGGCGCGGACGCTGAACGAGCTGCCAGCGGGCGCGATCGTCGGCACCGCTTCGCTTCGCCGCGCGGCTCTGGTGCGCCGCCTCCGGCCCGATCTCGAGGTCGTCTCCTTTCGCGGCAACGTGCAGACCCGACTGG
Organism: Methylopila sp. Yamaguchi; assembly: GCF_002897035.1. GTDB lineage: Bacteria > Pseudomonadota > Alphaproteobacteria > Rhizobiales > Methylopilaceae > Methylopila. The sequence goes on from NZ_BAUX01000025.1 coordinate 18,545, forward strand.
ACAAGCTCGGGCGCGGCGAGGCCCACGCCACCCTCCTCGCGCTCGCGGGCCTGACCCGCCTCGGCCTTCAGGGCCACGCCACCGAGATCCTCGACGTCGACGATTTTCCCCCGGCGCTCGGGCAGGGCGCGATCGCGGTGACGGCGCGTGAGGATGACGACGCCACCCGCCAGGCCTTGCGCGCGCTCGACCATGCGGCGACGGCGGCTGCTCTCGCCTGCGAACGGAGCTTCCTGGCCGTTCTCGACGGCTCGTGCCGCACGCCGATCGCAGGCCTCGCGCGCGCCGAAGAGGGCCGGCTCCGGTTCCGCGGACTGGTGCTCTCCATCGACGGCGCCCGCACCGTGGAAGGCGTGATCGAGGGCGACCCGGCGGACGCCGCACGGCTTGGAGCCGAGCTCGGCCGCGACGTGAAGGCGCGCACGCCCGCCGATCTGCTTGCGGCCTTCGGCTGACGGCGCCCGCGATGAAGGTCCTCGTGCTTCGCCCGGAACGCGCTGCGGTACGCACGGCCCGCGCGCTCGAGGCGCGCGGAATGACAGCAGTTCTTGCGCCCGTGCTCACGATCGAGACCCTCGACGCCCCTGTTCCCGACGTCGCCTATAACGCCGTGCTCGCGACCAGCGCCAACGGCCTGCGCAAGCTCAAGGACCGGCGGGAGATCGGGCGACTGCGCGAGGTTCCGCTGATCGCCGTCGGGGATCGCACCGCGGAGGCCGGCCGCGAGGTGGGTTTCTCCGTCGTGCACGTCGCCGAGGGCGACGGCCGCTCGCTGGTGGCGGACGCCTCCGCGCTGTTTCCCACGCCCGCGCGCTTTCTGCACGCCGCCGGCGCCGACCGCGCGTTCGACGTAGCCGGCGCGCTAGCCGCGCACGGCCATACGGTTGACGTCGTGGAGCTCTATCGGGCGGCCGCCGCCTCCGCTCTGCCCGAGGTCGCGCGGACCGCTCTTTCCGCCGGAGAGATCGACGCCGTGCTGCACCACTCCCGCCGCATCGCCGAGACGTTCCTGACGCTTGGGGCCGCCGCAGGGCTGACGGAAGCGATCCGTCCGCTCCCTCACGCCGCGTTGGCGCTGCGGGTGGCGGAGCCTCTGTTCGCAGCGGGTTGTCCGACCGTGGCGGTCGCGGCGCGGCCGGACGAAGCCGCCTTGCTCGACGCGCTCGCCGGCGTGATCGACCCCCGCTCGCAATCCGGGGGCGAGCGTTCTAATTAGGTAGCGGCGGACGCCCGGGAACGGACGGCCCCATCTTCCCGTGACCAGTCAGGAGCGGCCTATGGCGGACCCCAAAGGACCCGAGACAACGACCGGCGGCGGCGCGCCCTCCGCGCGGCCGAAGGCTCCGACCCTCGACCTGAAGGCCGCCGACGTGACGCCCAAGGACGCGGCGAAGTCCTCCGCAACGACCGCGCCCGCCGACGCTAAGGACGCGCCCAAGCCTTCCAGCCCGGCCTCCTCGGCGAGCGCGCAGCAGCCGGGCGCGTCGCCCGCAGGCTCCCCCAATATCAAGGCGGCCGACGGCAAGCCCGCCTCCACGAGCTCTGCAAATCCCGCCTCGTCCGGTCCGGCCTCTTCCGGGGTCGTCGGCAGCCGCCCCGCTGGCGCGACCCCGAGCTTCGGCGGAACGAAGCCGACCGAATCCGGCGCACCCAAGCCAGGCGTCACGGGGCAAGACCCGTCCAAGACCGGCGCCAAATCCGAGTCTCCAAAAGCCGACCTCGGCAAGAGCGAGGCCGGCAAGCCGGCGGACCTCAAGTCTCCGGACTCCAAGCCTGCCGATTCGAAGCCGGCGGAAACAGGCGCCCCGACCCGGGTCGCAGCGGCTGTGACGCCGGCCCGCAGCGGCGCCGGGGTCCTTGGTCTTGCCGGCTCCGCGCTGTTCGGCGCCGCGATCGCGCTGGGCGTGGTCGCGCTTTATGGCCAGGAGCTGATTGGAGGGGACGGCTCTCAGTCGACCCGCGTCGCGGCGGTCGAAGGCAAGCTCGACGCGGTCGGCCGTGACGTGGCCGCTCTTCGCGAACGTGCGGGCCAGACCGCGCAGACCGCCGACACCTCCGCCATCGAAGCCCGCATCTCCGAGCTCGCCCGCACCATTGACGGCTCCGGTGCGCGCGTCGCGGCCCTCGAGGGCGAAATCCGGGGCCTCGCGGGTCGTGAACAGGCGCCGACCATAGACCCTGCCGCCGTCGACGCCCTCGCGAAGCGCGTCGATGGCCTGGAGGCCAAGATCGCCGACGCGCCGACCCGCGAAGCGATCGCCGAACTCGGCGCCCGGATCGACGCTGCGGTGAAGCCGCTCAACGAGAAGATCGCCGCGCTCGACGCCGCGCTCAAGGCCCGTCCGGTGGGCGATCCTGCGGCGCGACTGGTCACCGCCTTCGCCGCCATCGACCAGGCCGTCGCAGCCGGCCGGCCGTTCCCGGCCGAACTCGCCGCCGCCAAGGCGGCCGGCGGCGACGTCGCGCCGCTCGAGCCCTATGCGGCCAGCGGCGCGCCCACGAAGGCCGCGCTCGGCGCGGAGCTTCGGGACGTGATGGCGAAGCTGCCGCCGCTCAAGCCCGCCGCCGACGCCTCCGTCTTCGACCGCCTCGTCGCGAGTGCGGGCTCGGTGGTCAAGGTCACGCCCGCGACCGCTCCGGCGGGATCGGCGCCGGCGGACGTCCGCGCCCGGGTGACCGCCAAGGCCTCCGCCGGCGATCTCGAGGGGGCGCTTGCCGACATCGAGGCGCTCGATCCGGACGCCAAGGCCGCTACGGCCGCTTGGGCCGACAAGGCGAAAGCCCGTCTTGCGGCCGAGGAGGCCGTCGCCACTGCCCGCACCGCCGCGCTTGCGCGCCTTGGCGCCACCGACTGAGGTCCATCGAGCATGGTTCGCGTTCTGATCTACCTCGCTCTTGTCGGGGTCTTCGCCTTCGGCGCCGTCTGGGTCGTGGACCGTCCAGGCGAGCTTGTGCTCACCTGGCAGGGCTATCGCGTCGAGACCAGCGTTGCGGTCGCGCTCGCCTTCGTGGCGGCGCTGGTGTGCGCCACCGTCGTTCTCTGGAACGTCATGCGCTGGATCCTTGCCGGACCCGAGGCCTTTGCGCTGTTCCGGCGCAATCGGCGCCGCGCCAAGGGCTACAAGGCCATCGCGCGCGGCGTGGTGGCGGTGGGCACAGGCGACGCCCGTCAGGCCGGGCGCGAGGCCTCGGAGGCTCGGCGCCTGCTCGGGAAGGAGCCGCTGACGCTGGTGCTTGCGGCGCAGGCCGCGCAGCTCGCCGGCGACCGCACCGGGGCTGAGGCCGCCTTCCGCGCCATGACCGATTCGCCCGAGACCCGCTCGCTCGGCTTGCGCGGGCTGTTCGTTGAGGCCGAGCGTCGCGGGGATCGCGCGGGCGCCAAGGCTCTGGCCGAGGAGGCCGCGCGCCAGTCGCCGGAGACCCCCTGGGCCGGCCAGGCGCTGTTCGACTTCCAGTGCGCCGAGCGCGACTGGGGCGGAGCTCTCTCGACGCTGGAGCGGCTATCCGCCAACCGCCTGATGGACAAGGCCGAAGTGAAGCGTCGGCGCGCCGTGCTGCTGACCGCACAAGCGACCGACGGCGCGGCTGCCGATCCCGCGCTCGCCGTGAAGCGCGCCCGTGAGGCGCACGGGCTCGCGCCGGACTTCGTGCCCGCGGCGGCGCTGGCCGGGCGTCTGCTCGCCGAGCAGGGCGACCCGCGGAAGGCCGCGAAGATCGTCGAGACGACCTGGGCCAAGGCCCCACCCCGATCTCGCCGAGGTCTACGTGCATGCGAAGCCCGGCGACCCGGCGCTCGCCAAACTGAAGCGCGCCAAGGCCCTCGCCGAACGCTCCGGCGACGACCCGGAGGGACTCTTGGCGGTCGCCCGCGCCGCGATCGCGGCCCGCGAGTTCGAGACCGCCCGCGCGGCCGCCGACAAGCTCATCTCGATCCGTCCGACCGCGCGCGCCTGCCTGCTGATGGCGGAGCTCGAGGACATCGAGAACGGCGACACCGGCAGCGCACGCCAGTGGCTCGCCCGGGCCTTGCGCGCGGCGCGCGATCCGGCCTGGGTCGCCGACGGCGTGGCGAGCGACACATGGGCGCCCGTCTCGCCCGTCACCGGCCGGCTCGACGCCTTTGTCTGGAAGGTCCCGGTCGAGGAGACGCGTCCCAAGCTCGCCGCGGACGCCTGGTTGGATCAGCGGCCGGGCGCCGACGCCAGCATGATCGCGCCCAGCGCGCCGTCTTCGGTGCTGCCGCGCAAGATGCCCGAGTTGATCGACCCCGCGGATGCGCCGCCGCCCGCTCAGGCGGCCGCGCCCAAGCCGGTCTCGAAAGTCGAAGCGCCGAAGGCCGAGCCGGCGAAACCGGGACTGGTCGAGGTGGTTCCACCCCCGAAGAGCCATACTCCTGCCGCCACGCCGGTCACGCCGGCGCCGTCCAAGCCCTTGGCGGCCAAGCCCACCGCGGCCGTGTTCCCGCTGAGCCGGGCGCCCGACGATCCCGGCCCCGCCGCCGCAGAGCCTGTCGACGCGGTCGCGACCAAGCGGTTTCCTGCGGACCGACCAAGCTTCTAGCCTGCCGTCTCACCTTGTCCCACGACGCTCCGCGCCGCATTTAGGAGCGACCCGAGGACAAGACCCATGACACGGCCAGAACCCGCACACGCCTTCGCCGCCGGCGCCTCCGCGCCGGCGAGCGTGACGCTCGACGTCGAAGGCATGCACTGCGCGGCCTGCGCTGAGCGGATCGAGCGGGTGCTGGGCCGCACGCCGGGGATCGCCTCCGCCGTCGTGAACCTCCCGCTGGAACGCGCCGACGTCCGTTTCGACGGGCCGGCGGATCCCGCCGCCGCCGTCGCCGCCGTGCGGCGCGCCGGCTACGACGCGCATGTTCGCCCCTCGGGTTCGCAAGCGCGCCGAGCGGCCGACGAGGCTCGGGCAGTCGCCCGCCGCGCCGACGAGCGGCGGACCGCCGCCCTCCTGATCATGACGGCCGTGCTGGGCGCTCCCTTCCTCGTCGAAATGGCGGGCATGGCGGTCGGGGCCCACGGTCTGCTGCCGCCTTGGTTGCAGCTTGCGCTCGCCACGCCCGTCCAACTGCTCGTCGGCGCGCGGTTCTACCGCGGCGCCTGGGCGGCGTTGCGGGGCGGCGCCGCCAACATGGACGTGCTGGTCGCCCTCGGGTCCACCGCCGCCTATGGCTGGAGCGCGGTCGAGGTGCTCGCCTATGGCGGACACGGGGCTCTGTACTTCGAAGCCGCCGTGGCCGTGCTCGGCTTCGTGCTGCTCGGCAACCTGCTTCAGGCCCGCGCCACGGCCGGGGCGAGCGCGGCGCTGACGGCGCTCGGTGAGCTCATTCCAGGGCGCGCCCGCCTCCACCTGCCCGATGGCCGCGAGGAGGACGTCGCGGTGGACGCGCTGCGCGCCGGCGACATCGTCCGGGTGCGGCCGGGCGAGCGGTTCCCGGTGGACGGACTGGTGGTGGAGGGGCGCAGCGACGCCGACGAGCAGCTCGTCACGGGCGAGAGCAAGCCGGTCGCCAAAGCCGCGGGAGACGCCGTGATCGCCGGGGCGATGAACGGATCCGGGTCGCTGCTGGTGGAGGCCTCCGCCGTCGGCGAGGACGCGACCCCTGCCCGCATCGGTCGGCTGGTGGCGCGCGCACAGCTCGCCAAGGCGCCCGTGCAGCGTCTCGTGGACAGGGTCACGGCGGTCTTCGTGCCGGTGGTGGTCGGGATCGCCGCCGCGACCTTCGTCGGCTGGCTGCTGGCCGGGGCGGGAGCGGGCGCGGCGCTGGGCCACGCGATCGCGGTGCTTGTCATCGCCTGCCCCTGCGCGCTCGGCCTCGCGACCCCGGCGGCGCTCGTCGCCGGCACGGGCGCGGGCGCGCGCGCCGGCATCCTGGTGCGCGACATCGAAGCGCTCGAGCGCGCGGCGCGCGTGAACACCGTCGTATTCGACAAGACTGGGACGCTGACCGCCGGCCGGCCCGCCCTGGTGGCGTCCGAGGCCCTCGACGGCGACGGTCAGCGCCTCGTCGCTCTTGCGGCCGCGATCGAGCGCGGGTCGGAACATCCTCTTGCCCAGGCGGTCGTGGAAGCCGCCGAGGGCCAAGGCCTCGACATCCCCGTCGCCCACGACATCCGCGCCGTGTCAGGCGAGGGAATCACCGGGACTGTGGATGGGTCCAAGATCGCCATCGGCGGCGTGCGCCTGTTGGCGGATATCGGAGCTCACACTGCGCCGATCGAGGCGATGCTGGCGCGCCACGCCGCCGAGGGCCGGACCGCCGTCGCGCTCTCGGAAGGACGTCGCGCCAAAGGCGTGCTGGCGTTTTCCGACGCCGCCCGGCCGAACGCCGCGGAAGCCGTGCGCCGGCTTCGGGAGGCCGGCGTCGAGGTCGTGATGCTAACCGGCGATTCGGCGGAAGCGGCGGCCCCCATTGCCCTCGGCGTCGGGATAGAGCGCGTGGAGGCGGGGGCGCGTCCGGCCGACAAGCTCGCCACGATCGCGCGGCTTCGGGCGGAAGGCCGCGTCGTCGCGATGGTGGGCGACGGCATCAATGACGCTCCGGCGCTCGCAGCGGCCGACATCGGCGTCGCGATGGGCGGCGGCGCCGACGTGGCGCTCGAGACCGCCGGAATCGCGCTGCTGCGCCCAGACCTCCGTCTCGCGCCTGCAGCACTGTCGCTTTCGCGCCGCACCGTGGCGACAATCCGCCAGAACCTCGTTTGGGCTTTCGCCTATAACGTGGTGGGTCTGCCCCTTGCGGCTCTTGGCTTTCTGTCGCCCGCAATCGCCGGCGCCGCCATGGCGCTGTCCTCCGTGAGCGTGGTCCTGAACGCCTTGAGACTTTCCCGTTGGAGAATGGATCCTTAATCCCTCCAGGCGCGTTATAGGCGCGCGTCACAAAGGGCGTTTGCGTCTCCTGGGGGTTTCTAAAATGCGCGTCGCGATTTTCTTCTCGACGATCCTGCTCTTCGTGCTCGCGGTCGCCTTGCTGCCGATGAGCGGACCGGCCGAAGCGGTGACCAAGTCCGGACAGCCGATCGTGGTGCGCAGCGCCCAGGGCGTTGTTCCGACGGTCCAGGCGCTTGAGGCCTCGCTGCGCCGCCGCGGCGTCTCCACGGTCGTGAAGGTCGAGCAGTCCGCCTCCGCCGCCCCGGCGACCCTCGTGCTCTTCGCAGACCCCCACCACACCGCCGACGCCTCGGCCCGCGCCCTGGATGCGCTCGACCTGCCGCTCCGCGCCCTGGTCTACATGGACGGTGACTCCGTCTCGATCGCCTATGACGATCCGAAGGCGCTGGTGAAGCGTCATGGTCTGAGCGCTGACGAAGCCGCCGCGGCCGGCCGCGCCGTCGCCGCCGTCGTGGCCGAGGCCGCCGGCTCCTGACGAAGCCTTCTCCGTCGCCGGAGCGCTCCCGCTCCGGCGCGGACACGTGATCCTCGCGGGCGCGCCTTTGCCTTCTCGCGACCGAAATCGCGCTATATCACGAAGCTCCACCGTCCTTCCTCGACGCTTGAGAGCTTCATGTCCCGCCGGCCTTCGCCCGACGCCCCCTCCGTTTCCCTTCTCGACCGCCGCACGCTGCTGCAGATCGGTCTCGCCGCACAGGCGGCGATCGCCTTCGCGACGCCCGCCGCTGCGCAGGTCGCAGCGGGCGACAACCTGAAGTTCGGTCCGGCTGAGCCCTTTTCCTACGACGGGCTGAAGGCGCTCGCGAAGGCGAAAGCGGCGAAACCCTACGCCGAGCCCCCGCGGCCGAACCCGGACATCGTCCGGAAGATTGATTACGACGCCCATGGCAAGCTGAAGTTCAACCCGGAGCACGCGCTCTACGGGAAGTCGCCGGGCGCCTATCCCATCACCTTCATGCACGTCGGCCAGTTCTTTCCCAAGACGGTCCGCATGCACGCGGTCGCCGAGGGCAAGTCGCGCGAGATCCTCTACGATCCCTCCTACTTCGACATGCCGGCGGATCACGTCGCCAAGGGCCTCCCGCCGCAGCCTTCGGCCTATGCAGGCCTCTGGATCCGCGAGGCCAAGGACCAGGTCACCGACAAAGGCGATTGGAAGACGCGCGAGCCCTTCGCGACCTTCCTCGGCGCGTCCTACTTCCGCGCGATCGGCGGCAAGGGACAGGTCGGCATGTCCGCGCGCGGCGTGGCGCTGTTCCCTCAGCCCGGGGCGGCGGAGGAATTTCCGGACTTTACGGCGTTCTGGTTCGAGCCGGCCAAGACCGACGGCGACCCTGTCACGGTCTATGCGCTGCTCGACGGACCGTCGCTCGCCGGCGCCTATCGCTTCCTGATCCATCGCACCGCCGGGACGCTGATGGAGATCGAGGCGACGGTGACCATGCGCCAGGACGTGCCGCGGCTCGGGCTCGCCGCGCTGACCTCAATGTACTGGTTCTCCGAGACCCAGAAGCCCTCGCTGATCGATTGGCGCCCCGAAGTGCACGACTCCGACGGCCTCGCCATGTGGACCGGCTCGGGCGAGAGGATCTGGCGCCCGTTGAACAACCCGCCGCGCATCATGACGTCAAGCTTCACCGACGAGCGCCCGCGCGGCTTCGGCCTTCTGCAGCGCGACCGCGTGTTCGACCACTATCAGGACGGCGTGAAGTACCAGGACCGCCCGTCGACCTGGGTCGAGCCGGTGGGCGACTGGGGCAAGGGCGTGGTGCAGCTCGTCGAGCTGCCGACCGACGACGAGATCCACGACAACGTGGTGGCCTACTGGATCCCCTCGGAGCCAACGAAGACCGGCGAAACCGTAGCGCTCGCCTACAAGCTGCACTGGCTCGACGAAGAGCCTTACCCCACCCCGCTCGGCCGCGTGGTGGCCACAAGGCTCGGCCGGGGCGGCCAGCCCGGTCTGCCGCGGCCGCCAGGCGTGCGCAAGTTCATGGTCGAGTTCCTGGGCGGGCCGTTGACCGACATCCCCTACGGCCAGACCGTGGAGCCGGTGCTCTGGGCCTCCCGCGGGACGTTCTCCTACGTCTTCGCCGAGGCGGTGCCGAGCGACGTGCCGGGCCATTGGCGCGCGCAGTTCGACCTGACGGCGCAGGGGCCGGAGCCGGTCGAAATGCGCTGCTATATGAAGGTCGGGGATCGGGTGCTGACCGAGACGTGGCTGTATCAGTACATCCCGCCGGCGTGATTTCGGGGACGCGTCGCACGTCCCGCCTTGCATTCGGAGCGCCCTTTCGGTAGAGGGTGCGCCGTCGCCGCTTTAGCTCAGTTGGTAGAGCACGTCATTCGTAATGACGGGGTCGCGTGTTCGAGTCACGCAAGCGGCACCACTCCTTCCATCGAAATCGCGTCAGTGTCGCTTCCGCGTCCTACCGGACGTGGAGTTCGGCCGTCTATACCTCCGTTGACGCCCTGCGGGAGCACGCCGTTAGGCGTTCTGGGCGGAGCGGGGGCGAATGTTCGACAGTCTGCGGCATTTCATGAACGAGCTCGCCGGGACCGGCGAGGATGCGGCCAAGCCGTTCTCGGTGTCCGACCACCGCGTCGCCGCTGCGGCGCTGATGGTCCACCTGCTCGGTGTGGACGGGGTCGTCGAGGCGCAGGAGCGTGACGCGTTGCACGGCATCGTGCGGGCGCGGTTCGGCCTGTCCGAAAGCGAGACCGACGAACTTCTCGCGCTCGCCCGACAGCGCGATCAGGAAGCGGTCGACCTCTACGCCTTCACGAGCGTGCTCAAGCGCTCATTGGACGCGGAGGGCCGGGCGGGCGTGATCGAGATGATGTGGGAGCTCGTGTTCTCGGACGGCGCCGTCAACGAGCTTGAGGACAATGTGGTCTGGCGCGTCGCCGAGCTGCTCGGCGTTTCGACCCGCGAACGCGTGGAGCTGAAACGGCGCATCGCGGCCCGTGCGCGTCCGTTGTCGGACGCGCCCGTCAAGGACTGAGGCCTACGCGACGTGCCACTCTGCGACGGCGCAGAGCGAGACCTGGTCCGAAGAGGGACTTAACTGTCCCCGCCCAATTCGCAATTTGCAAAACGCGACGCAAAACGCGACAGGCGCTGCGAAAGGCCTGTGGCGTTCTCACTAGCTATTGATGGTCTGAGCTCTCAAAGCCCCACATATTGGGCATGATCTCGCCTTCGTAACTTGGCAAGCCGCTTGCTCAACCAGGGTCGCCGGATCTGGTTCATGCGTACCGGCGTCAGTTCGGGCGGAGGCGGGGTTCCGTCGTCACGTGTTGGGACCCCCCTCCGCATCCCGACCTTCACGCCGGCTTCGGCCGCGTTCCGAAGATCGCGCTGCCGACCCGCACATGCGTCGCCCCGAACGGCACGGCGTCCGCGAAGTCGGAGCTCATTCCCATCGACAGGCCCTTGAGCCCGTTGCGTTGCGCGATCTGGTCGAGCAGCGCGAAATACGGCGCGGGCGGCTCGTCCACCGGCGGGATGCACATCAGCCCTTCGAGCTTCAGGCCATAGACGTGCCGGCACTGCGCGAGGAACGCGTCGGCCTCCTCCGGATCGACGCCCGCCTTCTGCGGCTCGGACCCCACGTTCACCTGCACGAAGAGTTTCAGGCTGCGGTCCTGCGCCGCCATCTCCTTCGCGATCGCCTGGGCGATCTTGGGCCGATCGATGGTGTGAATGGCGTCGAACAGCGCGACCGCTTCCGCGGTCTTGTTCGACTGGAGCGGGCCGATGAGGTGGAGCTCAACGTCCGGGAACCGCGTCTTCAGCTCCGGCCATTTGGCCTGCGACTCCTGCACCCGGTTCTCGCCGAACACGCGGTGGCCGGCCTCGAGCACGGGCAGGATGTCCGCCGCGTCGAAGGTCTTGGAGACGGCGATCAGCGTCGTCTCGCCCTCCGGTCGGCCGGCGGCGCGCTCCGCCTTGGCGAGAGCCGCGCGCACCAAAGCGAGGCGGGCGGGGGCGTCGGTCATCGCGGCTCCTCGGGACATGCGAAGCGCGCCCTCAGCGCGCGTGCGGAACGCCGAAACCTAAACGAGATCAAGGGGGG
>NZ_BAUX01000026.1 GCF_002897035.1 Methylopila sp. Yamaguchi
CCGCGCGCGGCGGCCGCGACGCCCCCTCGGGCGCCGCGCCCGCGCCGCGACAGGCCTCCGGCGGCGCCGGCGTGCCGGGGGTACGCCACATCATCGCGGTGGCCTCGGGGAAGGGCGGCGTCGGCAAGTCGACCACGGCCGCGAACATCGCGCTCGCCTTCCGGGCGCAGGGCCTGCGCGTCGGGCTGATGGACGCCGACGTCTACGGCCCCTCCGTGCCCACCCTGTTCGGCCTGCACGAGAAGCCTGAGGTCGAGGGCAAGATGATGAAGCCGCTCGAAGCTCACGGCCTCAAGATCATGTCGATCGGCTTCCTGGTCGAAGCCGGAACGGCGATGATCTGGCGCGGGCCGATGGTGATGTCGGCGCTGACCCAGATGCTGACCGAGGTCTCCTGGGGCGAACTCGACGTGCTGGTGGTCGACATGCCGCCCGGCACCGGCGACGCGCAGCTCACGATGGCGCAGCGCGTGAAGCTGTCTGGCGCCGTCATCGTCTCCACGCCGCAGGACCTCGCGCTCGCCGACGCGCGGCGCGGCGTCGCGATGTTCGAGCGCGTGGACGTGCCGATCCTCGGGATCGTCGAGAACATGAGCTACTACTGCTGCCCGAACTGCGGCCACCGCGCAGAGGTGTTCGGCCATGGCGGCGCCCGCGCGGAGGCGGCGCTCATGAAGACCCCGTTCCTGGGCGAAATCCCCCTCGCGATGGAGATCCGCGCCACCTCCGACGCCGGCGCGCCGATCGTAGCCCAGGAGCCGAAGTCCGAGCACGCGAAGGCCTATGGCCGGATCGCCGCGCAGGTGTGGAGCCGCCTCACCTCCGGCGCCCCAGGCCGCGCGGCGCCGCGCATCGTCATCGAGCGGTGAGGACCGCCGGCGGCGTCACGCCGCCGGTCTCCGCAAACCCGAGCCGCGCCGCCATCGCGGGCCGCTCCGCGCCGCCGACGAGATCGGCCAGCGTCTTGCCGTCCAACACCGCGAGAAAGCTCTGCAGCGCCTCGCCGAGAAGGCGCTGCAGGCGGCAGGCGTCGATCAGAGCGCAACCCGGCCCGTCCGCCTGAAAACAGGCCACGAGCGCCATGTCGTCCTCGGTGAAGCGCACCACCTCCCCGACGTTGATCTCCGCGGCGGGCCGGCCCAGCCGCAGGCCGCCGCCCCTGCCGCGCGTCGTCTTTACGAAGCCGCCGCGGCCGAGGTTGTGCACGACCTTGACCAGATGGTTCTCGGAAATGCGGTGCGCGTCGGCGATCTCGCGGATCGACGCGCGGCGGTCGGGACGCAGCGCAAGATAGATCAGCGCGCGCAGGGCATAGTCGGTGTGCAGGGTCAGGCGCATTTCAAAAGATAGATACGCTTTACACCTTTTGACTAGGCCATTAGAAGGTGTCCCAGCGATATACCTTTTGGGGTGCGGCATGTCCCGGCAGCTGAGCGAGGGCGCCCTGGGCGTCGTGAAGGCGACGATTCCGGTGATCGAGGCCCACGGCTTGGCGATCACGCAGCGCATGTACCAGCGCATGTTCGCCGATCCCGCCATCCGCGCGCTGTTCAATCATTCGCATCAGGGGGATGGCGGAGCGCAGCCGCGAGCTCTCGCCGCCGCGGTGCTGGCCTACGCCCAGAACATCGACAACCTCGGCGCGCTCAGCGGCGCGGTTGAGCGCATCGCCCAGCGCCACGCCGGTTTGAACATCCTGCCCGAGCACTATCCCGCGGTGGCCGAGGCCTTGCTCGGCGCGATCAAGGACGTGCTCGGAGAGGCGGCGACGCCGGGGATCCTTGCGGCTTGGGGCGAGGCTTACTGGCTCCTCGCCGACATCCTGATCGCGCGCGAAGCTGCGATCTACGAACGGCACGCCGCGGCGCCGGGCGGCTGGACTGGCTGGCGCGACTTCCTCGTGGTCGAGAAGCGCCGCGAAAGCGATGTGGTGACGTCATTCGTGCTGAAGCCCGCAGACGGCGGCGCGGTGCTGCGTCACCGACCGGGCCAGCATCTCACCTTCGCGCTCGATCTGCCGGGCCGCCCCGGCCTTAGGCGCAACTACAGCGTCTCCTCCGCGCCCGCCGACGACCACTACCGGATTAGCGTCAAGCGAGAGCCGCAGGGCGCCGCTTCCAACTGGCTTCACGACGAGGCCAAGGTCGGGACCACCCTTAGGACGGCGGTGCCCGCCGGGGAGTTCGTCGCTCCCGAGACGCTGGAGCGTCCTCTGGTGCTCGTCAGCGGCGGGGTCGGCGTGACGCCGCTGCTCAGTATGCTGGCGGCGGTGGGCCCGAGCCCGGTCCATCCCGTCCATTTCGTCCACGCCGCCCTGTCCGGCGCGACCCACGCCTTGGGGGCCGAGGCCCGGGCGCTCGCCGCGTCGTCCGGCGGAGCCGTCAAGGTCACGACGTTCTACGAGGCGCCGCGCGCCACGGACGTCCGGGGCGAGGCTTACGACGAGACCGGCCGGGTGACCGCGGACTGGCTCGCGGCTCACACGCCGCTTTCGGCGGCGGACTATTACCTCTGCGGCCCGCGCCCATTCCTTCGGGCGATAGCTCAAGCGCTGCGCGAACTTGGCGTGCCGTCCAGCCAGATCCGCTACGAGTTCTTTGGCCCCACGGACGAGTTGCTGGTGGCCTGACGCCGGAGCGGGCGCTACCGGGCGGCGACGATCGTCGCCGGTCAGGCCGCTTTATTGGTCGCTGCGCCTGCGGCCACAGCGAGGCCAATGGCGCGGGCGCGATCGAGCGCCGCGGCGGGGAAGGATTCGTCTCCCGCCAGCAGAAACTCCGACGTCTGGACCGGCGCGCCGCAGAAGTCGAAGATTCCATGGTCGATTTGCGTGCGCATGGCGTTGGCGTAGCCACGCCGTTCATAGGTTCGGGCGTCCGCCCCGCCGATGCCGACCAGATGGACCCGAAGCCGGCCGAGATGCTTGATGATCCCGCCATCCGGCCTCTCATCGTAAGCCCAGCCGTTGGTGAAGACGCGGTCGATCCAGCCCTTGAGCTGTCCAGGCATGGACCACCAATAGACGGGGTAGACGAGCAGGAGAGCGTCCGCGCGGTCGATCCGCGCCTGCTCGGCGAGCACGTCGGGCGGCGGCCCGGCCTGACGGCGAAACAGGGCGAGATCCGCCGCGGCGAAGCGCGGATCGAATCCTTCAGCCGCCAGATCGGCCATCTCGACGACGTTCGCCGCGTCGGCGGAGACGACGCCCTCGGCGATGCGCTGGGCGACGGCGTGGGTGAGGGACGCGGGATCCGCGTGGGCGAAAACGATGAGCGACCGCATGCGACGAATCCTCGGGTTGCGGCTTTGACGGCAGCCAGTTTGGCTATATACTTTTAGTAAGTTACGTTTGGTATATAGACATGTCAAGCCTTGCCCCGGCGAAGCCCCGCCGTCGCCTGTCGCGAGAGAGCCGTCGGCTCCAGCTCATCGAGGTCGCCTGGGGGCTCGCCCGCGAGGAGGGGGCCGACGCCCTGACGCTCGGACGGCTCGCGGAGCAGGCCGGGGTGGCGAAACCGGTTGTCTACGATCACTTCGGTACGCGGAGCGGACTGCTCGCCGCCTTGTTCGAGGACTTCGACCTGCGGCAGACGGCTGCTATGGACGCCGCGCTCGCCGCGAGCGAGCCGACGCTCGTCGACCGCGCGCGCGTCATCGCCGAGGCCTACGTCGGCTGCGCCCTGGACCAGGGTCGGGAACTGGCCGGGGTCGCAGCCGCGCTCGAAGGCTCGCCGGAACTCGAAAGCGTCAAGCGCAGGTGCGAGGCCGCATTTCTCGAGAAATGTCGTGCCGCGCTCGATCCCTTCGCCCCCGGCGGCGTCTCAACGCCGGCTCTTGTCGGCGCGCTCGGCGCTGCGGACGCCCTGTCCCGAGCTGCAGCCGCCGGAGAGATCGATGCGGATCCGGCGCGCGCGGAACTGCTCGCCGTCATCCTCGCGGCGGTGGAGCGCAGCCGCGGCCCGCTTCGACAGCCTGCCTAACCTCGGGCGGCTGAGGCGCACCCACCCAAACTGGATTTATTCCAAGTCAACTCGCGGGCGAAAAAAGTCGTTTATTCAAAAACTGTTAGGGGGGATTTGACTTTCTCGTGAGCTCAGCGTTTCGGTTTCGCGGGGCGGCCCGGAGAGCTTCCGGACCGTATGGCGCGACGGCCGGGCGGCCGAGGAGACGGACGATGACCAAGACCTGGATCGGGGCGCTGGCGGGCGTGGCGCTCGGGGCTTTGGCGGCCGGCGGGGCGCAGGCGCAGGCGCCCGCGGCGAAGGACGTGGTGAAGACCTATTCCGACGTCGCCGCAGCCATGTACGGTGACGCCGTCATCGCCGCCTCCGAGCTCAAGGCCAAGATCGACGCCTTCCTGAAGGACCCGACGGACGCGACCTTGGCGGACGCGCGAAAGGCGTGGATCGCGGCGCGTGTTCCCTACCAGCAGACCGAGGGCTACCGCTTCGGCAACCCGTCCGTCGATGACCTCGAAGGTCGGGTCAACGCCTGGCCGCTGGACGAGGGGCTGATCGACTACGTGGCGCCGGCCTATGGCGAGACCTCGGACGAGAATCCCTATTACGCGCTCAACGTCATCGCGAACCCGAAGCTGAAGCTCGGCCGCAAGACGGTGGACGCCACGAAAATCACTGCGAAGCTGCTGAACTCGCTGCAGGAGGCGGGCGAGGTCGAGTCGAACGTCGCCATCGGCTACCACGCCATCGAGTTCCTGCTGTGGGGCCAGGACCTCAACGGCACGGGCCCCGGCGCCGGCGATCGCAAGGCGACCGACTACGTCCAGGGCGAGGGCTGCACCAACAAGAACTGCGACCGCCGCGCCCAGTACCTGAGCGTCGTCACCGACCTGCTGGTGGCCGACCTCAAAGACATGGCGGCGCTGTGGGGGCCCAAGGGCAAGGCGCGCGTCGCGCTCGCCAAAAAGAAGCCCGGCGCCGCGATCGCCACCATGTTCACCGGCCTCGGCAGCCTGTCCTACGGCGAGCTCGCGGGCGAGCGCATGAAGCTCGGCCTCATCCTCCACGATCCGGAGGAGGAGCACGACTGCTTCTCCGACAACACCCACAACTCGCACTATTACGACATCAAGGGGATGACCGAGATCTGGGCCGGAACCTACGTAAGGCTGGATGGGACCAAGGTTGAGGGGCCCTCGCTGAAGGCCTACGCAGAGGCGAAGGCGCCGGCGGAGGCCAAGACGCTCGAAGCGGACTTCGCCGCGACTCTCGCCAAGGCGCAGGCGCTGAAGGATCGGGCCGACGGCGGCAAGGAGGCCTACGACCAGATGATCGGCGAGGGCAACGCCGAGGGGAACAAGGTCGTGCAGGACGTGATCGACGGACTGGTGCAGCAGACGCGCGGCGTAGAGGCGGTGGTCGCCAAGCTCGGCGTGAAGATCACGGTCGAAGGATCCGATAGTCTCGACGCGCCCGAGAAGGTGTCGCAGTAAGGGCTGAGAGCGGCGCTCGCGCTCCCCCGCCGTCCTCCGCGTTGACCGGAGGGCCCATGTTCGCCGTCCAGAATGACGGCTTACACGGATGTCCGATGCCTCAGCGGCGATTCTCCCGACGGAGCCTTCTCGGCGGCGGTCTCGCCGTCGCAGGCGTCGCCGCGCTCTGCGGGCGCGGGCAAGCGAGGACGGCCGGGCTTCCGCCCCGTCTGCGCGCGGCCGCTCAAGGCGAGCGGAGGCTGTCGCTCGTCGCGGCAGAGCGTCGGGCGAAGCTGCTTGGCGCCGACGGCCCTGACAGCGCAGTCTGGACCTATGGCGAGAAGCTGTTCGAGGTCGTCCGGATCGCTCAGGGCGAGACGCTCGCGGTGGAGCTTGAGAACCGGCTGGCGGAGCACACCGCGATCCACTGGCACGGTCTCCGCATCCCCAACGACCAGGACGGCGTGCCCTATGTCACGCAGCCGCCGGTGCGGCCCGGCGAGCGGCACAGCTACCGCTTCACGCCGCCGGACACCGGCACATTCTGGTTCCATCCCCATTGCGACACCGTGGCCCAGCTCGGCCGCGGACTGGCGGGCGTGCTGATCGTCGAGGGCGACGAGACCGCGCCCTACGACGCCGACCTCGCGCTCTTGTTGAAGGACTGGCGGCTCGACCCGGCCTCCGGCGGCTACCTGCCGTTCATGACCCAGCGCGGCGCGCTCCGCGCCGGCACCTTCGGCACGGTGAGGACCGTCAACGGCGAGACGGCGCCGCGCCTCACGGTTCGCGCCGGCGGCGACGTGCGGCTTAGGCTGCTTAACCTCGACTCGACCCGCGTCGGCGACATCGGCGTCGACGGCGGGGAGGCGGCGGTGATCGCGATCGACGGCAACCCGATCGCGCCGTTCCCGCTGAAGGACTGGCGCCTTGGGCCCGCCATGCGGCTGGACCTCGTGGTGCGCGCGCCGGCCGCCGGCGGCGAGGTCCGGCTGATGGACTATTTCGCCGCTGAGCCCGTGGTGCTCGCGACGTTGGCGGGCGCGTGGGCTCCGGCCCGGGGCAAGGCCTTCGATCCCACGCCGCTCACGCGCTCCGCCATCCCTGAGCCCCGGATAAGGGGCGCGGAGCGGCTCACCTTCGCCTTCGCCACAGCGTCCAAGCAGAAGTCCGCGCTCGCGGTCTCGGCGGACGACGGCGACCCACTGGCCGCCGCGCTGCTGGACAGCCTGTGCGCGGCCTCCACCGTGAACTGGAGCATCAACCGCGAAGCTTGGCCTGTCGGCGACCACTCGCGGGTTCCGAAGCCGCTCGCCGTGCTCCGGGAGGGACGCACCTACGTGGCGGAGCTTTCCAACGAGACGCCGCACGTGCACCCGATCCACCTGCACGGCTTCACCTTCAAGGTGCTGGGCTCCACCAAGCGCGAGCTGCCCGTGCATTTCGCCGACACGGTGCTGCTGACGCCGAACGAGCGCATCACCATCGCGTTCGTCGCCGACCGGCCAGGCGACTGGATGATCCACTGCCACCTGATCGAGCATCAGGAGACCGGCATGATGGGCTACCTGAAGGTCGTGTGATGGGGCGAAGGATCGCCTGCGGGCTCGCGGTCGCAGGTTTGACGTTCGGCGGAGCGGCCTTCGCCGCGGGCGACGGGCTGGACGTCGCGATCGGGAAGGCGATCTTTGGGCGGATGTGGGTCCCGGCGCCGGCCTCCACGCGCCACGCCGACGGGCTCGGTCCGCTGTTCGCCGCTCGCTCCTGCGCCAGCTGCCATTCGGCGGAGGCCGGCCGGACGCGCTTCCGGCTCGGGCGCGACGATCCCGGTCAGAATCCCGGTCTTGTGGTGCGCCTTGGGTCATCGAGCGGCGCGCCGGACCCGGTCTACGGCGTGGAACTTCAGCCGGAGGGTCTGGGCAAGGCGCCGGGCGAGGGTCGGGCGGCCGTCGCTTTCGCCGCGTCCGGCAAGCCGTCCTGGCGGCTCGAGGCGCCGGGCTATGGCCCGCTCGCGTCGGATACCGCCATGTCGGCGCGCGTCGCGCCGTCGCTCGCCGGCCTCAGCTTGCTCGAACGCGTGCCGGAGGCCGCGGTTCTCGCTCTTGCGGAGGCTGAGACGCGCGATGGCGTCTCCGGCCGGCCGCACTGGATTAAGGGCCCGGAGGGCAGGGCGCTTGGCCGTTTCGGCTGGAAAGCCTCCGAGCCGACGCTCGCCGCCCAGGCGGCGTCGGCGTTCGCGCTGGACCTCGGCCTCTCCACCGAGCGTCGGCCTGAGAGCGCGGGCGACTGCACGCCGTCCCAGACCGCGTGCCGCGACGCGCCACAAGGGGCGCCGCCCGGCGAGCCGGAGGTCGCGCCCGATCTGTTCGAGAGCCTCGTCGTCTTTCTCGAACGCCGCCCCGCTCCGTCGCCGCCCGCGCCGTCGCCGCGCGGCGTCAAGCTCTTCGCCTCCAGCGGCTGCGCCGCCTGCCACGCGCCATCGCTGCCGCTCGCGGAGGGCGGGAAGGTCGCGGCCTTCACCGATCTGTTGCTGCATGACATGGGGCCCGGGCTCGACGACGGCGTCGGCGAACAGGCGGCGGCGAGCGCCGAGTGGCGCACCGCTCCGCTTTGGGGGCTGTCGCGGACTCTCGCGCAAGGGTCGGGCTTGCTCCACGACGGACGCGCGGCCACGGTGGCGGACGCCGTGCGCTGGCACGACGGCGAGGCCGCCGCCGCAAGATCCCGCTTCGACGGCCTGACTCGGGCGGAGCGCAAGACGCTCGTCGACTACGTCTCGGGACTTTAGAGATGACATCAAGGCTCCGGCGCACCAAACGAAGACCTTTTGCGGTCGCCTTCCTCGCGGCCTTCGCGCCGGCCGGGGCCGCATTGGCCGCGACGCCCGAGCCGGGGCCCCTCGCGATCTCGGTGATCGAGCAGTGGCTCCTGCCGCGCAACGACGCCTTGGCCGAGGCAGCCGCCGTCCAGAAGGAGGCTTGGCGCGCGGCCTGCGCGGACGGCGACTACGCCGGCGATCTCGCGGAGCTGAAACAGCGCTACCAGGCGGGGGCTGACGCCTGGGCGGCGGTCGAGCACGTCACCACGGGACCGGTCAGCCTCTCGCTCCGGCCGGACCGCATCTTCTTCTTCCCCGACAAGCGCAACGCGGTGGCGAAGGCGCTCGCCGAGCTCGAAGCCAAGGCGAAGGCCGGCGAGGTGCCGGACGACACGTTCCGGGCTTCCAGCGTGGCGGGCCAGGGCTTTCCCGCGTTGGAGCGCCTGCTCTACGAGGCGCCGGATGGGGAGCCCGCCGCCCGCTGCCGGGTGGGCGTCGCCATCGCCGGCAACCTGGCGACGCTGACCGGCCAGATTCGCGATGAGTGGCGCAGCGACGCCGGGCCCTTGGCGAAGCTGAAGGCTGGGCAGGGCGACCCGGTGCACTTCGCTGATCCCGGCCAGGCGGCAGCGCGTCTGCTCACCGATCTCGCCGGCGGCATACAGCGCGACGTGGACATGAAGTTGCTGCCTGTGCTGGGCGCAAACCTCGACGCGGCGCGGCCGAAGGCCGCCGAAGGCTGGCGCTCGAACCGCTCAGCGCGCGCGCTGAAGGCCTCGGTCGCGAGCCTCGCTGCCATGGCCGCGATCTTCGCCAAGGCCGCGCCCGCGGAGATCGCGGCGGGCGACGGCAGGGCCTTCGCCGCGGCGCAGGCCGCGGTGGCGAAGCTGCCCGACGACGTCGGCGAGGCCGCGGCGGACCCGAAGCGTCGCAAGGTCGTGGAGCAGGCGGTCGCGGCGCTCAAGGTCGCGCAGGCCAACGTCGTCAAGGACGTGGCCCCCGCCATCGGCGTGCCGCTCGGCTTCAACGCGCTGGACGGGGACTGAACCGATGCCGTTCACCCGCCGCGCCGCGCTGGGCGGCCTCGGAGCCCTGACGCTTGCCGGGCTCAGTCACAGCCGCGCCCATGCCTCCCCGGATGCGGCGGCGTTTCTCTCCGCCGCCCGCGCCGGCGACGGCGGTTACCGCGTCGGCGGGCTCGACGGCGCGCTCGAAGCAAGCGATGGCGTCGCCGTCCCGGTGCGGCTGCACGCGCTGAGCCTGCGGCCGGACGGCGGGGAGGCGGTGGCGGTCGGCCGCAGGCCCGGCGACCTCGCGCTGGTGCTGGACGGCGCCGGCCGGACGACACGATCAACGTTCCGCGCCAGCCCCGGCCGCCGCTTCGCTGGTCATGGCGCCTACGCGGCAGACGGCCGAACCTTTCTCACGACCGAGATCGACGCCGGGACCGGGGAGGGCTGGATCGTACTGCGCGAGCCCGCGGGCGGCTACGCGCCGCGCGCGGAGTGGCGCTCGGGCGGGATCGGCCCCCACGACGTCGCTTCTCTCGGCGGCCGCGTCGTCGTCGCGAATGGAGCCAAGGAGCCGAAGACCGATCCGGGCATCAAGAGCCTCGGCCTCACGACCGCGCGCTCCAACGTGGCGCTGCTGGACCCTGCCACCGGGGCGGTCGAGTCGATCGCCGAGACCGACGCCGACCTCGCCAGCCTGTCGCTGCGCCATGTTGTCGGGACGGCCGACGGCGGCCTTCTGGTCGCGGCGCAGGACACCGAAGCCGGCGCGCGGGACCGGCCGCTGGTGGCGCGGCTCGAGAGCGGGCGGCTGCGCTGGTTCGACGCCGATCCCGACTTGCTGACGCGGCTCGGCGGGTCGGTCTGCTCGCTCGCGATTGACGGGTCGGGGCGCTTCGTCGCCGCGTCCGGTCCGAAGGGCGGGGCGGTTGTCGCTTTCGATCTGCTGACCAACGCCGCGGTCGGCGCCGTTTCGATCCCCGATGTCTGCGGGCTGGCCTCCGCGGGCGTTGGCCGCTTCATAGCGACCTCGGGTCTGGGCGAGGTGGCGCTGATCGCGGTGCGCGAGGACGGCGCGGCGATCGTGGGCCGTCGCGCGAGCGCTCTGCGCTGGGACAATCATCTGGCGGGCCGCGTGGGGTGATCGCCGGCCGGACGCTCGCCGACAGGGCGCCGTTTCGAAGTCCCCGAGGGCTGCTATCGGCTCGCAGCGCCGGTCGCCATTCGCCGCCGCGCCGTCGCACAGGGGTTGCCCTTCGCCTCCACGGCTTCTAGCTATCGGTCGCCTTTGTGAAATCCCGTGATCGGAGCGTCGACGATGGGTCTCGAAACTGCGGCGACGGCCGCGCGCGAGAACGACGTTTCGCGCCGTCCCGGTTCGCCGCCGTCGGCGCCCGCGGGCTTTCCCGACGGGATCGCCTTG
This sequence comes from Methylopila sp. Yamaguchi, assembly GCF_002897035.1. GTDB lineage: Bacteria > Pseudomonadota > Alphaproteobacteria > Rhizobiales > Methylopilaceae > Methylopila. The sequence goes on from NZ_BAUX01000026.1 coordinate 10,683, forward strand.
TTCCTTGATCTCGACGGCACCGTGCTCGACCTCGCCGCGACGCCGGGCGGCGTCTCGATCACCCCTGAGGCGCTGGCCGCGATCGGCGTGCTGGCCCAGCGGCTCGAGGGCGCCCTCGCGATCGTGACCGGCCGCGGGCTGGAGGACGTCGACCGTATCCTGTCGCCGCTTCGGCTGCCCGCCGCCGCCCTCCACGGCGCGGAGCTTCGCCGCTGCGGCGGCGGGCGGGTGTCCGAGGCCGGCGTCGGCGCGCCCCCGGACAGGCTCACGGCGGCGCTCGGCGCCTTCGTCGACGCGCGTCCCGGCCTGGCGCTCGAGGACAAGGGCGCGAGCGTCGCTGTCCATTTCCGCCAAGCGCCGCACCGCGAGGGCGAGGTGAAGGAGCGCATCGGCGAACTCGTCGCGCAGCTTGCGCCCGCCCACGAGCTCCAGCCCGGCAAGATGGTCGTCGAGGTTCGTCCCCGTGGCTGCGACAAGGGCACCGCGCTCAAGCGCATGATGGCGGAGAAGCCGTTCGCCGGGCGCATCCCCTGGATGTTCGGCGACGACCTCACCGACGAGTTCGCCTTTGCGGCGGCGAACGATCTGGGCGGCGTCTCCGTGTTGATTGGCGCGGTGAGCCGTCCAAGCGTCGCGCGACACGGTCTGGCCGATCCTGACGCCATGCGCGCGTGGCTCGTCGCTCTTGCGGCGGCGGCATGACGGTTCCGAACGGTCGCGCGTCGCTCGAACTCGGCGTCGTCGGAAACGCCGCGGCCGCCGCGCTTATCGACCGGCGGGCGCGCCTGGTCTGGATGTGCGCGCCGCGCTTCGACGGCGACCCGACCTTCTGCGGCCTCCTGGCCGGCGACGACGCCGAGAAGGGCTTCTGGGACTTCCAGCTGGAGGGCCTGACCCGAGTCGAGCAGGAGTATCATCGCAACACCGCGATCCTGGAGACGCGCCTGTTCGGCCGCGACGGCGCGATCCGCGTGGTGGACTTCGCTCCGCGGTTCCGCCGCGCCGGGCGCATGTTCCGTCCGAACATGATCGTCCGCCGGGTGGAGCCGATCTCCGGGTCGCCGCGCGTCGCCGTGCGGATGCGGCCGTGCCGGGACTGGGGCGCCGCGGCGCCGGACACGACGCGCGGCTCGAACCACATCCGGTTCTTGCTCGGCGACAGCGTGCTAAGGCTGACGACGGACGCGCCGGTGGCCTTCGTCGCGGACGAGACGCCCTTCGTTTTGGACCGGCCGCTCGCCTTCCTGCTCGGCCCGGACGAGTCGCTGACCGACTCTCCGGCCCGCATCAGCCGCGAGTTCTACGAGCGTACGCGCGACTACTGGGTCGACTGGACGCGCTATCTCTCTCTGCCGTTCGAGTGGCAGGAGATCGTTATCCGAGCGGCCATTACGCTGAAGCTCTGCAGCCACGAGGAGACCGGCGGCATCGTCGCCGCGCTGACGACTTCGATCCCCGAATACGGCGACACCGGCCGCACCTGGGACTACCGCTTCTGCTGGCTGCGCGACAGCTACTTCACCGTCGAAGCGCTGAACCGGCTGGGCGCCACCAACACGATGGAGGGCTATCTCTCCTATGTGACCAACCTCGTGGCGGGCTCGCCCAACGGCTATCTGCAACCGCTCTTCGGTCTCGGCTTCGAGACGAGGCTAGACGAATCCCAGGCCGAGGCGCTGCCGGGCTACCAGGGCTTCGGGCCCGTCAGAAAGGGCAACGCCGCCTACACGCAGGTGCAGAACGACGGCTACGGCTCGGTGATCCTTGCGGTGGCGCAGTGCTTCTTCGACGCGCGACTGCCGACCCCCGGCGACGAGGCGCTGTTCGAGCGGCTGGAGAAGCTCGGCCGGCAGGCCGTGGAGCGCTGGGACCAGCCGGACGCGGGGATCTGGGAGTACCGCACCCGCGAGGGCGTACACACGCACTCCTCCGCCATGTGCTGGGCCGCCTGCGACCGCCTCTCGCGCATCGCCGACCGCCTCGGCCTCTCTGAAAAGGCCGGAGAGTGGGGCGGACGGGCGGCGGAGCTGAAGGCCGACATCCTTCAGCGCGCCTGGAACGTCGAGATGAAGAGCTTCACCAGCGTCTTCGGCGGCGACACCGTGGACGCCAGCCTGCTGCTGCTGCCGGAGATTGGGCTTGTCGCGCCGCAGGACCCGCGGTTCCTGGGCACGTTGGCCGAGGTGGAGCGCCAGCTCCGCTACGGCAACCACATCTACCGCTACAAGGCGCCCGACGATTTCGGCGAGCCGGAGACCGCCTTCACGGCCTGCACGTTCTGGCTGATCAACGCGCTCGCGGCCGTCGGACGGATGGATGAGGCGAGGGCGGCCTTTCAGGAGGTGCTCGACCACTGCAATCACCTCGGGCTGCTATCCGAGGGACTTCACATCGGCACCGGCGAGCTGTGGGGCAACTTCCCGCAGACCTACTCGATGGTCGGCGTCGTCAAGGCGGCGATGCGGCTTTCGCGCCCGTGGGAAGAGGCCTTTTGAGGGCCGCCAGCCCCACGGCTGCGGAACTTGCGGCCCAGCGCCGCCGTTTTCACATGCGCGCGATGACTTGGCCTACGGTCATAGCCGCGGCCTGCGGCGGTGAGCTAGCCTGCATCGCCCTCGGCCAAACCAAGGGGGAGCGCCCATGAGCCGTCTCGTCGTCGTCTCGAACCGCGTGCCCGTGCCGACTCCCGGCACCCCGCCGGCCGGCGGTCTGGCCGTGGCGCTCTCGGGCGCCATGAAGGCGCGGGGCGGGCTTTGGTTCGGCTGGAGCGGCCGGACGTTACCGCCCGACGCCGGCGAGCCGCGCGCCGCCCAACTCACCGAGAGCGAGGGCGTGACCTACGCCGTCGTGGACCTCTCCGAACGCGACCTCGACGACTACTATGCCGGCTTCTCCAACCGGATGCTGTGGCCGCTGTTCCACTACCGGATGGACCTCACCGAGTTCACCCGGGTCAATCTCGCCGGCTATCACCGGGTCAACCGACTGTTCTCCCGTCTGCTTGCCCCGCAGATCACCCCCGAGGACGCGATCTGGGTGCACGACTATCACCTGATCCCGCTGGCGGCCGAGCTCAGGAGCGCCGGCTGCAAGAACCGGATGGGCTTCTTCCTGCACATCCCGTTTCCGCCGCCTGACATTCTCACGGTGCTGCCGAACCACGCCGACGTCGTGCGGTCGCTCGCCGCCTACGACGTCGTCGGCTTCCAGACGCCGATCGACGTTGAGAACTTCGAGACCTACGTCCGCCGCGAAAAGATCGGGCGCCGACTTCCGGACGGGCGCTTCGTGGTGCATGGGCGCACGGTGCGCGTCGAGGCCTATCCCGTCGGCATCGAAACGCAGACCTTCGCCGATGTGGCCGCCGCCTCAGGACGCAACGCGCTGGTGCGTCGGACGAAGGAAAGCCTCGGCGACCGCAAGCTGATCATCGGCGTCGACCGGCTCGATTACTCCAAAGGCATCGCCGAGCGCATCCAGGCGTTCGAGACCTTCCTGCTGCTGGATCCCGAGTGGCGCGGCCGCTGCACCTACCTCCAGATCACGCCCAAGTCGCGCGGCGAGGTGCCGGAGTACGCCGCCATGGAACGGGAGGTTGCGGGCCTGGCCGGCCGGATCAACGGCACGTTCTCGGAGCTGGACTGGACACCGCTTCGCTACGTCAATCGGACGGTCGGCCGTAACGCCCTCGCGGGACTCTATCGCTACGCCCGCGTGGGCCTCGTCACGCCGCTGCGCGACGGCATGAACCTCGTCGCGAAGGAGTTCGTGGCGGCGCAGGATCCGGAGAATCCCGGCGTTCTGCTGCTGTCGCGGTTCGCGGGCGCAGCCTCCGAATTGGACGGCGCGCTGCTGACAAACCCTTACGACGTCGACGGCACCGCCGGTTCGATCGCGCGAGCGCTCGATATGCCGCTCGAGGAGCGGAAGGACCGTTGGTCGTCCATGTTCCAGCGGATCCGCGAGTACGACGTCGCGTGGTGGTGCCGCAGCTTCCTCGACGCGCTGGAAAACGAGGAGGCCGCGCCGCCGCAGGCGGGCCGGATCGCCGCCGTTCGCTGAACGGCGGCCTTCACTTGCTCCAACGGCGCTCGCCCTGAGCGGACACTGCTTGCGAGGTCAGATCTCTGAGGCTCAGCCGCCGGTGGTCGACATGTGCCGGGCCACGGCCGGCTTGGCGTTGCGGCGGTCGATGATGAAGTCGTGCCCCTTTGGCTTGCGCCGGATCGCCTCGCGGATCGCCTCCACAAGCTTGCCGTCGTCCTCGCTCGCCCGCAGCGGCGCTCGAAGGTCGGCGGCGTCGTCTTGGCCCAGGCACATGTACAGAGTGCCCGTGCAGGTCACGCGCACCCGGTTGCAGCTCTCGCAGAAATTGTGGGTCATCGGCGTGATGAAGCCGATGCGCCCGCCGGTTTCCGCCACCGAAACGTAACGAGCCGGGCCGCCTGTGCGGTAGGCGCTCTCGTTCAGCGTCCAGCGCTGGGCGAGGCGGGCTTTTACGAGGCTCAGCGGCAGGTACTGGTCCGTCCGGTCGCCGTCGATGTCGCCGAGCGGCATGGTCTCGATCAGCGAGAGGTCCATGCCCCGGGCATGGGACCATTCAGCGATCGAGGGTATCTCGTCCTCGTTCACGCCGCGCAGCGCGACTGTGTTGATCTTGATCTTGAGGCCCGCGGCCAACGCGGCGTCCACGCCACGGATCACCTGCGCAAGGTCGCCCCGGCGCGTGATCTCGCGGAACTTGTCCGGATCGAGCGTATCGATCGACACGTTGATGCGCCGCACGCCGGCGGCGAACAGGTCGCGCGCATGAGTTTCCAGCTGGCTGCCGTTCGTCGTCAGCGTCAGCTCCTCCAGAGCGCCGCTTTCGAGGTGACGGCCAAGCGACCGGATGAGCGTCATCAGATCGCGCCGGACCAGCGGCTCGCCGCCGGTGAGCCTGAGCTTCTTGACGCCCAGCGTGATGAACGAGCTGCACAGCCGATCGAGCTCTTCGAGCGTCAGAAGCTCCCGCTTCGGCAGAAACTGCATATGCTCGGACATGCAGTAGACGCAGCGGAAATCGCAGCGGTCCGTGACCGACACGCGGAGGTAGCTGATGGCCCGCTGAAACGGATCGATGAGCGGGGCGGGCGCGACGGCGGCAAGCGACATGCGATGCATAACCTCTTTCGTCCCGACGCCACGGGTGGCTGGCCGGAACAGCGTCCAGAAGCTAGGAGTTGAAGCGGCGCGCGTAAAGGTCAGCGCCCAATGAGGTGACGAAATGGCGGACGCCGACTGGCCGATCGAGATCAAGCTGTCACGTGACGGGCGCGTGCTCACCCTAACCTGGGCCGACGGCCGCAGCGACGCGCTTTCCGCGGAGCTGCTCCGCGTCGAGAGCCCGAGCGCTGAAGTCCAAGGCCACTCGGCGGAGCAGAAGACAATCGTCGCGGGCAAGCGCGACGTCGCGATCCGCGACGTGCAGGAGGTGGGCTCCTACGCTGTCCGTCTCGTCTTCAACGACGGGCACGACACCGGCATCTTCACCTGGCCGGCCCTCCGGCGTTTCGGCCGAGAGGGCGACGAGCTTTTCGCCGCCTACGAAAAGGCGCTAGCCGAACGCGGCCTTAGCCGAGGCTGAGCCGAGCCTCGTCAGTGCGGGGGCGGGACGGTCGCGCCTTCCCTCGCAGGCGGCGAGACCCAGCCGCAGTCGCACATCTTCTGGAGGATCTCCGCGGGCGTCTCCACCACGGTGATCGCGTGCGTCCGATCGAGCGCGCTCGTCAGCATGTCGATGACGGTCTTCTCGCCGAAACGCCGCATGTGCACGGCGAGCGACATGTTCACGAAGACGTCGTGCGACCCGGCCGCCGTCAGTTGGAGCCACTGCATCGCGTTCCTCCTGTCGTTGTCGTTCAAGACGTATCGATGGGAAGACTAGCGCGAGGAACAGGTAAAGACCAGCAGACTGAATACTGCGATGCAGCAAGGCGTTCGCGGCAGTCTGGTGCAGTGCACTATTTAACTTAGGCCGCCAACGGGGCCGTCGGCCAGAGCTCGGCGAGGCGAGGCTCACGGTCGATCGCGCGCAGCCTTCTGAGCAGCGCCGCCGCCTCGGTCGCGCTTAGCGCCCTGGCGGCGCAGGACATGAACTTCGCGGCGTGGTCCTCCGCGCTCATGGGGCGCTCCGGATTGCCGACCGCGAGGTCGCGCTGCCCCGCCGCCGTCCGGCCGTCGGCCAATCGAACGGTCATGGTGACCGGCGCCGTGCCGATGAAACCCAGCGCGGCAAGCTCGGGATCGAGCGTCATCCGCACGGTTCTCATCAGGCGCTGGACCTCAGGATCGCGCAGGGTCTCCTCGGCGAACGAATCGAGCGTCAGCGGACCGGCGACAAGGGTCGCCGCCAAGGCGAACTCCATGGAGAAACGCGCCTGCTGCGGCGTAGTCGGCGCGTGGGCGACCAGTTCGCGTTCGGCCAGCAGGCTTGCGCCCACGTCGATGGCCATCACGTCGGCCGCCCGGAAGCCGTGCGCGGTTGCGAGGTCCAAGATCAGGTCGCAGGCCGGATGCGATCCGCTGCAGCAGGGATAGCGCTTGAAGGCCAGCCCACGCCCCACGAGATCGAAGGGCGCGCCGAACCGCAGGGGACGGCCATCAAGCCGTTCGAAGGCCTCAGCTCCCCCGAGGCACCGAACGAAGCCGTCCGGCCCCTCGATCGAGACGGGAGAAGCGGTGACGCCGGCCTGCGCCAGAGATGCGGCTTCCAGTCCGTTCCGCGCTGCGACGCCCGCGTGCCACGGCTTCGCCTGCGTCCCGAAATTGGACCGGACGCCGCCGGAGCGCGAGGCGGCGAGACCAAGCGCGCTGACGGTCGTCGCGCGGTCGAGCCGGAGCAGCACGCAGGCGGCGGCGGCGGCCCCGAGGGCGTAGAACGCGCCGGTCGTGTGCCAGCCGTTCTCCGACGCCTCCGGCATCGCCAGCTCCGCGATGCGGTGGGCGACCTCGACGCCCGCGATATACGCGACGAGCGCGTCCGCGCCCGACGCCCCGACGCTCTCGGCGACAGCGAACGCAGCCGGCGCGACGACGGTCGTCGGATGGCCGATGGTGGTCCAGCTGGTGTCGTCGAAGTCGAGCGCATGGCCGGCGACGGCGTTGCACATCGCCGCGTTCTCGGCGTCGAGCTTCAGTCCGCCGGCGCCCAGCACCGCCGCGTCGGCGGCGTGGGAGCGGACGGCGGCCCAGGCGCGGACGTTGCGGGCGACGGGCTCCTGCGCGCCGGCGAGGGCGACGCCGACATAGTCGACGATCGCCTCGCGCGCCGCGGCGACGACCGTCGCGTCGAGGGTCTCGAACCGCAGGCCGAGCAGGAAGTCGGCGGCCTGCTCGGCGATGGTCGGCCGGGCGGCCGCCATCACAGCACCTGGGAGAGGAACTCCCGGGTGCGGGGGTCGCTCGCGGCGGTGAAGAAGGTCGCGGGCGGTCCGTGCTCGACGATGACGCCGCGGTCGGTGAAGTAGATGTGGTCGGCGACGTCGCGGGCGAAGTTCATCTCGTGCGTCACGAGCAGGCAGGTCATGCCCTCCTCGGCGAGTTCCCGGATGGTGACGAGCACCTCCTTCACGGTCTCGGGGTCCAGCGCCGCCGTCACCTCGTCGAACAGCATCACGTCGGGCCGCATGGCGAGCGAACGGGCGATCGCGACGCGCTGCTGCTGGCCCCCCGACAGCTCGCCGGGGTAGCTGTTCTCCTTGCCTGCGAGCCGGACCTTCTGCAGCAGGGCGCGGGCGCGCTGCTCGACCTCGCGCTTGTCCTGACCCAGCACGTGGACGGGCGCCATCATGACGTTCTGCAGCGCCGTCTTGTGGGGGAACAGGTTGTACTGCTGGAACACCATGCCGACCTTGCGGCGCAGCGCCAGCTTGTCGAGCTTCGGATCAGCGACCTCGATGTTTTCCACCCGGATCGTGCCGGAGCTCACCGGCACCAGCGCGTTGATGCAGCGGATGAGCGTCGACTTGCCGGAGCCGGACGGGCCGATGATGCAGATCACCTCGCCCTTCTTCACGTCGAAGCTGACGCCCTTCAGCACCTCGAAGGAGCCGAAGGACTTGTGGACGTCGATCAGCTGGACGATCGGCTGATCGGGCGTCCAGGCGGCGGGGGAAGTGGTCGGAGCGGCCATGGGGACTGAGGCTTTCAGCGGATCTGGAACCGACGCTCGAGCCGGGCGGTGAACCGGTCGATCGGGTAGCAGTAGAGGAAGAAGCAGAGCAGGGCGAAGCCGTAGAGCGGGGCGAACAGCTCGGGCCGGCCGCCCTCCGCGGTGTGCACCTGCGCGGTCAGCGTCAGCATCTCGGACACGCCGACGATCGAGGCCTGCACCGTCGCCATCGCGACCAGCGCGTAGAGGTTCATCCACGGCGGCAGCATGCGCTTCACGCATTGCGGCAGGATGATCCGCCACATGATCTGACGCGGCGTGAAGGCGAGAGAGTCGGCCGCCTCCCACTGCGTCGAAGGCACGGAGCGCACCGCGCCGCGGACGATCTCCGCGACGTTCGCCATGACGGGAAGCGAGAAGCCCACCGTCGCCTTGGCCCAGTCGGGCAGGGGAATGCGCACGCCGAAGATCGTGACCTGGAACGGCACCAGGAACATCACGAAGAACAACAGCACCAGCCATGGCGCGTTCCGGAAGAATTGCGTCAGCGCCCAGGCGACGCGGGAGAGCAGCGGGTTCTGCGCCAGCATGGCGAGGCCGAGTCCCAGCCCCGCCGCCGTGCCGAGCGCCATGGCGACCATCGAGATCAGGATGTTGAACACGAAGCCGCTGAGCAGCAGCGGCGCCCACTTCACGATGACCTCGAGCGGCGAGAGCTGGGCGGCCCCCGACTGCGCCCAGGCCGTCCCCGCCAGAAGGGCGAGCCCCGCGCCGAACAGCGCGGCGTGGACCGGCGCGAGCCGCGGCGCCGACAGGCGCGTGGTCTCGATCTTGAACGGCAGCAGCACGGCCAAGGGCGCGCCCGTCTTCGGCTCGGCGCTCATCGGCCGTAACCCGGGATGCGCAGCGCCTTCTCCCAGCGGTGCATGATCCAGACGAGCACGCCGACCAGCACGCCGTAGGTGGCGAACAGCACCAGCATCATCTCCATCACGTTCTGCGATTCCGACCAGATCTGCTTCACCGCGTAGAGCGTTTCGGGCACCGCGATCGCGTAGGCGAGGGTGGTGGTCTTGAGCAGATTGACGAGGTTGTTGTTGAGCGCCGGCAGGCACACCCGCAGCGCGAGCGGCAGGATGATGAAGAGGTAGGCGCGGATCCGCGTGTAGCCGAGGGCTTCCGCGGCCTCCACCGTCGTCTTCGGCACAGCTTCGATGCCGGACCGGAAGATCTCGACGTTGAAGGCGCCCGCGAACAGGGACAACGCGATGACGGCCCATTGCAGGTTGTCGATGATCGGCTGGCGCAGGCCGAATTGGTCCTGGCCGGCCGGCAGCACCGCGCCCACGCCGAAGTAGAAGAAGAAGATCTGGACCAGCGGCGGCGTGTTGCGGAAGACCACCACGAAGGCGTTGACGGCCCCGCGGACGATGCGCGACGGAGCGCTCTGCAGGAGAGCGCCAACTGCGCCGATGACGAGGCTGAGTAGGATGGTCACGACCGCCAGCACCAGCGTCGTCTTCAGCCCGTTGACGTAGCGGTTCCAGTCGTAGGCGTCGTAGAAAACCGTGAAGTTGAGGCCCGTCGTCTCGTAGAGGTTCTGGAACCAGGCCGGTATGACGTCCATTGCGCGATCCGGTTGCGGGCCCGCCGTCGCGCGCCGCGTTCGTTACGTCAGGAACGGAGCGCGGCCGGGCTCTTGCGAGACGCCGGCCGCGCGGCCGATCAGTTGGTCGCGCTCTTCATCTTCTCGTGCATCGCTTTGGAGTATTCGGTCGGCTCGATGCCGTACTTCTTCTCCTCGGCGACGATGAAGCCGGTCTTCATCCAGTCCTTGGTGGTCTCCTCGAGCAGGGTCTTGAGGCTGTCGTTGCCGAGCGCCACCGCCATGATCCACGGCGCGTCAAGCACGCCCTTCAGCGGCATCTCGAAGTCGGTGCTCCACTCGGCGTCCAGCAGGCGGCCCTGGATGAAGGTCTGGTCGTAGACGTAGCCGACGCAGTTGCCCTGCTTCAGCGCGAACAGGGGCTTCTCCGAGCCGTCGAACGCGACGATCTCGGGGCCGTAGGTGCGCGCGATGTCCTTGTTGTACCAGGCGCCGGATGTGGCGCAGAGCGGCTTGCCCTTGAGCTCGTTCCAGTCCTTCACGCCGGCCTTCTTCGGCAGCAGCACGTTGACGAAGTCCGAGTAGTACTGCGGGTCGATCGCCTGCACGACCTTCCGGCGCTCGGGCTTGTCGGACATGGTGGCGATCAGCATGTCGACCTTGCCCTGCTGCAGGAACTCGATCCGGTTCGACGAAACCACCGGCACCAGCTCCAGCTTCACGCCGAGGCGCTTGGCGACGTCGGCCGCCAGATCCGGCTCGATGCCGACGACCGCGCCGCTCGGATCGCGGAAGCCGAAGGGCTTGTAGTCCGCCTTCACGCCGACGATGAGCGTGCCGCGCTGCTTGATGGCGTCGACGCCGTCGGCGGCCTGCGCGGCGAACGGCGCGATCGCCGCGGCGATGATGAGTGCGAGGGTCTTGCGCATGGAAGCGGGCCTTTGTGCGGAAGCTTGGGCGAAGGGCCCCGGGGGACACGGTCGTCGCGAGGGAACGATCGTGCGGGGGATGAGCAATTGGCGTGCCATGCTGCGGTTAGCTGTCGAAGCGAGCAAGCGAAAACGGCGTGAGATCGAAAGCGCTCGGCGCGCCGACCACCGCTTCCGCGACCGCCTGCCCGATGCCTGCGGAATGCTTGAAGCCGTGCCCGGAGCAGGCGGACACCACCATCACGCGGTCCTGGCTGGGATGCCGATCGATGATGAAACCGTTGTCAGGCGTGACCGTGTAGAGGCACGCCGCGGCGTTGGCGACCTCGGTCGTCACGCCCGCGAGACGGCCGGCGACGTGGGTCCTGTGCATCGCCGCCGACTCGGCCGCCGCGACCGTGCGGTCGATCTTATCCGCCGTCGTGGCCACGCCGTACTGCTCGGTCGCGACCTTCAGGCGATCGTCGCCGGGCAGGGGAGGGAAGCCGTAGAGATAATCCTCGTCTCCCGATCCGTGCATCCAGATGAACACGGGCGCGCCGAGGCCGTAGTCGGCCGGCCGATCGAGACGAAACCAGTGCAGGACCTGACGGTTGACCGTCAGCAGGCGATCGAACGGCGCGCCGAGGAGCGGAGCGGTCCACCCCCCGGCGGACACGATCACCTGATCGGCGAGCACGTCGCCGCCGGGCGTGCTGACGCGGACCACGTCGCCTTCCTGCCGGATCGAGGTCACCTCGGTGTCAAGACGGGTCCGCGCCCCGAGCGCGACGGCGCGCGTCAGCTGCGCGGCGATGCAGCGCTCCGGACGCACATAGCCGCCGCCGGGCTCGAAGTAGACCTTCTCGTCGCCTGCGAGGCCTTCGAACTGTGGGAACCGGCGGCGCGCCGCCGCGCCGTCCAACACCTCGTGGGGGATGCCGAACTCTTCCGCGGTCGCGATCGATCGAGCCACGAAATCAGGTTTGCCGTGGTGCGAGGACTCGCCTGAACCCGGGGCGATCACCAGCACGCCGCACTCTTCGAGCAGTGTCTCGCCGGTTTCCGCCTCCAGCTCGCGCCAGATGCGGTGCGAGGCCAGAACGAGCGGCGCGTACGCCGCGCCTTCGCCGACGGCCTGGCGGGTGATGCGCGTCTCGCCATGGCTTGAGCCCAGCGTGTGGGGCGGCGCGAATCGATCGACGCCGATCACGTCGGCTCCGAGTTTCGCGAGCTGATACAGCGCAGCCGCGCCCATTGCGCCGAGGCCGACGACGGCGACCTGCGCGCGTTCTGACGATGCGGAGAAGGGGGATGCATAAATATCGGTCATGCCCTCAAACGACCATGACGAAGCGCGACGGGGCAATCATGAAGAGCCCCCTGAAGTGAAACTACCGTAAAGCATTCGCCCAGCTTATGATGGGTCATGCTCGACTTCGACCTGAAGACCCTGCAGCTCGTTGCGGCGATCGCCGAAACCGGCAGCGTCACCTCCGCCGCCGAACGGGCCGGCGTCACGCAGTCCGCCGCCTCGCAGGCGTTGCGCCGCGCCGAGGCGCTGATCGGGGCGCCGTTGTTCGACCGAGGCCGGCGGCCGCTTACGCCCACCGCTGTGGGCCGCATGGTCGCGAGCCGCGCTCACGACCTCGCGCGGGACGCAGCGTCGTTGCTGGCGGACGCTCGCGCTGCGGCCGAACTCCCCGGCCGGATCGACCTCCGGATTGGGCTGGTGGATTCGCTGGCTGGCACCATCGGCGCCCGCATCGTGAAGGAACTCGCGGACGGCGCCCTGGCCCTTAGCGTCACCGCGTGGTCGGGCCTCGCGCATTCGCATGCGGAGGCTCTGATGCGGCGGGAGATCGACGCCGCGCTGACCTGCGATCCGATGGAGGGGCTCGCGGACATGGAGCGGATTCTGCTGTTCCGGGAGCCCTATGTGCTCATCGCGCCCCGAGGCGCTGCGGACGAGCTTCCCTCGCTGACGCTGCGGGAGGTGTTGGAGAGCCGTCGGCTGGTGCGCCACAGCGCCCGCTCCCACGCCGGACGGCAGGTGGAGCGCCACCTCGAGCGGATCGGTCTGAGGCCGCCGCGCGCGTTCGAGTTCGACACCTCAGACGCTCTGGTCGCCATGGTCGCGACCGGCATGGGCGTCGCGATCACCACGCCGCTCTGCCTGCTGCAGGGGCTGGCCCACGCCGCGGCGGTCGTCGCGCTTCCTCTTCCTGGGCCCGGCTTCTCGCGCGACCTGTTGCTGACGATGCGGCGGGGCGATCTCGAGGCTTTGGCGCCGCGCATCGCCGAGGTGGCGAGGGAGGTGGCGCGCTCCCATGCCTTGCCGCAGATCAGCGTCATGGTCCCCTGGCTCACCTCGGAGAACCTGGCGCTTAGCTGAGCGGTCCCGATACGGCCGGGCGCGCCCTGCACGCGGCTCTCAGGCCTTTGGCGCGACGCTGGCGGGCCTAACCTCGCGCGGACAATAAAAAACGGCGTCGTGAGAGACGCCGTTTTTCCGATGCGAAGCGGCGGCGAGGTCTGCCGCCGCGAGGCCGTTCGTTCAGCCCAGCATCTCGGCGACGATCACACGCATTTCAGCGCGGGACAGGCCGCAGGGCTCGGGAGCCCAAGTCGCCGCGGAAGTCGCGGTGGTCGGGGCCGCATGAACGCGGCGATGGTTGCGCTCGTTGGCGCGAAGAGTTTTCGTGGTCTTTTTCATTGTTTTCCTATGGCCGCTGAAGCTTTTAAGTCAGCGCCCAACTGCAGAACAGAGTACGGCGCTGCAATGAGCGACGCCTGTTCGATGTATGAGAGTGTCGGGCGACCGGCGTATGACAAACGCTTTCGCGTTCGAGGCCTGGACGCTCCGATGAAGCTCATATGACATGCGGCTGAGCAGAATTCAAGCCGCCGCCGGCAGTGATCGACGATGTTCGCGCCTGGCGCGTATATTACGTAAAGCCCGATGCGGCTGAGGCGGCGACGACGACGTGTCGAGGTCGTTCGCGATCTGCCTCCCGCTCGGTCGGCGCCGGAGGGAATGGGGCAGGTCCCACGCGCTCGACGAGATTACCGCTCCCACAAAGCAGGGCCAAGCAGCGATCCCACGTCAGCGGCGTGAGCAGCTAGCCGCAACCGCGTGCGTTCGATCCTCTTGGATCGACTGAGGCGGATTTGATCTCTTCCCGAAGCTGCGCGATTTCCTTCACCAAGTGAGCGGCCTCCGCGTTGAGGTCGTGCGCTTCCTGCTCATTCTCAGTGTTCGCTCCGACATAACGGACGTAGGCGAGGCGGCTTTGGGCGCGGTCCAACTTGCCGCGCAAATCCTCAACGGCGTGGTTCATGAGGCCTTGCATCACTGGGGAGGGACGAGGTCGGATTGCAGCGAACCGTGACAGTCAAACTGTCACAATTTCGCGGTTTATCGTCAATTGATAAATAGCGGCAGACGCGTCGTTTTCGTTCTCCGGCAGGCGTGAGGGATCAAAGATGTCTGGGACCCTCAGGCTCACGGATCGCTTCGAAGGGGGCTTCGGTTCGGTTTCGCGTTGCGCCCACGCGCCTGGCCGTAGGCACGAACCTTCGACAGGCCGATCCGCGCCGGCCCCGGGCGTTCTTGGCGATCGGCGGAGACGATAATGGCGCCCCCTAAGCTAGCCGTTGTGGTCCGGATGAGGCTGACAGACCTGGTGGTTTCGCGCGCGGCCGTTTGGCGGGCGCCGCTGCGCCGTCAGGGATCGAGCAAAGTCGCGACCAGGCTTTTCAGGTCCGCGACGTCGCTGGCGATGCGGTTGTCGCCGCGGCTCGACGACGCGTAGAAGATTCCGTCGAGCTGCAGGCTGATGATCCGGGCCGTCCTCGCGACCTCCACCGTCTTGAATTGGCCAGCCGCGATTCCGCGACCGATGCAGTCCTCCAGAAGACCCTGCTCGAAGGCGTAGAACTGCGCTATGAGCGCGCCGGCCCCCGTCCTGTCGTCCCGCGACGCCGAGTGGTCCGACATCAGCTGCGTCATGCGCGTGACCGTCTGGGCGATCGACAGGTGCATGTCGAGCCAGGACATGATCTCCGCGCGCGGCGTGGCGGCGTTCGCCCGGGCCTTGGCGTAGCCGTCATGGAGCTGCTCGATCGCGTGGCCGAGCGCGCGCCGGAACAGATCCTCCTTGCTGTCGAAGTAGTGGTAGATCAGCGCCTGGTTGATGCCGCAGGCGCCGGCCAAGTCACGCATCGTGACGTTGGAGTAGTGCCGCTCGGCGAACAGCTTCAGCGCCTCGTCCAGGATCGCCTCGGTCCGTTCCGCCGGCGCCAGCCGTCGGCGCGTCCCGCCCACGCGCGGCTGTCCTCCGCTGGTCGCCGTGCGCGCAGCCTGCGCCTTTCTCACGGGCGCCCCCTTCGAAACTGAGCGGCTGTCGTCACGCTAGGGCGCCTCAATTTTGCGCTGCACAATCGGTGCGTTCCGGGTCACATTAAACGCTCGTTTAATAGCGCCGTCGAGCGCGGCGCGATGATCGGGAGCCGACCCATGAAGCGGATTGCGCGGTGCGTTGCGGCGGCCATGGCGGTCGGTCTGGCGTGGTTGGCGGTCTCCGGCGCGCCGGCCGAGGCGGCTGCCAAGAAGACATTCAAGATCGGCTACGTGGTCTATGTCGGCTTCATGCCCCTCAACTGGATGCAGTCCTCGGGAATGATGAAGAAGTGGTCGGACAAGTACGGCGTGGACGTGCAGCTGGTCCAGATCAACGACTATGTCGCGGGCGTCAACCAGTTCATCGCGGGCGATCTCGACGCTGTCGCCATGACCAACATGGACCAGCTGGTCATGCCCGCCGCCGGCGGCGTCGACAGCTCGCTGTTCCTGATCACCGACTACTCCAACGGCAACGACGCCATCGTCTCGAAGACCGCGAAGTCGGTGAAGGAGCTCGACGGGAAGGAGCTTCACCTTCTGCAGTACAGCGTCTCGCATTATCTGCTGAACCGGGCGCTGATCCTGAACGGCATGAAGCTGTCCTCGGTCAAGACCACCAACATTTCGGACGCCGAGATCACCGCCGCCTTCCTGACCCAGCCGGCGATGGAGCATGCGGTCGCCTGGAAGCCGATGGTGCCGGACATGGTCAAGGGCGCGAAGGGATCCGAGATCATCTTCGACAGCTCGAAGATCCCGGGCGAGATCATGGACGTCTTCGTCGCCAAGACGCAGACGCTCAAGGACAGTCCCGAGTTTGGGAAGGCCTTCACCGGCGCCTGGTACGAGACGCTCGCCAAGCTAAACGCCGGCGGCGCCGAGGCCGAACCGATCCGGACCGTGATGGCGGCCTCCCTCGGGACCGACGAGGCGGGCCTCAAGACCCAGATCGACACGACCCATTTCTTCTCCACTCCCCAGGAAGCCGCCGACTTCCTGACCGCGCCCAAGACGAAGGAAATCTGGGACTATGTCCGCACCTTCTGCTTCGAGCAGGGGCTCTACGGGCAGGGCGCCGACAGCGTCGACACCATCGGCATCCAGCATCCTGACGGCTCCGTCATGGGATCGGCGAAGAACGTGAAGATCCGCATCGATCCGAGCTTCACGAAGCTCGCCGCCGAAGGAAAGCTCTGAGCGGTCGGCGGCGAGGCGGACGGCGATGCGCCGCATCATCAACTACTTGCCGTCGCCGGGCGTCGCCCTGGCTCTCGGGGCGGCGCCCTTTCTGGCGGTTGGCCTGGGCTATCTCGCGGCCTCCGACGCGCGGCTCGCGGTCGACGCCGCCGACAAGCTGATGCCGGGCTTCGCCTCGTTCTACGCGCAGGTGAGCCGCCTGATGACGCGGAGCGATCCTGTCGTCGGCATGCCGCTGTTCTGGTTCGACACCTGGTGCAGCATGGCGCGGCTGCTCGCGGGAATTGGCGTTTCGGCGCTGATCGGCATCGTCTGCGGAATCCTGATCGGCTTCATCCCCTGGCTGCGCGCGACCTTCGAGCCGCTGATCTTTGCGCTCTCGCTGATCCCGCCGCTCGCCGTTTTGCCGATCCTGTTCATCGCCTTCGGACTCGGCGAGACGTCGAAGCTGGTGCTGATCGTCTTCGGCATCGCGCCCTTCATCGTGCGCGACGTGGCGCTGTTGGTCACCGCGATCCCGCGCGAGCAGATCATCAAGGCGCAGACGCTCGGCGCGTCGACCTGGCAGATGATCGTCGATGTCGTGCTGCCGCAGGCGCTCCCGCGGCTGATCGAGTCGGTGAGGCTTTCGCTCGGCGCGGCTTGGCTGTTCGTGATCGCGGCGGAGGCGATTACGGCCGAGGGCGGGCTCGGCTACCGGATCTTCCTCGTCCGCCGCTATCTCGCGATGGACGTGATCCTGCCTTACGTCGTCTGGATCACGCTGCTCGCTTTCCTGCTCGACTACGCGCTGAGGAAGCTTTCCGCAGCCGCCTTCCCCTGGACCCGGATCCGGGAGGCGTGAGGCCATGACCGAGATCCGCTTCGAGAAGGTTTGGAAGGAATACGGCTCCGCCATCGTGCTCGAAAATGTCGATCTTGAGCTCTCCGACCAGGAGTTTCTGGTCGTGATCGGCCCGAGCGGCGTCGGCAAGACCACGCTGCTGCGCCTGCTGCTCGCCCAGGAGCGCCCCACCCGGGGCCGCATCCTGCTCGATGGCGAGGAGATCGCGACCGAGCCGACCGCAGATCGCGGCGTGGTGTTTCAGCGCTATTCGGTGTTCCCGCACAAGACCGTGCTTGCGAACGTCATGCTCGGTCCGCAATGGGCGGGCTCGCCGCTGCTCGGGCGGCTGTTCGGCGCGCGCAAACGGGCGCTGCGGGAGCGGGCCATGGCGCTGCTCGAGCGCGTCGGCCTCGCCGAGCACGCGACGAAATACCCGGCGCAGCTGTCGGGAGGCATGCAGCAGCGGCTCGCGCTCGCGCAGGCGCTGATCAACAAGCCGAAGGTGCTGCTGCTGGACGAACCTTTCGGCGCGCTCGACCCCGGATCGCGGCGGGCGATGCATGTGCTCGTCCGCGAGCTCTGGGAAGAGCAGGCGATGACGATCGTGATGGTGACCCACGACCTGATGGAGGCGTTCCATCTCGGCACCCGGGTGATCGCGATCGACAAGCCCCGCCGCGATCCGCAGGCGCCCGAACGCTACGGCGCGACCATCACGTCGGACTTCTGCGCCAAGCCCCGCATCGTGCGCGACAGCTTCCGCTTCGAGGCCGCGCGCCTGCGCGCCGCCGCGGAGCGCGGGGCGGACGCGCCGCGTCTTAGC
>NZ_BAUX01000027.1 GCF_002897035.1 Methylopila sp. Yamaguchi
GGCATCCTCCCCGCCGAAAACAACGTCTGTCCCTTCCCCGTCAGCGCAGAACGCCTCGGCGCCACAGCCGCCACAGCACGGGTCCTGCCGACAGCAGTGGGTGCCGGCGCTGGAATGGCGTGACGACGATCGCGTGGCCGGAGTGCCGCTCGATCTTCCAGGCGATGTAGTCCACGCCGCCTGAGAACGTGAAGACCGCCTTGGCGAGCCGCGCGAGATTGAGCGGCTTCGCCAGGCGCCGCCGCCGGGCCCAGGCCTTCGCGGCTTTCGCGCGGTCGCCGGCCGCAAGACGCGGCGACAGCGCTCCGTCGGTCTCCGTCGCGAACGGCACGCCCTCCGCCGTCCATCCGAGCGTCAGCACGCGGGCGAAGCGTTCCGGCGCGCGCTCGACGATGGAGGACGGCCGCGCGGCGCTCTCGACTCGCAGCTCGGACGCGTAGGTGCGCTGGAACAGCGCCGTCCAGAACGCCGCCGCAGGCCCGCGCTCCGGCCCCAGATGAGCCGCCCACCACGCCGCCGCGCCGACAGCGGTCGCGACCGCATCCGCGATCGCCGCCGCCGCCGCCGCATCGCGCGCGTAAGGCAGGGCCGCCGGCTGGCAGAACCGCGTCCAGATCGTCGTGTCGCGACTCAGAGCCTGCGCGTGCCGCGCGAACTGCGCCACCGACATGATTGCGACCTTGGCGCGGAGGCGCGGGCCGTCGCCGACGCTCTCGGCGTACTCGACGTTGGGCGGCAGCAGCCGATTGCCCAGGGTCGCGAACCGGCTCTGGTCCCAAGCCCCGAGGTCGTCGAGCAGCACGTAGAAATCGAGCAGGCCGTCGGTCTCGCCGGTCCGCAACGCCGAGCCGTAGAACAGCACGCCCGCGACGCCCCCTCCCCCGCGCGCCGCCAGCTCAGCAGCGAAGGCGCGCACCGCCTCGGGCTGGGGCGCGGCGAGCTCCGCGGCGACAGCGGACGTCAGTGGGGCCCGTGGGGAATTTGGCGGAGGCGTCATGGGATCGGAGCGCTTTTGGCCGAGGGAACGATGACGCGGCGGCGGGAGTCGAGCTGAGGCGGCGTGCGTGCTTCGAGACGCCGACCTATGGTCGGCCCCTCAGCATGAGGACGTTTTTGCCTCGAGACCTCAACCCTCTCATGCTCAGCAGCCCGCCGTCGGCGGTCATCTCGATGCACGCGCTGCCGCTCCTGGCCGTCGCAAACTCAATAGGTCACGAACGTCACCGCCGGCCCGCTCGCAAGTTCGATCCGGCCATCGGGATCGGCGAGGAACGTGTCGCCGTCGAGGATGAAGGGCGCGGCAAGCTCGAGCTCGAGGCGGTCCGCGCGCAGGCTGACGTAGCCCGCCTCCGCCATCCACGGCGCCGGCCGTCGCCGGGCGACGGCGAGCAGCGCGCGCGCCAGCCGCCGCGGCGGCGCGGCGACGTCGAGCAGGCGGATCTCGCCCTCGCCTTCGCCCCAGAACGGCCAGAGCCCGAGCATGAGCTTGTGGAGCGAGGTCGCGAGCAGGACAAAGCGGTCCTGCTTGAGAGCGGGCCTGCCGTCAACCGCGACGGACGCCGCGACTCCGCTGCGCCAAGCCTGTCGCTCGGCCCCTGAAAACGCCGCGCTGATGCTGGAGGCGACCGCCATCGCGAGGCCGATCCCTTGCGCGAAGCCGCGCTTGTGGACCTGGGCGTTCGCGAGCCGCACGCCACGCTCGAAGGCGCCGCAGCCGAACACGAAGCCGTAACGCGTAACGCCCCCGGCCGTGACGCGCATCGGCCGGCGGATCTCGAGCCGGCGCGCCGGCGCGCCGGCCGCCACGGCCGCGGCAAGCGCGGCGAGGTCCTTCACCCCGCCGACGTCGGCGGCCGCCACGTTGGTCTTGCCCCGGGGCACGAAGGCGATCGGCGGCGGGGCGCCGTCGTAGGCCGCGATCAGCGCGGTGAGCGCCTCGCGCAAGGTGCCGTCGCCGCCCGCGATCGCGATCACCCCGACGCCGTTGGCCTTCAGCCGCGCGATGGCCGGACCGTAGCCGTCGATCCCGTCGGGCGTCTCCGCCACGACGCCGGGCGCGCCGACCAGACCCTCGACGCCGCGCCAGCTCTTGGCGTTCGCGAGAACGCCAAGCCTCGTCACGCCGCGTCCAGCCAGGAGACGATCGGCCTGCTGCGACGGGCGATCACCGCCTGGACGATCTGGGCGGTGTGCACGAGGAAGCTCAGCACGATCCAGACGATCACGGCGTACATCCCGAGATCGGGCCGGCCGAAGAGCGTGAAGACCGTCAGCAGCACCAGATTCGGATTGCGGCGGGCGGTGATCAGCCGGAAGAAGCTGTCGAACGGCCGCCAGACGTGCATGTGCATCCCGAACAGGCGCAGGAAGATCCCTTCCTCCACCCGCTGCAGAATGTAGCCGCCGAAGATGATCGCGATCATCCACTCGGCCCCGGCGGCCGAGAACCCTGCCGCCGGCAGGCCGAAGACCCAGGCCATCCACCAGAACGGCGGGTGCACCAGGTCGATGCCGTGGTCCAGCACGTTGCCGAACTCGCTCGAGGTCATGGTGACGCGGGCGAGCTTGCCGTCGACGGTGTCGAGAAAGGTCATGACCCACGCGGCGACCAGCCCCGGCAGGTAGTGTCCCGTCCAAAACGCCCACATCGCGGCGAAGACGAGGACCAGCCCGACATAGGTGACGGCGTTGGGCGTTATCCGGCGCACGGCGCACCACTTGGTCACGATGCGCGCCGGGACCGGCCAGACGTATTTCGTGACGGCGTCGGTCACGCCCTTGTACGATCCCGCGAAGCTGCGCGCCTCGACCTCGTCCACCGTCTGGGGGCTGAGCGGGATGAGGTAGGCGATCTCGCGCTTGCGCAGCTTCCTGTTGTAGGAGCCGGCCAGACCCTCGGAATCGAGCCGATCCACCGTGGCGGGCAGGTCAGCGGCCGACCCTTTCGCGATCGCCGCGGCCACGCCCGGCGCCTCGGCGGCCGGCACATGCGCCGCGACCGGGATAGCCCCGTCAAGCAGCACGGCGCCCGGCCGCTCGGCCAAGGCGTCGATCAGACGCTGCTCGAACGCGTAGTCCACGCGCAGCAGCAAAACCGCGCCGTCCGTGGGCAGCGCGTCGGCCGTTTCGCGCACCTCCGACACGCCCGCGCGCGCGAGCTGTCGGGTCAGGCGTTCAGCCGAGGACATCCCCCAGATGCGCGCGTCGGACCGTCCAAGAAGGACAGCGACGGCTGCCGGGCGTAGCTGCGTCATAATTTGGTCGTCCGCATCGTCGTTCGTGTGAATGCGTGCTCTTTAATGATGAAACGCCTATTCTGCCACCCACAGCGTCCGTGGCGCTTCCCCGAAGCCAACGCCCCCGAAGCCCATGCCCAATCCAACGATGCTAAAGTTCGGCCACCCCGAGACCGTGGTCGGGGAGACCGACCTGTGGTCGATCCAGATCCGTCCGAAGCAGCCGGGCTTCGGATCTTTGGTGCTGGTCTGCAAGGAGGACGCGTCCGCCTTCGGCGCCCTGAGCCCTGCGGCCTTCGCGGAGCTGGGTCGCGTCGTCGTGAGCCTGGAGCCGGCGCTTAAGCGCTTGGCCGGCTACGACAAGATCAACTATCTGATGCTGATGATGGTCGACCCGGACGTCCACTTCCACGTGATCCCCCGCCACGAGACGCCGCGCGCCTTCGAAGGCGTGACCTTCGTCGACGCGGGGTGGCCCGGACCGCCCGCGCTGGGCGAAGGGCCCGAGCTCGACGCACGGACCATCGCCGCCCTCCGCGCCGCCCTGACGGCCCTCTGGACCGCGCCGTGACGCAAACGTCCAAGGCGCGCGGCACGGCGCTCGGCTTCGGCTTGCTGCAGCGCTACGTCACGGGGCTCACGCTGCGGCCGATGCTGCTGTCGTTGGGCGTGGTGCTCGCGGGGCTGTTGCTTGAGCGCGTGCTGCGCATCGTCGACGTGCTGGCCGCGGCCGGCGCGCCGGTCTATCTCGTGTTCGCCCTCTCGGCGAACCTCGTCCCGCATTATCTCGGCTTCGCCATGCCGGCCGCTTTCGCGCTCGGCGTCTTCGCGGCGTTCTCGCGGCTGTCGAGCGGGTCCGAGCTCGAGTCGATGCTGTCCTCGGGCGTCTCGGTCTGGTCGCTCGCCAAGCCGCTGATGGCGATCGGCGCCGTGATCGCCGCGCTCAACCTGCTGGTCTCCGGCTACCTCGACCCTTACAGCCGCTACAGCTACAGGGCGATCCTGAACTCCTCGGTGTCCTACGCGTGGCGCGCGCACGCGCCGGCCGCCACCTTCATCAACGTCCGCGACGGGCTGACCGTCACCGCCGACGACGTCGACAACACCGGGCGCAACCTGACGGGCGTCTTCATCGAGGATCGCGCCGGCGGCCTAGAGACCCTGACGACGGCGCGCGCCGGCAAGCTCGAGGTGACCCCGGACGGCAAGCAGCTTCAGCTGCGGCTCTCCGACGGCGTCGTGCTCCGCAACGCCGATGGCCAGCGCCCGAACACGCTCCGGTTCCGCGAGCTCGTGTTCGACAAGAAGTTCGCCCTTGAGGCGCCGCCGTTCCGCCCGCGCGGCGGCAATGAGCGCGAGCTGACGATGAACGAACTCTGGAGCGAGATGGGCGAGGCGGCGCCCTCCGCCTCCTATCGGAAGCTATCGGCGGAGTTCCACTCGCGCATCGTGCGCTCGCTCGCGATCGTGTTCCTGCCTCTGCTGATCATTCCGCTCAGCATGACGATGCGGCGGCAGAACCGCGTGGCCAACATGGGGGTCGCGGCGCTCGCCCTGATCCTGTTCCAGAACGTGCTGCAGATCGGGGAGACGCTCGCCGAAAAGGGCGTGGCGCCCGCGCCTCTGCTTACCTGGGGGCCGCTGGCCGGTCTCGTGCTGGTGTCGGCGTTCCTGTTCACGACCGGCACCGACCGGCCGGGAGATTCCGCGATCTCGCGCTTCACCGACCAGATTTCGGCGCTCGGCGCCGCGGCCGGACGAGCGATCGCGCCGCTGTTCCGCCGGCGAGCGACCGCGAGGAGCTGATGCGCGTTCTTCGCTACATGAGCCTGCGCTTCCTTGCGCTTGCGACCGTCGCCACCCTGGTCCTCGCGTCGATCGCGGAGGTGCTCGACCTTGTGGACAACGCGGGCGACATCCTCGATCGCGGCCAGGGCGCGGCGGGCTTCGGGACCTATCTGCTGCTCCGGGTGCCAACGCTGATTTCTCACGCCCTTCCGCTTGGCGTTCTGGTCGGGGCGCTGATGACGCTCAGCCTGCTCGCGCGCAACAGCGAAATCGTCGCGATGCGGGCCTCGGGACGCAGCTCCTGGAACCTGTTCGCGATGATGTTCCCCGCCGCCTTCGTCATCGCGAGCGTTCATTGCGTCTTTCTGGACGCGGTGTTGCCGAAGACCGAGCAGCGCCTCGCGCTGTGGTGGGCTGAGGGGCAGGATCCTAAGTTCGACAGCGCCAAACCGGTGTGGCTCCGGATCGGCGACGACGTGGTTTCGTTCGAGGGCATCGCGAACCGCGGACGCACGCTGAAGAACCTCAAGGTGTTCGAACGCGCGCCCGACAAGACCGCGACGGGAAAGCTCACGGCGACGGAGGCCCGCTGGGAGAAGAAGCGCTGGCTGCTGACGGGCGCGACCTACGCGTCCTTCAAGCGCGGCGAGTCGAACGCCGCCATGCCGGCCGACGGCGAGTGGAAGACGACCTTCACCCCGGCCGACGCGGTCGCCGCGATGGAGCCCTTCGGCCAGATTTCGGCGAGCGCGGCGCAGGCCGTCATCAGCGGGCAGCGGGTGGCGAACGCGCCGCTCTCGTTCTACCAGACGCAATTCCACAGGGTCTTCGCGGCGCCCATGGCGGCCGTCGTCATGCTGCTGCTCGCGATGCCTGGCGCCTTCGTGAACTGGCGCGACGCGCGCTCCGCGAAGCACGCCATGACGGGGCTGGCGCTCGGCCTCATGTTCCTGGTCTGCGACGGGCTGCTGACCTCGCTCGGGCTGGCGGCGATCTTGCCGCCGATCGTCGCCGCCTGGTCCGGAACCGTGATGTTCCTCGCCATCGGCGCCTGGAACCTCAACCGCATGGAGCAAGGCCTCGCGCGGCCGAGTCGCCGGCGGACGCTCGCCCTGGAGACCGGCCGATGAGCCAGATCGACGTCCGCCCGGTCGAAGGCAAGCGCGACCTCGACCGCTTCATCACGCTGCCGAACCGATTGCAGGCGGCCGATCCGAACTATGTGCCCCAGCTGACGATGGAGCGGCGCGAGTCGCTGTCCCCGGCCAAGAACCCGCTGTTCCGGCACGTCCAAGCGCAGTTCTTCCTGGCGTGGCGCGACGGCGTTCCGGTGGGCCGCATCAGCGCCCAGAGCGACGACCGGGTGGGCGATTGCGGCCACTTCGGCCTGCTCGCCGGCGAAGACGACCCGGACGTGTTCCGCGCCCTCTTCGCCGCCGCCGAAGGCTGGCTGAAGGCCAAGGGCCGCTCCGAGGCGCGGGGGCCGTTCAACCTCTCGATCAACGAGGAGTGCGGCCTGCTGATCGACGGCTTCGACACGCCGCCGATGCTGTTCATGCCGCATGACGCGCGCTACGTGGCCGCCCGCGTCGAGGAGCAGGGCTACGCCAAGGCGATGGACCTGTTCGCCTATCTGCACCTCACCAGCGAGCCCTTCCCCAAGGCGGTCGAGCGCATCATTGAGCGCCCGCGGCCGCCCGAGGTCGTGGTCCGGCACCTCGACTGGAAGCGCTACGATGAGGAGATCGCAACCGTCATCGACATCTTCAACGACGCCTGGTCCGAGAACTGGGGCTTCGTGCCGTTCAGCCCGGAAGAGCTCGACCATCTGGCGAAGTCGCTGAAGCTGCTGATCGACGAGCGGCTGCTCTGGATCGTCGAGGTGTCCGGCCGCGCCGCGGCCTTCGGAGTGGGGCTGCCAAACCTCAACGAGATGATCGCAGACTTCGGCGGCAAGCTGCTGCCGTTCAACTGGGCGAAGCTCGTCTGGCGGCTGAAGCGCATGACCTACACCAGCGGCCGCGTGGCGTTGATGGGGGTGCGCAAGGAGTATGCTCGCTCGTTCCTCGGCCGCGCCATGCCGATCTACATCTTCGACGAGTTCCGCAAGGAGGGCCGCCGCCGCGGGATCGAGCGGGTCGAGATGTCCTGGGTGCTCGAGAGCAACATGCCGATGCGGCACATGGGCGAGGCGCTTTCGAACGGCTCCGCCTACAAGACCTACCGCATCTACCGCAAGGCGCTGGCGTGACCCGCACGGCGCTCGTGCTGGCGGGCGTGCGGCCAGGCCGCGACGCGCTCGCCGACTTCGCCGGCGTCACCCACAAGGCGCTGATCCCGATCGGCGGCGTCCCCATGGTGGAACGGGTGATCGCGGCGCTGCGGGACAGCGGCCGGATCGACCGCATCGTCGTCTCGATTGACCGGCCAGAGTTGATCGACCTCCCCGGGGTCGAGGTCCTGAAATCGTCGACCTCCGTCAGCCGGAGCGTGGGCGAGGCCTTTGAGGCGCTCGGCGCGCCGCTTCTCGTCACCACCGCGGACCATGCCCTGCTGGAGCCGGAGTGGATCCGCTGGTTCCTCGACCATCTGCCCGACGCGGACGTGGTGGCGGGGCTTGCGCGCGACCGCGACGTGATGGCGGCGGCGCCGGACACCAAGCGCACTTTCCTACGCTTCCGCGACGGCCGCTTCTCCGGCTGCAACCTGTTCTACCTCAGGGACAGGCGGGCCGCGCGGGCGATCCAGATGTGGCAGATCGTGGAGAACGAGCGGAAGAAGCCCTTTACTTTGCTCCGCCGCCTCGGAATCAGGGCCGTGGTCGCCGCTTTGTTCGGACGCCTCACGCTTGGCTACGCCATGCGCCGGATCGAGCAGATCGCCGGCTGTTCGGCGGGGGTCGTCGAGCTGCCCTTCGGCCGGGCCGCGATCGACGTCGACAAGCCGGCTGACCTGATCCTCGTGCGGAAGATGATCGAGGGCTGAGCCCGATCCGATAAAAAAAGGACGAGCGGTCTTCGAGCCGCTCGTCGAAGTCGGGGGCGTCGACGCCCCGGCGCTCGCCGGGACGGTTTGGACGGCGCTCCGCGTCTGCAGTCGCGCCAAAGATGATGGTTCTGAGTGACATCGGGGACCGCCGCGGCAGGCGGCGATCCCTCAAGGCGACATGGATCAGACCGCCCGCAGGGGCGCCTCGGCGAGCGGGATCGTCGGCTGCTCCGGCTGCGACAGGTAGCGCAGCCGGAGCGGCTTGAGCACGAACAGCGCGAGCAGCGCCGCGGCGACGTTCAGGCCGATGATCAGCGCAAACACGGCGGACCAGCCGTAGGCCGCGGACAGCACGCTCGCGAACGGCACGAGGAAGGCCGCCGAGCCCTTCGCCGTGTAGAGCAGGCCCGCGTTCGTCGCGGCGAATTTCGACCCGAAGGTGTCGCCGCAGGTGGCCGGGAACAGGCTGTAGATCTCGCCGAACACGCCGAAGTAGGCCGCGGTCGCGAACACGAAGACGATCGGGTTGTGGCCGAAGGTCAGCAGCGTGCAGACGGCGGCCGCGGCGATCGAGAACGCCAGGAACATCGTGTTCTCACGGCCGATCTGGTCGGAGAGATAACCGAACAGCGGCCGGCCGAACCCGTCGAAGATGCGGTCCAGCGAGATCGCGAGCGTGAGCGCCGCCATCTGCAGGCCGAACATGCTGACGGGCACGCCCGCCACGTTGAAGTCCTTCGCGATCGGCGCGATCTGAGCGGCCGCCATCAGGCCGCCGGACGCGACCATCACGAACATCGCGTACATCACCCAGAACACGGGCGTGCGCAGGGCCTCGCCCGGCTTGCGATCCACCGAACTCTGCGGCAGGCGGAGCGTCTTGCGGCGGATGGGCGCGGACACCGTGGGCTTCTTCAGCAGGAAGGAGACCACGACGACCACCCCGCCCTGGATCAGGCCGAAGGTGAGAAACGCGCTTTCGTAGCCGCTCGAGGCGATCATCTTGGCGATCGGCACGACCGTCAGCGCGGCGCCGGCGCCGAAACCTGCCGCCGTCGCGCCGGCCGCCAGACCGCGGCGGTCCGGAAACCACTTGAGGGCGTTGCCGACGCAGGTGCCGTAGACCGAGCCGGCGCCGACGCCGCCGATCACCGCGGCGAGGTACAGCAGGGGAAGCGAGTCCGCGTAGGAGTCGAGCACCCAGGCGAGCGAGATCATCACGCCGCCGAAGGCGACGACGACGCGCGGGCCGTAGCGGTCCACGAACCAGGCCTCGACCGGCACGAGCCACGTCTCGGTCGCGACGAAGAGGGTGAAGGCGAACTGGATGGCCGCGCGGCCCCAGTGGAACTTTGCGTCGATCGGATCGACGAACAGCGTCCAGCCGTACTGGAGGTTCGCGATCATCGCCATGCACAGCACGCCGAGAGCGAGCTGCGACCACTTGGTCGCAGATGCGTTTGCGTTTTCCATCCCACACTCTGTTGTTGTTGAATTCAGAGATTGGAATGAGCCTGCGCGCATCTTTTGGCATCTGGAATGCCAATTATTGGCATTCCAGTCATGCGGCGTTCGGACACATGGGAGGGGCTGTTCGCCACGGTTTTGCTGCAAACGAAGAGATGCCGATCACGGCCCCGTGATCGGCATCTCGTCGTGGCGTCCTGCGAAAACTACGGGGTTCAAGGGCTTAAAGCCCGCGTTCGACCCAGCGGCCCGTGAGCTCCACCGCGTGATCGACGTCGGCGGGGAAATCCAGCTCGCCCCACTCGAGGCCCTCGATCGACCGGACGCCGACGCCGCCCTTGTAGCGGGCGATGCCGTCGATGGCGGAGAGGTACCAGCGCTTGAGGCCTTCTTCCGAGCGCATCAGCCGCTCGATCTCGCTCACGAAGGTCGCGCCGCCCTCGTCCGTGAAGCGCAGGAAGCCGATCGACTCGCCGGTGACGAGATCGTTCGGCAGCGTCTTGCCGATGGCGAGCAGCCGGCCGCCCTCCTCCCGCACCTTCATGTCGTCGGTGTCGTAGTCGGCCTTGCGGTCGATCGTGACCGTGATGGGGGCGGTCGCCGGCGATTCCAGCACCCGCCGGACGATACCCGGCTCGATCAGCGTGTCGCCGTTCAGGATCAGGAATTCGCCGATCATGCGGTGGCGGGCGATCCAGCAGCTCGCGAGGTTGTCGGCGAGCTCGTAGAACGGGTTGTGCGTGGTCCGGAGCGTCGCGCCGGGCAGACTGATCTCGGCCAGCGCCGCCTCGACCTTCTCGGCCTCGAAGCCGGTGACGACGGTGACGTCGTCGACGCCGGCGGCCACCAGCGCCCGCACCTGCCATTCCAGCAGGCTGCGCCCGGAGAACGGGATCAGGCACTTCGGCGTCTCGGCGGTGAGCGGGAGAAGGCGGCGGCCCTGCCCCGCGCTTAAGATGACGACCTTCACGCGGGGGCATCCTCTTCGTCGACGATCTCGGTGGTCTCGATCGCGATGCCGAAGCCGGCGAGACCGACGAACTGGCGCTCGTGCCCCGCCAGAAGGCCGATCTTGCGCACGCCGAGGTCGCGCAGGATCTGCGCCCCGACGCCGATCTCGCGCCATCGCGCGCGGCGCTGGCGCGCGCTCACGTGCTTCTCCTCGGACGGGTCGGCAGGGCCGCTCGCGTCGGCGGCGTCGCGCAGCACCGAGGGATCGCGGATCAGCACGAACACGCCGCGCTTGGCGTCGCCGAAGCGGGCGAGCGCGTTGTCGAGCCACCCCTTGGAGGTGGCCGCCCCACGCAGCAGGTCGGTCAGCAGGTGCTCGCGGTGGATCCGGCAGGGCGTCGCGCCGGCCGCGCCGACGTCGCCGACGGTGATCGCGAGGTGCTGCGTCTGTTCGAACGGCGTCTCGTAGATCGTGATGGTGGCGTCGCAGCCGTTGATCCGGCGCTCGAACCGGTCGATGCGCTTGACGAAGGTCTCGCGGCGCGAGCGGTGGTCGATCAGGTCTTCGATCGAGACGATCTTGAGGCCGTGCTCGCGGGCGAAGGCGATCAGCTCCGGCAGGCGCTTCACCGTGCCGTCGTCGTTCACGACCTCCGCCAGCACTCCGACCGGCGGCAGGCCGGCGAGGGTCGCGAGATCGACGCCCGCCTCGGTGTGGCCCGAGCGGGTCAGCACGCCGCCCTCGCGGGCGATCAGCGGGAAGATGTGGCCGGGCCGCAGGAAGTCGGCGGCCACGGCGTTGTCGCTCGCGAGGCCGCGTACGGTGTTCGCCCGCTCCTCCGCCGAAATGCCGGTGGTGAGGCCGATCCTGTAATCGACCGAGACGGTGAACGCGGTGCGCATCGGGTCGCGGTTGTTCGCGACCATCGGCGCGAGGTTGAGCTCGTCCGCGCGGTCCGCGGTCATCGGCGCGCAGATGATGCCGCTGGTGTGGCGGATCATGAAGGCGAGCGTCTCGGACGTCGCCTTCGACGCCGCCATGATGAGGTCGCCCTCGTTCTCGCGGTCGGTGTCGTCGACCACGACGACCAGTTCGCCCGCCGCGATCGCCGCGACCGCCGCATCGATGCTGTCGAGTTCCATCTGCCCACGCTCGTTTCGCGCGGTTTTTTCACCGCGCCGGTCGAATGCACCCCATGTCACGGAGGGTCAAGTGCGACGGACGCCGGGCCCCTGCCCGCCGGCCGGGCGCCTTGACCCCGCCTCCGCCGCCGTTAGCCTCCAGATCCCCAACGTTCGCGAGTCCCGCATGCCCGCAGAAATCGTCCTGATCCCCTGCCTCTCCGACAACTACGCGGTGCTGATCCGCCACGGCGCGAGCGACACAACCGTGCTGGTGGACGCGCCCGAAGCCGGCCCGATCCTGCGGACGCTGCAGCTCAAGGGATGGGACCTCACCCATGTGCTGATCACCCACAAGCACCCGGACCATATCGACGGCCTGCCGGCGCTGAAGGCCAAATACCATCCGCGGGTGTACGGCCCCGCGGCCGAGGCGGACGCCATCCCCGGCCTCGACTTCGGCATGAGCGAGGGCGACGTCGCGGACATCGGCGGCTTCCGCTTCGAGGCGATCGAGACGCCCGGGCACACCAAGGGCCACATCGTGTTCCACGAGGCGAACGAAGGCTGGCTGTTCGCGGGCGACACGCTGTTCGTCATGGGCTGCGGGCGCCTGTTCGAGGACACGCCGAAGGCGATGTGGCGCTCTCTGTCCAAGCTCGCCGCGCTGCCCGCCTCGACGCGCGTCTGGTGCGGGCACGAGTACACCCTGTCGAACGCGAAGTTCTGCGCCTCAATACTCCCGCAGGATCAGGCGATCGCCGAACGGCTCGCCAAGATCGAGGCGGACCGCGCCGCCGGAAAGCCCACCGTGCCGACGACGATCGGAGCGGAGAAGGCGACCAACGTCTTCCTGCGCGCCGGCGAGGCCAAGGTCGCGGCGGCGGTGGGCATGGACGCGGGCGATTCGGCCGCGGTCTTCGCCGAACTCCGCGAGCGGAAGAACCGGGGATGACCGGGCTCGAAGGCCTTTCGGCGAGCGAGGTGGTTCGCCTTCTGGGGCTGCGACCGCACCCCGAGGGCGGCCATTACCGCGAGACGTTCCGCGACCCCGCGACCGACGCCGCCGGACGGTCGCGCTCGACCGCGATCTACTTCCTGCTGGGCCTCGACGAGGTCTCGGCCTGGCACCGGGTGGACGCGGTCGAGGTCTGGCACTTCTACGCCGGCGCGCCGCTGGCGCTCACGCTGTCGGCCGACGGCCACGACGCGCAGGCGCATCGGCTCGGGCTGAATGTCGCGGCCGGCGAGGCGCCGCAAGTGGTGGTGCCGGCGGGCTGGTGGCAGGCGGCGGAGTCGCTGGGCGCGTGGACGCTGGTCGGCTGCACGGTGGCGCCGGGGTTCGACTTCGCGGGCTTCGAACTCGCCCCGCCGGACTGGCGCCCGACGCCGCGTCCCTCAGGCCGCGGCTGACGAGGACTTGCGCCGGCCGCGCCCGCCGAAGGTCGCGACCAGCGCGCCCGCCACGATGAGCCCGCAGGCAACGGCGAGCGCCGGGGTGGCCTGCGCGTAGCCCGCCGCGATCAGCAGCAGCGTCGAGAGCAGCGGCGCTGCGTAGGACAGCACGCCGAGCAGGCGCACGTCGCCGCGCTTCATGCCGACGTCCCAAACGTAGAAGGCGAGGCCGACCGGCCCGAGGCCGAGACCCACGACCGCCGCCCAGGCGAGCGCGCCCTCCGGCCAGACCGTCGTCTCGAAGGCGAGATGGCAGACGGCCGCGAGGAGCGCGGTAGCGAGGCAGAAGCCCGCGACCGCCTCGGTCGGCGTCGTCTGGAACAGTCGGGACGCGACCGAATAGCCGGACCACAGCAGGGCGCAGCCGAAGGCAGCCGCATAGCCCGGCGCATAGGCCGCGTCGAAGCCGAAGCCGCCGGAGCGACCGCCGATGATGAGCGCGGCGCCGCCGAGGCCCAGCAGCGCGCCGAGGACATGGCGGAGGCGCAAGCCGCCGCCCGGCAGGAAGGCCGACAGAAGAACGATCAGCAAAGGCCAGAGATAGGCGATCAGGCTCGCCTCCGCCGGCGGCGCGAGCCGGAGCGCCGCGAAGTAGCAGGCGTGGTAGCCGAACAGCCCGCCGACGCCGTGCGCCCAGACAGGCCAGGGCTGACGAAGGGCGGCGAGGCCGCGGGGACGGCGGGCCGCCACCGCGAGGCCCACCATACCCCCGACCGCGAAGGTCAGCGCCGTCATCAGGAACGGCGGAACGGACCCGCTCGCGGCGGTCAGCGTCGCGAGCGAGGACCAGAGCAGGATGGCAAGGGAGCCGACGAGAGTGGCGCGGGCGGTGGTCATCCGCGGCCTATACGTCGGCTCGGGCCGCGCGTCATCCCGGACCGCCCGACGCGGCCCTGGGGTGCGGCGCGCGAGCTGCGGTCAGGTGATGTACTGGCCTCCGTTGATGGTCAGCGTGGAGCCTGTCACGAAACCGGCCTTGTCGCCAGCGAGATAGACCACCGCCTCTGCGATCTCCTCCGACTCGCCGAGGCGGCCGACCGGGATCGTCGCGATGATGCTCTCGCGCACCTTCTCCGGCACCGCCATGACCATCTCGGTCGCGATGTAGCCGGGCGCGATCGCGTTCACCGTGATCCCCTTCTTGGCGTTTTCCTGCGCGAGGGCCTTGGTGAAGCCAATCACGCCGGCCTTGGCCGCGGAGTAGTTCGCCTGCCCCATCTGGCCCTTCTGGCCGTTGATGGAGGTGATGTTGATGATGCGGCCGAAGCCGCGCTCGCGCATGCCGTCGATCACGGGCCGCGTCATCGTGAACATCGAGTCGAGGTTGGTGCTGATGACCTCGCGCCACTGCTGGAAGGTCGACTTGTGGAACATCGCGTCGCGGGTGATGCCGGCGTTGTTCACCAGCACGTCGATCGGGCCGACTTCAGCCTCGACCTTCGCGATTCCCGCCGCGCAGGCCTCAGGATCGGCGACGTCCCACTTGAAGACGGCGATTCCGTGCTCGGCCTTGAAGGCGTTCGCCTTCTCGTCGTTGCCGGCGTAGGTGGCGGCCACGTTGTAGCCGGCCTTCTTGAGCGCGATCGAGATCGCCTCGCCGATGCCGCGCGTGCCGCCGGTGACGAGCGCCGTCCGTGCCATTGGTGTCCTCCCAGGCAAAGAAAAAGGGTTCGGGCGTTGTGTCCGCCCGTCAAAGAACCGGCCGGCCGCCGCGGCGGCCGGCTATCGAGAAGACGTCGTCAGTCGCGCGCGACCGTCAGCGCGATGCCCATGCCGCCGCCGATGCAGAGCGTCGCGAGGCCTTTCTTGGCGTCGCGCTTGATCATCTCGTGCAGCAGCGTGACGAGCACGCGGGCGCCCGACGCGCCGATCGGGTGGCCGATCGCGATCGCGCCGCCGTTGACGTTGACCTTGGAGAGGTCCCAGCCGAGGTCCTTGTTCACCGCGCAGGCCTGCGCGGCGAAGGCCTCGTTGGCCTCGATCAGGTCGAGGTCCGCGGCCGACCAGCCCGCCTTCTCCAGCGCCTTCCGCGAGGCGGGGATCGGGCCCGTGCCCATGACGGAGGGATCGACGCCGGCCTGGGCCCAGCTGACGATGCGCGCCAGCGGCTTGAGGCCCTTGGCGGCCGCGGCCGACGCGGAGGTCACCACCAGCGCCGCGGCGCCGTCGTTGATGCCCGAGGCGTTGCCTGCGGTCACGGTGCCGTCCTTGGAGAAGGCCGGGCGCAGCTTCGCCATGGAGTCGAGCGTCGCGCCGTGACGGATGTACTCGTCCTGGTCGACGATGATGTCGCCCTTCTTCGACGAGATGGTCACCGGCGCGATCTCGTCCTTGAACTTGCCGGCCTTCTGCGCGGCCTCGGCCTTGTTCTGAGAGGCGACCGCGAACTCGTCCTGCTGCTCGCGGGTGATCTGCCACTGGGTCGCGACGTTCTCGGCGGTGGTGCCCATGTGGTAGCCGTTGAAGGCGTCCCAGAGGCCGTCCTTGATCATCGTGTCGATGAACTTGACGTCGCCCATCTTGGTGCCTGCGCGCATGTGCGCGGCATGGGTCGACTGGCTCATGCTTTCCTGACCGCCGGCGACGACGAAGGCGCTGTCGCCCTGCGCGACCGCCTGGGCGGCGAGCGCCACGGCGCGCAGGCCCGAGCCGCACACCTGGTTGATGCCCCAAGCCGCCGCTTCGATCGGGATGCCCGCGCCGATGGAAGCCTGACGCGCCGGGTTCTGTCCCTGCGCCGCGGTCAGGACCTGGCCGAGGATGGTCTCGGAGATCTCACCCGGCTCGACGCCGGCGCGCTCGAGAGCCGCCTTGATCGCGATCTTGCCGAGCTCATGGGCCGGCAGGGAGGCGAGCGATCCGTTGAAGGAGCCGACCGGGGTGCGCGCGGCGCCCACGATGACGACGTCGGTCTCTGCCATGATCTTTCCTCCGGTCCTGTCGGAAAAGAAGCGTCGCCGCCGCGAGAAGCGAAGGCGTCGGGTTGCGTTTATCGGTAGCCCCGCCGCGTGGCGTCAAGACGACGTCCGTCGATCCGCCGGGGTTTGAGCCCAAAGAACTATGCGAGGATTGTCCCGCCTGCGTCATTAGCCGTACTGATGGCGTATGGGCCTCGCACTGCACAAAAATCTGGCCGCCGCCCTATTTTAGCCTTATCGTCCCAATGCCTCGGCGGGCTCTAAGCCGTGTCGCGCCGCGGGAGGAACGTCGCAAAAAGCCCGGGAAGGGCGGAGATGTGCGCGCTATGTCGAGTACGACCGATCCGATCACGATCAAGAAATACGCCAATCGGCGCCTGTATAACACGGGCACCAGCACGTATGTGACGCTCGAAGACCTCGCCGCGATGGTCAAAAAGGGCGAAGACTTTCATGTAGTCGACGCGAAAAGCGGCGACGACATCACACATCAGGTGCTGACGCAGATCATCTTCGAGCAGGAGAACAAGGGGCAAAACCTGCTCCCCATCACCTTCCTGCGGCAGCTGATCCGGTTCTACGGCGACAGCGTGCAGAGCTTCGTGCCGAAGTATCTCGAGCTGTCGATGGCGGCGCTGACCCGCGACCAGGACAAGATGCGCTCGTCGCTGAGCGGTTTCGGCGCGGCCGCGCCGTTCCAGTCGGTGGTCGAGGAGCAGATGCGGACGAACGTCGCGATCATGGAGCGCGCGTTCCGGATGTTCACCGCCTTTCCTGGTCAGACAGAGGGAGCCACGGCGGGCGCCGAGCCTGCGGCCCCGGCGCCCCGGGAGGAGAAGTCCGCGGCCGAGCTCGACGAGCTTCGCCGCGAGATGGCCGAGATGCGCGACCGCCTCGACCGGATGGCGACGCCCGCGAAGGGTTGAGCCCCGGCTGGTTCTGGGATCAGGCGCCTGCGCCGATGTGAAAGCCGCGGCTCGAAGACGAGCCGCGGCTTTTTCGTGGTCAGGCCGCCGCGTCTTCCAACGCTTCGAGCTCGGCGATCATGCGCTCGATGAGGCCGAGGCCGGTCTGCCAGAACGCCGGATCTCGGGCGTCCAGACCGAACGGGGCCAGCAACTCCGGATAGGGTTTGGCTCCGCCCGCCGACAGCAGCGCGAAGTAGCGCTCCACGAACCCCTCCGACGCGTTCTCATAGACCGCGTAGAGCGAGTTCACGAGGCAGTCGCCGAAGGCGTAGGCGTAGACGTAGAACGGCGAGTGGATGAAGTGCGGAATGTAGGTCCAGAAGACCTCGTATCCCTCGCCGATCCGGATCGACGGCCCGAGGCTCTCGGTCTGCACCTCGAGCCAGATTTCGTTGAGCCGCTCCGAGGTCAGTTCGCCGTTCCGCCGCTCCTCGTGCACCTTCCGTTCGAAGGTGTAGAAGGCGATCTGCCGGACCACCGTGTTCAGCATGTCCTCGACCTTTGAGGCGAGCATCGCCTTGCGCTGAGCGGGCTCCGTTGTCTTGGCGAGCAGCGCCCGGAAGGTCAGCATCTCGCCGAACACCGAGGCGGTCTCGGCCAGCGTCAACGGCGTGGGCGCCATCAGCGGGCCGTTCGGCGCGGCCAGCACCTGGTGGACGCCATGGCCGAGCTCGTGGGCGAGCGTCATCACGTCCCGCGGCCGGCCAAGGTAGTTCAGCAGCACATAGGGGTGAGCTGAGGGCACGGTCGGGTGCGCGAAGGCCCCTGGCGCCTTTCCGGGACGGGTCGGCGCATCGATCCAGCCCCGCTCGAAGAAGCGGCCGGCGATCTCCGCCATCTCGGGCGCGAAGCCGCCGTAGGCGCCGAGCACCGTGTCGCGGGCCTCGTCCCAAGGGATCGTGCGGGTCGGGGCGGTCGGCAGCGGCGCGTTGCGATCCCAGTGGTTCAGCGCGTCCATGCCGAACCACTTGGCCTTAAGCTTGTAGTAGCGGTGCGAGAGCCTCGGATAGGCGTCCCGCACGGCGGAGACGAGCGCGTCCACCACCTCGCGCTCGACGCGGTTCGCGAGATGCCGGCTGTCGGCGACGTCCTCGAACCCGCGCCAGCGATCGGAGATCTCCTTGTCCTTCGCCAGCACGTTGGTGATCAGCGTGAAGGTGCGGACGTTCGCCTTGAAGGTCTTGGCCAGCGCCTCGGCGGCGACCCTGCGGCGCTCCGAGCTCGGATCCTGCAGCATGTTGAGCGTGGGCTCGAGCGTCAGCGTCTCGCCGTCGATCTCGAAGCGGAGCGCCGCCATGGTCTCGTCGAACAGGCGGTTCCAGGCGCCGCGCCCCGTGACCGATTTCTCGTGGAACAGCTGCTCCACCCGATCCTCGAGCTGGTGCGGCCGCTCCTTGCGCACGTCGTCCAGGAACGGGCGGTAGCGGGCGAGCTCCGGCTCCGCGAGCGCTCCGTCGAGGACCGCGTCGTCCAGCCGGTTCAACTCGAGCGTGAAGAACAGCAGATGCGACCAAACGGTCGTCAGCTTCTCCTGCACGTCGCCATAGAACTTGGAGCCCTTGGGATCCGTGGTGTCGCCCGCGTAGACCAGGCTGGCGTAGGAGGCGACCCGGCCCGTCAGGTCGTCGAGCGCTTCATAGGCCTTGACGGCCTCGACCAGACGGCCGCTCGCCGCGAACTCCCCAAGCTTGCCTTTGTAGGCCGCCTCGAAAGCGCGCGCTTCGGTCTCGGCGCGGGCGAGGTCGGCGGCGACCTCCGGGCTGTCGGGGCCGGGATAGAGGTCGGCGAGGTTCCATTCGGGCAACGACCCGAGGGCGGCTGAAACTGTGGACAAGGGCAAGCCTGCTCGTTCGTGGGGGACCCGGACGGCGCGCGCCCGGCGGCGCATGGTGGCCAATGATATCGCAAGCAGGTCGCCGCCGATCAATGGCGCGCCCGCCGCCAACAGGGGGCCCGACGAATACGCGTTTCGACTTAAGCGGCCATTTACCCTGACCGCGGATGCTCGACCGGTTCGCTTCTGTTGTCCTTCCGGTTCCGCGAAAGCCCCGTATGAGCGCCACGATCCTCATCGTCGACGACGATCCGGTCCAGCGCCGCCTGCTCGAAGCGCAGGTCCGACGCTTCGGCTACGAGGCGCGGACCGCCGAAGACGGCGCCGGCGCGCTCGAAGCGCTGACGCTTCCGGGCGCGGCCTACGACCTGATGTTCCTCGACCTCGCGATGCCCGGCATCGACGGCCTCGCCGTGCTGGAGCGCATGCGCGAGCTGGGCTCTCCGACGCCGGTGATCGTGCAGACCGCGAACGGCTCGATCGAGGCCGTGGTCACCGCCATGCGCGCGGGCGCGGCCGACTTCGTAGTGAAGCCGGTCGGCCCGGAACGGCTGCAGATCTCGATCCGCAACGCGCTCCGCACCGACGCGCTCGAAGGCGAGATCCGCCGGATCGGGCGCCGCGCCGCCGGCACGCTGAGCTTCCGCGACCTGCCGACCCGGTCCCCCGCCATGGCCGAGGCGGTGCGCATCGGCGAGCGGGCCGCGGCCTCCAACATCCCGGTGCTGATCGAGGGCGAATCCGGGGTCGGCAAGGAGCTGTTCGCCCGCGCCATCGCCGGCTCCGGCGAGCGCCGCGGCCGGCCCTTCGTGGCGGTGAACTGCGGCGCGATCCCGAACTCCCTGGTCGAGTCGATCCTGTTCGGCCACGAGCGGGGCGCCTTCACCGGCGCGCTCGAGCGCCACGTCGGCAAGTTCGCCGAAGCCGACGGCGGCACGCTGTTCCTCGACGAGATCGGAGAGCTGCCGCAGGACGCGCAGGTCAAGCTGCTGCGCGCGGTGCAGGAGGGCGAGATCGACCCGGTGGGCGCCAAGCGCCCGCTCAAGGTCGACATCCGCGTGATCTCGGCGACCAACCGGGACCTGTTCGCCCGGGTGCGCGAAGGCTCGTTCCGCGAGGATCTCTATTACCGGCTCAGCGTCTTCCCCGTGAAGGTGCCGCCGCTCCGCGCCCGGCGCGCGGACGTGGCCGACCTCGCCCGCCGGTTCCTGGCGCGCTTCGCCGCCGAGGAGAACCGGACCGTCCGCGGTCTCAGCGCCCAGGCGCTCGGCCTGCTGGAGCGCTACGACTGGCCGGGCAACGTCCGCCAGCTCGAGAACGCCGTGTTCCGCGCCGTGGTGCTGGCGGAGGGCGACGTGCTGCGCGCGGTCGACTTCCCGCAGATCGCCGCCCTGCTCGGCGCCGCGCCGGAACATCTGGCGGAAGAGCCGCCGCCTTCGCTCGCCCGGGACCTCGCCGAACCGGAGCTCGAGCGCCGGCTCGATGCTCCCGCGCTGCCGCTGTTCGACGCCGACGGGCTCCTGCGCCCGATCGAATCGCTCGAGCGCGACGCGATTCGCTACGCCATCCGCCATCTCGGCGGCCAGATGACCGAGGTGGCGCGCCGCCTCGGGATCGGACGCTCGACCCTTTACCGCCGCCTCAAGGACCTCGGTCTCGAGACCGAATGTGGCGGCCGGGACACGAGCGACGACGAAGCCGTCGCCTGAGGCGCCGGACCTGATTCTGACGATTGAACCGCGCCGCGCCGACGCTCATGGTCAGCCGGCTTTACGGGGGAAGTGACGCCATGATCACCAGCGCTGACCGCGGACCGACCATGGCTTCGACGCCAAAGCGCGTATGGCGCGCCGCCGCCCTCGGCGTCGGCCTGTCGGCCCTGACCTTCGCCGGGGCCCTGGCGCAGGCTCCGTCGACGACCGCCGCCGTCGCGCCGCCGGAAGCCGCCCAGACCCCGGCGCCGACGCCGGTCGTCCCCGACGTCACCGGTTCGGTCGACGCCGCGGGCGAAGCGAAGGACGAGCCCGCGCCCGCGGCCGAAGCCCCCGCCGCCGAGCAGCCCGCGCCGGCCACCCCCGCTCCGGTCGAGGCGATTCATCCGACCGACCCCCTGCAGACCGCGGTGACGGCTCTGCTCGCCACGGACGGGGCCGGCCAAAGCCTCAAGATGCCCGCCGGCGACCGCGCCGCGCTGATCGCCTTCTACGCCGCCCGCAACGGCTCGCCGCTCTGGCTCGCCGACAGCCGCTTTACCCCACAGGCCGACGCGGCGCGCGCGAAGATCGCCTCCGCCGCCGACGACGGGCTTGATCCGAAGCGCTACGCGCTGCCGAGCGCGCCGGCGTCGTCCGAGCCGGCGGTCGTGGCGCGCGCCGACGTCATGCTCTCCGCGGCGGCGCTCGCCTACGCCCGCGAGGCGTGGGGCGGCCGCGTCAACCCAGCCACGATCTCCCGCTCGATCGCGGCCGGCGCGCCGCGTTTCGACGCGGCGGCCGCGCTGGTCGCGATTTCGGCCTCCGCCGACGTCGCGGCCACGCTCGACGGCTTCAACCCGCCGCACGCCCAGTTCCAGGCGCTGCGCAAGCTGCTGATCACCAAGCGCGCCGAACGGACGGAGGCCCCGAAGCAGCCGCTGATCCTTGAAGGCAAGCTGCTGAAGCCCGGCATCGAGGACCAGCGCGTGCCCGTACTGCGCGTGCGGCTCGGCCTCGAAGAGCGTCCGGGCGACCTCATGTTCGACGACGCGCTCGCCGAAGCGCTGTCGGCCTTCCAGAAGACGAAGAAGCTGCCGGTCTCCGGCCTCGCTAACCGCCAGACCATCCGCGCCCTGAACGCCGAAGGGCGCGGCGCCGATCCGACCGGGCTGCTCGTCGCCAACATGGAGCGCTGGCGCTGGATGCCGCGCGAGCTCGGCGCGAAGCATGTGTTCGTCGACGTCGCCGCGTTCGAGCTGCACATCATGCAGGACGGCCGCTCGATCCACGACACGCGCGTGATCGTCGGCAAGGACACCAACCAGACGCCGCTGTTCTCGAACGCGATCGACCACATCGTGGTCAATCCCTACTGGAACGTGCCGACCTCGATCGCCGTCAAGGAGATGCTCCCGCAGCTGCGCCGGGATCCGAACTATCTCGCCAACCGCGGCTACGAGGTCGTCGTCAGCGACGGCAAGAAGACCCGCGTGGTCAGCGCCGGCTCGGTCGACTGGAGCGGCAACCTGCGGAACGTGCGCATCCGCCAGCCGCCGGGGGAGCGCAACGCGCTCGGCAACATCAAGTTCATGTTCCCCAACGATTACGCGGTCTACCTCCACGACACGCCGCAGCGGAACCTGTTCAAACTGACGAGCCGGGCGCTCAGCCACGGGTGCGTGCGCGTCAACGAGCCGCTGCAGTTCGCGGACGCGCTGATCGGCGACCAGGGCTGGAGCGGCGAGAAGCTCGGCAAGCTCGTCGGCGGCAAGGAACGGCGCGTGAACCTCGCGACGCCGATCCCGGTGCACCTGACCTACTTCACCGCCTGGGTCGGCGGCGACGGCGCGCTGCAGACGCGCTCGGACTTCTACGGCCAGGATCCGCGCCTTAAGGCGGCCCTGAACGGCGAGCCGCTGCCGCCGCTGCCGCAGGCGGCTCCGGTCGTCGCCATGCCGAAGCCAGAGAAGCCGGTCAGGCGGGCTCCGACGCAGCAGATTCAGCAGCAGCAGGCGCAGATTGTGGAGCAGGAGCCGGTCCAGCGTCCGCGAACCTTCGGCTCGTGGCTGTCCAACGTATTTGGTGATTCGTCGCGGAGACCGTGAACCAAAAGCGTCCAAACGATGAACCAGCCGCGGTTTCGGCGCACTAAGGGCATTTGCGACTAGCTTTTGCCCGATTCCGCG
The DNA here is from genome assembly GCF_002897035.1 of Methylopila sp. Yamaguchi. Classification (GTDB taxonomy): domain Bacteria; phylum Pseudomonadota; class Alphaproteobacteria; order Rhizobiales; family Methylopilaceae; genus Methylopila. Next base: position 22,608 of record NZ_BAUX01000027.1, read on the forward strand.
GCTAACAGGACACACACAAGGGGTTCGGGGGCTCAATTCATCGCGTCTGGTTCATGTCGCATTAACCAGTTCCGCAGAGACTTTGTTGATCAAGTGCTGCGTCGTCGCCCCCGCGACGGCGTCACAGGCGATCTATAAGAGTCAGGCCGGTTCATTGTCCGAAGCGAAAACGTCTCGACGCACCGCCCTTCGCCGCGCAAGCCGTGGCGTAGGCGTCGCACTCCTCGGAGCCTTCGCGTTGATCGCGGGCTCCGAAGGCACCCAGAACGCGCAGGCGAACGGCGACACCCGAACGCTGACGCTCTACCACACCCATCGCGGCGACCGGATCACGGTCACCTTCAAGCGCGACGGTCGTTACGACGCCAACGGGTTGAAGCAGCTCAGCTACTTCCTCCGCGACTGGCGCAACGACAAGCAGACGCGCATGGAGCCGAGGCTGTTCGACATCGTGTGGGAGGTCCACCGCGAAGTCGGCCGCGGGCAGATGATCAACATCGTCTCGTCCTACCGCAGCCCCGAGACGAACGCCTATCTCCGCGCCCGGTCGCGCGGCGTCGCGAAGTCCAGCCAGCACATGCTGGGCCGGGCGATGGACTTCTACATCACTGGCGTGCCGGTCTCGGCGGTCCGTGAAGCCGGCATGCGGCTGCAGCGCGGCGGCGTCGGGTTCTACCCGACCTCCGGCCGGCCTTTCGTCCACCTCGACGCCGGCTCGATCCGCGCCTGGCCGCGCATGAGCCGGGCGCAGCTCGCCCGCCTGTTCCCCGGCGGCAAGACCGTCCACCAGCCCGCCGAAGGCGGCCAGATGCCCGGCTATCAGGTCGCGCTGGCCGAGCTGAAGTCGCGCGGCTCCGTTTCGGTCGACGAGGCCTATTCGGGCGGATCGTCGTCGAGCGGCAAGAGCTTCTTCGCCCGCCTGTTCGGTTCCGACGAAGGCGACGAGGCGGATACCTCCCCGACCGTGGTCGCGTCGGCTCAGCCCGCGACCCGCGGCCGCGCGGCCGCGGCCTCCTCCGCCCCGCAGCGCGGCGGCGACGACGAGGAAGGCGCGGCGCCCGCCGCCGCCCCGGCCTCCGCTCCGCAGGTTCGCATGGTCGCCACGCGCGTCCCGGTTCCGACGCCGCGTCCCGCCGACTTCGCCCGCGCCGCCCAGCCGGCGATCGTCGTCGCGGCGGCCGCCGTGCCCATGCCGCCGGTCGGCCCCGCCCGGGCCGCTAT
>NZ_BAUX01000028.1 GCF_002897035.1 Methylopila sp. Yamaguchi
GGCCGCCCGCGCCAACGCCCGGCTGGAGGCCGCCGGCGAGAAGCGCGCCCTCGCCCTCGCCCGCATCCGCGACACGCGCGACATGACGCCCGGCGAGCTCGCTGCCGCGCTCGCCGGCGCCGAACGCGGCAGTCGCGAGGAGATCGACGCCCGGCTCGCTCGCGCGGTCTCCGCCCGCGACCGCATGGGGCCGGTCAATCTGCGCGCCGAGGAGGAGCTCGCCGAGGTCGAGGAGAGCCACGGCGGCCTCGCGGCGGAGCGCGCGGACCTGACGGAGGCGATCGCCCGGCTGCGCGGCGGCGTCCGCTCGTTGAACAGCGAGGGCCGCGCGCGGCTGCTCCAGGCCTTCGAACGGGTGGACGCGCATTTTCGAAAGCTGTTCGAGACGCTGTTCGGCGGAGGCGAGGCGCGGCTGGAGCTGGTCGAGAGCGACGATCCGCTCGAGGCCGGGCTCGAGGTCATCGCGCGGCCGCCCGGCAAGAAGCCCCAGACCTTGTCGCTGCTGTCCGGCGGCGAGCAGGCGCTGACGGCGCTCGCGCTCGTGTTCGGCGTGTTCCTGACCAACCCCTCGCCGGTCTGCGTGTTGGACGAGGTCGACGCCCCGCTCGACGACGCCAACGTCGAGCGCTTCTGCGCGCTGCTGGCGGAGATGCGCCGGACCACCGCCACGCGCTTCCTGACGGTGACGCACAACCCCATCACCATGGCGCACATGGATCGGCTGCTCGGGGTCACTATGGCCGAGCGCGGCGTCAGCCAGCTGGTCTCGGTCGACCTGCGCGCCGCCGAGCGGCTTCTCGAAGCCGTGTAGGCCCGGACACGAGGGGCGGGTCCTGATTGGTCCGATCCGCTGGAGCGACCTCGCCTATGACCTGGGCGCACTGGCGCGCGGGGCCGTCCTTGCCTATCAACGCGCCTGTTGAGCAAACGGCGTAAGCGATGAGCACGGCGACCCACCCTTCGATCACCGACACGACGCAGCCGGAGCGGCGGAGCCTGCTGCGGCGGTTCCTGGGCTACTACAGGCCGCACCGGAAACTGTTCCTGCTCGACTTCTCCTGCGCGGTGGCGTCCGGCCTGCTCGAACTCGGCTTCCCGATGGCGGTCAAGCTGTTCGTCGACCGGCTGCTGCCGAGCCAGGACTGGCTGCTGGTGGTGCTCGCCGGGATCGGCTTGTTCGCGGTCTATCTCGCGAACACCGGCCTGATGGTCGTGGTCACCTACTGGGGCCACATGCTCGGCATCAACATCGAGACCGAGATGCGCCGCAAGGCGTTCGACCACCTGCAGAAGCTGTCGTTCTCCTACTTCGACGGCCAGAAGACCGGTCACCTGGTCGGCCGCCTGACCAAGGATCTCGAGGAGATCGGCGAGGTCGCGCACCACGGGCCCGAGGATCTGTTCATCGCCTTGATGACGCTGGTCGGCGCCTTCGCGCTGATGTTCGCGGTCAATCCCCAGCTCGCCCTGATCACCGCAGCCGTGGTGCCGATCACCGGCTGGGTCACCAGCCGCTACGGCGGCCGCATGACGCGCAACTGGCATGAGCTCTACGGCCGGGTCGGCGGCTTCAACGCGCGCATCGAGGAGAACGTCGGCGGCATCCGGGTGGTGCAGGCCTTCGCCAACGAGGAGCACGAGCGCCGGCTGTTCGCCGAGGACAACCGCGGCTACCGGTCGACCAAGCTCCAGGCCTACCGCATCATGGCCGCGAGCACCTCGCTCAGCTACCTCAGCATGCGGCTCACCCAGGTGGTGGTGATGATCGCGGGCAGCTACTTCGTGATCACAGGCTCGCTCAGCCACGGCGGCTTCATCGGGTTCCTGCTGCTGATCGGCGTGTTCTTCCGCCCTGTCGAGAAGATCAACGCGGTGATCGAGACCTATCCCAAGGGGGTCGCGGGCTTCCGTCGCTACACGGAGTTCCTCGACACCGCCCCCGACATCGTGGACCGCCCGGACGCCGTGGCCGTAGACGGCCTGAAGGGCGACATCGCCTACGAGCGCGTCACCTTCGGCTACGGGTCGGGCAAGCCGGTGCTGCACGGCGTGGACTTCCGCGTCCGCGCCGGCGAGACGGTCGCCTTCGTGGGGCCGTCGGGCGCCGGCAAGACCACGATCTGCTCGCTGCTGCCGCGGTTCTACGACGTCGACGGCGGCCGCATCACGATCGACGGGATCGACGTGCGCGACATGACGCTGGCCTCGCTGCGCAGCCAGATCGGCGTGGTGCAGCAGGACGTCTTCCTGTTCGCCGGCACGATCCGCGAAAACATCGCCTACGGCCGCCTGGACGCCTCCGACGAGGACATCCTCGACGCGGCCCGGCGCGCGCGTCTCGACGCCATGATCGCGGCGCTTCCGGCCGGCCTCGACACCATCGTCGGCGAGCGCGGCGTGAAGCTCTCGGGCGGGCAGAAGCAGCGGCTCGCCATCGCCCGCATGTTCCTGAAGAACCCGCCGATCCTGATCCTCGACGAGGCCACCTCCGCGCTCGACGCGGAGACCGAACGGGCGATCCAGGGCTCGCTCGCGGAGCTCGCCCGCGGCCGCACCACCCTGATCATCGCGCATCGCCTGACGACGATCCGCAACGCGGACCGCATCTACGTGGTCGACAGCTCCGGCATCGTCGAGCAGGGCCGCCACGAGGAGCTGATCTCCCGCGACGGCGGCTACCGCAGGCTCTACGAGGCGGCCGCGGGCTGACCCTGCGGCCGGAGGGGCTCACCGCCCGGTCGCCGTCCGCAGCGAGCCGCCGAGGTTGTCGGTCGCGGCGCCGATCTGGCTGCGGAAACTGTCGCGGGCGCGCGGATCGACGATCGCCGCCGGCGCGGTCGCAGCCGCCCCGATCACCGACCCCACGCCCTGCGCCGTGCCGATTGCGGTCGCGCCGAGCGTCTCCGCGAGACCGAGGTTCGCGCCCGCGACCCGGTCGCCGGCGATGAGGCGGCGGCCGATCGCCTTCACCACTTCGGGGCTTTCGGCGAACTTCGTGTGGTTCAGCCCATCGCCCGCGCGGACGCCCGAGAGGTCGACCACGTTGATCCCGCGCTTAGCGAAATCCGCCTGCACGGCCGGCTGGGTCAGGTCGACGGAGCCCAGCCGCTGGACGCCGCCGGCGAGGCGCCGCGAGACCAGCAGCGCGCGATCGTCCTGAGAGGTGAAGATGGTGATGCGGTTCTCCGCCGGGCCGATCGCCTTCAGCTGCTCCTGGAACACATCGACGTCGAGGTCCGGCGAGGCGAGGATGATGTTCTTCAGCTTCGGCGGGACGGCCCCTCTGCGGATCGCGAGCTGCCGGACGGCTTCCATCGACAGCCAGCTGCCCATGGAGTGCGCCATCAGCGTGATCTCGGACACGTCCGGCCGCGCGGCGGCCTGAGCGATCATGCTCTCCAGGCTGTCGCGGGAGTAGTTCGCGCTTTCCCGGTCGTAGAGATAGCCGAAGACCGAGCCCCGCGACGGCCAGGTGAACAGGATCGGGGCGGCGTCCGCGCCGGAATCGTGGCTGATCTGGGCGAAGCGGAACACCGCCTCCTCGTAGGTCGAGTTGAAGCCGTGCACGAAGATCAACACGCGCTTCTTCGGGCCCGCCGTGCGGCGGTACCAGGCGTCCGCCCCCCCGTCCTTCAGCGGCTCGACCTTGAGCGCGACGAACTCCGTCGCCGGATTTCCCGGATTGCGGGCGGGATAGATCACGGCGCCGGGCTTCCGCACGCCGTCCGGCGGAATCGACACCAGGATGTTCTCGATCGAGAGGCCCTTGCCGCGGTCGCCGGAGAACACCACGCCCGGCACCGGCGAGGGTGCGCGGGTGGTGGCGACGAGCATGTCGACGGTGTGCGCGCCCGGCGCGCTGGCCGACACCGGCAGGAGCGTCGCGTAGGGACGGCCGCCGCAGCCGGAGAGCGCGAGCGCCGCGGCGACGAGGGCGGGAATTCGAATGGAGCGCAAGCGGGCGGCCTCGTCGACGCATAGCGGGCGCGACGCGGATCCCCACCCTACCGATCGCGGGGTCCATCGTTGGCGCCGCGGCGGCTTTTGCAAGCCTGCCCTTCGGGCGGAAGGCCGGTGCCGAGCTCGCCGTGACCTTCGAGCCACGTCAGTCCGCGGCGTCGCCCTGCTCGCTCTCGCGCGCGAGAAGGGCGCGCTTGCGCTCCACGCCCCAGCGATAGCCGGAGAGAGAGCCGTCCGTGCGCACCACCCTGTGGCAAGGAATCGCGACCGCCAGCGCGTTGGCGCCGCAGGCCTGCGCCACCGCGCGCACGGCCTTCGGCGCGCCGATCGCCGCGGCGACGTCGGCATAGCTCGCCGTCGCGCCCGCCGGCAGCTTCCGCAGCGCCTCCCAGACCCGGCGCTGGAACGCCGTGCCGCGGATGTCGAGCGGCAGGTCGAGGCCTTGGCCGGGGCGCTCGACGAGCCCCGTCACATCCGCCACCACGCGCTCGAAGCCCGCTTCGCCGCCGATCAGCTCCGCCTTCGGAAAGCGGTCCTGCAGGTCACGGACGAGCGCGTCGGGATCGCCGCCGAGCAGGATGGCGCAAACGCCGCGCGCGCTGGCCGCGACCAGCAGGGCGCCGAGCGAGCACTGCGCCACGGCGAAGCGGATCGCGGCGCCCTCCCCGCCCGCCCGGTAGGCGCTCGGGGGCATGCCGAGGGCGTCGTCCGCGACGGCGTAGAAGCGGCCGGTTGAGCTGAAGCCCGCCCCATAGATGGCGGAGGCGACCGAGGACCTGGGATCGCCGAGCTCGCGCCGTATCCGCCGCACCCGCTCGCCCTTGGCATAGGCCTTCGGCGTCAGGCCGGTCTCGGCCTTGAAGGCGCTGACGAGGCGGCCCGCGCTCGTCCCGCAGGCGCGCGCGAGCCGATCGAGCGCCGGCGGCTCCTCCGCCGCCTCGATGACGCGGCAGGCGCGCGCGACCAGCGCGGCGCGGGCGGCGGCGGGCGAGACCTCGTCCGGACGACAGCGCCGGCAGGGGCGGAAGCCCGCGGCCTCGGCGGCGGCCCCGTCGGCGTGGAAGGCGACGTTCTCCGGGTTCGCCCGGCGCGAGGGGCAGGAGGGGCGGCAATAGACCCCGGTCGTCCGGACCGAATAGACGAAGGCGCCGTCGGCGGAGGCGTCGCGCGCCGCGACGGCGACCCAGCGAGGGTCGCGTTCGGCGGAGGGGCGTTCGGCGGCGGCTGGGGCGGGCGCGGTCATGGTTCCGATCCTCTCATGGGGCGGGGAGGATGGGATAGCGCGGGGAGGCCGCGCGGGCGCTCCGGTTTTGGAGGTCAAATCCGAGGCGGAAACGAAAACGGCCCGGGACAGACCCGGGCCGTTCGTGGCGGAAGCCCGAAGGCTCCCGCAGCCGTTGTCGTCGAAGACGATCAGTCGTCCGAACCCTCGGAGCGCTTCTTGAGCGCCGCGCCGAGGATGTCGCCAAGCGAGGCGCCCGAGTCGGAGGAGCCGTACTGCGCGACGGCCTCCTTCTCTTCGAAGATCTCCAGCGCCTTGATGGACACCTGGACCTTGTGCGCCTTCTTGTCGAACTGCGTGATGCGGGCGTCGAACTTCTCGCCGACGGCGAAACGCTCGGGGCGCTGATCGGCGCGCTCGCGGGCGAGATCGTTGCGGCGGATGAAGGCCGTCAGGTCGGTGTCGACGATCTTGACCTCGAGACCGCCTTCCTTGACCTCGAGCACCTCGCAGGTGACGACCGAGTTCTTGCGGAGCTCGCCCGAGTCCACGAACGGATCGCCGCCGAGCTGCTTGACGCCCAGCGAGATGCGCTCCTTCTCGACGTCGACGTCGAGAACCTGAGCGCGGACGATGTCGCCCTTCTTGAACTCCTCGATGACCGCTTCGCCCGGACGGTTCCAGTCCAGGTCCGACAGATGCACCATGCCGTCGACGTCGCCGTCGAGGCCCAGGAACAGGCCGAACTCGGTCTTGTTCTTGACCTCGCCTTCGACCTCGGAGCCGACCGGGTACTTCTCGACGAAGGCTTCCCAGGGGTTCTGCATGGTCTGCTTGAGGCCAAGCGAGATCCGGCGCTTTACCGGATCGACCTCGAGCACCATCACCTCGACCTCCTGGGAGGTGGCGACGATCTTGCCCGGGTGGACGTTCTTCTTCACCCACGACATCTCGGAGACGTGGATCAGGCCTTCGATGCCCGGCTCCAGCTCCACGAAGGCGCCGTAGTCGGTGATGTTGGTGACGCGACCGGTGAAGCGGGTGTTCGCCGGGTACTTGGCCTCGATGCCCTGCCACGGATCGGCCAGCAGCTGCTTCATGCCGAGCGAGATGCGGTGGGTCTCGTGGTTGATCTTGATGATCTTCACCTTCACCTGCTGCCCGATCTGGAGCAGCTCGGTCGGGTGATTGACGCGGCGCCACGCGATGTCGGTGACGTGCAGCAGGCCGTCGATGCCGCCGAGGTCCACGAACGCGCCGTAGTCGGTGATGTTCTTGACGACGCCCTCGATGACCTGGCCCTCTTCGAGGTTCTGGACCAGCTCCTGGCGCATCTCGGCGCGGGACTCTTCAAGCACGGTGCGGCGCGACACGACGATGTTGCCGCGGCGGCGATCCATCTTGAGGATCTGGAACGGCTGCGGCGTGCCCATGAGCGGGCCGACGTCGCGCACCGGGCGGATGTCGACCTGGCTGCGCGGCAGGAACGCGGTCGCGCCCTCGAGGTCGACGGTGAAGCCGCCCTTGACCTGATTGAAGATGACGCCTTCGACCTTCTGGTTGTCGTTGAAGGCCTGCTCGAGCTTGACCCAGCTTTCCTCGCGGCGCGCCTTGTCGCGCGACAGCACGGCTTCGCCGAGCGCGTTCTCGACGCGCTCCAGATAGACCTCGACGACGTCGCCGACCTTGAGCGGGTTCTCGCGGCCGTGGCCGGTGAACTCCTTGACCGCGACGCGGCCCTCGGTCTTGAGGCCGACGTCGATGACGGCCATGTCCTTTTCGATCGCGGTGATCGTGCCCTTGATCACCGAACCTTCGGCGATGTCGGCGGTCGCAAACGATTCTTCGAGCAGCGCGGCGAAATCTTCGCGCGAGGGTGCGGCTGCGGCAGTGGCGTTCATGAAATCTCCTGCCCGTCTTCGGGCTTAGCGGCGCCGGCGTTCGGGTTGACGAAACGGCCGATCGGGCGTCCGCCGTCCGGTGCTCGCCTCCGCGTTGCGAAGACGGGCCGGCGCCGGGAACGGGGGCGACCTTGGGCCGTGTCCGGGAAGTCTGGAGATGCGCGGCGGTCGCGATCGGCGGAAGCCGACCGAGCGAGCCAGCGTGAGCAACCCTACTCAGTCCGGACGCGGGTGGTTAGCAGATCAGGCGCGCCTGCGCAACGCGAGCGTCAGGGCGTTCGCGCGAACGCGGCCGCGCGGTTCCGCGAGGCCGCGAGAACCGCCCGCGGGGAGCGATCTTCGCGCGCGGTCCCGCCGGAAATCAGCGGGCTGCGGCGGTCTGCAGGCGGGGCGCCGCCGAGGCCTGGGCGGCGCGAGACGTGGCGCCGGGCTCGCCGAACCCGATCAGCACCTTCCAGCCGGCGTAGCGCTTCGCCGGCGGCAGCGAAACCTCGTCGACCAGATAGGAGAAGTGGCTGACCTTCTCCGACGGCTTCAGCGGCGCCTGGATCCGCGCGGCGCGCACGGCCGCCGTCTTGCCGGAGGGGTCGACGACCGTCACCGCGATCGGAGCCGTCACGGCGTCGGCCGCGGAGCCGTTCACCTTCGCGCGGCCGACGAGCGCGACGCGCAGGATCGTTTCGGCCCCCAGGTTGGCGCAGTCGCGGGCGGCGGAGAGCAGGGATAGCTGGGCCGGCTCTGCGGCGTAGGCGTCCGCCTCCTTCCGCACGATCACCTCGGGGCAATTGCGCCCGACGCGCGACGTGACGCCGCCGGCGGCGAGCTTCGCCGCGACAGCCTTGGAGCTGCGGAGGGTCTCGGCGGCGCCGGCTGCGCCGGCGCAGCCGGCCACGACCGCGAGGCCAAGCGCCGCGCGGCAGACGATACGAATGACGGTCGACATGACTGTCTCCAAAACGTTCAACGCCCGATCACTACAGGCATTAACGAATCAGGCGAAAGTGAGCCTTTGGGATACAGTCAAGCAAATATCGCGCTTACGCACGGCGATCGGCGACGAAGCGGGCCGCGGCGACGAGGGGCTCGGCCCGCGCTCCGAAGGACGCGATCGCGGCGGTCGCCTGCGCCGTGAGCGTCTCGAGGCGCGCGCGGGCGCCGTCTCGCCCGAGCAGATCGACCAGCGTCGCCTTGCCCGCCGCCGCGTCCTTGCCCGTGGCCTTCCCTACCGTCTCGGCCGCTCCTTCGGCGTCGAGCAGGTCGTCGGCGATCTGGAACGCCGCGCCCAGCGCCTGGGCGTAAACGCCGAGCGCCGCCCGGTCCGCCTCGTCGGCGCGGCCGAGCACGGCGGCCATCTGGATCGGGGCCGCGATCAGCGCGCCGGTCTTCATCGCCTGAATGCGACCCACAGAGGCCTCGTCATGCGCTTCGCGGCCATTGGAAAAGCGGCCCTCGGCGGCGAGGTCCAGCATCTGGCCGCCGACCATCCCTCCGAACCCCGCCGCGCGGGCGAGAATGCGCACGAGCGCGATCCGCGCCGCCGGATCGGGGTCGACCCGCGGATCGCTCAGCACGTCGAAGGCGAGCGTCAGCAGGGCGTCGCCGGCGAGGATGGCGGTCGCCTCGTCGAAGGCGCGGTGCACGGTCGGTCGCCCCCTGCGAAGGTCGTCGTCGTCCATGGCGGGCAGGTCGTCGTGGATCAGGCTGTAGCCGTGCACGCACTCGACGGCGAGGCAGGCCCGCAGCGCCCGCTCGGGGGCTACGTCGAACAGTTCGGCCGCCGCGAGCCCTAGAGCCGGCCGCAGCCGCTTGCCGCCGCCGAGCATGGCGTGGCGCATGGCGTCGACGAGCCGCGCGGGGCGCGCGGTCTCCCCGGCCTCGGGCTCGGAGGTGAGCAGCGCGTCGAGCGCGGTCTCCACCGCGGCCGCGACGGAGGCGAGGCGATGGTCGAAGGATGCGTCGGTCACGTAAGCCGAACTCCGAGAGGGTCGCCGGCCCCGTGCCCGAGCGGGCGGGCGACGTCAAGCCGCCGTGAGATGGCGGCCGCGGATCGCTCTGCTAAGATGGCGTCGTCCCGCCCAGCAGGACGTGCGATATTCGCCAAGGCGCCTGACACCGCAGAATGGGCGCGAGGATGACGTCCAAAATTCTGTTCGGACTTATGACGCTGCTCGGCCTCGCCCTGGCGCTCGTGATCGACGCAGGAGAGAACTCCGTCTGCCGGACAATCACCTGCATGCGGGCGGAGTACGCCGTCGGCGACAAGGTGTGCTTCACGACGACAAATTCGTTCGCCATTCACATTGGGGCTGGGAACGGGGCGTTCGCCCAATTCTATTTCATTGTTCGCAACATCGTCACGGCGCCGGAATACACGGTCGTGCAAGCTGCCGACTACAAGGTCATCGGGCTGTTTGAGGAAGGCGCCCTCTTCCCGCTAACGAAGGACCCTGTCTCGAGAAGCAACGGCTGCGCGATCGTCGAGTGACGGCGTCGCTTGTTCGTGACCCCGGGCCAGCGCCTCGGTGTGGCGGGAACGGCCCGGCTGGGTATGATGGCCACGGACGCCTACAGACCAATGCGCGTCCGAACTGACGGGGCGGCGGCGTAGATGGCGGCAATGTACGGCTTCGGAACGGCGGCCGTCCGCGGGCGGCCCTCGGTCCTCCGCAAAGCCGTGGTCGCGCTGCTCCTGATCGCGGCGACGCCTTTCGTCCTCACGTTGATCTACACGGTCGTTCCCCCGGTCTCGACGCCCATGCTCGCGCGCTGGCTGACGCTCAGGCCGGTCACGCGGACCTGGGTTCCGCTCGCGAACGTGTCGCCCGCCCTGCCCCGCGCGGTGATCGTCTCCGAGGACGCGCGCTTCTGCGTCCACGCCGGGGTCGACTGGCAGGCGATCAGCCTCGTGATGGACCGCGACGGCGGCCCTAACAGGGGGGCGTCCACGATCACCATGCAAGTCGCGAAGAATCTCTTCCTGTGGCAGGGCGCGCCCTATCTGCGGAAGCCGTTCGAGATCGTGCTGGCGCACTGGATCGACCTCGTCTGGTCGAAACGGCGGGTGATGGAGGTCTATCTCAACATCGCGGAATGGGGCCCCGACGGCGTGTTCGGCGCGGAAGCCGGCGCTCGCCGCGCCTTCGGCAAGAGCGCCGCCCGCCTCAGCGCGCGCGAGGCCGCGGTGCTGACGGCCGCGCTGCCGAATCCGGTGCTGCGCGACCCCAAGCGGCCAAGCCGCCACGCCTCGACCCTCGCCTCGGTGATCATCCGCCGGGCAGGAAACGCCGCCGGGCTGACGGGGTGCCTCGCCCGCTGAGCTTTGATCGCGCCATTCCCCCGCGAGGGGGCTGGCGTTTCCGGCATGATGCCGCTATAAGCCCGCCCCTGAGTTAAGGCGGCGCGACGCTCCGCCCGCACATCCGCGCGCGCATACGCGCTGCGACCCGATCCGACGGAGTGAATGACATGGCCGTTCCGAAGCGAAAGACCTCCCCGATGAAGCGCGGCCACCGCCGCTCGGCCGACGCGCTCAAGGCCCCGACCTATGTGGAAGACAAGGACTCGGGCGAACTGCGCCGCCCGCACCATGTGGACCTGAAGACCGGCATGTACCGCGGCCGCCAGATCCTGACCCCGAAGGAAGCCTAAGGCCTCCCACGAGGTCCGGATATCCGGATCCGACATCGAGTTCTGCGTCACGCCCGGCCCTCGCGCCGGGCGTCGTCGTTTCGGAAGGGCTCAGGCGAGGTCGGGGTCGTCCGCCAGCGCCCTGCGCGCGGCCTCGCGGTGGCGGTCGGTCATATGCATGCGCACGTTGGCGATCGCGGCGGCGAGGATGCTCGCGTCGTCCGCGAAGCCGAGGAGCGGCAGAAAGTCCGGCACGGCGTCCACGGGCAGCACGAAATAAGCCAGCGCGCCGATCAGCGTCGCCCGCACATGCAGCGGCGTCTCTCGGTCGAAGGCGCAGTAGTAGGCTGCGACCGCGTCCTCGGCGAAGGGGATCGACCGCGCGACCTTCTTCAGCTTAGGCCAGAACTCGCGGCTCACCCGCGAGGCGTCGCGCTCGAATCCGCCGCCCGTGCCTGCGTCCATGCCTCGTCTCCTCGATCAGGCCAGGTGCGACCCATCGCCGGACAAGGTGGCCCCGCACCACCCGGCGATCAAGCCTCGACCGCCGCCTTCTCCTCGAGCGCCTCCATGTCCTCGTCCGAGAGCCCGAAATGGTGGCCGATCTCATGGATCAGGACGTGTGAGACGATCGCGCCGAGCGTTTCCTCGTGCTCCGCCCAGTAATCCAGGATTGGGCGGCGATAGAGATGGATGACGTTCGGCATCTGCCCGGTCTGCGCGACGGCGGCGCCCTGCGCCAGGCCGATCCCCGTGAACAGCCCGAGCAGGTCGAACTCGCTCTCCGCGCCGAGCTCGCGCATCACCTCCTCGGTAGGAAAATCATCGACCTGGATGACGACGCCGTCGGCCAGTTCCCGAAACGACATTGGGAGGCCCAACAGCGTTTCGCGCGCCATCGCCTCGATGTCGGCGAGGCTCGGCGCCGGCATCGCCGCCCAGTCCATCGGCTTCCTCATCACTGCCCTCCCGGAGCGCCGTAGGTCGCGAGCGCCCATGCGATCAGCGCGACGGAAGCGAGGATAGCAAGCCCTCGCCCGAACCGCCGAGCCCAGAGCTCGACCCCATCCTCAGGCTCGCCCACGGGCCGGGCTCCCTGTGCCGTCGACCCGCCGAACAGATCCTCGCTGGGCCGAAGGTCTGCGTGCGGGGTCCGCGAGTCGTCTTGTCGCATTTTCTTGAGCCTCTTTGGAACGGATCTCAGTCTGGCGCAGTTTAACGCACACGAGAAGTCAATAACGACGCTTGCCGCTGGAGTTGAAACGCTCTGCGACCGGCCTCTCTGCCGGGCGGCCGAGCCTGATCTCGCGCTGGACCCGCCGGAGACTGCGCGCCAGCGCCTAGCCCGGCCGAGTAAGCGTTTAGCCGTTGGATTTATCTGCTGCACCGACAAACCGGAGAGAAACACTCATGAAGACCATTCTCTATTCGACCGCCTTCGCCGCCGGCCTCGCCGCTCTCTCGCTGACGCCTGCTTCCGCCGCGGGCCTGATGACCAAGGCGCCGGTCGCGACCGCGCCTCTGGTTACGGACGTGGCGTGCCGCACCGTCGAAACCCGCAAGGTCCGTAACGGCGTGACCCGGATCGAGCGCAAGGAGGTCTGCAACAACGACCGCTACGAGCGCCGCGTCTACCGCGAGCGCGACCGCCATTATTCCGAGCGCCGCTACGTCGACCGCCGCGACGACCGCCCAGGCTTCAACATCCGCATCGGTCAGTAAGTCCGCGCTAACCGCCGAAAGGAAAACGCCCCGGTTCGCCGGGGCGTTTTCCTTGCGCGTCGTGCTCCCGCGTGCGCAGGACGATGACAGACGCGTGAAGCGCCCTATCTGCCGCGCTCGCTGGACGTGAACGGCTGTGAACGGCTTGTGAACGCCGATCTCAGCGGAAGTTCACCAATGGCGAGCGACCATCGATCCCATAAAACGCCACGACGCACGTGGCGATGACGTGAACCGAGGAGTATTCTCATGAAGGGTCTGATCTTGTCGGCCGGCCTGGCTCTCGGCCTCGGCGGCCTCAGCCTCGCTCCCGCCGCCGCTGCTCCGCTCGCGCCCGCCGGCGTCTTCGCCGCGCCGACGCTGGTCGACCAGGTCGCCTGTCGCACGGTGACGAAGTCGGTTCGGCGGAATGGCGTGACGCGCGTCACCAAGACGCAGCAGTGCACGCCCAACCGCTACAGCCAGCGCCGCTACTATGGCAACGGCGGGCGGGGCTACGAGCGCCGCGTCTACCGGAGCGATCGCCGGTACTACCGCCCGGCCCCGCGCCCGGGCTTCACGGTCCGCGTTAACCCGTGATCGCCTGATCTTAACAGGTCTTAACGCCTGTTAATAGAGAGGCCCGGATCGTTCGTAGATCCGGGCCTTTTGCTGTCTGCGCGGCCGTACGGCGCCTCGCCGAAAGTTTTACGCGAAGTCTTCACCGCGCCGAGCACTTGCCGTGATTTCGCCATGACTGGGCTCGATCGTTCTCAGCCATGGGGCATGAGGCGTCGTTCGTGTCTTGGGGAGTAGCGTAAGATGAGAGTTCTGCTTCTGGGAGCGGCCGCGGCGATCGCTGGCGGAGCCGCGCTGTTGGCGACGCCGGCGTCCGCCGGGTCCTACTTCGAGTTCGGCGTCGGGCCGTCGCGGCCCTATTACGCGCCGCCCCCTCCCGTGTACTACGCCCCGCGTCGCGCCTACTACTACGAGCCGGCGCCGGTGTATTACGCGCCCCCGCGCGAAGTGTGCCGGGTGCGGACCATCCGCGAGTGGGGTCCCTACGGTCCTTACGACAAGCGCGTCGAGACCTGCCGCCGCCACGACGGCTGGTGACCGCGGCGCCGCCGGACCGCGGCGCGGCGACGGCGGCTCACCACAAGGTCTTGGCGGCCTTCGCCGGCCACTCCTGGTCGTAGGCGTCGCCGCCGATGCGGTCGGCGCTAATCGCCGCCAGAATGCGGCCCGGCGTGGGGACGGCTCCCGGGGCGACGAAGGTGGTCGGGTCCCAGAGGCCGGAGCGCATGATGGCGCGGGCGCACTGGAAGTAGACCGCCTCGATGGCGATCACGAGCGCGGTGCGCGGCGCCGCGCCGTCCACAGCGAAAGACGCGAGCAGCTCGGCGTCGGCCGAGATCGCCGCGCGTCCGTTCACCCTGAGCGTCACCCCGGAGCCCGGGATCAGGAACAGCAGCGCCACGCGCGGGTCGACGAGCACGTTGCGGAGGGAATCGATCCGGTTGTTGCCGCGGCGGTCCGGCAGGATCAGCGTCGCGTCGTCCGCCACCCGGATGAAGCCGCGGCCGTCGCCGCGCGGCGAGCAGTCGAGGCCGTCGGGTCCTGACGTTGCGAGAGCGACGAAGGGCGACGCCTCGATCATCGCCCGGTACTCGGGGGTGAGACGCGCGACCTGCTTGACGAGCGAGGTTTCGGCCGGGCGGCCGTAGATCGCCTCGAGCTCAGCGGCGGTGGTGATCGTGCTCATGGGCGTCTCGTCGGCGGCGTGGAGGCTCAGCGGCGCTCGCTCGACATCGACATCACGATGCGGACCAGATCGGCGGCGTTCTTCGCGCCGATCTTCTCCATGATGCGCGCGCGGTGGACCTCGATCGTGCGAGGGCTGATCCCCAGCGCGCGGCCGGCCTCCTTGTTGGACTGGCCGCCCGCGACGAGAGACAGCACCTCGCGCTCGCGCGGGGTAAGTTGGTCGCTCACCGAGAGGTGGGAGCCGCCGTCCATCCGCGCCTCGGCGCGCGCGCCGCTCGCCGCGAGCGCCTCGACCACGCGGTCCACGATCCTCAGGGGATCGAACGGCTTTTCGATGAAGTCGAGAGCGCCGTGCCGGATGGCCTCGACCGCCATCGGGATGTCGCCGGAGCCGGACACGATGAACACCGGCGCCGCGTAGTGCCGCTGATTGAGCCGCTTAAGGATCTCAAGCCCGGACAGACCCGGCATCATGACGTCCAGCAGGACGCATGCGGGCGTTTCGCGCTCGGCCCTTTCCAGAAACTCCGCGCCGTCGGCGAAAGCCAGAGGGTCGAAGCCGTCGGCCTCAAAGGCCGCGGTCAGAACGTCTCGGATCGCCTCGTCGTCGTCGACGATAAATATTCTCTGCTGAGCCCCTCGGGAGACTGCCATAGGTTTACGCCGACGCTCCCCATTCGCGCTAATGCATACGTCAAAATACTCAGCCTGGAACTTCTGCGGGAAGAATTGGGAGAGCGCAAGCGGGCGGCCCCGGAACCCTACGAAATCCGGGCGATTGAGGCCCGTTCGATCCAGCCTGCGAGCCGCGCGCCAGCCTCCGCCACTTGGGCGGGCTCGCGGAGGTAGCAGAGCCGCAGGAAGCCCTCGCCGCCGGCCCCGAACGCGGTTCCCGGCGCCACCCCGACCAGCGCCTCGTCGACGAGCCTCAGCGCCAGCGCGCGCGTGTCCGGCATGCCGTCGATCGCGACGAACAGGTAGAACGCGCCCGCCGGCTCGGCGTAGCGAACCCGTCCGGTGGCGGACAAAGCCTCCACCAGCGCCGCCCGGCTCGCCGCCGCGCGCTCGATCTGATGCGTGATGAAGGGATCGCCCTGCTCGACCGCCGCCACCGCGCCGCGCTGGAGGAACGGCGGCACGCCGGAGGTCGAGTACTGGATCAGGCTCTCGATGGTCGGCCCGAGGGAGGGATCGGCCTCGATCCAGCCCATCCGCCAGCCGGTCATCGCCCAGTTCTTCGAGAAGGTGTTGGTGTAGAGGATGCGGTCTTCCGGATCGGCGACGTCGTGGAACGACGGCGCGCGGCCGCCGGCGTAGACGAAGCGGCCGTAGACCTCGTCGGCGATGATCCAGAGCCCGTGCCGCCGCGCGAGCGCCAGAAGGTTCTTGAGGTCGTCGAGGCTCGCGACCCAGCCCGTCGGGTTCGACGGCGAGTTGACGAGGATCGCCCGCGTGCGAGACGTGACCGCCGCCTCCAGGCGCTCGATGTCCGGCGTCCAGCCGTCGTTGCCGAAGCCCATGGGCACCTGCACCGGCCTCGCGCCGCCGACGCCGGCCGCCGCCGCGAAATTGGGCCAGGCCGGGGTGGGCACGATCACCTCGTCGCCGGCCCCAGCCACCAGTCGGATCGAGATCTGAATCGCCTGCATGCCGCCGACGGTGACGTAGAAGCGCGTGTGGTCTTCGGGGACGCCGTAGAGGCGGGCGTGGTAGCGCGCGAGCGCCGCCCGAAGCTCCGGCACGCCGGCCTGCCAGGTGTAGAAGGTCTCGCCGCCCGCGAGCGCGGCCGAGGCCGCGTCGGCGATGAAGCCCGGCGTCGGCAGATCGCCCTCCCCGACCCAGAGCGGGATCAGCCCCTCGCGGCCCCGGCCGTAGTTGAACACTTCGACGATGCCGCTCTTGGGCGCCCGGCGGGCGGGCTCGGCGAGGGCGGCGAACAGGGAAGACGAGGTCATGGCGGAGGAATGTCGATCTCTGGGGCTGCGGGCCGCCGCACCTTACCCGCGGGGCGGCGCGGCCGGGGATGAATATCCGTGACCGAAATCATCACGTCGGCGTCGCGCGTTCAGAGCAGGCGCGCCATCGCGAGCCGCGGCCCCAGCGCGTCGAGGCCGATCGCCCGCTCGCGGGCGCGAACCTGGGCGAGGCCCGGCGCGAGCTGCGCCTCGTCCGCCGCGAGAAAGCCGAGGCTGCGGTAGAACGGGGCGTTCCAGGGCACGTCGCGAAAGGTCGTGAGCGTGACGGCGGGCCAGAACGCCCATGCGGCGTGCTCCAGCGCCGCCGCCATGAGCGCGCGCCCGAGCCCGCGCCGCCTGTAGGCGGGATCGACGGCGAGAGTGTAGACATGCAAGGCCTCGTCCAGCGGCGCCGCGGCGACGAAGCCCGCCGCCCCGCCGTCGTCGGCCTCGCCGACGAGCAGCAGCCCGCCCGCCAGCGCCTGCCGGAGCGGCTCCTCGGGCGGGAGCGCTCCTTCCGACGGAAGGCGGATGCCGACGGTCTCGAACAGGCGGTCGGCGCGGGCTTCAAGCGCGCAGAGCGTAGCCGGGTCGTCGTCCCGGCCGTTCCGCAGCCGAAAGCCGCCCGGAGCGCTCAGCCCTCGTAGCCTTCGATCGCGATCAGGTCGATCTCGACCGCGCCGTCGCGCCTGGCCTTAGCGCGCTGGTACTCGGGCGATCTCCAGCAAGCGACGGCCTGCTCGTAGGAGGGGAACTCGATCACGACATTACGGGCGCGAGCCTCGCCCTCGAGCGCCTCCAGCTTGCCGCCGCGCACGAGAAATCGGGCGTCGTACTTGGCGAAGGCCTCGGCGTTGTCGTTGCGGTAGGCGTCGTAGCCGGCCTGGTCCTTGATGTGGATGCGAACGATCCAATAGCCCTTGGGCATGCAGTGCGTCTCCTGGCTCCGGCGCGGCTTCGCGCGCGGGGACCCGCAGGGATACGCCGCCCGGGCCGAGAATCAACCCGCCGCGGCGGCGATCTCGGCGACGATCGCCTCGGCGGCCGCGCGGGGGTCCTCCGCCGAGAGGATCGGCCGCGCCACGACGAGGCGGTCGGCGCCGGCGCGGATCGCCTCGGCCGGCGTCGCGACCCGCTTCTGGTCGCCGAGCGCCGCGCCCGCCGGCCGCACGCCGGGCGTCACCGCGAGGAACGGC
This sequence comes from Methylopila sp. Yamaguchi, assembly GCF_002897035.1. Lineage (GTDB taxonomy): Bacteria > Pseudomonadota > Alphaproteobacteria > Rhizobiales > Methylopilaceae > Methylopila. The sequence continues at coordinate 17,330 of NZ_BAUX01000028.1, forward strand.
GAGGGCGCGATCCGGCGGACGGCGGGGAGATCAGTCGGCGCGCAGATCACCCCGTCGACGCCGGCCTCCCGCGCGTGCCGCACCCGCCGCGCGACCAGCGCTTCCGGGCCTTCGCGGAAGCCGGCCTCTTTGACGTCGGCCGCGTCCCAGGAGGTCAGCACCGTGACGCCGAGCACCTTCATCCGCGAACCGTCGCGGCCCGCGGCGGCGGCGCGCAGCGTCTGCGGATAGGCGTGTACTGTGAGAATCGACGCGCCGAGCTTCGCGACCTGCCGCGTCGCTTTCTCCACCGTCGCGCCGATGTCGTGGAGCTTGAGGTCCACGAACACCTGCTTGCCGGCGCCCGCCAGCCGCTCCGCCAGCACGAGCCCGCCGGCGAAGGAGAGCTCGTAGCCGATTTTGTAGAAGGTCACGGCGTCGCCGAGCCGGGCCACCATGGCCTCGGCGTCCGAGACGGTGGGCAGATCGAGGCCGACGATGAGCCGGTCGCGCGGGTCGAGCAATTCCGTCACGCCAGCCGCCCCGCTTCCGTCACGAGACGCGCCACGACCGAGGTCATGAAGTCGGCGATGCGGGGGTTCGCGAGCCGGCCGCCGTCGGTGAAGGCCTCCGCCGCATTGCCTACCGAGACCATTTCCGGCAGCACCAGCGCGCCGAGGCCGAGCTCCATCATCGCGCGCAGCTGCGTCAGGCCGCGGTAGCCGCCCATCACGCCGTTGGTGACGGAGCCCAGCGCGAAGACCTTGCTCTTGAACGCGGGCAGCGGAGGCTTGCCCTCGATGCTGACGCGGGACATCCAATCGAAGGCGTTCTTCAGCAGCGGCGGAAAGCTGGCGTTGTACTCTGGGCTCGCGACGAAGGCTCCGTGCTGCGCGAGGAACAAGTCGACCAGGGCCTTGGCGGGGGCCGGAACGCCCTCGCGCGCCTGCAGGTCGCCGTCGTAGAGCGGCAAGGGATAGTCCTTCAGCGAGATGTGCGTGGTCTCCGCGCCGGCGTCCTGGAGCGCACGCGCGACCACCGTCGCCAGCTTTTCGTTGAGCGACCCAGTGCGGATCGATCCCGCGAGCACGACGATTTTCGGCGCGGCCATAGCGTCTTCCTTCCAGCGGTCGTGCGTCGTGTGTCGAAGCGGCGTCGTCGGCGGGATCAGGCCGGGCGGCGGTAGATCCACACCCGGGCCGGCGGCAGGTTAAGCCAGACCCGCGGGGAGCCCGCCGCGGTCGTCTCCCCGATCGCCTCGCGCGGTATCGGGGGGACGACGCCATAGGTGAACTGGATGAACGGCGCGCCAGGGCGCGACATGTGGAAACAATCTTCCAGCAGCGCCACGCGCTGGCGGACGGGCTTGGTCAGCAGCGGAAGGCTGCACACCGTCGCCGTCAGCGGCTGCTCCAGCACGCCGGCGAGCGTCTGGCGGGCGGCGTAGGCGTCGCCTTGAACCACCGTCACGCCGGGAAAGCGCTTGCGCAGAAGCGTCACGAACTCCGGGTTGAACTCGATCAGCACCAGCCGCTCGGGCGCGACGCCGCGCTCGAGCAGCGCCTCCGTGACGGGACCGGTGCCGGGGCCGATCTCGAGAACCAGACCCGGCTCGCTCGGATCGACGTAGCGCGCCATCATGCGCGCCAGACCCTTGCCCGATGGGCTGACCGCGCCGGTCACGAGCGGCTTGTCGAACCAGGACTTCAGGAACCGCGCCTCGTCGGCGAGATCGATGCCCTTGGGGCGAGCGTCAGCGCGGCGAGGGGAGCGCCTTGCGGGCTCAAGCATGGACGACGAGGCTCCGGTGACGACACGAAGGCGAGACGACGGTCATACGATGATCAGGATCGCGCTTAAGTGACAAGCGCCGGATAGTCACGCTCCGCCGAAAAACTCTTTGACCCGCGAAAAGAACCCGGTGGATTCCGGATGGTTCGCCTCGGACTCCTCGGCTGCGAAGGCCTCCAGAAGCTCGCGCTGCTTGCGCGAGAGCTTCTGGGGGATCTCGACCACCGCCTGGATGTACATGTCGCCGAAATCCTTCGAACGCAGGATCGGCATGCCCTTGCCGCGCAAGCGGAACTGCATCCCGGATTGGGTGCCTTCGGGGATTTTGACGCGCGTCCGGCCGCCGTCGATGGTCGGGGCCTCGAATGAACCGCCGAGCGCCGCCGTCGTCATTGCGATCGGCACCCGACAGTAGAGATCGGCGCCGTCGCGCTGGAACAGCGCATGGTCTTCGAGCGACAGGAAGATGTAGAGGTCGCCCGACGGCCCGCCGCGCAGACCGGCCTCGCCCTCGCCCGACAGGCGGATGCGGGTGCCGTCCTCGACGCCCGCCGGGATAGCGACCTCGAGCGTGCGTTCCTTGGTGATGCGGCCGGCGCCGCCGCAGACGTCGCAAGGGTCGTCGATCACCTCGCCCCGGCCTTGGCAGGTCGGGCAGGTGCGCTCCATCAGGAAGAAGCCCTGGCTGGCGCGCACCTTGCCGGCGCCGCCGCAGGTGGCGCACTGCCGCGGCTTCGAGCCGGGCTTCGCGCCGGTGCCGGAGCAGGCCTCGCAGGCGAGGCTGGTCGGAATGCGGATCTGCGCGGTCTTGCCGGCGAAAGCGTCCTCGAGCGTGATCTCCATGTTGTAGCGGAGATCGGCGCCGCGCTCGCGCCCGCCGCTCGACCGGCCGCGCCCCTGGCCGCCCCCGCCGCCGAAGAACGAGTCGAAGATGTCGGACATGAAGTCCGACATGTCGGGGCCCGCGCCGCGGGTTCCGCCGCCGCCCATGCCCTGCTCGAAGGCGGCATGGCCGAAGCGGTCGTAGGCCGCCCGCTTGTCCGCGTCCTTCAGGCAGTCGTAGGCCGCATTGATCTCTTTAAAGTGGGCCTCGGCGGCGTGGTCGCCCGGATTGCGGTCCGGATGCCAGCGCATCGCCGCCTTCCGATAGGCCGCCTTGAGCTCGGCGTCGCTCGCCGTGCGCTCGACCTCGAGAACTTCGTAGAAGTCGCGTTTCGCCATCGTCTCTATCGTTGGGGTCGGCCGGCGCTGAGGCGCGCGGCGGGCTCTCTTACGAAGACGACCCCCGCGTCACGTCGCCCTGGGAGGGGCGGCGCGCAGCGGGGGCCGTTCCATCGAAACGCCGGACCTGATCAGGCCGACTTCTTGCGGTCGTCGACTTCCTCGAAGTCGGCGTCGACGACGTCGTCCTTCGGCTGGCCGCTCGTGGCGCCCGCTTCCGGCCCGCCGTCAGCGCCCTCGGGTCCCTGGGCGTACATCGCCTCGCCAAGCTTCATCGACGCCTGCATCAGCGCGTTGGTCTTGGCCTGGATGGCCTCGACGTCTTCGCTTGCGAGCGCGGTGCGAAGTTCGGCGACGGCCGCCTCGATCGCCGCCTTGTCGCCCGCCGGAGCCTTCTCGCCGAGGTCAGCCACCGTCTTCTCGGTGGAGTGGATCAGCGCCTCGCCCTGGTTCTTCGCCTCGACGAGCGCCCGGCGCTTCTTGTCCGCCTCGGCGTTGGCCTCGGCGTCCTTCACCATCTTCTCGATGTCGGCGTCCGACAGGCCGCCGGAGGCCTGGATGCGGATCTGCTGCTCCTTGTTCGTGGCCTTGTCCTTGGCGCCGACGTTGACGATGCCGTTCGCGTCGATGTCGAAGGTCACCTCGATCTGCGGCATGCCACGGGGCGCGGGCGGGATCCCGACGAGGTCGAACTGGCCGAGGATCTTGTTGTCCGCCGCCATTTCGCGCTCGCCCTGGAACACGCGGATCGTCACCGCGGTCTGGCCGTCCTCCGCCGTCGAGAAGGTCTGGCTCTTCTTCGTCGGGATCGTGGTGTTGCGGTCGATCAGGCGCGTGAACACGCCGCCGAGCGTCTCGATGCCGAGCGACAGCGGGGTCACGTCGAGCAGCAGGACATCCTTGACGTCGCCCTGCAGCACGCCGGCCTGGATCGCGGCGCCGATGGCGACGACCTCGTCCGGGTTGACGCCCTTGTTCGGCTCCTTGCCGAAGAACTGCTTCACCACTTCCTGGATCTTCGGCATGCGCGTCATGCCGCCGACCAGCACCACTTCGTCGATCTGGCCCGCCGACAGGCCGGCGTCCTTAAGCGCCGCCTTGCAGGGCTCGATCGTCCGCTGGACCAGATCGTCCACCAGGCTCTCGTACTTGGCGCGGGAGAGCTTCAGCGTGAGATGCTTCGGCCCGGTCGCGTCGGCGGTGATGTAAGGCAGGTTGATGTCGGTCTGCGCCGAGGACGACAGCTCGATCTTGGCCTTCTCGGCCGCTTCCTTAAGCCGCTGGAGGGCGAGCTTGTCGTTGCGCAGGTCGATGCCCTGCTCGCGTTTGAACTCGTCCGCGAAGTAGCCGACGAGGCGCATGTCGAAGTCTTCGCCGCCGAGGAAGGTATCGCCGTTGGTCGACTTCACCTCGAACACGCCGTCGCCGATCTCGAGGATCGATACGTCGAAGGTGCCGCCGCCGAGGTCGTAGACCGCGATGGTGCCGGATGTCTTCTTGTCGAGGCCGTAGGCGAGCGCCGCGGCCGTCGGCTCGTTGATGATGCGCAGCACCTCGAGGCCGGCGATGCGGCCGGCGTCCTTGGTCGCCTGGCGCTGGGCGTCGTTGAAGTAGGCCGGGACGGTGATCACCGCCTGGTCGACCTTCTGGCCGAGGTGGGCCTCGGCCGTCTCCTTCATCTTCTGCAGCGTGAAAGCGGAGATCTGCGCCGGGGAGTACGACTTGCCGTCGGCCTCGACCCAGGCGTCGCCGTCGCCGCCCTTCACGATCTTGTAGGGGACGAGCTTCTTGTCCTTCTCGACGGTCGGGTCCTCGAACCGGCGACCGATGAGGCGCTTGACCGCGAAGAAGGTCTTGTCGGGGTTGGTCACCGCCTGGCGCTTGGCCGGCTGGCCGACCAGACGCTCGCCGCCGTCCGCGAAGGCGACGATCGAGGGCGTGGTGCGCGCGCCTTCCGAATTTTCAATGACGCGAGCCTGCCCCCCGTCCATCACGGCGACGCAGGAGTTGGTGGTTCCGAGGTCAATCCCGATGACCTTGCCCATGTGTCCCATTCCTCTTCTCTGACGCGTTAAGCGGACCGAACCGGCCCCGTAGCGGCCTGACGCGAAACGCTCCGGGCGAAGCCCTCACGTCCCGTCGGTCCCTTGGAAATTCCGCGATTTCCGCGGGTCGGCGGGTATATAAGGAGAGGCCCAATAAGCCGCAAGGCGAGAGATGACGCGGGCGTGAGGGCGCGTTCGGCGCGGATGCGCGCCCACGATCCAGGAATTGACGGTCCCGGCGACGGCCTTCCCTCCGGGCGACCGCGGTCTCAGTCCAACCGGGTTTCCCGAAGCTGCGCGCGGCGGTTGGTGAGGTCCTCCGCGGCCGAGAGCAGCGCCACCTGGCATCCCGCGCTGACGACGCGCGGCGCATCGCCGGCGGCGAGCGTCAGCGGCGCGCCCGAGCCGTCTGCCCGTGTCAGCGCCACGCGGCCGGCGCCGGCCGCGACCGAGGTCACCTCGATCCTGTAGTCCGCGCCGCAGATCGGCGTTCGGGCGCGGTCCGCGAGCGTGATCACCCGGCTGGCGGCAAGCGCGGCGGTCTTCGCCTGTGTCTGCGCGGCGAGTTCGGTGGTCCGCCGCACGCGGTCGAGCATCGAGCCGGAGGGCGCCGGCTCCGCCGGTTCGGCCTTCGCGGCGGGCGCTGGATCGGTCTTCGCGGCGGGCGAGGCGGCGGGGCCGCCGGGCGATCCCGGAAGGTCGATCTTGGGAGCGAGTGCGGCGGTCTGCTGCGCGCCTCCGCCGACGATCGACGGCGTGGCCGGAGCGGAGGAGGCCACTGTCGCCGACGCGCCCTGGGCCAGCTTCGCCTCGCCCGGGCCGGTGGGGGAAGCCGCGGCGACATCCCTCGCCGGGGCCGGCTCGTCCTTCGGTTTGAGCCAGCCGGTCGTGGACTGGATCAGGTCGTAGGCCACGCTGTCCTTCGGGGCGCTGAGCACCTGCATGGCGGCGGCGCCGAGATAGCCGCCGATGGCGACCACGGCGGCGCCGGCGGCGCCTTTCACCACTTTCCCGAAGGTCCCGCCGCGCGACGGCGGCTCGGATGCGTTTTCCTGGCTCGACAAGGCCCTGCCCCGTTTAGGAGGATCGGATCGTTCCACCCGCATAGTCATATGATCAGGATCGGGCGACCTCAACCTCCGATGAAGCATGTCCCGGGCTACCTCAACCCTGAGCGTCAGAGCGCCCTGCTCGCGCTGCTGCGCGTGGCCGTCGCCGAGGCGCCGCTGTTCACGCCGACGATGCCGCGCACGGGCAAGCCGTTCTCGGTGC
>NZ_BAUX01000029.1 GCF_002897035.1 Methylopila sp. Yamaguchi
GGCCCGCGAGGACGCCGAGGCCGCGACCGAGCGCGCGCGCGCCGGCCTCGCCGCGCTCGAGCGCGAGGAGGCGAGCTGGGCCGAGGCCTGGGGGGCCGGCGCTCGCGCGGCTCGCCCTGCCGGCCTCCACGTCGCCGGAGGACGCGGCCTCCGCCGCCCACGAATGGGCCGGCGCCCGCGGCGTGCTCGACGCGCTGGGGCAGGTGCGCCGGCGGGTGTTCCGCATGGACGAGGACGAGGCGGACCTCAAGGCGCGGGTCGACGCCATCGGCCGGGCGTCGGGGCTTGCGCTGCCGGAGGACGCCGTCGCCGCCGCGCGCATGCTGCAGGCCCGGTTCATCGAGAACGACGCCGCCCGCGCCCGCCGAGAGACGCTCGCGCCCGACGCCGAGGAGGCGGCGCGTACGGCCGCGGCCCGGCGGCTCGCGCTCGCGGAGCGGGAGGCCGCGGCGGCGCGGCTCTGCGAGATCGCGGGGTTGCTCGACGACGACTGGACGGGGCTCGCCGCGCTCGCCGAACGCCACGCCGGCCGCCTCGCCCTGACCGACGAGATCGCCCGCGTCGAGGATGGCCTCGCGACCGCCGGCGACGGCCTGCCGCTCGAGGCGCTCAAGAGCGCCGCCGCGGAACGCGATCCCGATTCGCTCGCGGGCGACCTCGCCGCGCTGGAGGACCGGGAGCGCGAGCTCGACGCCGACGTCGAGGCCGCGAGCCTCGCCGAACATGCGGCGCGCGCCGCGGTCGCCGGCCACCACGAGGCGGCGGGCGTCAACCGCGCGGTCGTAGCCCGAGAGAGCGCGACCGCGGAGCTTCACGACGTCGTCGAGCGCTACGTCGAGCTGTCGCTCGCCCGCGACCTGGTGGAGGACGCGATCGCCAAGGTGCGGGCCGAGCGTCAGGACCCGCTGGTGGCGCGGGCCGCGGCCCTGTTCCGATGCGCCACGCGCGGCGCCTACGCCGGCCTCGGCGCGGAGGTGGACGCCGCCGGCGTCCCCGCGGTGGTGGGCCAGCGCGCCGACGGCTCGTCGGTCGAGGTCCGGGCCATGAGCGACGGGGCGCGCGACCAGCTCTACCTCGCCTTCCGGCTGGCGAGCCTCGAAGCCTATGCCCGCGAGGCAGAGCCCCTGCCCTTCGTGGCCGACGACGTGCTGGTGCACTTCGACGACGCGCGCAGCCAGGCGACGTTGGAGCTGCTCGCGGACTTCGGCGCGACGGCGCAGACGCTGCTGTTCACCCACCACGACAGCGTGCGGGCGATGGCGGAGACGCTGGCCGCGGACGGCCGCTGCGGGGTCGTGGCGCTAGAGTGAGCGGGCTGCGTCGTTTCAAGGGTCGACCTCCCCGGGGGGTCGCCCTCCGTCCTCCGCCTTGACCGGAGCACCCACGCCAGACGGCGAGCGCCACGTCAGAGCCGAAATGGTCGGTCAAGCAGGAGCATGACCGCGCGCGCTGATGATCGCGCCGGCCCGTCCTCGATCACTCTATCGTGACAAACTCTTCCACGTGGCGGCGCAGCTTCAGGGTGTGCTCCCGCACCAGCCGCTCCGCGCGCTCGCCGTTGCGGGCCTCCAGCGCCTCGACGATCTCGCGGTGGTCGAGGATCGAGCGGCGGGCGCGGTCCTGCTCGACGATCGTTCGACGGCGGATCGCGCGGACGTGCATGAAGAGGCCGTTGGCGATGTCGCCGATCAGCTTGCAGCGTGACAGCGCGATGATCGCCGCATGGAAACGGATGTTGGCGTCGGAGTACTCGCCCATGTGGGAGTCGACGTCGTCGCCCGAGAAGGTGTCGACGAGCGTGTGCAGGGCCGCGATCTCGTCGTCGGCGGCGACCTCGGTTACGAGGCGGGCGGCCATGCTCTCGAGAGCCGCCCACACCGTGATCATCTCGAGGATTTCGGCCTTGGTGCGGCGCTGGATGTAGACCCCGCGGCGGGGTTCGGCGCGGACCAGGCCCTCCTGTTCGAGCTGCGCCAACGCCTCCCGCAAGGGGGTGCGGCTGACGCCGATCGACAGCGCGAGCGCGCGCTCGTCGAGCCGGAGCTGGGCGCGCTCGTCGTAGATGTTCATCTCGAAGATCGCGGCCTTGATCGCCTCGTAGGCCCGCGTCTTGAGGCTCTGCGCGCCCGCGATGGGCCTCAGCTCAAGTCCGTCCACACGCTCCCCCCGAGCCTTTCCGACGGCCTCCGTCGACCCAGCATATTTGCATGACTGGCCTGCGTAATGCCACCATCCACGCAATAATATATCCTAAAGTCGATATGAACGTTGGGATTAGTTCGTCTAACGGCGCATAAATGGAATATTGCATGCCACCTTGGGTTTGCTTAGCGTCGCTTAAAGACGCGTCCTGGGGGCGCGGGGAGCGGTCGCCGGACGGCCGGTTCGGGACGCGCTGGGGGAGGACCGCATGGAAGAGTTAGCCGCGCTCGCGGGCGGGTTCGCCGTCGCCGTGACGCCGTACAACATCGCTCTGATGGTGCTCGGCATCGTGCTGGGCGTGGTGATCGGCGTTCTTCCCGGTCTCGGCGGCGCCAACGGCGTCGCCATCCTCCTTCCGCTGACGTTCTCCATGGAGCCGACCTCGGCGATCATCATGCTGACGTCGATCTACTGGGGCGCGTTGTTCGGGGGGGCGATCACCGCGATCCTGTTCAACATACCGGGCGAGCCATGGTCCGTCGCCACGACCTTCGACGGCCACCCGATGGCGCAGAGGGGCAAGGCGGACGAGGCGCTGGTCGGAGCCTTCACCTCCTCGTTCGTCGGCGCGATCTTCGCCGTCGCCCTGATCACGTTCCTGGCTCCTGTGGTCGCCAAGTTCGCCCTGAGGTTCGGGCCCGCCGAATTCTTCGCGGTGCAGTTCCTCACCTTCGCGAGCTTCATCGGCATGGGCCGCGGCTCGCCGGCCAAGACCATCGCCTCCATGTGCCTCGGCTTCGCGCTCGCCTGCGTCGGCCTCGACGGCGTCACCGGCTCGCTGCGCATGACCTTCGGCCATGAGGAGCTTCTGAACGGCTTCAAGTTCCTGGTCGCGGTCATCGGCCTGTTCGGCATCGGCGAGATCCTGACCTCCATGGAGGACGGGCTGAAGTTCTCGGGCGCGGACGCCAAGCTGCGGATGGACGCCGTCATCCGGACCTGGCGCCAGCTGCCGAAAATGACCGGCACCTTCATCCGCAGCTGCATCGTCGGCTGCTGGATGGGCATCACGCCGGGCGGCGCGACGCCGGCCTCCTTCATGGGCTACGGCCTCGCCAAGCGCTTCTCGAAGAACGGCAAGAACTTCGGCAAGGGCGAGCTGGAGGGCGTCGTCGCGCCCGAGACGGCGGCCCACGCGGCCGGAACCGCCGCCATGCTGCCGATGCTGACGCTCGGCATCCCCGGTTCGCCCACGGCTGCCGTGCTGCTCGGCGGCCTGCTGATCTGGGGCCTTCAGCCCGGCCCGCTGCTCTTCGTCGAGCAGAAGGACTTCGTCTGGGGCCTGATCGCCTCGATGTACATGGGCAACATCGTCGGCCTCATCATCGTGCTGACCTGCGTGCCGCTGTTCGCCGCCATCCTGCGGGTGCCGTTCTCGATCGTCGCGCCCGCCATCGTCGTCGTCTGCGCCATCGGCGCCTACACCGTGAACAACGCCATGTTCGACGTGTGGATGATGCTGGTCTTCGGCGTCATGGGCTACCTCTTCTCCAAGCTCGGCTACCCCCTGCCGCCCCTCGTGCTCGCCCTCGTGCTTGGCGACCAGGCCGAGAGCTCGTTCCGGCAGGCGATGCTGATCAGCCAGGGCGACGTGTCGGTGTTCTGGTCGAACTGGCTGTGCGGAGCGATCATGACGCTCGGCGTCGTCATGGCCTTCTGGCCGATCGTCTCGGCCGTCATCGCGAAATTCAAGGGACCGGACCACGTCGCGAGAGCGGCGTGAGGAACGGACGACCGACGCCGCGAGACACGCGGCGCACATCAGGAGGGTGAGCATGAAAACGACACTCAAGAGCGCGGCCAAGCGTCTTGGCCTCGCCGTCGGCCTCGCGGCGGCCGCCGTCGCGCCCGCCGCGGCCTGGGAGCCGACTAAGGCCGTCACGCTGATCATCCCGGCCGGCACTGGCGGCGGCGCGGATCAGATGGCCCGCTTCATCCAGGGCGTGATCCAGAAGCACGAACTGCTGTCGAAGCCCGTCATCGTCGTCAACAAGGGCGGCGGCGCGGGCGCCGAAGGCTTCCTCGAGATGAAGGCGAGCGCGAGCGATCCGCACAAGATCATCATCACGCTCTCGAACCTCTTCACCACCCCGCTCGGCACCGGCACGCCCTTCAGCTGGAAGGACATGAAGCCGGTGCGCATGATGGCGCTCGACCAGTTCATCCTCTGGGTGAACGCCGAGAAGCCTTACAAGACCGCCAAGGAGTACATCGACGCGGTGAAGGAGGCGCCGGATCGCCAGTTCAAGATGGGCGGCACCGGCTCCAAGCAGGAAGACCAGATCATCACCACCGCGATCGAGCACGAGACCGGCGGCAAGAAGTTCACCTACGTGCCCTACGACGGCGGCGGCAAGGTCGCCGTGCAGCTCGTCGGCGGACATGTCGACAGCTCCGTCAACAACCCGATCGAGGCCGTGGCGCAGTGGCGCGGCGGACAGCTCCGCCCGCTCTGCATCTTCGACACCAAGCGCTCGACCTACACGCAGAAGGTCACCGACAGCCAGTCGTGGGCCGACATCCCGACCTGCGAGGAGAGCGGGCTGCCGACCAACTACCAGATGCTGCGCGGCATCTTCACGACCAAGAACGCGACTCCCGAACAGGTCGCCTTCTACGCCGATCTCCTGAAGAAGGTGATGGAGACCCCGGACTGGAAGGAATTCATGGAGAAGGGCGCCTTCAACCAGACGACCATGACCGGCGCGGACTTCGAAGCCTGGTTGACGGACGCCGAAGCCAAGCATCGCACCCTGATGCAGGGCGCCGGCTTCCTGGCCGCCAGCGCGCAGTAAACCCCGACGACGCGGCCGAGGAGCCACGCGCATGAGCGCCATCAATCCGGACCAGATCCACGACGTCGAGGCCGAGAAGCCTCTCGTCAGCATGCGCGTCGCGGACGTCGCCGTCGCGCTGCTGTTCCTCGCCGCGAGCGGGATCGTGATCGCCGACAGCGTCCGCCTCGGCTTCGAATGGCGGGAGAACGAAGGCCCCGCCCCGGGATACTTCCCGTTCTACGTGGCGGTGGTGATGGCGCTCGCGAGCGCGGTCAACCTGATCCGCGCCCTCCCCTCCTCGGAGGAGGGCGCGGCTCCGATGACAAGCGTGCAGGGCTTCGGCCGAATGGCCGCGATCTTCGTGCCTGCGGTCGTGTACGTGGCGGCGATCGGGTTGATCGGGATCTACGTCGCTTCGGCGATCTACATCGCGGCCTTCATGCTGTTCGTCGGCAAGTTCCCGGTGTGGAAGGCGCTCGCCGTCGGCTGCGGCGTCGCGATCGTCAGCTTCCTGATGTTCGAGGTGTGGTTCCTGGTGCCGCTGCCGAAGGGTCCGCTCGAGGCCGCCTTCGGCTTCTGACGCCCGCATCATTTCCAGGCCTCCAACGGGCCGGTCGCGACGGACGTCGCGGCCGGCCCGTTTTTATGTTATGGTGCCTCCAGCACCCCGCATCTGTGCCCGGCGCACCACGCCTGCGTGCTCAAGATCCCTCGATTGCGCCAATTGCAATTGTCATTTGCCCGCGCGCCACTTATGTCAGGCGCGCTTCAACCAAACTCATCGGAAGGTCAGCGTCACACATGCTGAAAGACGACAGCTTCGAGTCCCGTCGCAACGCATCGCTCGAGGCCAAGAAGGATTTGCTCGCCCGTTTCCGCTCCGCCGCCGAAGATCCGGCCGCGAAGAAGCGGATGGCCGAGCGCGCGGCGGTCGTCGCCGCCCGCGAGGCCCGTGAGCGGGCCAAGGAAGAAGAGCGCCGCCGCGTGATGGAGGAGAAGCTCGCCGAGGAGCGTCGCATCGCCGAGATCATCGAAGCGAAGCGCCGCGCCAAGGAGGAGGCCGCCGAGGCCGCCCGTCTCGCCGAGGAAGAGAAGCGCCTCGCCGCCGAGGCCGCCAAGAAGGCCGCCGAGGCCAACAAGAAGATCACCGCCACGACCCTCGCCGCCCGCGCTCTCGCAGCCGACATCATGCGGATGAGCGGCGGAGCCGATTCGGCCTATCCCGCGCGTAAGGCGCGCCGGGCGGGCTGACGACGAACGAAAACCCGCCTGGCGGACCAGGCGGGTTTCTGCAGGATCAAAGCGAAGCCCGGTCGCCTCCTCGGCGGCCGGGCTTCTTGCGTTGACGTCAGGCCGCGGCGCGGTTCACGCCGCCGAGCGCAAGCGACGTGAGCTTGGTGTCCGCGGACTTCTCCTCGCGCAGCGTCTGCTCGAGGACCGCGGCGCAGTCCGCCCGGCCGAGCTGCTTCGCCCACGCGACGAGGGTGCCGTAGCGCGATATTTCGTAGTGCTCGACGGCCTGCGCCGACGCGATGATCGCCGCGTCGAGAACCTGCTTGTCCTCCACGTCGCCGGCCACGTCGTTGGCTTCCTCGATGATGCCGTTGATCGCAGGGCACTTGGTGGTCTTGATCTCAGCGCCGTGCATCTCGAACACCTGCTCGAGCCTCTGCACGTGCGTCTCGGTCTCGTTGAGATGGCTCTGCAGTCCCTGCTTCAGCGACGGGTTCGTCGCCTTGTCGATCATCTTCGGCAGGGCCGACAAGATCTGCTTCTCCGCGTAGTACACGTCCTGGAGCTGATGCACGAAAAGATCGTCCATCGTCTTAATGTCTTTGGAAAAAAGACCCATAGCTCGCCTCCTGAGAGTCGTTTCTTTCGGTCGGCCGCGGATGTCTTCGCGGCGCCGTCGCGGAATCAACACCTCAGGCGGCGGGTCGTTCCGACCCCAGCGCATGAATTTGTCGAGCGCTCGCTTGCGCGAGGCCCTACCGGCGACGCAATGACGGGGTCAGCATCGCCGTGCGCGGCCGCGGGGTCGCCGGAAACTCAAATCAAAGAGGATCGCCCATGCGCGCCTGCGCCGTCGCCCTTCTCGCGCTCTCGCTTCTTCCGAATGTCGCCGCCGCGCAGGAGACGCGCCAGCCCCCCGCCGTCAGCGTCACGGGCGAAGGCGTGGTCGCGGCCACCCCCGACCGCGCTGTGGTGACGAGCGGCGTCGTGACCCGGGCGCCGACGGCGGGCGCCGCGCTCGCCGCCAACGCGACGGCCATGACCAAAGTCTTCGCGGCGCTGAAAGCCGCCAACATCGAGGACCGCGACGTCGCCACCTCCGCGCTCGGCCTCCAGCCGCAGTACGACTACGCCGACGGCCGCGCCCCGAAGCTTGTGGCTTACGAGGTCCGCAACGCCGTCACGGTCCGGGTGCGCGAGCTCGATCGCCTGGGCGCCCTGCTCGACCAGCTGGTGCAGGCCGGCTCCAATCAGCTCGAGAGCCTCGTCTTCGACGTGTCGGACGCCGACAAGCGGCTGGATGAGGCCCGCAAGGCCGCGATCGCCGACGCGCGACGCAAGGCGGAGCTCTACGCCGAGGCCGCCGGCGCGAAGCTCGGCGAGGTGCTGTCGATCGAGGAGAGCGGCGGCGGACACGAAGCGCCGATCCGTCCGCAGGCGATGCGCGCGAAGGCGATGGACGCGGCGCCGCCGACGCCCGTCGCCGCCGGCGAGCAGGAGTTGCGTGTGGAGGTTCAGGTCCGCTGGTCGATCGCCCGCTGAAGGGCTGCGTGACGATGCGTTAACGGCGATCCCTTAAGGTGCGCCATGGGGAAAAGCGCGCGCCGCGAAGTTGGCGCCGCGCCCATGATATCTTGGGGGAACGCAAATGACCTTCGGTTTTGGCCGCTCCGCGAAAGCCGCCGTCGCTCTGGAGCGCGCGCCTGAGAGCGCAGCCGCGATCGTCGACCACACCACGCTGATCGCCGCGCTCGACGCGCTGAAGCGCGGCGCGCCGGTGGCGGAATGGCCCGAGGGCGACCTGGGCGCGGCCCTGAAGGCCTTCGCCGAAGAGCTTGAGCGCCGCCAGCGCGCCGATCTCGACTCCGTCGTCGGCTTCGCGGCGAACGCCGCCGCCACGGGGACAGGCGTCGGCTGGGTGACCCACGACGTGCGCCAGGTCGCCGAGAGCACCTCCGCGATCGCAAGCGCCGTCGAGGAGCTCGCGAACTCAATTTCCGAACTCTCGGCCACCAGCCGCACCGGCGCGGACGACGCCGTCTCCGCCCAGGCCGAGACCGCCTCCTGCGTCGACGAGATGCGGCATGCGGCCGAATCGATGGACGCGATTCGCGAGCGGGTCGCCGCCATCGCCGCGCGCATCGGCGTGCTCGAGGACGCCGTCCGCCAGATCGCCGACATGGCCGGGATGATCGAGGCGATCTCCAGCCAGACCAACCTGCTCGCCCTCAACGCCACGATCGAGGCGGCGCGCGCCGGCGAGGCCGGCCGCGGCTTCGCGGTGGTCGCGAACGAGGTGAAGTCGCTGTCCGGCCAGACCGCAAAGGCGACGGAGCAGATCCGCGGCCGCATCGCGACGCTGACTGAGGAAACGAACGCCATCAAGGCCGCGACGGCCGAGAGCGCGCAGGTCGTCGCCTCCGGCGAGACCATCATCCGCACCACGGGCGCCAAGGTCGGCTCCGTCGGCGAGCAGGTGACGCTGATCTCGAACAATCTCAACGCGCTCGCCGAGGTGCTCGGCCAGCAGCGCGCCGCCACCAACGAAATCTCGGAGAACGTCACGCGCATCGCCGAAACCGCGCGCAAGACCCGCGGCGAGATCGACGCCGCCCTCGGAAAGCTAGTGCTGGCCGAAGAGGCCGCCATGGCCGGCGTCGAAGCCGGCGCGGCGAAGGGCGTCGAGAACTACGCCCTCGTCCGCCTGCCGGCGGACGCCGGCGTCGCCCACCGCAAGCTCGCGGCGGCCCTCGTCGGGCTTTCCGGCCCGACCTTCGACGCCGAGGGGTTCGGCGCCGGGCTCGACGGCGCGGCGTCCGACGAGGTCATCCGCCTGCGCGACAGCTTCCGCCGCGACGCGACCCGCATGATGGCCGCCGTGAAGGCCCAGGACTGGACCGCAGCGACCGCAAGCTTCGAAGCCTGCGAGGCCGGCCTCAAGCAGCTGGAAAAGCACGCCGGACGCCGCTGAAGCTCCGAACCGTCAGACGCCGCCCGCCGCGGACGCGGGCGAGGCGGCGTCCTATTCGGCCTCGGCAAGCGGCGCGTTCGCCGGCGGCGGAGGCAGGTCGTCCCACCACGCGGGCCGCACGGCGACGTCGCGCGGCAGCGCCAGCCACACCATCTGACGCGGACCGAACGGCACGCGGCGCACGACGTCGAACCGGTGCTCCTCGAGCAATGCGTCGATCTCCGCCGTCGTCAGCGCGCTCGCCCAGTTGGAGGCGAGGCCGTTGCCGTCCTTCTTACGGGCTTCGGCGACGTTGTAGCTCAGCAGCATCGGCCGCTTCGCCGCCGCGATGACCGCGATGTTGGCGGCCGGATCCTTCAGGTATTCGTAGACGCCTAGGCAGGCGACGAGCTCCGCCTCCTCGACCCATTCCCGGGGCAGCAGACGCTCGTTGAGATCGATACGGCGGGTGCGGGGGTCGTCCGCGACGATGTCGACCGGAATGTAGATCCGAGGTTTGGCGGAGGCCTCGAGGTACATGCCGAGGCAGCCCACATCGAGCAGCGCAAGCCCTTCAGGCACCAGCCGCGCCGCGAAGGCCGACCGCGCCGACCAGCGGTCCGAAGCCTGGCGCGCCTTGCCGCTGACGATGTCGGACATCCGCTCCATGTAGCGGTCGCCCTTCTTCTGCCGGCGCTTGACGAACTTCTTCGCCTCCGCCGTCCGCCACGGCCGCGGCATGCGGCTGTGGTCGACAGGCGCCAGGAAGGCGGCCATCAGAACGAAGTGGACCAACTGCTGGAACACGATCTCATAGCCGGCGGACGCCGCCAGTTCGGCGAAGCTCGCGAGGCTGTACTCCCGCTTCCACTCCGCCGGCGCCGGGCGTCCTGCCGGCACGAAATCGGACACCCAGTAGGTCGCGAAAACCGGGAGCCCGCGCGCGGCGAGCTGGTCGAGCACCGCTTTCGGGTTCTCAAGATGCTCGAACAGCCGGCTCGCGATCACCACCTCGGCCTGATCGAGATGAGCGTCGGGGATGTCGTCGAGATCAAGGTCGAGATAGCCGACCGTCCGATCCTTCGGCGCGCGGTCGAGACCAACATAGCTCCGCGCGGCGACGACCGCTTCGGCCTCCCCTCCGCCGCAGCCGAGGTCCAGGACGGCGAGATCGGGCATGACGAAGTACGGCAGCCAGCGCGTGATCACCGAGGCGGGCTCCCGGCCACGCCCGTCGATTAGCTCCCAGTTGGGATTCGACAGCGCGAATTCGAGGTTCGCGCCGAGATCGGGCGAGGCTTCCGATAGGTCCGACATCATCCCTCGCCGCCTGCGTTCGCGCATAGGCCGGCGGCCGCGATCATCCGCCGAGGAAATCGTGCGCGTCCGCCCCTACGCTCGCGTGACTTTCGCAGGACGCTGCGATGACGGCAACGTCAGGCTATTTCCGGGCGGACGAGCTCCGACGGACCGCCCCGACCCGGGTTTTCCGGAAGGGCGTCCCACCATGCCGGGCGCTCCGGCGCGGCTCGCGGGAAGGCCAGCCAAACCATTTGCCTGGCGCCGAACGGCAGACGACGGGCGACCTCGAAGCCATGGCGCTGTAGGAGGACGTCTCCCTCGCCCGGCGCGCCCACCGCGACACGGTTACGGAGCAACGAGAGGCCGATCGGATCGCCAAGCGCGAAGCCGCGGATGCCGAGCGGCAGGCTCGAAGGCAGGAAGCCGACGCGCGCCGGGCCGAGAGGGACGCCCGGTCGCGGCGCGCCTGATCTCGGCTTACTTCTCGAACGCGGCCGTGAGCTTGAGGTCGACGTCGTCGGAGACGACCGGCACGAAAGCGCCGAGGCCGAAGTCGCTGCGCTTCAGCCTGGCGGTGGCGGAGAATCCGACCGTTTCGGCCTTCGACATCGGGTTCGCGCCCGCCCCGTGGAACGTGGCGTCGAGCGTCACCGGCTTGGTCACGCCGTGGAGGGTGAGGTCGCCGGTGATCTTCGCGGTGTCGCCCGAGGCTTCGACCTTGGTGGAGACGAAGGTCGCCTTCGGAAACTTGGCGGCGTCGAGCAGTTCGGCGGTCTTGAGATGCGCCGCGAACTTCTCGGAGGTGACGGTGAGGCCGCTGATCGGAAACTCGATCGAGAGCTTCGCGTCGCCGGGCGCCTTCGGGTCAAGCGTCAGGCTGCCGCTCGGCTGGCCGAAGGCGCCGTAGAGCGTGGAGAAGCCCATGTGGTCCACGGACCAGATCACCTGAGTGTGGTTCGGATCGACCTTGTAGGTCCCGGCCGCGACGCGCGCGACGTCCTTCACGCCGGGCGTCTCCTGGGCGTGGGAGGCGACAGGCGCGGCCGCGAGCAGCGCGGCGGCGAGAGCGAACGACAAAGGCTTCATGGGTGGCGATCCTCGCGCAGGGATGGAAGACCTGATCCATGACCCGCCAAGACGTCGCCGTGAAGGCGCGCCGGCTCAAAGACGCGTGTGCGAAAACGCCCGTTCAGCGACGCTCGCGGCTGTGGCGGACGCGGAGGATGGTGACGATTTCGCGGTGTGCGTCGAAGCTTGAGTCGAGACGATGGGCGATACGGCCGAAAGGCGCGACAAGCCGGCAGTGTTTAGAAGGGGCAATGCGCGCGCAGCGAGCGGCAGCTACCTTGAGCGCTTCGGCGGCTTCGCCCTAAACGACGAACGGCGGGCCTGAGCCCGCCGTTCATCGATCTTCGTCCTGAGAGAGCGAGGTCGTCTCAGTTGTCGAGGAAGCTCCGCAGCTTCCGGCTGCGGCTGGGGTGCTTGAGCTTGCGGAGCGCCTTCGCCTCGATCTGGCGGATGCGCTCGCGCGTCACCGAGAACTGCTGGCCGACTTCCTCCAGCGTGTGGTCGGTGTTCATGCCGATGCCGAAGCGCATGCGCAGCACGCGCTCCTCGCGCGGCGTAAGCGAGGCGAGCACGCGCGTCGTCGTCTCGCGCAGGTTCGACTGGATCGCCGCGTCGATCGGCAGGATCGCGTTCTTGTCCTCGATGAAGTCGCCGAGGTGCGAATCCTCCTCGTCGCCGATCGGGGTCTCGAGCGAGATCGGCTCCTTGGCGATCTTGAGGACCTTGCGGACCTTCTCGAGCGGCATCGCGAGTTTCTCGGCCAGCTCCTCCGGGGTCGGCTCGCGGCCGATCTCGTGCAGCATCTGACGGCTCGTGCGGACGATCTTGTTGATCGTCTCGATCATGTGCACCGGAATGCGGATGGTGCGCGCTTGGTCGGCGATCGAGCGGGTGATCGCCTGCCGGATCCACCACGTGGCGTAGGTCGAGAACTTGTAGCCGCGGCGGTACTCGAACTTGTCCACCGCCTTCATCAGGCCGATGTTGCCCTCCTGGATCAGGTCCAGGAACTGCAGGCCGCGGTTCGTGTACTTCTTGGCGATCGAGATCACGAGGCGCAGGTTCGCCTCGACCATCTCCTTCTTGGCCTGCCGGGCCTCGCGCTCGCCCTTCTGCACCATCTGGACGATGCGGCGGAACTCCTGGATCTCCAGGCCGGTCTCGGTCGCGAGGTTATGGATGTCGCCGCGGATGTCCTTGACGAGGTCCTTCTCGGCCGCGACGAAGCCCTTCCAGCCCTTAGTGCCGAGCATGGCGACGCGGCGGATCCAATTCGGGTCGAGCTCGTAGCCCTGGTACTGCTTCAGGAAGTCGACGCGGTCGACGCCGAACGACTCCGCAAGCCGCATCAGTCGGCCTTCGAGCGCGACCAGCCGCTTGTTGATGTCGTAGAGCTGCTCCACCAGCGCGTCGATGCGGTGCTGGTTGAGGGACAGCGACTTCACGTTGAGGACGATGTCGTCCTTGAGCTTTTTGTACTTGCGGTCCTGGGCCGGCGAGAGGGTGCGGTTCTGCAGCCGGTTCTCGACGTTCTGGTCCTGCAGGCGGCGCAGCTTCTTGTAGTCGTCGGCGACGGCGTCGAAGGTCTCGAGCACGCGCGGCTTGAGCTCGGCCTCCATGGCGGAGAGCGAGACGTTGTTCTCCATGTCGTCGTCTTCGAGGTCGCCCTCCGGCGGCGTCTCCGCCTCGGCGGCCTCGGCGTCCTCGCCTTCGGCGGGCGCCGCGGCGCCGTTCTTGGCGTCAGGGCCGGCGTAGGTCGCCTCGAGGTCGATGACCTCGCGCAGCAGAATCTTGCCCTCGTTGAGTTCGTCGCGCCAGATGATGATCGCCTGGAAGGTCAGCGGGCTCTCGCAGAGCCCAGCGATCATCGCCTCGCGGCCAGCCTCGATCCGCTTCGCGATCGCGATCTCGCCCTCGCGCGACAGCAGCTCGACCGAGCCCATCTCGCGCAGGTACATGCGGACGGGATCGTCGGTGCGGTCGGTGGGCTCGGTCTTCTGGACCACAGCGACCGGCGCGGAGCGCGCCGTCTCAACCAGATCGCCGCCCTCAGGCTCGTCGTCGTCGGCGGAGGCTGTCGCCCCCTCCTCGCGCTCGCCGCTCTCAGCCTCCTCGGACTCGACCACATTGATGCCCATCTCGTTGAGCATCGCGTAGATGTCTTCGATCTGGTCGGATGTGTTCTGTTCGGAGGGGAGAACCTCGTTCAGCTCGTCGTAGGTCACATAGCCGCGCTTCTTTGCGGCTTTGATCATGCGGCGTACGGCCTGATCGCTGAGATCGAGCAGGGGACCGGCTTCGGTCTCCGGCGTTGCGGTCTCGGCTTCGTCCTTCGCCTGCAATTTGGTCGCCATATGTTCCAGTCTCCGAGCCGGCGCGTCCGCCGGCCACGCGATCGATGTCGTCCCGCAGAGGCCGCCGTCAAGCCGGCAGCGGCCGCGAATCGCATGTCATCAAGCTAAAGCCAACCCGCTTTACGCCCAGTTTACCAACACGAGCCCCGCGCACATGGGGCTGTCACCGCACCCGGACCGCTTACGTCCTCTAGGGACGCGTCACATCGACCGAACCGTGCGCCCGGATGCGCCGCCGAAGTTTTCGATCGAAGCTTCGGAACCCTCCGCCGCGGACAGCTGCCTCTGAATTTCTACGATCCGACGAAAGTTGTCGTCCGTGAAATCACGGCCAAAGTCCTGCTCAGCCGAGCGAAGTTCCCTATGTAACGCGCGCACCTTGATATGCAAGGCCGCAGCGTGCCGCCACGCGGTCTCGGCGTCGCGCGGGTCCGCCTCCGGGCCGACCCACCAGTTGCTGGCGAGAAGCGCGGCGTCCGCCCGCGCCAGCAGCGCCCCGCCGTCGGCCGCGCTCAAGACGTCGCGCATCGCCTCGCGCGTGGTCGCGCCGTGGGCGTAGGCGTCGAGCGTCGCGCGCCGTAGCCGGTCGAGGTCGCGGGTCGACAGGTCGAGCTGCGCGAAGGGCTCGGCGAGGTCGTCCAGCATCTGCGGGTGGTTGACGACGGCCAGCACCAGCGCGACCTCGCGGCCCGGCAGACGACCGGCGCCTGGGCCGACGAGCGGGCTTTGCCGCAGCGTGGCGGAGGCGGTGATCGGGAGGGCCTCGAAGGGCGCGCCGGGCCGACGGCTGGGCCCGCCCCGCCCCCCGCCGCGCGCGTTCGGGACAAAACGGCCGCCGCCTGCGCTTCGGCCGCCCCCGCTGCGGCGCGCGTCGACGGCGGAACGGCCGAAGCCGGCGAGGCGGGCCTCGATGGCCGTCTGGTAATGCCGGCGCACGGTCTCGTCGCGGATCGCGGCGAGCGCCGCCTTGAGGCGCGTCTCGAACGCGGCGGCCCGCTCCGGCGTGTCGGTGGGACTGGCCTCAAGCTCCTTCGACCACAGCACTTCGACGAGCGGCGCCGCGCGGCCGAGCACGGCCTCGACCGCTTCGCGGCCTTCCGCGCGCACCAGATCGTCCGGGTCCTGCCCCTCGGGCAGGAAGGCGAAGCGCAACGAACGGCCGGGCGCGAGCAGCGGCAGCGCCGTCTCGATCGCGCGGAAGCCGGCGCGGCGGCCGGCCTTGTCGCCGTCGAAGCAAAGGATCGGCTCGGGCGCCATCTTCCAGAGCAGCTCCATCTGCTCCGCCGTGAGCGCCGTGCCGAGCGGCGCGACCACATGGGCGATGCCGGCCGCGGCCAGCGCGATGACGTCGACGTAGCCCTCGACGGCGACGACGGCGCCCGCGGGATGGGCCGCGGCCCGGGCGCGGTGGTGGTTGAACAGTGTCGCGCCCTTGTGGAAGAGCGGCGTCTCCGGCGAGTTGAGGTACTTCGCGGGCGCGTCCGCCTGCATGGCGCGGCCGCCGAAGGCGATCACCCGGCCCCGACCGTCCTGAATCGGGAAGATGATGCGGTCGCGAAAGCGGTCGAAGGGCTCCGGCACATCGTCGCCCGAGACCAGCAGCCCGGCCTCGACCATGTCGCCGATCGGCACGCCCGCCTTGCGCAGATGGCTCTTGAGCGCCGATCGGTCGTTTGGCGCGTAGCCCATGCGGAACGCGGCCTGCGTCGCGGGGCTGAGGCCCCGGCCGCCGAGATAGCCGCGGGCGGCGGCCCCGGCGCGGCCCTGCAGCTCACCCTCGAAGAACTTCGCCGCCATCTCCATGATCTCGACCAGGCCCGCGCGGGCCTGCTGGCGCTGCTGCTCCTCCGGCGTCTCCTTCGGCATCGGCACGCCGGCGATCTCCGCCACGCGCTCCACCGCCTCCGGGAACGAGACGCCCTCGGTCTCCATCAGGAACTTGAAGATGTCGCCGTGCTTTCCGGACGAGAAGCAGTGGTAGAAGCCCTTCTGGTCGTTGACGAAGAACGACGGCGTCTTCTCGGCGTTGAACGGCGAAAGCCCCGCGTACTCCCGCCCCTGTCGCTTCAGCTTCACGCTGCGGCCGACCACCTCGGACACGGGTATCCGGTCGCGGAGATCGTCGAGAAAGGAGGGGGTGAAGCGCATGGGCGCGAGCGACTCGGGGCGCGGAGGCCGGTTTCGGGAGCGATCAATCTTTATATAAGCGCGCGAGCCGTCGCGCGCGCCCCGGATCGGCCCGCCCCCGTTAATCACAGGGCGCGGCTCCGCCCCTGTCCCTGCTCGCGCCCCTTCCCATAACCCCCTGACCAAGAACGATCGCTCCGCCGCGCTGGCGGACGGAGCGCCGACAGGGAGGACGTTCATGACCGACAGCCCGACCCTCGGCCGCCGGGAGATTCTCGCCGGCGGCGCGGCGCTCGCCGCAGGCGCCGCCTTTGCGCCCCTGGCGCAGGCGCGCGACTTCCGGCCCGGCGCGGAACCGCTGCGCTATCCCGACCCCGACGTCGTCGCGCTCGACCCCCGCTTCAAGAAGTACAGGCTCGGCAACGCCGCGATAGAGCGTATTCACACCGGCCTGCGCTGGGCGGAGGGGCCTGCCTGGAACGCCGTCGGCCGCTACCTGCTCTGGAGCGACATCCCCAACGACGAGCAATTGCGCTACACGGAGGAGGACGGCCACGTCTCGCGTCGGTTCCGCGCGCCGTCGGGCAACTCCAACGGCAACACCTTCGATTACCAGGGCCGGCAGGTCTCGTGCCGCCACGGACATCGCGACGTGGTGCGCTACGAGCACAACGGCCACATGACGGTGCTGGCCGCAGGCGTCGACGGCGGGGGATTCAACGCGCCGAACGACGTGGTCGTGCACCCGCTTGACGGCTCGATCTGGTTCACCGACCCGGGGTACGGCGCGCTGATGGAGTACGAGGGCCATCGCACGGTGGAGAGCGCCTCGAGCCCGCAGCCACTGCGGAAGGAGGCGGTCTACCGCATCGACGGCCAGTCCGGGGCCGTGGCAAAGGTCGCCGACGAACCGCTGAAGCCAAACGGGCTCTGCTTCAGCGCCGACTACGCCAAGCTCTATGTCGCCGACACCGGGGTCTCACACTACCCCGACGCCAAGAGCCAGATCTGGGTTTACGACCTCGACGGCGCGTCGCTGAAGAACCCAAGAACCTTCGCGGGCATGGAAATGGACGGCCGCACCGGCTTCGCGGACGGGATTCGCTGCGACGAGGACGGCAACGTCTGGGCCGGCGCGGGTTGGGCGGGCGAAGGCTACGACGGCGTCCACGTCTTCGCCCCGGACGGCGCGCGCATCGGCCTGATAAAGCTGCCGGAGATCTGCGCCAACCTGTGCTTCGGCGGCCAGAAACGGAACCGCCTGTTCATGGCGGCCAGCCAGTCGATCTACGCGCTCTACGTCGAAACCCGCGGCGCACACATCACCTGAGAGCCGCCTCTCACTGCCGACCGGCGCCCGCGGAATTGACATGCCCGCCGCCCCCCTCTAGAGAACCACCACGTCGCGCGGGGCCGAAAGCCCCGCGCGTGCGTTTATACGCACCCGCGGTCCGGCGTTTCGCGACGACCGGACCTGTCGGCCTCTCCATCCGGAGAAGCAGCAGGAGGGCGCGTTCCTCAACCTCTCGAAGGAGGACGCGATGTCGAAGCGACACGCCTCGAAGTACAAAATCGATCGCCGCATGGGCGAGAACATCTGGGGTCGTCCGAAGTCCCCGGTGAATCGCCGCGAGTACGGCCCGGGCCAGCACGGCCAGCGCCGCAAGGGCAAGCTTTCCGACTTCGGCGTGCAGCTGCGCGCCAAGCAGAAGCTCAAGGGCTATTACGCCAACATGACGGAGAAGCAGTTCCGTCGGGTCTACGCCGAGGCGACGCGCCTGAAGGGCGACACCTCCGCGAACCTGATCGGCCTGCTGGAGCGCCGTCTCGATTCGGTCGTCTACCGTTCGAAGTTCGTGCCGACCCCGTTCGCCGCCCGCCAGTTCGTGAATCACGGCCACGTCACGGTGAACGGCCGCCGCGTCAACATCCCGTCCTACCTCGTGAAGGTCGGCGACGTGATCGAGGTCAAGCAGGCGTCCAAGCAGCTCGCGATCGTGCTCGAGGCCGCGGCCTCCGGGGAGCGCGACGTGCCGGACTTCCTCGAAGTCGACCACGACAAGATGGTCGCCAAGTACATCCGCATCCCGGCGCTGACCGAAGTGCCCTACCCGGTCCACATGGAGCCGAACCTGGTCGTCGAGTTCTACTCGCGCTGATCGGGTCCTCCGGGATCGACTGGAATGCGAAAGGCCGCCCTTCGGGGCGGCCTTTTTGTTTCGGCGGCGAGGCCCATGTCTCTTCTCGGACCAAGGAGAGCCACCATGCCGGAAGCGACCTACCATGTCGTCGAACACGACGGCGGCTGGGCCTACAAGCTCGGAGACGTCTTCTCGGAGACCTATCCCACCCGCGAGGCGGCGCACCGCGCGGCGGAGACAGCCGCGCGCGAGCAACGCCTCGGCGGCGACAGCGCCGAGATTCAGTACCAGGACGCGACCGGTCGGTGGCGAGAGGAGCATGCCGACGGCGGGGACCGGCCCGACGCCCAGGTCGACGACTGAGTCTTACGCCGTCGCCGGCTCGTTCCCCAGCCGCACCATCACGATCTCCGGCGGCACGCCGAACCGCACGGGCAGGCCGCTCATGCCGATGCCGCCGGAGATGATCATGTGGCGCCCCTCCTCCACCACGTGGCCGTAGCGGAAGCGGCCGCGGTAGTCGCGCGGGATGAACGGGTTCGCCAAGCCGGGCACGTAGATCTGGCCGCCGTGGGTGTGTCCGGCGAGCGTGAGCGACACGCGGGCGGGCATCTCGTCGAAGATGTCCGGCTCGTGCGCAAGCATCACCACCGGGTCCTTCGTGCGGATCTGCGACAGCGTCGCCGGCAGGTCGTCCTCGCCCATGCGGCGGCGGCGGTCGAACAGGTGGGCGAGCTGGTCGCCGAGGCCGCCGAGCCAGAAACGCCGGCCGCGGTGCTCGATCAGCTCGGCTTCGTTCTCCATGATGCGGATGCGCGCGCCGTCGAGCGCGCCGCGGATCGTGTCGGCGTTGTGCCACCAGTCGTGATTGCCAAGGATGGTGTAGAGGCCGAGCGGCGCCGACAGGTCGGCGTAGGCCGCCGCCCATTCGTTCGGCGGCACGCGCGCCGCGACAAAGCGGTAGGTCGCCTCGTGGTCGCCGAGATGCACGATCAGGTCCGGCTTCAGCGCGTTGACCGTCTGGACGATGCGCTTCACCCGCGACATCGGCACGAAGGGCTCGCAGACGTGCACGTCGGCGATCACCGCAATCGAGAGCGGCAGATCCTCGGGCCAGCCGGGCGGCGTCAGACGGTATTCCGTGACGTCGAGCATCAACCCAGGCTCGACCAGCCCGGCGTAGGCCCCGCCAGAGGCCGCGACGAGGAAGCCGGCGCCGGCGGAGGCGAGCAGCGCGCGGCGGGTGATTAACGGCATAGGCGGCCCAGGGCTCGAGCGACGACGGGAGATGCGGCGCCGCCGACATCTGCCGCCCGATCGCGGCGCCGTCGAGGCGCGCCGCGATCAAAAGCTCAAGACGCTTAAAAGGGCGTTTGGGAGCGCGGAGAAACCGCTTCGCTCAAAGCGCAAAGCCGATCGGACTGGCTGACGGGACGAACCGCGACGTCATTCCGCGCGCAGTCCCGGGCTCCATGGTTCCGCCGGCTCAGTATCCTCCCGGCGGCAGGCTTATCGGCCCCGGGCCAAGCCCGGGGCGACGGCGGGCGTCGAACCCGCAAGCGCAAGTCCAACGAGCCTCCTACGGAAGCTCGCTGCGTCTCACGCCGGCTGCTTCAGCGCGACGCCGGCCTCTTTCAGGTGGGCCTGGAGCTCGCCCGCCTGGAACATCTCGCGGACGATGTCGCAGCCGCCGATGAACTCGCCCTTGACGTAGAGCTGGGGGATCGTCGGCCAGCTCGAGAACTCCTTGATGCCCTGGCGCATCTCGTCGCTCTGCAGCACGTTCACGCCCTGATAGGGCACGCCCAGATAGTCGAGGATCTGGACGACCTGGCCGGAGAACCCGCACTGCGGGAACTGCGGCGTGCCCTTGAGGAACAGCACGACGTCGTTGTCGGCGATCGCCTTCGCGATGTCATCCTTGGCGCTCATGATGTCTTTCGCCTTTTCGAATGTGAGAACGGGTCAGGCCTGCGGCGGGGCGCTGGTCTGCAGCGCGAGCGCGTGCAGCGCGCCGCCCATCTGCCCTCTCAGCGCCTGATACACGATCTGGTGCTGCTGGACGCGACTCTTGCCGCGGAAGGATTCGGAGACGACGACCGCCGCGTAGTGATCGCCGTCGCCGGCGAGGTCGCGGATGGTCACCGTGGCGTCTGGCAGAGCGTCGCGGATCAGCTCTTCGATCTCGCGGGCGTCCATCGGCATCGGCGTCTGTCTCCGTCAGGCGTCGGGCGCGGCGTCCGCCGCCGTGCCCGCCATGAAGCGCGGGAACCAGCCTTCGTGGGCCTCGCGCAGTTCGCTTAGAAGGATGGGGGCTTCCCGGCCCGGAATCAATCGGTCGCCGCCCGTCAGACCGATCCGCGTCGCCGTGACGCCGGCCTCGCTCGCCGCGGAGATGACGAGACCCGCCTTCGCTTCGTCGACTGTCACTATGTAGCGACCCTGATCCTCCCCGAAGAACCAGCCGTGGGGCGCGGAGTTCGCCGGGGCGTCGTCGAGCGACGCGCCGATTCGGCCCGCGAGCGCCATCTCGGCGACGCTGAGCAGCAGCCCGCCGTCGGAGACGTCGTGGACTGCCGTCGCGGCGCCGCTCAGGATCAGGCTGCGGACGAAGTCGCCGTTGCGGAGCTCCGCCGCGAGATCGACCGGCGGCGGCGCGCCCTCCTCCCGGCCGGCGACCAGCCAGAGCCAGCACGAGCGGCCGAGCCAGCCGATCCCGTCGCCGATCAGCAGGATTGCCTCGCCCTCGCGCTTGAAGGCGATGGTGGCGCTCTTCGAGATGTCGTCGAGCACGCCGACCGCGCCGATGGTCGGCGTCGGCAGGATCGCGCGGCCTTGGGTCTCGTTGTAGAGCGAGACGTTCCCGGACACGACGGGGAAGTCGAGCGCCCGGCAGGCCTCGCCGATGCCTTTGATGCAGCCCACGAGCTGGCCCATGATCTCGGGCTTCTCGGGGTTGCCGAAGTTCAGATTGTCCGTGACGGCGAGCGGGCGGGCGCCGACCGCGGTAAGGTTGCGCCAGGCCTCCGCCACCGCCTGCTTGCCGCCCTCGAACGGGTCGGCCTCGCAATAGCGCGGCGTGACGTCGGCGGTCAGGGCGAGGCCCTTGGGGCCGCCGTTGACGCGGATCACGGCCGAGTCGCCTCCGGGCTTCTGCACAGTGTCGCCCAGGATGATGTGGTCGTACTGCTCCCACACCCATCGGCGGGACGAGAGTTCAGCGGATCCGATCAGCGTCAGCAGCGCGTCGCGGGTCCCGAGCTTGGCGTCGACGTTGGCGGCGGAGACGGCCTGCGCCTTCGGCGTCTCGACCCAGGGGCGGTCGTACTCCGGCGCCTCGTCCCCAAGCTCCTTGATCGGCAGGTCGGCCTTCAGCTCGCCGTTGAGGTAGACCTTGAAGCGCAGGTCGTCGGTGGTGTGGCCGACCACCGCGAAGTCCAGCCCCCACTTCACGAAGATCGCGCGGGCCACGTCCTCCTTCTCGGGGTGCAGCACCATGAGCATGCGCTCCTGGCTCTCCGAGAGCATCATCTCGTAGGCCGTCATGCCTTCTTCGCGCACCGGCACGTTTTCCAGGTCGAGCCGGATGCCGAGGTCGCCCTTCGCGCCCATCTCGACCGCCGAGCAGGTCAGCCCCGCGGCGCCCATGTCCTGAATCGCGACGACGGATCCCGAGGCCATCAGCTCGAGGCAGGCCTCCAGCAGCAGTTTTTCCGCGAACGGGTCGCCCACCTGAACGGTCGGGCGCTTCTCTTCCGAGCCCTCGTCGAACTCGGCGGAGGCCATGGTCGCGCCGTGGATGCCGTCGCGACCGGTCTTGGAGCCCAGATAGACCACGGGCAGGCCGACGCCCGAGGCCTTGGCGTAGAAGATGGCGTCGGCCTTCGCGAGGCCGACCGCCATGGCGTTGACCAGGATGTTGCCGTCGTAGCGGGTGTGGAAGCCCACGAGGCCGCCGACCGTGGGGACGCCGAAGGAGTTGCCGTAGCCGCCGACGCCGGCGACGACGCCCGACACGAGATGGCGCGTGCGCGGGTGCTCGGGCGCGCCGAAGCGCAGCGCGTTCAGCGCCGCCACGGGGCGCGCGCCCATGGTGAAGACGTCCCGGAGAATGCCGCCGACGCCGGTCGCAGCCCCTTGGTAGGGCTCGATGAACGACGGGTGGTTGTGGCTCTCCATCTTGAAGACGACCGCGTCGCCGTCGCCGATGTCGACCACGCCGGCGTTCTCGCCGGGGCCCTGGATGACGTGAGGGCCGTCGATCGGCAGCGTCTTCAGCCAGATCTTGGAGGACTTGTACGAGCAGTGCTCGTTCCACATCGCCGAGAAGATCCCGAGCTCCGTGAAGCTCGGCGTGCGGCCGATGAGGGACAGGATGCGCTCGTACTCGTCGGGCTTGAGGCCGTGGGCGGCGACAAGGTCGGGCGTGATGGCGGGCTCGTGTGCGGTCATCGATCTCGCGGGCGCGGACGTTTCGGAGGAGGCCGGGCCTTGCTACGCCAATGCGGCGCGGCATGCTAGAGCGCGGGACGTTGCGAACGGTCGCGGATCAGCCATGAGCTTGCCCCTTCTGAAGCCGCGACGACTGACGGTCGACGAGTTTCGAGAGCTTGAGGCGAACGCTCCCGAAGACGAGCGCTGGGAGCTTCTTAACGGCGTCATCTACAGATCGATGGCGGGCGGGGCCGTCCGGCACAACGACATCGTCCAGAACGTGTCGTCGCGTCTTCGCGGCGAACTGCGTCGCATCCGGTCCCCTTGCCGGACATCGACCGAAAACGTCCGGCTCGACATCGCCACGGTCGGCGCCTCCACGCTTCCCGACGTCTTCGTCAATTGCGGACCCAGACCTGGCGCCGCGCGGACGCTCGACGGCGGACGGCCGAAGGTTTCCTGCGGCGCGAGTTCTCCTCGGCCGCCGACCGCGTGGCGTTCGATGGGCTCGACGTGTCGATGACGCTCGCCGAGATCTACGAAGACGTGGTGTTCGACGCGGCCTGACGCCGCGGGGCAGTCCGTCGCCGCATGTCGCCCCTGCGCGAAGCCTGCGGCGCGCGGCGCGCGCATGCGGTATACCGTCCGCGTGATGCGGCCCCTCCCCTCAATTTCAGCCTTGCGCCCGCCGGTCCAGTGGGCGGCGACGCTCGTGCTGTCAGCCGCGCTCGTCGTGGCGCTCGAAATCCTGGGACTGCCGGCCGCGCTGCTGCTCGGCCCGATGGTCGCCGGC
>NZ_BAUX01000030.1 GCF_002897035.1 Methylopila sp. Yamaguchi
TGGGCCTCGGCCTCGCGGCCTGCGGCGAGACCCGCAACGAGCGCGCGCTGTCCGGCGGCCTGATCGGCGCGGGCGCGGGCGCGGTGGTCGGCAGCGCGGTGTCGGGCGGCCGGGCCAGCGGCGCGCTGGTCGGCGGCGCGCTCGGCGCGGCCGGCGGCGCCGTCATCGGCGCGAACACGCGTCCGGAGCGCAGCCGCGAGCGCTGCTACGCGACCAACCGCTACGGCGAGCGCTACCGCGTCCCCTGCCGCTACTGAGCGAACAGACGTTCGGCTTCTGAAACGGGCGCCCTCCGGGGCGCCCGTTTTTCTTTGCGCCGGTTAGCCTCAGGACTCCGCGTCCAGGCCGAGCGCCGCGAGCACCTCGGCCACCTTGGCGCGGGCGGCGCCGGCGAGGGGAAGCACCGGCCGGGGAGGTTCGGCGCTGGTGAGGCCAAGAAGGCTCGCAGCCGCGTAGGTCACGCGCAGACTGGAAAACTCCCGGAACAGGCTCCAGAGCGGTTCAAGCCTCGCGTTCAGCCGGCGCGCTTCCGCGACGTCCCCGTCCTGGATCGCCAGCACGATCGTCATGGCGGTGCGAGGGAACAGCCCGCCGACGACGCTGTACCAGGCCTCTCCGCCGGCGATCAGAGCCTCGACGGCGTTCCAGTCGCCGCTGTAGCCGAGAGAGAACCCGGCTGACGTCACGCTCCGCAGCTCCGCCAGGTTCTCGGCCACGGCGTCCCGCGCTGGGGCCGGGGATTTCACCGCGACGACGCCAGGCACCCGGCTGAGGCGGCCGACGAGCTCCGCGCTGAACTTGAAATGGGTGACGCCCGGATTGTCGTAGATGCAGAGCGGCAGGCCGCTCTCGCGCGCGACGACGGCGAAGTGCTCGTAGACCTCGTCGTCGGCCAGGGGCGTGTAGGACACGGGCGCGAGCAGCCCTGCGGCTGCGCCCGCCGCCCGCGCGTCCTGCGCCAGAGCCACGGCCTCGTCGGTCCGCAGGGCGCCGACGCCGACGATGACCGGCGTCCGGCCGCCGGCTTCCTCAAGGGCGGCGTCGAGCGCGCGTCGGCGCTCACTGCGGGTGAGGTAGGGGTAGGAGCCGGTGCTGCCGAGCGCTCCGACCGAATCGACCTTCGCCGCGCAGAGGCGCGCGACAAGCGATCGAAAAGCCGCGACGTCCACCTTTCCGGAGGGGTCGGAGGGCGTGATCGGAAAAGCGGAGAGGCCGTTCAGGCGCATCGCGAACCCCCGTCTCGTCTGGCCGCGCCCGGCGCCGGCCGTCCGACGCCGTGAGGACCGGCGTCAAAGCCTATTGCGCGCGACGTGCCCCGCTTGCGAAGCGGCGGGCTTCCTCGGCCGCGCGGAACAGCGCCTTGGCCTTGTTGACGCATTCCGCCTGCTCGGCGGCTGGAACGCTGTCGGCGACGACCCCGGCGCCCGCCTGCACGTGGATGCGGCCGTCCTTCACCACCGCCGTGCGCAGCACGATGCAGGTGTCCATCTCGCCGCTCGCCCCGAAGTAGCCGACGCACCCGGCGTAGACGCCGCGCTTGTCCTTTTCGAGCTCGTCTATGATCTCCATCGCCCGCACCTTCGGCGCGCCCGAGACCGTGCCCGCCGGAAAGCCCGCGACCAGCGCGTCGAGCGCGTCGTGACGGCCGTCGAGCCGGCCTTCGACGTTCGACACGATGTGCATCACCTGACTGTAGTATTCGAGGAAGAACTGGTCGGTGACCTCGACCGACCCGATCTCGGAGACGCGGCCGACGTCGTTGCGGCCGAGGTCGAGCAGCATCAGGTGCTCGGCCCGTTCCTTGGGGTCCGCCAGCAGCTCCTCGGACAGGGCGCGGTCGTCGGCGGGCGTCGCGCCGCGGGGGCGGGTGCCCGCGATCGGCCGGATCGTGACCTTGCCGTCGCGCACCCGCACCAGGATCTCGGGGCTCGAGCCGACGATCTGGAAGCCCCCGAAATCGAGATGGACGAGGAAGGGCGCCGGGTTGGTGCGGCGCAGGGCGCGGTAGAGCGCGAAGGCCGGCAGGTCGAACGGCGCCTCGAAGCGCTGCGACAGCACCACCTGGAAGATGTCGCCGGCCGCGATGTACTCCTTCGCCCGCAGCACCATCGCCTCGTATTCGGACGGCGTGGTGTTCGAGGTGAGGGCGTAGTGCTCTTCGGGGTTGACCTGCGCCGGCTCACGCGAAGGCGTGCGGTCGAGCCCCTCCACGATCTCCGTCAGTCGGTCGACGGCGCGCGCATGGGCGGCCTCGGCGGAGAGGCCGGGCTCCGGCCGCACGGGCGTGACGATGGTGATCTCGTCCTTCACCCCGTCGAACACCAGCATCACGGTCGGCCGCATCAGGATCGCGTCCGGGACCTGCAGCACGTCGGCGTTGGGGGAGGGCAGCTCCTCCATCTCCCGAACCATGTCGTAGCCGAGATAGCCGAACACGCCCGCCGCCATCGGCGGCAGGGCGTCCACGATCTCGATGCGCGACTCCGCGAGCAACGCGCGCAGCGCGTCGAGCGGGCGTTCGTCGCAGGGCTCGTAGGCGTCGAGGTCGGTCGCAGCGTGGCGGTTGATCTCGGCCTTGCCGCCCACCGAGCGCCAGAGCAGGTCGGGCTTCAGCCCGATCATGGAGTAGCGGCCACGCGTGGCGCCGCCCTCCACGGACTCGAGCAGGAACGCGTTCGCCTTGCCTTCGGCTAGCTTCAGAAAGGCCGACACGGGCGTCTCGAGGTCGCCGACGAGGGTCGTGGAGACGACCTGCGGCCGGCCTGCGGCGTAGACGGCTGCGAAGGCCGCGATCGCGGGCGAGATGAGCATGAGCGCGACTTTCGAGACCGGCTCAGCCTTCGCCGCCGCCGAGGACCTGGGCGATGGCGGGCTCGTTGAACTTGACGCCGAGCTGATCGCGGATCTGGCGCACGAAGGCCGACACCACTTCGGCGCTGAGGCTTTCCGAGATCTTCGCGACCTGACCCGTGCCGTCCGGCGCGTTGGGATCGAAGGGCCGTGTGTTCTCCGCCGTCACCTTGAAGACGAGCCGCGCGCCCTGGTCGTTCGGCGCGGTCTTTCCGAAGCCGTCCACAGGCGTCTGGAACACGGCGACGGCCTGCGCTTGCGTGATGTCGGGCGCGCCGCCGACGCGGGTGGTTTCGGCCTGGGCGAGCTCGAGCTTCTCGGCGGCCGCCGTCTGATCGAAGGGCCTGCCGGCCTTCAGCTGGCCGAGCAGCGCGTCCGCCCGGGCGTCCAGCCGCTTGCGCGCCTCGTCCGCCCGCCACCGGGCTTCGACGTCGGCGCGGGCCTCCTCGAAGGTGCGGTCGCGCGCGGGTTTCACCTCGCGAACCTCGTACCAGACGTAGCCGCCGTCGACGGTGACGGGGTCGTTCTCGGCGCCGGGGCTTGCGGCGAAGATCGCGCCCATCAACGACTCCGACGCTGGAACGCCCGGCGCGGGCTTGCCGTCCGGGCCGCGGCCCTGGGCGTCGATGGCGTCGACCAACTTCAGCGGCGGCAGCTTCTGCGACTTGACGATCTCGTCGAGCGTCGAGCCGCCGAGGCGCGCTTCGTCGACCTTGTCGTGGAGGCCCTGGAGGTCGGCCCGCGCGCCCTCTTCGGCTATCACCTTGCGGATCTCGCCCTTCACCTGCTCGAAGCTCTTCGTCTGCTCCTGCTGGACGCCGGTCACGCGCAGCAGCGCGGTCGTGTAGGCGCCCTGGATGGGTTGGCTCACGGTGTTCGGCGCGAGCGCAAAGGCGGCGTCCGCGATCTTCGCGTCGAACATCTCGGCCTTGGTGAGGTTGCCGAGGAACGCGTCCTGCGGCGTGATCTTCTGGCGCGCCATCTCCTGTTCGAACAGGCCGCCCGCCTGGATGCGGTCGTAGCCCGCCCTCGCCTCGTCGAGCGATGGGTAGGTTACCTGCTCGATCGAGCGCTTCTCGGCCGTGGCGTACTTCGGCTTGTTGGCGTCGTAATAGGCGCGGATGTCCTGCTCCGGCACCGTGCGGGTGGCCGCAAGCTTCGCCGGGTCAAGCTGCAGAAGCGCGACCTTGCGGAACTCCGGCGCGGCGAAGCTCGCCTTGCGCTCTTCGAAGTAGCTCCTCAGCGCCGCATCCGCCGGCGCCGGCACCGCAGAGGGGGCCTCAGGCGTCAGCGTGACGTAGGAGATCGAGCGGCTGTCGCTCACGTATCCGTGCAGCGCCTCGCGGAAGGCGAGGGGAGTCGGCACCTCGCCGGCCAGCGCGTCGGTGAGCTGCCGGCGAGCCGTGAACTGGCGCTGCATCGTGATGTAGGCGTTCTCGTTCAGGTTGTTTTGGCGCAGAATCTCCTGGAAGCCGGCCCGGTCGAAGCGGCCGTCGGGCCCCTTGAACACGTCGTCTTCGGTGATCTCGCGGCCCACTTCCTCGTCGGAGACGGCGAGGCCGAGCGAGGCGACGCGCGTGTCGAGCGCGAGTTCGTTGACGAGGTTGCCGAGCGTCCGCTCGCCGAGGCCCGCTATGCGCGCCTGCTCCGGCGTGATCGGGCGCTTCGCCTGCTGGCTCACGCGCCGAATCTCATTGGCGTAGGCCTGGCGGAAGGTCTCGAGCGGAACCTCCTGCGTCCCCACCGTCGCAGCCGCAGTGCCCGTGCCGCCGACCCGGAAGATGTCCGCGATGCCCCACACGGCGAAGCTCAGGACGAGCACGCCGAGGAAGATCTTGGCGACCCAGCCTGCGGCGCCTTTGCGAAGGGTTTGGAGCATTGCGGTTCACATATCTTCGCGTTCGAGGACGGCGGGACGCTCCCGCGCGGGGCGCGCGACATTACAGGCACGCGTCCGAGCGCCGCAAATCGCAGCCGCGGGAGGAATTTGCAAGCGCGCCGCGTTCTGCTACCTCCGCGGTCCTAGAAAAGCGCAGACTTTTCGTGCTCAGGAGGAGCCTTCATGTCCGACGCCGCCCGCAAGCCGCTCGTCGCGGGTAACTGGAAGATGAACGGCCTCTCCGCCTCCGCGCCGGAGTTCGTCCGGATCGTCGGCGCCTATCAGGGCGCGCTGAAGGAGGTCGTCGACCTCGCCGTGTTCCCCCCCGCGACGCTGCTGACCAGCTTCGCGACCGCCACCCGCGGGGCCGGCGTGCTGGTTGGCGCGCAGGATTGTCATCCGGAGGCCTCCGGCGCGCACACCGGCGACATTTCGCCGGAGATGATCGCGGACGTCGGGGGAAAGGCCGTCATCGTCGGACATTCCGAACGCCGCGCGGACCACGGGGAGACCGACGCCGTCGTACGCGCCAAGGCTGAGGGCGCCCTGCGCGCCAAGCTGCTGGCCGTGATCTGCGTCGGCGAGACCCGCGAGGAGCGCGACGCGGGCAAGGCGCTGGAGGTCGTCGGGGCCCAACTCGCGGGCTCGCTGCCGGAGGCCGCGACGGCCGCTACGGTGGTGGTGGCCTACGAGCCGGTCTGGGCGATCGGCACCGGCCTGACGCCGACCGTGGACGACGTCGCGGAGATGCACGGCTTCATCCGCGCCCAGCTCGGCGAGCGCTTCGGCCCGGAGGCCGAGAAGATCCGCATTCTCTACGGCGGTTCGGTGAAGCCCTCGAACGCGGCGGAACTGCTCGCGGTGGCGGACGTTGACGGAGCGCTAGTAGGCGGAGCGAGCCTCAAGGCCGATGACTTTCTCGCCATCGCCAGAGCCGTGCGCCGCTGATCCCGCCGAGGTGGCGTCCCGGCGACGCGTGGTGTAAACAGCCGCCTTCGTCGCGCGCGACCCGGTTGCGCGCGCCCAGACCGTTCCGTTTCAAGTCGCAGGCGTCATGCAGACCGTCCTCATCGTCCTCCACCTGATGATCGTGCTCGCGCTGGTCGTGGTCGTGCTGCTCCAGCGCTCGGAGGGCGGCGCCCTCGGGGTCGGCGGCGGCAGCAACTTTATGTCGGGCCGCGGCCAGGCCAACGCGCTAACTCGGGTCACCGCCTATCTCGCGGCGGGCTTCTTCGTGACCAGCCTGACGCTGACCATTCTCGCGGGCTACGGCGGCGGCTCGGTGCTCGACCGCCTGCAGCCGACCGCCGCCACCATCAAGCCGGCGGCGGCGCCCGCCGGCGCGGCGGGCCCGCAGGTTCCGCTCGGTTCGGGGCAGGGCGGCATCCTGCCGGAGCTGCGTCGAGCGACCGAACAGCCCGGCGCAGCTCAGCCGCCGCAGCCGGCGGCGCCGGCCGCTCCCCAGCAGCCGACTGCGCCCATCACGCCGCAGGAGGCCGATCCCAAGTTGACTGGCCCGACCGACGAGCCGAAGCACGCCCCGGCGCAGGAAACCTCGCCCCAGGGCTCGAACGCCGACGACCCGAAGCCGCAGGGCGCGCCGCCCGCCGCAATGGAGCAGCCCGCCCAGCCTCAGGCGCCCGCCGCTACGGAGCCGCCGAAGCCGTAACTGGCGCGGGCGAAGAGCCAGAACGATTGATGCGAAGGGCCGGGAGACCGGCCCTTTTTGCGTCCGGTTTCTGGCTGGGATCTCTTAGGGCGGCGGTCCGCGCCATGCCGGCGGTCGCGAGAAGAGGGCGCCGCTCGATCGCGTCGAGCCGACCACCGCTCTTGTGGGTGTCGTGGCTCACGTCCGGTGCCTGAGCGGTTCAGATTTACGCCGCCGTCACCCCGGGCTTGTCCCGGGGCCCTTAAGCCCGCGGCTCGAGATCGATCTTTGTCCGGGGGTTTATTGGTTTCGGCGCTTCGCCCGGAATGACGGCGGGGCTCACCGCATCAACGAGGGCCAACAGCGCTCTGGCCTCACCGTCGTGGATACCCGGCTAGGCAATGCGCCGTTTCAGCTTGGGTAGCCCCCCGACGACAAAAGGCCCGGACGTCGCCGTCCGGGCCTTTTGCATGAACGAAGCGTTCGGCCCCGGTCAGCCGCCGAAGACGCGCTTGCTCCACCAGCCGGTGCGGCGGGGACGATTGGGGTCTTCGACCGCTTCCGGGAGCTGCTGCGCCACAGGCGCGGGGCGGGGCTCCTCGGGAGCCTCCACCGCCTCAGGCTGCTCGACCGCGTCGGGCGCAGGAGCCTCGGATGTCGCCGCGACGTCCTCCGGCTGCGGCTCGACCGGCGCCACCGCCGTCAGCTCGCGGGCGGCTGGCTCCTCGGCGGGCTCCGCCGCGTCCGAGGCGGCCACGTCCTCGACGACGAGCGCGTCGCTCGGAGCGTCCTCCACGGCCACGGCTACGGCCGTGACCTCGTCAGCGTCCTTCTTCGTGCTGCGGCGACCGCCGCGCCGACCACGGCGGCGGCGCTTGCCGTCGTCCTCGTCGCTCGCTTCGACCGCCTCGGCTGCGGGAGCCTCGGGTTCCGCCAAGGCTTCCACGGGCTGCGACACCTCCTCGACCGAGACCAGAACCGGCGGCAGCGGCTCGTCGCCGGCGACGTCGCTCACGATCGCGTCGTCCGGCCCGTTCGCGGTCTCGTCCTCGTCGGATCCCTCGGCTTCCGGGGAAGTCTCGCCCTGCGACTCGCCGCCGAAAGACGTCGCCTCGCCGGAGCCGCCGCCCCCGCGACGCCGACGGCGCCTGCGGCGACGCCGGCCGCCGCCCTCTGAGCCGTCCTGATCGCCGCCGCCGTTCTGCGCCTGCGGCTCGCGCGCCGCAGGCTGGGCGACGACGGCCTCGACCTCCTCGTCCTCCGTGATTGGATCTTCATCCACGATCTCATCCGGCGGAATGCTGTCGACGCGGACCTGCGTGACCGGCGCGCGGGCCTCCCCCGTGGCGAGCTCGGTGCGCTCGATCGTCAGATGCTGGCCGGTCGGCAGATGCTCTTCCGCCGCAAACAGAACGGTGACGCCGAAGCGGCTCTCGATCTCGCCGAGATGGCCGCGCTTCTGGTTCAGGATGTAGAGCGCGACCTCGTTGCGGGTCTTCACCAGCAGATTGCGGGTGGCGTCCTTGCGCAGGTGCTCCTCGACCATGCGCAGGACATGGAGCGCGACCGACGGCACGGCGCGCACTGTGCCGACGCCGGCGCAGACTGGGCAGACCTCGCTGGAGCTTTCCAGCACGCCGGTGCGGATGCGCTGGCGCGACATCTCCATCAGGCCGAAATGGGAGATCCGGCCGAGCTGGATCCGCGCGCGGTCGTCCTTCAGGCAATCCTTCAGCTTCTTCTCGACCGCCTTGTTGTTCCGGCTCTCCTCCATGTCGATGAAGTCGATGACGATGAGGCCGGCGAGGTCCCGCAGGCGCATCTGGCGCGCGACCTCTTCGGCCGCCTCCAGGTTCGTCTTGAGCGCGGTGTCCTCGATGTTGTGCTCGCGCGTCGAGCGGCCCGAGTTCACGTCGATGGCGACGAGCGCCTCGGTCTGGTTGATGACGATGTAGCCGCCCGACTTCATCGTCACGACGTTCGAGAACATCGCGTCGAGCTGCGCTTCGACGCCCGACTTCGAGAACAGCGGCTGGCTGTCGCGGTAGGGCTGCACGATCTTCGCATGGCTCGGCATGAGCATGCGCATGAAGTCCTTCGCCTCGCGGTAGCCCTCTTCGCCGGCGACCAGAACTTCGTCGATGTCCTTATTGTAGAGATCGCGGATCGACCGCTTGATGAGCGAGCCTTCCTCGTAGACGAGCGCGGGCGCGGTCGACTTCAGCGTCAGGTCGCGAACCGTCTCCCAGAGACGCATCAGGTATTCGAAGTCGCGCTTGATCTCGGGCTTGGTGCGGCTAGCGCCGGCCGTGCGCAGGATGACGCCCATGCCCTCCGGCACGTCGAGATCCGAAACCATGTCCTTGAGACGTTTGCGGTCCTGGGCGGAGGTGATCTTGCGGGAGATGCCGCCGCCGCGGGCGGTGTTCGGCATCAGCACCGAGTAGCGGCCGGCGAGCGAGAGATAGGTGGTGAGCGCCGCGCCCTTGGTGCCGCGCTCTTCCTTGACCACCTGCACCAGCAGCACCTGGCGGCGCTTGATGACTTCCTGGATCTTGTAGGAGCGGATGTGCCGCGGGCGCCGCTCGGGCATCTCCTCGAGCGCGTCGCCGGCGCCGATCGACTCGACCGGGTGCTCGTCTTCATTGCTGTCGTCGTCGTGGCTGTCGTCGCCGGAGACCTTCTCTTCCTGCTCGGCGACATGGGCCTCAACCGCGATCTCGGCCTCAGCGGAGGCCTCGGGAGCGGGGCCTTCCTCTTCGCCGCCCACCTCTTCCGGGGCCGGATCGAGCGAGACCGACTCGTCGCCGTTGGCGGGCGCCGCCTTCGGGCGGGCGCGGCCGCGCCGCCGCCGGCCG
The DNA here is from genome assembly GCF_002897035.1 of Methylopila sp. Yamaguchi. Lineage (GTDB taxonomy): Bacteria > Pseudomonadota > Alphaproteobacteria > Rhizobiales > Methylopilaceae > Methylopila. Next base: position 9,236 of record NZ_BAUX01000030.1, read on the forward strand.
CCGGCCGGCTTCTCTTCGTGCGGCTCGTCCTCCGCGGCGTGCGCCTTTTCTTCTTCGGCCAGCAGGGCCTGACGGTCGGCGACGGGGATCTGGTAGTAGTCGGGATGGATCTCGCTGAAGGCGAGGAAGCCGTGCCGGTTGCCGCCGTATTCGACGAACGCCGCCTGCAGCGACGGTTCGACCCGCGTCACCTTCGCGAGATAGATGTTCCCGCGAAGCTGACGGCGGTTCGCGCTTTCGAAGTCGAATTCCTCCACCCGGGAGCCGCGGACGACGACGACCCGCGTCTCCTCCGCGTGGGTGGCGTCGATGAGCATTTTGTTGGCCATGGGCGAAACTCTTGGATACGGCCGAGCGGGCGCGGAGCCGTCGTCGCCGACGGCGCCTGCGGGGCGCGGGAAGCGCGCGGACGCTCGAATGAGGGAAAGATGGGCGCGTCGGAGGCCAAAGAGGCGGCGGGGCGACGCGAAGACGAGGCGAGCCGGAGCATCCGGCGAATCGAAGTCCGGGACGAAGCGGAGGCGGCGTTAGGCGCCGTGCGCATTCTCCGGCGAACCTCGCAAATCGGTCGCGGCGCGGCGTCGAAGCCGGCGCGAATGGGACACAAAGACGAACCCGGGGGCGAACCTCCGAGCGCTCACGCAGGCGATCCGGCGTTCCGAGACGGAACCGCCGAAAGCCGCCGCTTGACCATGACCGGAAACGGACCGACTTCGCCGCATCGGCGTCGCCCGTCCCGATGGGCGCGAGCAAGCCGCGCGCCGCAGTCGCGACGCCGTGACGGACGCTGGTTCGGCGGGTGTCTGACATCAGACTCGCGTCACCGGAGCGTGAGCGACGCATTTTTAGCGGACGAAACCGGCGCTTGACAAGCACGCTCGCTGGAGCGCCGTCGCGTTCGCGCCACAGCCGATCGCGAAAGCGCGCGAACAGGTTTAAGAACGGGTTAACCGCGGGGCCGTAAATCCTTAGAACGCGTTGGGCGCTTCCTCGTTTCAGCAGGTTTTTCGGACCGCCATGATTCGCGTGTCGTTTCTCGCCGCCGTTCTGCTGACGCTGGTCGCGTGGGCCGCTCCCGCCATGGCGCAGGAGTCGCCGCCGCGCCCCGTCGCGACGGACTCACGGCTTGCGGGCGACGAGCAGCGCACGCGTCTGGTGATCGACCTGACCGCGTCCACGTCCATCAAGGCGTTCACGCTGGCGGATCCCTACCGGGTGATCATCGACCTGCCCGAGGTGGCGTTCCGCCTTCCGGAGGTGGCCGGCCGGCAGGGGCGGGGACTCGTCAGCGCCTACCGCTTCGGCGTGTTCGCGCCCGGCCGCTCGCGCATCGTGGTGGACGTCACGCGGCCGGTCGCGATCGACAAGGCTTTCGTGCTCGACGCCCTCGACGGCCAGCCGGCCCGCATCGTGCTCGACCTGACGCCGAGCGACCGCAAGACCTTCCTTCAGTCCGTCGCCGCGCACGGGCCGGAAACGACCGGCGCGACGCCGCCCCAGGCGAAACTGACTGAGACGACCGATCTTCCCGTGGTGGTGATCGACCCCGGCCATGGCGGCGTCGATCCCGGCGCGGCCGGCCCCGACGGCGCGAGCGAGAAGGACATCGTCCTCGCCTTCGCGAAGCAGCTCAAAGCCAAGATCGAAGCGTCAGGGCGCAGGAAGGCCGTGCTGACCCGCGACGACGACACCTTCATCTCGCTGCCGGGCCGCGTGAAGGTCGCCCGCGACAACGCGGCCGCGCTGATGATCTCCATCCACGCCGACACCCTCACCGACCCGTTCGGCGTCCGGGGCGCGACGATCTACACGCTGTCCTCCAAGGCCTCCGACAAGGAAGCGGAGCGGCTCGCGGACAAGGAGAACAAGGCCGACCTTATCGCGGGCGTCGATCTGTCGGATGAGCCCGAGGAGGTCGCCGGCATCCTGTTCGACCTGACTCGCCGGGAGACCACCAGCTTCACCGCCCAGTTCGCGAAGATGCTGGCCCGCGACCTCAAGCAGGCCGCGAAGCTGAATAAGAATCCCCTGCGCTCCGCCGGCTTCCGGGTACTGAAAGCCCCGGACGTGCCGTCCGTGCTGCTGGAGCTCGGCTACCTCTCGAGCAAGGAGGACGCCAAGCTGCTGATGTCCGACGCCTGGCGCGACCAGGCGACCGACGCGATCGCGACCGCCATCGACCGCTACTTCGAGACCCGTATCGCAGGAAGCACACCCGGCCGGGTGAATTGAGCGCAGGGCGGATGCGCCGTACAATCTCCACAAAGCGCCACGATCCGGGTATCTGATAAGCGCGAGCAGGCGGGGGCCGTCCAGTACCGCTCAGGCCGCTGTTCGGACCGCACCCGCGCCACGTCGCGTCGTTCGTTCGCGTTCAAGGCCGTCGACACGGAACGAGGTGACATGCGCCTGCTTGTGCGGTTCTTAGGTTTCCTCTTCGCCACCGGCGCGATCGTCGCCGTGATCGGCGCGGCCGCGCTCGGCGTCGTCGTGTGGAAGTACTCGCGCGAACTCCCCGATTACGAGCAGCTGGCGAACTACGAACCGCCGATCATGACGCGGCTGCACGCCAACGACGGCCGCCTGATCGCGGAGTACGCCAAAGAGCGGCGGCTGTTCCTGCCGATCCAGGCGGTGCCGAAGCGCGTGATCAACGCCTTCGTGTCGGCCGAGGACAAGAACTTCTACGAGCACGGCGGGCTGGACTTCACCGGCATCGCCCGGGCCGCGCTTTCCAACCTGCAGAACGCCGACCGGCGTCCCCAGGGGGCGTCGACCATCACCCAGCAGGTGGCGAAGAACTTCCTGCTGACGAACCAGCAGAACTACGAGCGCAAGCTGAAGGAGGCGCTGCTCTCCCTTCGGATCGAGCAGACCTACTCCAAGGACCGGATCCTCGAGCTCTACCTCAACGAGATCTACTTCGGCATGGGCGCCTACGGCGTCGGGGCGGCGTCGCTCGTCTATTTCGACAAGGCGGTCACCGAGCTGACGCTGGCGGAGGTCGGCTACCTCGCCGCGCTGCCGAAGGCGCCCAACAACTACCATCCGTTCCGCTACCCGGAGCGCGCCATCGAGCGCCGCAATTGGGTGATCGATCGCATGGCCGAGAACGGCTACGCGTCCGTCGAGGAGGCCGCGGCCGCCAAGAAGGAGCCGCTCGACGTCAACCCGCGCCCGACGGGCTCGCAGCTTCCGTCGAGCGAGTACTTCGCCGAGGAGGTCCGCCGCGTCCTCTATGAAAAGTACGGCGAGAAGGGCCTCTACGAAGGCGGCCTTTCGGTCCGCACGACCCTCGACCCCAAGCTTCAGGCGCTCGCCCGCCAAGCGCTCAGCCACGGACTCGTGGCCTACGACCAGCAGCGCGGCTGGCGCGGTCCGCTGCGCGAGATCGATCCGAAGGGCGACTGGGGCGTGGCGCTCGCCGACGTGCCGGCCTACGGCGACGTCGCGCCGTGGCGGCTCGCGGTCGTGCTCGACGCGGGGGCGACCCAGGCGACGATCGGCCTGCAGCCGGGTCGTGAGAAGTCAGGCGCGGTGACGCATGAGCGCGTCACCGCCGTGCTGCCGCTGGAAGGCGTGCGCTGGGCGAAGTGGGCCAAGGGGCCGGACCGCGGCCGCGCCGTGAAGACGGTCGCGCAGGTCGTGAAGCCTGGCGACGTGGTCTATGTCGAGCCGCTGAAGGAAGGCTCCGACCAGTACCGGCTGCGGCAGCCGCCGGAGGTCTCGGGCGGGCTCGTCGCGATGGACCCCTACACCGGCAGCGTGCTCGCGCTCGCGGGCGGCTTCTCCTACGACGAGAGCCAGTTCAACCGCGCCACCCAGGCGCTGCGTCAGCCGGGCTCGTCGTTCAAGCCGTTCATCTATGCGGCCGCCCTCGACAACGGCTACACCCCGTCGTCCGTCGTCATGGACGCGCCGATCGAGATCGACCAGGGCCCCGGCATCGGCATCTGGCGCCCCGAGAACTACGCCAAGAAGTTCTACGGCCCCCAGACCCTCCGATTCGGAATCGAGAAGTCGCGCAACGTGATGACGGTGCGGCTGTCGCAGGACATGGGCATGCCGCTCATCTCCGAATACGCCAAGCGCTTCGGTGTGATGGACGACCTCCCGCCCTACCTCTCGATGGCGCTGGGCGCCGGCGAGACGACCGTGCTGCGGATGACGGCGGCCTATTCGATGTTCGCGAACGGCGGAAAGCGGATCACGCCGACGGTGATCGACCGCATCCAGGATCGCACCGGCAAGACCGTTTACCGCCATGACGACCGCGAGTGCCTGGGCTGCAACGCCGGCGGCTGGGCGAACCAGGACGAGCCGAAGCTCGTCGACCGCCGCGAGCAGGTGCTCGACCCGATGACGGCCTACCAGATCACCTCGATGCTCGAAGGCGTGGTGCTGCGCGGGACGGCGACCGGCGTGAAGGCGGTGGGCCGGCCGATCGCCGGCAAGACGGGCACCACGAACGACTACCGCGACGCTTGGTTCGTCGGCTTCTCGCCCGACCTCGCGGTCGGCGTCTACCTCGGCTACGACAAGCCGCGCTCCATGGGCGAGGGCGAGACCGGCGGCGAACTGGCCGCTCCGGTGTTCACCGAGTTCATGAAGAGCGCGCTCGCCGATAAGCCCGCGACGCCCTTCCGTGTGCCTCCAGGCATCAAGCTGATCCGGATCAACCCGTCGAACGGTATGCGGGCCTCCGGCGGGGACTCGAAGGTCATCCTCGAAGCCTTCAAGCCCGGCACGGCGCCGCCGGACAGCTACTCGATCATCGGCTCGGCCGACCAGGGCGGTCGTCCGCAGACCGTCACGCCGGAAGCCGACCGCGCGGTGCGCTCAGGCACCGGCGGGCTGTACTGAGCCGCGGGACGGCGGCGAGGAACAGGACGCGCGAGGCTTGAGCGACGAGATCGAACCGGCCGAACTCGCGGCCGATGACGGACTGCGCCGCACGGTCGGCCTCGTGGCGGCGCTGAACCTCGGTTACTTCGGCGTCGAGTTCGCGGTGGCGACCGCCATCGGTTCGGTCGCGCTGTTCGCTGACAGCGTGGACTTTCTTGAGGACGCCTCGGTCAACCTCCTGATCCTGCTAGCGCTCGGCTGGTCGGCGCGGTCGCGCTCCCAACTCGGCATGGCGCTGGCCGCGATCCTGCTCATTCCCGGACTCGCCACTCTGTGGACCGCATGGAGCAACTTCGGCGCGCCGGTCGCGCCCTCGTCTAGCGCGCTGACGCTGGCGGGGGCGGGCGCGCTCGCTGTCAATGTGACATGCGCTCTGATGCTCGCGGGGTTCCGGGCGGCGCAGGGCAGCCTCACCAAGGCCGCTTTCCTCTCCGCCCGCAACGACGCGCTCGCCAACGTCGCGATCATCGGCGCAGGGCTCGCGACTGCCGCCACGTCGTCGCCCTGGCCTGACCTGATCGTCGGCCTCGGAATCGCCGCGATGAACGCCGACGCCGCTCGCGAGGTGTTCGAGGCTGCGCGCGCCGAGGGACGCGTAGCAGCCTGAACGTCAACCCTCGGTGGCGTCGAGATGCAGAATCGTCGGCCCCTCGGGTGAGTAGTTCGGGATGTCGGCGACCGCGGCCTGGCCTTCGGGCGAGTTGAGCGCAGCGTGGATCGCGTCGAGGCTGTCGAACGTGCCGACGAACATCCAGAAAAATGCGCCGTCGGAGCCGTCGAGCGCGGTGGCCGGGCCGAAGCTAAAGCTCTTCAGTCCGGGCATCTTCTGCACGAGCGGCATATGGACGCCGCGGAAATGGCTGTCGAACTGGGCAGGATCGGCCGGCTTCGGGTACATCACGACGAGTTTGCTCATGGGTCTTCTCCTGCTGGCGCGACGTGCGCCTCGGAGGCCCACATAAGGCGGTCCGCCGCCGTTTACAGCGCGGGACAGGGCCGCTAACAGTCGCCTCCCCAACGCACACACGAGAGCTCAGAGGCCATGCGCGCCGAAATCGAGACCCTCGTTCAGGACATCGAGCAGTCGGTCGGGCTGCTGAGGAGGCATCTTTGACTGGGATGCGTCCAAGGCCCGCCTCGAAGAACTGAACGACATCGCCGAAGACCCGACGCTCTGGGAGGACCCGGAGCGCGCGCAGAAGATCATGCGCGAACGCACCTCGATCGACGACGCCATGAGCGGCGTGCAGCGGATCGAGAGCGAGATGAAGGACAATCTGGAGCTCATCGAGCTTGGCGAGATGGAGGGCGACCCTTCGGTCGTCGCCGAGGCCGAGGAGGCCCTGCGCGCACTGAAGGCGGAGGCGGCTCGCCGCCAGCTCGAGTCGCTGATCTCGGGCGAGGCCGACGGCTTCGACACCTTCCTCGAAGTCCATCCCGGCGCCGGAGGCACCGAGAGCCAGGACTGGGCCGAGATGCTGCTGCGGATGTACACCCGCTGGGCGGAACGCCGCGGCTTCAAGATCGAGGTGGTGGACCACCAGAACGGCGAGCAGGCGGGCATCAAGTCCGCCACGCTGCAGATCAAGGGCCACAACGCCTACGGCTGGCTGAAGACCGAGGCGGGCGTTCACCGGCTGGTCCGGATCTCGCCGTTCGATTCGAACGCGCGGCGCCAGACCAGCTTCGCCTCGATCATGGTCTACCCCGTGATCGACGACTCGATCAAAATCGAGATCAACGAGAGCGACGTCCGCACCGACGTCATGCGCTCCGGCGGCGCCGGCGGCCAGCACGTCAACAAGACCGAATCGGCGGTGCGCCTCGTGCACAACCCGACCGGCATCATGGTGGTGAGCCAGGGCGACCGCTCTCAGCACAAGAACCGGGCGACCGCCTGGGACATGCTGCGCGCCAAGCTCTACGAGCGCGAGCTGAAGATCCGCGAGGAGCAGGCGGCGGCGGACCAGGCGGCCAAGACCGACATCGGCTGGGGCCACCAGATCCGCTCCTACGTGCTGCAGCCCTATCAGCTGGTGAAGGACCTGCGGACCGGCCACACCTCGACCTCGCCGCAGGACGTGCTGGACGGAAAGCTCGACGACTTCATGGAGGCGACCCTCGCCCAGCGCGCCTACGGCGGCGCGCCGGAGGGCGTCGAGGACGTCGACTGATCGTCCGCCGTGGGCCGGCGGAGCGCCGTCACTCCGATCAGACGATTCGTCAGGTCGGGAGCAAGATGGGGACGCCCGCGCGAAGGCGCGGGCGTGAAAGCGAAACGGTTGAGGGGCTCCGCGCGGCCTCAGTCCGACAAAGTCGCCGCATAGGCGGCGCCTGCGCGCAGGAAGCGCAGGGGGTCGACCGCCTCGCCGTCGATGCGGGTCTCGTAGTGCAGGTGCGGGCCGGTCGAGCGGCCGGTTGAGCCAACGTGACCGAGAACGGCCCCGGCCTTGACGGTCTGCCCCAGTTGGACGGCGGCGGACGACATATGGCCGAAACGGGTGGTCAGCCCTCCACCATGATCGATCTCGACCATAAGCCCATAGCCGCCGCTGTAGCCTGCGGCCGTGACTCGTCCCGGCGCGGTCGCACGGATCGGGCGGCCGAGGGCGCTCTCGAAATCGAGTCCTGCGTGGAAGGCGGGCTGGCCGAGAAACGGGTCGGTGCGCGCGCCGAAGCCGCTGCTGATCGACGCGCCCGGCGCCGGCGTCCGAATCGGCGCGTCCTCCAGGCGGTCGCGGAGTTCGGCGGTCACGGCGCGCTGGGCCGCGACCCGGTCGGCGCGGGCCTCGAAGGTCTGCGCTCGCGCGGGCAGGGGTTCGAACGGACCGCCCCGGCCGGCCTCCGCGCCTCGTCCGTTCGACTTCGGCAGCGCAAGGCCGTCGTAGATCCGCTGCAGCTTGCGGCGCTTGTCGTCGATTCGGGTCTCTAGGGCGTCGAGCGCCGCCCCTTGTCCGGCCTCGAGCTTGTCGAGGCCCGAGCTGATCTGCTCGGCCGGATTGGCGGGTTCGGTCGACGCCGCGAGGCCCCGGCGTTCGCCCTCCAGCCGGTCCAGCGGCGTCGGCTTCGTGGCGTAGGACGTCGGCGCCTCGGACCGGTCGAGGGCCGGGCCCGCGAGTTCGGCGAGCACGGTCTGTCGACGTTCGAGCGATTCCTGCCGGCGTGCGAGTTCGGCCAGACGCTGCTCCGATCCCGTCTTTTCGACCAGGCGGCGGGTGCGCACGCGCTCGAGCTCCGTCTTAAGCTGGTCGATCTGCGCCTCGTAGGCGCTCGCCGCCGCCTTCGCGCCGCCGCGGATCTCGGCCACGACGACGTCGTGGAACGCCACGTAGTACGCTGTCCCGAGCGACCATCCGAACGACAGCGCGATCATTGCTGCGACCGCCGCCGCGCCATAGCGCGGCAGGCGGATGGCGATCCGGCGTCCGCACTCGATGACGATGAGGTCTCCGCCCGAAGGGAGAGGGCGATCGATCGTCATGCGGGGGCCTTTCGGTTGCGGGCCCGCCGACTGTTTCGCGTTAGGGTTAACCGCGCGCTAATGCGGCTGGCCTGCGGAGCTCACAACGCCTGCGCGGCCCGCAGCACCTCGTCCGCGTGGCCGTCGACCTTGACCTTCGGCCACACCTGAGCGACGCGCCCTTCGGCGTCGATTAGCACCGTGGTCCGCTCCACGCCGAAATACTTGCGGCCGTACATGCTCTTCTCTTTCCACACTCCGTAAGCCTCGAGCATCGCCTTTTCCTCATCCGCAGCGAGCGGGAAGGCGAGGTCGTACTTCGACCGGAACTTGTCGTGACTCGCAACGCTGTCCGGCGACACGCCGATGATCTCGGTTCCGGCCTCCGCGAAGGCCTTACGCAGACCGTTGAAAGCGATCGCCTCCTTGGTGCAGCCGCTCGTGTCGTCTTTCGGGTAGAAATAGAGCACCACCTTGCGCCCCTTCAGCTCGGCGAGGCTTATTGATTCGCCGCCGGCGCCCGGAAGGTCGAAGGGCGGGGCGGGCTCGCCGATCGTGAGAGCTTCAGCCATGGAGGTCTCCTTCTTTGCGGAACGCGCAGCTTACGTAAGGCGCCGGTTTCGGATCGTCACCGGTCCGGGACTCTTGAGCCCCCGGCCGGTTGCAGGTACGCCGATAGGGCCTCATGCACGCCGCGCCGCATCCTGGGAGACCTCGCGCGCCTGATGACCGAGATGGAGAGCCCCTCGCGACGCGCGCGCGCGCTCGCCCTCGTCGCCGCGCGGCGGCGTCGGGTCGGGCCGCTGATCTCGCCGCGTCGTGCGGTCCGGCTTGTCGCCTTCGGCCTCCTCGGCGTCGCGGCCGCGCTCTCGGCAATCTGGCTCGCCATCCTTTATCTGCCGCTCCCCGCGTCGCAGGTCATTCCCCGCGTGACGGCGGCGCTCGAATCGCGGCTGGGGCCGGACTATGCGGTTTCGATCGAGGACGCTGAACTGCACCGCGGCGCGGACGGCGTCGAACTGCGGCTCGTCAACCTTGCGATCGCAAAGGCGGCGGGCGGCCCGACGATCGTGGCCGCGCCGAAGGTAGAG
>NZ_BAUX01000031.1 GCF_002897035.1 Methylopila sp. Yamaguchi
GGGCGCGATCGCGCTCGCCCACGACGCCGCGCGGGCGCCGGCATGACCCGGCGCGCCCTTCGGCCCGACCGGCTGTTCGACGGCGAAAGCTTCCACGAGGGCGTGGCCGCGCTGGTGGAGGATGGGCGCATCCTTGGCCTCGCCAGCGCCGACGCCGTGCCGGCGGACCTCGCGGTCGAGACGGTCGAGGGCCTGCTGGCGCCCGGCTTCATCGACGTGCAGGTCAATGGCGGCGGCGGCCTGCTGCTGAACGACGCCCCCACCCCTGAGACCATGGCGACGATCGCGCGCGCGCACCGGCGCTTCGGCACGACCGGCCTGCTGCCGACTCTGATCACCGATGGCCCCGCGGTGATGGGCGCGGCGATCCGGGCCGCGACCGAGGCGATCGGGGCCGGAACGCCCGGCGTGCTGGGCCTCCATGTGGAGGGCCCGTTCCTCAATCCGCTGCGGAAGGGCGTGCACGACGCCGCCGTGATGCGCGCGCCCGACGACCATGACATCGCCACGCTCTCGCATCCGACAGGCGGCGTGACGGTGGTGACGCTCGCGCCGGAGCGCGTTTCGGCTGTCGCGATCCGGCGGTTGGCGGCGGCCGGCGTGCGCGTCGCGGCCGGCCACACCGAGGCGACCGCGGCGGACCTCGCGGAGGCGCGCGAGGCCGGCCTCACCGGCTACACCCATCTCTTTAACGCCATGCCGCCGCTGCAGGGCCGCGCGCCGGGACCGGTCGGCGCGGCGCTGTCGGAACGCGACACCTTCTGCGGGCTGATCGCCGACCTGCACCACGTCGCGCCGGAAGCGCTGAGGACGGCGATCGCCGCCAAGGGCCGCGACCGCGCCCTGCTCGTTACCGACGCCATGTCGACGATCGGAACCGAGATGACCGAGTTCCGGCTGCAGGGACGCCGGATCCTGCGCGCCGGCGGCCGGCTGACCACGGAGGACGGCACGCTGGCGGGCGCGGACCTCGACATGGCGACCGCGGTGCGCAACTGCGTCGAAGTGCTCAGGCTGCCTCTGGCCGACGCGCTGATCATGGCGTCCCGCACCCCGGCCGTCTGGCTCGGCCTCGGCGACAGGCTGGGTCGGATCGCCGCCGGCTTCCGCGCCGATCTCGTGGCGCTGGACGCCGGGCTCCGCGTTCGCGCCACATGGATCGGCGGCCTGCGCGAGGAGGCGTGACCTTTTCGCCGACCGCGCTAGGATGAGCGGACACGCCTCGCGCGCCCGCCGGCGCGGCCAACAGGATCCGACCGCAGGTGACGGCCTCTTTCGACGACACCCCCGACGACCGGTCCCGCCGCGGACTCCGCGGCATCGGCCGCTATCTCGTGTCGCCGCTGCGGCGCCTCGTGCAGAACGGCGAGGACGCGCAGACTCTGCGGGTCCTCGCCATGTCCGACGCCGAACTCGCGGACGCGCTGACCACCGAGGTCTACGCCGCGCAGAACGCCGACGACGAGATCTGGGTCGAAGGCGCGGCCGTGCTGCAGGAGGCGGCCCGGCGCCTGCGCGAGCGCGGACGCGTCGACGCGGCGTGATGTCTTCGACGCCGATCCCCTCCCAAGGAGCGCCCGCTTGAGCGACAGCTACGGCATAGGATCGTCCCGCGTCTCGGCCACCATCACGGCGAAGGGCGCCGAACTCGTCAGCCTGAAGGACGCCGAGGGGAACGAGCTGCTGTGGCAGGCGGGTCCGGAGTGGCCGCGCCACGCGCCCGTGCTGTTCCCGATCGTCGGCAAGCTCGCCGGCGACGCGCTGCGCCACGACGGCGCCGTCTACCGCATGACCCAGCACGGCTTCGCCCGCGACGCCACCTTCTCCTGGGTGGAGCGCGGCGCGAGCCGTGCGGTCCTGAGCCTCTCCGACAGCCCGGCCACCCACGCGATCTATCCCTTTCCCTTCCGCCTCACCTTGGCCTATGCGGCGGAGGACGCCGTCCTGAGCGTAACCGCGACTGTGGCGAACCCCGGCGACGCGCCCCTGCCGTTCTGCCTCGGGGCCCATCCCGGCTTCCGGTGGCCGCTGGTGGACGGGGTCGCGAAGTCCGACCATGTGCTCGTTCTCGCCGCCGAAGAGACCGGGCCGCGTCTGATGATCGAGGGAGGGTTGCTGGGAGCCGAGGAACCAGCGCCCATCGAGGGCCGGGTGATGCGCCTGAGCGAGGAGCTGTTCGCGGCGGACGCCGTGGTGCTCCCAGCCGCGCGCAGCACGTCGGCCCGCTACGCCGCGCTGGGGTCCGATGGCGAGGAGCTGCGCGCGCTGACCGTCTCCTGGGACGGCTACGAGGATCTGGGCGTCTGGTCGAAGCCCGGCGGCGCGCCCTTCCTCTGCATCGAACCCTGGCGCGGGATGGCGAGCCCTGTGGGATGGGACGGCGACTTCGTGGACAAGCCCGGCGTGGTGCTGCTGGCGCCGGGCGAAGAGCGGGCGTTCACATGGCGGGTCGAGGTGTAGGCGGACAACCGCCGCACGCTCGCCGCAGCATCCGCTCAGCCTCACGGCTCACCCTGGCCGTCGCCGAGTTTTACGTCCGGAGGCTGCGCCGGAGCAGAAAGCTCTCAACTCCCGATCGCGACCTAACCGTCAGGGCTTGCTGATAATGCGCTACGCGCGGTCGCGATGGGTCTCGGACCGCCCGCGTCACAGGCTGCGGTCTCAGGGACGTTACGGCTCGCCCCGTCTAGGGCTTGTTCGCAGGGTCCCTGTCTTCGGCCGCGTAAAGGCGTTCGGTCGCGTTGTCGGCCACTGTCGCCGAGGCCTTTCGGCCGCGACGCCGAACCGCGGCGTAGGCCAGCACGGCTCCGGCCAGCAGGATCCCCACCATCCAGAACAGGTAGGGCGTTCCGCTGACTGCGCTTTCGGTCATGTCTCTCTCCGTTATCCGTGGCCCCTGAACAACCCGTGGCGCCGGGCAACGTTCCGTGCGCCCCCCGCCGGCGCGAGGTCGTCCGTTGACGGACTGGTCGGAGCCGGTCCCGACGACCCAGTGGCTCCGCCGTCGCTCCGGCCGAAATCCCAAAATCCATCTGCCGGCCGAGGGAGCTCGATCTCGATCGGCGGGGTTAGGGGGACCTGGGACAGCTCGGAGCGACGCCGGGCGCGAAACCCCGTTGCGTTCACCTGACCTGAAAAGTGGGCTTGATGGGCCGCCAAGCCGATCGGGATCGGCCGCGCCGCCATGCTTGACGACCGGCCGGTGCCTCTTACATTTTTTGCCGCCGGCCGTGGAGGCGCCGGCGCAGACGGCGCAGCGGCGGCTGTGCGAACGCTGCTTCGCCCCGACAGGGTGGAGTTTGGAGATGAGCTTCAAACGCGTTTCAGACGACCAGAACGGCGCGATCCATCATCCGATGGACGCGAACCGCTTCATCTTCGTGCATCCCGAGGAAGTCACCGACGCCCCTGGGCTCACCCGCGCGGAAAAGCGCGCGATCTTGGCGGCCTGGGCGTCCGACCGGCACGCCGTCGAGGGCGCTCCGAGCCTGCGGCAGCTTGAGAGCGGCGCGATCGTCCCGCTGGACCAGATCCTCGCCGCGCTTCAGTCCCTCGACGGGGAGCAGACCACGCCGGTCGCGATCCGGCTGGCCGTCCCGCGACGGCTTCGGCGGCGCCGAGCCGGCGCCCACGTATGGCGGGCCCGTCGGCCGGACGACGACCCGCCGCCGCCGACGCCGAAGCCCGCGCGGATGCGGCTCAGAGCGGCGTGAGGGGAGCGACGATGTCCTATACGGTGTTCGATCCCTCATCCTCAGGCCACGAGGTCGTGGTCCCCACGGCCCCGGACGCGCTCGCGCTGGCGCGGCGCCTCGCGACCGAGGGAGCCGGTGAGCCGATCATCACGGGCGGCGAGGGCTGGGTTTTCACGATCGACGAGTTCGAGGACCTCGTGAGGTCCTGAACCGCGCCGGCTGGCCGCCGGCGAGCCGCTCGCGCTGTCCAAGGCGGGAGCGCCCCACAGTCCGCGGGGTGGCGGCTGAATGGCCGCCCCCCGCGCCGTAGGACAGAGCAGCTGCTCTTAAGCGTCGACCGCTCGCGCGACCGCCACGGGCCGCGCGTCTGCGGGGCTCGGCCGGGCCGCCGTCGTCTTGCCGGTCACGTCGTCCATCAGGCCGCGCCACAGCGAGACGCAGAGCCCAACCATCACCAGGAGGAACGGCGCCGCCGCAAGGATCGACGCGGTCTGCAGGCCTTTTAGCCCGCCCATCACCAAGAGCACGCAGGCGGACGCTCCGGCGAGCGCGCCCCAGAGCGCGACGATCGTCGGCCGCGGCTCCAGCGCGCCGCGGGACGACAGCATGCCCATGACCACGGAGGCGGCGTCCGCCCCCGAGACGAAGAACACCGCGACCAGGAACATGGCGACCGCGGAGGTCAGCGCGGGCCAGGGAAATTGCGCGAGCAGGACGAACAGCGAGGCCGCCTCGCCCTTGGCGTTGACCGCGGCGAGCAGCCCGCCGGGACCGAACAGCTCGGAGTGCAGCGCCGCGCCTCCCATGATGGTGAACCACACGAAGGTCACCGCGCTCGGTATCAGCAGCACGCCGAAGACGAACTCCCGAATGCTGCGGCCGCGCGAGATCCGCGCGATGAAGACGCCGACGAAGGGCGCCCAGGACACCCACCACGCCCAGTAGAAGATGGTCCAGCTCGACAGCCAGGACCCGTCGCTGAACGCCGCGGTGCGGAACGACATCGTGACGATGTTGCTGATGTACTCGCCGATCGACTCGATGAAGGTGTTGAAGATGAACACGGTCGGGCCGCACACCGCGAGGAACGCCAGCAGCGCGACCGCGAGCGCCATGTTCATGTTGCTGAGGAACTGCACGCCTTTGCCGACGCCGGAGACGGCCGAGAGGATGAAGGCGACGGTCAGAATGGCGATGATCGCGAGCGAAATCCCGTTCGTCTCTCCCGTGCTCCAAAGGATGTTGAGGCCGCTGTTGATCTGCTGGGCGCCGAGCCCGAGCGACGTCGCCGTGCCGAACAGGGTCGCGACGATCGCCAGCACGTCGATGGCCTTGCCCGCCGGCCCATGGATCGCGCTTCCCAGAAGAGGCTGGAATGCGCTCGAGACCAGCACGGGCAGCCCGCGGCGGTAGCTGAAATAGGCGAGCGCGAGGCCGACGACGGCGTAGATCGCCCAAGGATGCAGCGCCCAATGAAAGTAGGAGTACTGCATCGCGACCAGCGCGGCGGCCTTGGTCTTGGGCTCCGCGAGCGCATGCGGCGGCGCGCCGAAATGCGAGATCGGCTCCGCGGCGCCCCAGAACATGAGCCCGATCCCCATGCCGACGCTGAACATCATGCACACCCAAGAGGAGGTCGCGAACTCCGGCGCTTCGTCTTCACGCCCAAGCTTGATGTCGCCGAACCGGCTGAACGCGAGAAAGACCGCGAAGACGAGGAAGAACGCGGTGGAGACGACGAAGCCCCAGCCGAACGACCGGATTACGCCGGCGAGCGTCCAGCGGGCGGCGACGGTCAGGCTTTCGGGAGCGAGCGCGCCCCAGAGTACGAAACCGCCGCCGATGGCGAGGCCCGGCCAGAACACCGCGGGATCGAGCCCGCGCGGCTCCGTCGTCGTCTGAGTGGTCACGTCACCCGTCTCCCTGTTGTTTCGACTGGCGCCTCCCGGCGCTATGCTTCAGGCCCTTCCGGTCTTCCGCACTCATTTCTTGGGCGCGGCGCCGCGTGTCTTGAAGCGACGGACGCGTCCTCGGGAGCGGCGGACGGCCGGTCCCGGAGCAGACAGGGGTGTGGCGGCGAACATCCCATCAAACGGGGCTCGGCAAGCCGCGACGCCGACCGGAGCTCATCGCTCTGCTGGCGAGCGCGCGCACGTCAGCGTTCCGACCACCCCGTGGGGTAGCCGAGCAGCTCGAGCGCAGGGCCCGTTCGATGAGGTCGTTTGTCGTTTCCCCAGCCAGCTTAACCCTGCGGGCGCCAGCTTTAGTCTGTCAGGGGATGGTATGAAGACCGGAGGAAGCGTCTTGTGAGGGCGCGACCGGTTGTGCTCTGATTCCGACATTCTTCCGGCGGTCGAGCACGTAAGCGATCGGCTCGTGCCAGCTTGGCCGGATACGCGCGCCGGCGGTCGGGCGTCCGCAATCGCAGCACGGCATGAGGCCGTCGCCCGTCGGAATTTATCGCTCGCGGCGCAGACGATAAGGTCGAGCGCGCTCATCTTTATCTTCAAGGCCGCCGCTCGCGTGCAGCGTGCTCGTCGTGAAGGCCGGACGATAGGAACAGCTCGGGGGCGGCTTCGATGGCAGATGCCCTAGGCCGTCTCTTCGCAGCTTCCGGCGTGGCGCTTATCGGGGCG
>NZ_BAUX01000032.1:2500-5887 GCF_002897035.1 Methylopila sp. Yamaguchi
TCACGGTGTGATTTTCGCGGGGGTGAGCATCGATCGTGAGAGCGATCAAGTGTCTTAAGAGCATTCGGTGGATGCCTTGGCGCTGAGAGGCGATGAAGGACGTGGTACGCTGCGATAAGCGTCGGGGAGCTGCGAACAGGCTTTGATCCGACGATTTCCGAATGGGGAAACCCACCTCCAACGTTTCGTAATTCGACTTATCCGGAGTGATCTGGATGAGTGGGATTACGACGCGTTGATAACGAGGTATTTGTTTCTGAATACATAGGAAACAAAGGCGAACCCGGGGAACTGAAACATCTAAGTACCCGGAGGAAAGGACATCAACAGAGACTCCGTTAGTAGTGGCGAGCGAACGCGGACTAGGCCAACGCCTTCCAAAATCTCATCAGAACCGTCTGGAAAGTCGGGCATTAATGGGTGATAGCCCCGTATGAGAAAAGCTTTTGGAAGGATTCGAGTAGGGCGGGACACGTGAAATCCTGTCTGAACATGGGGGGACCACCCTCCAAGCCTAAGTACTCCTCAGCGACCGATAGCGAACCAGTACCGTGAGGGAAAGGTGAAAAGCACCCCGACAAGGGGAGTGAAACAGTTCCTGAAACCGGATGCTTACAAACAGTAGGAGCCCGCAAGGGTGACTGCGTACCTTTTGTATAATGGGTCAGCGACTTAATGTGTCGAGCAAGCTTAAGCCGTTAGGTGTAGGCGAAGCGAAAGCGAGTCTGAATAGGGCGTGAAGTTCGACGTATTAGACCCGAAACCGGGTGATCTAGCCATGAGCAGGTTGAAGGTGCGGTAACACGCACTGGAGGACCGAACCGGTGCCTGTTGAAAAAGTCTCGGATGACTTGTGGCTAGGGGTGAAAGGCCAACCAAACTCGGAAATAGCTGGTTCTCCGCGAAATCTATTTAGGTAGAGCGTCGGACGAATACTGCTGGGGGTAGAGCACTGGATGGGCTAGGGGTCCTTACCGGATTACCAAACCTAACCAAACTCCGAATACCAGCAAGTACTATCCGGCAGACACACGGCGGGTGCTAACGTCCGTCGTGGAGAGGGAAACAACCCTGACCTACAGCTAAGGCCCCCAATTCGTGGCTAAGTGGGAAAGGATGTGAGAATCCCAAAACAACCAGGAGGTTGGCTTAGAAGCAGCCATCCTTTAAAGAAAGCGTAACAGCTCACTGGTCTAAACAAGGGTTCTTGCGCCGAAGATGTAACGGGGCTCAAGCCACGAGCCGAAGCTTAGGGTTCACCGCAAGGTGAGCGGTAGCGGAGCGTTCCGTAAGCCTGCGAAGGGACAGCCGTGAGGCATCCTGGAGGTATCGGAAGTGCGAATGCTGACATGAGTAACGAAAAGGAGTGTGAGAGACACTCCCGCCGAAAGTCCAAGGGTTCCTGCGTAAAGCTAATCTGCGCAGGGTTAGCCGGCCCCTAAGGCGAGGCCGAAAGGCGTAGTCGATGGGAATGGGGTGAATATTCCCCAGCCAGTGGGTAGTGACGAATGACGAAAGCCGTCGGAGGTTATTGGATTCCGAAGGCGGCCTGGTCGTTCCAGGAAATAGCTCCCACATCAGACCGTACCCGAAACCGACACAGGTGGACTGGT
Organism: Methylopila sp. Yamaguchi; assembly: GCF_002897035.1. GTDB lineage: Bacteria > Pseudomonadota > Alphaproteobacteria > Rhizobiales > Methylopilaceae > Methylopila. The sequence continues at coordinate 4,114 of NZ_BAUX01000032.1, forward strand.
AGAGCATACCAAGGCGCTTGAGAGAACTATGCTGAAGGAACTCGGCAAATTGCCTCCGTAACTTCGGGATAAGGAGGCCTCGTATGCGGGCAACCGTGTGCGAGGGGCACAGACCAGGGGGTGGCAACTGTTTAGCAAAAACACAGGGCTCTGCGAAATCGCAAGATGACGTATAGGGTCTGACGCCTGCCCGGTGCCGGAAGGTTAAGAGGAGAGGTGCAAGCTTTGAATCGAAGCCCCGGTAAACGGCGGCCGTAACTATAACGGTCCTAAGGTAGCGAAATTCCTTGTCGGGTAAGTTCCGACCTGCACGAATGGCGTAATGACTTCCCCGCTGTCTCCAGCATAGACTCAGTGAAATTGAATTCCCCGTGAAGATGCGGGGTTCCTGCGGTCAGACGGAAAGACCCCGTGCACCTTTACTATAGCTTTGCATTGGCGATTGTGTTGGCATGTGTAGGATAGGTGGTAGGCTTTGAAGCATGGGCGCCAGCTCGTGTGGAGCCACCCTTGAAATACCACCCTTATCGTCACGATCGTCTAACCGCGAGCCGTCATCCGGCTCCGGGACAATGCATGGTGGGTAGTTTGACTGGGGCGGTCGCCTCCCAAAGAGTAACGGAGGCGCGCGATGGTAGGCTCAGAGCGGTCGGAAATCGCTCGTTGAGTGCAATGGCATAAGCCTGCCTGACTGCGAGACAGACAAGTCGAGCAGAGACGAAAGTCGGTCATAGTGATCCGGTGGCTCCACGTGGACGGGCCATCGCTCAACGGATAAAAGGTACGCCGGGGATAACAGGCTGATACTGCCCAAGAGTCCATATCGACGGCAGTGTTTGGCACCTCGATGTCGGCTCATCACATCCTGGGGCTGGAGCAGGTCCCAAGGGTTCGGCTGTTCGCCGATTAAAGTGGTACGTGAGCTGGGTTCAGAACGTCGTGAGACAGTTCGGTCCCTATCTGCCGTGGGTGTCGGAGATTTGAGAGGATTTGTCCCTAGTACGAGAGGACCGGGATGAACGCACCTCTGGTGGACCTGTTGTGGCGCCAGCCGCATTGCAGGGTAGCTACGTGCGGACGGGATAACCGCTGAAGGCATCTAAGCGGGAAACCCCCCTCAAAACGAGATCTCCCTTGAGAACCGTGGAAGACCACCACGTTGATAGGCCGGGTGTGGAAGCATGGCGACATGTGAAGCTTACCGGTACTAATCGTTCGATTGGCTTGATCGTTCTTGCGATCCATGCTCATCCCGAAGCGAACGCAAAGCGTTTGTCTTCAAGCGAACGCGACAGCGTTCGTCTCAGCCGAACGCGCAAGCGTTCTGGCTCCCAGCGCGATCACTCCTGGTGATCGTCGCGGACCCGATCCTGACAAGATCAAACCCAGCTTGCTTCGACAAACGTGTGCTTCGCCGGCCTGGTGGCTTTGCGAGGTGAAAAAACCCGATCCCATCCCGAACTCGGCCGTTAAGCACCTCTGCGCCGATGGTACTCCGTCTTAAGGCGCGGGAGAGTAGGTCGTCGCCAGGCCTGCGAAGCACACGAAAACGCTCTACGATGCTCAGCCAAAGCCTTCGTCCGTCGATCGCAGATCCGGACATGACGCGGGGTGGAGCAGCCCGGTAGCTCGTCAGGCTCATAACCTGAAGGTCACAGGTTCAAATCCTGTCCCCGCAACCAAATCCAAACACAAACAGCCCCGCTCAAAAAGCGGGGCTGTCGGCGTTCAAAACGGGCGGAAAACGGGGGACGGTCGCCGCAAGGGGGCAAGG
>NZ_BAUX01000033.1 GCF_002897035.1 Methylopila sp. Yamaguchi
GTCGGCGCCGCGAACATATCGCCTTCATGGACCTCGACGGCGTCGCCGACCAGACGGCCGAAGCCTGCCTGCCCGGCGCGGGCGAACCGCACCCAGAGAGCGGTCGCGACGGCGGTGGCCTCAACCATTGGCCACCTTAAGCGGCTGCTCCTCGACCACCTCTTCCGGGAAGGTGGGATAGACGCCGAGCGAACGGCCCATCTGCTTGGTGAGGCCGAGCACGAGGTCGATCATGGGCGTCGCGACGTTCGCGAGACGGCCCATCTCCTGCACGGACGAGAGCAGGGCGTCGAGCTCGATCGCCTTCCCGGCCTCCACGTCCTGCAGCATCGACGTGCGATGGGCGCCGACCTTCGCGGCGCCGTTGATCCGGCGCTCGACGTCCACCTTGAAGGTGGCGCCGAAGGTCTCGCCGATCTGCTGGGCCTCGAGCATCATGCTCTTGGCCAAGGCGCGGGTGGCGGGATCTGTCGCCACCACGTCCAGCGTGGCGCGGGTGATCGCCGAAATCGGGTTGAAGCAAAGGTTGCCCCAGAGCTTCAGCCAGATGTCGTCGCGGATGTCGTCGTAGACACGCGCCTTGAGCCCGCTCGCGTTGATCGCGTCCGCGAGCCGGGCCAGGCGCTCGGTCTTCCGCCGGTTGGGCTCGCCGAGCCCGAAGGCGTCGCCGTAGATGTGCTTGATCACGCCGGGTTCGGTGATCTCGGTCGCCGGGTAGACGGTGCCGCCGATGACGCGCTCGGGGCGGATCGCGTTCCATTGCCGGTCGCCCGGATCGACGCTCTGCAGGCGCAGGTCGGCGTACTTCCCTTCCAGACCGTGGAAGTACCACCACGGCACGCCGTTCTGCATGGTGACGACCGCGGTGTGGTCGCCCATCAGCGGCGCCATGTCTTCCGCGGACTCCCAGGCCTGGTGTGCCTTGAGCCCGTTGATGACGTAGTCCTGCGGCCCGAGCTCCGCGGCGTTCTTCGTCGCTGGCATCTCCGCGACGAGCTCCTGCCCGTCGATCAGCAGCTTCAGCCCCCGTTCCTTTATCGCCGCGAGATGCGGTCCGCGCGCGACGAGGGAGACGTCCACGCCCGAGCGCTTCAGCATCACCGCCATGTAGCCGCCGATGGCGCCGGCCCCATAGATGCAGATCTTCATCGCGTCAGTCTCCCGTGTGGTCGTGGCGCCGCGCGAGGCTCGGCCAGATGTCGTGATGTCGCGGCGACGCCCGGCCGCGCGGGCGGCCGTTCCGCGCCGTCCGTCGTCGAGGCGTCAGTGCGTCTTCGCGAGCGCGTCGGCCATGGTGCGCCCGACGAGACCGGCGCTGGGCGCGATGCGCACGCCCGCCTGCTCGAGCGCCGCGATCTTGGCGGAGGCCGCGGCCGCTCCGCCGATCGCCAGCGCGCCGGCGTGGCCCATGCGGCGCTCGGCCGGGGCGTGGGCGCCGACGATCAGCGCGACGACCGGCTTCGAAGGCTTCGCCTCGCGGATGAACTCGGCGGCCTCCTGTTCTTCGAAACCGCCGATCTCGCCGATGAGGATCACCCCTTCGGTCTCGGGATCGGCGAAGAACAGCTCGAGGCAGTCCCGCATGGAAAGGCCGTGGATCGGATCGCCGCCCACGCCGACGGTCGTGGACTGACCCAGACCCGCGGCGCTGACCTGCGCCACCACCTCTGAGGTGAGCGAGGCGGAACGCGACACGATGCCGACGCCGCCCGGGCGCTCGGACCCCGTCGCCATCACGCCGAGCTTGGCGATCCCGGGCGCGAGCACGCCTTGGCTGTTCGCCCCGACCAGGCGGGTGCGAGAGCCGGCGAGCGCCTCGCGCACGCGGATCATGTCCAGCAGGGGCACGCGTTCGGTGACGGTCACCACCAACGGAATCTCGGCCTCGATCGCCTCGATCATGGCGGCCGCAGCGGAGGCCGGCGGCACGAAGATGATGCTGGCGTTCGCGCCCGTCTCGTCGCGCGCGGCCGCCACCGTGTCGAACACCGGAAGGTTGAGGTGCGAGCGGCCGCCCTTGCCCGGGCGAACGCCGCCGACGACCTTGGTGCCGTACTCCATCATCTGCGTGACGTGGTGCGTGCCGGCCCAGCCCGTGATGCCCTGGCAGATGACGCGCGTGTTCTTGTCGAGCAGGATCGCCATGCTCAAGCCCTCCCGCTGGCCGCGACGGTCACCGCGCGCTGGGCGGCCGACGCCATGTCCGGCTCCTCGATCACCGCGCAGCCGAAGTTCTTGAAGCGCGTGCGGGCGAACTCCGCGTTCAGCCCGGCGAGGCGGACGACGACGGGCAACGACCGGCCCGAGCGCCGGAGCGCGACCCCGAGGCCCTCGGCGATGGTGTCGCAGGACTGCATGCCGCCGCCGTGCACGTTTACGAGCAGCGTCTTGATCGCGGGATTGTCGAGGAGCAGCGCGAAGCCGTGGGCGATGTCTAGGCTCGTCGCCGTGGTGCGGATGTCCATGAAGTTCGCCGGGCGACCGCCCGCCGCCTTCACCATGTCCAACGTCGCGAGGCCGAGCCCCGCCCCGTTGGAGACGAGGCCGATGTCGCCGTCGAGCTGCACGAAGTTGAGCTGGTCGCGCTGCGACGTCAGCTTCACCCGCTCGTCGTCGTCCTCGTCGCGCAGGGACGCGAGGTCGCGGTGGCGGAACAGCGCGTTGTCGTCGAGCGTCATCTTGACGTCGAGCGCGAACAGGTCGCCGTCGGCGGTGACAGCGAGCGGGTTGATCTCGATCAGGCTGGCGTCGAGCTCGATGAAGGCGCGGCGCAGGCCGGCGACGAGGGTCGCGGCCTTCGCCCGCGCGCCGCCCTCAAGGCCGATCGCGGCGAGAAACGCGTCGAGCTCGGCCGGATCGGGCTCCGCGCCGACCGACAGCGTGAGCCGCTCGCGGACGAGGCGGCCTTCCCGCTCCCGCCGCTCGATCTCCTCGCCGCCTTGCGCCGCGCCGAGCAGCGCGAAGCCGCCGAGGGCGGGCTCCACCACGAGCGCCAGATAGATCTGCTTCACGGCGGGCGTCGCGGCTTCGACGTAGACGCGGCGGACCGTCAGGCCGCCCTCGCCCGTCTGCGCGGTGATGAGCTTCTTGCCGAGCAGCGCCTCGGCGGCGGACCGGACCATGGCGGGCCCGTGCGCCATGCGCACGCCCCCTGCGGCGCCGCGTTCGCCGGCGTGAATCTGCGCCTTCACGGCGAGCGGGGCGACGCCCAGGTCCCGGGCGATGCTCTCCGCTTCGGCGGCGGTGATGGCGACCGCCCCTTTGGGGCAGGGCAAGCCGTAGTCGGCCAAGAGGCTCTTCGCCTGAAACTCATGAAGTCTCATTGGCCCCTCACCGTTCCCAAGCGTTCCCACGCGGCCCGCATGCGCGGCACGGTTATTGGTATAACTAATGCCAGAGACTGCCTATTGACAGAAAGGCTGAAGACCGCGGCTTCCGGGGCCCTCAGTCGAAGATGTCGCCGTGCTCCTCGACGTAGGTCGACAGGCCGAGCGTATGGTCGCGGGAGAACCGCTCGGCGGCGTCGGCGTCCCGCCTCTCCAGCGCCTCGATGATGTTGAGGTGTTCGACGATCGAGCGGCTCGCTCGGTCGTCGCGCCCGATCGTGATCTGCCGGATGCCGCGCACGTGCACCAGCAGGTTCGCCGTCATGTCCGCCAGCACTTTGGAGCCGCTGAGGCGGATGAGGGTCTGGTGAAACAGGATGTTCGCCTGCGAGTACTCGCTGACGAAGTCGGACGGCTTATGCGCTTCGCCGAAGTCCTTGAACAGCGTCCGGAGAGTCGCAATCTCTTCGTCGGACGCGTTCTCGGTGACCAGCCGCGCCGCCATGCTCTCGAGGGCGGCCCAGGCCTGGACCATCTCGACGACCTCGCGCCGGGTCTTCTTGAGCACCATGATGCCCCGCCGGGGCATCGACTTCACGAAGCCCTCCTGCTCGAGCATCGCTATCGCCTCGCGGACCGGCGTGCGGCTGACGCCGAGGCGCTCCGACAGCTGCCGCTCGTCGATCCACGTCGGCTCCGGCGTGGAGTAGATGTCCATGTTGACGATCGCCTGCTTCAGCGCGGCGTAGACCTTGGTCTTGAACGTCTGCTCGGGCGCAAAGCGCTCAAGCACCAGTTCGGAGGCGGCTTCGTCCCCGACAGGCCAACGCAGCGGGACTTTCACGGCGCGGCTCTCCCTGACGCTCTTCATCGACGGACTCGCCGGATACCAGATGCCAGATGCCTCACGAAGGCCTCCTTTGGACCAGATGACGCAGCGCGTAGGCGGGCGCGCGCAAGACGTTCTTGAGTTTCTTCGTCGTCGCGCCTCGCGAGCGCTTCGATCGGCCGCAGCCCCGGAGGCTTGAGTCCCGCCGAAATGGAAAGAGGCGGCCCGTCGGACCGCCTCTTTGGTTGCGCTGCGACGCGCGTGTCGGACTAGAACGCTGCGCCGGCCACGCGGGCGGGCCTTGCCTCGCCTTCG
>NZ_BAUX01000034.1 GCF_002897035.1 Methylopila sp. Yamaguchi
GGCCGTGACGGTGTCGTATCTTCGTCCGACGTAGATCAGGCCTTGGCGGTCGTCTCCGAGGGTGATGTCGAGCACCTCGCAGAACAGGACGGCGTGGGTGCCGACGTCGACGACGCGGTCGATCCGGCAGTCGAACGAGGCGAGCGCGCCCTCGAGCATCGGCGCGCCGCTCGGGCCGCGCCGCCAGGTCGCCGCCGCGAAGCGCTCCTCGGCGGGCGTCCGGCCGCCGAACAGGTTCGACAGCGGCCTGTGCCCGGGCGCCAGCGTGTTGACGCAGAGCGCCCCGTTCGCCCGGAACGCCTCGCCGACCGAGCTGTCGCGCTTGACGCAGACCAGCAGCGTCGGCGGCGCGTCGGTCACGCTGCAGACCGCGGTCGCGGTGAAGCCGGCGCGGCCGCCCGGCCCGTCGGTCGTCACCACGTTGACGGCGGCCGCGACCGCCGCCATCGCGTCGCGATAGCGCTCCCGGCCGACCGGCGCCGCGCAGGCGAGATCCGCTGCGTCGTCCATCGCGACGGCCCTCCCGGTCCTCAAAAGTCGAGCAGGTTGTCGCGCAGCTTCTCGTGCGCGTAGGCCGTGCGCGCTAGCCCGCGCTTCTGGAGCGCCGGCACGAGCCCGTCCGTCACCTCGGTGATGAAGCGGCGGCTGACCCGCAGCACCGGCGTCGTGATCAGGAAGCCGTCGCCGCCGACCTCGGCCATCACCTCGCCCATGCGCTCGGCGACCGTGTCGGGCGTCCCGACCAGCTCCACCGACGACACCAGCCCGCCGCCGCCGGCGACCACCAGCTCCCTCAGCGTCTTGCCGCTGCCCCACTGCTGGAACTTGTCGAGCGTGCCGGACTCGCCGTTGGTGACGAGCTTCTCCGGCAGCGGCCTGTCGAGGTCGTACTGCGCGAAGTCGATCTCGGTGATCGCGGACAGCGAGGCCAGCGTGTCGACGATGAAATGCGGCGAGTTCAGCATGCGCTCGTACTTCGCCCGCGCCTCGTCGTCGGTCTCGCCAAGCGTCGGGGTCACGCAGAACATCACCTTGATCGTGTCCGGGTCGCGCCCGAACTTTTCGGCCCGGGCGCGGATGTCGGCGCGGAACTTCCGCATCTCCTCGACGCCGCTCGCGACCGAGACGATCGAGTCCGCATGGGTCGCTGCGAAGTCGCGGCCCTTCGGCGAGGCGCCGGCCTGCACGTAGATCGGCCTCCCCTGAGGCGAGGGCACGGTGTTGAGCGGGCCGCGGACCTTGTAGTACTTGCCCTCGAAATCGATCGGCCGGACCTTGGTCTCGTCGGCGTAGATCCCGGCGTCGCGGTCGAGCACGACCGCGTCCGGGTCCCAGCTTTCGAACAGCTTGCCCATCACCTCCATGTACTCGTCGGCCATCTCGTAGCGCTGGTCGCGCGGCGGCAGCCGGTCCATGCCGAAGTTCTTCGCCATCAGGTCTTCGGCGGACGTCACGACGTTCCAGCCGAAGCGGCCGTTGGTCAGGCTGTCGATGGTCGAGCACAGGCGCGCCATCAGGAACGGCGGATAGGCCATCGTCGACATGGTGGCGATGACGCCGAGGCGCTGCGTCGCCATGCCCATCGCGACCGCGAGCGGGGCCGGATCGTGCTTCGGCACCATCATGCCGTGGTTGAGCGAGGCCTTGGCCGAGCCGCCATAGGTCTGCGGCACCATCAGCTTGTCCTCGATCATGATGTAGTCGAAGCACGCCCGCTCCAGCGCCCTCGCCATCTCGACATAGAACTGGCCGTCCCACGGCCGGCCGCCCTGCCCAAACGGCTCCCGCCACTCGTCCGGCGTGAAGTTCATGAACCAACCGAGATGAAAACGCTTGTCCGACATCGATCAGTCTTTCTCA
>NZ_BAUX01000035.1 GCF_002897035.1 Methylopila sp. Yamaguchi
AGATGCTTGGTCGGACGTTGGTGACGAAGCAGACGGGTCCGTCTGGCAAGCAGGTGAACCGCCTGTATGTCGAGGAGGGTTCGCTGATCGAGAAGGAGTTCTACCTCTCGGCGCTGGTGGACCGGACGACGGGGCATGTGGCCTTCGTGGTGTCGACCGAGGGCGGGATGGACATCGAGGAGGTGGCGCACGACCACCCTGAGAAGATCCACACCGTCACGGTGGACCCGGCGACGGGGGTGCAGCCGCACCATGGGCGCACCGTCGCGAAGGCGCTCGGGCTGTCCGGGGACCTCGCCAAGCAGGCGGGCTCGCTGGTCGAGAAGCTCTATGCGGCCTTCGTCGCGACCGACATGGCGATGCTCGAGGTCAACCCGCTGATCGTGACCAAGGACGGCAAGCTGCGCTGCCTCGACGCCAAGGTGACGTTCGATTCGAACGCGCTCTACCGTCATCCGGAGCTCGCCGAGCTGCGCGACCTGACGGAGGAGGACGAGAAGGAGATCGAGGCCTCGAAGCACGACCTCGCCTACATCGCGCTCGACGGCACCATCGGCTGCATGGTGAACGGGGCGGGTCTGGCGATGGCGACGCTCGACATCATCAAGCTCTACGGCGAGGAGCCGGCCAACTTCCTGGACGTCGGCGGCGGCGCGACGGAGGAGAAGGTGACGGCGGCGTTCAAGATCATCACCGCGGACCCGCAGGTGAAGGGGATCCTCGTCAACATCTTCGGCGGGATCATGAAGTGCGACGTGATCGCGCGCGGCGTGATCGCGGCGGTGAAGGCGGTGGGGCTTCAGGTCCCGCTGGTCGTTCGGCTCGAGGGCACGAACGTCGAGGAAGGCAAGCGAATCATCGCCGAGAGCGGGCTGAACGTGCTGCCGGCGGACGACCTGGACGACGCCGCGCAGAAGATCGTGGCCGCCGTGAAGAAGGGGGCCTGAGCCATGTCGATCCTGATCGACGCGACCACCAAAGTCATCTGCCAGGGCTTCACCGGCAAGAACGGCACGTTCCACTCGGAGCAGGCGATCGCCTACGGGACCAAGATGGTCGGCGGCGTGGCGCCGGGGAAGGGCGGGCAGACGCACCTGAACCTGCCGGTGTTCGACACGGTGCGGGAGGCCCGCGAGGCGACGGGCGCCGACGCGTCGGTGGTCTACGTGCCGCCGGCGGGTGCGGCGGACGCGATCCTCGAGGCGATCGCGGCGGAGATCCCGCTTGTGGTGTGCATCACCGAGGGCGTGCCGGTGCTCGACATGGTGCGGGTGAAGCGGGCGCTCGAGGGCTCGAAGACGCGGCTGATCGGGCCGAACTGCCCGGGCGTGGTGACGGCGGGGGAGAGCAAGATCGGCATCATGCCGGGCAACATCTTCTCGCGCGGCACCGTGGGCGTGGTGTCGCGCTCGGGGACGCTGACCTATGAGGCGGTGTTCCAGACGACGCGGGAGGGCCTTGGCCAGACCACGGCGGTGGGCATCGGCGGCGACCCTGTGAAGGGGACCGAGTTCATCGACATGCTGGAGATGTTTCTGGCCGATCCGAAGACCGAGCAGATCGTGATGATCGGCGAGATTGGCGGCTCGGCGGAGGAGGACGCGGCGCAGTTCCTGGCGGACGAGGCGAAGCGCGGACGCTCGAAGCCGACCGTCGGCTTCATCGCCGGCCGCACGGCGCCTCCGGGCCGTCGGATGGGTCATGCGGGCGCGATCATCTCGGGCGGCAAGGGCGGCGCGGACGACAAGATCGCCGCCATGGAAGCCGCCGGCGTCCGCGTCTCCCCAAGCCCCGCACGGCTCGGAAAAACGCTCGTGGAACTGCTGAGGGG
>NZ_BAUX01000036.1 GCF_002897035.1 Methylopila sp. Yamaguchi
GTTGCCCTTCAGCGCGTTGACGAATTCGTTGCCCGTCAGGTTGATGGCCCCGAGGCCGGCGTCGTCTGTGGTGGAAAGGCCCTCGATCTCCTGACCCGCCTGGAGCGTGTAGGAAACGCTCGCCAACACGGCGTCTGTCCCGCCGGCCGCGGCTTCGATCACCTGATCGCCGGCGTCGTCGACGATGTAGGTGTCGGCTCCCGCCATGCCCTTGAGCACGTCGGCGCCCCGTCCGCCGTCGAGCCGGTTCGCGAGGTCGTCGCCGGTGAGCATGTCCGCGGCGGACCCGCCGACGACGTTCTCGATGGCGACGAGCGTGTCCTCCGACTGGCCGCCGACCGTGACCACGGCGCTGGTGTTGCGGTTCAGCGTCACCGCGACGCTCGTGGTCTTGTCGCTGTAGTCCGCGGTGTCGACGCCCCCCTTGCCGTTCAGAGCGTCGGCCCCGAGCCCGCCCTTGAGGACGTTGTCGCCGGCGTTGCCTGTGATGGCCTGGCCGAATTCGTTGCCGGTGAGGCTCAGCGCCGCGAACCCGGCGACGTCGGCCGCCGCCAGCGACTCGATCTCCTGGCCCGCGAGCAGCGCATACCGCAGGACATTCGCCGCCACCTTCACAGTGTCGAGCGTTCCGCCGGCCGCGGCTTCGTAGACCCGGTCGGCCGCGTCGTCGACGAGGTAGGTGTCGTTGCCGGCAAGGCCGTACATCAGGTCGGCGCCGAGGCCGCCGTCGAGGACGTTGGCGCCCGCGTTGCCGCGCAGCCTGTTGACGAGCTCGTTGCCCGTCAGATTGATGGCCGTCTTTGCGGTATCGGAGGTCGTCGCGAGGATCTCGATCGCCTGCCCGGCTTCCAGCGCGAAGGTGACGCTCGACTTGATCGTGTCGGTCCCGCCGTTCGCCGTTTCGACCACGCGATCGCCCTGGCTACCGACCACATAGGTGTCGTTTCCGCCTGCGCCAATGAGCGTGTCGTCGCCCGCTCGGCCGTCGAGGACGTCGTCGCCATCTCCGGTCGTGACGGCATCGTTTCTGATGGTGAGGGTAAGATCGAAGCGCTCGGCGCCGGCGAAAACGACGCTGTGCGCGGACGAGTTCGCGAGGTCGAAGTAGCCGCCATAACCGGTCGCGAGCGTCCCGGTCTGGACGCCCGTGGTGACGCCGGCGCCGCTGTCGAAATGCGAATAGTCAACGATAAGCACGTCCGACCCCGTCCCGAGGTCGACGACGTCGTTGCCGCCGGCCACCTTGACGGTGTCGGCCCCCGCGTTCGTCGCGATCTGGTCGTCGTACTGCTCGCTGCGGGTGATGATGACGTCGTTGCCCGAGCCCGACTGGAAGCGATCCGCGTCGCCATTGCCGAGGTCC
>NZ_BAUX01000037.1 GCF_002897035.1 Methylopila sp. Yamaguchi
GAATTCGCGTCCGATGCGGGTCATGAGGGCGATGGCGAAGTCGATGTGCTCGTCGGCGTGGGCGGCGCTGACGCTCGACCGCAGGAAGGCGGACGAGTTCGGCGTCGCGGGCGGCAGCGCGAGGTTGAGGTACATGCCCTCGTCCAGCAGCCGCTTCCAGAACGCCACCGCGACGTCGGGGTTGTCGATGATGACCGCGACGATCGGGGTGCACTCCGGGCCGACGTTGAAGCCGGCGGAGCGCAGGCCGTTGTAGAACCGGCGGCTGTTCGCGGTCAGCCGGGTCCGGCGTTCCGGCTCGCGCCGCAGCGTCTTCAGCGCCGAGATCGTCGAGGACATGATCGAGGGCGGCAGCGAGGCCGTGAACATGTAGGGGCGGGAGGCGAGCCGCAGGATCTCGAAGCCCTCGAGGCTCGAGACGCAGAAGCCGCCGACGCTGGCCAGGCTCTTCGAGAAGGTGCCGACGACGAAGTCGACGTCGTCCTCGACGCCCTCGCGCTCCGCGAGGCCGCGGCCGTCGCGGCCGAGCACGCCCATGGAGTGGGCCTCGTCCACCATCAGATAGGCGCCGTACTCGCGCTTGACGTCGACGAACTCCTTCAGCGGGGCGGTGTCGCCGAGCATGGAGTAGATGCCCTCGACCACGATCAGCTTGTCGCCGGGCTGGCCGTCCATGCGGCGGAGGCGCTTGGCGAGGTCGTCGGGGTTGTTGTGGCGGAAGCGGACCACCGGCGCGTGGCCGAGGCGCGAGCCGTCGTAGATCGAGGCGTGGCTGTCGGCGTCGAGGAACAGGTGGTCGTCCTTGCCGACGAGCGTCGAGATCATGCCGAGGTTGGCCTGATAGCCGGTCGAGAACACCATGCAGTGCTTGCGGCGGTAGAAGTCCGCGAGCTCGCGCTCGAGCTCGGCGTGGACTTTGTAGCTGCCGTTGGCGATGCGGGAGCCGGTGGTGCCGGTGCCGTGGTGGCGGATGGCGTCGGCGGACTGCTCCATGGCGACCTCGTCGAAGGTCAGCCCGAGGTAGTTGTTGGTGCCGAACAGCAGGGTCTTCTTGCCGCGCACCACGCCTTCGACCGAGGACAGAATGTCGTCGAACCGCACCGAAAACGGATCGGCCCCGCTCTGCTTCAGACGATCGTACCGCGCCTCAAGCGCCGCAAACTTACC
>NZ_BAUX01000038.1 GCF_002897035.1 Methylopila sp. Yamaguchi
GCCGCCGCTTCCGCCTCGCGGGCGGCGTCGAGCTTAGACCGGGCGGCCTTGGCCGCGTCGCGGGCGGCCCGCTCGTCGGCGGCCGCGCGTCCGGTCGCCGCACGGGCGGCGTCGACCGCGAGCCGCAACCGGTCGGCCTCCGCGCGCGCCTCCGCTGCGGCGCGCTCGACCCCGCCCAGCCGGTTCTTTTCGGCGAGCCGTCGCGCGGCCGGCGTCGGCGCGTCCGCGGCGAGCGTCAGGCCGTCCCAGCGCCACAGGTCGCCTTCGCGGCTGACGAGCCGCTGGCCGGGCTTCAGCTGTTCCCGCAGTCGCGCGCCGTCCGCGCGCGCCACGACGCCGACCTGCGCCAGCGTGCGGGCGAGCTCCTGCGGGGCCGCGACATGGGACGACAGCGGGGTCGCGCCATCCGGGAGCGCCGCGTCCGACGAGCCGTCGAGCCACGCCCAATGCGCGAGCGCGCGCGGGTCGACGGCGGCGTCGAGATCGTCGCCGAGCGCCGCCCCGAGCGCGGTCTCGAAGCCGGGGTCGACGGAGATCAGGTCCACCACCGCCGCGAAGGCGCGGCGTTCGTCGGTCGCGAGCAGCTTGGCGAGCGTGCGCGCCTCGGTGATCGCCCGTTCGGCGCGTGCGTTGGCTTGGGCGGCGGGCGCGCGGGCGGCGGTCTCGTCGGCCCGGGCGCGGGCGTGGGCGGCTTCGGCTGCGTCCGCGGCCTGCTCGGCCGCCGTGAGCGCCTGGCGCGCGGCCTCCGCTCGCTCCTTCAGCGCCGCTTGATCGCCGGCCGCGCCGGCTTCGCGGGCGAGCCGCTCCGCCTCGGCGGCGAGGGTCGCAGCCTCGCGTTCGAGACCCGACAGCCGGTCGGCCGCTTC
>NZ_BAUX01000039.1 GCF_002897035.1 Methylopila sp. Yamaguchi
TCGATCCCGCGCACCGTCGCGGTCTTGCCGCCGATCACGTAGGTCGCCTGGACCGCCGTCCGCGTCAGGTCGAGATCGAGCGCCGCCGTCATGGCCGACTTGTCGGCCGCCCAGGTGTCTGCGCCCTCGCCGCCGTCGATGGTGTCGGCGCCCTTGCGAGTGACGAGATAGTCGTTGCCGCCGTTGCCGCGCACGACGTCGTCGCCGTCGCCGGTCGTGACCACGTCGTCCCAGACGGTCAGCGTCAGGTCGAAGCGCTCCGCCCCCGCGAAGACGACGCTGTGCGCCGAGGAATTGCCGAGGTCGAAATAGCCGCCGTAGCCGTCCGCCAGCGTCCCTGTCTGAATGCCGGTGTTGACCCCCGCACCGCTGTTGAGGTGCGCGTAATCGACGATCAGCGTGTCGACCGAGCCGGCGGCGTTGGTCCCGAGGTCGACGACGTCGTTGCCGCCCGCCACCTTCACGGTGTCGGCGCCCGCGTTCGTCGCGATCTGGTCGTCGTACTGCTCGCTGCGGGTGATGATCACGTCCGAGCCGGAGCCGGACTGGAAGCGATCCGCGTCGCCGTTGCCGAGGGCTTCGATCCCGCGCACCGTCGCCGTCTTGCCGCCGATCGCGTAGGTCGCCTGAACCGCCGTGCGCGT